>CAVZBR010000004.1:1255000-1271151 GCA_963773585.1 uncultured Gammaproteobacteria bacterium
CGGATAAAAGGTACTCCGGGGATAACAGGCTGATACCGCCCAAGAGTTCATATCGACGGCGGTGTTTGGCACCTCGATGTCGGCTCATCACATCCTGGGGCTGTAGCAGGTCCCAAGGGTATGGCTGTTCGCCATTTAAAGTGGTACGCGAGCTGGGTTTAGAACGTCGTGAGACAGTTCGGTCCCTATCTGCCGTGGGCGTTGGAGACTTGAGAGGAGCTGCTCCTAGTACGAGAGGACCGGAGTGGACGTACCTCTGGTGTTCCGGTTGTCACGCCAGTGGCATTGCCGGGTAGCTATGTACGGACGGGATAACCGCTGAAAGCATCTAAGCGGGAAGCCCCCCTCAAGATTAGGTCTCCCTGGGACTTCGAGTCCCCTGAAGGGCCCTTGAAGACTACGAGGTTGATAGGCTGGGTGTGGAAGTGCAGTAATGCATGAAGCTAACCAGTACTAATTGCCCGTGAGGCTTGACCATATAACCCCAAGCAGTTTGGTTGGGCATGGTCGCGTAACGATCCCAAGTCGCTGTTGTTTGCGACAGACCCTAACGCCTGCTGACTTCCCCAATTTGCTTCGATTGCCGGCCGGTAAAGGCGGTCAAGCATAAAAGTTTGCCTGGCGGCAATAGCGAGTGGGAACCACCCGATCCCATCCCGAACTCGGAAGTGAAACCGCTCAGCGCCGATGATAGTGTGGGGCTTCCCCATGTGAAAGTAGGTCACTGCCAGGCTTTTAAATCCAACCCCCGCGGTCGCATGACCCGGGGGTTTTTTCTTGGGCTATGCGCCAGCCATAAAGCGGCTCGCGGGTCGGCACATGCGTGCTCCGCGTTCCCGTCGGCTGCATTTGTCCAGGGACACATGAGCCCCTCGCCTGCCCACTTGCCCACCTGCCCCCAGGGATCACCGCCGCCCTACGTAGATAGGCTGGGTGTGGAAGTGCAGTAATGCATAGTCTGGCGGTGGCAGATCTCGGCCGCTTTAGGCCCGCCCCCCTGGAGCTTGAGAATCGCGGCAGTCTGTTCGGGTGTGATGAAGAGGATCCACTGTCGGGAATCTTTCGAAAAAACTACGGGTGGCGCGGCCCTCGCCGTTTGTGTCGTGAATTCAACAGGCTATTGATTCGCAGACTGCATCTGCAACGTTGCAGCGCGTGGAACGTCGGGTCAACGCCAAAGCTGATCGTCGGGCGCGTTTACAGTACATGCATTGTGGTATTCGCAAGTCTCGGAAATTTATTCGGATGTGGTCCTTGGAACAAAGTTTGCTTGATGAAGGCGTGCGTCAGACCGGACCACTAGCGTGCACTAGCTGGGGGTTTGGGAACAAGCCAAACGTTAACTGACCCAAATCTTTCCAAATGAGGATACTACTGTGATCACCACTAGACTCCTGCGAAACACGTTCCTGGGCTTAGCGCTCATGGTGACGGGCGGCACGGCCGGGGCCGCCATAATTCAGCTGGGCGCTGCCCTCGATGCATCAGGCAGCGTTTCATCCAGTGATTTTCAGCTTCAGCTGAATGGCTGGGCCAACGCGGTCAACAGCTTGCCGACCGACAGTTCGGTGGAAGTCACCATCGTGCAGTTTGGAACGAGTGCGTCGGTTGAAGTCTCTCCGACCGTCATCGATTCCGTGGCGACCCGCACCAGTGTTGCCAACGCCATCAGTTCCATCTCCAAGGCCGGTGGCGGCACGGCGACCGATCTGGGAATCAATGCACTCGTCTCGGCACTGACCGGGTCGGCCAATTTCCTGCCTGGGACCAATTCGTCGATTATCAACTTGGCCACTGACGGCGTCCCCAACAGTCAGACCGCCGCGATTGCAGCCGCGCAAGCGGCTGAGGCGGCCGCCATCGATGCCCTGACCGGCGAAGCCGTCGGTCCCGGCGCAAGCACGTCATCGATTGCACAACTCGTGTTCAATCCGACATGTTCGGTGAACTCAGGTTGCTCGGTGATTCTGACGGCGGACTCGGTGCCACCGAATCCACTCACCGGTAGCGCCTGGGTGTTGCCAGTTACCAATTTCACCGCGTTCGGCACTGCAATTGGCAACAAAGTCGGCCAGATCGTCGGGCCCCCGACGCCGTCGGTGCCGGAGCCCAATGTAATCGCGCTTCTGGCAATGGGGCTGATGGGCATCGGGCTTGCTGGACGCCGCGCCCGGCGCACTGTCTAGCCTGACCGCCGATCGAGACGTCGCTCAGGACCAGCACCCACCCCGTTGGCGCGGGGCGGGTGCTCTCTTGTTGGCGTCGCCGATTTTGGGGTGCAACGGTGTACAACCTGAGCAGAACAATGAAGCCGATCTTCAAGGCGGCATTGCTGTTGGTATGTTCCTTCCTCGCGGTGCAAGTCAACGCCGAACCCGCTGACGAATCCGAGAGTCCCTCTGCGTCCCACTGTACGGTGCGTGCCGGCGACTCGACCACGAAAATCCTAGTCTGTCCCAAGGGGCTGGGCATGACGGATTGGCGAGCAGCCGGATTTCTCGCGTGCGAGGGTCTGTCGGGCTGCAGCGCATATATCTGGGATGATCCCAACCGGGCGCCCCAACGCACACCTTCCCCCGGGGAAGGTCTTCCGAAGGAGTATGCCGCGAGCCTTGTCGCGATCTGGGTTAACGATAGACAGCGATTGGTGATCATACGCGCTGTCGACAAGAAGCATTAGCAGGCGATCGAAATCTCGAGGCGGCCGGATCGACTGACTCCACGAAGCTTCACTCCAGTACCCCGGGGGTCGTGTCACATTTGTTTACAACAAACCATGCCTTGTAGTACGGATTGTGACCTGAGCAAATCTTCGCCGCCGCGGCTGCGCATAATCTAAGCAGCGGAAAAATCGAGTGATTATCCATGAACTAAAAGCGCACCGAACGCCCTAGGCGAACTGGCGGCCTTTTACAGGCGTGAATTGTGTCGCCGCCTTGGCGCCCTGCCATTCTGATTTCTCTTCCGCATGAATTCAAAGGGTTGCGCGCAGCTGCATTGCACCATGGCATGTTTGCTGCTTGTTCGAGCACGTCCTCAGTACGGATCGCTGCTCACGGAAGGTGGCAGCCTGTTTCAGCCGGGGCGCTGCCCCGGTAGGACATGGAAAAGCGTCGGATGCCAAGCAGCAGCCTTGTGTGTTCCGGAATTCACAATGGGAGGGTGAGATGAAAACTTTTACGCGTGCGTTGTGCCTGGCGTTGTCCGGCTGTGGTTTGTTCGCCGCCGGCGGCGCTCATGCAGCGGTGATTACCGCTACCCCGGGCAGCTTGACCCAGTGTCCCACAGTGGGCGTCGCTACGAGTTGCGCGGTGGTATATCGATTCAATGCAGACGGTTCCGTGGATACTTTGGTGGATCCCACCATCCCGTCCACGGACGGTATAGAAGACACCCTTGCCGGTGTCCAGAATGACACGGGCGGTACGCTCAATTCCTTGTCACTCACGGGTGTCGGTACCAGTGGCCTTGGCATTTTCGATTTCGATGGGGACGGTCAGAGCCCCATTGCCAACCCGGGCAGCGGCCCAGGCGCCACCTACTTCGGTCAATATTTTGATTCCACCGGAGCGTTGCTGGGTACCACTTTCTTCACCAACATTTCGTCGACGTCCGCCACCAACGACACCGGGGTCGTGAACTTCCCCGGTTTGACGGCTGGCGGCTACGGCTATTTCGTATTGGAGGATCAAATCAGCTTCCAAGCGCCCCCGGTTACCGACGGTGGCGGCACCAGTGTGCCGGAACCTGCATCCCTCGCGCTGTTGGGAATCGGGTTGGCAGGTCTGGGCGTCGCGCGTCGCCGCAAGGGTCATTGATCGCACTTCTTCGACGCATTGCAATCTTCGTGGAAAGAGGCGGCCCTAGGCCGCCTTTTTTTACGCGAGATGCGCCGCGATGACATTTCTCGGTGAGCATTCTCCGATTCCTGCGCCGGCGATGAAACCGGAATAACAGGCGGAGCGGTCTTCCCGACTGCACGGATCGGCCGCATCGTGGTATTTTGCTCAGCCGAGCAACCATCTCTGGCAGTCAGCCGTGACCATTCGCTATACAATTTCTCTCGCCCGGCCCTACGCTCATATCTACCACGTGCGCTGCACGGTGCCCCACCCGGAGGATTCCGGGCAGCGCTTTTCGTTACCGGCCTGGATTCCAGGTAGTTACATGATTCGCGATTTCGCGAAAAACGTAGGGCGGGTTTCGGCGAACAGCGACGGGCAAGCGGTTACGGTTTCGAAAGTCGATAAACAAACCTGGCTTTGCGAACCGTGCGCAGGTTCGTTGGAGCTGGAGTATGAAGTCTATGCCTGGGATCTGTCGGTACGTGGCGCCCATTTCGATGCCACCCACGCCTATTTCAACGGTACCAGCGTGTTCATGTACGTGGAAGGCCGGGCGACGCAGCGGTGCGAAGTTGAGATACGCCGGCCTGAAGGCGAGTCGTACGCCGATTGGCGTGTGGCGACATCATTACCGCGCGCCGGGGCGGCTGAGTGGGGCTTTGGTACATACACGGCTGCTGACTACGACGCGTTGGTTGATCATCCGGTGGAAATCGGCACCTTTGCCCAGACTACATTCACGGTCGCCGGTGTGCCCCATCACGTCGCGCTTTATGGCCGGCACCAGGCCGATCTAACGCGACTCTGTACCGATCTAGAGCAGATTTGCACTTACCACGTGCGACTGTTTGGCGAACTGCCGGACATGGAGCGCTACCTATTTCTGGTCACGGTGGTGGGAGACGGCTACGGCGGTTTGGAGCATCGGGCTTCGTGCAGCTTGATGACCGGCCGCGACAGCTTGCCGCGCACCGGTGAACCTGAGATCAACGATGCATATCGCGATTTTCTTGCGTTGTGCAGTCATGAATACTTTCACACCTGGAACGTCAAGCGCATCAAGCCCGCTGCGTTTCTGCCATACGATCTCCGTCACGAAGTCCACACCAAGCTGTTGTGGGCGTTCGAAGGCATCACTTCGTATTACGACGAACTGGCGCTGTATCGTGCCGGATTAATCAGCGCTGAAAGCTATTTGGAGATGGTCAGCCAAGCCGTGACGCGGGTGTTGCGCACGCCGGGGAGATTCAAACAAAGCGTGGCCGAATCGAGCTTCGACGCCTGGACCAAATTCTATAAGCAGGACGAGAACGCGCCCAATGCGATCATCAGTTATTACGCTAAAGGCGCCGTGATTGCACTGGCACTCGATCTGATGCTGCGACGCGACTCTGGGGGCAAGGTGAGCTTGGACGATCTCTTGCGCGCGATGTGGCAGACCTATGGCCGCCAGGATATCGGGGTGCCGGAAGACGGCATTTTTGTGCTGGTGTCGGAGATGGCCGGCGCCCAAGCCGGTCAACGGCTGCGCCACTGGGTGGAAGGCACCGACGACCCGGACCTGGCCGAGCTTCTTGCCTCGTTCGGCGTTGAAATGCATGTACGTGGCGCAGACTCTGCGAAAGATAAAGGCGGCAAGCCATCGACCCGTGATCAAGCCTTGCTGGTGCTCGGCGTGCGGCTGGCGAATGACGGCGATTCAGCGCGGCTGGCAGTGGTATTGGAAGGAAGCGGAGCGGCGGAGGCCGGCTTGTCTGCCGGCGACGAATTGATCGCCATTGATGGAATCCGGGTCAACGGCCGCACGCTCGAAGGACGGTTGCAGCGCTATGCTCCCGGCGACACGGTCAATATCCACGGCTTTCGGCGCGACGAATTGTGGGAGTTGCCGGTACAGCTGCGACCAGCACCGGCTGACACGTGTTACATGAAAATCGTCGACGAAGGACGCTGCCGGAAGCAGTGGTTAAATGGTGGCGACGCGGCCGACTGAGCCGACCGCGTCCGGGAGTCAGCCTGCTGCAGCGCGGGTGAAATGTTCCCGCTTGAAATTGTCGTTGACGCAGTCGAGCTGGTCCTTGCCCGTGAATTTGCATTTGATGATGGTTTGTTGTTTCCAGCCAAGCTTGGGAACATCGTCTTCGCTGTGACTGGTATTGTCCGGATCGTCCGGGCGTACGTACAGGACGTTGGTCCGGTAGGTTCCCATGAATTGGCCATCCTCACTGAAGCGGCCGAACTTCGCTTTCACCATGTAGTCGATTCGCGCGAATACATTGGTGCGTTTGAGACGTTCGGTTTCGCAGACCACCGAGTCTCCCTCGATGCTGCATTTGTTCAGTTCCGATGGCATGTGCTTGGACGGTTCGCCCCCTGCATTTAGCCAATGCCCGGCCAACAAAAGCGCCTTGGTATCGACCTCCGCCGGTTGCTCCGGCTTGGCTTTTGCGACCGCAACCGCGACCGGCTCCGGCGTGTGTTTGGGGGCGGGTTTCGGCTCTGGCGTCGGTTCCGCTTTCGCCACCACTGCGGGCGCAGGTTTGGCCTCCACCTTCGCCACCGGTTTCGGTTTCGGGCGATTTTCGGCCGCTTTGGCGGCGGCTTCCCGGGCTGCGGCTTCCTTTGCCGCGACTTCGGTCGCTGCGGCCTCGCGCGCGGCACGGGCTTTTTCGGCGGCCTCTTCGGCGGCAATCAGTTCCTTGATCCGGCTCACCTCTGCTTTCGCCGGTACGTAGTTGTCGTCCGCGGCTTGGGACAGCCAATACAAGGCTTTGGTGCTGTCCTGAGCAACCCCGTTGCCATCCGCATATAGCTCGCCGAGGTAGAACTGGGCAGGCGAATACTCATGCTGGGCGGAGCGGCGCAAGTATTTATAAGCCTTGCCATAATCGCGTTTCAGGCCTTTGCCTTCCAAGTACAGGTAACCCAGCTTGTAAAGGGCTTTGACGTGGTCCTGCTCAGCTGCTTTTTCAAACCAGGACGCGGCGGCGTCATAGTCGCGGGCGACTTCGGTGCCGCGTAGATATGCGTTGCCGAGATTGTATTGGGCGTCCGCATCCCCTTTCTGGGCTTGTTCGGTCCACTGCTTGAAGCGGGCGTCGTACAAGGTGTCGACGCCGTAAGCGGCGGGCGCGACGACCGTGACCAGCAGCAATATGCCGAGGAGCGCTCTACTGTCCATAAGCTCGTTCCATAATCTTGAGTTGAAGTTGGGTCTTCGTAATGGCAATAGCGGCGGTCTGCTCACATTCTTGAAATGCCGACCGTTTCTTTAGCGAAGCGTTATATTCGAAACAAGTCATGTATGCTGCAATCGAGGCGCCGTAAGCCGCGACCCCGGTCTGATACACTTTCGCGATGAACTACACCTACCGCATTTTGCAGACGCTCGCTGATGGCCGTTTTCACAGTGGCGACGATCTCGGGCGCGGGCTGGGTATTTCCCGCAGCGCTGTGTGGAAATATATCCGCCGAATCGAAGCCTTGGGCCTGGAGGTGCATGCCGTGCGTGGCCGTGGCTATCGCCTGCAGGCCGCACTGGACCTGCTGGACGCGTCCGCCGTCGATGCGGCCCTTTCCCAGGAGATCCGCCCGCTGCTCGGCGGCCTGGTCGTTCACCCCGAGTTGGACTCGACCAACCGTTATCTACGCACGGCGCTTGACGACGATATGGCGTGCGGTTTCGCGTGTCTGGCGGAGCGTCAAACCGGCGGTCGCGGTCGGCGTGGTCGCACCTGGGTCTCCCCGTTCGCGGCCAACCTTTATATGTCGGTGTATTGGCGATTTTCCGGCAGCGCTGCCGGTCTTGCGGGCCTGAGCCTGGCGATCGGTGTGGCGGTGGCACGGGCGCTGGCGGCGCTGGGAGTTGAGGACCTTGGGCTCAAGTGGCCCAACGATCTGGTTTGGCAACAGCGCAAGTTGGGGGGCATCTTGATCGAGTTGGCGGGAGAGGCGACCGGCCCGTGCGATGTTGTGGTCGGTGTCGGCATCAATGTCGACATGCCGGCGGCGAGCGGTGCGCTCGTGGAGCAGCCGTGGACCGATTTGCGCAATGCGCTCGGGCCCGGCTGCCCGACTCGCAATCAACTGGCGGCGATGGTGCTGGGATCAATTCTCGCGGGTCTTGCCGAGTATGAGCGCTGCGGCCTGGAGGCATTCATTCCGGAATGGCGTGTGCGCGATGTGGCCGCGGGCTGCGACGTCGAATTGCATTTGCCCCAGCGGCGAATCGCAGGTACCGCTCTCGGCGTAGATGCATCCGGTGCACTCCTGGTGCGAAGCGGTGATGACACGCTTCGATTCGCTTCCGGCGAGGTCAGTTTGCGGTTGCCGACATGACGTTATTGGTGGACGTCGGCAATACGGCTTTGAAATGGGCCCTCCTGGAAGATGAGGCTTTGGTCCTGCGCGGGCGGCTGAACGTCACCGAATTGAGCAGCGATGCCGCGCTGGAACAGCAGTGGGCCGTGCTTGCACCGCCGCGCCGCGTCTTGATCGCCAGCGTCGCGGCAACGCCGGTGACGGAACAGATTTCAACCTGGTGCCGTGAGCGTTGGCAGTCGGAGATCCTGACCGTCCAGGCGCAGGCCGATAGCTTTGGTGTGCGCAATGCCTATCGCGACCCCGGTCGTCTCGGGGTGGATCGCTGGCTGGCAATGGTGGCGGCTCGGGCCCGCGGCTCGGCGGCCGCCTGTGTAGTGGATTGCGGTAGTGCGGTTACGGTGGACGTGCTTGACAAGGAAGGCGGGCACCTCGGCGGGTTGATCGTGCCGGGTCTCGAAATGATGAAAGTCAGCCTTGGTAGTTGCGCACAGATTTCGCTCGATAGCGACGCCGATCAGGCAATTTCCTTATTGGCGCGCGACACGCACAACGCCGTACGCGGTGGTACGTTGTACGCGATAGTGGCGTTCATCGATCGCGTAGTTGCAGATGTAGGCGGTGAACTGCGTTCACCGATGCGGTATTTGATTACCGGTGGCGATGCGTCGAGCATGTTGAGCTTGTTGCGGCATCCGTTCGAGTACGCACCAGACCTGGTATTGGAGGGCTTGGCGGTCGTGTCACGAGGGGTCGTATGCGCATCTTGATCGCCGCCGTACTGTTGTTCTTCAATCTCGCGTTCGCCTTGTGGATGATTCACGGGAGCGGTCAGCCGCGCCGCACCGTGGTGCCGGCGACCGATCCCGGCATCGCCTCCCTGACCCTGCTCTCCGAGCGTGAACCGGCAACGACGTCGGCCGGCGGACGTTCCGCTCCGGGTACGGCGCACATTGAGCCCTCCCCGAAACGCGAGGAAATTCCTACGGCGAACGATGGGAGTGGCGCCGCAGAGCAAGCGCAGCTGGCAGCGCAAGATGAAACTCCGGATCAGAAAACCGAGCCGCCGCTGCCGCGGCAGTGCCGCGCTATCGGGATTTTCCCTGACCGTCGGACCGCGCGCGCAGAGGCCGAACGCTTGCCTGCGGAAGTCGGTGAGATACACGTAGTGGAAACGACTGTCATCGAGCGGCGCTACTGGGTGTATCTGCCGCCGTTCGTGAGTCGCTCCGCGGCGTTCGAGGGGGAGCGCGAACTACGGCGCAAAGGCATAGACGACCTGCAGGTATTGGCCGGTGATGAAAAGCAAAACGCCATTTCGCTCGGTTTATATCGGGATCTGGCCGTCGCCGAACGCCGGTTGCGGCAGTTGCGCGGGCTGGGGTATGCGCCCGAGATGGACCTCATCGAACGCAGCCGACCGTACTTCTGGATCGAAGTGCCGATCCGGGCGGACGCGCCGAGTCGGCCAGCGTGGTTGAATCAATTGGCGGGCTCGGACCTGCAGGTGGAGGTGCGGACTTGTAGCGATCGTATGCCTTAAAGCAAATTGTGTTGCGCGCGCCGATTCCCTACAATCCGCCCATTCTCCAGCAAGCTTGAAACGCCGCCGGCATAGCACAATTGGTAGTGCAACTGATTTGTAATCAGTAGGTTGGGGGTTCAAGTCCCTCTGCCGGCACCAACTTCGGGCGCGCCGGCTTCAGTCTGCGATCCGTTCGCCCCGGCCGATGGCGTAATAGACAAAGCCCAATTCGGTCATCGCCTGGGGTTCGTACAGATTGCGCCCGTCGAACACCACCGGTTCCTTGAGCGTTTCTTTGAGTTCAAAGAAGTCCGGGCTGCGGAACTGGTTCCATTCCGTCATTACGACCAGCGCATCGCTGCCCTGCAGGGTATCTTCCAGCGAGCTGCACAGTGTCAGGTCGGAACGCTCGCCATAGATGCGGCGCGCTTCATCCATCGCTTCCGGATCGTAGGCGCGGACCCGCGCGCCTGCCTGCCACAGGGCTTCCATCAGGGTGCGGCTGGGTGCTTCGCGCATGTCGTCGGTATTGGGCTTGAACGCCAGACCCCATACGGCGAAGGTGCGCCCGGTGAGTTGTTCCCCATAATGGCTGCGAATTTTTGCGAACAGTACGTGCTTTTGCCGGTCGTTGACGGTTTCCACTGCCTGCAACAGCGACGCCGCATATCCGACATCCCGCGCGGTGCGTTCCAACGCCTTGACATCTTTAGGAAAACAGGACCCGCCGTAGCCGCAACCGGGATAGATGAAATGATACCCGATCCGGGGGTCGGAGCCGATGCCGATGCGCACCTGTTCGATATCGGCGTCGAGGCGTTCAGCCAGGCCGGCCAGCTCGTTCATGAAACTGATTTTGGTGGCCAACATGGCGTTGGCGGCATATTTGGTCAATTCCGCCGACCGCACGTCCATTACGATAAGCCGGTCATGGTTGCGGTTGAAGGGTGCATACAGGCGACGCAACCATTCCGCGCTTTCATCGGAATCCGCGCCGATGACGATGCGCGCCGGGCGCATGAAATCGTTGACTGCATCGCCTTCCTTGAGGAATTCCGGGTTCGACACGACATCGAAGCTGATGTCGGCGCCCCGCGCGGCCATGGCTTCCCGCAATGCGCTGCGCACCTTGTCTGCGGTGCCGACCGGCACCGTGGACTTGTCGACGACGATCCGATGCTCGCGGATATGCTCGCCGATGGTTCGAGCCACCGCCAGAACATGCTGCAAGTCCGCCGAACCGTCTTCGTCCGGTGGCGTTCCGACAGCGATGAACTGAAACATGCCGTGAGCGACGCCAGCGGCGAGGTCGGTGCTGAAGCGAAGGCGGCCCTGAGCGGCATTGTCGCGCACCATATCCTCAAGTCCGGGCTCGAAAATCGGAAGTTCGCCGTTGTTGAGGCGGTCGATTTTGCCCTGATCGATGTCGACGCACAGGACCTGGTTGCCCACCTGCGCCAGGCAGGCTCCCGTCACCAGACCCACGTAGCCCGAGCCGTAAACCGTCACTTTCACTGTCGATTCCTCAATTGCATACGGGTTCTATACCGAGCCGGTCTCGGCGCGGCAACCATACCAGAGCCGGGGCGTAGCGTCATCCGGACGCGGCCCTTGGCATGCTCGAGCCGACAACATCATTTATACTTCCCGGCCCCGGGAGGGCTGTCGATTTGGCGACGACCACGGTTGACAGGGGTCAGCGCGTTCCGCAAAATACGCAGCTTGCGTTTTGCGGAGGGGTTCCCGAGCGGCCAAAGGGATCAGACTGTAAATCTGACGGCTCAGCCTTCGGAGGTTCGAATCCTCCCCCCTCCACCAGCACGATTTTCTGGAAGACGGGTTCCGGGCCTGTGGGACCGAACCCCGACCGCGTCTTCGGGTTCAGGCGGGTGTAGTTCAATGGTAGAACCTCAGCCTTCCAAGCTGATGACGTGGGTTCGATTCCCATCACCCGCTCCATTGGTAGAAACAGTTTGTGCAGGGCTAGGGCAGTAGCTGCATGCGCACCGCACGTAATCGGTACGCGCGCGCTCCCGGTAGTGAAGCGTGCCCATATAGCTCAGTCGGTAGAGCACTTCCTTGGTAAGGAAGAGGTCACCGGTTCAAATCCGGTTATGGGCTCCACATCAGTTTTAGAAAAATGAACGTCGGCACAGGCCTGCCCGGGCCTCGATTGATAGAGTAAGCGAAATCTGGAGGTCGTCCCATGTCCAAGGGAAAATTTGAACGTACGAAGCCGCACGTAAACGTTGGCACGATTGGTCACGTAGACCATGGCAAGACGACGCTGACGGCGGCCATCACGAAAGTGATGGGGGAGAAGTTTGGCGGCGAGTTTCGCGCGTACGATCAGATTGACAACGCGCCGGAAGAACGCGCGCGCGGGATCACGATCGCGACGGCGCACGTGGAGTATGAGTCGGATCATCGCCACTACGCGCACGTGGACTGTCCGGGACACGCCGATTATGTGAAGAACATGATCACGGGCGCGGCGCAGATGGACGGTGCGATTTTGGTGGTCAGTGCGGCGGACGGTCCGATGCCCCAGACCCGCGAGCACATCCTGCTGGCCCGCCAGGTAGGCGTACCGTACATCGTGGTGTTTTTGAACAAAGCGGACATGGTCGATGATGCCGAGCTGCTGGAGCTGGTGGAGATGGAGGTTCGCGAACTGCTGAGCTCCTATGACTTCCCGGGCGACGACACGCCGGTGGTGACCGGATCGGCGTTGAAGGCGCTGGAAGGGGACACGAGCGAGATCGGTGTACCGGCGATCGAGAAGCTGGTAGCGGAGATGGATGCCTACATTCCGGAGCCGGAGCGGGCGATCGACGGCACGTTCCTGATGCCGGTGGAAGATGTGTTCTCGATCTCGGGTCGCGGCACGGTGGTGACCGGTCGTATCGAGCGCGGCATCGTCAAGGTGGGTGACACGGTGGAGATCGTGGGCATTCGCGCCACCAGCTCGACGACGGTGACCGGTGTGGAGATGTTCCGCAAGCTGTTGGATCAAGGTCAGGCGGGCGACAACGTGGGCGTGCTGCTGCGCGGCACCAAGCGTGATGACGTGGAGCGCGGTCAGGTACTGGCCAAGCCGGGCTCGATCACGCCGCACACCAAGTTCGAGTGCGAAGTGTACGTACTGAGCAAGGAAGAGGGCGGGCGTCACACACCGTTCTTCAATGGTTATCGGCCGCAGTTCTACTTTCGGACCACGGACGTGACCGGTGCGTGCGATCTGCCGGAAGGTGTTGAGATGGTGATGCCGGGCGACAACGTGAAGATGACGGTGAGCCTGATTGCGCCGATCGCGATGGAAGACGGACTGCGATTCGCCATCCGCGAAGGTGGCCGTACGGTAGGCGCCGGCGTGGTGTCGAAGATTATCGAGTAATTATCGAGTAAATAGATACGGGGCGGAATTGAATTCTGTCCCCGTACATTAGATAGGCCAGTAGCTCAATTGGCAGAGCGGCGGTCTCCAAAACCGCAGGTTGGGGGTTCGATTCCCTCCTGGCCTGCCATTTTTATTTTTTGAGGTTCGCGCAGGCCGGAGTGGTGAGTTTGCGGAGTTCTCGTTAGAGCGGATATGAATTCGAAGGCAGAAACGCAAGGCTCGGTACTGGATACGGCGAAGCTCACGATCGCGTTTTTGCTGGTTCTGGCCGGCGCGATTGGATTCAATTATTACAGCGGTCAATCGCTTCTGCTGCGGGTGATCGCCATGATTGTCGTCGCCGCTGTCGCACTCGGTATTGCGTTGGCCACGGCTCGAGGGCGTCGGACCATTGGCTTCGTCAAGGATGCGCGCACCGAAGTGCGCAAAGTCGTCTGGCCGACGCGCAATGAAACGCTGCAGACCACTTTGATCGTCATGATCATGGTCGTGTTGGTGGGAATCCTGCTTTGGATCATGGATTCATTCTTGTTATGGGCGGTCAAGCTGTTGACCGGTCAGGGAGACTGATCGATGGCGATGCGATGGTACGTGGTGCACGCCTACTCCGGGTTCGAGAACCAGGTCAAACGCATGCTGATCGAGCGCGTCAAGCGGTTCAGCATGGAAGACCAGTTCGGTGAAATCCTGGTGCCTACCGAAGAAGTGGTAGAGATGCGTGAAGGCCAGCAGCGCAAGAGCGAGCGCAAGTTTTTTCCGGGATATGTGCTTGTGCAGATGGATATGAGCGATGACACCTGGCACTTGGTGAAGGATACGCCCAAGGTCATGGGGTTCATCGGTGGCACCAGTGACCGGCCGGCGCCGATCTCCGACAAGGAGGCCGACGCCATTTTGCAACGGGTGCAGGAAGGTGCGGAGAAGCCGCGGCCCAAAGTGCTGTTCGAGCCTGGCGAAGTGGTACGGGTCACCGATGGTCCGTTCAATGACTTCAATGGTGTTGTTGAAGAGGTCAATTACGAAAAGAGCCGCCTGCGCGTCGCGGTATTGATTTTCGGCCGCTCGACACCTGTGGAACTCGATTTCGGGCAGGTGGAAAAAGGTTAATCGGCGCATCGCGGCGGAAACGTCGTAGTGCGTATTGTCGATCGGGGAGCCTAACGGCGTTTGCACCCACAGGAGTGAGTAATGGCGAAGAAAGTCCAGGCTTATATCAAGCTTCAGGTCGCCGCCGGCCAAGCCAATCCCAGTCCGCCCGTCGGACCGGCGCTTGGTCAGCACGGCGTCAATATTATGGAGTTCTGCAAGGCGTTCAATGCGCAAACGCAGAACGTCGAGCAGGGTATGCCCTTGCCGGTGGTGATCACGGTTTACAGCGACCGTAGCTTCACCTTTATCACCAAAACCCCTCCGGCCGCCGTGCTGCTGAAGAAGGCGGCGGGAATCCCCAAGGGCAGCGCGACGCCCAACAGTAATAAGGTCGGCAAGGTTACCCGCGCACAGCTCGAAGAGATCGCCAAGACCAAGGAGCCCGATCTCAATGCGGCGGATCTCGAGGCCGCGGTGCGCACCATCGCCGGTAGCGCTCGCAGCATGGGCCTTGAAGTGGAGGGTTTGTGACATGGCGAAACTGAGCAAGAAGCAAAAAGCCATTCGCGAAAAAGTCGCACCGGGCAAGCAGTTCACCGTTGACGAGGCGCTGGCGCTGTTGAAAGACATGCCGCGGGCGAAGTTTCTCGAATCCGTTGACGTAAGCATCAATCTGGGTGTCGACCCCCGGAAGTCGGATCAGGTCGTGCGCGGCTCCAGCGTATTGCCCAACGGCACCGGTAAGACGGTACGAGTTGCGGTATTCGCCCAGGGCGACAATGCTGACAAGGCGAAAGAAGCCGGTGCCGATGTGGTGGGTTTCGACGATCTGGCGGATCAGGTCAAGGGCGGCACCATCGATTTCGATGTCTGCATTGCGACCCCGGACGCCATGCGCGTGGTCGGACAATTGGGCCAGATTCTCGGTCCGCGCGGCTTGATGCCGAACCCGAAAGTGGGAACGGTGACCGCCGATGTCGCCACTGCAGTCAAGAATGCAAAGGGCGGCCAAGTGCGCTACCGCACCGACAAAGCTGGCATTATTCACGCTTCCATCGGCAAAGTGGAATTCAATGTCGATGCCCTGCGCCAGAATCTCGAAGCGCTGTTGGCCGACTTGAACAAGGCCAAGCCGTCAACGGCCAAGGGCATTTATGTACAGAAGGTGACGGTTTCCTCGACCATGGGTCCAGGGATTCCGGTGGATCGCAACAGCCTGCCGCTCTAACGCGGTCGGCTTGCGACAGAACTTTGGGCTGCCGTTCGCCGGTAGTCGTCAAAGACCGCAGGGGTGCTGAAAGGCACTTAATCGACGCGAGTTCACCCTGCGCAGACGGTGTAGCCCTGACAGGATATGACCTGGAAGGCCGCCGTAATGGTGGAATGTCTGCAGTGCGACATTCCGTGGCAAAGCCGCTTCCAGGAGGTATACATGAGCCTGACGCTGGAACAAAAGAAAGCCGTAGTCGCAGAGGTGGCCGAAATCGCGAAGGTGGCCCACTCGGCGGTGGCGGCGGAGTATCGCGGCTTGACGGTCGGTGAATTGACCGAGTTGCGCGCTAAGGCGCGCAACGAAGGTGTCTATGTCCGGGTGGTCAAGAATTCCTTGGCCCGACGTGCCGTAGAAGGAACCGAGTTCGAGTGCATGACCCAGGGCTTCGTGGGACCGCTGATGTTGGCGTTCTCCCAGGAAGATCCGGGCTCGGCGGCACGAGTGGTCAAAGACTTCGCCAAAGGGCACGACAAGCTCGTGGTCAAGATGTTGTCCGTCGGCGGTCAGCTGCTGGGCGCATCGGAGCTCGATCGATTGGCATCTCTGCCGACCCGCGACCAGGCCATCAGTTTGCTGATGGCTGTGATGAAGGCGCCGCTCGACAAGTTCGCGCGCACCCTCAACGAGGTTCCGGGCAAGATGGTTCGCACCGTCGCCGCCATTCGCGATCAGAAACAAACTGCCGCGTGACCTTCGGGT
>CAVZBR010000005.1:0-292159 GCA_963773585.1 uncultured Gammaproteobacteria bacterium
GGCTTCGCTGGAATTGGCAAGTTCCTGATTGCTCTTGACGCGCTGGGCCTGGGCGCCGGCGGTGAGCTTGCCATCCACGAACGCAGCCTCCTGCAATGCCTGGCGGATCACCTGTAACTGTTGGTCATCGATCACGTTGGAAAGCGTCAACAGCATGTAGGTTCCTCGCTGGTCGCCGAGCCATGGTACGTGCCAGGATGGTAGCCAGTTCGTGCATGAGCGGCAAACTGCATTGCTGACGGTACGCATTGGGGTCGTCGATACCGCACGGGCGCCGCAATGCAGCCAGATGATTTTTCAGGATGCCGTCGGCAAAGAAGGTCGGGGGGATAGCCGGAATACGCCAAGGGAGCGAGCCAGTTCACCGCCTGAGAGCGGCGTTCAGGCGAATACGACCCAGGTCGTGGCAATATATTTTACGCCCTGCTGCAAAACCGCACCGCGATGCTCATGGGTCCAGAACGGCGGAAACAGCAGCATTTTGCCTTTTTCCGGCTTGATGCGCACGTCCTGAAACAAAAATTCGGTTTCGCCGCCCGGTCCTGCGACATCGTTCAAATACCAAATCACCACCAGCTGGCGTTGCGAGAAATCGTGGCTGCCGCCGTCGATGTGCCAGTGGTAATACTCGCCAGGGTTGGTGCGTTGGATCGCGTATCCCATGTCTTTGAACGACCCTTTGAAATAGGGGTAGCGCTCGCGGAACGTTTTCATCATCAGCGACATCGAGCGGTGCAGGTTGCCGTCTACATCCCGCCAGTCTTCTTTGCCGCTGACGACCAGATCCGTGGAGCGTTTGATGGAACGCTGCTCTTCGGCGAGTTGTCCGACCCGGCCGAGGTACTGCTGGTCCGTCTTTTCTTCGAAGCGGCGGACCATCTCGTCGCACAGTTGCGGCGGTAGCGCGCCGTCCACCTCGAAGATGAATGAGTTCGGTTTGACCTCGCGGTATTCGTAGGGCAGGACGTAAACGCGGCTGTTTTGGGACATGGCGGTGTGTCGGCTGTTGGGAGCGCGAAATTGTCGACGCCACGAGCCTTCAGGTCAAACCCTGCGGATTTGCGCCGGCCTCAAAGCCGGCCTTCCTGCGCAATTCGTTCAATGTGACTTTGACACTCCGGCCCATGTCGCTGGTAAACATCGAGCATCTGCAGTGCCACATCGCGCCAGTGTCGTTCGCCACGCTCGGTGACGTCCTGCAGCGCGCCCAAATCATCCTGTTCAATCCAGCGTTGATACGCGCGCGACAATTCCGGAAAGATCTGCTTGCGCATCGCGCGCAAGTTGCCGAAATAAAAATGCAGGCATGCCGGCGTCGGGCTTTCGATCAGTGCCGGTAGTGTCGACACGCAATCTGCCAAGTGATCGCGTACCGCGCGCACCATGAGCTCGGCGGCTGAATTGGGCAGTTCCGCCAGCAGGTGATGCCAGTCCTCGCCCAGCAGCCCGCCGGCTTTGATTTCGCCGATTTCATGGAGAATCACGGATTCGGTTTCATTGTCGGTCATGGCTTCCAGGGCGGAGTCGAGGTTGCGGTCGAAACCGTAGTACCGCACCGCGCGCTCCATCGCGCCTTCCTGCTTGCGCCAATTCCATTCTTCCACCTTTTCCCAAAGCATACGACGCAGGGATTCGCGCCGGATATAAATGATCCGGTCGTGACTCATGGCCGGTGGGGCGCTCAAGTCGCGGGCGAATTCATCTGCCGCCACTAGAATTTCATATTCTTGGTGAGACTCACGGCGCGCCAAGCGGGCGAGAAAGAAATGGGGTCGACAGGACGTACCCAGGCCGCCGCTGTACACCAGCCCTCGTGGCAGCAACGCTTCGTTGATGGCTGCGGAATGGAATGGGTCGTAGCTCTGGCCGTCGATTACCACGGGCCGGAACGGCTGACCCTGCAATTGCTCCCACATGGCTTCGCGCTCGACCAGCCAGTCGCCCACGAGGCCGTTGGGCAGCGAACTTTGAAACGGTAACGCCTTTTCCCAGCGGTAATATTCGCGCATCTTGAGCAGATACGTGCACATGGTGAAGTTGCCGGCATGTTCAGCGTCGGCGATATGACAATTGGTCTGAACCACTTCCGCAATCTTGGCGATCGACGGATCGTTCATGGATGCAATAGATGGTCGCATGTAAAGCGCATACCCTAGTAAATCACTATGGTATTATACCGTAGCATGATCAGTGGGGTAGCGCCAACGGATCGGGGCCGTTTCCGATCATGCCATGAGCCGTGCGTTTACGGCTGCTTAGACATAAAATACGGCGCTTTACCGAAAATTCAACACGGAGGAACGTCACCTTGGCGCTGCGAATCAAAAGCCGCTGGACCGAGCGCGCTAAGCTCAAGCCCACCGAGCAAATGCAAAAGGAAAATGCGCAGGCGCTGGCGTTCATCTTCTGGCGCATCGCCTTGGAAAAGGCGAAGAACCTGCACGGTGAGCGTTTCGTTTATGACAACGATGTACAGCGCGTGAAGGTGATTGGGGAATATCTGGGCATGTTGCTGCAAGTGGCCGACCGGATGGCATTTGACCGCATGGATGAATCCGATCGACGCGAATTCGTCAACTTCCTCGCCCTGCGGCTTTCTGACCACATGCAAGACAACGCGGCGGACTTATTTGGTGCCGGGGATTACCGCACGGCCTTCGTCGAAATGTTGAACGTACGCGCCGAGGGTTACGCCGAGACCGGCTTTTCGCCCGAGCAGGGAGCAAGCTATGGCTTCCTGCATTTTTTCGGGACTTCCGTGCAGAAGATCATGAGCCATGACCATCATGAGAATCGTTGGGTGATCGATCAGATCATGGAAGTGGACGGTCCTGACGCAGTGGACAAGGCCATCAAAGCGGTCGAGGATCTATTCAGTTAGTCCCTCGCGGCTTATGCACCGGCAATAAAAAAGCGGGATCGTGTCCCGCTTTTTTATTTTCGGCCATGCCACGAGCCTGTTTTTATTTCTTGGCCCAGTTCTTGGCATTATCGATGGTCTTGCCTTCACCATCTTCATAGCCGGCTTCGTAGGCCTCGGTAATGCGCTGTTCTTCGCGCTTGGGATTGCCAAGAAAACCGCCGATCCAACCCTGGACGTACTCTGGGTCAGCGCCCATTTCTTCCAGTTTCGTGATCGTCTCGTAGTACATGGGATCCATAGCTATCTCCTACGATACTTGCCTCTGGTAACATGCGCCCACCGTCACATGCAGGGTAAAATTTCAAAGCCACGCATTATCGCATATTAGACAAAAACGGCAAGCAAGATGGAGCAATTGAGGATATGGGATGGTCTGGTGCTTGCGGCGCCCAACTGAGCGCGGACGGTTTCGGATTGGGCGCAGTGTAGTATCCTGCGTGGCGAGCGGATGATGAATCAGCCGGCCAACCGTTCCCCGCCGAACTGGCCCGCGGGTCGAGACGGGTGGCTGTCTGCAGGGCCGCGACGATTGGCAGTGGCCGTGCTGAGCGTAGACAGGCGCTGTTTGGTTCGGACACCGGCGCTATGCCGCTAATAATCATAATAAATCTCCAGTATTTAGCTGGGGAGCAGTGGCCACGGCGTGTCCCGATCCCGCAACGGTATAATGCCCGGTGCTCTGCAAGCAGAACGAAAACGTGAGGAGAGCGAATGGCCAACGTATTAATGTATTGCACCGCCATCTGCCCTTACTGCGTGCGAGCGGAACAGTTGCTGCGCCGCAAGGGTGTCGAGCAGTTGGAAAAGGTCCGCATCGATCTGGACGCGGCCCGTTTTCAGGAAATGTTGGACCGGGCTCAGGGACGCCGCACGGTACCGCAAATATTCATCGGCGACGTTCATGTCGGCGGCTACGATGACATGGTGGAGTTGGAGATGGCAGGCGAGTTGGATCCGCTGCTGGCCTCTTGAGTCCTCGAACCGCAACCAAAAAGGCGACTCCTGATTTCGCCGCATTCGAGTATGGACCTATCAAACGAAGACAGTTTGCGCCTGAACGTGTTGCTCGCCAACGCGGTCGCAGTGCGCATCGATGAAGGCGCGTTGTTGGTGTACGGGCTCGCAAATTCAGGTGACGAGGCCAAGATTCAACTGAATCCCAACTGCCGGGCGGACCAGTACGTGCGTCGCGTCCGTGAATTGTTGTCGAGCCACGTGCTGGGTTCACCGGGCGGATACCCGGTCTTTTTGAAGCGCTGGACCCGAATGGGCCAGGCGGCGGGCGCCCGTCTCGGGGACCTGTTGATGTTGGGCGAGCCCGAGGCGGTCATCGCCGTGAGTGGCGCCGCCGGATTGACCGATGAACTCGCCTACCGTGCCTGGTGGGCCATGCCCGATGCAGCCAATGCGCGGCGCATGCTGGCCCGCGAGTGTGTGGTGCACGGGCGCATGGGCCCGATGCTGGCAGAGTTTCTGTTGGAGTTTCTCCCGTTCGAAGAAGAGGCCCGGGACATCATCGAGAGCGTGCGTTTGGTGCTGCAGGAAAATCTGATCGACGAGCAAGCACGCACTGACCTGTGGCATCGGGGACGACAAAAAAGCGTATTCCGAATCGGATTTCTGCAAGCGCTACCTGACGATCTACCCGAACAGGACCAGCCGAGACCCGACTTTGAGCTGCATCGCGCGCGCCTCCAGGCGTTGGCTGGCCAGGACAATGCCTGCGCCGGCTTGTTGCTGCGAGTTTTGTCGGCACAGGGACAGGCGTACCTGCGCACCTGTGAACACGTGTTCAAAAAGCCCAGCAATCAGGACGCGGTGTGCGCGCTGTTGGACACCATTGGCGAATATTTCGCTCAGGCGCGGATTTCGCCGCTGCACTACACCGATATCGATGTGTTGTTGCGCGACCGGGAGTCCTGGTTCGAGCAGTCTCCGCAGGTCGATGCCCAGGCATTTGAACGGGCTTGCGCCCTTCGTGAACAGGTGCCCGAGTTGGAAGCGGAAGTGCAAGCACTGGTGGCGTTGGCGCAAGTGGGCGAACCGCTGGTGCGCCAGTTATTTGCTCACACCGATGCCATCGGCAGCGTGATGCGTAAGAAGCTGGAACCGATTACCAAACCCATTGCCCAACAACTGGCCGTGTTGCGCGGCCAGGGTTGAGACGGACATGGCGAAACTTCACATCATCCGGGTTTCGCTGACCGCGCACCTGAAGGTGTCGGAAGAACTCATGGCGCAGCACTTGGCGGCATCTCCCGCGGTGGTCGGTGACGAATTGGCGCGTCAAGTGAGCGCCTATGCGCGCGACCACAAGCTCGGCTATTACCCCGCTTTGGAGTTTTTCGACGACATCGACGACGGAATCGATTCCGACCTTATCGACACTGTCCGCGGTATTGCCTGGTTTCTAGGCAATCTCGCCGAAGCTGAAATCCAGCAGCGTTTGCGCGCTGCGTTCTCCGATGTCGAAATCCAGGATCTGAGGTTGTTGGCGTTTACCATGCCCCAGGTCCGTCCGAGCCAACCGAATGCGTTGATCGATTTGGCGGCGCACTTCACTCCCGATACTCTCAAAGCGGTGCTGCAGCTTTCGAACTTCGAAAAGCGGCCGGATATCGAAGGCACGGAAAAGCTCGCCGAGCACAAAGTCCTGCGCTGGCTGGAGCCCCATTTCGAATCGGTCCAGATTACGAATTCCCATCTCGTGTGAGTCCTTAGGCTGCGAGGCTGCTCGCACCAAGCCGGTGCGTCATCGCCCGTAGCCACGACGTAGTTCCTCGTCTGGCGCTGGCACCGTTCTTGCTGATCTGAGTCAACACCATGAACAAACATGATTCAACCAACGTCGGCGGATTGCGTGTCATGCTCGTCGACCGGGACCGTGCTCGTTCGGTAGTGCTGCAGCGCGCGCTCACCGATGCCGGCTATCTGGTGGTGGCGCGCGTGGCCGCCAGCGAAGATCTCGCCCAGCGTGTGCGCGAAGTGGCCCCCGACGTCATCATTATCGACATGGACTCCCCCGATCGCGACACGTTGGAGCACATGCACAGTATTACCCGGGAACAGCCGCGGCCGATCGTCATGTTCGCCGAGGAGGACGACGCCGACACCATCGACAAGGCGGTGCGCGCCGGGGTGAGCGCTTATGTCGTGGACGGCCTCAGCGGCCCGCGGGTAAAACCGATCGTCGACGTCGCGATCGCCCGCTTTCGCGAATTCCAGGCGCTGCGCCGCGAGTTGGACGAGGTGCGCAACACGCTAGCAGATCGGAAGGTCGTGGACAAAGCCAAGGGAATTATCATGAAACAACGCGGCTGCGACGAAGAGCAGGCGTATCGGGCGTTACGAAAACTGGCTATGGATCGTAATCAACGTATTGCGGATGCTGCGCGCGATGTCATCGGCGTGGCGCAGTTATTCGAGTAATGGGAACGAGGGCCATGACTGAATCGAATGGTACCGGTACACAGGAACTGCGCGGCGCCGCCGAGCCCGAGAAGCGCACAATCAAGATCGGTTTGATTCCACTGAGCGACTGTGCGCCTCTGGTGGTGGGCGTGGCGAAAGGGTTCTTCGAACGGCAGGGTCTGGAAGTGGAGCTTTCCAGTGAAGCTTCGTGGGCCAACATCCGTGACAAGGTGGCGATCGGCGCCTTGGACGGGGCGCAAATGCTGGCCGCAATGCCGATAGCGTCGACGCTGGGCTTGGGCGCGTTGCACCGTCCGATGGTGACGGCATTCAGCATGGGATTGAACGGCAACGCGATTACCGTCAGCAACGCATTATACGCGCGCATGTGCGCCATCGATGCCGTTGCCGCGAACGATCCGGTCGGATCGGCGCAAGTTCTCAAAGCGCTCGTGGATCAGGACCGCAAAGCCGGTCGTCCGCCCATGACCTTTGCCGTGGTCTATCCGTTTTCGAACCACAATTATCAACTTCGCTATTGGCTGGCCGCGGGTGGCATCGACCCGGACCGGGATGTGTATCTGATCGTGGTGCCGCCTCCGAAGATGGTTTCACACCTGGAAGCCGGCAGCATCGACGGATACTGCGTCGGCGAGCCGTGGAACGCGTTCGCAGTCAAGCGAGGCGTCGGTCGCGCCATGTTGACCGGATATCAAGTCTGGAACAACAGTCCTGAAAAAGTTTTTGGCGTCACCGAACAATGGGCGGATACATACCCCAATACGCACCGCTCGGTGTTGCGGGCGTTGCTGGAAGCGTGCCGCTGGCTGGACGCTTCGGAGCATCGCATGGCGGTGGTGGACTTGTTATCGGAATCCGGCTTCATGAATGTGCCGCGCGAGGTGTTGCGCATGTCCATGGCGGGCACTTTTCAATACGGTCGTGACGAAATGCCGCGCGAGACTCCGGATTTCAATGTCTTCTATCGCTACGCAGCCACATTTCCCTGGCGCTCACACGCGCAATGGATGATCGGGCAGATGGTTCGTTGGGGGCAGACCCGCGGGGTGAAGGACAGCGAAGCCGTGGCGCGACGAGTGTATCGTACCGAGCTTTACCGCGAAGTTGCGCAACAGTTGCAATTGCCGTATCCGACTATCGACAGCAAGAGCGAAGGACTGCACGAGGGACCGTGGACCCTGACACAAGCCAGTTCGCCGATCGACATGGGCGCAGACCGGTTTTTGGACGGCGCAGTCTTCTCCCCATCGGATTGGCGCGCCTATCTCGACTCGTTCGCCGTCTCCCGCATGCGCGGTGCAGGTGAAGGGGCTGCCTGAGGCGAACCACGCTCGCGCTATGCCCCAAAACTACGCATGGCAGTTCCGCGTGAACCGTTTTGAAGCGCAGTGTCGTGTTGGCAGGGGTGCTGCGCATCCACTCGCCACTGAAGAATCAGACGCTTATCAGCTTGGCACGGCGTGTGCTTAGCAACCATGCAGAATCCCGAGCGGCCAACGGCGGTCGTTCCTGAGCACATTTCGATAGGGAAGGGCAACGGCGCCCGGACATGAGCATTCATTCGTGCTTGTGTACCGGGCGCTTTTTTTTGCGCGATAGAAACCGGCTGTGAGGCAAATCGATGAGCAGAAGAATTAGAGACGGCGTGATCGGGGAATCCAAAGACGACGACATGGTCAGTGGTCGGCGCACCTTCCTCAAACGTAGCGCGCTGGGACTGAGCGCCGCGGCAGGACTGTGCATGGGCATCTTTTTTGCACCGCTCGCCATAGCGGAAGTCGGACCTCCGGAGAAGGCGGAACTCAAATTCGGCTTCATCAAACTGACCGATATGGCGCCGTTGGCGATTGCCTATGAGAAGTATTTTTTCGAAGACGAAGGTCTGTACGTGACCTTGGAAGCCCAGGCGAACTGGAAAGTGCTATTGGACCGGGTGATCGACGGCGAATTGGATGGTGCGCACATGCTGGCAGGGCAACCGCTGGGTGCGACCATCGGCTTCGGCACCAAAGCCAATGTCATAACGGCATTCAGCATGGATCTCAACGGCAATGGAATCACCGTGTCCAACGCCGTCTGGGAGCAGATGAAGAAGAACCTCCCCATGAAGGGCGTCAAACCGGTGCACCCAATCAAAGCCGACTATCTCAAGCCGGTGGTGGATGCCTACAAGAAGCAGGGTAAGCCCTTCAAGATGGGGATGGTGTTCCCGGTATCGACCCATAACTACGAATTGCGGTATTGGCTTGCGGCAGGCGGTATCAACCCCGGTTATTACGCGCCCCAGAAAGGCGACATCAGCGGCCAGATCAACGCCGATGTGCTGTTGTCGGTGACGCCGCCGCCGCAGATGCCGGCGACCATGGAAGCCGGCACCATCTATGGATATTGCGTTGGCGAACCCTGGAATCAGCAGGCCGTGTTCAAAGGTATCGGCGTGCCGGTAGTGACCGATTACGAAATTTGGAAAAACAATCCCGAGAAAGTGTTCGGCGTATCCGAGGAGTGGGCGGATAAATACCCCAATACGCATATCCGTGTCGTCAAGGCGTTGATACGGGCGGCGAAATGGCTCGACGAAAACAACAATGCCAATCGCAAGGAGGCGGTTGAAATACTTGCGCGACCGGCCTACGTGGGCGCGGACGCGGATGTGATCGCCAACAGCATGACCGGGACCTTCGAGTACGAGAAAGGGGACAAACGCCCGGTTCCCGACTTCAACGTGTTCTTCCGCTACAACGCAACCTATCCGTATTACAGCGATGCGGTGTGGTACCTGACCCAAATGCGCCGTTGGGGACAAATCCCGGAAACCAAGCCGGACAGCTGGTACATGAAAGTGGCAAAGAAAGTCTACCGCCCGGATATATATCGCAAAGCGGCGGAGGAGTTGATCCGGGAAGGAAAAATGAAAGCGTCGGACTTTCCGGATTTTGCAAAGGAGTCCGGGTTTCGGCCTCCGCAGACCGAGTTTATCGATGGCGTAACGTACGACGGCACCAAACCGAACGCCTATCTGGAGAAATTTCCGATCGGTCTGAAAGCGGACAGCAAACTTTGACCCGGATCGGGGCCGAAGCATCTGTCGAGCAGGCAATGGGGGACTGAAGATGAGATCTTTGTCGATCGCCGCAAACTGGGCACCACTGCAACGCCTGGCGGAACCCGCAGCGCGGATGGCAGCGCTGAGAACCAGTCTCCGCGCAGTCGCCTTGCCGTTGTTCGGCGTCCTGTGCTTTCTCGCCCTGTGGAACATCGGCGCCAACCATGTGCAAACCTCGCTGGGCCAGTTTCCCGGCCCGGTTCAGGTTTGGCATCAGTCGGTGAACCTTTATCAGGAACATGTGCGTGAACGCAAACGCGAGGCGGCGTTCTATGAGCGTCAAAACAAGCGCAACGCCGAGCGTCTTGCCAAGGACCGGGAAGCGAAAGTCGTGATTCGTCCGTATACCGGCAAACCGACGTTCATCGATCAAATCGGAACGAGTCTGCTGACAGTGATGGCCGGATTTCTGCTGGCGTCGGTGATCGCGATACCGGCGGGCATCCTTATCGGGCTGAGTTCGACGGCGTACGCTGCCTTCAATCCCCTGATTCAGCTCTTCAAACCGGTGTCGCCGTTGGCCTGGTTGCCGTTGGTCACCATGGTGGTGAGCGCGGTGTACGTGACCGACGATCCGATGTTCGACAAAGCATTTCTCAATTCGATGATTACTGTCACGCTCTGCTGTTTATGGCCGACGATCATCAACACTGCGGTGGGCGTCAGCGCGGTCAGCAAAAATCTTGTGAATGTCAGCCGGGTACTGCGGCTCGGATGGTTTACCCACGTGATGAAAATCGTTGTGCCGTCATCGATCCCGATGATGTTTACCGGACTGCGGGTGTCCCTCGGCATAGCCTGGATGGTGTTGATCGCCGCGGAAATGCTGGCCCAGAATCCGGGCCTCGGCAAATTCGTGTGGGATGAGTTTCAAAACGGTAGCTCGGATTCTTTGGGACGCATCATGGTTGCGGTTCTGGTGATCGGATTCATCGGCTTCGGCTTGGATCGCATCATGCTGCTGTTACAGCGCACCGTATCGTGGGACAAGCAGGCGGTTTTACGCTGATTCGCCGGGGAGGAAAGACTATGGCAAGCGCCCATCTGGAATTGACTCAAGTCGGCATCGAGTTTTCGACTCCGATAGGACCGTTTCGCGCGTTGGACGACGTGAGCCTGAGGATCGACGAGGGCGAGTTCGTGTCGCTGATCGGTCACTCAGGTTGCGGCAAGTCCACCGTGTTGAACATCGTCGCCGGGCTTTATCGCGCAACCACCGGTGGGGTGATTCTGGACGGTCGGGAGGTCGACGAGCCCGGCCCTGAACGAGCGGTCGTGTTTCAAAACCATTCGTTGCTGCCGTGGTTGACTGCCTACGAAAACGTGGAGCTGGCGGTGAAGCAGGTTTTCAAAGGTACAAAGAACAAGCGCGAAATGCGTGCCTGGATCGAGCACAACCTGGAGTTGGTGCACATGGAGCATGCGTTGCACAAACGGCCCGACGAGATTTCCGGGGGCATGAAGCAACGAGTCGGCATTGCCCGGGCATTGGCGATGGAGCCCAAGGTGCTCCTGATGGACGAGCCTTTTGGCGCGCTGGACGCGCTCACCCGAGCCCACTTGCAGGATTCATTGATGGAGATCCACGCGGCACTGGGCAATACCGTCATCATGATTACCCACGACGTCGACGAAGCTGTGTTGTTGTCCGACCGCATCGTGATGATGACCAATGGTCCGGCGGCAACGGTAGGCGAGATTCTCGAGATCGACCTGGCGCGCCCGCGCAACCGCATCAAGCTGGTAGGCGATCCGCGCTACAACCGCTTGCGGCACGAAGTTCTGAAATTTCTGTACGAGCGACAACGTTCCCGGGGCGAGGCGGCGCCAACCGGCGCGGTCGAATCGAGTGCCGAGGCGACGCGCGCCTTTGCGGTGCCGGACGAAGCGGCGTGAGCGGCGTATGGAATCAGCGCATGAGTGAGGACGTCATGAAACAGAAACTGGTATTGGTAGGCAATGGCATGGCCGGCGTGCGGACGCTGGAGGAACTTCTGAAGATTGCGCCGGATGCCTACGAAATCACCGTGTTCGGCGCCGAGCCCTACGGAAACTACAATCGGATTCTCTTGTCGCCCGTGCTTTCTGGCGAAAAGACCATAGATGAGATCATACTCAATGGGGAGCAGTGGTATCGCGACAACGGTATTCGCCTGATTGCCGGAAAATCGGTTACCGAGATCGATCGCGCGCGGCGTTTGCTGATCACTGCGGACGGTGTCAGCGCACCCTACGACCGGCTGCTTCTGGCCACGGGTTCGACTCCGTTCGTGCTGCCCGTTCCCGGCAACGATCTCGAAGGTGTGGTTACGTTCCGCGATATCTACGATGTCGAGCGGATGATTACGGCTGCCAACCGCGGCAAACGAGCTGTGGTGATCGGAGGCGGGTTGTTGGGTCTGGAAGCTGCCAACGGCTTGTTGCAGCAAGGGATGCAAGTCACGGTTGTGCATTTAATGAACACCTTGATGGAGCGCCAGTTGGACGAACCTGCCGCACGCATGCTGCAACAGGCCCTGCAGCAACGGGGCATTCAGTTCGAAACCGGCGCGCAAACCGAAGCTATTCTAGGCGAAGGCACGGTGAGCGGTGTTCGCTTGTGCGATAGCCGTGAGATCGGCGCCGACCTAGTCGTCATGGCGGCTGGTATTCGTCCCAATGTGGAACTGGCGAAAGCGGCGGGACTGCATTGCGAACGGGGCATCGTCGTAAACGACACCTTGCAGACATTCGATCCTCGCATTTATGCAGTAGGCGAATGTGTGCAGCATCGCAGCGCCAATTACGGACTGGTGGCGCCGTTGTTCGAAATGGCGAAAGTGTGCGCCGACCACCTCGCCCAGGTTGGTATCGCGCGCTACGAAGGTTCGGTGACTTCCACCAAACTCAAAGTCACCGGTATCGACTTGTTTTCGGCCGGCAACTACCTGGGTGACGAGTCCACCGAAGATCTCATCTTTCAGGACGCCGCTCGCGGAATCTATCGAAAGCTGGTCTTGAAGGACAACCGCATTGATGGCGCCGTGATGTACGGCGACACGCTTGACGGCGCCTGGTATTTCCAACTTATGCGCGACCAGACCGATGTATCGGAAATGCGCGAACACTTGTTGTTCGGACAGGCACATCTGGGAGATTCCGGTCATGGCGCGGAGAACCGCATCGCCGCCATGCCGGACACGGCCGAAATCTGTGGTTGCAACGGCGTCTGCAAAGGCACGATCGTGCAGGCGATTACTGAAAAGAAGTTGTTCACCCTGGAGGATGTGCGCGCTCACACCAAGGCCTCGAGTTCCTGCGGTTCATGCACCGGCCTGGTCGAATCGTTGTTGGCCAGTGCCCTGGGTGGCGATTATTCGCAGGCGCCGAACAAGAAACCATTGTGCGCGTGCACGGACCGCACCCATGACGAGATTCGCAAAGCGATCCAGGAGCATGCGCTGAAAGAAATGCCGGAATTGATGCGGTTCCTGGAATGGAAAACCGAGGACGGCTGCAATAAATGTCGGCCGGCGCTCAATTTCTACCTGCTGTGTGCGTGGCCGGGGGAATACGTGGACGATCAGCAGTCGCGTTTCATCAATGAGCGTGCGCACGCCAATATTCAAAAGGACGGCACCTATTCCGTGGTACCGCGCATCTGGGGTGGAGAAACCACACCCTCTCAGCTCAAGGCAATCGCCGAAATCGCGGAACGTTACGCAGTTCCCACCGTACACATCACCGGCGGGCAGCGGATCGATCTTCTGGGCATACGCAAAGAGACTCTGCCGAAAATCTGGGGCGACCTGTCGGCGGCCGGTTTTGTCTCTGGCCACGCCTACGGCAAGGCCGTGCGAACGGTGAAGACCTGCGTCGGCAAGGAGTGGTGCCGGTTCGGAACGCAGGATTCCACCAGTATGGGTATCGAGCTGGAGAAAATGGCCTGGGGCTCGTGGATGCCACACAAGGTCAAGTTGGCGGTGTCGGGCTGCCCACGCAACTGCGCCGAGGCGACTATCAAAGATTTCGGCGTGGTCGCCGTGGACTCGGGCTGGGAATTGCATGTCGGCGGCAACGGCGGCGTAAAAGTACGAGCAACGGATTTCCTTTGCCACGTCACGACAACCGAGGAGGTGACGCAGCACTGCGCGGCGTTTCTGCAGCTGTATCGAGAGGATGCCCATTACCTGGAAAGGACTGCGCCCTGGATCGAACGGGTCGGACTTTCCTACGTCAAGCAACGCATCGTTGATGACGCAGCGGAGAGAGCGCGTCTGGCGGCGCGTTTCCACGATTCGCAGAAATATGCGCAACACGATCCATGGGCGGCTCTGGCCAAAGGTCAGGACCAACACGAATTCAAGCCGCTCACGCGCGTCGACGCCCGTGAGTTGGCACAGACCGTTTAGGCCACCAGGAGTGTCGAACATGAACATGAGTGCCGCCGAACCCATGGTGCTAAGCGGAAATTGGATCCAGGTCGGGCGACTCGACGATATCCCGCGCATGGGGGCGCGGGTGGTCGAGTGCAGCGACGGCAACATCGCCGTATTCCGAACCAGCAGTGACGAGGTGTTTGCGCTGCAGGATCAGTGCCCGCACCGCGGTGGGCCGCTGTCCCAGGGCATCGTCCACGGTAGACGGGTGGCCTGCCCCTTGCACGACTGGAAAATCCACCTGGATACGGGACTCGCGGTAACCCCCGACGAGGGCTGCACCGCCTCGTATCCAGTTCGCATCGAGAACGGGTTGGTCCTTCTGTCCGTGGTTCCCAACCCCGTCGCGCCCAGTTGCTGAGGTAAATTCCTTTGAGCGAGGTGCGAACCACTTGCCCCTATTGCGGAGTCGGCTGCGGCGTAATCGCCAGCACCGACACGGAGGGCAAGGTCAGTGTGCGTGGCGACCCGGAACATCCCGCCAACCACGGCCTGTTGTGCTCCAAGGGCGCCGCCCTTGCCGAGACCCTGGTGGCCGACGGTCGCTTGTTGTATCCGCAAGTGGGCGCCGACCGGGTGTCCTGGGAGCGCGCGGTCGCGGTCGTGGCGAGCCGGTTTCAAGACACGATCGCCGCACATGGTCCGGATGCGGTTGCAATGTATGTCTCCGGACAACTCACCACCGAAGCCTATTACGTCGCCAACAAGTTCATGAAAGGTTTCATCGGTAGCGCCAACATCGACACCAATTCGCGGTTGTGCATGGCTTCTTCCGTCGCAGGTCACAAACGGGCTTTCGGCGCCGATGCGATGCCGTGCAGCTACGAAGACCTGGACAGCGCCGAGCTGGTTGTACTGGTGGGATCGAATGCGGCTTGGTGCCACCCAGTGTTGTTCCAGCGCTTTGCGCGCCGGCGGCAAGCTGGGCGGGGACCGCGGCTGGTGGTGATCGATCCGCGCCGCACCGATTCCGCCCGCCAAGCCGACTTGCATCTACCGTTGCAGCCAGGGACCGATACGGTGCTCTTCAACGGGTTGCTGGCGTGGCTCGAACGCACCGGGGCCATCGACAGGCGCTATCTGGACGAGCATACAGAGGGTCACGCGGACGCCCAGGCGTGTGCTCGCCGTTCGGCGCCGACGCCCGGGGCGGTCGCGGCCCAATGCGGGCTGCAAGTGGAACAGGTCGAACGTTTCTACCAGATATTCAGCGGTACCGAACAGGTTCTGACGTTGTTTTCCCAAGGTATTAACCAGTCGACCAGCGGCACGGACAAGGTGAATGCCATCATCAATTGTCATCTCGCCACGGGCCGCATCGGCCGGCCCGGGATGGGCCCCTTCTCGCTGACCGGGCAGCCCAACGCGATGGGCGGCCGGGAAGTGGGAGGGCTGGCGAATCAACTTGCAGCGCACATGGAATTGGACGATGCCGAGGCCCGCGACCGCGTGCAGCGGTTTTGGCGCGCGCCGCTCGTCGCGCGGCGCGAAGGTTTCAAAGCGGTGGAACTGTTCAAGGCCGTGCACGAAGGTCGCGTGCGTGCCCTATGGATTATGGCCACCAACCCGGTGGACAGTCTTCCGGATGCCGATTTTGTACGAGCGGCGCTTGAGCGCTGCGACTTTGTGGTGGTGTCCGATTGTATTCATCCCACCGACACGAGCCGCTACGCCCATGTGTTGCTGCCGTCGTGCACCTGGGGCGAACGGGACGGCACGGTGACCAATTCCGACCGCACCATTTCGCGGCAGCGGCCTTTTGCGGCCGCACCCGGCGAAGCGCGCGAAGATTGGAGGATGGTGGCCGCGGTGGCCCGCCGTATGGGGTTCGCGCAACAGTTCGAGTACTACACGGCGGCAGACATATTCGCTGAACACGCGCGCTTGTCGGGATTTGAAAACCACGGTGCGCGAATTTTCGACATCTCCGGATTGGCGCGACTGGCAGATGGCGGCCGTCATGCGTATGACGCGATGGTTCCGGTGCAATGGCCGGTGCGCGCAGGCGCGGCTGGTACCCCGCGCCTGTTCGCGGACGGCAGGTTTCACACCGCCAGCGGAAAAGCGCGGTTGCTGCCAATCGCGCCCCGGGCGCCGGCAATGCCGGCAAGCGCGGGCTATCCGTGGATACTCAATACCGGTCGCGTTCGCGATCATTGGCATACCATGACGCGCACGGGGCGCGCTGCGCGCCTGTCAGCCCACGACGAGGAACCTTTCGCAGAACTGCATTCCGATGACGCCGCCCGTATCGGTGTGCGGGAAGGCGATCTGGTACGGGTGCGCAGCGTCCACGGAAGCATGGTGGTCCGTGCACGACTCACTACGGACCAGCTGATCGGTCACGTGTTCGTGCCCATGCACTGGAACGACGTGTTCGCGGCTCACGCGCGGGTGGGCGCGCTGGTGAATCCAGCGGTGGATCCGATTTCCGGCCAGCCGGAGCTGAAGCACACCCCGGTGCGGGTGGAAGCGGTCCCGGTGGCATGGTGGGGGTTCGTGATGAGCCGCAGGGAGCTCGCCCTGCCGCAGTGCGAATATTGGGTCAAAATTCGTGAAGCCCCCAATTTGTGGCGATATGTGATTGCCGGCGCCGAACTGCGGCAAGATTGGACCTCTCTGGCGAGAAGCTGGTTCTGTCAGCCGCAGGAAGCTGCGGACTGGGTCGAGTATATCGACGTCTCTGCGGGACGGTATCGCGCAGCACGGTTGGAGCGCGGCCGTTTGGACAGTTGTGTGTTCGTCCAACCCGGGGTCGAGCCCGGCGGCCGCGAGCATCTGAAAGCGTGCTTTGCGCGCGGTGTACTCTCGGCCCAGGATCGGTTCGGACTGTTGGCCGGGCGTGCGCTGGAATCCGAGAGCGGTCCGCGGGTATGTGCGTGTATGGGCGTGAGCCGTGCGCGGATCCTTGAACTCATTGCGCAGGGATGCGCGAGCACCGAAGCCGTCGGTGCCGCATGCGGTGCCGGCACCCAGTGCGGATCCTGTATTCCCGAGATCGGCCAACTGTTGGCTCAGCATTCCGGGCCGGAGTTGCCGGTACGGTCCTCGGAGGAGGAGTCAGCGGCGCACCGACAGCACTAACAGGACGACGAATCCAACCACAAGCACGAGCGGCAAAATGAACGCACGCCAATCGTCTGCGGTGGCTTTCGGGCTGTTGTTCAACATTTGCTTGGCGCGCGGGAACAACCAGATGATCATGATGCCCAACAGAACCGCCCACGCGATCTTCATCCAATCCATCGATTTTTCCTTGCCATAAACAACAAAGCCCCGGCACGACCGGGGCTTTGCAGGAAACGATCAGGCTTCGATCAGTCGTCCCCACCCATCAGGCCGAGAATTGCCAGCAGATGGATGAACATATTGTAGATGTCCAGATACAGGGAAATCGTTGCCATGATGTAGTTGGTTTCGCCGCCGTGAATGATGCGGCTTGTATCGAACAAAATGAAACCGCTCATCAGCAACACCACCGCACTGGAGATGGCCAACTGCATCGCCGGCATCGCCACGAACAGATTCAGCAACATGGCGCCGAACACGACCAGGATTCCGACGAACAGGAAACCGCCCAGGAAGCTGAAGTCGCGCCGTGTGGTCAGGGCATATCCCGATAGGCCCAGGAAAATGACGCCGGTACCGCCCATGGCCGTCATGATGATCTGACCGCCGTTGGACATTGCCAGATACATTGACAGCATCGGCCCGAGGCCGAATCCCAACAGCCCTGTAATCGCAAACACCACGCCGACACCGGCGCCGGAATTCGCGGTACGGGGCAACACCAGCCACAGCAGCAGCACAGCCCCACCGAAGGTCAGCAGACCGGTCATCGGGGGTGGTTGCATCGCCACCGAGATCCCGGCCATCACCGCGCTGAACAGCAGCGTAAGCGACAGCAACATGTACGTGTTGCGCAGAACCTTGTTGGTCGACAGTGCGCTTTCCGATCGACGTGAAACCACTTGATCGTAGTTATTCATCCCTTTCGAGCCTCTTTCGGTTGGCGAGCCTGGATCGCTCGACTGCCCACATTTGACCACAAATCGGGGGTGGGGTTCCATCTGCTTAAGATTGGGGCCGCGGGCGGCTTTTCAAGCCGCCGAGCGAGGCCTCGAGCGTCCGGGCCGGGCATATCGCCATAAAAAAGCCCGGGCCAGGGCCCGGGCTCGATCCAAGACTACAAGCTCCGACTATTTGTCGGACTCGTTCATCTTGTCCATTGCACGACCGCTCTCGGTAGCGCCGGGGGACGGTTGCGCGCCGGGCTCGTGCCCCATCGTGGTGCCCGTGGCCGTGCCCGGCTCAGTCGTTTCCAGAGCGCTGAATTCGGACTCATCAATCTTGCCATCAGCGTTGGAGTCAGCCGTGGCCCATTGGTCCTTCAAACGGCCTCGTGCTTCTTCCTTACTGATATAGCCGTCGCTATTGGTGTCCAGTTTGGAGAAATTTGAGCTATCGGCGGTCTGGCCCAGCTGCATTTTCGGTTGTGCGGAAGCGGGACCGCCTGGCTCGCCCTGATTCCGGACGTCATCGGATCCGAGTTGAAGATCGGGTTTGGCAGAAGCAGGGCCGCCAGGCTCACCCTGGTTCTGAACATCCGGAGACCCCATCTGAAGCTCCGGCTTCGCAGAGGTGCCCTCCGCTGCGCTAGAATCGGTGCTGTGCTGCAAGTCGGCTGCCATCGCGGCACTGCCGAAAGTCAATGCAATTGCGGAAATAAGAATCTTGGTCTTCATGGTGGTTGCTCCTTGTCCTTGAACGTCCTGGTTGAAATGAATCGGACATATGGTTGACACGTACCTCAAACTAGACCACTAAAGCCGTACGTCCACCCATCCGGCAAATAATCCCGACGCCCTGTGGAGACGGGGCGTGCCAGTTTTTTGCCACCTCGCCGGCTCTGGATTAAACTGCTGCCGCAGCCGGAGAGGTGGCTGAGCGGTCGAAAGCGGCGGTCTTGAAAACCGTTGACTCGAAAGGGTCCGGGGGTTCGAATCCCTCCCTCTCCGCCAAACAAAACAAGGGGCCGCTTTGGCCCCTTGTTTTGTTTGCGAAGCGTGGAGGCTCGATGAGAACCCCTCCGGGTTCGAGCCGAGCCCGCAATGCGGGCGAGACAACGCCGGAGCACTAGCGACGGCGGCCCCGAAGGGGCGAGGGCCGAAGGCCCGAGTAATCCCTCCCTCTCCGCCAAACAAAACAAGGGGCCGCTTTGGCCCCTTGTTTTGTTTGCGAAGCGTGGAGGCCCGATGAGAACCCCTCCGGGTTCGAGCCGAGCCGCGCAGCGGCGAGACAACGCCGGAGCGCCAGCGACGGCGGCCCCGCAGGGGCGAGGGCCAAGAGCCCGAGTAATTCCTCCCTCTCCGCCAAATTAATCGAAGGGGTCCAACATGGCTCCTTTCATTGGCGGTTTTTGGCGGTGCAGGAGCCTCGACGAGGACGCTTCCGAGATCGCGCCGAACTCCACGCGATCTATTCCTGCGGCAGCCCAGGCAGCTCTCCGGCCATGGCAGGCGAGAATTCGCGGGCAAGGCGCTCCGTCGTGTGCGCAGGTAGCGAGGCTTCGCTCGCCGGCATTTGGAAGTGCACGCTCGCGCGAAGTCCGCCCATCGTGGATTCCGATAACGTGATTTGGGCTTGATGCAATCCCACGATGCGTCGCACGATGGACAAGCCCAATCCGCATCCTTCGGATCGTTGACCTTGGCCGCGATAGAATCGATCGAATACCCGCCGACGGTAGGATTCCGGAATCCCCGGGCCATCGTCTTCAATTTGCAGACAGGCGTCGCCGCTATCACCCTCGCATACGCCCACGACAACCGCGTTCCGCGCATGACGTAGCGCATTTGTGAGCAAATTGCGGATCATGATGCGCAGCGCAGGAGCTGAGCCGGGTATGGTGGTGCTGAATCGCGCGTCCGTCGACAACCGCAGTCCACGGGCGCGCGCTTCGGGCTGCAGTTCGGTGACCAGCTCGGTGGCCAGTGCACTCAGGTTTACTTGTTCCCTGCGCGAGTCCAATGACTCCCGGTCCATTCGCGCGAGGGTGAGCAGTTGTTCGATCAGGTGTGCCATGCGATCCGCATTTGCGACGATCTGTTGCAGTGCATGTTTGCGTTGCTTCTCGTCCGTAGAACGCTGAGCAAGCTGAGCGTGGGCCTTGACCGCTGCCAATGGCGTACGGATTTCATGGGAGGCGTCGGCGGTGAAATGGCGTTCGCGGTCAAAGGCCTCTTGCAGCAGCATCAACAATGAATTGATCGTCCGCACCAGGACATGGATTTCGCGTGGCGCGCTGCGCAGATCCACCTGTTCAAGATTTTCGGGGGACCGGGTCGAGATCTGCTCGGCGGCTCGCTTCAATGGGGATAGCCCACGGCCTACGCCGAACCAGATGGCGATGCCGAGAACGGGCGCCGCCCAGAACAGCGGAAACAGCGCATCGTGGATCATGTCGACCGCAAGTTTGTTGCGTAGCGTGTACGGTTCGCCCACTTGAACCGCCAACTGCCGCTCCGGGTCGACAACGGAATAAGACCGCCATTGTTGTTCGCTCAGCGACAGATCTGCGAACCCAGGTCGGTGGGGGTGCTGCAGTCGCGGTCCGACGGCCGAGCGCACGACCAAATGCCCGCTTTGCCAGATCGAAAATGCGATTGCTTTTTGATCGCTCTGCAGGCTGACGCCGGGGGGAGCCGGGAATACATGACGGCCGCCGGCGCCGTCTTTACTCAATGCAAGCAAAACCCGCGCATCATGCTCCAGATGTTCGTCGAATAAGGTCTCGATGCGCTGGCGTGCCACCACGTAGGTCACCGCTACCACCGCGAGCCAAACCAACACGAACAATCCGGTGAGCGTGCATACCAGCCGGCCGCGGATCGACGCCATCAATTCAGTCTATCGATTACGTAGCCGAGGCCACGCACCGTTCGGATGAGATCGTTGCCGAGCTTCTTGCGCAGGAAATGGACGTGTACTTCGACCGTATTGCTTTCCACGTCGGCGTCCCAGCCATAGAGCTTCTCTTCCAATAGGCTGCGGGACAATACATGTCCGACATTTTCCAAAAGCAGCTTCAACAGCATGTATTCGCGCGGCGAGAGATTCACACGGCAACCCTGGCGAGTCACGACATGGGCGCTCAAGTCGAGTTCGATGGCGGCGTGGCGAAGAGAGGTGGGTTCAGGTCGGCAATTGCGGCGGCACAGCGCACGCGCCCGGGCGCAAAGTTCTTCGAGATCGAACGGTTTAGCCAGATAGTCGTCGGCGCCCTGGTCGAGACCTCGAACCCGGTCGGCAACTCCGCTTTGAGCAGTGAGCACCAGAACCGGGGTGAAATCGCCGCGGGCGCGCATGCCTTTCAGTACTTCGGAGCCGGATAGGTTGGGCAGGCCCAGGTCCAGCACCACCAGGTCGAAACCGCATTCCCGCAAGCGTCGATCGGCCGCGACACCGTCTGTGACCCACGCCAGCTCGAAGCCGTTCATCTCCAGCCCGGCGCGCACGCCGTCGCCGAGGGAATAATCGTCTTCGGCCAGCAGCAGCCGGGCCGCTTTCTGGACCGTGGAGACAGGATTCGCTGCACCCATAGGCACTTCCTGACGGGAGGGCTGTAGTTGTTGTGGGTCCAAACGCGCCTCGGCGAGACGGTTGGGCTGCGGCTTCTCTTGGCCGTTCCCTCGGATTTTGTAGCCTTAAGTTGTGCAGTCTGTCAAGCCGCGGGCGAGAGCAGGGTTGCGGATGGGAATCGGGAGTTAAGGAAGCCTTAAGGTTCATAGTTCCCGCCGACGGTAGGATAGCCCCGGAAAACAACAACAAACAACGGCGTCGCGGCGTATCGCGGGACCGGAAGGCTGCGTTCCGCACGCTGTCACATTGAGATCCATACCGTCGGAGGAGCTTGTCTATGGAAACCACACATACGGTTACCGAGGAAGCGTGGAACGAAGAAGGTGAAGGACCACGCGTGAAGAGCATGGGGTGGAGAGAACTGTGGAAGAAGGAAGATTGGTGGGCCATCTATCTGGGGTTGGGCATCGTAGTCGTTGCTTATTTGTTTTTTGCAAATGGTTCCAGCATCAAATGGATTGCAATCACACCCGGCAAATGGCACACGCTGAACGAAGCGGTGACCCATTTCACGTCTCATATTACCCAGTATGTCGCACAGTTCATCCTGTGGTCGATCGTGTTCGGCATCAGCATGAAGGCGCTGGGATATAAACTGTCGGAATTCTTCCCGTCGTTCGTTTTCATCTACATCGCATCGATCATTATTTTCATGATCGGCGCGTGGGACCAGGCACATCACTACAACCTGGAGCCGCCATTGGTGGCACTGCTGCTGGGCATGATCATTTCCAATTTGATCGGTCTGCCGCGCTGGATGGATACAGGATTCCGGGTCGAGTATTACATCAAGACCGGTATCGTGTTGCTGGGCGCTACGTTGCCATTCACGCTGATCATCTGGGCCGGACCGGTAGCGATCTTCCAGGCCTCCATCGTGTCCATCACCACCTTCATGGTGATCTACTTTGTCGCCACGAAGATCGGGCTGGACCGCCGCTTGGCTGCAACCCTGGGTGCGGGCGGCGCGGTGTGCGGCGTATCCGGCGCCATCGCGATCGCCGGTGCTGTCGGTGCCAAGAAGGAATACGCACCGATCGCCATCACCATGGTGATCCTGTGGGCCATCGTCATGATCTTTGCGCTGCCGTTGGTGTCTCGGGCGCTGCATCTGCATACCGGTGTTGCAGGCGCTTGGATCGGCACCTCGGAGTTTGCCGACGCGGCGGGATTTGCCGCGGCCCAGGCCTATGGCAACTTGGCCGGCCACGTACCGGGCATCCAAGGCCAGGCCAGCGACGCGGTGTGGGGCTTCACGCTGATGAAAGTGGTCGGCCGTGACGTGTGGATCGGGATCTGGGCCTTCGTGCTCGCCATCATCGCCACCACGCGCTGGGAAGTGAAGGCGGGCGGCAAACCGGACCCTGCCGAGATCTGGTGGCGGTTTCCGAAATTCGTGCTCGGCTTTTTGGTCGCCTCCCTGCTGGTAACCTGGGTTGCGAGCCACTATAGCTTCGCCGACTACAACAAGATCGTGAAACCGGACCTGGTTGGTCCGATCAAAGATCTGCGCACCTGGGCGTTTATTTTCTGCTTCTTCAGCATTGGCCTGACGACTCGGTTCCGCGAGTTGGCGCACGCAGGTTCGAAGCCGTTCTGGGCGTTCACAAGCGGGGTAGTCGTGAACGTGATTCTCGGTTTCATCCTGTCCACGATGGTGTTTGCGCATTACTGGCAGAACCTGACCCACTAAGGGCATTTGTCGGCCCCGGCCCCGCAACCGTTTGCGGGGCCGGGATCTTCTCCCGCGTTCCATCCGCGCGCACGTTGGGCGACCGTCATGAACAAACCACCCAAGGCGACCTGTATCCGGTGCATCCATTTCCGCAATTCGCCGGGCTATATGGAAAACTTGTACAAAGGTATGAGCACCATGAGTTCGGGCCATGCTTCGGTCCGTAAGGACGACGGCATTTGTCTGGTGCATGATATCTATCTTTCCGCGCACAACAGCTGCGATCATTTCCAGGCAGAGGACAGCCCGCAGCCGCAATTGACCGGCAGGGACTGAGCCACCGGCCGCAGCCGCCGGCCGGCGGGTGGCCCATAGCCCGCTCGCTCAAGTTCATGCCTGTGCGCGGGATTCCTGTAAGAACGTCAGTCGCAACGTCCGCTTTCTGCGCTGCCGCCACGCCGGCCCGATGCCGCGTTGACGGGCGCTGCCACGTGGGCTAGGATGCCCGGCTTGGCGCGAGCGCCATTGCATCTCGCAGCAGCGGGGCAAGGGATGCCGCAGCACCCAGATGCGGGCGCGGCGCCGTATTCGCCTCGCTCAATCTGGGGTTACCGATGACCGAGCAACCGCTAGTCGGCGTGGTGATGGGTTCGGACAGCGACTGGCCGATCATGCGCCGCGCGGTGGAACAACTCCAAGCCTTCGGCGTGGCCCATGAAGCACGCGTCGTTTCCGCCCATCGCACTCCGGATCTTCTGTACGAATATGCCGCATCCGCAGCTGAGCGCGGTTTACGGGCGATTATCGCCGGCGCCGGCGGCGCAGCCCATCTTCCCGGCATGTTGGCGGCTATATCGACGGTGCCGGTGTTGGGCGTGCCGGTTCCGTCAAAACATCTCCAGGGCCAGGATTCACTGCTTTCGATCGTGCAGATGCCGAAAGGCGTTCCGGTGGCAACGTTCGCCATCGGAGAGGCTGGCGCCGCCAATGCGGCACTGTTCGCGATCGCCATGCTCGCCGGAAGCGATCCCGCATTGGCCGAACGTCTGCAAGAGTTTCGCAGCACGCAGCGCCAGGCGGTGGTGGCGATGCAACTCCCCGCGTCGGAATGAACCATCACGCGCCCATATTGCCCGGCGCAATGGTGGGCATGCTCGGTGGCGGTCAACTCGGACGCATGTTCACTGTGGCGGCGCGTACCCTTGGCTACCGCGTGATGGTATTGGATCCCGATCCCCACAGTCCGGCGGGACGCATGGCCGACGTGCATGTGCAAGCCGGGTACGACGATGGTGAAGCACTTGACGATATGGCGCGACAGTGCGCAGTAATCACCACCGAATTCGAAAATATTCCGGTAGCGAGCCTGCAGCGGCTCGCCGCTCACGTGCCAGTGCGGCCCTCGGCTGCCGCGCTCGCAAAAACCCAGGACCGCATCGAAGAAAAGGCATTCATTTCCGCGTCGGGCCTCCAGACCGCGCCCTACCAGGCAGTGAATTCCGCCGCCGAGCTTCAAAGTGCGTGGGAATTCGTCGGCGCTCCCGCGATTCTCAAGCGTGCAAGTTTCGGTTACGACGGCAAGGGCCAAGTCCGGATATCCGGTTACGATGCGCTGCGCGAGGCGTTTGCAAGCCTCGGCTCGGCGCCTTGTGTGTTGGAAAAGCAAGTCGAACTGGAACGGGAGATATCAGTGGTGGTCGCCCGGAATGAACGAGGCGAATGCCGTTGTTATCCGGTCGCGGAAAACCGCCATCAGGGCGGTATCCTGCACACCAGTATCGTGCCTGCACGGGTTCCCCTGACGCTTTCGCAGCAGGCCCAGTCCCAGGCGCAACGCCTCGCGGAAGCGTTGGCGTACTGCGGCGTACTTGCCGTTGAGTTCTTCGTGGTAAACGATCAACTGCTGGTCAACGAGATCGCGCCACGGCCCCACAACAGCGGGCATTACACCCTCGACGCCTGCATCACTTCCCAATTCGAACAACAGGTTCGCATGGTTTGCAATCTGCCGTTCGGAGACACCCACCTGCTGAGCCCTATTGTGATGGTCAACCTGCTCGGCGACCTATGGGGCGAAACGCCGCCGGATTGGCTGGCTCTCTTTTCTGACCCGGCTGCTAAGCTTCATTTGTACGGAAAGCGCGAGGCCCGTCCGGGCCGAAAGATGGGCCATTTCTGCGTGCTGGCGAAGGACGTCGATGACGCTCTGCGGCGCGCGGATGGGTTGTTCACCCGCCTGACCCGCTGATTCCCGCCCGCCGCCGCGCGGTACTGGTTGTCCACCGACCTCTCTTCCTGCGGCATCATCCATAAGGCAAAGCTTATGGTACTGATCACTACAATTGATTGTTAATTATAGATCTCGGCTCGTATTGTACGCTCCAACCTGAATAGCGGGTCACGGATATTGCGCCTTCCGCCAAATGGGGCTGGTCGTCGAAGTTTTACAGTAATTTCAACTTGTTGAGGAAATAACATGTCCACAAAAAGCTACAGCGCTGGTGTGAAGGATTACCGCGAGACGTATTGGATGCCGGATTACACCCCGGCCGACACCGATATCCTGGCCTGCTTCAAGATCACTCCGCAGCCCGGCGTGCCCCGTGAAGAAATAGCCGCGGCGGTAGCTGCGGAAAGCTCCACCGGCACCTGGACCACGGTCTGGACCGACCTGCTGACCGATCTGGACTATTACAAGGGCCGCGCCTACGCCATCGAAGACGTGCCTGGTGACGACGAGTCGTTCTACGCCTTCGTTGCTTACCCGATCGACCTGTTCGAAGAAGGCTCTGTGGTCAACGTGTTCACCTCCCTGGTGGGCAACGTGTTCGGCTTCAAGGCGCTGCGTCACCTGCGCCTGGAAGACGTGCGGTTCCCGATCGCATACGTGAAGACCTGCGGCGGTCCGCCCCAGGGCATTCAGGTCGAACGCGACCTGATGAACAAATACGGTCGTCCGCTGCTGGGCTGCACCATTAAGCCGAAGCTGGGCCTGTCCGCCAAGAACTATGGCCGTGCGGTGTACGAGTGCTTGCGCGGCGGGCTGGACTTCACCAAGGACGACGAAAACATCAACTCGCAGCCGTTCATGCGCTGGCGCCAGCGGTTCGATTTCGTCATGGAAGCGATCCACAAAGCGGAAGCCGAAACCGGCGAGCGCAAGGGTCACTACCTGAACGTGACGGCGCCGACCCCGGACGAAATGTTCAAGCGTGCCGAGCACGCCAAGAGCCTGGGCGCGCCGATCATCATGCACGACTACCTGACCGGCGGCTTCTGCGCCAATACGGGTCTGGCCGACTGGTGCCGTGACAACGGTATCCTGCTGCACATTCACCGTGCCATGCACGCCGTGCTCGACCGTCATCCCAAGCATGGTATCCACTTCCGTGTGCTGGCCAAGGCCCTGCGTCTGTCGGGCGGTGATCATCTTCACTCTGGTACGGTGGTCGGCAAGCTGGAAGGCGATCGCGAAGCGACGTTGGGGTGGATCGACCTCATGCGCGACTCCTACATCAAAGAAGATCGCAGCCGCGGTATTTTCTTCGATCAGGATTGGGGCTCCATGCCCGGCGTGTTCCCGGTCGCATCTGGCGGCATCCACGTCTGGCACATGCCGGCGCTGGTCACCATCTTCGGCGACGACTCGGTACTGCAGTTTGGTGGCGGCACCCTGGGCCACCCTTGGGGCAACGCAGCCGGTGCGGCGGCCAACCGTGTGGCGCTGGAGGCGTGTGTCGAGGATCGCAACAAGAACGGCTTCGAAGGTCTGGAAAAGCGCGGCGGCGACGTGCTGCGCGAAGCGGCCAAAAGCAGTCCGGAGCTGGCCGCAGCCATGGAGACCTGGAAGGAAATCAAGTTCGAGTTCGACACCGTGGACAAGCTGGACGTGTCGCACAAGTAAAGTACCGAGGAAAAGAGCAGGGGGCGCCGCCGCACCAAAAAGCAAACCGACGTGTGCGGCGTACCTCTGACGCTCTTCCCATAACCGAACGAATTCACGTATTACGTAATCGAGGATCCACTCATGAGCGATATGCAAGATTACAAATCCAGCTTGACCGATGCGTCCAGCCGCAAGTTCGAGACTTTCTCGTATTTGCCGGAAATGTCCAAGGACAACATCCGCAAGCAGGTTGAATACATTGTCAGCAAGGGTTGGAACCCGGCAGTTGAACACACCGAGCCGGAAAACGCCTTCGATCATTACTGGTACATGTGGAAGCTGCCAATGTTCGGCGAAACAGATGTCGACAAGATCCTGGGCGAAGCGGAAGCTTGCCACAAGGCCCATCCGAAGCATCACGTGCGGCTGATCGGCTATGACAACTACGCCCAGTCCCAGGGCGCATCGATGGTGATTTTCCGCGGACCGATCAAAGTCTGAGGTAGCGCGGCATCATTGCCGGACTGAAAGCCTCTGTCCGGCAGCGGACAGAGGTTTTTTTATTTTGGAGGCCTGAATCGGATAAGGCGGACGTGGCGTCCGTGATCCGATGTAAGTGGCCACTTGGAAGTTTGAATCGGTAGTAAAGCAGAGGCCGGAACCATGACCGCGAACGTCGAGCAGTACAGCGTCAAGAAGGAACCTTATTACTGTCCCGTCCACGACGAGGTGTCGCTTTACGAAGCTGCCTACGGCGCCAGGATGCCGGTGATGCTCAAAGGGCCGACCGGCTGCGGCAAGTCCCGATTCGTTGAATACATGGCCTACAAGCTGGGACGGCCGTTGATCACGGTTGCGTGTAACGAGGACATGACTGCGTCGGATCTGGTCGGGCGGTTCTTGCTGGACAAGGAGGGCACGGTCTGGCAGGACGGCCCGCTGACCACTGCGGCCCGCATGGGCGCAATCTGTTACCTCGATGAGGTGGTGGAGGCACGCCAGGATACAACCGTGGTCATTCACCCGTTGACCGATCACCGGCGGACGTTGCCGTTGGACAAGAAGGGCGAACTGCTGGAGGCGCATCCGGATTTTCAGCTGGTGATTTCCTACAACCCGGGCTACCAGAGTTTGATGAAGGATCTGAAGCAATCCACCAAGCAACGCTTCGCGGCGTTGGATTTCGATTATCCGCAAGCGGACACGGAAGCGCAGATCGTTGCCCACGAAACCGGGGTCGACGACAAGGTAGCCAAGAATCTTGTCCAGATCGCCCATCGCGCCCGCAATCTGAAGGGCCACGGTCTCGACGAAGGAATTTCCACGCGTCTTTTGGTGTACGCCGGCCAGCTCATTGCCAAAGGTGTGGAACCGTTGGCCGCGTGCAGCATGACCTTGGTACGGCCGCTGACGGATGACCCCGACATGCGCGATACGCTGGATGCAGCGGTCAGCACGTTCTTCGGTAAGTGATCGAACCGAACCCGTAGCGTTACAGCTGCGGTACAAGGGTCTGGCAGTACGCGCAGCACTTGAGCGCTCCAACACGGACTGGCCTGCGATATGAACATCAAGCTGGACGAATACCGCGAGTATCTGGAGCAAGCGGCTCCGGAAGTGCGCGACACCTTGGAAGGTACCTTCCATGAGGCGACCCGCGTCATGTCGCCGGCGGGTGTACAGGAGTACCTCGAAGGCGGCAAGGGCCTTTGCACGCTGGGGCGTGGCCCCAAGCTGGTGGTGGCTTATCTGAGCCAGATGCCGCTGGTCGTCAAAGAAGTCGGCGAGGACGTGATCCGCGATGCCGTCGGAGCGGCGATGAAGCTCTCATCGATGACCTCCGGTGACGTGATCGCGCTGTTGTTCGACAGTCTTCCGACCGCCGCGCGCCGACTCGGCGATGCGGAGTTGCTACGCCAGTATTTGCAGTTGATTCATCATCTGTCGGCGCGCGCTGCGCGCGGACTGCGGCCGATGCTCGGACATATCGACGAGCTGCTTTCCAAGCTGACCTTGGGTGGGCTCAAGCGCTGGGCAAACTTCGGCGTTGAAGCCTATCGGCGCGATTTGAACAACCTGGTCGCATACTTCGACCTGAAGACCGCCGACAGCCAGAAAGTGCTGCAAAAGGAACGCCGCGGCACCTTGTTCGTAGATGTGCAGCGCAAGCTCAATTTTTACCTGCGGGCCTTTTGGGGGCGGGACTTCTTCCTGCGTCCCACGGCCTCGGACATCTCCGGTTTCAAACCCTACATTGAAGCACGGGTGGTACACCTTCCCGACGCTGTGGATGGGATCGGGGACCTCACCGGTCTTGAGGTCTATCGCGCGACGGCGGCTCATGCTGCTGCGCATATCTGCTACACGTATAGCTCGTTGAGCGCGCAGGAACTGTCCCCGGCCCAGATGTTCTTTATCGGCCTGATCGAAGATGCCCGGGTCGAGTATTGTGCGGCGCAAGCATTTCCGGGCCTGCGGCGTATCTGGCAACGGTTGCTGAACTTGCAATACGAAAACGGTTTGGAGCATCAAACCGTCGAGCAATTGGAATTGTTCGCGCGCATGCTGAGCGATCCGGAATTGAAAGCCGATGATCCTGCGCTCAATACTCTGGCAGAGAAGTTCCACGCCAATATTGAAGACAACAAGGAAGACAACAGCTTTTCCTGGCATCTCGGCCTGGAGCTGTACAATATCTATGCCGAGCGCCGTGACGTGCCGAGTCTGCGGATCCTGGAATCGATCCGCGTTCCGTACCGGGACGACAATCGTTTCATCTGGCACTACGACGAAGCGGATTGGTCAGCAGGTGCCGAATACATTCCAGCAAGCCAGCGGCAAGTGCGCAAGACCGTCAATATCATGGAGATGGTGAACGAACTCGACTGCGAATTTGCGGGCGACGATGCACAAGAGGTCTGGCGCCTGGAGACACCGTTCTGGCTCGACCAGGAAGGCTGCACGATCAACGAACTGGAAGGCAAGGAGCCGGTGTCCGATCCGTTCCACTATCAGGAATGGGACTATCAGGTGCAGTTGCATCGCCCGGATTGGGTGACGGTATATGAACGCCGGCAGCCCAAGGGTGATCCCGAGGACATCGACAATATTCTGATCGAACATCGACCCATCGCGCGCCGCATCCGGCAGATCATCGACTTGTTGCAGCCGGAAGGTGTGATCCGCGAGCGCAAAATGGAAGATGGTGACGAGATCGACATCAATGCCGCCATCGACGCGATGGTGTCGATCCGCATGGGTCGGCATCCCGATCCACGCATCACCATGCGCAACGTACTCAAACGTCGGGACCTTGCTGTAGTGCTGCTATTGGATTTGTCGGAATCCACGAACGAAAAACTGGAAGACAGTGACAAGAGCGTCCTGGAGTTGACCCGCGAAGCCTGCGCGTTGGTGGCAACGGCAATCGACGGCATCGGAGATCCATTTGCCATTCACGGCTTTGCCTCCGACGGCCGCCACGATGTGCAGTATTTCCGCTTCAAGGACTTCAAGCAGCAGTTCAACGATGAAGTGAAGTCGCGCTTGGCGGGCATGCAAGGTGCGCTGTCCACACGCATGGGCGGTGCCATGCGGCACGCCGCCGAACATCTGCTGCGGCAGCCGGAGCGGCGCAAATTGCTGCTGATGGTCACGGATGGCGAACCCGCGGATATCGACGAGCGCGATCCGCAACACCTGCGCCACGATACCAAGAAGGCGGTGGAGGAGCTGCACACCAAAGGCATCATGACCTACTGCCTCACCTTGGACCCCGATGCCGATTCGTACGTCAAACGGATTTTCGGTGCCAACAACTACACCATCATCGATCACGTCGAACGCCTGCCGGAGAAACTGCCCGGCCTTTATGCCGGATTGACTCGATAAGCCAAGCTGCCAACGACCGCCCACCGTCGTCCGGGGCTTCCTGATCGTTCGGCCGTATTGCATAAGCCTTTGCTTATGAATATGATCGGGCAGGTCCATGTTCGCATGCGGTGCGCCCTTGCACGTTACATTTCGCCAGCTTGAAGTCTTTGCCGCAGTCGCCCGGCACCTCAACTTCACCCGCGCGGCTGAGGAATTGCATCTCAGTCAGCCCGCCGTTTCAATGCAGATCAAGCAACTGGAGGAGGCAGTAGGGCTGGTCCTGATTGAACAGCTGGGCAAGAAGATCTACCTGACCGAAGCCGGCCAGGAGATGCACAACTACAGCCGGTCCGTGGGCCAACTGCTCGATGAAGCCGAAGAGGTCATGGAGAGCCTCAAAGGCGTGCGCCGCGGGCACTTGAAAGTATCCGTTGCCAGCACCGCCAACTATTGCGCCACCCGGCTGCTGGCGACTTTCATGCAGCGCTTCCCCGATGCCAAGTTCAGCCTCGATGTAACGAACCGGGAAACACTGCTGCGCCAGTTGGCGGCCAATGAGCGGGACCTGATAGTGATGGGCCGGCCGCCGGACAATCTCGACCTCGAGGCGAGCGCGTTCATGGAAAATCCATTGGTGGTGATCGCACCGTCAGATCATCCGCTGGTGGACAAGAAGTCGATCCCACTGATCCAACTCGAGCAGGAGACGTTTCTGGTGCGCGAACGTGGCTCCGGCACGCGAATCGCCATGGAGCGATTTTTCAACGAGCGTGGCGTGAAGCTTGGCAGCGATATCGAGATGACCAGCAACGAGGCGATCAAGCAGGCGGTGGAAGCGGGTCTCGGCTTGGGTATCGTTTCCATTCATACGTTAGCGCCAGAACTCGAGACTGGTCGGCTGCGGATACTCGATGTGCAAAATTTTCCCATCTTGCGCCACTGGTACGTGGTGCACCGGCGGGGCAAGCGTCTGTCGCCGGTAGCAAGCGCCTTCAAGCACATGCTGTTGGAGGAAGCCGCGTCGCTGCTGAGCGCGGGATCGTAGCGACAGACGCAGTGCACGGGCGCTGGAAATCGCGCCTTGGAATCTGCAGGCCTTTGCTTTTCCTCGGTGCGGTATGTACGCGAACGGTCACCGTTCACGACCTGTGCGTCTGATCGGTGCCCGAGTCCACAGCAGCGCGCGCAATCCCCGCGTTTCGAATTTGATACAACTTCGCTCCAGCCCCGCCGCTTTGCAGTGATACCTGAATTCCCGACGTTTTTCGGATCTTCTACGGAGCCGGGCGCGATTGTGCTCGCAGCCTGGTCGTCCAACGTTCCACAGGTGCAACATCCCAGCCTCGACCAGTTCCCGGTTCAAACTTACGAGTTGTAGCGTTATCGCCGTATTTACAGCAGCTTGCGGACATCGCTCGGCGACTGGCATGTGGGTTGCACGTTCGAAGCGGGGCCGCGGCTTGCGCCGGGGTCCAGCACCCTACGCACAAGAAACGGAGAGCAGCCAATGAACAGGACATTACTCGCATCAGCAATAGCGCTGACTTTGGGGCTTTCGTCCAATGTATGGGCAAACCCCACCAACAACGGCGCTGATACCACTGGCGACCAAAGTGCGAGCGCGACGTCGACGCAAAGCGGCGATACGAGCCCGCAGGCGAACGAGAATTCCAACGCGTACGACAATTCCAACCAAGGCAATGATGCCAGCACGAACAGCGCGACCAATACCGATACCAGCACGCATTACCGGTATCGCAATTCATTCAATACCGACAACAGCGTCAACACCTACGATTCCTACAACACCCGGATCGTTGCGACCAGTCGATTGAGTGCCACCGTCACCGGCAATTCCATTTCCGGCATCGGCAACATCGGCGGGGCGGCCGGCGTAGCAGGCAATGGCGGTAGCGGCGGTGCTGGAGGCATGGGCGGAACGGGCAATGGCGGCACCGGCTATGGCGGTGACGGCGGCAATGGCGGCGACGGAGCCACGGGCGCGGCCGGCTTGGCTGGAGACGGGGGCAATGGCGGTAGTGCCTCCAACGGCAGCGCTAACAACGGTAGTGCCACAAACGGCAGCGCCAGCGCGCGACGGGCCGGAGATGGCGGTTCTGCGGATGCGAACGGTGCCCGTGCCAGAGCGGCGGCCGACTCCGGTGGCACGAGCGGTGCATCGGGTGCTGACGCGGGCAGTGCCGACGGCAGCGGTAGCAGCAGTGGCAGCGGCGGCAGCGCCGATGCTTATCCGAGTGCAAGCGCCAGCGGCAGCGCCGGCAGCAGCGGTAGCGCAGATGCTGCCGGTTCCGGCGGTAACGCAGGAGGTCCTGGCAACGACAGCGGCGGAGGAGCCGGCAACAATGCCGGCGGTAGTTCGAGTGGCGGTGGCGGTGGAACGACGTCGGCCAGCAGTGGCGACCAAACCGCGGCCGGAGGTGCCGGAACCGGCGGTGCCGGTGGTACCGGTGGCAGCAACTCAGGCGGTTCCAATTCCGCGGGCGGTTCTACCTCCACCAGCACGGCCAGTGCAGCCGGCGGCAATGGCGGCACTGCCACTGCGAATGGCGGCCCCAGTGGCGACGCTAGCAATGGCAGCGCAACCAATGGCAGTGCTACAAACGGCAGCGCTACTGCGGGCAACGGTGCCACCGGCGGCGCGGGCGCAGCTGCACCCGGCGGCGACGGCGGTGCGGGCGGAACGGGCGGCACCGGCAACGGCGGAGCGGGTTCCGGCGGCACGGCTGCAATGGGCGGAAGCGGCGGCGATGGTGGCAATGCCAACGGCGGCGACGCCGGCACCTTCAATGCGTACAACGCCATCTCCGGCGGTTCGTTCAGTAACTCCGCTGGTATTACCCAGGCCAGCATGAACACCGGTCACGCAAGCCTGATCCAGCAAAGTGTGAACGTACAGGCGAACATGACGGTTCGTTGAGAGCAGCCATCACGTCCGCAACCGCGTCCCGGAGGCTTTGCGGCCTCCGGGACGCATTTTAAGGAGGAATCGTCATGCGGTGGGGAACATTGCTGATCTGCGCCGGATTCGTACTTGCAACGACGCCCGCCCTCGTATTGGCCGACGATGACCAAGCAACTACAAAAGCGGATTTTTTCGGCGCCAGAGTATCTCCCCAGGAATTGGACCGCCAGCGCGGTGGGGAGATGTACGTCAACTCGGTCGACGAACAGGCTGAACTGTCCCGCAATAACGCGACCAATAACGTCACCGGAAACAACTTCATCACCGACAATGCCTTCGGCGGTGCCGCCGGTTTGCCCGTGGCGGTCCAGAACTCGGGCAACAACGTGATCATTCAAAATTCGTTCATCGTGAATCTGCAGATGCAGTAGAGCGTATGCGATGAAAAGATTGCTGCTGAGTGCGTTCGTAGCTTGGCTGGCTGCTGCGTCATGCCCTGCAAACTCCGGTGACGTACGGCTGTCCGGCCTTGCCGGCGGGCACAACGGTTTATTCACGGTGCCCGTTACCGGTCTGCAGGAACGAAAGTTCAATCGTATCGTTCAGCAGCAATTCGATTTCAGCTGCGGTTCCGCGGCACTTGCAACCTTACTGACTTACCATTACGGCAATCCGGTCAGCGAACAGCAGGTGTTTCGATACATGTGGGATCGCGGCAACCGTCAGAAGATCCGCCGCGAGGGATTTTCACTGCTGGACATCAAACATTATCTGGAGGCGCACGGGTACCGTGCCGATGGTTTCCAAACGGACCTTGAAACGGTAGGGCGCGTTGCAGTGCCTGTCATCGCGCTGATTACCGACCGCGGCTATCACCATTTCGTAGTGCTCAACGGCTTGCGCGGCGAAAAGGTCCTGGTGGCTGATCCCGCCATCGGCGCGCGGGTAATGTCGGCCGACGAATTCAAATCCGTATGGCGCAACAAGATCGTCTTTGCGATCACAAACAGGCGTGACGCAGCCCAGTTCAATGCCGATTCCGATTGGACCGCCGATCGGCTCGCGCCCCTCGGCATGGCGATTTCCCGGCAATGGCTTTCGCGCATGCTGCTGCAACGGGGCCCCAACGACTTCTAGAGAAGTAAGGAGGTCCAGTCATGAACAAGACGGCTGTGTGTGCTGCGGTCGTGAGCGCGGCGGCAATGACGAGTCTGTCGGTCGCAGCGCTGCCATCCTATGATTTCGGCGATTGCTTGCGTGCGCTCGACTGCCGTCGTCTCGATGCCGCAGAACTCGATCGGATGCGCGGTGGGTTTTCATTCATGACCGGGAGTTCCGAGTTGCAGGTCAGCATCGGTATCTCCCGGGCAGTATTCATCAACGACCAACTGGTTGCCGTGACCCAGGATCTGGTACTTCCGACGCTGCAGGAGTTGCGCAATGGCACCTTGCCGAATGCCACGTTGATCGGCGCCATTAGCGCGGCGTCGAATCCGGCGAGTCAACGTCAGTCTGTGCCTTCGGATACGACGGGTGCCGGTGGCGCACCGGTCGCGTCAGCGGGTTCGGCTGCGGGCGCCGTGAATGGTGCGCCGATGCGTACGGATGCCCAGTCTTCGTCGTCCGGTGCGGCCGCTGCTGTACCGGCTGCGGCAAGTGCCCCAGCCAACCTCAATCCTGGTGCCGTACAGGTCAACGGCCGGTCCATAACACCCGGATCGCCCGTGGTAGTCGACTCTGATCAGCTTCGCGCCCTGGTAATACAGAACGGTCGGGGAAATCTCGCCACGACCAGCGCAGCCGACATCCGCGCGAGCACCATGGCCACTGTCCTTCAGAACACACTCGATAACCAGACCATCCGAACCTTGACCACCCTGACCGCAACGAGCAATGCGCTGAGCGCGTTCCGAGACGCGGTGATAAGGCAGGCGGCCGGGCAGGCGACGACTGACCTCTTGCAATAATTGGCGTGGCGCACAGATCAAGAGGCGTGCGTCCGTTACGAACGCCGACCCGAATCGGTGGTCAGAATGAAATCGGCATCCGCGCGTTGATGGTCACATCGGGCGCCTCCTCAGTGACACCGATGCCCAGGCTGAGGTTGAAATTCTTGTCCTCCGAAAAATTGTAGGCCCAACCCACCTGCAATTGCCCAAGATGCCGGGTTTGAGCATTGGCTACGGTTTCCCCGTCTTGCTTGTCCTTGAAGAAAATGTCGTGCTCATAACCGAGGCTGAACGAAGAGCGTTGGTTCAATGCCAACCCCATCCCGAAGTTGAACGTTACGCCGTCGCCGGGATCGTAATTGTGTATGAATGTCGTTCCATACATCTTGTTCACGTCGCGTTTAATGTTCCAGATGTAACTCATACCACCGAAGAACACCACGGGATCGGATGGGAATAGGGCGGTGATGCTCGGCTGCAGTGCGTAGAAACCGGTGCCGGTGGGCAGGTCGGAATTGACGGTAAAGCCGGGCGCGAGAGTCGTGGTCGCCACGTCGAATGGACCGTCGCCGGTAACGGTCTTGAAACGCAGTGATCCTACCCAGTACGGAACGTGCGGGCCGCCCTGATTGAATTGATAGCGCGCGGCGATTTCGATATCGCCTAGTCCCTTGCCGTCGGCATCGAATACGCTGTCGGTGGAACTCGGTGTGGCCAGCGGCCGTGCCAATGTCGAATCCTGACGATAAAGAAAGGGCACCTTCGCTTCGACTTCGAGGCGGTTGGTGAGGCCATAGCGGCCAGTCAATCCCAGAGTGAAGAAATCGCGATTTACGCTGCGCACGTCGATCAGACCGATGGTAATGGCCGGTACGACCGTAAATCCCACCAGCGCTACCCGATTGTTGGAAGAGTGCGAATATTCGAACGAGGGTTCGAACACAAACTGACCTTTCGGGGTGAGTACGCCGGGCTGGTTGGTGCCCAACGGCGCCACCTCGGGTGCACGTTTCTTTTTCTCGGGCGCCTGGCCCACCGGCTGCGGCGGAGCATCCGGAACACGTTCCTGCGGAGATTGGGCGACTGTCTGCGTAGCCGGCGCCGACGTGGGCGCGGCCCCCGGCACCGCATTCGCGCCGATGCGGACCGGCGGTTGTTGCGGGGCGCCCGTAGCGCGCCATGCTTCGAGATTTTCGATCTTCGACCCTTGGTCGGACAGGGCCTGGTCCAACGCTTTCTTGTATTGTTGCAGTTTTCGCTGCTGTTCACGCAAGGCTCGTTGCTGCTGCGCTAGCACTTTGCTCTGGGTTTCTATCTGTGTTTGCAGTTCCTCCAGAGTCGGTGGGCGCGGCGGGTCTGCGGCAACCGCCGTCGCGGCGGGAGCCAACCAAGCTGCTGCGACTGCCGTTCCCAGGGCGAACCGGAACGCCTTGCTCTTCATATTGCCTCCCGCCTGTTCGTTTTGTTGTCGACGGTCCGGTATTTCCGGTCTATCGCTGGCTCAGAGTGGCTCGGATCGACTGGCTCCCGGCGGTGGTTCCGCCACTGCCGTTATCGGTCATCCGCACTTTGGTGCGCTCGTCCCAAAGGATCACGGCGACACCCTTGGGTGCCAAATGGGGCGGTGGTGCTTCGAGGCCCGCTCCGCATACGGCGGTAAGTTCGCGGTCGTCGAGCTGCCTGCCGTGCGCCGGAGCCACTGCGCGGGCCGCTTCCGGTGCAGCCTCGGTGAAGACGGCCGCAACTTCGCGCGCGTGCAAGGGCAGCGCCAGCCAGCCGATCGCCAACGTCACCCACCATACTGCCAAGCGTCGTGTGCTCATGTCGCCGCCACCGTTGCATGTCGTAGTACTCGGCAGCACGCGTTCTGCCGACGCTGCGGTACTTTCTCGTTAGCGGATAAAGCAAGTCCTGTACCACGGGCGAAAACATCCACCTTTTCAGAGAAATAAATATCCTAGATGGCAAAAAGGGGAGGCCACGTACGGACACGGTGCTTCATCGGTGAAACAGCGCCAATGAAACATCGGTGCAAAGAAACTGGATTGCGGGGAGTTTTCGGGCAAATGGAAAGTGTTAATTTTGTGAAACAATGCCGCCGCGTGCTGCTTTCCTGATATCGGCAACTTTATACTTTTCCATCAGGCGGTAAAGCGTAATACGTGAGATGTCCAGTTCCTCTGACGCTCGGGTAATATTGTTATTGTTGCGGATCAGTGCATCCTGAATGGCTCGAACATCGGCAACGGCGCGCGCTCTTTCCAAGGTGTGCGTGGGACGGGAGCCAGCCCGTTGGTCGAGTCCCAAGTCGGCCGGCACGATCAATCGATCCTCGCACATGACGAGCGCTCGCCGCACGCGGTTGATCAATTCTCGTACGTTGCCCGGCCACGGATGGCGCAACATGCAGTCCATGCACTCCCGGGAAAAGCCTTTGACGTTTTTCTGGCTTTCGCTACGGAATTCGTTGAAGAAAAACCGCGCGATGACTTCGATGTCACCGTCTCGGTCGCGCAGCGGCGGGATAGAAAGTCTCAAAACGTTGAGGCGGTAGTACAAATCTTCGCGGAAACCGCCATCGGCCACCGCGCGTTCCAAGTCGACGTGAGTCGCGGCCATGACGCGGGCATCGATCGAAATCGGCTGGGTACTGCCGAGTCGTTCGATCGTTTTTTCCTGCAGAAATCGTAGCAGCGTGATCTGCATATCCGGCGGCAGATCGCCGATCTCGTCCAGGAAAATAGTGCCTCCCGCTGCTGCTTCGAAGCGCCCTATCTTGCGACTGCGCGCATCCGTAAACGCGCCTTTTTCGTGGCCGAAAAGTTCCGAGTGAATCAAAGTCGACGGCAATGCGCCGCAGTTCACGGCAACGAATGGAGCCTGGGCACGCATGGAGCGTTCGTGGATTGCCCGGGCGGTGAGTTCCTTTCCGGTGCCGCTCTCGCCGGTGATCAAGACCGGCGCGTCAACACGGGCGATTTTGCGTATGGTGCTGAACACATTCTGCATCGGGGAGCTCGTGCCGACCATCTCGAAACCGCTCGGGTCGGCCAGGTCAGCTTTAGTGACTTGATCGGCGCTGATTTGCGCCATTCCCCGTGCGTGGCCAATCGTTATCAACAACCGATCAGGGTCGACCGGCATTGTATGATAGTCATAGCAGTTACGAGCGATGAACTGACCGATGTCCCCCATGAGACTGCGCGCTTGCACTAAGGCAATCCATTGCATGTGTCGGGCGCAGGACAAGGTGCATTCAAGCCGTTTGAGCGTGGTTCGATCCGCGTTGTCGAGGACCAGAATGCCGGCAATGTAGTGCCCGGATTCCATATGCTTTTGGGCCGCATCCAGATCCTGGGTAAATGTCAGATCCCATCCAGGCAGTCCCTGCTGCAGCGGATCTTCAAAATTCGCCGTGGAAATACAAAGGAGGCGATTTGCGCTCACCGGGACACCGACCGCGCGATGGGGAATGGTGGTGATGCAAACGCCATCGGCGCAAAAAGCTGGTGGGCGATGGCGGGTATTCCCTGTCGGGAACTGCTGGTCGCGATGTGAGGTGCCGCGGGCCACGCCAGGTCGTGGCCAGCCAATGAGGCGATGTGGATGTGGAGACCAGTACGATCGGTGCAGACGTTTCCAACCATATGCCGGAAATTCACGGCGCAGGCCGTTGTGCTTGCTGACTTCACGTTCATGGTGTGCAACCTCTTTAATGCACATTCGTTCCGCCAGGTGCACCGCCTTTCTCATTTAATGGTAGCGGCACCGGCCGAATTGCGGTGCAAGCGGACACGAGATACTTGCGCCGTAACTGGATGGCGATCAAAGTTGCGTGGCACTTCAAATTCGCACTGGCCTGCGAGGAGTGGGCCGTCGCATTGCTGCAATTCTTGGCAGTTGTTTGGCGGGCCAGCTGCGATGCTTCGCTTCCACGCAAAAAGTAGCTGATGAAATGGGAGCAATCAAGGTCAGATGTGAGGAATTCAGCGCCAAGGTTCGCTGCTCTGACTTGGAAAGTTCAATCAACTGTAACGGTTCTGAGACACTACCGCTTGTAGTGCGATCACCGGGGCATGACTAACAGCGGTCAAGCACGTCCCGGGTCACGCGTTCGTGTGCAGTGCCGCATATCCGCAGCCCTTTGCCCGTTGCCCCGAAACCGGGTCGTAAGCGGTGATGCGGGAATAGAGTGTGTCGGTCACAGTAGCGGTACGCATTTCCAAGCGCTGGTTGCGCCTGTAGACGTGTAGCAAGCAATCAAGTATGCGCTTCCTGACGACAAGACCGATCTCGCGCGGCGTTCGACCTAACGCAGATGTCTGAACGCAAATGCGTGCAACATGTTATCGCGCGTCAGCCCGTCAGCGAGTATTGATCCCCGCCGCCAGGAGTACAAGAAGCTACGTTCACTACCCTCTTCGACCAGGGTCGCCTGGCGCAGCGTTGCGCGTGATGAGCGGGGCTTGGCATGTCACGGGGTCCGCACGGGGGCCGGTTGTGCGAATGCGACGACTGGTGATATGGCGTCGTTGTGGTGCTCTCGGCCGGTCGTTGAAAGTGTGCAGGGCCGTTGATGATCGGCAATGAGGCCATTCAGCGCGGTGGGAACGGATGTCGGTCTGGGTATTGGTTCCCGTCAGCCGTAGATCGACTCGGAGAACTGCGCCTGCAGGTCGGCGATCGCGTCTGGCGCGTCCAATAGCGCTTGCACGCACGACGGGTCGAGTTTGCGTCCAGCTTGCGCCTGCAGTTCCGCAAACGCCTGCTCGTTGCTCCAGGCGGGCTTGTATGGACGCACGCTGGTCAAGGCATCCAGCATGTCGGCGGCGGTGACCATGCGTGCTTCGATGGGAATCGCCTCGCCTGACAGACCGTTTGGGATAGCCGCTACCGTCGTACCATTCATGGTGACAGTAGACGATATTGCGCAGCACGTTGGTGAAGGTGAGGGTGTGAAGTTCGAACTCACGCAACATGTAATCAATCATTTCCAGGCCTTTTTTTGCATGGCTCTGCATCAGCAAGTATTCGGCGGGTTCCAACGGTCCAGGTTTGAGCAGCACGCTGTCGGGGATGGCAATTTTCCCGATGTCATGCAGCGGCGCAAACAGAAATACATTTTCGACGTACTCATCACTGAATCCGCGCGCAGGATGCCAGGCCGCGGGCGATCAGCCTTGCATAACGCGACATGCGCTCGAGGTGCGCACCCGTTTCGCAATCGCGTCTGCTGGTGATGTGGCGAACTGTGCGGGTAGCTGCAGCCAGGCGGCGGATTTGGTGCAGCTCGTGGACCACCAATAGCCCCATCAAGCGTGCGAACGGGTCCAGATGGACGGTGACAGCAGGGCCAAATCGGCCGATCTGGGTGGAATTGAAGAATACGAAGCCGCGAAACTTGCGTTCGTGCAAAAGCGGCAAGGTATAGCTGGAACGCATGCCGGAGGCGAGTAGCCGATTGGTATGCTCGCGCGGGCCTCGGATACGCACCAGCGCCTCCAGGTCGTCGATTACCCGCGGTTCGCCCCGCGCTGCCAATGCTTGCAGACCAGACACCTCCGAGAATCGGGCTTCGTAGCGGACCATGATCGGGTTTTCGACACCGCTGTCGAGCAGCGTTTTCAGGGTGTCTGTTTCCCGGTCGTAGATCGCTACAGAGAGGTGTTCGATGAAGTCGAACCGCGCTTGCACTACTTGGTGCAGCACTTGCAGCTTCTGGGAGAGAGAGATATTTCGATCAAGCTCAGCGAGAGCCGTGCATGAGCAGGAAAAGCTCCGAAATTTGATCGGACCGACCACTATTAATAGCGGTTGAAAGGTCCAGGGGCTTGAGCGTGGGGACCGGCTCAAACGCTGGATCCGAATTCAATTACATTATAAAATAAATGCGGAAAAGGACGCCCGCTCGGGTGACCTTTGTTCCCTGTTGTTTAGTGGTACAATTTCCCCGCGGGCAGGGAATGCACCGCACAAGAATGGACGGATGCGGGTTTCAGTGGGCCGACCAATGGTCTGCGAGGCGCGCATCAAGGGGGGAAAACTAATGATCAGCGTCATGCTGGTGGACGACCATGAGTTGGTCCGCAGCGGCGTGCGCAGGCTTCTGGACGACACGCCCGGTATACGAGTGGTGGCAGAGGCGGCTAGTGGTGAAGATGCGTTGCTGCGCGTGAGAGAAGTTCGTCCCGACGTGTTGTTGATGGATGTCAACATGCCGGGCATCGGGGGGCTGGAAGCTACCCGCAAGCTGCTGCAGATGGATCCCGGTCTGCGCATTATCGTATGTACGGTGCACACGGAAGAGCCGTTTCCCTCGCGCTTGATGGAAGCAGGCGCGGTCGGGTATTTGACCAAGGACTGTCGCATCGAAGAGATCGTCACCGCGATCCGGGTTGTGTCCGCCGGCGAACGTTATATCTGTACGTCGGTTGCGAGGCAGCTGGCGCTTTCCGCGCTGCCGGGCTCGCATAACTCGCCATTCGAGCGGCTGTCGCAACGGGAAATGCAAGTTATGTTGATGGTGACGCAGGGGCAGAATGTTCAGGCGATCTCCGACAAGTTGTGTTTGAGCCCAAAAACCGTAAGCACCTATCGGCACCGTTTGTTCGAAAAGCTCGGTGTACTCAACGACATCGAGCTGCTGCGCCTTGCCTTACGGCACGGCGTGACGCAGGCACACGAAAACGCATGATGCCGTACCATCGGCAATCGGTCGTTGCACACTTGGCGAGCAGTCGGTGAGTGATATCGGTGCACGGGTCCGGGCGCCGGAGCTGCCAGCTACCTTGGAATGGCTCAACACGGACGCTCCGCTGCGACTCGCCGAGCAGCGGGGGCGGATCGTCCTGCTGGATTTCTGGACCTATTGCTGCATCAATTGCCTGCATGTCTTGTCGGATTTGCGCTACCTCGAGGACAAGTACGGCGATGAATTGCTCGTCATCGGCATTCACTCGCCCAAGTTCCCCAACGAACGCGTCGCGGATCAAGTGCGCCTCGCGATCGAGCGCCACCATATCCGTCACCCGGTGGCCAACGATCCGACTTTGAGCCTGTGGCGACAGTACGCAGTGCGCGCCTGGCCTTCTCTGATCTTTATTGATACTGAAGGCTACGCCGTGGGCGTATTACGCGGTGAAGGCCGTCGGCGCCAGTTGGATGAATTGATTGCCAAACACTTGCAGGAGGGCGCTGCTGGCAGCGAGCGCGGTGCACCGGTGAGCGTGCGCCTCCGGCACAGCGACAACCGCACGCTTGCTTTTCCCGGTAATGTGCTCGCCAGCGAGAATCGCATCTACATTGCGGACAGTGGCCACAATCGGATCGTCGAAGCGCGCCGGGATGGTGGCATCGTGCGGATGTTCGGTTCGAAGAGTCCGGGGTTCCTCGATGGCAGCGGAGACCAGGCATCGATGTGTGAACCGCAAGGCATGGCGCTGGTCGATGGTAAGCTCTATGTGGCCGACACCGGCAATCACGCGATTCGGCGCATCGATTTGCGGAACGGTGAAGTGCAGACCGTTGCCGGCACCGGTCGACAGGGTCATGGTGAAGGCGAGTTTTATCGCGACCCGTTGCAGGCGCCGCTGAATTCTCCGTGGGGCCTGGCATTTCACGGCGGCGACCTGTATATCGCCATGGCCGGTCAGCACCAGCTCTGGAAGTTGGACCTCGCGGCCAACACCATCCAGCGGTTCGCAGGCTCCGGGCGCGAAGACCTGGTCGACGGTCCGGCGGGCGAGGCCGCCCTGGCGCAGCCTTCAGGAATCGCCGTGGGAGATTACCGGTTATACGTCACTGATGCGGAAACTTCGGCGGTGCGTAGTGTGCGGTTACCTGACGCTCGAGTATCGACGCTGGTCGGCCAGGGGTTGTTCGAATTCGGCGATCGGGACGGCCGTACCGCCGACGCGCGCCTGCAACACCCATTGGATGTAGCCTACGACCCAACTCGGCGAGCCCTCTGGATATGTGATACTTTTAACCATACAATCAAAGTATTAGATTTAGAACATGAAGAAGTTTCGAGTGTTATGACAAAGGGCTTGAACGAACCTGGCGGCATCAGCTTATGGCGGGAGGAGCTGTGGATCGCCGACACCAATCACCATGTCGTACGCTGCCTGGATGTACGCAGCGGTGTGTGCACCCCGTTCGAACTGCATGAAGACTGAAGCGCACTTCGACCCGGATTGCCGGCGCTGCACGCGGCTGGCGACCTTTCTCGACGAGGTGCGCGACGCGCATCCCGATTACCACGCCCGGCCGGTTGCGCCGTTCGGTGTCGAGCGGCCGCGGTTGTTGATCGTCGGCCTGGCGCCGGGCATGCACGGGGCCAATGCAACCGGGCGACCGTTTACTGGTGATTACGCCGGAATCCTGTTGTATGAGACGCTGCATCGGTTCGGATTCAGCAACAAGCCCCATTCGGCGTCCCGGGATGACGGATTGCGGCTCAAAGGTTGCCGCATCACCAATGCCGTAAAATGTCTCCCGCCGCAAAACAAGCCCACCGGGGACGAGGTGAAGACCTGCAACCGATTCCTCGCGCGGGAGCTGGCGGGGCTCGACGCCGATAGTGTAGTGCTGGCCCTGGGCGCCATCGCCCATGCCGCGGTGCTCAAATCCCGCAATTTGACCCAGTCCCGCTATCGCTTCGCCCACGGCGCGGAACATCGGTTGCCGGACGGGCCGCTGTTGGTGGATTCCTATCATTGCAGCCGCTACAACACCCAGACCCGGCGCCTGACCGAGGACATGTTTCACGCCCTGTTCGCGCGCATCCGCTTGCTGCTGGATTGAATTTACACTCCCCATCCGCATGGGTCCGGGCTGGTAGAATGGATCCATGGAGCCACCAGAACAGACCAAGTTCGATTCTCAGGCGTTTCTGCGCAGCCTGACCAGCAAACCCGGGGTATACCGGATGGTGGATGGCGAAGGCGTTGTGCTGTACGTCGGCAAGGCCGGCAATCTAAAAAAGCGTGTCTCCAGTTATTTCCGCAGCAGCGGCCTGGCGCCCAAGACCCAGGCGTTGATGCAGCAGGTCGGCAACGTCGAAGTGACGGTCACCAACACTGAAGGCGAAGCCCTGTTGTTGGAGAACCACCTGATCAAGGAATTGCGTCCGCGCTACAACGTTCTGCTGCGAGACGATAAGAGTTACCCGTACATTTTCATCTCCGCGGGTGAGGCGTTTCCGCGGCTGGCCTTCCATCGGGGTCCGAAGCGCGCCCAGGGACGTTACTTTGGCCCGTACCCATCGGCAGGGGCTGTGCGCGACAGCTTGAGTCTGCTGCAAAAACTGTTTCCGGTGCGACAATGCGAGGACAGCTTTTTCCGCAACCGTTCCCGTCCCTGTTTGCAATACCAGATCAAACGCTGCACTGCGCCGTGCGTGGGTTTTGTCGACCACGAAACCTATATGCGTGACGTGCGCCACGCCGAGTGGTTCCTGGAGGGCAAGAGTGCCCAGGTGATCGACGAGCTGGTCAAGCGCATGGAAGCCGCTTCGGAAAATCTGGATTTCGAACAGGCGGCACGCTACCGGGATCAGATCCAGAACCTGCGCCGCATCGCCGAACGCCAGTACATCGCCGGCGAAGGCGGCGACCTGGACGTGGTGGCGTGCGCAGTGGAAGGCGGTATGGCGTGCGTGCAAGTGTTCTTCTTCCGGGCCGGGCGCAATCTCGGCAACAAGGCGTTTTTTCCTCAGGTTCCTGCGGGCGCAGAACCCGGCGAAGTCCTGGAAGCGTTCATGCCACAGTACTATCTGGACAAGGAAGTGCCGCCGGAGATCCTCATCAGCCACGATTTCGAAGACGCCGAGTTACTGGCGCGCGTGCTCGCCGAGAGAGCGCAACGGCGGGTTGCGCTGCGGCCACGGGTACGCGGCGAGCGGGCGCGCTGGTTGCAATTGGCTCTGCACAACGCCGAGCACGCGCTGGCGGCGCGGCTAGCGAGCCGCTCAGGAATGCAGCAGCGCATGGAGGCGCTGCAGGAGGCATTGAGTCTGGAACAAGTGCCGACACGGCTGGAATGTTTCGATATCAGCCATACCATGGGCGAAGCCACGGTCGCCTCGTGCGTCGTGTTCGGGGCCGAAGGGCCGCTGAAAAGCGATTACCGGCGTTTCAATATTGCGGATATTACGCCCGGAGACGACTACGCAGCCATGCGTCAGGCTTTGAACCGGCGCTACACCCGGCTGAAGAAAGGCGAGGGCAAACTGCCCGACGTGCTGCTGATCGACGGCGGCAAAGGCCAGGTGACCCAGGCGCGCGATGTATTGGAAGAGTTGCAGGTCGAGGGGGTGACCATCGCCGGAGTGGCGAAAGGGCCGGACCGCCGACCGGGCCTGGAGACGCTGTTCTTGTCCGACCTCCAGCACCCCATTATACTGCCCCAGGACTCCGCCGCCCTGCATCTGATCCAGCAGATCCGCGACGAGGCACACCGCTTTGCCATCACCGGTCATCGACAACGCCGGTCCCGGGCCCGCAACACATCCGTGCTCGAGACGATCCCCGGCATGGGCCCGAAGCGCCGGCAAGTGTTGCTGAAACAATTCGGAGGACTGCGCGAAATTGCGCGCGCGGGAGTGGAAGACTTGGCCAGCGTACAAGGGATCAGCCGCGACCTGGCACAAAAAATCTACGACGCCTTCCATAGCGAAACGCCCTGAAGCCCATGCGTTTGAACCTTCCCATTATTCTGACGTTGTCGCGGATCGCGGTGATCCCCGTATTCGTACTGGTTTACTACCTGCCGGTGGACTGGTCGAATCTGGTCTGTACCTGGTTGTTCATCATTGCCGCGATCACTGATTGGGCCGACGGCCACATTGCCCGCCGTTACGGCATGACGTCCCGGTTCGGCGCCTTTTTGGATCCGGTCGCGGACAAGCTGATGGTGGCGGTGGTTCTGATTCTATTGGTGGATCGGAACCCCACAGGCTTCGGCGCGGTGTGGTTGGCGATTCCGGCAGCCGTAATCGTCGGCCGCGAAATCACCATCTCCGCATTGCGTGAGTGGATGGCGGAAGTGGGACAGCAGGCGAAGGTTGCAGTGTCGTATATCGGCAAAGTGAAAACCGTTGCGCAGCTGGTGGCGCTGCCATTCATGATTTACCGGGAAGATTTGTTCGGCGTGATACCCGTAGTGCAAATCGGCTTTGTGTTGCTGTACGTGGCCGCCATTCTGACCATCTGGTCCATGGCGATCTATGTGCGCGGTGCATGGCCGACTTTGAAGCGGGGCGCCGGTACGGAAGGCCGTATTTAATGATTCCTAAATGCTTGACAGGCGAGGCCGGAAGCTTAAAATAAGCAGCCCTGAAGTGTGCGGGAATAGCTCAGTTGGTAGAGCACAACCTTGCCAAGGTTGGGGTCGCGAGTTCGAGTCTCGTTTCCCGCTCCAAATTCCGGAGTGAAGCCTCGGCCCCACGGCCGGGGTTTTTTTGCTTCTATCCACCTGACATTGTCGAGTATCTGGCTGAGTGGCAGAGTGGCTATGCAGCGGACTGCAAATCCGTGTACCTCGGTTCGACTCCGGGCTCAGCCTCCAATCCTTTCCACGTTCTGATTCGCCCCCAACCGCATTGATCGGTACAATCCCGCGGTATCTGCCCGGGTGGCGAAATTGGTAGACGCAAGGGACTTAAAATCCCTCGGGGGCAACCCTGTACCGGTTCGATTCCGGTCCCGGGCACCAATTTGCAATGCCATCGCCGACGAGCGGAGCCGCCGGCGGCATTGCGCGACGTCGACGGTTAACGCCACATATACCACCTCATCAGCGGTCGTACTGATACTCCGTGCACCACAATCGATACGGTCACGGTCACAAGCGTGAACCCAATCAGCGCTTGAGCCTCTGACCCCGCAACGCCATGATTGATGGCGAAAATCAAATAGAACACGGAACCGATTCCGCAGATCCCGAACCAAGAGATGAGCGCCCGTTGGTTGCGGGTCAATGGCTCTCCCAATAGGCCGGTGAGAACGGCCAGCGTGCGCAACACTACGAACAGCAACGGGATGAACCACCACAAAGCAACCGATAGGGCCGCGTAGGGCAGCATCGAGCCGACCAATAGAACGATTGCCATCTCCGCCAGCTTTTCGAGTTGTTCATTGAATCCCAGCACGGCATTTGTCATCGCCGCGCTGGCGTGGTGGGAATGGGTGGCCCGCGTGTGAGGTCTCTCTGGTACGGGTGCCGTGTCCAGCGAAGTGGATCCAGCGCGCGGGCGTTCCTTCACACGTTGTAACGCTAGGCCCGCGGCGAATACGGCGAGAAATCCTGACGCTAACGCGAGCTGCGCAGTGCCGTAAGCCACGGCCAGGAGCCCGAGCGACAGGAACTCGTTTAGGCCGACCGCTTGCTGGTAGCGTGTACGCAGTTGGACCACCAGCCGACCGACTAAGGTCCCAAAGGCAGCGCCGATGAGTAGACCGCCGAACGTTGCCCACGCGACGTCGATTACCCACCAATGCCAGGCGTGAGCGCCGAGATCGTGCCGGCCCATTAGCCCGAGACCCAGCAATACGAAGGGGAGCGCGGTACCATCGTTCAATGCCCCTTCGCCGGCGAGACTGAAGCGAAATCGGTCCGAATCGTCACCGGTTGCGGCTTGCACCCCGGAGGCGAGCACAGGATCGGTCGGCGCAAGAATTCCGCCCAGTAACACCGCGGCGCCGACGGACAACCCCAACCCCCAGACGCCCACAGCAGCGATCAGTCCCACTGTGATGGCCATAGAAACGAATGCCAGACGCAACGGCAAAAACCAGCGGCGGTCCAAGAGTCCTACGTTGCCGATTTTCAACCCAACCGTGAACAGCGAAATCAGCAGAGCGACCTCTGCGACCAATTGCAGAACGCCCGCGTGCAGGATGGGCGTTCGAGCAGCTTGCCCGTCAACACCATTGTGATGACTAAAATGCCGATCAGAATGAACCAGAAGGGAATGGACATGACCGGTAGATAGGTAGCGAGTAAGTTTGCAGGAGTCGGATCTGAATCCAGACCCTGTTCGATGGCGACCAAAATTTGCCCGCCTCCGGTTTGTGCGTGGAGCAGCGCGTTGCCGGTAACATATGCGCGGATTTCGGCTGCATAGCGCTCGTCTTCGGCGCGGGGATTCGCGGCTGCGCTAGGCTATTGCGTCGCGCATACGCCGCTACCGGATGGGTTTCTGACCCTAACCCATCGTCCGCGCGTAGGTCGCTGTGTCGGCGGCATAACATGCACAGGCGGCTGCTTCCAGGCCCCGTCGGTCGAGAATGGTGATGTCGCCCCGGTTATATTGGATCAAGTTGCGATTCTGCAAAGCAGTGGCGGCGTTGGTGACGCCCACACGGCGCACGCCGAGCATGTAACCGAGAAACTCATGCGTGACATGAAACTTGGCGGAGTGAGCCCTGTCATGGGTCATCAAAAGCCACCGCGCCAGACGCGCTTCGACAACGTGGAATCGGGTACATCCGGCCCCCTGCGCCAGTTGACGGATTATCACGTAAAGGTAGCGATTAAGTTGGCGCTGCAGAGCAAGACTCCCTTTAAGTTGACGACGAAACGCAACTGCACCCATGCGCAGCGCCAGGCCTTGTCCCTGAACCAAAGCACGCAACGGTGATACGTTCACGCCTAAAGTAAGCGAAATACCGAGCATGCCTTCATCGCCGATCAGCCCTACCTCGAGGTTTGCGGAGCTGTCGACCAGGGTGGTCAAGGAAATAAAGCTCGCCGTCGGGAAATAGACGTGACGAATAGGCTCTCCCGGTTCGGCCAAGGTTTCGGCAAATTCCAAGTCCACCGACTTGCAATCTACCAGAAATCGTTGGCGATCGGTCCGAGGCAAGGACGCGAGCAGACGATTGGCTGCAGGGGCTGGCTTGGCGCGCGGCAAGTGAATTCTCCTGGTACGTAGACGAGATTGCGGGAGGTACTGGAGAGTTTGCGGCAATGGGATACCGGACTCGGCTGCGGTCCAGCGTGGACTACGACTGGACACTTGGCAGTTTGCCATCGAATGCGAAAATAGTCGGGGCGGTAGCGCACACAGAATAACGGGCGGCCCGCCAGATCGACGCAGATGCGTGCATGGGACGACTGTCCGGGTTAGGTTGCGGTCCGCGCTGGCAGCAGCCGATCGAATTCCTTTTTCACGACTTCGTAGCATTCACACGCGCGTGCCTCCAAGCCGACGCGATCCAGCACGGTGATCCTGCCGCGGTGATATTGAATCAATCCAGCCTTTTGTAGCTTGCCTGCCGCTTCGGTGACGCCTTCGCGGCGCACGCCGAGCATATTGGCGATCAGTTCCTGGGTCATCGTCAGCTCATTCGACGGCACCCGATCGAGACTCATCAACAACCACCGGCAGAGTTGTTGGTCCAACGAATGGTGACGGTTGCAGACCGCGGTTTGCGCCATTTGCGTCAACAGCGCCTGGGTGTAGCGCAGCAAAAGACGCTGCATGGCGCCGGCGCGATAGAACTCCTGTTTCAACCGCTGTCCGGGCAGGCGGTAGGCATAGCCCGCACTCTGTACGACAGCCCGGCTCGGTGTGCTTTCGCCGCCCATGAACAGTGAAACGCCGACGATTCCTTCATCGCCGACCACCGCAATTTCCGCCGAGGCACCGTCTTCCATCACGTACAGGAGCGAAACGATCGAGGAAATTGGGAAATAGACGTAATTCATCTCGATGCCCGGTTCATAAAGGACGTCGCCGAGCGAAATTCGAATCAATTCGAGATTGGGGAGCAGGCGGTCGTAGTCGTCTTCTGGAAGGGCGGCGAGTAGGTGATTCTGGCGAGGATCTACCGGTGTAGGCATAGGAGTTTTCCAAGGATGGCCCGGGCAAAATGGTCGTTTCACAGGGGTGGCGCGCAGGATCATTGTATAGTTCATATAGCATAAAAAACCGTTGAACTTGTGGCGTTAACCCCATGCAACATGGGACGCGATGCCCCGGCTTGAATGTGCAAACGTCTCCGCTTGCGGCGCGAAACGTGATACCCGTCATAGTCTTATTAGTTTTCAGTGGCGCTCGTTAAGGGGGACCGGACGACCGCTGATGGCCCTCTGGATAGTGAGGTATGTGCGCAAGCGAACAGACGCGGCGTCACCTGCCGTTGATCCTTAACACTACTGAGGAAAAGCCCTGTTCAGGCCCGGTAGGCCGCTATACGCGGTGCAGGAAACTGGGACGTCTGGGCGCACTTGGGAACCAGATTGCGACATACCTTTGCCGGTTCCAACCAAGGAGGCCCGAATGCCTGATTCGTCCACCCGTGTGTTTCTAGTTAAGGACGATCTTTCCGCCCCCAAACCGAGCGAGGAGGCGTTGGTGGCCGCCGACGCCGGTGAATTTCGTGTCCGCTCGGTGCCACGCCTTTCCGATGCGCTCGTTCGTCTGCGCCACAACGCATTCGCGGTGATCTTGCTCGACCTGGCGTTACCCGGCGGCCGCGGCCTCGAGGTGCTGGAGCAAGTACGCGCCGCCGCCCAAAATGCCGGGGTTCTGATCCTGAGCTCGGCAGGCGATGAGGAACTTGCGGGCCAGGCTGTGCAGCGCGGAGCCCCTGACTATATCGTTACGAGCCGTTTTAGCGGTCACTGGCTAGCGCGAGTCCTCCGTTACATGGTCGACCGTAAGTCGAGCGGAGACGCCCTGCGCGTCAGCGAGGCGCGCCTTCGCGCTGTGGGCGACACCCTGGCGGTCGGTATAGTCGTCTCCGACCCGAAGGGCCGCTGTGTATACACCAACGCAGCCTACCGCACGCTATCAGGCCTGACATTTGCGCAAACGCTGAACGCCGACTGGCGCACGGCGATTCACCCGGAGGATTCCCAGCGCGTGCTTGCGCAATGGCGCGATGCGGCGCGCAGTCCCGATCCAATTCAGTCAGAGTACCGTTTTATGCGAAATGACGGCAGCGTCGTATGGACGCGCGTCAACCGTATCGCCATGTTTGACGGTACCGAGTTGTGCGGTCATGTCCAAACCTTCGATGACATCACCGCCTGGAAACAGGCGGAATCCGGGGCACGTGCGGCCGAAGAGGCGTTGATCGAAGAAAAAGAACGAGCCCAAACGACGCTCGACCTGATCGGGGATGCGGTGCTTATGACCGACCTGCAAGCTAATCTGACCTACCTGAATCCAGTTGCACAGAAAATGACGGGCTGGACCTGCGAAGATGCCCAGGGCCGGCCGCTTGCCGAGGTGTTTAATATCGTGGACGGCAACACGCGTCAGCTCGCAGCCAGTCCCGCGCAACGCGCCATGGACACCAACGAGGCCGTGAGCCCGGCAGCTGACTGTTTGCTGATCCGCCGGGACGGATTCGAATCCGCGATCGAACAATCCGCCGCACCGCTTCATGATCGGGACAGGCGGGTCAGCGGAGCAGTGATCGTGTTTCACGATGTCATTCAATCCCGGGAAATGGAACACCATATATACCATCTAGCGCACCACGATCCTCTTACGGGATTGCCGAATCGGGTCCTGCTTACGGAGCGGCTATCCCGGGCAATGGCGCTTGCGCGGCGTCACGGCAAGAAAGTCGGGTTAATGTACCTCGATCTCGACCGTTTCAAACGGGTCAATGACTCGCTGGGCCATGCTGTCGGGGATGAGTTGCTGCGATCGGTTGCGACGCACTTGTCTGCGTGCGTGCGCGACACGGACACGGTTTGCCGCCAAGGCGGTGACGAATTCGTGATCCTGCTGACCGAAATCGAGCAGCCGCAAGATGCTGCCCAGGTCGCGGACACGTTGTGCGCCCAATCCGCCCCGCCTCATATCGTTGCGGGTCACGAACTTCCCGTTACATTCAGTGTCGGAGTCAGCATCTATCCGGATGATGGTATGGACGTTGACACGTTGATCAAAAACGCAGATACGGCAATGTACCAAGTGAAGGCGAACGGCCGTGGGCATTACCGATTCTATCGTGAAGATATGAACACCGCCGCGCTGCGGAGGGACGCCGTTCGGGAAAAATTGCCCCGTGCGCTGAGAGAACGCGAGTTTGTGTTGCACTATCAACCTAAAATCAATCTCGATACGGGCGTTATCTCCGGCCTCGAAGCGCTCATCCGTTGGCAGGACCCTGAGGTCGGCATTGTCTATCCGGAGCAGTTCGTACCGATTGCGGAGGAGTGTGGGCTCATTACGCCGATTGGCTTGTGGGTAATGCGCAAGGTCTGCAGGCAGATCCAGGCTTGGCTTCATGCCGGACGAGCGGCAGTGCCTGTATCGATCAATATTTCTGCAGAACAGTTCCGCGACAAAGATTTTCCGGAAAGCGTTGCGATGGTTCTGAAAGAGACCGGTGTCCCGGCACGCTACCTTGAATTGGAGATTTCCGAAAGCATGCTGATGGAAGACGCGAACACGTCGGTATCAGCGTTGGAGGCGCTCCGCGCTCATGGCGTGCGGCTCGCACTTGGCAATTTCGGCACAGGCGGTTCTACCGGGAGTTTGTTGAAGCGATTTCCTGTCGACACCCTCAAGATCGACCGAACTTTGATCCGCGATCTCTTCATCGATGCGGATGATGCAGAAATCGTCGAATCAGTCATCGGCATAGCTAAGGAACTCCAGCATCACGTCGTCGCAGAGGGCATTGAAACGCGCGCACAGCTGACACGTCTTCGCGAATTGGGATGCGATACCGGACAAGGCTTCTATTTCAGTCGTCCCTGGCATGGCGACGTATGCGAAAATCTCATGGATGTAAAGTATGCGTTGGCACCTCCAGTGACGGCGTCACGTCCCGCCTAGAGGCCTAGGGGTGGTGGTGCTGTAATGCATTCGAAGCCTGTCTAAGGAGCGTCCGAAACCGGACTCGCGACGATCGGGACCGTACCGCCCAAACACCGTACATCGGACGACCCATACGTTTCTTGCGGATTACGCAACCCGCTATTAATCGTTAGGCGCATAGGGGCGCCACCGGTAGGATGGATAGTCTGCCGGCAGCTAATGGCATGTGCGGGGCCCTCGATTGGGCTTGTTCTTGCGAGGAGACGTTCATCGCCATCATCGACTTCAGGTCCGTGCGCGCGCGTAGCGCGCTGAAAAGCGACCGCGACACTGAATTGTTGCGTTCGGAGCTGTTTAGCATCGAACAGCTCAAGCGCCACGCAGTTGTACTTGCAGAACAGCAAAGCATTGGCGCGGAACGCGGGCCCGACAAATTGTTGCCCAGACTGGCCGACAATGCGCGTGTGTTGCAGGCGGCCTACGACGTCGTAACTTCCGCCGCCGCTGCGGGCCAGCAGATCGCCCCCGCCGAAGCATGGATGCTCGATAACTTCTACCTCATCGAGCAGCAGATCGATTTGGCGCATCGCCATTTGCCTCGCGGCTACAGCAGGCAATTGCCGCGTCTATCGGATGGCCCATCGGCTGGTTTCCCCCGTATCTATGATCTGGCGTTGCAGCTGATTTCCCACATGGACGGGCGGGTGGACGATGACAACGTCGTGCAATTCATTTCGTCCTACCAAACGGTTCAAACTTTGCAGTTGGGAGAGCTGTGGGCGTATCCCATCATGTTGCAGCTGGCGCTGTTGGAGAATCTGCGCCGCGTCGGCGTGCGCATAGCCCGCCGACGGCAGGAGCGTGATGCGGCCATCGTATGGGCAGACCGGTTACTTGTTACTGCCGAGAAGAAGCCAAAACAGCTGATTCAAGTGCTTGCGGATTTCGCGAATGCGGACGTACCGCTCACCGCCGCCTTTGTCGAAGAGTTTTACGCGCGCCTGCAGGTGCAGGCGCCGACGATGGCGTTTATCCAGACATGGGTAGAACAAAAGCTGGACGAGCAAGGGGTGACCGCTGCTCAGTTATCGGAAGCGGCAGGCCGCACTGCGGCGACCAATCAGCTTTCGGTAGCCAACAGCATTGGCAGTTTGCGCTTTATCGGCGCTACGGACTGGAAGATTTTCGTCGAGCAGCTGAGCGTCGTCGAACAACGGCTGCGCGCGGATCCGGCAGAGAAGTACGCCGAGCAGGATTTCGCTACTCGCGATCGCTACCGCCATATCGTAGAGGATTTGGCAAGAACGTGTTCCCGAACGGAAGAAGCGGTGGCGCGTGAGGCAATTCTACTTGCGCAGGCGGCCGGCCGCGCGGAAAGCGCCAACCGGCGCGCGCACGTTGGCTATTATCTGATCGACCGGGGTCGAACGACCTTGGAACACGCGCTGGGGTGCGGATTTTTGTTGCGATTCCGAGCACTCGTCGCCAGCCGCGCAAGCCGGATGTCCTTATATATCGGCGCGATCGCGTTATTGACGATATTGGCGACGCAGTTCGTCCTACTGCCTTTCTCAGCGTTGGAATTCGTCGATTGGCGCTTCTGGTTGGTCATGGTCACGGGCGCGATTTCGACGTCCGCGCTGGCGGTGGGGCTGGTGAATTTGCTGGTTACGCTGTCATTGCCCCCGCGGCCGCTGCCACGGCTCGATTTCTCTCAAGGCATTCCCGCGGCGCATCGCGCCATGGTAGCGGTGCCGGTGCTGCTGAGCAGCGCGGAGGAGGTGGATCACCTCATCGAGGCGTTGGAGATCCGCTATCTCGGCAATCGAGACCCGAATTTATTTTTCGCCCTATTGACGGATTTCCCAGACGCGCAGGAACAGTCGCTTCCCAGCGACGGTCCTCTGCTGGTCCGTTTGCGTGAGGCTATTGCCACACTGAACGCAACGTATCGAGACGACCGCTCTTGTATCTTCTATTTGTTTCACCGTTCGCGCACATGGAATTCCTGTGAACGAGTATGGATGGGATATGAGCGCAAGCGCGGCAAACTAGAAGAGTTCAACGCGTTTTTGCGGGGCGATGCGCAAGATGCGTTCTCGGAAGTGGTCGGCGACGCGTCGATCTTCCGCTCGGTCCAGTACGTCATCACCTTGGATGCCGATACCCAGTTGCCGCGCGACGCGGCGGTGACCCTGATAGGCAATATGGCCCATCCCCTTACCCGTCCCGTATACGACCCAATCAAGGGACGGGTAGTGGAGGGGTATGCGATTTTGCAGCCAAGGGCTTCCATTAGTCTGGTCAGCGCCGGTCAGTCGCGTTTTACGAAACTCTTCGTCGGCGAGTCGGGGATCGATCCTTACACTCGCCAGGTTTCAGATGTCTATCAGGATCTGTTTGGTGAAGGATCGTTCATTGGCAAAGGAATCTACGATGTAGACGCGTTTCGCAAGGCTGTGGATGGGCGCTTCCCGGAGAATCGAATTCTGAGCCATGATTTGTTGGAAAGTGGCTACGCGCGTTCGGCGTTGGTAACCGATGTCGATCTCATCGAGGAGCATCCGGCCAGCTACACAGTCGAAGCAAGTCGGCGTCACCGCTGGATACGGGGCGATTGGCAAATAGCGGCATGGTTGTTGCCCCGCGTGCCCGGACCTTCGGTAGCGGCCGGCGCACGGTCGGCACGACAGCGCAGCCCACTCACCGCTTTGTCGGTTTGGAAACTGTTCGACAATCTTCGGCGCAGTCTAGTACCGCCGGCGCTGCTGTTATTACTGGTGGGCGGTTGGGTATTTGGCCCGCCCCCGGCGTGGTTCTGGACCCTGGTGGTTGCAGTGGTGGTACTTTTACCAGGGTTCGTTGGCATTTTGATCGAACTCATCCGCAAACCGCGGGAGCGGAGTTGGTCACTTCATTTCACGCTCACGAGCACATCTGCCGGCCGCCCATTGCTGTTGGCGTGCTTGACGTTAGTGTTCTTACCTTATGATGCATTGATCTGCCTGGATGCGATCTTTCGCTCCGGTGTGCGCATGCTGTTTACGCACAGGGGATTACTGCTCTGGCAACTTCCGGGGTATAGGAAACGCAACGCGCGTCGGACGCCGGGGGACTTTTTTCGTGAGATGTGGGTTGCGCCAACCCTGGCAACTGCGCTAGGCGCGTATCTTATTTGGTGGCCATTGCAGTTTCATGCAGCTGAGTGGTGGTTTTGCGCTCCTGTGTTGCTGCTGTGGTTCGTGGCGCCAGTCGTGGGTTGGTGGATCAGCGTACCGCTCGTGGCGCGCCCCCCGGATCTGAACGCCAAGCAGCGGGAATTTCTGCGTGGGGCGGCACGGCGCACCTGGCGTTATTTCGACGACTTCCTCACCGCCGAGAACAACTGGCTACCGCCCGACAATTTTCAGGAGCATCCGGACCCTGCGGTTGCTTCTCGGACTTCTCCTACCAACATCGGTATGGGCCTGCTGGCCAATCTCGCGGGTTACGATTTTGGTTATCTCAGCAGCGGCGACCTGCTGCGGCGTACCGCGCTCACCCTGTCGACAATGGAGAAGTTGGAGCGCTATCGAGGCCATTTTTACAATTGGTACGACACGCGGACGCTGCATCCGCTACGCCCGCAATACATATCTTCGGTCGATAGCGGGAATCTAGTCGGCTGCCTGCTGACCCTGCAGGCGGGTCTGCTGGAGCTGAAGGATACACCTGTGCTGACCGCCCGGGCGTTTGCGGGATTGCAGGATACTTTGTACGTGCTGGCAGAGCATTTACCGTCGGTGCCCGCGCCGGATCTTGCGCACAAAATGGACAATGTGCGCAAAGCGCTAAATTCATACGTTCGCAACGAAGCACAACATTCACTAGCCGACATTGACGCCGCGCTGGTTGAAATTCAGCGCACGGCCGTTGAGCTGCTCGCATGGTTGCCGGCAAATGCCGATATCGACAGCGAATTGCTGTACTGGGCGCAGCAGTTTGAACGACAGGCGCGCGAGTTGGGCGATGATTTGCGCTCCCTGATCGGCGAATCGCCGCAGTTCCAAGACATTCCGAGCCTCCAGGATCTAGCGCTCGGGCCTAGCAGCGTCGGCGCGCGATCGAGCAGCGAGGCCCTCGCCATCGATCGACATGAGATGATCGACGACCTCGTGGAACGTTGCCGTCGGCTCGCAACGATGGATTTCGAATTTCTCTATGACTCGCCCCGAGGTCTGTTGGCCATCGGCTACGATGTCGGCGAGCGGCGCCGGGACCCGTCTTGCTATGACTTGTTGGCGTCCGAGGCCCGACTCGCGAGTTTTCTGCTCATTGCCCAGGGGCAGCTACCGCAAAAGCACTGGTTCGCATTGGGGCGTTTGTTGACCAGTCACGGTGGGGCGGTCAGCTTGATTTCCTGGAGCGGGTCGATGTTTGAGTATCTGATGCCCTGCCTGATCATGCCGAGCTTTGACAATACCCTGTTGGACCAAACCTGCAAAGCGGCTGTATCCCGCCAGATCGAATACGGGCGGCAACGGGCGGTACCCTGGGGCATATCCGAATCTTGTTACAACGCGACGGATCTCCACCAGGTTTATCAGTACCGGGCGTTCGGCGTGCCGGGATTAGGGTTCAAGCGCGGTCTCGGGGACGATCTTGTCATCGCACCCTACGCCAGCGCATTGGCGTTAACTATAACGCCCCGGGAAGCATGCCAAAATTTGCAGACTCTGGCTGCCGACGGATTCATCGGCGCCTATGGCTTTTACGAGGCCATTGATTACACGCCCTCGCGGGTTCCCCGCGGCTCGGACTATGCCGTAGTGCGTACCTTCATGGCCCATCACCAAGGAATGAGTCTTTTGGCGTTTGGAGACGTGTTGCTCGGCCGGCCGATGCAACGCAGGTTCATGTCAGACCCCTTGGTGCGGGCAACGCAACTGCTGTTGCAGGAAAGAGTGCCAAAGAAGAGTGCGACGCTACATCCGCACGCGGCCGAAGTGAACGCCGCGGCTCGTCCACCAAGCGCCGACGTGGGTGAAATTATGCGCGTGTTCACCGATCCGAACACGCCCATTCCAGAAGTCCACCTCCTGTCAAACGGCAAATACCACGTCATGGCCACCCATGCGGGAGGCGGTTATAGCCGTTGGCAGAATCTGGCCGTCACGCGCTGGCGCGAAGACGCTACACGGGATTGCTGGGGAACCTTTATTTACCTGCGCGAGCGGGCGACGGGGCGTTTTTGGTCCGCGGCGCACCAGCCAACGTTGCGCAAGGCCGACCACTACGAGGCAATATTCGTCCAAGCGCGGGCGGAATACCGCCGCCGCGATCAAGCGATCGAGACCCATACCGAGATCAGCGTCTCGCCCGAAGATGACGTCGAGATTCGTCGGGTTACGCTGACGAATCTTTCCGCTCGTGTCCGGCACATCGAACTCACGAGTTATGCCGAAGTGGTATTGGCGCCGCTGAACGCCGATATGGCGCATCGCGCATTTAGCAATTTGTTCGTGCAGACCGAGATCCTCCAGGACCAACAGGCAATCCTTTGCACGCGCCGTCCCCGCACCGCCGAGGATCAGGTTCCATGGATGTTTCACCTATTGGCAGCGCCGGGCGTTGTCGCGGAGGAACCATCCTACGAAACCGACCGCGCCAAATTTATCGGTCGCGGGCGGACTGCGGAAAATCCCGTGGCGCTTGATTCACGCCAAGTGGCGTCGAATGCCTCCCACAGCCTGTCCAATACGGATGGCGCGGTACTTGATCCGATCGTCGCCATACGCCGTAACATCACATTGTCGCCCGATGAATCCGCGACCATTCAGATCATTTCGGGGGTGGCGCATACGCGCGAGGCGGCGCTCGCGGTGCTTGAAAAGTATTGCGATCGCCATTTCGTCGAACGTGCTTTCGAGATGGCGTGGTTTCAAAGTCACGAGGTACTGCGCCACATCAATGCAACCGAAGCCGATGCGCAAATTTTCGGCCGGCTGGCAACGTCGGTGATCTACGCGAATGTTTTGCGGCGGGCGGCGCCGAGCGTCATTGCCCGTAACCGCCTCGGTCAGGCCGGATTGTGGCGCTTCGGGATTTCCGGAGACCTGCCAATCGTGCTGGTGCAGATCGGTAACTTGGCACGAATCGATTTGGTGAAAACGGCGCTGCAGGCACATGCCTATTGGCGTATGAAGGGCCTGACGGTCGATTTAGTGATTGTGAACGAAGATTTTTCGGGCTATCGGGCGGTCATGCAAGATCAGATCTTGGGCCTGGTGAGCGCCGCCCACCAGGCGCAAATGCTCGACGAACCCGGTGGTATCTTTATCCGCCGCGCGGAAGAGCTTTCCGAGGATGAACGTGTATTGCTGCAAACCGTCGCCCGGATCGTGTTCAGCGATGCGGCGCAAACGCTCGTCGAGCAGGTCGAGCGCCGCGTATCCCCGGAACGTGCTTCGGATCGTTTGGAAAGGACCATGAGAGCTGCGGCCGAATCGGTGCAACCCCTGGCTCGCCGCGAACGTATTCTCTGCAATGGTTTGGGCGGTTTCACGCCGGATGGGCGCGAGTACGTGGTAACCCTGGAACCGGGGCAAACTACCCCGGCGCCTTGGGCCAACGTCATAGCCAGTCCCTATATCGGCACGGTAGTGAGCGAAAGCGGCGGTGCCTATACGTGGGTGGAGAACGCCCACGAGTTTCGCTTGACGACCTGGCACAATGATCCATTGAGCGACAGTACGGGAGAGGCGTTCTACATTCGCGACGAGGAAACGGGCGCGTTCTGGTCGCCGACACCGTTGCCGGCCCGAGGTCGCACAGGTTATGTGTGTCGGCACGGTTTCGGTTATAGCGTGTTCGAGCATTCCGAATCCGGCATCACTTCTATTTTCTCGGTCTACGTCGCTATCGACGCCCCCGTTAAGTTCGCCGTCATCAAGCTTCGCAATCAGTCCGGGCGGTCCCGGCGCTTGTCCGCCACGGGTTACTGGGAACTGGTGTTGGGCGAATGGCGCCACGTCAACCTGATGCACATCGTCACGGAAGTGGATTCGAACACCGGGGCGGTATTTGCGAGCAATGCTTTCGGCCGCGAATACGCGGGAAGAGTGGCCTTTGCCCAGGTCAGCGAACCGGAAATGTCGATCGCCGGAAATCGGACCGAGTTCATCGGTCGTAACGGCTCGCTCGCCAATCCCGCTGCCATGGGCCGCGCGCGATTGTCCGGGCGCACCGGAGCGGCGCGCGATCCCTGCGCCGCACTCCAGGCCACGGTTGAATTGGCTGACGGGGAAGAACGCGAAATCGTGTTCGTTTTCGGTGCTGCCGGCAATACCGATGAAGCCCAGCACCTGGTGCACCGATTCGGCGGCCCGGCCCGGGCACGCCAGGCGCTGGAAGCCGTTTGGGAATATTGGAACCGCACGTTGGGTGCCGTTCAGGTGCAGACGCCGGACCGTGCCTTGGACGTGATGGCCAACGGTTGGCTCGTCTACCAAACGCTGGCGTGTCGGCTCTGGGGACGAAGCGGGTATTATCAGTCCGGTGGCGCGTACGGGTATCGCGATCAATTACAGGACACCATGGCGCTGATCCATACGACGCCGGAACTGGCACGCGAGCAGTTGCTTCGCTGCGGCGGTCGCCAGTTTCGTGAAGGCGACGTGCAGCATTGGTGGCATCCTCCCAGCGGTCAAGGTGTACGCACGCATTTCTCCGACGACTACCTGTGGCTTCCCTATGCGGCCTGCAGATACGTGCTTTCGACCGGCGATACGGGCGTGCTCGACGAGCCGGTGCACTTTTTGGTCGGACGCGAACTGAACGCGGAAGAAGAGGCGTATTACGACCAACCGCAAAAATCCACCGAAACCGCAACGCTGTACGAACATTGCGTTCGGGCCGTCGAACATGGTCTGCGCTTCGGCAGTCATCAGCTACCGCTCATCGGTTGCGGCGATTGGAACGATGGGATGAATCGCATCGGCCCGGAGGGTAAGGGCGAAAGCGTATGGCTCGCGTGGTTCTTGTACGACGTACTGACGTCATTTGCGGCGCTTGCGCGCAGCCGCGGCGATGGTGCGTTTTCCACGAAATGCGAGGACCAGGCTAAGACATTACGTTCCAACATCGAATCCCAAGCTTGGGACGGAAGTTGGTACCGTCGGGCCTATTTCGACAATGGCACGCCGTTGGGGTCCGCCGGAAACGACGAATGCCAGATCGATTCGATAAGCCAAAGTTGGTCGATTATCTCTGGCGCCGGCGATCCCGAGCGGGCCCGCAAGGCAATGGCCGCGGTGAATGAACGCCTGGTGCGGCGCGATGCGAAACTGATTCAATTGCTCTCGCCGCCGTTCGACAAGTCCGATCTCGATCCGGGGTACATCAAAGGCTACGTGCCTGGCGTGCGCGAGAACGGCGGCCAGTATACCCACGCCGCGATCTGGACGGTAATGGCGTTTGCCATGATGGGCGATCGAGATCGTGCTTGGGAGTTGTTCGCAATGCTAAATCCCATAAGCCACGGCGCGCGCGCGGAAGAATCCGAGCGTTACAAAGTCGAACCGTACGTCATGTGCGCGGATATCTATGCGGCGCCGCCTCACACGGGGCGCGGCGGCTGGACCTGGTACACCGGTGCGGCGGGGTGGATGTACCGCTTGACGGTCGAAACGCTGCTCGGTGTCAGTCTGGAAGTGGACCATCTGCGCATCGCGCCGTGCATGCCGGCGGATTGGGATTCATATACGATTCATTATCGCTATCGCGACACCGTGTACCACGTCAACGTCAAACGGGTCGCCGATGGCTCGGATCAACCTCCCCGCGTAGTGCTCGACGGGACTCTTGTGGACGGCACGGTACACCCGCAAGGGACGATTCCGCTGTCCGACGACCGCCTGGAGCATTTTGCTGAACTGGAGGTTCCATGAAGGCGCAGGCACTACGTCGATCCATTCGCGATGATCTGGGGAAGAACGACCTGCTGTGTAATTGAACAGTGACGACGGCTGCGGTGTGGCGGCGGGGCGTATTCAGGCACGGAAATACAGGAACTGCGCGCCCCCGGGGATGGCGCACGGACCAGACTACCGGGCGGTTGCCGCTCTTACTCCGCGTGTTGGTGCCGAAGCTCCGAGATACGAATCGTTCGCAGGCGATGGCATGGCTGTTGTCGGCAATGGGTAGTCTGAGGGAGAGACGCACCCACACGGTCCCATTGTGCGGTGTATCGCGATGCCGCGCAATTGCCGAATCCCCGTCGGGCACGGTTCACGCTTGCGCGTCCGGCGTGTACGATGGACATAGACTTGCTCCTGCCGTCCACAGTTGAGACTCATGACGGACAAGATTGTCGTCGAAAGGCTTTACAAGATTTTCGGTCCGAGTCCGCAGCAAGCGATGGATCGGGCGCTTGCCGGTACATCCAAGGACGACGTACTCGCCCAGACTGGACATACGGTTGGCGTTCAGGACGCAAATTTCACGGTTCGTGCAGGTGAAATCTTTGTCGTGATGGGTCTGTCCGGTTCGGGAAAATCGACACTGGTGCGCATGCTCAACCGCCTGATCGATCCCACCGCAGGCAAAATCACAATCGACGGGCAGGATGTCCTTGCCATGGACACACGCCGGTTGATCCAGTTGCGGCGGCGCGAAATCGCCATGGTTTTTCAGTCTTTCGCGCTGTTGCCGCATCTCACCGTGTTGGAAAATGCAGCTTTTGGTTTGGAGATCGCGGGTGCCGAAAAAAGCGAGCGTGAGGAGCGGGGCCGTCGGGCTCTTGAGCAGGTTGGATTGACGGGCAGCGCCGATCGCTATCCGGATCAATTGTCGGGCGGAATGAAACAACGTGTGGGGCTGGCGCGAGCGCTCGCCACCAATCCTTCCATTCTGTTGATGGATGAGGCGTTTTCAGCACTCGATCCGTTGATCCGGCGCGAGATGCAGGAAGAGCTTTTGAAGTTGCAAGAACAGCACGAGCGCACGGTGGTGTTCATTTCGCACGATCTGGACGAGGCGATGCGGATTGGCGACCGGATCGCGATCATGGAAGGCGGGCGAGTGTTACAGGTGGGTACGCCCAAGGAAATTCTCGAGCATCCTGCCACCGATTACGTGCGCGCCTTCTTCCGCGACGTCGACGTCGCGCAAGTCTACTCTGCCGGAGACCTGGCCGAATCGCACGAGGCGGTGTTCGCCAACGAGAACTCGCAGACGCCCGGTAGTGTGTTGCAGGATCTGGAGCGCCGTGGTCTTCGCTACGGTTATGTAATCGACACGTCGGGCCGATTTCTGGGCGTCGTCAGTGTCGAGTCTTTGCACGACGCACGCGGCGGAACGCAGATGTTGGATGCCGCGTTCCTGCCGCAAGCACGGGTGCTGCGTACAGGCACTCGGCTCGTTGACGCAATCGGTCGTGTGGCGGGCACACCGTATCCGGTTCCAGTCGTCGATCGTCACGGTTCGCTGCGGGGCGTGCTGACGCGCAGCGGTTTGCTCGGGGCGATGGAGAAGTCGACGTGATGCGCCGGATCAGCGCGGTCATGCTGATGGTGTTCATGCCGGCTGCCTATGCATACACGCCGCCGGGCCGGATTCCGGTCGGTGACTGGATCGAAGCGGCTGTTGATTGGCTGCTCAACAACGCACAACCGGTATTCGATGGCATTGTCTGGTTGATCAACGGCGTCACGGGCGTTCTGGAGGCGACGTTGTTGTACCCGCCGGCCTGGCTGCTGGTCATGCTGTTGGCTGCACTGGGTGCCTGGCGGGTAGGTTGGCGTTTTGCCCTGTTCACACTCTTGGCATTGACCGGCGTGGTGGGCATGGGCCTGTGGCAGGAGACCTTGTCCACGCTCGCGCTGGTGCTCGCCGCGACCTTGGTGAGCCTGGTGATCGGCATTCCGATCGGAATCTGGGCGGCGCGCAGCGATACGGTCTGGAATCTGGTTCGCCCGGTGCTCGATTTCATGCAGACCATGCCCGCATTCGTCTATCTCATACCGGCGGTCATGTTCTTCAGCACCGGCAGAGTGCCGGGTACGATCGCCACCATCATCTTTTCGATGCCGCCGGCCGTGAGACTGACCAATCTCGGCATCCGGCAGGTATCGACTGAAATGGTGGAAGCCGGACTCGCGTTCGGCTGTACCCCACATCAACTGTTGTTCAAAGTGCAGATTCCAACCGCCATGCCGTCGATCATGGCGGGCGTGAACCAGAGCATCATGCTGGCGCTGTCGATGGTTGTGATTGCCTCCATGATCGGTGCCGGAGGCCTGGGGGATGTCGTGCTGCGGGGAATTCAGCGCCTGGACGTAGGCCTGGGCTTCGAAGGCGGCATCGGCGTGGTCGTGCTGGCGATCGTGCTGGACCGCATCACGCAGAGCTTTGGCCGTCGCCGCCGTCAGTCGATTTCAGAGCGGCTGCGCGGCTTGTGGTCGACATTGCAGGGTAGAGGTTCATTGCGCGGAACGGACGACGGATGAACAGCGGCAACCGGTTCACGCGTTGGCTGCTGGCCGCAGCGGTCCTTGCGCTTTCGTTTGCGGCGTTGCTCTATTTGGTCGAATGGGGGCCGGGGCTGGTCGGCCAAACCGGGCCGGTTGCCGGGTCGATTACGGAGTCGGGGACCGGCACGGGGCGCGCCAGTTCGGCTGGCGGCGAAGGTGGGGTGCCCACGTTACGAATCGGCTGGACGGCCTGGTCCGACGCCGAGGTGGTTACCTTGCTTGCCAAGCGGTTGGTCGAGGAGCGTCTCGGCTACCGGGTCAAACTCGTGATGGCTGACATCGGTATCCAGTATCAGGCGGTTGCCAACGGCGATCTGGATATCATGTTGATGGCATGGCTGCCGGTGACGCACAGCAATTATTGGACGAAGGTGCGCAATCGAGTGATCAATCTCGGACCGTTGTATACAGGACGGCTGGGTTGGGTGGTGCCGCAATACGTTCCGACGGATCAATTGGCTTCTCTCGATGACCTGCATAAACCCGCCGTCGCGCACCGACTGAATCACCGCATACAGGGAATCGATCCCGGTTCCGGTCTGATGCAAGCCTCCGAGCAGGCCGTCAACGCCTATGGACTGAAGGAGTGGGAACTGGTGCCGGCCAGCGGAGCGGCCATGACCGCGGTGCTGGACCGCGCCATTCGCAATCGCGACTGGGTCGTGGTGACGGCATGGCAACCCCATTGGATTTTTGCCCGCTACCATCTGCGTTTCCTGGACGACCCCAAAGGCATCCTGGGCAGGGTCGAACATATCCACGCCGTCGCTCGGCAAGGTTTCGAGACGGATTTTCCGCCACAGCTCACGGATTTCTTCTCCCGCATGTATTTGCCCGCCAACGAGCTGTCGGCCATCTTGCTGGAGGCTCAAGACGCCCCGGTCGCCCAGGCCGTCGATCATTACATCCAGACGCATCCGGCGCGTATCCGATATTGGCTCACCGGCAAGCTTGACGAATAGCAGCGGTTGCCGGCCGGGCTGGAATCGGGGCTGTGCAATTGTACAGTGACGCCGGCCGAGGTTGGGCGCATGCTGTGAGTCGTTGGCCTCTGTATCCATGCGGTGGGTCCCATGCCTGTTCGTTTCCGTATCTGCCTGCTGACGCTCCTCGCCCTCGTTCCCGCGCTGGCTTCCCCTGCGTCCCCGCCGACCGAAGTGTTTGCGGCAGTGGTCGAGCCACAACGCTTCGTTGATCGCATCGAGGCGCTCGGCACGCTGCGCGCCAACGAATCGGTAGCACTCACTACCAGTGTCACCGACATCATTTCCGAAATGCATTTCGATGACGGCGACCGTGTCGACGCTAATAAGGTGCTGGTGCGGATGAACAGTGCCGAAGAGGAGGCGTTGCTCGAGGAAGCGCGGGTCACTGCAGCCGAGGCAAGCCGGCAATATCAACGCATCAAGTCCCTGGAATCCACCGGCACCGCCGCTAAGTCGCAACTGGATGAACGATTGCGGGAATGGGAGGCGGCACGCGCGCGGGTTGCCGCTATCGAGTCCCGGCTCCGCGATCGGGTGGTGCGGGCGCCGTTTGCCGGCGTCGTCGGGCTGCGCAACATCAGTGTGGGCGCCCTGGTGGAGCCGGGCGATGTCATCACGACGCTGGATGATGACTCACTCATGAAACTCGACATGCCGGTACCGGAGGGTTTTCTGAATGTGCTCAAACCCGGGATTGGTATTGAAGCTACCACCCGCGCCTACGGTAATCGTGTTTTTCAGGGAGAGGTGCGCGTCATAGGCAGTCGCGTCGATCCGGTCAGCCGTTCGGTCACCGTGCGGGCACTACTGCCCAATCCCGAGCGGGTCCTCAAACCCGGCATGCTCATGACCGCCGCTTTGCTGCGCAATCAGCGCCAATCACTGGCAATACCGGAACAGGCGCTGTTGGCCGAAGGCGACAAACACTTCGTGTTGCTGGTTGATCCGAATGACGGCAACAAAGCGCGCAAGCGGGAGGTCGAAATCGGAGCCCGGATGCCCGGTACAGTGGAAATCGTCAGGGGGCTGGCGGCCGGCGACCAGGTGATTACTGAAGGCGCCATCAAGCTGCGGCCGGGACAAGCGGTGAAGATCATTGCCATCGACGATGGCAAACATCCTCGCAGTGAACTGCTCAAGACCGGCACCGCCAAACCATGATGCTGTCGGACATTTCGGTCACCCGGCCGGTCTTGGCCGCGGTGCTGTCCTTGTTGTTGATTACCTTCGGGCTGGTGGCCTTCGACCGCCTGCCGTTGCGCGAGTATCCGGATATCGACCCGCCGGTGGTTTCCATCGAAACCATCTACCCCGGGGCGGCCGCGAACGTGGTGGAAAACCGCATTACCGAAGTGCTGGAGGATCGTGTTTCCGGTGTCGAAGGCATTCGCTTCATCGAGTCATCCAGCGAGGACGGTCGGTCGACAATCTCTGTGGAGTTCAATGTCGGGCGTGACGTCGATGCGGCTGCCAACGATATCCGCGACCGGGTGTCGGCGGTGCTGGCCGATCTGCCGGAGGAGGCGGACCCGCCGGAAATACAAAAGGTCAACAGCAACGAAGACGTGATCATGTGGCTGAATCTGGCCAGCGATCGGATGACGGTACCGGAGCTGACCGATTATGCCGAACGTTATCTGGTGGACCGTTTTTCGGTGCTGGACGGGGTGGCGCGAGTGCGGGTCGGCGGTGCGCAGACCTACGCCATGCGGATCTGGATTGACCGCAAGGCGCTGGCGGCGCGTAACCTCACGGTGAGCGATATCGAACGCACGTTGCTGGCCGAGAACGTGGAATTGCCGGCCGGCAGCATCGATTCCAAGGATCGACAATTCACCGTGCGTGTGCAGCGCACGTTTCGGGACGCAGAAGCGTTTGCCCGTCTAGTGATCTCCCAGGGCAGCGATGGCTATCTGGTGCGGCTTGGGGAAGTGGCGCGAGTGGAGCGCGGCGCCGCCGAGGACCGTTTGTTCTTCCGCGGCAACGGTATTCCGATGGTGGGCATCGGTATCATCAAGCAATCGACCGCCAATACCTTGGAAGTCGCTCGCGCCGCCAAAGCAGAAGTCAAGCGTCTGAATCCGACTCTGCCCACGGGGATGTCCGTCGAGCAGAGTTATGACAGTTCGGTATTCGTCGAAGGCGCGATCCACGAAGTTTACAAGACGCTGGGTATCGCTATCGTATTGGTCATCGGCGTCATTTATCTGTTTCTGGGCAGTGCCCGTGCCACCCTGGTACCGGCGGTGACGGTGCCCATATCGCTGATCGCGACCTCCCTGGTGCTGGTGGCGCTTGGCTTCTCGATCAATATTCTGACGCTGCTGGCGCTGGTGCTGGCAATCGGCCTGGTGGTGGACGATGCCATCGTGGTATTGGAGAACATTCACCGGCGAATGGAAGAACACGGAGAAACGCGCTTGGTCGCGGCATTTCGCGGCACGCGGCAAGTGGGCTTCGCGGTGATTGCGACGACAGTGGTGCTGGTGGCGGTGTTCGTGCCTATCGCCTTCCTGCAAGGCAACGTCGGCCGGCTTTTTTCCGAGTTCGCGCTGACTATGGCCGCGGCCGTATCGTTTTCCAGTTTCGTCGCCTTGTCGTTGTCGCCCATGCTTGCATCCAAGGTTTTGCCGCCGCCGGCCGATCGGGGACTCGCCGCGCGCGGAGTGGACCGGGCTTTTCACTGGTTTCGCCGCGGCTACCATGACGCGCTGCAGGGCGCGTTGCGACATGCCTGGATCGTATGGCTGATCTTCGCGGCGGTGGTGGCCAGCTCGGTGTGGTTGTACCAGCAAATTCCGGACGAATACGCGCCGAAGGAAGATCGCGGTGCATTCTTCGTCTTGGTCAACGGCCCGGAGGGAGCATCGTACAAGTACATGGCCGATTACATGACCGAAGTGGAGCGGCGCCTCATGCCGCTGGTCAGCAAAGGCGAAGTGACCCGGCTGCTGGTGCGCGCACCGCGGGCATTCGGCAATTTCGAGATCTTCAATAACGGTATCGCCGTGCTGGTGCTCAACGATTGGAACCAACGCCGCTCTGCATGGGAGATCATGGACGACATCAAAAAGCGGCTGAAGGATCTGCCGGGTGTGCGTGCGTTTCCCGTGATGCGCCAGGGGTTCGGTGCCCGTATTCAGAAACCGGTACAGTTCACCATCGGCGGCGGCACCTACGAACAACTCGCCCAGTGGCGCGACACTTTACTTGAAAAAATAAATGCTTCCAACCCGGGCCTGGATGGCCTGGATTGGGACTACAAGGAAACCAAGCCGCAGGTCAAAGTCGTAATCGATTACGACCGGGCCGCGGATCTCGGTGTAACGGTCAGCGAGATCGGCCGTACCCTGGAAACCATGCTGGGCTCACGCCGTGTCACGACCTACGTGGACACCGGACAGGAATACGATGTCATCCTGGAAGGGGAGCGCAGCGGCCAGACTACGCCCTCGAGTCTGGAGAATATTTATGTGCGTTCGCAACGGTCCGGACAACTGGTGCCATTGTCGAACCTGGTGCGCTTGGAGGAATTTGCCGATTCCCTGAAACTCAACCGCTATAATCGCGTCCGCGCGATCACCCTGGAAGCGAATCTCGCGGAAGGATTGTCGCTGGGTACGGCGCTTTCGTATCTCGACAATCTGGTGAAAACGAACTTGCCCAGTCAAGTGATCGTCGATTACAAAGGTCAATCTCAGGATTACAAATCCGCCGGCGCCGCATTGTTGTTCGTGTTCGGACTCGGTGTAGTGGTAGTGTTTTTGGTACTGGCGGCGCAATTTGAAAGCTGGATCCACCCGCTGGTGATCATGCTAACCGTCCCCCTGGCCATCGCCGGCGCGCTGCTCGGCCTCTACCTGAGCGGACAGACGTTGAACCTCTACAGTCAGATCGGTCTGATCATGCTGGTGGGCTTGGCGGCAAAGAACGGCATCCTGATCGTGGAGTTTTCCAACCAATTGCGCGATGCCGGACACTCGTTCCGGGAAGCATTGGTGGAAGCTTCGTCGATCCGATTGCGACCCATCGTCATGACCGGCATCACCACCGTGGCGGGATCGGTTCCGCTGTTGCTGTCCACAGGTGCGGGCACTGAAACCCGGGTCGTGATCGGCACCGTGATTTTCGCCGGGGTACTGACGGCGACATTCTTTACCTTGTTCGTGGTGCCAGTCGCCTATGATTTACTCGCCCGCCGTACCGGCTCACCGGGAGATGTGCGCAAGCGCCTCGAGCGGGAGATGGCTGAGGAGCGCGCCAACTGACGCGCTGTGGTCCGCGGGCGCTCAGGCGATATTCGAATCGCAGGCTGCCGCCGAACGCTCGGTTTCCTTGGGCGCCGTACTGACGCGGTTTCGACCGCCGGCCTTGATGCGATACAGGGCTCGATCCGCCGACGCGCGCCAGCATGTCCTGGCCGCGGATGCACTGGCGATCTTCGTGAACGGTTGCAGGACTCGATCTTCGACCTGATGGACGTGTGTGTCGTTGATTGATTTGAACCAACCCAAGTGCTTTGAATCCAGCGAACTGCTTGCGCCGGCCTAGGCGCATACGAGCGGGCGTTGTTGCAGGCGGCGTACCAGGGCAGCGTCGGGCGAAGCCGCAGGCATGGCAATGAAGCGCTTCAACGGGTCGTCGCCGGTATAACGGAGGATCCGCACCCGGAAATTTTCCTGCCGGAACAGTTGCTCGAACTCAGACAGCGAAATCGGGTAGTCGCGACTGGTGACATGATCCACTGTGGTCTGGATGCCGGCGGCTTTTGCGGCGCTATCCGATAGCCGTTGCCGCAACAACTCACGGTACTCGATCCGCCAATCTGGATCTCCGGCGCCGCGGTATTCGTCCTTGCGGTCCAGAGTTGGCGCGGGACACATGGCCAAGCGCGACGGGTCGACGAGCTGGTACGATTCCTCGGAATCCGCCGGATTGTGATCGGGGCGGCGTTGATAGGGTTCGTCGTCCGGGCGGAACCAATCGTGGTTCAGGAACAAGGCCTGCGATGACATCACGCTGCGTAATTGGCGGGCGAGAAACAAAATCTCCTCCGGCGTGCCGTGGTGCAGGTTCATTCCCATGAATACCAAGTCGTATGATCGCTGCAGCGGCAAATGCTGAAGATCCCAGGCGCTGCCTTCGTCGATGCGTACGTTGACCACATTGGCCGGGAACGGGAATTGTCGTGCACCGCGGACCTGATCGGGATTGATGTCCACACCGTGATAGTCGAAGCGGCACTGGGGAAATGCGGCCAAAATGTCCGCGATCGCCAGCGGTTCGCCGCCGCACGCCAAATCCAACACCGAGAGTCCCGATCGCGATGGTCCGCTGCAAAAAGCGGCACGTACCGCTTCGATTCCCGTTTTCACCGCTTCGCCATGAAGCAAAGCATTGCTTTGCACCACGAAGGAATAAAATCCGTCACGGTTGAACAGCGCCTCCCGGCGCATCGCGGACTTGTCGTGCTCTGTCATGACCACATTATATCGGCGGCGCAATACGTTTGCAGGTGCGCTTTTCCGCTGTGGTAGTGCGGCTATTGAAGCGATTTGCGCCTGATCTATGTTTGCAGTGTGTAGAAACAGGCTATCCCGGAAAACGCCGTCCGGGCACTGCCGGATCTGAGCGCAATCGTTGCTTTTCGGCGCTATCCCGCGCGGCGGTGAGGAATTGAAATGACGAGCAGGCACAAGCTCAGTAATTACGACGAAAAGCGGCGCTTCGACAAAACGCCCGAGCCACGGGGCGGTGCTCGCAAGAGGGGCGGGCGACGGTTCGTCATTCAAAAGCACGAGGCCCGGCGACTGCACTATGACTTTCGACTCGAAATCGACGGGGTCTTGGTGTCCTGGGCGGTACCGAAAGGTCCATCGATGGATCCGAGTGACAAACGCCTGGCCGTGCAGACAGAAGATCATCCGTTGGACTACGCGGATTTTGAAGGTGTCATCCCCAAGGGCGAATACGGGGGCGGTACAGTCATGGTGTGGGATTACGGTACCTACCGCAACCTGCGCGCCAACAAAGGCAAGCACTCCGCCAGCATGGAAAATTCACTTGCGGAAGGGCTGGTGGAAGTGTGGCTCGAGGGCGAAAAGCTTCAGGGCGGGTACGCGTTGCGTCGCACGTCCGCAAACAACGGCAAGGCGCAGTGGCTGTTGATCAAAAAACGAGATGACGCGGCCGACGCGCGGCGCGTTCCGACCAACACCGAAACCGCGTCCGCCCTGAGCGGGCGCAGCATGGACGAAATAGCGCAACAAGAAGGTCCTGATGAATAAGTTGTTGCAGACGCTAAGTGCGCAAGAGCGCGACAAGATCAATGCCAGCACCATGCCGGCCTGGACCGCTCCGATGAAAGCCACGCTGACCGACGAACGGTTCTCGTCCGATGACTGGTTATATGAACGCAAGCTCGACGGAGAACGTTGCGTGGTATTCCATGACGGACGTGGAGTTCGCTTGTTCTCGCGCAACCGACAAAAACTCAACGATACCTACCCGGATCTGGTCGACGCCGTGGGCGCCGCTGCATCCGTGCGCTTTGTGGCCGATGGAGAAATCGTGGCCTTCGAGGGCAACGTCACCAGTTTCGCCCGTTTGCAGCAGCGCATGCGCCTGAGGGACCCCGAGGATGCGCGCGCGAGCGGCGTCAAGGTCTATTTGTATTTATTCGATCTTCTTTATCTGGATGGCTACGAACTGATCGGTCTGCCATTGCGCGCCCGCAAAAAGCTGCTGCGCAACGCGCTGGACTTCGGAGGGCCGCTGCGCTTTACGGCGCACCGCAATGGGGACGGCGAGGCATACTTCCAGGCGGCGTGTGAAAAGGGCTGGGAAGGCGTGATCGCCAAGCGCGCCATGAGCCGCTACAGCCACAGCCGCTCCAAGGATTGGCTGAAATTCAAGTGCGTGCATCAGCAGGAGCTTGTAATCGGCGGATATACCGAGCCGGCCGGCAGCCGCAAGGGTTTCGGCGCTCTGCTGCTGGGCTTCTACAAGGGTGACACGCTGCATTACGCCGGCAAGGTCGGTACGGGTTTTGACGACCAAACGCTGCAGCAGCTGGCGAAGAAATTGAAGGCAAGGGAACAAACGCAATGCCCGTTTGCAGAGCGCGCACAAGCCAAAGGCGGCCACGTACACTGGATCGATCCCACGCTGGTGGCGGAAATCGGATTCACTGAATGGACCAGTGACGACCGCCTGCGACACCCGCGGTTCCTTGGACTGCGTGACGACAAGCCTGCGCATAAAGTCGTCAAAGAAGTGGCCGAATAGGACCGCGTAAAAATGGTGCAGTTCGGTTCCTACACATTCGAGCTCAGCAACCAGGACAAGGTGCTGTTCCCGGACTCCGGCATCACGAAAGGTGAGTTGATCGAATATTATCGCGACTGTGCCGAAGCGGTGGTGCGCCACGGAGCCGGACGTCCGCTGACCTTACAGCGCTTTCCCGACGGTATCGACAAGCAAGGATTCTTTCAGCAGGATCGATCGGAGTATTTCCCCGACTGGATCGAGAGTGTCAAAGTCCCGCGCAGTGGAAAGAACTCCGGCAAAGTTGACCATGTGCTATGCAATAACCAGGCAACGTTGGTGTACCTCGCCAACCAGGCGGTCATTACCTTGCACGGTTGGCTGAGCAAAACGCCGCGACTGTCGTGCCCGGATCGTCTGATTTTCGATCTGGACCCAACGGGCGATGATTTCACGGAAGTCGTGCGTGCCGCCCGTCAAGTGCGCGATGCCATGGAAGCTTTGGAACTAACGCCGTTCGTCATGACTACGGGCTCCAGTGGCCTGCACGTTACAGCACCGCTGGACGGTAAGCAGGATTTCGATTTCGTGCGCGGCTTCGCGCGTGACCTTGCGGACTACTTGGCCGAGCAGCATCCCGACACGTTGACCACAGCCCAGCGTAAGGAAAAGCGCGGTGCCCGCCTGTACCTCGATGTGATGCGCAATGCCCAGGGGCAGACCGCGGTACTGCCGTATTCCGTCCGGGCCAAGGCCGGTGCGCCGGTGGCGACTCCGCTCGATTGGAGTGAACTCGGTCGCAAGGGTTTGCATTCGCAAACCTACACGCTCGCCAACATCCGGCGCCGGCTGGCGCAAAAAGAGGATCCCTGGTCGGAACTCGAACGCCACGGCCGCAGTGCAGCGGTCGCGCAAAGGGCGCTCACCGCCATGCGCGAAAGCTCGTAATGAAGCGGCTTGTGCGGATCGCCATGCCGCTGTCACGCTCCTGTAACGCTAGCCGGTTATCGTTCACCTCACCATGGAACCAACCCAGTCACAGCACGCCGAGAGGGTCCCGCAGCCGCGGCCCAGCGGTGGCGTGGAGCGGAATCTGACGGCGTTGGTGTTTCGACGCGGCCTGGCGGTAGTGGTCGGACGGGTTCGGGAACTTGGATTGCTGGGGATGTATCTCTCGACCGATCGGCCGGCGCTGCCAAAACACACATTGGTCGAGGTGGGCTTCAGTATCGGCCGGCCCGGCCCCGCGCAGTTTATACGTCTGCCCGCCATGATCGCCCGCACGGATGCTCGCGGGATGGCGCTGATTTTCGATGCCGATGACAACGCCACCCAGGCGGATGTGCGGCGCCTGCTGCGCGCCTGGCGCAGTTAGTTCTCAGCGAGGCGTGCCGCATCGATTCTGTGGCGGTTGGCGTCCATCAACGATTGGCACGATCAATCCCTTCCCCATTCGCGTGCGCGTGGGGCGTTTTCGCCGGCGACGTTAATCTGTCGGGCCGTCTTCCATCCTCTTTTGGTATCAATCGCTTGCGTGCATGGCGTGGTTCTTGCTGCCGGGCAGTCTACCCGGTCAAACGACAAGAAACCGACTAAACCATGCGATTTATCGACTATTTCCCCGTTGCGCGCCTTCTGGCGCTACTTCTGATGCTGTTTTGCTGCGCCCAGGTTCGGGCGGAACAACGAGTGCTGGGGATCGACATCCAACCCGAACAAGCCGTCATCCACACCGATGGTCCGGTGCGCTTCAACAGTTTCGCCATGAACAACCCGCCGCGCATGGTCGTGGACGTGAAAGGTGCGCGCATGGAGGATGACCTGGTTCAAGCCCGCGCCGATGTTGGCCCCGTGCTGCGGGTGCGCAGCGCTGCGCGTAACGAACACGACCAGCGCATCGTGTTCGATCTGCGCCGCCGGCTTATCGCCAATGTCAGCACGGAATCGGATCCCGACGGTGGTGCTCGTATCGTGGTGGATTTCGGTCCGCAACCGAAGCCTGTAATGGCGCGGCGGCACAGTCAGTGCCAGGGGTCGAATAGCGGCAGAGATTTCGTTGTAGTGCTCGATGCGGGCCATGGCGGCCATGACCAAGGCGCAGTTGGCCCGCGCGGTTGGCAGGAAAAGGATATTGCGTTGGCCATCACCCAGCGTCTGCAACGGCTGATCCAACGCACGCCGTACATGGATGGCGTGTTGACCCGAGACAGTGATGAATTCATCAGTTTGCAGGAACGTTACCAAATCGCGGAAAGGTGTCAAGCCGATCTGCTGGTATCGATCCACGCCGATTCCCTGCCGGGCACGGACATACATGGAGCGTCGGTCTACGTACACCCCAGCGCACGCCGCAGGGGACGTGCGCTGCTGGCGTCGCGCAGCGGGCACAGCCGATCCAACGTCCTGGGTGCGGTGCAGAACGTGGCGTTGCATCTGGGTAAGCGCCAAGAAGCGGCGCACGCGCTGGAAAGCTACGCCGCGGGGCGGTTGATGTTTCGCGAACTGGCGGCGGCGACTTCCATGGTGCGGCATTCGGTGTTGCCGGGCCGTTTCGTGGTGTTGTCCTCTGACGTGCCCTCGATTCTGGTGGAGACGGGGTATATCAGCCATCACCGAGAAGAATTGCAATTGGCCGATCCCAAACATCAACAAGCGATTGCCGAGGCATTGTTCCGCGGCATTAGCGACTACGCCGCATACTTTGGCCATGGCCCCAGCCTGACGGACCGTCGCGTCCACATCGTCGGCGCCCGTACCGATCTCATCGGCTTGTCGCAACGTCTGCATTGGGACGCCGACATGGTGCGCCGTGTCAATCATCTGCCGGGTACCGAGCTGGTGGCCGGTACGGTATTGCAGTTGCCGCTTGCGGATGGTGGCACTTGATCCACCGGCGTGAGGCATAGACGACCGTAGGTCGGGTCAAGGGCCGTAGGCCTGGACCCGACGGTTAACGGCCATCGGGTAGGCATGAAGTGTGAAAGGTTCGGTCAGCAGAAATCCCGCGACCGGGTGTCGACTTCGCCCAGCAGCGGCGATTGATCCCGCAGCCGTCGCGCTACCAGATGAATCACTTCGCCTTCGCGCTGCAAGACCCCATCGACCTCCAATAAACGCGAAGCGATCACTTCCTTGCGATAACGTTCCACCAGTTTTTGCCAGACGATGATGTTGACGCTGCCGGTCTCGTCTTCGAGGGTGAGAAACACCACGCCGGCGGCGCTGCTCGGGTGCTGGCGGGTGACGACCAGGCCGGTGTAGCGGATTTTGCTGCCGTTGATGCGTGTGGCGAATTCGACGGCGGGTACGCAGCCCATGTTTTGCAGTCGCTGGCGCAGAAAACTCACAGGATGGGGTCCCAGACTCAGCCCCAAGGTGGCGTAGTCGGCGATCAGTTCCTGTGCTTCGCTGGGTACCGGCAGCGCCGGCGTGGGCTCCTCGATGTGCAGTTCCTCGAACAGCGGCAATGTGCCTTCGGCGCCCAAGGCCTGCCACCGGGCCAGATGACGATGCCCGGCAAGGGCGGCCAGGGCGCCAGCCGAGGCCAACAGATCCATGTCTTTACGTGACAACCGCGCGCGCCGCTGCAGGTCGTCCACGGACCGGAACAGCCCGCGCCCGCGGGCCGCCACTAGACGCTTGCAGGCTTCGGCATTCAGGCCGCGAATCATGCGCAGGCCGAGGCGCAAGGCCAATGCGGGCTTCTGATCCGCTGTCGCCTGCGGCGTTTCACGGGTTGCAACGCAGTCGTTCGGCTGAGTTGCGGCCGTAGGGCGTTGTGCATTTCCAGTCGCCGTGGCGACGGTTTCCAGCGTGCAATCCCAATCGCTGACGGTGACGTCCACCGGCAGTACTTCCACCCCATGGCGGCGGGCATCCTGCACCAGCTGCGAGGGCGCATAAAAACCCATGGGCTGACTGTTGAGCAGGGCGCAGGTGAACGCCGCCGGTTCGTGACGTTTGAGCCAGGCCGAGACGTACACCAGCAGCGCGAAGCTCGCGGCGTGGGATTCCGGAAAACCGTATTCGCCGAAGCCTTCGATCTGTTGAAAGATCTGCTGGGCGAAGCTTTCCTCGTAGCCGCGAGCGCACATGCCTTCGAGCAGCATGACGCGAAACCTTTCCAGTTTGTCCTTGCGTCGCCAGGAACCGATGGCACGACGCAACTGATCGGATTCGCCGGCGCTGAACCCCGCGGCCACCATGGCCAGCTTGATCACCTGCTCCTGGAAAATCGGTACGCCCATGGTGCGTTCCAGTACGTCGCGTACCGCCTCGCTGGGGAAGCGCACCGGTTCCAACCCTTGGCGGCGTTTGAGATAGGGATGCACCATCTGGCCTTGAATCGGCCCGGGCCGGACGATGGCCACTTCGATCACCAGATCGTAGAAGCAGCGCGGCCGCAGCCGCGGCAGCATGCTCATCTGAGCACGGGATTCGATCTGAAACACGCCCACGGTATCGGCATGACTGATCATGTCGTAGACCGCCGGGTCTTCCGCCGGCACGTCGGCGAGCGTCCAGCGTTTACCGCGATGTAACGCCACCAAGTCGAAGGCGCGATGAATGGCGCTGAGCATGCCCAAAGCCAGGCAATCGACTTTCAGCAAGCCCATGGCGTCGAGATCGTCCTTATCCCACTGGATCACGGTGCGATCGGCCATGGCGGCGTTTTCGATCGGCACCAGACGCGATACCGGACCTTTGGCGATGACGAAGCCGCCCACATGCTGGGACAGATGCCGCGGAAAACCGCGCAGCTCCTGCACCAGGGCGAGCAGCTTGCGGATCACCGTGCTGTGCGGATCGAACCCGGCCTCGGCAATGCGGCCTGCATCGACGCCGTTGTCCCACCAGGCGACGGTAGAGGCCAGCCGGTCGAGTTGATCCAGAGACAGCCCCAGGGCTTTGCCGACATCCCGCAACGCGCTCTTGCGCCGATAGCGGATGACCGTGGCGGCCAACGCTGCGCGCTCGCGGCCGTAGCGTCGATAGACATACTGGATGACTTCCTCGCGCCGTTCGTGTTCGAAATCCACGTCGATGTCCGGCGGTTCATTGCGCTCTTTGGAGACGAAGCGCTCGAACAGCATTTCCATACGGCTCGGGTCCACGGCGGTGATGCCGAGGCAAAAACACACCGCGGAGTTGGCCGCCGAACCGCGACCCTGGCAGAGAATGTCGCGGCTGCGGGCGAAGGCGACGAGATCGTGGACGGTGAGGAAATAAGGCTCGTAACGCAGTTCGGTGATGATCGCGAGCTCGTGTTCGATCTGCGCTCGCACCCGGTCCGGGACGCCTTCGGGCCAGCGTTTTGCGGCGCCTTGCTCGGTGAGACGGCGCAGATAGGCGCTTGGCGTCTCGCCGGCCGGCACCATGTCGTCTGGATATTCGTAGCGCAATTCATCGAGACTGAACGTGCAGCGCTCGGCGATGCGGATGGTCTCGGCGAGCCATTGCGGTTCATACAGATGGGCGAGCCGCGCGCGGCCGCGCAAATAGCGCTCGCCGTTGGCATAGAGCGCAAAGCCGGCTTCCTTGACGGCAACGCCGTGGCGGACGGCGGTGAGCACATCCTGCAACGCGCGCCGGTTGCGCACATGCATGTGCACGTCGCCCGCCGCCGCCAAGGGAAAATCGGATGCGCGGCTCAACGCCTGCAACCGTTCGACGTGCTGTGCATCGTACACACTGCGATGCAACTCCACCGCGATCCAGACGCGATCGGGAAAAACCGCGCCCAACCAACGCGCATCCGCCCAAGCCGGTTCATTCGCCACTGGACGCGCGGTGCGCGCTGCAAGCGATTCGGCGGCCGAATAGGCCGCCCTATGGAGAGAACCCTCCACGTGTCCTGCTACGCGCGTCGATCCGTCGCCGCCACAATTTTCAGTCATCGGGCGCGCTGTGCGCGCCAAGACGTCATCGCTATCCTGCTCGCTCATCGGGCGCGCTATGCGCGCCGGGTTTTTCCGATCCTCGATCCGTTCGGGAATCCACAACACCAAACACCCCGGTACGCCGTCCGCCAGATCGTTGCGCGTCAGACGATAAGAACCCTTCCCGGCATTGCGTCGCCCACGGGTGATGAGCTCGGATAAATTGCCATAACCTTCACGATCGCTGGCCAGCAACACCAGCTTGGGCCCGTCGGCCAATTGAATCTCGCTGCCGACGATGAGCTTGAGCCCGACATCCTTCGCCGCCTCATGGGCGCGTACGATCCCGGACAGGGAGCATTCATCGGTGATCGCCAGCGCCGTATAGCCAAGCGCTGCGGCACGCTCCGCCAACTCCTCGGCATGGGACGCGCCACGCAGGAATGTGAAGTTGCTCAGACAATGCAGCTCGGCATAGGCGGGTAGGGGAGACATGACGGCACACGACGCTCACGCGCTAAGGGCACCCGGATTCGGCAATGTATCCAACGGACTGAACACGCCCTGTCCTCCTTTGCCCAGCACATGGGTATAGATCATGGTGGTGCGCACATCCTTGTGGCCGAGCAGTTCCTGGATGGTGCGAATGTCATGACCGGATGCCAGTAGGTGAGTGGCGAAGGAGTGGCGTAGCGTATGACAGGTCACAGGCTTGTGCAGTTCTACTTGACGTACTGCTGTATGCACAGCTCGCTGGGGCACCGAAACATCGATATGGTGACGCTTCCAATGGCCGCTGCGTGGATCCTGACTGCGTTTCGAGGCGGGGAACACATACTGCCAACCCAGTTCCCGTTCAGCATTGGGATATTTACGCGCCAGGGCATCGGGCAACGATACGCCACCGAAACCATCGGCCTTGTCGGTTTCGAGAACGCGCTTGACCTGCTGCAACTGCTCCCGCAACGCGGGGACCACGCTGTCCGGCAAAGGAGTAACGCGATCTTTGTTACCTTTACCGTCGCGTACGACAATTTGATGCAGTTCGAAATCCACGTCTTTCACCCGCAACCGCACGCATTCCAACACCCGCAATCCTGCACCGTACATCAAACTCGCCATCAGCCATTCGCGGCCCTTCAGCCTCGTCAGTAGCGCCTGAACTTCCTCGCGACTCATAACCACTGGAAGATGGGTGGAGCGCTTGGCACGGGTCACGCCTTCGATCAGCGCCACCTCACGTTCGAGCACATGACGATAAAGAAACAGTAAGGCGTTCAATGCTTGGTTTTGCGTCGAGGCCGACACGGTACGATCCACTGCCAAATAAGTGAGAAAGCTGGCGATCTCCGCTTCGCCCATTTCCTCCGGATGACGGCGTTCGTGAAACAAAATGAAGCGTCGAATCCAATGCAGATACGACATCTCCGTGCGGTAGCTGTAGTGCTTGCGCCGGATCGCATGCCGCACCCGATCCAGTAAACGCGGTCGCCGCTTTCCAAAGCGAACTGCCTGGTCCATGGTTCACCTCCTTGTGAACGAACACCGGCGCGCAGTCCCGCCGTATGGTGTATATTTATACACTATTATACAAAGCCTGCAAGGGTCGTCCGCTTCAACAATCCGGATGATGATGTAAGCGGCTGAAATTCTTTCAATAAAATGAGCACGACAGCCGCAACCTAACGCCATATCACGCAGATCCACGTTCCATTTCAATAACAAGTAAAACCGCGGTATATTCGCGGAAAAAGCGGACGAAGAATCTGCGGCATGTTTCGGACCTATAACAAAAACCAACAAAGCTCGATCCGCCAGATATCGAATATACGGTGGATGAGACGTCTACTTAATCGTTAGGCGGAAGACACATGGGATCAATTGAGGCCAACTACATAGCGTGGTGGGGAGCTGGACTCTCCACTTTATTGGCCATTGTTAAACTGTGGGAGCTTTGGCGGGATCGCTTTCGGATCGATGTTGGGTACAACTTTACATCAGATCCAGAAGCTGGGAATGAGATATATGTTCGGAACTTAAGCGCAACCCCGATAATCCTGAGCGACTGCAAGAGATTACATCGAGAACTGTCGGATTGGCTGTCGAGCTTAGATCCAGAAACTGTGACAGAGGATATTGAGAAAAATGGTCACGAAAAAATTCCGTCGATGACTTAGAAGCACGACGGTTGGGGCGCTGAGTTTGAAGCAATCCCGATAGAAGCCAGTGAAACGAGGAAAGGGGCAGAGGGTTATTGGAGTACATTCCAGTGGTGCTCGATAGGTAAAAACGTACGGAAGCCAATCAGGGATGCCGTTCGTTCAAAGGGCGGGCGTTATGGCGAATTGACAAGGCCACATCGTTGCAGTAAACGTAGATGGACATTCCCTGGATAGGATCGACGAAATGCAGGCTTTGTTTGGTAAGGAGGAATACGTCTATAATCTGCGAATCCCGATGGTCACCCTGAGATGAGGCGTGCGCCGAATGGTACGTAGTTCGGCACAAAGGGATCCGAAAGGTATACGTAAGTGAAGCTAGCGGAGAATGGATTTTTGGCGGCCTGAATCCATGGAATCTAGTAAAAGGCCGAAAGATCTATATGCGTTTATACGTCGCAGGCAGACGGCCGGTGCTGAAGAAGGTGTATGGCTAGACTGCGCCTAACAAGGCGCTCCACCCGACGCGCTTCGCGCGCGGCTGAGCTTGGTCGTTAGTTACCAAAAAAGGAGAGCACATTGAGTTTCGACTGGTCATCATTTGGTTCAATAATACTATAAAAGAAGCGATTGCTCTGAATGGGATAGACCCGAAGGACTATTCAATATCCCTCTATCCGCCCGATTTTCTGGTAGTAGAAAATAGCAGTAACAAGTGGAAGTTTGTAGAAGTTAAAGGGCCAACGGATAAGCTCCGGTTTAGGCAAGCTAACTGGTTCATTAATTTAATGCCCGAGGCGTGGGACTACGAAATATTCGCTTCATTAAATAGAACATTCGATGACACGTATGTATGCAAGGCGTCCGCGCGCCGGAGTGGGGAAAGATTCATGGATGAATACGCGAAAGAACTGGAAAGCGTAAAGGAATACAATGAAATGTTCAAAAACTAGATCGTGGGCTACCAATGAATTTGCAGAAAAAAATCGCCAATGTGGCGAAGCTTCAAGGTGAATTACTTCGTCATCATAACGTCGGGCACCCTGATTGGTACGCGGAAATGCTTGTATGCGCTGCTTTTAATGGACATTTGGCCGTGACTAATAATCCAGATTTTGATGTCCGATGTGAATGTCACGGAACCATCCAAGTGAAATGCAGAGTAGATGGTACGGACACAACTCAAAACAGAACTAATTTTGCACGCTACGAAAAGGACGCATTTAGAAATGGACCCCGAAAATTGGACAGCGCGATAAGTGCTTCCTCGGGTTAAGCTGCCAGCTTGGCAGCGGATTCGTAGTACACGCTGTCCGGCGTGCGCCGGTCAAGCGATTGATGCCGTCTCTCGGTGTTGTAGAAAACGAAGTACCGCCCCAGTGAAGCCCGCGCGGCCGCGATGCTGTCGTAGGCCTTCAGATACACCTCCTCGTACTTCACGCTACGCCACAGGCGTTCGACGAAGACGTTGTCGACCCACCGGCCCTTGCCATCCATGCTGATACGGATGCCATGGCGCTTGAGGACGCCGGTGAAGTCCTCGCTGGTGAACTGGCAGCCCTGGTCGGTATTGAAGATCTCCGGCACGCCATGAGTCTCGATCGCTTCTTCCAGCGCTTCGACGCAGAAGCTGGCATCGAGCGTGTTGGACACGCGCCACGACAGCACCTTGCGCGAGTACCAGTCCATGATCGCGACCAGATACACAAAGCTGCGCGCCATCGGGATATACGTGATGTCGGTCGCCCAGACCTGGTTGGGACGCTCGATGACCAGATCCCGCAGCAGGTACGGATAGACCTTGTGTGCCTGGTTGGCGAGACTGAGGTTGCGCTTTGGATACAGCGCCGCCAGGTCCATCGTGCGCATCAGGCGCCGGACCTTCTTGCGATGGATCCGGTGCCCCCGATCTTCCAGCCAGTCGCGGATGCGGCGGCTGCCGTAGAACGGATGCTTCAGGTGACAGCGGTCGATCAGCGCCATCAGTTCGAGTTCCTTGTCGGAGACCGGCTTGGGCACGTGATAGAACGTCGAGCGGGGCAGGTCCAGCAACGCGCATTGCCGCATCACCGGCAGCGGATCCTTCCGCTCTACCATTTCTTTCCTCTGGGCCCGTGAATCCGTTCGAGCCCGCGTTCTAAAAAATCATTCTCCATCGTCAGCTGGCCGATTTTGGCATGCAGATCCTGAACCGTCTCCGCAGCGCCCTCCGCCTTGTTCGCCCCTTTGCCGAAGACATCCGGCGCGCTGTTCAGTAGCTGTTTCTTCCAGTCGGTGATCTGGTTGGCATGCACATCATACTTCTTGACCAGCTCGGCCATCGTCAAATCACCCCGGACCGCCGCCAGGGCGACCTTGGCCTTGAACTCGGGGGAATGGGTTCGTCTCTTCCTTCTCATCGCTTCTCTCCAGAGCATGTTGCTCATGATGGAGGAAAGCACTTATCTTCGTCCAATGACTGTCCAACGAGGTGGGTCCAGCTCTTTTGACCATGCTGCAATCGTAATTTTCGAATCAAACTATCTGCTTAAAGGGGCTGTAATAATTCCCATTATTGACGTTTTATCTTTGAGACGACCGGCCGGCCATGTGAAATGGAACGATGTTCAGTCACATGAGAACTCGAGATCCATTCTGAACGATCTTAAGAGTGTTAGCGGAGAATAAACATAACAAATCCATCAAGCCGACGCTCTCTTCGCTGCGCTTCGTTCGCGCGGCTTATGGATGACGTTATGTGTCCTGAGGTTATGACAGACGAATCGATTCCTTTCGCTACTGGCCTTTGGCTTCCATTTTTGGCAACGGTAGGTGCTTCCTTCACCGTCTTGGCGATTCAAGCACTGAACCAATTCCGAAAGGAGCATAGGCAGCGGCTTTATGCCGTCGGATTCATGGTGGACGTGCTTTACAAGCTAGTCCAATCAGAACTAATCATTCAGAAGCACACCATCGGACGGGTTCTACCCCGATACCGCGGACGGTTTAAAAACGCCTGAAAACTTCTGATCCTGCCTGGCCACTCTACGTCGCATTCTTGGGTTGTGGAACCGTTCGACGTAATGGAACAGATCAGCCCTGGCTTCATCTCGTGTGCGGTAGTGACAATGGTTTGTGCGCTCTCGCTTGAGCATGCCAAAAAACCCTTCGCACGCCGCATTGTCACCGCAATGACCGACCGCACTCATTGAGCAGATGAGCGTATTTTGCTTCAGGAATCGCTGATAATCGCCACTCCTGAACTGACTGCCTCGGTCAGAATGCAATACCACCGACCATCTGCCCTGACGCTGCCAGACGGCCATCTCCACAGCACGAATAACCATCTGCCGATCCTGACGATGATGCATCGACCAACCCACGACGAGCTTGCTGAACAGGTCGATGACTACGCACAAATACAGCTTGCCTTCATCGGTCTGCAACTCGGTAATATCCGTGACCCATTTGGTCTCAGGTTCCAGAGCCAGGAAATCCCGCTCCAAATGATTGCGTATACCCGCCGGTGGCAAGCCCGACTTTGCGCGCATGCCATGCCTCTTCTTGCGTGGCCAGCCCGCAATGCCGTTGACAGACATCAGGCGCGCAACCCGGTTCTTGCTCGCCGTTTCGCCTTCGTCGGTCAGATCCTCATGCATGCGCGGAACACCGATAATCCCGCCGCCGTCCTCATGGATCGCTCGAATCCGCTTCAGCAAACGCTCATTGTCGAGCTGCCGTGGACTGGGTAGACGGCCCGACCAATCATAGAAGCCACTGGGCGAAACTTTCAGAAGCCGACACATCATGCGAACCGGAAACTCATCGCGGCAACGTTCAATCGCTTGATATCTCAAGACGACTCTTTGGCGAAGAACGTTGCCGCTGCGCGTAAAAAATCCCGTTCCTTTTTTACCCGAGCCAGTTCCCGCTTCAGCCGTGCAACCTCCTCATCTCTTGGGTTACCCGAACCGCCAAAGGCGCGGTGACCCTTGCTGTCCGCTTCTCGTTTCCAGCGGGTCAACAGGTTGGCCGCAATCCCCAACTCCCGGGCGACTTGCGCACAACTAACGCCGGGCTGCCTGGCTTGTTCCACAGCCCCCTGCTTGAACTCCTGACTGAATCGCCTTCTCTTGGACATAAGAACACTCCTTTGGGCCCATTATGGGCTTTTTTGAAGTGTCCGGGTAATCGGGGTAGAACCCCCAAGCATGGAATTAGCTTCTCGGACGTAGAGATAGCATTCTATGACCAGTACGCCATTTCCATGCCCGACCCAGGGGCATCGGCGGAAGAGCGATTCATCTTGGTTGGAATGGATGCCTTGGACACGACTGTGGTGGTGGTCTACACCTATCGTGGTGATTCGATACGCATTATTTCAGCGCGTAGGGCGACTAAGTCAGAGCGAAACAGTTATGAGGAAGGAATACGATTTTAGTAAAGGTAAGCGCGGACCAGTGGCGAAAAACACTGGTAAGACTCGCATTACGATTTATCTCGACGACGATATCATCGCTGCCTTTCGAGAGAAGGGCGATGAACTCGGGCGGGGTTACCAGACGCTAATTAACGATGCATTACGGGAAGTATTGTCAAAAACCGAGCCGGCGGTGGATGCAAAGACGCTTAGGCGGATCATACGTGAAGAACTCAAGAAGGTGGGCTGATCGGTATAACCAGCCCATCGAACTGACGCCAAAACTCGGCGCGGTTCACGGGCGGCGGTAGCCTCCTTGGAGACGAAATGCCCGTCATTCGGTGCACGAAAAAGCTTCAGCGGGAGATGGGTCTGAAGTCTGCCGATCTATCCACGGCGGAGCCTGATTCCTTGCCACTCAGCTCTTGGCACGCCAATCTCATCTTCATCGGCCGGCGCAAGTGCGTCCTTTTCGTCAATGATCGGACCTTGTTCAATTTCATCGCTCCCGATGTTCGGCGTGCTGAGATTCGTGATCTGGCCTCGGTGTTCCTCTCGTATCTAGTTTGCGTGCTTCATGCTGAGCAGCTTCCGAAGCCAGTGGTTGAGCAGATCCTGGCGGAATCGGCCCAGGTCTCCTTTGGCAGCACGACCAACCGCAGCGTTGTCGGCTCCATGAATGATCTTGTCTTTCACTACGAGCTTCACATCCTTTCTGCCGGCGGCGTGCATAGCGCGGAGGTTCCCAGCATCATCAGGCGCCTCAACCGGATGCCGATGGGGGCGCTCAAATACGCATTCCCCATCGAAGAGCTTCAAGCCCTGTATGGTGTCCAGCAAAGCGGGGCATAGGGCGGTAAGGTATTGAAGAAACAAGAGAAGAGGCCTGACAGTGCGCTGGAGCATGGGCAGATGATTGCGCAGCGTTTTTCAACAGTCCGCCGACGCATCGAATTAGGCGCTCCAGCCGGCCGCAAAACCGTTGTGTGGTTTCGCGTCGGCTGAGCTTCAACGTTAGGCCAAAGCAGGTACTGAGACATGCTTTTCGACGGGGTTGAGAGTCTTATCCGCACGCTAGTGGTCGGAGTGCTGGCATACATTGCTCTCATTCTATTTCTGCGAGTCTCCGGCAGGCGAACGTTATCCAAGATGAACGCGTTTGACTTCGTGGTGACCGTCGCCTTGGGATCCACTTTAGCGACGGTTTTATTGAGCAAGAGCGTGTCCTTGACAAACGGAGTAGCGGCGTTCGGTCTGTTGATTGGCCTGCAGTTCATTGTGACCTGGACCAGCGTTCGAATTCCATGGGTTCAGAAGGTGGTTACTGGCGAACCGATCATGCTGTTGTATCGCGGAGCCTTCCTGGCTCGGGCTTTACGGAAGGCCCGTGTCACCGAGAGCGAGGTTCGTGCAGCGGTTCGGAGTGCTGGCGTAGCGCAGATGGAAAGTGTCGATGCTGTGATATTAGAAACCGATGGCTCCTTTAGCGTACTAGAAAAGGTCCCCGACCAAGGGGGCTCGAGCCTCAAGGGCGTCAACAGCACCGAATCTGTATGATCGACCAACATCAGACGTCTAACGAGCCGGTGAAGAGAATGTCCGCTGGCGCCGCCACCCCTGACCTCATTAGATCATGATCCAAAACGAACGGCTGACCGCAACACTGGAAGGAGACTTTGTCGTCTTCCTGATTGGCATGCGCATCAATAACCCGCTCAAAGTTCACAAGTGGTGGCCTGTGGCCACTGCGATGCCACGTATGCTCAAGGAGCTCTACCGTCAACCTGAGCTGGGCTTCATTCACGCTGAAATGTGGTTCTCTCGCACCACCATCCTAGTGCAGTACTGGCGATCCGTGGAGCAACTCTTGGCTTATGCAACGAACAAGGAAGCGCAACATCTGCCCGCGTGGCGAGCCTTCAACAAGGCGGTCGGAACCGATGGGTCGGTGGGCATTTGGCATGAAACGTATGCAGCCACGTCTGGAACGTACGAAAATGTCTACGTCAATATGCCGTTGTTCGGTCTTGGCAAGGCGGGTTCCGTGCAGCCCGCAACCGGGGGACGGCAGTCTGCATCAGGTCGGCTCGGGGGCGGAGATGCGCCGTAACATGCTGTTCGATAGCGAGGCCACAAAAGCTCGGGGTCCCTCAGCGTTACGTCAGACGCCAAAGAGACATGATGACCGTCATGCGTATGGACAACATCGGCACCGTGGTGGAAGACATCGATTCCGCGATTGCGTTTTTTCACCGAACCCGGCCTGGAGCTTGAGGGCGCGCTCGGATCGAGGGAGGCTGGGCAGATTGCGTCACAGATTGCGCGAAATGCGTGTCGAGATTGCCATGATGCGCACCGGCCGGCATGTAGTCCTCAGGCTCGCTGCAGATAGACTGTCGCGGCGCGCACGAAAAACTCACCGCGACCTCATCCGGAGCTGGAAATGGACGAAGAATTTGAAGTGAACATGTCCCCCCTTTGTCAGTCCATCACTCAAGACGGACACACGGTCCAGGTGGAGATCTACCAAGATGGCGCTGGCGGATGGATCTTGGAAGTTGTCGACGAATTTCGCAACTCCACAGTGTGGGACGACCCATTTAAGACGGATCAGGAAGCCCTGAACGAGGCGCTCGAGGCGATCGAGCGAGAAGGGATTGCTTCGGTAATGAGGCCCGAGCCGGACTCGTCTCAATAATAGGCTTGCGCTCGACCTACGAACAAGCTGGGCCGCAAAAGCGAGAATGACCGATGGGCGGTGCGGGCGGCGGTTCGACTTGTGTCCCGGGGCAGGGTAGGCCTGGGTACGGCAACGGCTGCGCCAGTGCGGATGGGGGAGCGACAAATCCGGCGCTTGTGGGACTCGAGCCGTCGCGAGTCGGTGCGCTAGCAGCGCGCTGGCTGCGGTGTGGCGGCAAACGGTCCGTCGAACCGGAAACTCGGTGCGCCAGCGCGGGCCAGCGACTGATGCCATGGTGACTACACTTACCGCCATGACCGTATCCTCGGACCGATACGCGCATTCCACCTCCAAGCGACAAGGAAAGTTCATGGATTCTCTGCCTCAGGACCGGTGGCCCGACAGCACGCTTGCATTGCTGCACGACCCCTATCGCTTTATCAGCCGACGATGCCGCCGGCTCGCGACCGATGCCTTCGAAGCGCGGCTCTTGTTCGAGAACACCATCTGTGTGACCGGTAAAGATGCAGCCGCGGTCTTTTACGATACCGAGCGCTTCAGCCGCCAGGGTGCGGCGCCGGACGCAGCGATGAAGACGTTGTTTGGTGTCGGCGGTGTTCAAGGACTCGACGGCGAAGAACATCGCCACCGCAAAGAAATGTTCATGGCGCTGGCATCTGGCGCGAGCGTCGACAGCATGGGGGAGGCCTTCGAGGCCACGCTCGATGAATACGCCAGACATTGGATGGCAATGAGGCAGATCGTCGTCTACGAGCAAATGCAGGAAATCTTGACCCGGGCAGCCTGTGAATGGGCTGGCGTCCCCGTTGCGCTGGGCGAGTTGAGTCGGCGCACCCGGCAAATCAGCTCGTTGTTCGATCACGCGGGTTCCAAAGGCCCGTTGCATTTCGGCGCACGGTTGGCCAGGCGGCAGACGGACCGTTGGTTTGAAACGCTGATCGACGACATTCGCGCCGGGCGATTGTCTCCAGCGCAGAATAGCCCGGCCCATGGGATCGCGTGGCATCGCGACCTTCAGGGAAAGCTCTTGCCTCGGCGCGTGGCGGCCGTAGAACTACTCAATGTGGTGCGACCGATCGTCGCGACCTCGGTGTTCGTTACGTTTGCAGTATTGGCTTTGCACGCATATCCGGAATGTCGCCAAGCGCTGCAAGCCGACCCGAACGGATACGCGCGGCCATTCGCCCAGGAAGTGCGGCGCTTTTATCCATTCTTCCCGTTTGTCGCCGCCCGCGTGCGCCAGGACTTCCAGTGGCACGGGTTTCAGTTTCCAGCAGGTCGCCGGGTGCTCCTGGATTTGTACGGCACCGACCACGACGCACGCTATTGGGGAGACCCGGAGATATTTCGGCCCGAGCGGTTCGCCAACGGGCAACAAGACCCCTTCGCTTTCATTCCCCAGGGCGGAGGCGATCACTATCGTAACCACCGTTGTCCGGGAGAGGACATCGTGATCGCGTTGCTGCAGATCGCGGCGCGATTCTTTTTCGAGCGAATTCGCTACGACGTACCGCGACAGAATCTGCAGGTGAACTTTCGACATTTGCCGGCGCTGCCGAAGAGCCGTTTGCGGATCGAAAATGTTCACTTGAATGCCTAACATGGAAACGCCGGGTTGAGGACCCACCGCAGCCGGACATCGCGGCGCAAGCATCACGGGAGCCGTTCAACAACAGCGGTTTGCCCGGACCGCTGCGCGGCGACGCTTTATGCGTGAATCGCTTGCGCTGGCCGTGATTGACGGAGCGTGACAGCATTCCGAGCACCTCAGCCGTCCAGTTACGGAGATCGACAACGTGACACCACTGATCACCCTCATTACGCTTGGTGTCGACGACTTGGCGCGGGCCGTGAAGTTCTATCGAGACGGCCTTGGCTGGCCCACCGAAGGTATCGTCGGTTCCGAGTTCGAACACGGAGCAGTGGCCTTTTTCGAGCTTGCCGGTGGTTTGAAACTGGCGCTATGGCCGCGTGCGAGTATCGCCCATGACGCGGGCATCGCCCCCGGCGTTCCGACGGCCAGCGAGTTCATCCTGGCCCAGAATGTTTCGTCCGAAGCGGAAGTGAATGCGGTAATGGAGCGCGCCGTAGCCGCCGGCGCCAGCACCGTGAAAACGGCCCGCCGCACATTTTGGGGCGGCTATGCGGGCTACTTTCAAGATCCGGACGGCCACTTGTGGGAGATCGCCTGGAATCCGCAGTGGCAAGCTGAGTGAACGGTTTTGCGCCCGGCCCGGGGACGCGGCACCGGGCCGGGCAGCCCTGATGAGCGAAATGCAAACCTGTTGCGCCACCGCTCGGCGAGGTTCAGGTGTGCGCGAATGTGGTCGGTCCCGACGATCGCATGCACGTCCTTCCCGCAGCCTATTGACAACGAGTTCGGCGCGGATGCTTAGTGCGGTTGCGGCTCGAGCATTAACGTTGCCGGTATATCGGGCTCGCCGCTTTCACCTGGAAGGACCGCTGTCATGACAAATGTGACTTTCTATTGGACCATTATCGTTGCATTGATCAGTGCGGGTTGGGCGATCACGGTCCTGGTCCGCGATCGCATTTCCCAATCGGTCGAACGCAGCAGCGCTTTGATCAGCCGGTTGATTGAGTACGACAAGCTCAACATCGATAATCCGGACATCCAGCAGTACGTTTCCGCCAACGCCGGCCGTGATGTAGCTTATTTTCGCGATCCGCTACTGCTGCAGGAACGGTTGTTCTTCAAAGCCAAGACGCTGGTCTACAAGGAGTTGAATCTGTTCGATGAAATTCTGTCTTTTTCCGCCCGCGCGGGTTGGGGCTGGTGGCTACTGACGCCGGCGCCGTTGATCGAGTGGGAAGACTGGCAGGAGTATATCCAGGAGAAGTTGCGTCATCCTCTGTACCGCTCGATTTTGCTACACGAGCAACATATTTTCGGTGCGTCGCTGCGTAACTTCTGGAGCAACAATCGGGGTGCGGTCGAGGCAAAACCGGCCGATCCTTTTATCTGGTAGTCGTATGTTCCTGGCAGAGGGCGCTACGCAGCAGGCAGTGTGCTTGCTTGCGCAATGACTGGCGCTGCGACAAGATGATCCTCGTTCCGTACTTCGTGCGCTTAGCCGCCCAATCGAACACAAAGGACCAGCCATGGCACATCGCGAACGACACCGCTCCGATCGAACCGGCTGGCTGCGCGCCGCAGTGCTGGGAGCGAACGATGGCATCGTATCAACGGCGAGCCTGGTGGTCGGGGTTGCGGCGGCAGCCACGTCACGCAACGAGATCGTGCTGGCCGGTGTGGCGGGGCTCGTTGCCGGCGCGATGTCCATGGCTGCCGGCGAGTACGTCTCCGTGCGTTCCCAGGCCGACACCGAAGAGGCCGATCTGTCCAAGGAGCGCGCCGAGCTGGAAACGGATCCGCGATCTGAGCACAGAGAATTGGCCAGCATTTATGTTGGCTATGGACTCGATCCGGAGCTGGCGAATGAAGTCGCGACGCAGCTTATGGAGCACGACGCACTGGGTGCCCATGCCCGCGACGAGCTCGGTATTTCCGAAACTCTGAGGGCACGGCCGATACAGGCGGCGATGGCTTCGGCGTCCACCTTTTCGGTAGGTGCGACACTGCCGTTGGTGACTGCGGCACTGGCGCCGGAATCCTGGATCATGGCTTTGGTGACGGGGTTGTCATTGTGTTTCCTGGCCCTGTTGGGCGCGCTGGCCGCCCGCGCCGGCGGTGCACCTGTGGCACCCGGCGTTGCACGGGTCACGTTCTGGGGCGCACTCGCCATGGCCATTACCGCCGGCATCGGTCGGCTGTTCGGTGTAGTCGCCTGAACGGTGCTGACTGCGGCGTAGTTTCGCTCACCATCTGAGAGGTTCATCTCATGACCGATCCGTTCGCGTTCATCAACGACGCTTCCGACGAAGTGATCGAGGATATTGCCAAGGTATTGGAATTACGCGGCGCCGATCCGCAGCAGCACGAAATCGTTCGTTCGTATCTGAGCGACGTGGTGTTTCCGCCGAATGCGCGGGCGCTGGAAATCGGTTGTGGGACCGGCGCCGTGACCCGAATGCTGGCGCAGTGGCCAAACGTTGCACAAGCAGTAGGCGTGGATTTGTCGCCCGCCTTGATCGAAAAGGCGAAGAAGTTCAGTACCGATAACGACAACCTGCAGTTCGAATCGGGCGATGCATGTCAACTGGACGCGCGCGATGCGGCCTTCGACGTCGCGGTCTTTCATACGCTGCTGAGTCATTGTCCTGCGCCCGTATTGGCGCTGCGAGAAGCGATGCGCGTACTCAAGCCGGGGGGCTGGTTGGCGATCTGCGACGCGGATTTCTGCAGCGTAACGGTGGCGCAGGCCGATCATGATCCTTTGCAGGCGTGTGCCGATGCATTCGTGGAGGGTTTCGTTCTCGACAAAAGGATGGCGCGACGCTTGCACTCCGTGGTGGTCGGTGCCGGCTTGCGGATCGGGACGCTACGCAGTCATGGATATGTGGACAACAGCGCCACCGGACTATTGAGCCATTGGGTCAGGCGAGGGGCGGACTTTTTGCACGCCAATGGCCGTATCGGTGCGGAATTGGCCGAGCAACTGAAAGCCGAGGTGCTCAGACGAGTGCAGGCAGGTACATTTTTCGGTCAGTTGTCCTACGTCAGCGTGACTGCGCAAAAGCCGCTGTAGCACGCTTTTCGTTCAATTCGATGTTGGCAGGTCGAGCCGGACGAACGCCGCTAGTGTGACCTTCATCCTGCGCGTTAAAATGCCGCATGAAACTTCTACTGGTCGAGGACTCGGAACGGCTCCGGCGTACGCTGCAGCATGGCTTGCGCGCCAGCGGCTTCACCGTCGATGCAGCTGCGGACGGTGTGGAGGCGGCGGGGTTTCTGGCCGGGTTCGGCTATGATTTGATCGTGCTCGATCTGATGCTGCCGAGACGCGACGGACTCGCGGTGCTGCAGGACCTGCCCCATGATGCGACCAGGCCGCGGGTATTGGTTCTTTCCGCCCGGGATCAAGTTGCAGATCGTGTTGGTGCGCTCAATGCCGGCGCCGACGATTATCTGGTCAAACCGTTCGCATTCGAAGAATTGCTTGCGCGCTTGCATGCCCTCGCGCGCCGCCCGGCGCAGACCCAGGGCATCGAGCTCGGTTACGACCAGCTCCGAGTTTCCGTGCAAGCCAAGCGCGCCTGGGTGGGGGAAGCGGAGCTGTCGCTCACTCCGAGAGAGTTTACGTTGCTGGCGTTACTGCTGCGCTACCGAGGCCGACCGTTTTCCCGGGCGCAGATTCAAGAACGTTTAGCCGGCAGCGATTGTGCCGCTTCGGATAAAGGCATCGAGGTTCTGGTACATGGTTTGCGCCGTAAGCTCGACGCCGCCGGATTGTGCGACTTGATCCAGAACCGGCGCGGCGTCGGCTATCTGATTCCATGAAACCATTGTCTCTGCGCTCCCGCATAACGCTGCTGCTGATGGCGGCAATCTTCTCGGTGCTGGGTACCGCGGCATGGATCATCGATAAGCGCGTCGACCACGAATTGCATCGACGTTTCGATGCGACTTTGCTGGCGAGGGCGCGAGGAATTGCGGAGCTGACGCGGCTGGAACGGGACGGTATTGTGTTCGACGACGCCAGCGATCTGGCCAGCAACGACCCGTTGCTCGGTGGCGGCGTGGTGTACCAGATGGACTGCGGTTCGCGCCAAAGCCGGGTGCGCTCACCGGCGCTGGGCGATGTTGCCATGCCGTGGCCTGCGAACGTTGACGAAGCGGTTCGCTACTTCAATTTGAACGGCTCGGTGGCAGGCGCCCTGCGTGCAGTCGCATTTCGATTTACGCCCGAGTTGGGCGAAAGCTGGGGGCCCAACGCGGCGAGCCGCAGCGCCCATTATCGGCAAGCGCAGGGGCAAACGCCGGAGCCAAGTTGTCGATTATTGTTCGCGCAGCCACGCAACACCATCGATCAGCTGACGTCGGCGCTGGATGCGTTACTGCTCGGTTCCATCGCCGTGGCCGTGTTGGTCGTGCTGGCATTGTCGCCCTGGCTGGTCAAACAGGGACTGCGTCCGCTGACGGCGCTGGCAGAACAAATGCCGCGGATCGGCCCCGATCAACCGGGGCGCAGACTGCGAGCTGAGACCCCGGCGGAGTTGGCGCCCCTCACCGCGCGCTTCAATGACGTTCTGGCACGCATGGATTATGGCCTGGCGCGAGAGCGTGAGTTCGCCCAGGGGCTGGCGCACGAGTTGCGTACACGACTTGCGGAACATCGCACATTGCTCGAAGTGGAGCAGCAATTTCCAGGCAGTCGCCCGCTGCCTGAAATATTGTCGGAGCTGGATCAGATTGGCCGTGAGTTGGAAGGCACGGTGACCGGTTTATTATTGCTGACGCGTCTGGAGGCAGGCTTGGAACAGCCGCGTCTGGAAACCGTCGACCTGCAGGCGATGCTCAATAGAATGCAGGAACGTCAATTGCCGCGCATGCACGAGCGGCAAGTCGCGCTGGCCTGTACGATCACGGACGCGCCGCAGCTACGCTCTGACGGCACCCTGTTGGAGATCGTACTCGGCAATCTGATCAGCAATGCGGTGGAATATGCACCTCCCGGCGCGCGTATGCACGTCGAGTGCGATCGCAACGGATTTCGGATTTGCAATCCGGCGCCACAATTGGAATCCGCCGATGTGGCGCAACTCGGACAACGATTCTGGCGCAAAGGCGGAGACAGCCGCCGCCACGCCGGGCTTGGCTTGGCCTTGGTCGGCGCGGCATCCCATGCGTTATCCATGTCGCTGACGTTTGCGTTGTCGGACAACGGTGACTTGTGTGCCTCTCTGGATTGGTCCGCGCAAGTGCTTGAGGCGCGGATCTGAGCTTGCGTTAAGCGTTCGCTAAGTCTCGGTTCTTATTCTTCGGTATGCGTCGCGCTCATGCGCACAAAGCCATGCTTTCGAAGCAGGAATCGGGAACCTCAGTCGTGCTTTTGCCAGTCCAGTTGCGAACCGCAAGCCGCACCGTCGCGACATTCGCGTTGACCTGTGCCGTAGGTGCGTGCGCGGTTTACACGCCGAAGCCGCTAAGCGAACGGACGGATTTGGCGACGCGGCTGCCACTCAGCGTGGACGTGGGAAGCCTGGGGCTGCCGGTCTTGCAGCGTCATAGCTTCGATCCTGGCGATGGGCTCGACATGACCGAGACCGCCATGCTGGCGGTGGTGAACAATCCGGATCTGCGGGTTCAACGCAGCAAGCTCGGCGTTGCCCAGGCGCAGTTGTTTCAAGCGCGGCTGTTGCCCGATCCGCAAATCTCCGCGTCCCTCGATCATCCCACCGACCACGGTCCCGGCTTGACCGACGGCTATAGTGTCGGCCTGGGTTACGACCTCGCTGCCCTGATTACCCGTGGCGCTTCGGTCGACGCGCAGCGCGCAGCCCATGCGCAGGTATCGTTGCAGACGGTATGGCAGGAATGGCAGACCGTACAGAAGGCGCGCGACCTGTATACGCAAACGGTGGTTGCGATGGACAAGCTCGCACTGCAGCGCCAAGCGCGCGACCTGTATCGCAAGCGCTACCAGCATTCCGCAGCCGCACTGCGCCGGGGCGATGCCACCCTGGACGTGGTGAGCAACGATCTCGCCGCACTGGCCAACGCCAACACCCAGGTCAACGACGCCGAGCGTGCGCTCAACCAGCATCGCCACGACCTGAGATCCCTGTTGGGACTGGTATCCGCGTCGGCGCTGAACCTCGAAGGTTTGCCGGAGCGCTTGCCGGCGGCGGCCCAACAGCAAGAGCTCGATATCACCGCCATCGCCCGCCGCCGGCCGGACCTCGTCGCCTTGCAGCAGGGCTATCGCAGTCAGGAAGCCATGGTGCATAAAGCGGTCTTGGCGCAGTTTCCGTCACTGACCGTGAACCTGAACCAAGCACGGGATACCAGCGCTGTGCATACGGTCGGCATCGGCGTTTCCTTGAACCTGCCGCTGTTCAGCGCCAACCGTGGCGAAATCGCCGTGCAGCGCGCAACGCGGGAACAACTACGCCAGGAATACCAGGCCCGTTTGGATGCCACCGCGGGGGAAATCGATGCGCTGCAGGATCAGGCAACTCTGGTGCGCCGGCAATTACAGCGGGTGGAAGCGGACCTGCCGTTATTGCAACGCATGGCCACGGAAACGGCGCGCCAGTACGACGCCGGCAATCTCGATGGTCTGATCTATCTCGGCGCCCAGAACGCACTGCTCAATAAACAAAGCGAACGTCTGGACCTGCTGCAAACCTTGTGGCAGACCCGCATTTCCCTCGACACCCTCACCGCGTGGCCCGACGCCGCATGACTGCAACCTGGAATTGCCGTATGAACGTCTACCCCTACCGAACGGTAACCCGCTGCCTGTTGCTCGCCGGGTTGATCGGTGTCGGTCCGGTGGCGGTCGCCCAAGGAAGCAGCGCCGCTGCCGGGGGAACCGCAATCGGCAGCGGCGGCGCATCGGCTGTGGAAGGTTCAGCTTCGGGCGCGGTTGGCTCCGCGGGCGGAAGCACGGCAAACGGCTCCACAACCGCCGCCGCGCCAGGCGGGACAGGCGACGGTCTCGACACGGGCGGTACCGCCACTGGGTCGAACGGCACGGCAGCGCGTCCGAGCGCAGCCACTCTCGATTCGGCGGCACCGGGTTCGTCCACTGGCGCGGGCACTGCGCGGAATGCGGGTGCGTCCGGTGCCCCTGGAACCGGGAGCAACCGCGCCGGGTCCGGCGCAGCGTCGACTGCGGGGGGCAGTACGAAGAGCGGCGGCAACGACAGTTCGTCGCCGCGAACTGGCACGGGCTCGCGGCAGGACATTGTCGGCTCCGGGAATGGCTCGGCGGCGACGAAGAGCAAGCCTGACAAGGCCGGCCAAGCCGCCACGGACAATGCGGGCGGCGAAGACGCGGCGCCCACGCCCACCGCCAAGGTGCAGGTAACGGCAGCGGCAATGCGCACCTTGAAGGAGACCGTGGTTGCCTACGGCCACCTGCAGCCGGATCCCCATGGATTAGTGAACGTGTCGCTGCCCCGCGCCGGCCGCATCGAACAACTGTGGGTGTCGCCGGGGCAGCGGGTGCGGGCCGGCGACCGCCTGCTGGAGCTACGCACAGCACCGGGCGCGGCGGTGGATTTTGACAAGGCCCAGGCGGCGGTGCGCTATGCCGAGCAGGATCTGGCAAGCGTGCGGGCCATGTTCAAGGACCACCTCGCCACCCGTGAACAGGTGGCCAAAGCGGAGCAGTCGCTGCGCGACGCCCAGTCTTCCCTGCAAGCCCAACAGCGCGTCGGTAGCGGTCAGTCTTCCGAAATCGTGAAAGCGCCATTCGACGGCATCGTGACCGCATTGTCGGTGGGCCGCGGACAGCGGGTGCAGGCGGACGCCACTGCTTTGACCATGGCCCGGCTGGATGCCTTGATCGTGACCCTGGGCGTGGAACCGGAGGAGGCCCTGCGTCTGCGGCCCGGCGCACCTGTGGTGTTGACGCCGGTGTTCCCGCCGACCACGCGTATCGACAGCCAGGTGGATACGGTCCATGGCATGGTCAATCCGCAGACCCGGCTGATCGACACCGTGGTGCGGTTTCCGCACAAACCCGATCAGAACGTGGTCCTGGATGAAGACTTGCGCGGCACTATCACGCTGCGCGAACAGCATACCCTGGCGGTGCCGCGCAGCGCCGTGCTGCGCGACGATCGCGGCAGCTACCTGTTCGTGGTGCGCGACGGCAAGGCACAGCGTGTGCCAGTCGATACCGGGCTGCAGGACGAAGACTGGATTGGCGTCAGCGGCGCGCTGCAGACCGGCGACCCGGTGGTGAAGCTGGGGAACTACGAACTCAGCGACGGTATGCCGGTGCGACAGAGCAGTGGGCAATGACGGTAGCGGCCTGGGGTGCGCGCCATCGACGCTCGATTCTGCTGCTGCTGGCGCTGCTGGCGTTGGGCGGCGGCGCCGCAGCGCTGAAGTTGCCCGTGGCGCTGTTTCCCCACGTGGATTTCCCGCGCATCGTAGTGCAACTGGAAGCCGGTGACCGCCCGGCCGAGCAGATGGTGATCGCCATCACCAGACCGGCGGAGCAAGCGGTGCGTTCGGTGCCCGCGGTGCGGGAGATCCGTTCCACCACCAGCCGCGGCAGCGCGGAGTTGTCGATCAATTTCGATTGGGGCAGCGATATGCCCCAGGCGCTGTTGCAAGTGGAATCAGCAGTCAATCAAGTCTTGCCATCACTGCCGAAAGGCACCAGTTTCAGCGCCCGGCGCATGGACCCGACCGTGTTTCCGGTGGCCGCCTATAGCTTGACGTCGGATTCGGTGAGTCAGGTCAAGTTGCGCGATCTCGCCCGCTACCAACTGTTGCCGGCGTTGTCGGCCATCGACGGCGTTGCCCATATCGGTATCCAAGGTGGCGAGGTAGCCGAGTATCGCGTCGATGTCGATCCGGCGCAGTTGCAAGCCTACGGTCTGGCGCTGGATGACGTGGTGAAAGTGCTGTCCGCCGCCAACGTCCTGCAGGCCGTGGGGCGTCTCGAGGACCACTACAAACTGTTCCTGATGCTGTCCGACACGCGTCTGCAGAACCTGGCGGATATTCGCGATACGGTCATTCGCAGCGGCGACAACGGTCTGGTGCGGCTGGCGGATATCGCTACCGTGCGCGCCGCAAGCAAGCCCCAGTGGCTGCGGGTGACCGCCGATGGCCAGGATGCCGTGTCGGTGGCGGTGTATCAGCAGCCCGGCGGCAACACCGTGGCCATCGTCAAGGCGGTGCAGGCGAAACTCAAGCAATATCGAGACAAACTGCCTGCCGATGTCAAGGTCAGCACCTGGTACAACCAGGCAAAGCTGATCACGGCGTCCGCCGCCAGCGTGCGCGATGCGATTCTCATCGGTGTGGTCCTGGCGGCGCTGGTGCTGTTGCTGTTCCTGCGCAGCCTGCGCATTACGTTGGTTGCCATTCTGGTGGTACCGGCGGTGCTCGCCACCACGGTGCTGCTGCTGTACGTGCTGCACATGAGCTTCAACATCATGACCCTGGGCGGTATGGCCGCGGCCGTCGGGCTGATTGTCGACGATGCCATCGTCATGATCGAACACATCGTGCGCCGCTTCCGTGACGGCGGCGGCAGCCGCCACGACCTGGTGCGCGCGGCGGCGCGTGAATTCACCCATCCGCTGACCGGCTCGTCGGCGGCCACGATCATCATTTTTCTGCCTCTCGCGTTCTTGAGCGGTGTCACTGGGGCGTTTTTCAAGGCGTTGTCGTTGACCATGGCCAGTGCCCTGGCGATCTCCTATCTGATCGCCTGGTTGGGCGTGCCGCTGTTGGCTGATCATCTGTTGCGGCCCGGAAAGGATGACCGCCAACACGAAGGCCGCATGTCGCGCGCCGTCAATCAGCGCTACCGTAATCTGCTGGCGCGTCTGATGCGCCAGCCGTGGTGGTTATTGGTGGCGCTGGTGCCGTTCATCGCCGCCGGATACATGGGCTATCGACAGGTCGGGTCCGGATTCATGCCCAGCATCGACGAAGGCGGTTTCGTCCTGGACTACCGGGCGCTGCCCGGGACGTCACTGACGGAAACCGATCGCCTGCTGCGCCAGGTTGAGGCGCTGATTCAAAACACCCCCGACGTGCAGTCCTATTCGCGACGCACCGGCGCGCAGTTGGGCGGTGGGCTGACGGAAGCCAACGAAGGCGACTTTTTCATTCGGTTGAAACCGTTTCCGCGGCGCGGTGTCGAGGCTGTGATGGATGATCTGCGCAACCGTGTGCAGGCGCGGGTGCCTGGCCTGGACATCGAAATGGCGCAACTGATGGAGGACTTGATTGGCGATCTTACCGCCGTGCCGCAGCCCATCGAAATCAAACTCTACGGCGACGACATGAACAGCCTTTTGAACACCGCGCCGAAAGTGGCCGATGCGATTCGCAAAGTATCCGGGGTGGTGGAAGTTCGCAACGGCGTCGTGCTGGCAGGGGATGCGCTGAAGGTGCAGGTCGATCGCGCCAAGGCCGCGCTGGAGGGCATCGATCCCGACGCCGTCAGTCAGCAGCTGGATGCCTATTTCTCCGGCACCGTCACCACCGAAGTACAGCAGGGTATCAAACTGGTCGGCATCCGCGTGTGGGTGCCGAAACAATTGCGCAGCCGCGAAGAGCAGGTCGAAGCGATGCGGCTTCGCGCCGCGGACGGACACCGGTTTCCGCTCGGACGAATCGCCAAAGTCCATACCGTGACGGGACAGCCGCAAATCACCCGCGACAATCTCAAGCGAATGGTCGCTGTGACCGGGCGCATCAGCGGCCGCGATCTGGGATCGACCATCCAGGACGTGCAGCAGGTATTGAACAAGCAGAACTTGATTCCGAAGTCGATGACCTATGAACTGGGCGGTCTGTATAAACAGCAGCAGATCGCCTTTCATGGGCTGATTGCGGTCATGATCGCCGCCGTCGCGCTGGTATTCGTGTTGCTGCTGTTTTTATACGAACGCTTTCGGATTGCGCTGGCAATCATGGGCATGCCGTTGCTGGCGATGTTGGCGGTATTCGTCGGCCTATGGCTCACCGGCATCGAACTGAACATCACCGCTATGATGGGTATGACCATGGTGGTAGGCATCGTAACCGAGGTGGCGGTGTTCTACTTCTCCGAATACCAGGCGCTGTTGAAAGGCGGCGCTTCGCCGTTTACCGCGCTCACCGACGCAGGCGTCAATCGCATGCGGCCCATTGCCATGACCACCCTGGCGGCGATCCTGGCGTTGCTGCCGCTGGCCTTGAGCCTCGGCCAAGGCGCGGGCATGCAACAACCGTTGGCGGTCGCGATCATTTCCGGCTTGCTGGTGCAAATGCCCCTGGTGTTGTTGTTGATGCCGGTGTTGTACGGCCGACTGATCCACGTAAAAGGGCGACCAACCGATCCGCCGCGGGAGGCGGCTTGAGGGTGGACGTGTCACTGGCCGTTGGAGCGAACATGCAGTTTCACTGCACGCGCGGTCCGCGTCGTGCTTTCCGATGCCGTCGGTTTTGCAATCGATGGTAATGCAGTCCCACTCAGGAGATCGATACATGGCCGCCATCATCCATAAGGGGCGTCCGCTGCTTTTGGTAGCTGCGATATCTTTCGGTACGTTTGTGGTCGATGTTCCGGTCAGTCAGGCCGGTTCAGGCCCATTCGGCATCGATCATAAAGTGACCTACGACGACAGCGGTATCTACAAGCGCGACATTCAGAAGAATTTGATCGTGGGTCTGGCGGTGGGCGAGGTCGCCGGCGCACTCTGGGAGGGCAACGACACGCGCTTCGGCCATACGCTGTGGCAATCCATCGATGCGACGTTGATCGGGACGGCAGCCAGCGCGGCGGGAAAGGTGATCTTTACCCGCGCCCGGCCGAGTCAAAGCGACGATCCCAATGATTTCTTTCAGGGCGGCCATCATTACAGCTTTCCGAGCGGCGAGGTGACTGCGATCGCCGCGATGGTGACGCCGATCGTGGCCGAGTATCGCCATGACGATCCTTGGGTGTACGCCCTCGAAGCTCTGCCGCTATATGATGCTATCGCGCGTGTGAAAGTAAACGGGCATTGGCAAAGCGATGTGCTGGTGGGATGGGCCCTGGGTACTGCAGCCGGCTTGTATGCTCACGGACGGGAACAGCCTCTGACCCTCAAAGTATTGCCGGACGGGGTCGCGGTCGGACTTCATAAACGGTTCAATTGACAAGGGAATGCAGGCCTATCTGGGCCGGTGGGCACGACTCGAGTGGCCTACGGCCCATCGAGCGGCCGCTGCGGTTCCGGCGCCGTGGAAAACAATAGCAACAAAACAATGGCCTGTATAGTATATCAAGAGTTTACATGAGCTTTGACTAGAAAACATTTTTGCGGCCCTATTGTATGGGGGCGGGTTTGTTATTAAGATTGCGAATGATTTGCATTCATAGTCGCTGCCATAGGAATCCAGCCGTGTCCAGTTGCGCTCTTTCCACCCTCACCGCAGGTCAACGCGGGCGTATCGAAGCCATCGTCGCCGACGATGCGGTTCGCCAGCGCATGCAAGCCATGGGCTTGCGCACCGGGCGCGAAGCCTTTGTCGTTCGCGCATCGCGTTTGGGTGGTCCCATCCAGGTTCGCATCGGAAGTGTCAGTCTGATCCTGCGCCGCGCAGACGCGGCCATGGTCGAGGTCGCCCTCGCCGGATGAAACGCATCGCCCTGGTGGGCATGCCCAACACCGGCAAGTCCACCTTCTTCAACCGCATTACAGGCGCCAACGCCAAGGTTGGCAACTGGCCCGGTGTCACCGTCGACTTGCTGGCCGCGAAAGTGATTCTCGGCGCACAAGCGGTCGAAGTCATCGACCTGCCGGGAATCTACGACTTGCACGGCTATTCCGAGGATGAAGGTGTCGTGCGCCGATTCCTGGAAAACAATCCAGTGGACCTGGTGTGCATCGTCCTCAATTCCACCCAACTCGATCATCAATTGGCGCTCGCGTTGCAATTGCGCAATCTCGGCCTGAATACCGTGCTGTTGCTCAACATGGCGGACGAGGCGCGGCAGTTGGGTGTGCGGATCGAAACCGAAGGACTCGCACGGGCGCTCGGATGTCCGGTGTGGTTGATCAGCGCGCGCGTCGGTACCGGGCTGGTCGAAGCCAAACAAGCTTTGGCCAACGGGCTAGAGGCCGGTCACGAATATACCTTGGATGCGCTGCGCGCGAAGCTGAAGCATCACGACGACGCCGTGCCTGAAGCCGAGGCGTTGCTCAGTGCGCATGTGGACATGCCCCTGGTGATGGAGCGGCGCACTTCGGAACGTTTGGACAGAGTGCTGCTGCAACCGTGGTTGGGGCTGCCGTTGTTCTTCCTGGCCATGTTTCTGGTGTTTCAGGCGGTCTATACGCTGGGGGCGCCATTGCAGGACGGGGTCGCCTGGATCCTGGATCAGTTCCGCGACTTCGCCTTGGTGCCGCTCAAGGGCATACTCGCCGCGCCGGTGTACGGTCTGCTGGTCGAAGGCGTTTACGACGGCGTCGCCACCGTCGCCTCGTTCGTACCGGTCATTATTCTGTTCTTTTTCGCCATGGCCCTGGTGGAAGACACCGGATATCTGTCGCGCGCGGCGTTTTTGACCGACGCGTTGATGTCGCGCTTCGGTCTCGACGGACGCGGTTTCGTGATGATGCTGATGGGGTTCGGTTGCAACGTCCCGGCCTTGATGGGCACACGGGTCATGCGCAGCAGGCCGCTACGGCTGCTGACCATGTTGGTCATTCCGTTTTCGTTGTGCTCGGCGCGATTACAAGTATTCGTGTTCATGACCACGGCGCTGTTCACGGCCCGGCAGGCGCCAGTGGTGCTGTTCAGTTTATATGTGGTGAGTTTTGTCGCCGCGCTGGGCAGCGCGTTTCTGCTGCGCCGGCGTCTGCACAGCAACGAACCGTTCGTGCTCGAGTTGCCGCCGTACCGACTGCCGACCCTGCGCCAAGTATTGCTGCGCGGCTGGCACGAAGTGAGCCATTTCCTGCGCCGCGCGACCAACTTCATCATCGTCGGCGTAGTGCTGGTCTGGTTGTTGACCCATTACCCGGTGGGCGATCCCCCCGGTGGTCCGCAAAGTTTCGCCGGCATGCTCGGCAATTTCCTGCAGCCGCTATTGTCGCCAATCGGCATCGGTGCACAAATGGCGGTGGTGCTGGTGTTTGGCTTCGTCGCCAAGGAGATCGTCATCGGTTCCCTGGTGGCGATGACCGGTCTGCAGGGTGCCGATTTGCTGCACTACCTCGGTCAGAACATGGACTGGGTGCACGGCTTCAGTTTCATGCTGTTTGTGTTGTTGTACACCCCTTGTTTGTCAACGGTGGCGACCATGCGCAACGAATCCCGCAGCCTCGCGTTCACGAGCGCGAGTGTGCTCTGGGCGCTCGGCCTGGCGTGGGCGAGCAGTTTCGTGTTCTTCCAAGGTGCGCGCCTGCTCGGGTTTTGAGTTCGATTGCAGCGGGCTTTTCATGGTCACGTCAGGCAGCAACACGTCGTGGTAGCCGATGCGCCGGTTCGGGAACGGGGCGATGTCCGGCGCGCACGCTGCATGGAGCTGCTCGATGGGTGATGTGGGCCAGGTTTCGGAGTCCTGGCCCACTCCGTGCACCGCGGTCAGTTTGCGCCTTCTCCGCGCTCGTCTTCTGGCTCGGACCCTTCGCCGTGCTCGTGCGCATGCTCAGCCCGCATTTCACGAGCCTCCGCCTGACTGGACTCGACCTTGTTCTCCACGACTTTGCCGGTCATGGCATCGATTCCCACTTCGCGTATTCCGGATTTGGTCTGAATGTCGAACGAGTAACGTAAACGCGAACCAGAGCCTTCCTTCTCCAATTCCGCGTCTTTGATGTTGCCGGGAGCTAGTTGAAGCGCGTGGGAACGCGCCTGTTCCATCGTGATTTTGGCGTCCTTCGCGTACTGTTCGCCGACGTATGCATAGGCCGTCGCCGTGCACAGCAGCGCGGCGCTGGCAACCGTAATCAGCGTAGACTTAATATGCATAATCACCTCCTGCTTTGTGTTTCGGAAAGATTTCGTTGGCACGGAATTCCAGTCCCGCATTGAATAGGCTAGTCGTTGGGTTGTTACCGGCTGGTGGACGGAACCTTACGGTTCGTTAAGATTCGAAGTGTAGGAAGCGCGTATATTTTCGTTCCGCGGGTGCATTAGATTGCGATAGGTGGATGTGACGTGGCGATTGACCGCAAACGTGTGTATGAACCAGCCGGCGCGGGAGATGGGTACCGGGTGTTGGTGGATCGTCTTTGGCCGCGCGGTTTGTCAAAGGATCGCGCCCACGTCGATGCGTGGTTGAAGGAGATTGCGCCGTCCGACGCACTGCGCAAGTGGTTTCATGCCAACAGCGACTGCTGGGGCGAGTTTCGGCGACGGTATCTCGCTGAGTTGAAGCGACATCGAGCCGAACTTCGGGAACTTTCGCAGCGCGCACAGAAGGGCCGTGTGACATTGTTGTACGCCAGCCGCGATGCCGATCACAATCAGGCAGTAGTGATCCAACAATACTTGAAGATGTTGGGGCGAGGTCAATGAGGCTCAGGCGAAGATGCCGTGCAGGAACCAGCGCTGAGGTTGTTGCAGTTCGCGATAGATCCAAAAGCGTTCGCGACGAGCGTTTTCGGCAATGAAATAGTCTCGTGCAATATCCCCATCGTCCCACCAGCCGGATTCGATGCGTTCCGGCCCGACGCGCAACTGCAGCCGGCCATCGAGCCAGGGGTAGCCTTCGCTGGCGTCGAGGGGGCGGGGTTGCTCCAGCAGCCACAGCGGTCGTGGCGTGGGCGCGAAGCCTGTACGTTTTTCGCCGGGTGCGCAAAATTGCCATGCCCGTTCCGGACGGTGATCGGGCAGCGGACAGAGGCCTTGCACGGCATCGCTGCCCAGGCGGGCGCGGAGACGCTCCACCAGTTGCGCCCAATCCTGCTGCGCTTTCGCCGGATCGGTGAACAAGCCGTGATTGGTTTCTTCCAAAGGCAGCAGCCGGTCGACCCTGAGCGTCAATTCGTCCACCGGCGCGAGCAGCTCGTAGCGCTCCAGGCGTTCGCGTAACAATTCCACTAAATGACGCACGCTGCGGCTGGGCTGCAGCAAACCCATTTCCAGTTCACTGGGGGAACGGTTACGGTGGCCAAGGGTCAGCCGCAAAGTCTGCACGCCGCTGCCCCGAGCCAGCAGAAACCCGCAGAGCTCGAGCAACTGGCGACGCACGGCAAACAACAAGGCGTCGGTATGACCCACTTCGGCGGGCAACAGCAGGCGACTGTGAAATGTAGGCGCGGGCCGAAACGGCGGCCGCGGGTCCGGTATCCGCCCCAGCGCGCGGTCGAGATAATGCAGCAGTTCCGGTCCCAAACGCCGGGCGAGGGCGGCGCGGGGCTGATGCAGGCAATCGCCCAGGGTGCGTAAACCCACCCTCCGTAAAACTTGGAGGATGGGTTCCGGACGTTCCAGTATATTGATAGGAAGCGATCGCAATATTCTGTTTAATAGCAATAAATCTGTTACGGATCGCTTGTGCCCGGCGCGCGCCAGCAGCCAACTTCCCAAGGGAGTGGGCGCCACTGCACTCTGGACGTGATAACCGAGTTTGTGCAGGCCGCCTTCAATGCGCAGTCGCAGCGCCTGCAGGCCGCCGAACAATTTCAAACTGCCTTCAACTTCCAGTAGTAAGCCCTTGGACTGCAAGCATACCGTGGGTGTGAATTGTCCTGCCCAGGCAGCCAGGTTCTGCAGTGCCTGACGCTCATGGGCTGAATCGTGCCGTTGAACTTGCAGGGTCTGACATAACGATAAGGCCGCAGTCAGGGACATGCGGGGGTGAATACCGGCAGCGGTGGCAGCGGCATTGCAGCTATGGACCCGGGATTGTCGGTCTTCTCCCTCGCACAACACCAAGGCGCCGCTGTCGGTGCCGGCACGGCTGACACTTTCCAGCGCCAAATCCGGGCAATAGAGGCTAAGCCACAGCATGATGGGCCGGGATCATGATCGGCCGCGAACTCCAACCGCCGCGGCGTTTAAGAATATGGACCAGCAGGCCGTCGGCGGACGGTTCCAACTGCAAGCGCAATGCCGCTGGTGAAGATTGTCCAGCCGCAGTCCCAGGACGGAACAGCAAGCCCATGGCATGACCGGTCTCGGCCGCCAGCTGTAAACGGCGTAGGGTGCAATTGTCGGGCTCACCGAGCCAACCTAACACTGCACCGCAGGTACCAGATCTAAGTGACTGTTCAATAGCCCAAAGTTGTTGCGCGGTATTGTCGTGACGTACCAGTAATAGACGGGAAAGGTCGATACCGGATTGTGTCAGGGCAGGGGCATAGGGCAGGTGCGGCGGGTTCACCCAGATCAGCCAGCGGTCCTCGTGACTAAGCGCCGCCAACGCCGGTAGCAGTAACTGCAACTCGCCGATACCGTGTTGTTGCAGCAGCAGCTCGGTGAGCGCGCCCAACGGCCAGCCACCGCCGGGTAATTGCGCGTCCAATGCGGGATGGCCGCTGGCTGCCGCTCTTGCGGCGGCGGCCGTACGATCGCGCAAGGAATGTTCTCCCCCGCGCCAAATATCCACCCGTTGCAGCAAAGTCTCCAGACTCATCTTTTCCGATTCTTTTGTGGCGGCGCCAAGTGATCATCTGTACATGCTGTTAATATATACAGTAATGGAAAAGCCTCACAACTGCTTTTTATTTTCGAATTTTATCAGCGACTTATATCGGCGGCGCACCGAGCGTAGCACCGCAGCGACGCATCCAGCGGCAGCGCTTGCCGCGCCTCCAATGGCTCTGCTAACGTGCCGAACTCACTGCGCTTCGGATTCATCCATAATTCCCTATCTGTCCACTTGGTTCTTGCCCGAGGGCTGCCCATGACTCGCATCAACTCCCGACGGTACGGTCTCCTCCTGTTTGCCGTGCTGGCACTGTTCGCGGAAATCGCATCCGCTTCGGATCGAGACAAAGAAAAGCGTTGGGCGGATCAAATCGAGGAATTTATGGTGGTCGGTGAGGCGGTGCAGCTGCAGGGCCAGGATGGAAAATTCCTTGGCCTCTATACCGAAGCTACCGCAACGCCCGCCAAAGGCGCGGCCATTATCATGCACGGCGTGGGTGCTCATCCCGACTGGCAGGATGTGGTGGCGCCGTTACGCGTGGGTTTGCCGGAAAAAGGCTGGACCACGTTGTCGATTCAAATGCCGATCCTGGCGAACGATGCCGAGATTGCACAATACGCACCCTTGTTTGCGGAGGTGCCGGCGCGCATCGACGCCGCGATACGCTTTCTGCAAGGCAAGGGTTATCACAATATCGTGCTGGTGGCCCACAGTCTCGGTACCGCCATGACCGCGTCCTATCTCGCCGGGAACCCGGCGAACAATGAAGACGTCAAAGCATTCGTCGGCATCGGCATGCGCGACCGTCTCGGCAGCGATCCGCGCATGCATACCGCGGCGTTTCTCGAACGCATTCAAATGCCGATGCTCGATCTTTACGGCAGTCAGGACGAGGATGCGGTAAAGTCCGCGTCGGTACGTCTTGCCGCAGGTAAGACGCGAGGGATCTACGAACAGACCGAGGTTCCGGAGGCCGATCATTTCTTTCGCGGCAAAAGCGACCGCCTGGTGGAAATCGTTTCTGCCTGGTTGGATCACTTCGCGCGGCAGTAGCCGCCAAAGCGAGATGCCGCCATCGAAGGCGGATTGAGGAGGTGTAGTTTGTTCCTACGAGTGTTGTTGCTGACTGTTGCGATGCTGCCCCTGGCGGCTTCGGCCGCGAGTTACAAAAGTGGCTACGGATTCAAGTTTGAGCTGCCCGATTATTGGGTGGTGGTGACGCCCGAGCGCCTGGCGCAATTCAAGGACAAAGGGCTCGACATCAAGGCCATGGACGATGAAGCCGAGCAACAAGCGCTCAAGCGCGTGGCGACCGGCAAGATCGAATACTATTTCGACCCCAAGCATTCCACCAAAGCATTCGCGGACAACATCAGCGTCCAGGGAAACGTCCGTGCAGTCGCACAGACTGCGGACGACGCTAAAGCTGCCTGCGATCGCATGCCGGCCCAGCTCAAGGCGTTGTACGGCGACAAGGTCAAGGTCGAGCGTTGCGGCCTGCAGAAGGCCCACGGAATCGTGTATATGGATTATGAATATTCCGGTGCTGCAAAGGGCGTCACCACGGTGCAAAACGAGTTTCAGCTGACGCCCAACCTGGCTTTGATCCTGGTCGGCGCAAGCGGCGGACCGGGGCTTGCGGCCATGCGCGATGGCATGCAAAACGTGCGCGAGGGCATCAGCCAATACATCAAGCAATCACCCGATTACGCTGCGTTGCTCGACAAGGCAATCAAAGCGTACAACGCCGGCAACTACGACGAGGCGCGCAAAGCGTTTCAGCCCCTGGCGGATGCCGGTGATCCAGACGGCCTGTACAACCTGGGCGTCATGCACGCCCGTGGCCAGGGCGGCCCGAAGGAGCCGGCAAAAGCGATGCAGTACTACCGCCGAGCGGCGGCCGTCGGCAACGCCAATGCCATGACCAATCTTGCCAGTCATTATTATTACGGTGACGGCGTCGAAAAAGACCTTGAGGAAGCGGCGCGGCTATATAGCTTGGCGGCTCGCGCAGGGGTGCCCCTGGCGCAACGTTATTACGGCGTCATGTTGATCAAGGGCGAAGGAGTAGAGCAGGACGTCACGAAAGGCGCCGATTGGCTGATGCAGGCGGCGCTGCGCGGTGATGAACTCTCAGGGCAAAATCTTGAGCGTCTGTTAAAACCGCAGGTGGAAAAGGGCCATCCTGGCGCCACCCATGTACTGGGATTGATGTATCTGCAGGGCGTGGCAGGCGTGACCAAGGACCAGGCGAAAGGATTGGGCCTGCTGCAACGTGCAGCAGAGGCGGGTCACGAAACATCGCAAAAGGCATTGTCCAGGATCTACACCGAAGGTTTGTTCGGTGTACCGAAGGACGCTGCCAAGGCCAAGAAATGGGCCGACGCGGCCCAGAAAACAGACAACAAGAAATAAACCCAGAGACGTTTCGTGCCCAGCACGCTGCCGCGATCGACGGCAGCGTGCTCATGATGTTCCCAATGCGGTGCGCCTTCCGGCGAGCCGGATCGCTCAAAAAATTAGTGCCAATACCGATTGCGGGGCGTTTTTCCAACCGAGGGCGCCGTGGTTCCACACGCCTTGGTTAAGCAGTACGCGCAAGTCATCGCCACGAACTGTTTGGAACCCCTTCACTGTGAGAAGCGTGTACTACGCTAGAGAAAAGCTATCCCTTTAACTCTAGTGTCAACGCGGATTTTGCGCAGCGGATGGAGTATGGAACCCGTCACGGAAAACTACAGCGCCCAAAACCTGTTCGCGGCTGCGTCGCTGAGCGCGTTGGCGGCATTGCCGGCAGCCGTTCTGTTGATGGTTTCGCTATGGATATTCGGCGCCAAAATCGACCACATCGGCTGGTCGACACTGTTGGTGATGTTGGCCCTGGTTCCGGTAAGTGCGTTTGGCGGCGTGCTGTTTTACGCATTGCCGATCATCCTGATCTTGAACCATTGGGGCGGATTGACGCCAATGAAGCTGGGTGTCATGGCGATCGCCGCCGGTCCCTTGGTCGCCCTCGTGACCGCAGACTATCGTCCGCAGCTCGTGATCCTGATTTCTTATCATGCATTGGTCGTCGCGGCAGCGTTCTGGCAACTGATCAACCGCATGCCAAAACGGCGTCGACGCGGCAGCGGCTATCTCGCGCCGCTGTGAAGTTGTAAAGCCGGTGTGAAGCTGCAAGACGGAACGTGCTCCTGGAACCCTAGGGCTCATCGTGGTCGGCCAATTGAATGCCATTCAGCTGTTGCTGTAGCCGGGCGATCGCCGCTGAATCCAGTTCACCTCCGCCAGTTCCCACCAGGGCATTGATCAATTGCGTAACGGCCGCTGCCCCCGGTATGGCGATGCCCAGCTCGGCGGCGGTTTCCAACACGATTCGCATGTCCTTCTTGTGTAGAACAGCCTTGAACCCCGGCGCGTAATCGCCGTCCAACATGCGCTGCCCGTGAAGTTCGAGCACCCGGCTGGCCGCAAAGCCGCCCAGTAGCGCTCGCCTGACTTTGGCGGGGTCGACTCCGGAAGCCTTCGCCAGGATCATAGCTTCCCCTACGGCCGCGATGGTCTGGGCAATGACGACTTGATTGCAGCTTTTGGTCACTTGGCCGGCGCCGCTGTCACCAATGTGCACAATATTTTTGCCCATGATTTCGAACATGGGTGTGACGCGTTCGAACGCCTCGGCGTCGCCGCCGACCATGATGGACAGCGTGCCATCTATCGCACCTTGATCACCGCCGGATACAGGAGCATCGAGCATCTGCGCGCCCTTTGCCGCGAGACGCGCGGCCATGTCGCGGGTCGCAGATGGCGAAATCGTACTCATGTCGACGACAATTGATCCGTCGCGCACACCTTCGATGATGCCGTTGTTGCCCAAAATGACCTCTTGCACGTCCGGTGTGTCCGCCACCATCGTAAAGACGATGTCGGCGTGAGTTGCCACCTGGGCTGGATGGGCGCAGCGTTCGCCGCCTTCCCGTGCAACCGGGGCCATGCTTTCCTCTCGGCGCCCGTAGATAAACACATTGTATCCGGCGTGCAGCAAATTGATCGCCATCGGCCGGCCCATGATGCCGAGGCCGACGAAACCGAGTTTGATCTCAGACATGGATGAATACTCCTTTGTCGTTCGCCGAGCGGGCGCTCAACTGCCGTACACCAGCCTCGGCAGCCACAGCACCAAGTCGGGGAACAGGATGCAAAGCGTCAAGCCGAACGCCTGCAACAACAGAAAAGGGACCGATGCGCGGAATATGGTGCCCATGGTCACTTCCGGCGGTGCCACGCTCTTGAGATAGAATAGCGCGTAGCCAAACGGTGGACTCAAGAATGACATCTGCATGTTCACCATATAGACGACTGCAAACCATAAAGAGATGTCCTGGGGCGCGACCCCCGGCAGCCCCAGCAGGCCATCGAAGCTCAGGGTCTTCATCAGCGGCACGAAGATCGGCACCGCAAGCAACAGGATGCCGACCCAGTCCAGAAACATGCCGAGGACGATGAGCAGCAGCATCATCACCAGCAAAATGCCGTAGGGACCAAGACCTGACCCTGCCAGTGCCTCACTAACGAAAGCTTGGCCGCCATTCACGATATAAAAGCCCACGAACATCGTCGCGCCGAACACGATCCAAAGCACCATCGCCGTGGCTTTCAAGGTGGTGGTCGAAGCTTCGAACACCGCGGTCCAGGACAGTCTGCGGTGCAGTGCCGCGACAATCACCGACCCTATGGTTCCGATGCCGGCGGCTTCCACGGGTGTCGCGATACCGCCGAAGATGACGCCCAATACCAGCACGATCAGAATGATCGGTGCAATCATGCCGCGTAGGAGCTTGAACTTCTCCCTGGTGCTCACCCGTTCTTCCAGTGCCAGGGCCGGCCCCATCGCCGGGTTGAGGTAGCTGCGGATCAGCACGTAGAGCATGTAGATGCTCGACAGCAGCAGGCCCGGTACGACGGATCCCAAAAACAATTCGCCTACCGATTGTTGTGCTACTACAGCGAACAAAATGGCCAGAATCGAGGGCGGTATCAGAATGCCGAGGGTTCCGCCGGCAAGGATGGAGCCGCACGCCATTTCTGCGTTGTAGTGGCGTTTGAGCATCGCCGGCAGGGCGATGATCCCCATTGTGACTTCCGTGGCGCCAATTACGCCGGCCATGGCGGCGAGAATGGTCGAGGCGATGATGGTGGAGACTGCCAATCCGCCTTTCAGCCCGCCGAGCAGTTTGTAGATTACGTCGAACAACTCTTCGATGATGCCCGCTCGTTCAAGCATCGATGCCATGAAGATGAACAGCGGAATCGCCGACAATTGATAATTGGTCATCATCGGGAAAATGCGCGAGGGCAGGATATTGAGCATCTGCGCGTCGCCGAAGATGAACAAAAACACCACCGCCAGGCCGCCGGTGACAAATGCCAACGGCAGTCCTGCCATCAGCAAAATGGCGAGCGAACCGAATACGATCAGGGTCAGCAAGCCGATACCGATTTCAACTCCCACGCCGCACCCCCTTCCCCGCCACGACCATAATGTCTTTGATCAGGTGCGCGATGCCCTGCAGGACGATCAACGCCGCGCCGATCGGCATCGCCAGCTTGACGGGCCAGTACTGGATCGCCCATTCGGTGAACGACACTTCCTGAACGCTCATGGAGTCCATTGCAAAGGTCCAACCGGTCCAGAGGAGGGTGATTGTGAAGATGAAAAAGAATACGGAGGTAATGACGTCAACGACCGCTTTGACGCGCTCGGGAAAATACATGTAAATCACATCGACTCGGACATGGGAGCCTTCGCGCAGCGCATAGGCCCCGGCAATCAGATATTGCATACCGAACATCAGGAACATGGACTCATGAACCCAATTGGTCGGCGAATTGAACACGTAGCGTGCGATGACTTCGTAGTAATAGGCGAACACCGCGAGGATCGACCAGAGCGCTACGAAGTGTCCGGTGAAACCGCTCAGCTTGTCGATCGGATCCGTGAGCCAGCTGTGAACGGTTTTGCTCGGATCGCCGTCCATCTCCGCCTGGGAGTCGGCCCAGTCCGGCGGCGACGGTTCAGGCATTCGCTCGGCTTCCCGTGACCGGCAGCGCCGAACCAAGCCCGGCAATAAAAAAGCATCGATTATGAGCAGCGACAGCAATACAAGCGCGATGTAGCGCGGCACACGGTGCCAGAACAGGCTCGTCTCCTCGGCGGCGGATACGATTTGTTGCGCTTGCTCGAGTGCCTGGCTTTTTGCAGGAACCTGCGCTTCATTGCGCTGCTGCGCCCGTTGCAGCTCGAATTTGGCGACCATGACCTGGTTGTGGGCGGCGGATACTTCGTTGCGGGCGTCGCGTGTGTGGACGTTTCCCCACAGGATGCCCAGGAACAACGGTATGAACACCAACCCCCAGAGACTGCGGACATAGAAGCGATGCAAGCCCGCGAAGCCGGCGATGACCAGCAACAGATAAGCTGTTGCCAGACTGGTGCTGCCCTTGTCCGTTCGTTGTCTTTCGCGACGAACGACGAACATTGCAAACAGCGGAAACAGTAACAGCCCCGACCAATACATCCAGTGAGGCAGAACGAAAGTCAGACTCGGCATACAGAAGCGACCTCGGCGGCATACGCGCGCGCTCGCGGGGGCGCCCCCCGCGAGCGGTTACGCGCGTTCAGGCGGCTAGACGATGAGTTTCTGGCCCTTGACCATGCTGGGCGTTACGTAACCCAAACTGCCGGACATCATGTAGTCGAGCTGGATCTTGAAGGCGCGAGCGGCGTCTTTGTCCTTGTTGGCCCATTTGTACCAGATGGGTACGGCGAGCATGGTGAATGCCTCGACGTCTTTTTCGCTCAGGCGGGTGATGGTGGTACCGGCCTTTTCGAACTTTGGCCAAGCTTCCTGATCTGCCTTCTGGATTTTGGCGTGGTGCATGTCCGAGTACACATGCACTTCGCTTTCCACGAACTGTTTCATTTTGTCGGACAGCTTGTTCCAGGCTCGATCCGAAACCGTGAGGTCCATCAGGTCGACCGGTTGATAGATGGACATGAAGCCCGGAGGCCCCATGGAGATGTACTTGGTGACCTGTTGGAAACCCAGCGCATAATTGATGGCCGGCCCGACGTAGTCCGCGACATCGATGGTGCCTTTTTCCAGTGCCGGGAAGATTTCAGATCCGGGCAACAGCGTGGTCTTGGCACCGGCCGCCTGGAATACCTCGGCTACCATGCCGCCGGGTAGACGCATCTTGCGGCCGCGGAAATCGTCGATGGAGTTGATCGGGACTTTGGAGTGGATGATGTTCGGACCATGCTGAATGGGGCCCACGTAGTACATGCCCTGCTTGGCGAACAACTGGCGGGCCAGCTCCAGACCGCCGAGGCCGTAGTAGAAGGTGTCCCATTCGCCCTCAGTGCGCGGACCCAGCGGGTAGGAACTCAAGAACACAGCGGCGGGCATGCGTCCCGCCCAGTACAACGTAAACGGGTTCATGGCGTCCAGCACGCCGTTTTTTACTGCATCGAACAGCTGGAAGTCGCCGACCACGTCCTTGGCGCCAAAGGGCTTGAACGCCAGTTCGCCGCCGGTTCTTTCTACGATGCTGTTGCACCATTCCTTGAAGATGTCGAGGCCGATGCCGCCGGGCCATGAAGTCTGGATTTTCCAGGTGGTGGTTTGCGCTGCTTGTGCGTTGCGGATGTATGGTGCGCCGATAATCGCGGCGCCCCCGACTGCGGCAGCGGATTTGAGAAACTGACGCCGTCCTGCGCCGTCTGCAGCGCCGTTCCCGGGCTTGTCTGTGTGGTCAGTCATGACTGTCTCCTCATTCTCTCTTTTTTTATCGGTCACGCGAGGTGCGCGTACCGGATCGCGTAACGCGATAACCCAAGCATAGCCACAGGTATCCCGTGGGCGCCAACTCTTCAAGCGGTCCGGCGCGGGCCCGATAGGCCGAACGGCACGGAATTCCGTATCGTGGAATGACCGGTTCCGGCAACGCGCTCACCCCGGGTCTGTCACGACGATCGCGTGCAAACGGCGCGGCCCATGGGCGCCAAGCTGGATGGTCTGCTCGACGTCCGCGGTGCGGGACGGCCCTGTGACCAGGTTGACGGCCCGCGGCAGAGCGCCGCGCTCGCGGCGGATCAAAGCCCACAAATCCTCGAGGTCGGACAGAATGCGATCCAGCGGCAGCAGGCAGACCAGAAATTCAGGCAGGAAGTTGAAGCCGGTGGGGGTCTCCGGACCCGACAGCAGCGCCAGGCTACCCGTTTCCGCGACGCCGGCAAATGCGACGGTGACTGCGATCCGGTCCGTGCTTCGCAACGGCCGCCGTTCGGCGTGCGCCAGCGGCAGGGCGCTCAGCATTGCGTGGGACGCCATCACCGCCGGTCCGGGTGCCCGTTCCGCTGCCACGAATTCAGTGATAGCGGTCGCCGCGGTCGCCAGATCCGCCACTTGGTCGACGCTGGCAGAAGCCGCGCGCAGGCGCATCAGAAAGCGTTCTAAGTCGGATTCAGGCCAGTGCAACTTCGGCCCGGACTGGGGGGCCCGTAAGCGCTGTGTGATCCTTTCAGGCACGTCGCTGGCAATGGGGCGACCGTTGGCAGCGGCGATGCGGCGTAGAATCTCTGTGCGGGCATCGTTCACCGCCGGGTCGCTCCATGTTGTCGCTTGTGCCACTGCGCCAGGAACGTCGCGCCCTGTGGTACTGGAAGATCGCGATGTGCGGTCCAGGCGCCCGCCAGGGGCACGCTGCGCAGGTATCCACGTCGTCTACCGAGACGGGCCAGCATGCGGGTGCCCAGACCCATTATCCACCGGTAGGCCGCCGGCCGGCATGCGAGCCACGCCCAGGCCGCTATTGCCCACCGGCTGCGGCGATGATCACGCTGGTGCAGATGTTGTTGGTGGCGGTGTTCGCGCAACATTTGCGGCAGCGGGATCGACATCGGGCAGACCTGTTCGCAGCGCCCGCACAGGCTCGATGCATTCGGCAAATCGTCGGCGCGGTCTCCACCGAGCATCAGGGGCGTCAGCACCGCCCCCATCGGTCCCGGATAGACCCAGCCGTAGGCATGTCCGCCCACCGCCTGATACACCGGACAGTGATTGAGGCAGGCGCCGCAGCGGATGCAGCGCAGCATGTCGCGGAACCGCCCCGTCAACATCTCGCTGCGCCCGTTGTCCACCAGTACGACGTGGAACGAATCCGGGCCGTCCACGTCCTGGGCGCGCCGCGGCCCTGTAAAGGCGCTGGTGTACGCTGTGAATGGCTGTCCTGTGGCACTGCGTGCCAGCAGGCGCAGCAGAACATTGGCATCGTTCAGGGTCGGGACCACCTTCTCGATGCTGGCGACGACGATATGGGAGCGGGGCAGAGTCGCGGTCAGGTCACCGTTGCCTTCGTTGGTGACGATAATCGCCGAGCCGCTCTCGGCGACCAAAAAGTTGGCGCCGGTGATGCCCACATCGGCATTCAGAAATTGTTCGCGCAGTACTTGTCGCGCTTCGTCAACGATCGCGGGAATCGTATCCAGCGGTTGCTCCAGGCCATAACGGCCGTGATGTTGCCGAAACAGTGCGGCGATCTGTTCACGGTTCTTATGCACAGCCGGCGCGATGATGTGGCTGGGTGGTTCGTGGGCGAGCTGAATGATGTACTCGCCGAGGTCGGTTTCGATCACCTCCAGGCCCGCGCTCTCGAGGGCCGGATTGAGGCCGATCTCCTCGCCGACCATGGATTTGCCTTTGGCAACATGCTTGGCTTCGACTTGTTTGCACAAGTCGGCGATGATCCCGCACGCTTCGCTCGCATCCCGTGCCCAGTGTACGTGACCGCCGCTGGCGCGGACTTCACGTTCGAAGACAATCAAGTAGTGATCGAGATCGGCAAGGGTTTCGTCTTTGATCGTCCGCGCCGCCGTCCGCAGATCCTCAAATTCAGGAAGTTCGGCCAGCGCGGCACGGCGCTTGTCGATGAATCCCGGACCGGCGCGCTGCAGGGCTACTTGCAGCTGTTGGTCGGCGAGCGCCGAGCGGGCATTGGCGATGAAGTTGTGGGCGGTGGATTTCATTCGCCTTCCGGCTCGCCGATCGCTGGTTGACCGCCCATATCCGCAAGCACTTCGGCGACGTGAAAAGCGCGTACCGGTGAACCAATGCGCGATAAACGTCCGGCGATGTTCAAAAGGCAGCCCAGATCGCCGGCGAGCACGACATCGGCTTGCGTCTCGGCGATGGCCTGGATCTTTCGATCCGCCATATGGGTGGCAATGTCGGGGAATTTGACGCAAAAGGTGCCACCGAAGCCGCAGCAGCTTTCCCGGTCTGAAAGTTCACGCAGGTTCAAACCGCGTACTTTGCGCAGCAACCGTCTGGGCTGCTCATCGACACTCAGCTCGCGCAGCGATGAACATGAGTCGTGGTAGGTGACCGAATGCTGGAACTGGCTTTGAATGTCGGAGAACTTTGCGACCTCGTCGAGAAACGCGGTCAATTCATAGGTACGCGCCGCCAAGTCTCGGGCCCGTTCCAACCACGAGCTATCGTCTTCGAACAACCGCCCATAGTGGTGACGAAGCATGCCAGTACAGGAACCAGAAGGCGCCACTACGTACGGGAAATCCTCGAACGCCCGGATTACACCGCGGGCAATGGCGCGGGCGCGGGTAAAATCGCCGTTGTTGTAGGCGGGTTGCCCGCAGCATGTTTGCCGCATTGGCACCTGTACCTGGCAGCCGGCGTCTTCCAGCAGCTTAATGGCGGCGAAGCCGACTCGGGGCCGCATCAGGTCGACGAGGCAGGTTACAAACAATGCGACTTGCATGCGCGAATCGGTGTCCTCCAGCAGCGGCGGCGGAATCCGGACGACGGAGCGGCGTTACAGATGAACAACCGTAGCGCGGCAGCATCGTCTTGCTTGTGTCGATGAAGGCGCCGGGCAGGCATGAGACGGTAGACGCCAATATCTTCGGTTGCACTTTACAGCGTCCCGTGCGTAGAGAAAACAAAGGGGCCGCGGCGGGAAGGGAGGGCTTCCCGGTACGCGGTCCAACAGGGGGATGAATACTGACAGGGATGAGGCTCAATTCAGATGCTCGTAACCCACCAAAGTAATGAATTCCACGAATCTGTCGTCCGTCGTAATGCGGTCCAGCATTTTTGCCGCCGTTTCATATGGTCCGGCGTCGAAGACCTCGCTGCCTACTTCGTCGCGCACTACCCGCAGTTCTTGCGGCAGAAGGTCATGGAACAGTTCCAGTGTGATCCGCCGACCGTCGTCAAGCACCCCTTTCGGATGGCGTATCCACTGCCAGATCTGGGCGCGCGCAATTTCCGCGGTGGCCGCGTCCTCCATCAGGTTGTGGATCGGTACCGCGCCCCGACCGGATAACCAGGACGCCAAATATTGTACGGCGACGTTGATGTTATTGCGCAATCCCTTTTCGGTAATGGACCCCGGTGGAATTGCGAGCAGGTCCGCCGAAGTCACATGGACGTCTTCGCGCAGGCGTTGCAGCTGATTGGGACCGGGCATGTATTCATCAAACACTTCCATCGCCACCGGCACGAGTGCTGGGTGCGCCACCCAGGTGCCGTCATGGCCGTCCATCGCTTCGCGCTGTTTGTCGGCACGTACTTTCGCGAACGCAGTGTCGTTGGCCGCTTGGTTATTCTTAATTGGAATTTGCGCCGCCATGCCGCCCATGGCATATGCGCCCCGCCGATGGCAGGTTTGGATCAGCAGTTGCGAGTAACTGCGCATGAAATGGGTGGTCATGGTGACCTGGTCGCGGTCGGGCAGTACACATTGCGGCAAATTATGAAAGCGCTTGATGAAGCTGAAGATATAATCCCAGCGGCCGCAATTGAGCCCGGTGACGTGGTGGCGCAATTCATAGAGAATTTCATCCATTTCAAACGCCGCCAGGATCGTTTCGATCAATACGGTCGCCTTGATGGTGCCGCGCGGCAGCCCGATGTAATTTTGCGCGAATATGAATACCTCGTTCCAAAGTCGTGCCTCGCGGTGACTCTCCATTTTCGGCAAATAAAAATACGGTCCGCTGCCGCGTTCGAGAAGCTCCTTGGCGTTGTGGAAGAAGTACAGCCCGAAATCAAACAGCGCCGCCGGAATCGGTTGTCCCGCTACCAGGAAATGCTTTTCGTATAAGTGCCAGCCGCGAGGACGCACGATGAGGGCCGCAACCCGATCGCCGAGTTGATAATGCTTCCCTTCCGGTGACGTGAACTCGATTTCCCGGCGGACTGCATCCCACAGGTTCATTTGGCCTTCCAGGGTTCCGACCCAGGTCGGTGAGTGGGAGTCCTCGAAGTCGGCCATGAATACCTTGGCTCCGGAATTCAAGGCATTGATGACCATCTTGCGGTCTACCGGACCGGTGATTTCGACGCGCCGGTCGATCAGATCGGCGGGGATCGGATCGATGCGCCAATGGGATTCGCGCGTGTGACGGGTTTCGTCGACAAAATCCGGGAAGTGTCCGGCGTCGAGCATTTTTTGGCGCCGTGTGCGCGCTTCCAGAAGGCTATCGACACGCGCTGAGAAATGGCTGTGCAACTGCACGAGGAATTCGATTGCTTCGGGGGTCAGAATACGGTCGAAGCCGTCGATCGTTCCGGTGAACTGATAGCGCAGGTAGGAATGCCCGGCGGTGGAAGTGGCCATGAGTCGTCTCCCGATGCGCCCGGCCATGGTCACTGGTCGCGGGCGAGGCAATGTGTCTGCCTCAACCTTAGGGAGGGAGGGGACTCATTGACTAGTGGTGCCGAGCAATAGTGACTATTGGTTTTAGCAATGGTCGACGCTTACAACGGCCGGCCGTTGCGGATGACACCGACGCCCACGCCTTCGATTACCAAGTGCTCCCGGCTCAGATCTACGATGATGGGTTCGAAGTCCGGATTCTCCGGAAGCAACCAGACTTTTCCGGCACGCTGGCGAAACCGTTTGACAGTGACTTCGTCATCCAGCCGAGCCACTACGATCTGACCGTTGCGGATATCGGTACTGCGATGTACGGCGAGCAGATCGCCATCCAGGATGCCGGCATCGCGCATACTCATGCCTTGCACGCGCAACAGGTAGTGGGCCTTGGGTCTGAACATGGAGGGATCGAGCGGGACATGGGTCTCCACATTCTGTTGCGCCAGGATTGGCCTTCCCGCGGCGACGCGGCCCACCACCGGGAGCCCCGGCTCATCTTCCAGCAGGCGGATGCCGCGAGAGGATCCGGGGACCAGTTCCAGGACACCCTTGCGGGCCAGTGCACGCAGGTGACCTTCCGCCGCGTTCGCAGACCGGAATCCCAGTTCCCGTGCGATCTCGGCCCGGGTGGGGGGCATGCCGTTGGTTCCCAAATGCTCGCGAATAAGCCCCAATATCTGCGCTTGCCGCGCGGTCAAATCGCTCATGCAACACCATGCTGTATGGATATATAGCGTGGGATTATATACAGGTTCACGAGCAAGTCCAGTGTGCCTCGAATTTTGACGAGATCGACCTGCGCACGGCTGTACATATCGTTGCTGAATTTGCACTGGTTGGCGTGCGGCACAGTCGCCGCTATGCAAACGTCGACTGAGGCGAGCCCGCAGCAGTTGCGGCACGGTGCCGAAGCGGCCGGACTCACTGGTTGCAGTTGTTCCTCGATGCCTTTCACATGGGCGACCCGGGTGTAGCCGAGGGAACCAGTCGCAAACAGGAAGGGTAAGACGCTTGCTTGCGCGAAACGATGTCTCGCGTCTCGAGGCAACAACACGACGACTGCGATGTATGCGCGCGAACTCGTCGGTACGGTGTGACTAACGGCGGAAAAAGTTGAGCGCCGCCACGAGACAAACTCAGCGCTCAACTGCGCGGTCACGGCCACGGCCAATCATGTCCGCTTGCGGCGGACGGTGTTCGTGCCCGCCACCGGTTACGTCCACTTGCGTGCCGGCGCTTCAATGTATTCGGTCGAGCGTGTGCCGGGGGGAAGAGCCGTCCTCGACGCGTTGGAACGATGTGGCGGCCCGATGGCTAAATACGGAGACGCAGGGTTTTCCAGAATGCAGCCGGTCTACGGCGTACAGCGCAACAACGAACGCCGCAGGGTCGGCGCTCTGCGTCAGACGGCGAGCGTCGTGCAAGCGTGCGATTGGCGCTGCGTGGCTAGTCGATGAATAAAACTGACGTCACGCCTGTGCCGAGGAACTCCGCGATGCACGCAGCAAACGTTCCAGGTCCCGGACGGCCGCGGTGCTTTGTTCGGTGAACATGAGACCTATTCCGCCGCTGCGATGGATCACGTACGCCGCCATGCGGACCTGGTGGCGCCGCTTCCCGTGCCCGAGCTCGAAATCCAGCTCCACCGATCGCGCGCTGCCAAGATCGGCGCCATCGCCATGTAGCAGCGCGCCCTGTCGGCTTAGGTTTCGCGTGACCGTGCGCAACAACTCCGTGCCACGGCTGTACACGGTAACCGAAACGGGAACCGCTGCCCGTTCGCTCCATCGATGCTCCATTCCATCAACTCCGACTTCAATCCTTCGAAAGCACGGATAGCGTTTGCAGCATCAGGATCCGTGCACGTCTCGATGTCTCACCTTTACAGTCTAGCCCGCTTGGCGTCGATCGGCCGGAGTTGGATCGTTAAAAATCGTCAGCGATACAAGGAGAGCAATCTCCGCAAATAATTCGATGCTTTCGCCGCGCGTGTTCGTTAGGATGGAGGGCATCCGGCCACAGGGGTATAGCCCCGGTCAGAAGCCGGGACTAGCCTTGACATAGGCGCGACCGAGCGCCAGCGAAGCAGGCGGCGCGACAGAATAACAGTTCGGAGACGGGATAAGGCGCCGGCAAGACACGGTTGCAGCCGCGCAGATTTCCGTAATAACCAAGCGGTAGTTTTGCGAGTCCGAAACGCGAACGCCATCAGGGTACGGAGCTTATGGCACGCATTCTCATCGTTGACGATCACCCCATCGCACGCCTCGGATTGCGGTACATGCTCGAGTCTCCCGCCGCTCGTCACCAAGTCGGAGAAGCGGAGAGCGCTGCGACTGCATTGGCGATGTTGCGTGAGCAGTCCTGGGACTTGATGACCTTGGACCTCTCGCTGGGTGGGCGCAGCGGCATCGATCTGCTCAAGCAAGTGAAGCGTGCGTGGCCACAATTGCCCGTGCTGGTGATCAGTATGCACGACGAGGAACAGTACGGCGTGCGTGCACTGCGCGCAGGTGCGCATGGCTATCTGACCAAAGGCGCCGGGCCAAAGCGTTTGCTGGAAGCCGTCGGCCGATTGATGGAAGGGCGCTCCTATGTGAGCGAACGGCTCGCGGATCTGCTGGTCCACGACATTGCGCCGGATTCAGGGCCGAGTCACAAGGAGCTGTCAGATCGCGAATATCAGATCATGCAGATGCTGGCCTCCGGCATGCGGGTTTCCGACATTGCGCAGCAGCTGACTTTAAGCGTCAATACCGTCAGCACCTACCGCACGCGTATTCTACGCAAGCTCAATCTTCGCCATACCGCGGAACTGACGCGGTTCGCCATCGAGCACGGACTCATCGACCGCTCTCCTATCTGATGGCTGCGCTGCATGTAGTGCAAACGGTTACAAAGTGACGGGCCGTTGTCCTACAAGATTTTTATGCTCGGATATATTCAAGCGAGGCACCCACCGGCCGAAATCATCCTATGAGAGTCAAAGCGTGGTGTCCGCACCATGTCACGGTGTCCGACGACTAGGCTGAATTAAGAACCATGGCAGAGCAATCGAACAACGGTACCGGCACCCAGGGAGTCCAACTTCGGTTGGTGGCGGTTGGCGAACCCCGCGGGCGGGCGGCGCAGGCGCCGAGAGGCGCAGCCGTCGGCGAACACTTTGCAGCTGTCGAACGCCGCACGAGCCGTCTGCAGCGGGATACGGAAAGGCTATTGGCGGCCAATGCCCGACTCGGCCGCGAGTTGAGCGAAGCCGAGTACGAACTGGAGTTGCATTCCCGCGTCACCCAGTTGTTCGCCCAAGCATGGCCGTCGAAATCCGGGTTGCGCGCTTGTTTCGCCGCTTGTGAAAAAATTCTCAACCAAGGCACTCGCCATCGCGGTCTGGCGGAATCCCGCAGCTGACGCCGTCGATCGCACTCCAGTGCGCAATCTTTCGGCGTCGATGATGCCGGCGTTCGGCGCAGTAATCCGAAATCTACCGATAGCGGCGCATCTGGCCGACCACCACACCCTGAATCTGAACCTGCGCGGGCGCATACACCAGCGGCTGTAGCGTGGCATTGGCCGGGTGCAGCAAAACCTGGCCCGGGCGCTGCTCAATGCGTTTCAGAGTGGCTTCGTTGCCATCGACCAGCGCCACCACGATTTCGCCGTTACGCGCGTGGGTGCGGCTTTCCACCACCACCCAGTCGCCGTCCAGGATGCCGTCTTCGATCATGGAATCGCCGCGCACCTGCAGGACGAAACAGGGATTGCCGGTGCGCAGCGCGGAAGGCACCTCGAACGTCAGCGGATCCTCCACCGCCTCGATCGGCTGGCCGGCAGCAATGGTACCCAGTAACGGCAATGAATCTCCCTTAGCCGCGCTCGCCGGTTTCAACCGCACCCCCCGTTGACGCCCATCCATGGATTGCACCAGACCTGCATCCACCAACGCCTGAATGTGTTTGTGCATGGATCCGCGGGACGCCAGTCCCAGCGCTCGGCACAGTTCTTCCAAAGTCGGCGGCGGCTCGCCGGTGCGCGCGCGGGCGCGCAAGTGATCCACGATCGTCTGCTGGCGCCGGGTCAAGGCTAATTCGGTCATCGCCGCAGGCTAGCACATTGGAGAACCAAACGAGAACGCGGGGATATTCCCCCGATCCGCTACGCGCCGGGGGATTTGCCCCGCCGCACCCGATTCGAGTGGGGGATTTATCCCGACGATGAACCGAGTAATTTTATAAGTGTATGAAAAGCGGGAATTAAAAAAACCGGCACGGCACTTGCTCTGGTAAGCGGTAATCCAGTCAGACGAACACTGTTTGCGGGCTGGCAAGCGAATTTCGAAACTGACCCATCTGCAAGGAAGGATCGAGCTATGCGCAACGAAAATCTCGAACACGGAATCGGCCCTGGCGGCGCAGTACCGGCGGCGGGTACCACCGATGGAGATTTCCCCGCTGAGGAGCGGTTTGACGAAGGCGAGGCATGGGACGCCGACCCGACGCATCATTATTTTCGCGATATTCGCGGCCATGAACTTCTGACGGCCGCGGAAGAGCTGGAACTCGGCCGCCGCATCCAAGCGGGCGACGCAGCCGCACGTACCAGAATGATCGAAAGCAATCTGCGCCTGGTGGTCAAAGTTGCCAAGCGTTATACCCGCCGCGGCCTGCCCCTGTCGGATCTGATCCAGGAAGGCAACCTCGGCTTGATTCGCGCGGTCGACAAGTTCGATCCGGGACGCGAACTGCGCTTTTCGACTTATGCAGTCTGGTGGATCCGCGAAGCCATCGAACGCGGCATCATGAATCAACGCAGGACCATTCGCCTGCCAGTGCATGTGGCCAAGCTACTGGGCCGTATTCGTCGAACCCATCGCGAGTTGAGCCGCGACGGAGCCGAAGAGGTCGATTATGGCGAGATCGCCGATCTGATCGAAGAAGAATCGGACCGCGTGCGCGAACTTTTGGATCTCGACCAGCCTTTGCTGTCGCTCAACCGTCCGCTCAAGGATGACAGCGAACAGACCCTGCAGGACCTTCTGGTGGACGAGGACATCGGTCCCGACGAACAGCTGGATCCGGACATCGGTCGCAGCCATCTGGACGAGTGGCTTTCTGCCCTGGACGAACGCGAACGCGAAGTCATCGTTCGTCGCTTCGGCTTGGATGGATCCGAGACCGCGACGCTGGAAGAACTCTCCTCGGTCATCGGCGTATCGCGGGAACGTGTGCGCCAGATCCAGAACGCGGCCATCGCCCGTTTGGCAGAACTGTGCGAGCCCAATCTGCACGCGAGCCAAGCCGCCGCATAAGAATGTCGTGAAGCCAAAACCCGCCGCCGGGGTTGCGCGCACCACCACCGGCGGCGGCTGCGTGCTTGCACGTTCTCCATTCGTTCTATAATATCCTTTCTCAGGTCCAGTATCGCCGGGCGCCCCGACACGGGCAGGGCCGAAGCAGGCCCAGAGTCGCGACCGAAACGCATGAGGAGGGCGCATGAGCACCCCTGCGGAGTCCTTTGCCGAAGTGCGTTCCGACGATCCGGTGCGCCGTCTCACCGAGCGGCTGCGTTCGCGCTATCGGGCACGGGTTACCGGCGAATTGATTGTTCCAGCCAGTGCCGGCCACTATGCCGAGCTACCCGCCGAACTCGATCCGCGCCTACGCCAGGCGTTCCAAGCACGCGGCATTACACGCCTGTATAGCCACCAGCGGGAAACATGGGACGCCATTGCCGAGGGCCGCAATACCGTAGTCGTCACGCCTACCGCGTCCGGGAAGACGGTGTGCTACAACCTGCCGGTGCTGCAATCGGCCTTGCAAGCGCAGACCAAAGCCCTCTACCTGTTCCCCACCAAAGCACTCTCCCAGGACCAAGTCGCGGAGATCATGGAGCTGAACCAGGCAGGTACGCTCGGCGTACGGGCCTACACGTTCGACGGTGATACTCCCGGGGATGCCCGCAAGGCGGTGCGTACCCACGGCGACATCGTCGTCTCCAATCCCGACATGTTGCATCAGGGCATCCTTCCTCACCACACCAAGTGGGCGCAGTTTTTCGCAGATCTCCGCTATGTGGTCATCGACGAAATGCATACCTATCGCGGTGTGTTCGGTTCCCACGTCGCCAACGTGTTGCGCCGGCTGCGGCGTATCTGCCGTTTCTATGGTTCCGACCCGATTTTCATTCTCTGTTCGGCTACCATCGCCAATCCAGGCGAACTGGCGAGCGCGCTGATCGGCGCGCCGGTGCATGCCATCACCGACAGCGGTGCACCCCAAGGTGAAAAACATCTGTTGTTGTGGAACCCGCCGGTGATCAATCCCGATCTCGGAATCCGGGCTTCGGCGCGTTCCCAGGCGACGCGCATTGCACGCATGAGTGTGAAGCAGGGGCTGAAGACCATCATATTCGCCCAAAGTCGGCTCATGGTGGAAGTGCTCACCAAATATCTCAAAGACGTATTCGATGCCGATCCGCGCAAGCCTGCGCGGGTGGCTGCCTATCGCGGCGGTTATCTGCCTACGGAACGGCGCGCCACGGAAAGGCAACTGCGTGCCGGCGGGCTGGACTGTGTCATTGCAACTTCGGCCTTGGAACTCGGCGTCGATATCGGCGCACTGGACGTCTGCGTGCTGAACGGGTACCCGGGCACCATTGCCGGCACGTGGCAGCGTCTGGGTCGGGCGGGCCGGCGGCAGCGTCCGACGCTGGGCGTATTGATCGCCAGCAGTCAGCCCCTGGACCAATACATTGTCCGCAACCCGGACTTTTTTCTCGGCAGCAGCCCCGAGCACGCGCGCATCGATGCCGATCAGCTGTTGATTCTGGTCGATCATGTCCGTTGCGCCGCCTTCGAGCTGCCATTTCGCGACAACGAACGATTTGGCAATGAAGACCTGGGCGAGCTGCTGCGTTACCTCCAGGACGAGGGCGTGCTGCACCGGGAAGACAATCAATGGCATTGGACCGCGGACAGTTATCCGGCCAACGCTGTAAGCCTGCGTTCGGTCGCCGAAGGCAACTTCGTGGTGATCGATACCACCGACGGCGGCCAGAAGATCGTCGCCGAAGTGGATTATTCCAGCGCTCCTGACACCTTGTACGAAGGCGCCATTTATATGGTGCAGGCGAGCCCCTATCAGGTTGAAAAACTCGATTGGGAAGGCCGCAAAGCATTTGTTACCCGCACCCGCGCCGATTACTACACCGATGCCATCGACTACACCAAGCTCAAGGTCCTGGCGGATTTTGAGCGCGACGCAGCCGCGGCATCGGAGGCGGCCCATGGTGAGGTCCACCTGGTGCGGCGCATCGCGGGCTACAAGAAAATACGCTACTACACCCACGAAAACATCGGCTACGGCAACATCAACCTGCCCGACCAGGAAATGCACACCACGTCGGTATGGTGGCAGATTCGCCCGGATGCCCTGGAAGCGGCGTTCGACAGCCGGCAACAAGCATTGGACGGATTCCTTGGCGCGGCTTACGCCTTGCATCACGTTGCCGCGCTGCGGTCCATGTCCGAGCCCCGTGACCTGGGCCGCGCGGTAGGCGACGGCGATGCGACGTGGTTTGCCACAGTCGGTGCCAACGGCCGCGGCCAGATGCGCAAATTCGAGGGCGAACCGCTGGATCCGGAGGAGCAGTCCCGGTTTCGCCCGGCGGTGTTCCTGTACGACAACTTTCCCGGCGGCGTCGGACTTTCCGCTCCGCTGTACGATCAACGCCGCGATGTGGTGTCCAGCGCCCATGCTCTGGTTGCAGCGTGTGGCTGTAATCACGGTTGTCCGGCATGTGTGGGACCGATTCTGGCTTCCGATGAAACACGGGGCCATTCACCGAAAAGCGCAGCACTGAAGGTGCTGCAATTGATCGCGGGCGAGTAGGGCGCACGCCCCAGATCCGCACAAGACTGGCAACCGACCGATCCCATGGACCTAAAACGCCGGCTCCGCACGCTTCGTCAACAGTCCGGCACGGCGCCTGACGCCCCCGCGACGACAGGTGTTGCAGAACGGCTGCAACGCTATCGCGTCGGCCCGGGCCGCCGCGCCGACGCGCGCATCAGTACCGAAACCCTGGCGCGGCAGCTCGACGGTCAACTCATCGACGACGGCGTGATCGTCATTGAACATCGCCTTGCGCTCAGCGAATGCCATGGGCGCATATATTTGCAAGAGCTGCTCGATCACAAGCCCGTGCTGCCGGATCAGCACGGAGTCGATTTGCGTCGCGCGGTGTTTCTCGACACCGAAACATCAGGCCTGGCCGGCGGCACCGGCACAGTGGTTTTCCTGTTGGGATTGGCCCGGATCGAAGCGGCGAGTCTGATTATAAGACAATACCATCTGACCCGTTTCAGCGCCGAAGCGCGCATGCTGGATCTCGCCGGACAATGGCTCCGTGATGCAGACGCGCTGGTCACGTTCAATGGCAAGAGTTTCGACGTGCCGCTACTGGCGACCCGTCATCGTATGTGTGCGCTGCACGACCCCCTGGCGCGGCTCGCGCACCTGGATCTGCTGCATCCGACTCGACGCGCATTCGCCAACCGTTGGGGAGATTGTCGCCTGATCAGCGCGGAGCGCAAGCTGCTGCACTTTGAACGCGAAGACGACGTTCCGGGTTCAATGGCGCCCCTGGCCTGGTTCAGTTGGTTGCAGCGCAAAGATCCGGAAGGTTTGATTGGCATCGCCCGTCACAATCGCTGGGACGTGCTGTCTCTGGCTGCGTTGATTCCGGCTCTGGCCGCGGCCCATGCTGAACCGGGCGCGTGGGAAGCAGATGTGCTGGCAATCGCGCGGGCCCACCTGGCACGCAATCAATACGAGAAATCGTTGGCGCTGTTGCGCGAGCATCAGCCCATGCTCGACGAAGCCGGCCTGTTGGAATTGGCGCGCTTGTACCGCCGCCGCGGAAATTGGCGCGAAGCCTGCGCGATCTGGGAGCCGATGGCCGAGCGCAACAATCAGGAAGCGATCGAGCGTTTGGCCAAATATCACGAACATGTATGCCATGACGCGTCGGCAGCGCTGGCCTATGCCAGACGGCTTGTGCTGCGTCCCGAAAACGAGCAGCGTCGTCAGCGGCTCCAGCGCAAGTTGCAGCGGCCGCAAGGCGACAGCGAGCTGTTGATCACTTGAGATCCCGCCGAAACGGGTTCAAGCTGATCGAAATGGGATTCCAATGACGCCATCTGCGGGAGGCATCATGTATCAAGGCGGTTGTCTTTGTGGTTCGGTGCGCTACGAAATCGACGGAGCCATTCGCAATATCGTGCATTGCCATTGTTCGCTTTGCCGTAAAGCGCAAGGCAGTGCATTCGCCACCAATGGCATCGTGCGTGCACGGGACTTCAGACTCACCGTCGGTGAGGATGTTCTTCGCGGATACACGGGATCTCCCGGCAAGACCCGCTATTTCTGCAGCAATTGCGGTTCACCGATCGTGAGCCGCCGGGATACCGATCCGGAGCACGTGCGAATCAGACTCGGATCGGTGGAGTCTGATATCGTGGAACGGCCCATGGCCCACATTTTTGTCACTTCGAAAGCCAACTGGGATCAGATCAGCGGCGACTTACCGCAATATGAAGAATACGAGCCCGACCGGTAACGACGGCTTCGTTGAATGCTGGTCCGGGCCGCCGCGGTGAAGCCTTTTCCAAGACGAAAACTTTGCTGGGCGGCGGAAACTCGTTAAACTGATGCCAGTGCGAACCGCCATAGCCGTCATACGAAGCATGCTTGCTTTGGTTGCCGGGGACCGTCTCCGTATTCAAGTGAATCAAGGATGCCACTTCCGATTATTGCAATTTGAACCGCGCCCGCATTAAACCTTCCCGGCCCCTGCCACGTAGTTTCTACGACCGCGACACCACGCTGGTTGCGCAAGAGCTTTTGGGCAAATGGCTGGTCTTGCACCGCCACGGTTCGATGCGGATCGGGCGCATTGTGGAAACAGAAGCGTATCTGGGACCGCATGATCTAGCTGCACATTCCGCGCGCGGACTGACCAAACGCACCAAGGTGATGTTTGGGCAGCCCGGCCATGCCTATATCTACATGATCTATGGCATGTATTTTTGCACCAACGTGGTAACGGAGAGGGAAGGGCACGCTTCGGCGGTGCTGTTGCGTGCCCTGGAGCCTGTTGCGGGCCTTGATGCACGCACCCAAGGACCGGGACTCTTATCCAAGGCCATGGGTATCGACAAAGAGTTCAATGGACATGATTTGCTGTCCGCCGATTTCCATATTGCCGAGCCTGACGCTGTGCGACCGTTCAAGATCGTCAAGCGTCCGCGCATCGGAGTCGCTTATGCCCGCCACTGGGCAAAGCGCCTGCTGCGGTTTTATATTCGCGGCAATCCCTTCGTTTCCAAACCTTAGGCGCGGACTACGGACAGCGCTCGAAAACGGCTGTCAACGCAGCCAATTTTTCGCTGACGGCGTGATTCAACTGGTTCCATTCAAAGCGCCACTGCCAGTTTCCCGTGGTCGTTCCAGGTAGATTCATACGAGCGACGCTGCTCAACCCCAGCACGTCCTGCAGCGGTACAATGGCGGTTTCGGCGACCGAGCCGAACGCCAAGCGAATCATGTCCCAGTGAATCTCGCGGCCGCTGATGCCCAGGTAAGTCAGTGCGTGGGCCCGTTCTCGTTCGACCTGCGCGGTTGTCTGCACAGTCTGGGTGCCGGGAATTGCCGTAAACCAGCCGCGCGTGGTGTTGTGGTCATGCGTCGCGGTATAAACGACACAGTTGCGGACATGGTTATGGGGCAGGTATTCCGACGCTTTCGGATCGTCGCCGAACGCCATTTGCAGGATTCGCATGCCGGGATAGCCGAGATTGTCGCGCAGCAGGTCGACTTCCGGGGTGATGACGCCCAAGTCTTCGGCGATAAAACGCGGCGTGATTCCCTGTTTGCGCAGCGCGCTTTCGACTGTACGGAAAAAGCCGGCGCCAGGGCCAGCCACCCATCTGCCGTTGCGTGTCGTATCGAGGTCGGTAACCGGAACTTCCCAATACGCTTGATAACCGCGGAAATGATCGAGACGCAATTGCGCCACCAACTCGAAATTCAATCGTAAGCGCTCGATCCACCATCGATAGCCGGAATCATCCATGGCGTGCCAATGATACAAAGGATTTCCCCAACGCTGTCCACTAGCGCTGAAATAGTCCGGTGGAACGCCGGCCACGGCTTCTGGTCGATTTTGCGTGTCGATGCGAAACCAATCGCGATGGGCCCAGACGTCGCTGCTGTCATAGGAAACGTACAACGGTAGGTCTCCGATCAGTTCGACGCCGGCACTGTCGCAATACGATCGCAGCGCCTTCCATTGCTGGAAGAACTCAAATTGCAGAAATTCGTGGAATTGAATTTCCTCCGCCAGGTCGGTACGTGCTTGCGCCATTGCGTGTTCGGTTCTGTTCGCCAGTTCGAGAGGCCATTCAAACCAAGGTCTGCCTCGCTGTCGCTCCTTGAGCGCCATGAACAAGGCATAGTCTTCAAGCCAAAAGGCGTTGCGTTGGCGAAATTCCTGAAATTTGCATGCGGCGGCGTCCCCGCTGCGGCAAAAGCCATTGAACGCGGCGCGCAACATGTCTCGCTTCGCTCTGCGTACGCGCGGAAAATCGACGCGTTGTGCCGGCAGGGCGGCAGTACCTTCCGTGGCGGACGCCGGGAGCCAGCCCGAGCGGACCAGCGGTTGTGCGCCGATCAAAATTGAATTACCGGCGAATGCCGAATAGCTCATGTAGGGGGAGTCGCAGATCCCGGTTTCGCCCAGAGGCAGCACCTGCCACAGGCTCTGACCCGTGGATTTGAGCCAATCGGCGAAGCGGTAAGCTTCGCCACCCAAATCTCCGATACCAAAGGGACCGGGAAGACAGCTCGGATGAAGCAGAATGCCGCTTTTGCGCATGCTCGGTGCGGTGTGCGCGCAAGCGCGATGCCGACTCAGGGCCGGATATCGCCCAGCAAGGCCAATAATCCGCGCAATGGAATCGAAAGCCAGTCGGGGCGATTGTTCATCTCGTAATTGATTTCGTATAGCACTTTCTCAAGCAGGAAAAGCTCGATCAGGTGATCGGCTTCGTGCTCGTCCTCGGGCAGCACGGGACAACCTTGCGCGGCAGCGCGGTAGCCGGCGAGAAATGACTCGGATGCGTGCAACCGCCAGTCATTGGCGAATGGCTCCAGCCCCGATATGTCGTTCGGTCGTTCCGCGGTAGCGCGCAATAATGCCGCATGAGCCGCGTAGTCGAACGACCGGAGCATACCTGCCACATCGCGCAGCGCGGAGTGCTTGGCACGGCGTTCCTCCAGCGGCCGCTCCGGTTCGCCTTCGAAATCGATGATGATGAAATCGTTTTCGGCGACGAGCACTTGGCCGAGATGATAGTCGCCGTGATGCCGGGTCTTCATCGCTGTGACTGGGTGCGCGGTCGCCTCCTCGATGCCGTTGCGCAGCGCCTGTTCCGCCCCCAGGACCTCCTGCACCAGGTCGTGCAACTCGGCGGGAACCCGATCGCCGCGCAGGCATTCCAGTGTGCGGTCCAGATCGGCGTGCAGTGTCCGGCGCCAACGCTCTAGATCCGCGCTCTCGATCGGCTCCGGATCGAACGCCGGGTCGCCTGTCTGTTTGGCGAGCGCGACATGCAGTTCGCCGGTGCGTTGCCCAAGCCGATTGAGCAACACCAAATAATTGGTATGGGTCACGCCGTCGGCGACCAACTGCTCGGGCGATTTCACCAGGCACTGCTCCAGGAATCGCTCCAGGTAGTCCAGGGTGAAGTTCCAGGCGTCACCTTGGTTGGACACGAAACCCTGCAGTAGCGCGAGAGTCATGGGTAGTCCGTCCGCGCTGCGGTACTCGAGCGAGCCGGCCACGGGAATGATGTTCGCGAACGGCGATACCTCAGTGAGGAAGCGCCCGATTTCAACTTCCGGATTCACGCCGACACGAAGACGGCGGTAGCCTTTCAGAAACAGCTCTTCGCCGACAATAACCGCCGTGTTGCTTCCTTCGGATCGGGGCCGGCGGACTTCCAGGTCCTGGGTAGCCGCGGAAACGAGCGCGGAATAAGATTCGGTCGTACTGAAATGCAGCGTACCGTCGGCGAATGGCAGGTCCAATCCTTCGCCCATAGCCTCGATGATGGCGGAACAAAACGCACCATCGGAGAAGCCGTCGCACAGAATTCCGACTCTTGCTTTTTGCCGAATCTTCGCCAAGGTGGAAGGCAGCAACGGACGTACGACGTCGTCGCTGTCCTGCCAAAGCATCGCCAACGGCAGGAAATAAGTTTCAGTGCTTTGCTCCGTTTGCACTTCGATTGTCGACAACAGCCAGTGGTGTCCATCGCGTGACCATTGCGAGTGTGCCTTGAGCGCGGCGTGTTCAATGCCTGCGCCTTTGGCCGCGAACCAACGCTGTGTCGCCAGAAATGCCGGCACGATCCGCTGTTCGAATTGGTCGCGTAGTTTCTGCGCCGATTGTTGCCGGGATTCCTCCACCTGATCGGCAAAGAAGCTGTGCCATTCGTCGATCAATACCAATACGGGCAAATCCGGCGGCGGCAGCATTTCTTCATGCCAGGCCGGCTCTTCCGCCTGCCGCGCCAGCTGGAACCAATACACGCCATAGCCCGGCAAGGTCAGCAGATAGGGCAGATCACCAATCGGCGGGAAAGGCGTATGTCCGAGCATCTCGATGGGCACGTGGGCTTTGTAACGCGCCAAATCCAGTTCCACGGGCTGCGCATTGCGCGACAGGTTGGCCACGCACAGCACAGCTTCTCCTTCATAAGTGCGCAAATAGGCCAGAATCTTGCGGTTGCCCGGCCGCAAGAACTCCAGCGTGCCACGGCCGAAGGCTCTGTGCGCTTTGCGTACCGCGATCATGCGCTTCATCCAATTCAGCAGAGAAGACCGGTCGCGACTCTGTGCCTCGACGTTCACCGATTCGTAGCCGTAGATCGGGTCCATGATCGGCGGCAGATACAGTCGCTGCGGATCGGCTTTGGAAAAGCCACCGTTGCGGTCCGGACTCCATTGCATGGGCGTGCGCACGCCGTTGCGATCGCCGAGATAAAAATTGTCGCCCATGCCGATCTCATCGCCGTAATACACGATCGGTGCCCCCGGCATGGACATCAGCAAGCTGTTCATGAGCTGAATTTTTGCCGGATCGTTGTCCATCAGCGGTGCGAGGCGCCGGCGGATGCCGACATTGACGCGCATGCGCCGGTCGCTGGCGTATTGTTCATACATGTAATCGCGTTCGCGATCGGTGACCATCTCCAGCGTCAGTTCGTCGTGATTGCGAAGGAATACCGCCCATTGGCAGGTTTCAGGAATGTCCGGTGTCTGCTCCATGATCTCGACGATAGGGTGGCGGTCTTCCTGTGCCACCGCCATGTACATGCGCGGCATAAGCGGGAAATGGTAGGCCATGTGGCATTCGTCGGCGTTGCCGAAATATTCTCGCACGTCCTCGGGCCACTGGTTGGCTTCGGCCAGGAACATACGGTCGTTATAATGGGCATCCACTGCGGCGCGCATTTGCCGAATCACAGAATGGGTTTCAGGAAGATTTTCATTGTTGGTGCCGTCCCGAACACAAAGATAGGGAATTGCGTCCAGGCGCAGACCGTCCACTCCCTGGTCCAGCCAGAATCGCATCACGCGGGTGACGGCTTTCACCACCTGGGGATTGTTGTGGTTCAAGTCGGGCTGATGGGAAAAGAACCGGTGCCAGTAATAGGCTTTGGCGACCGGATCCCAGGCCCAATTGGAAGATTCGGTGTCGGAGAAGATAATACGGGTTTCGGGGAACTTGCTGTCGTCATCGCTCCAGACGTAGAAGTCGCGCTTGGGCGAACCCGGCGGTGCGTGGCGCGCTGCCTGAAACCAGGGATGCTGATCCGAAGTGTGGTTGATCACCAGTTCGGTGATGATCTTGAGACCGCGCTTATGCGCCTCACGCACAAAGCGGCGGAAATCGGCGCGACTTCCGTAGGCGCTATAAATATTGCGATAGTCGGAGATGTCATAGCCATCGTCCCGCATCGGCGACGGGTAGAACGGCAGCAGCCAGAGAGTATTGACGCCGAGATCGCGTACGTAGTCGAGCTTTTCTGTCAGACCGGAAAAATCGCCACTGCCGTCGTTGTCGGTATCGAAGAAGGCTTTGACGTGCAATTGGTAGATAATTGCGTCTTTGTACCACAGGGGATCGTTTTCCCAGGAATATTCCTCGACGCTGTCCGGCATACTTGATTCCCGTTTGCTCAAAATCGTGGTTTAAAAAAAGTACTCGAAGTCATGCTCGGTGCGGACATGACGTAGCAGGCGGAAGATGTGCGCCTGACCGGTGTCCGGGCCGAGTTCGATGTAGTTGCGTCCGCCGTTCCAGAGGTAGCGTGCGCCGGTCAACAGATCGTGCATTTGGTATGGATGGCCGACATCGATGCCGAGCGCTTCCGCGGGAAGCGTCACCCAGCCGGACTGCTTGTGATAGGGATCGAGGTTGACCAGCACGATGACCGTATTGGACTCGTCTTCGCTCCATTTGCCGTAGCAGATAATCTCGTCGTTATCGACTGGATAGAACTCCAGGTTCCAATCCTGCTGCAGCGCACTGTTGTCACGGCGGACGTGATTGAGCCGGGTCAACAATCCGCGCAGGCTGTCGGCGCGGTCTGTCTGCCAATGCCGAATCTGGTACTTCTCCGAGTCCCGATATTCTTCGCTGCCAGGCTCCCGCGGTTCCGCTTCCAATAATTCGAACGCCGGCCCGTAGATGCCGTAGTTGGAGGTGAGCGTCGCCGCCAACACGGCCCGGGTCATAAATGCGGCGCGTCCGCCAAACTGCAGATAGGCGTGGAGTATGTCCGGCGTATTGGGCCAAAAGTTCGGCCGAAAGTATTCCCTGACCTCGGACTTGGTGAGCTCGGTGAGATATTGGGTGAGCTCCCACTTGGTGTTGCGCCAGGTGAAGTAGGTGTATGACTGGGTGAATCCGCCTTTCGCCAGCCGGTACATGACTTTTGGCCGTGAAAACGCTTCGGCCAGAAAAATGACCTCGGGATGCTCGCGTTTGATTTCATTGATCACCCATTCCCAGAACGGAAACGGTTTGGTGTGGGGATTGTCGACTCGGAAGATGCGTACGCCGTTCTCGATCCAATAGCAGAAGATACTTTTAAGCTCCTGCCATAAGGCTTGCCAGTCGGAACTATCGAAATTCAGCGGATAGATGTCCTGGTACTTCTTCGGCGGATTTTCCGCGTATTGGACCCTGCCGTCGGCGCGCCAGCGGAACCACTCGGGATGTTGTTCCACATAAGGATGGTCCGGCGAACATTGAAACGCGATGTCCATCGCCACTTCGATGCCGAGCCCGCGCGCCTGATCCACCAACTCACGAAAATCTTCCAGGGTTCCGAGTTCGGGGTGGATTGCTTTATGGCCGCCGTCCTCGTTGCCGATCGCCCATGGGCTGCCTGTGTCATCCGGTTCCGCGATCAGCGTGTTGTTGCGGCCTTTGCGATTGCTGGTGCCGATCGGGTGGATAGGGGGAAAGTACAGTACGTCGAAGCCCATCGCGGCCACTTCGCCGAGACGGGAAATGCAGTCGCGGAAAGTACCATGGTGTCCGCCTTCGACCGCGCACGAGCGAGGAAACAACTCATACCATGCACTGAACCGCGCCCGTTCGGGATCGACCACGACTTCGTGCTGGGTATCGTATGTGGTCGCGAGCGTCCGATCCGGATAGCGCGACATCACACCGATCAGCGCTTCGCTCAGCGCCAGTGCTTTGCGTTCATGAATATCGGTATCCCGGTTCGCCAAGCGAGCCGCCCAGTCCGCAAGCTGCTTGCGCGCCGCCCCCTTTGCGCGCTTGCTGGCGTCTTGTACCAATTCGGCGCCCGTCAACAGCGCTACCGCGATGTCTTCGGCCTGGACGCGCCGCGCCAGTTCGTGGTGCCAGGATTCGAAGGCATCCACCCACGCGACGACGCCATAGCGATAGCGGCCCAGTTGCGTGACTGCGAACGTCGCCTGCCAGCGGTCATTGTACAGGGGTATCATCTCGACTTCGGACCAGTCCTGGTCGCTGTCGTGCTTATATTGCAGCACGACCCGCAGTTGATCGTGGCCGTCGGTGAAAGCGCTCGTCTCTACCGTCACCTGTTCGCCCAATACGCGTTTGACTGGAAACCGCCCGCCGTCGATGCTGGGCTGCAATCCTTCCAGAACCGCCCGCCGACGGCCGTCGAAATCGCTACGCGACATGACTGTAATCCGCTCCTGTCGTGACCGTCAGTTCTGGCGTTTGAAGAACAATACGCTCAGAGGGGGCAAGGTGAGATAGATCGAGTGATAGCGCCCCTGGGCGGGTATCGGCGCCGATTCAGTGCCGCCGGAATTGCCATTTCCGGCGCCGCCATAGATCTCGGCGTCGCTGTTCAGCATTTCGCGCCACCATCCGGCTTCGGGAACCCCGACCGCGTAATTGGTGCGCGGCACCGGCGTCAGGTTACAGATCACCAGGATCTGTTCGCCGGGCTCCCGGCCTTTGCGCAGGTAGCTCAGGATGCTGTTTTCGGCATCGTGGAAGTCGATCCACTCATAGCCTTCGGCTTGGAAATCGAGCTGATGCATCGCCGGCTCGTCGCGATAGAAATGGTTCAAATCACGTACCCATTTCTGCAATCCCTCGTGACCGGGCTGATCCAAAAGATGCCACTCCAGGCTGCTGTCGTGGTTCCACTCGCTTCGCTGGCCGAATTCGCCGCCCATGAACAGCAGTTTCTTGCCCGGATGGCTATACATGAAACCGAACAACGCGCGCAGGTTGGCGAGCTTTTGCCAATCGTCTCCTGGCATCTTGTTGAACAATGATCCCTTGCCGTACACGACTTCGTCGTGGGACAGGGGCAATACGTAGTTTTCGGTGAACGCATACCAGATGCTGAAAGTCAGCTCTTCCTGGTGATAGCGGCGGTAAATCGGATCTTGCTGAAAATAGCGCAAGGTGTCGTGCATCCAGCCCATCTTCCATTTCATGCCGAAACCCAGTCCGCCCACATACACCGGTCGCGACACCATCGGCCAGGCGGTCGATTCCTCGGCAATGGTTTGGGTCCCCGGATGGTCACGGTAGACGGCAGCGTTGAGACTTCGCAGGAACTCAACGGCTTCCACGTCCTCGTTGCCGCCGTATTCGTTGGGGATCCACTCGCCCGGCTGGCGGGCATAGTCGAGGTACAACATTGAGGCCACTGCATCCACCCGCAGGCCGTCGACGTGATACTTGTCGAGCCAGAACAGCGCGCTGCTGATCAGGATTGCACGCACCTCGTTGCGCCCATAGTTGTAGATGTAACTGTTCCATTCCTGATGAAAGCCGCGCTTGGGGTCGGCATGTTCGAACAAGTAGGTGCCGTCGAAATACACCAGCCCATGTTCGTCGCTTGGAAAATGGGAAGGTACCCAATCGAGGATCACGCCGATATTCTTCTGGTGTAGCCGATCGATCAGATACATGAAATCCTGCGGCGCGCCAAAACGCGAGGTGGGCGCGAACAAGCCGGTGGTTTGATATCCCCATGAGCCGTAGAACGGGTGTTCCATTACCGGCATACATTCGACGTGCGTAAAACCCATGTGATGGGCGTAGTCGGTAAGTTGATCGCCTAGTTCGCGGTAACTCAGCGAGCGGTTGTCGTCCTCGGGCACGCGCCGCCATGAACCCGTATGCACTTCATAAGTACTCATCGGCGCATCGAGGGCATTATGCGTCGCGCGTTGGCGCATCCATTCCTCGTCATGCCATTCGTATTTCAGGTCCCAGACGATGGACGCGGTTTGAGGAGGGGTTTCCCAGCGGAACGCGAACGGATCGCCCTTTGCCACTTGAAACCCGTGCAGGCGGGAATGCAGGAAATACTTGTATAAAGTGCCGTTCCCCAATCCAGGAATGAAGCCTTCCCAGATGCCGGAGCCGTCGCTGCGCTGGCGCAGTGGATGGGAGCCCGGCCGCCAGTCGTTGAAGTCGCCGACGACTGAAACGGACTCGGCGTTAGGGGCCCAGACTGCAAACAACACCCCTGGTTCGCCATCCACGTTCATAAGGTGGGATCCGAGGTTCTCGTAGAGCCTGTGGTGGCTGCCTTGCTTGAACAGATAGATGTCCTGCTCGCCGAGCAGGCTGACGTCGTGTCGAACCGGGGGCGTCGAAGCGCTTGCTGGACGCAACATATGGAGTCTCCGCAGATTTGCGCAGGTTAATGAAAAACAGAGGGTTACGTCGAGCTTGTGGGAGCCGATGCAACCTTGCGCGAGGGTGCTGCTTCAAGCTGGTGCTCGTCGCCAAGAGGACGGCACCCGTTTTCACTCTAGGCAACAATGCGTCCGCAAACAAGGCGACGTGCGGAACGCGCTGCAAAGGCGGTCGGTGAGACGTTAGAATGTCGGCAAGACAAAGCGTACAGCAAACGCCGATGCGCCGCTGGGTTACAGCGCGGCACCCGGCCGCCAGCGAGGATCGCCGTAATGGGACAGAAACCGCCAGATCAGCAAAAACTGGATCGTATCGTGGCCGATGCGCAGCGCCAGCGCGATCAGCGCGAACGCGGCTACCGCGAACAGGCATTGAAGCTATATCCTTGGGTGTGCGGGCGCTGCGGGCGCGAATTCACTCGCGAAAACCTGCAGATGCTGACCGTCCACCACCGCGACCATAATCACGACAATAACCCGGCGGACGGCAGCAACTGGGAATTGCTGTGTTTGTACTGCCACGACAACGAACATGCTCGTTATCTGGACCAGCCGGCATCGAATCCGACCTCCGATAACGGTCCGGGCGCGGTCAGTACCTACAAGGCGTTCGCCGATTTGGCCGAGCGTATGAAAAACAAGTAGCGTGAGATGCTGGCTTGAATCTCCCTGGGCGCGCCCTAGTTTAAGGATTACGCACGTCGTGCAAGTTGCCGACGATACAAGGAGATGTTTTTATGCCTGTCACGGGAACCGACATATTCAAAGTGATTTTAGCAATCCTACTGCCGCCGGTGGGCGTGTTTATGGAAGTGGGATTCAAAGGCCACTTCTGGCTCAATATCCTGCTCACCATATTGGGTTATATCCCAGGCATTATCCACGCCCTGTACGTCATTATGAAATACTGAAATGCACCCGGCTCGGAAGTCCTCGAAGACCAGCCAAGTACCTGCAGGAACCCCGGTTCCCGGTTTCGTGATCCAGTACGCGACGGGCGGGACCGGTCCGGGTTAGCATGCCGGTGTCCGACAAAAGGAGCCCTTTATGAGAATGAAGAGTGCAGCGGTGTTGCTGGCGTTACTGACCGTAGGCGCGTACGCCCACGCCGCAGAGCAACCGGCCGTATATCGGGTGCAACTTAAAACCGGTGGTCCGGGGTTTCTGTTGAGTTGTACCGACCAAGTCGAGCAATGCACGTCGCTGGGACCGCGCTTGTGTCCCGGCAAGACCGCAATGTGGTCGAATGCGAACGGTACCTTTACCAATGTACCGGTCACCATGCGCAAGAACGGTGCGAAGTCCCTGATGATCGTCAAATGCCAATGATCAGTGCTGCCGCGGTCGCTGGAAGGCGGCGACCGCGGCAGTAACGGGTCGCCCGGCAGTGCCAGCCGTCCTGCCAGTCTCGCGCGAGAGCGCTCCCAACTTTCCCGTGTTGTTCCGCGTGCCACAGTCTCTAGACTGGCATGTGTTGGTTCTGTATTCCGCTCAAGCATTGCAATAAGAAGGAACATGCAGCATGGATGCCTATCCTCACTGGCTGATCGTGGTCTCCTGGGCTTGGTTGGGATTGGCGTTTGTATGTGCCGCGCTGATCGTGTTCGACATATTGCGCGGATATCGTCAGCACATGTGGATCATGAATCTAGTCTGGCCCCTGACCGCGCTATACGCCGGGCCGATCGCATTGTGGAGCTATTTCCGGATCGGGCGGCTGTCTACTCACCAAGCCATGCACGCTGCCAAGCAACGGGGCGACGACCCGCCCGCCCAGACCAAGCCGTTTTGGCAAAGCACTGCCGTGGGCGCGACCCATTGCGGGGCGGGGTGTTCGCTGGGAGACATTTGCGCAGAGTGGTTCGTTTTCTTCGTTCCCGTCACGCTGTTTGGGATGAAGATATTCGGCGCTTGGGCGGTGGATTTCGTCCTCGCCTTCGCTTTCGGTATAGCGTTTCAATACTTTTCCATCAAACCCATGCGCGATCTTACCCCTGGGGAAGGCCTGAAAGCTGCGTTCAAGGCCGACACGTTGTCACTGACGTCCTGGCAAGTCGGCATGTACGGATGGATGGCGATTGCGACTTTTGCGATCTTTGGTCACGAGATGCATAAGACCAGCCCGGTGTTCTGGTTCATGATGCAGATCGCGATGTTCGCCGGCTTCGCGACCAGTTATCCCGTGAACTGGTGGCTGCTGAAGAAGGGCATCAAAGAGAAGATGTAAAAAAACCCCGCACATAGGCGCGGGGTACGCTACTCGGCGACCGAGTTTGGTGTCTGTTCTTGTTACGTCGCCGTATACGAGGTGCAGCAGCGAATGCACATCGCGTGCCGGCGTGCGTAAGTGGCTGAGAAACCGATCGGATTGCGCTTTGGCTTCGATCGGATGGAGGCGCGGTTGTAAAGAATACCGACAGCCGCGGAGGGTGACTACTCGCTTCGACGCCGCAACACCGCCACCGGAAAATCTGCCAACAAGGTCGCCAGCGCGGTTCCTTCCTCGGCTGCGACCAACGATTCGCCGTTCAATACGTTGTGCCAACGGCAAGGCGCACCCGGTAGCAATACGTGGGTATCGCCCCATCCGTGGCCGTAATCCACATCATCCGCACTCACGAGCAATTTGGTCCAAAACAATCCGGTCACGATCGCAACTTGCTCGGCCTCGTGTTGGCGAAGGTAGGCGCACACCTGATTGGCACGGCTGCCTTCGGCAATCAGCGGCACGTAGGCGCCGTCACGAAACAGCTCCGGCAGGGTTTGTCGGAGTTGCAAAAGCTTCCAGGTGAGGAACAGCTTGACGCGTGGATCGGCCAGGTTACGTCCGAACTCCGTGACTTGTGCGTCGCTCTCGTGCTCGGGCCCACCGCGAAGCTGGTCGAGTAGACGCATGTGCGTTGCGTAATCCACCGGTCGGCGGTTGTCTGGATCGACCAGGTCGAAGGTCCACGATTCGTTCCCCTGATAGATGTCCGGCACGCCCGGAACAGTGAGCTTCCAGGCAACCGCACTGAGTGCGTTGATGAGCCCATAGCGGGCGACACGCCGTTGGAAGGGAATGAAGTCGGCAAGGAACGCGTTGCGCTCGGGATTGCGCATCAGCGCTTGCAAAAATCGAATCGTCGCGTTTTCGTACTCTTCGTCGGGATTGATCCAGGATGTATATAACTTCGCTTCCCGCATCGCTTTGAGCATGTACTGTTCCAGGCGCTCGCGCATGTCCTCCACCCCGTGTTCGTCGAGGTCATGCAACGGCCAGGCGCCCAGCAAGGTCTGGTAAAGCAGATATTCATCGTTACGGGACGGTGCGCGGGTGAATTCCAATTGTACCGCCTTTCCGCGGTTGAGCTGCGTCCAGCGACGTAAGTGCTGGCGCCATTCCTGAGGCAACTCCGAGAGGACCGCCAAGCGCGCACGAACATCTTCACTTCGCTTGGAGTCGTGGGTGGAACTCGCGAGCATTGCGTGGGGCCATTGCTCCGAACGTTCGCGGTTGGCGCGGTGAAAAGCATGGGTGGAGATTCCGAACAGGTGTGGATCGCCGCCAACCTCGTTAAGGGAAACCATGCGGTTGTAAATATAAAAGGTTGTGTCCTCCATGGCCTTGGCCATGACCGGAGCCGTGTATTGCTGCACCCGGGCGGCAAAGCGCAGGAGTTCGCGGCGATAGCCTTCGGCGCGGTCCTCGAAAGCTTCCAGTAACAGTAACTGCTCCAGAAAGTCGAAGATGCGCAGCTCCCGCGTCTTGCCGCGTTTGCGTGCCTGCGCCAACGCCCAGTGCACGTAGCGGCGATCCTCCTCGCTGACTGGGCCGCCGTCCAGATAGGTCCGGTACACGGGGAAACAAGCGACAATCTCGATCAACGCATCTCGCAGACCGTTGAGCGTGAAGTCGCGCGTGTGCGGGTCGGCCTGGGCGAGTCCGTCGGCAAGATTGGCGAGCACGGTCAATTCGCTGGACAGTTGATTGCGTATGATCAGCTTCTTGCGTTCATACAAAAGCTCGCCATAGTCGATGGTGCGGCCAATGAAGCGATGGTAGATACGCGTCAGGGGCGCTTGCCCGTCCCCGTCCACCATCAGATTGTTGGTGAGGAACATGAATTCATAGCCGGTCGTGCCCTGTACCGGCCAATTCCCGGGTAGACGTTCGTAGTTCGCCAGAATCTTTTCCACCACCAGGTAAAAGTCTTCGCCGTTGTCGGTTTGCAGGCGCTCGCGAAGCGCACGAAAATAAGCGGCCGGGTCGCGCAGCCCGTCCGGGTGATCGATCCGGAGACCGTCCATGCGCCCGGCACGCAACAACTCGGCTACCAGCTGGTGGGTGGCATCAAAGACTTCATCGAGCTCCATCCGCAAGCCGGCCAGATCGTTGATGTCGAAAAATCGCCGGTAATTGATCTCGTCGGATGCCACCCGCCACCAAGCCAATCGATAGGCTTGCTCTTCCAGCAACTGATGCAATGGTATGAAAGTGATGCTGTCGTGCGGGTCGCCGTTCATGCGCTGCACGAGTTGTTCCATAGTGCGCTTGGGCCCGTCACCGGACTGCCACCAGACGGAAAGACCGCGCTTCAGACTATCCGACTCAATACGTCGGGCGTGCGCCTGTTCCGCGTTGCAATCATGGGGCCGCGGCATGCTGCGGGAGATCCGCGCCAATTCACGCAGCGTTTCGTCCTGGTTCTCCGCCGAAGCGAGAATCAAATGATAGGTGCCTGGGTCGATCGGGAAGCGGTGATTGTAGAACCAGGTGCTGAACTCGCCGGCCTCCGGGTCGAAGCGTAGCTGCAACCCGCCGCGTTCGAGGACATCGCCATACTGGTCATCGAGCACGGGCAACAAGACCTTGTTGCGGAGTTCTTCTTTTACCGGATGCCAGTCGATATCGAAGTACACGGCGTAAGCAGACGCCTGTCCATATTCGAGTACGTCCAACCACCACAGGTTGTCAGCGCCGCCGACTCCCATGTGGTTGGGGACCAGATCCATGATCTGTCCCATGCGGTGGCGGCGGAGTTCGTCGTGCAGGTCTTGCAGTTCGCGCGCGGTACCGATTTCCGGATTCAGCTGTCCATGATCCACTATGTCGTAGCCATGGGTGCTGCCGCTGCGCGCCTTCAGGAATGGCGAAGCGTAGAGGTGGCTGACCCCCAGCGTGGACAGATAGGGAACAATGGCGCGCGCGTCTTCGAATGTGAATCCGCCATTGAATTGCAGGCGATAGGTGGATTCGGGCACTCTAAGGCGGTTCACGATGTGGTCATCCTGTTGCAATTACGATGCGCGCTCCAATCGCCATACGGTGGACCATGCCGGCAGACGACCGTTGTCGAGCTGCGCGGCAGCGTCGTCCGGCGTTTGGCACAGAAGCTCGCCTTGGGGCGGCGGCGCGTTTTCCGCGATGTTACCGTTGAGATTGGTATACACGTGGAGGCGGCTGCTGTCGTTGAGCGTCCAATGCACGTGCAGCCCACTGCGGCCGAACAGCTCAGATTCGGCATGTGCATTCGTCAACGATCTGAGCCGCGGGACGACGTGTTCCGCGCGCACCTGCAGTAAATCGCGGTGAAACGCGCTCCATTCCGCGTCGGCACTGCCCGGCGCATTGAATATTGCCGAACGGTACGTTGATTCAGCGTTCGGATCGGGAATTCGTTCGCGAGCGTCGGGCGCGCTGAATTCCGGAAAACGTTCGAATTCCCGCCGCCGGCCTTCGGTCACGGCGGCGGCCAGGTCGGCGCCGAAGTCGCAGAAAAACGGAAACGGCTGCGTACTGGCGTTTTCTTCGCCCATGAACAACATGGGCGGAGCGGGCGCCAACAACAACACGGCGGTGGCCGCGCGAACAGCCTGCGCGTCGGCTAGCCGGTGTATACGCTCGCCGAAAGCGCGGTTGCCGACCTGGTCGTGGTTCTGCAGAAAATTCACGAATGCCGTGGGAACCCGATCCGCGCTGGGTTCGCCGCGCGGCTCTCCATCCCGAAATACGGATTCCTCGCCCTGATAGGCAAAGCCCTGAGTCAGGCAGCGACCGAGGAGTTCCACGGGCTCGCGCGCATAGTCAGCGTAATACCCGCTTACTTCGCCTGTGAGCAACACGTGGAACACGTGATGGATGTCGTCGTTCCATTGGGCGTCGTAAAGCGCGGGATGCTCGGGGTCTGCCGCCGGCAGATAACGGGCTGCATTGGCATCGTTTTCCAGAACCAGATGGACAAGGCGGTCGCGGCCCAGGTCGAGCCGCACCCGTTGCGCGAGTTCCGTGAGAATGTCTGGATTGGAGTCGTCGACGATTGCGTGTACGGCATCCAACCGGAGACCATCGAAATGATACTCCTCCAGCCAATATAGGGCGTTGTGGATAAAGAATTGTCGTACGGTGCGGCTCGCATCGCCGTCGAAGTTGATACCGTCGCCCCATGGTGTCAAATGCCGATGGGTGAAGAATTGCGGCGCGTAGCTGTGTAAATAATTGCCTTCGGGACCGAAGTGGTTATAAACCACATCGAGGAAAACCATCATGCCGCGACGGTGGATTTCCTGGACCAGCAGCTTGAGTTCGTCCGGCGATCCGTAGCGGCTGTCGGGCGCGAACGGGTATACGCCATCGTAACCCCAGTTCCGACCACCGGGAAAATCCGACAACGGCATCAATTCGATTGCGGTGATGCCCAGGGTTTGCAACTCGTCGAGCCGTGCCATGACGCCGGCGTAATCGCCCGACTCGCTGAACGTGCCGACGTGCAGTTCGTAAAGCACTGCCTCGTGCCAGGGTCTGCCGCGCCAATCCGGATCCTGCCACTCGAAAGCCGCCGGGTCCAAAACGACGCTCGCGCCGTGAACATCATCGGGCTGAAAGCGGGAGGCGGGATCGGGTACCTCCATGTTCTCGTCGATCCGGTAGCGGTAGCGGGTGCCGACGGTCGCCATCTCGGTAACCAGGCCGTACCAACCCTCCTGTTCGGCAGCCATTGACAGTTCGGCACGGGCGGCACCATCTCCGAGGCACAGGGTGACCTGTTTCGCGCCGGGAGCCCAGAGCCGGAAACGAACCCGTCGATCGGCCAGGATATCGGTGCCGAAAGGCATGTTGTGTTGACGCGAGGTCATTGTTCGTTTTCCGGTAGATGGGTTTGGGCCAACACGACCATGGAGCGCGCTTGCAACGGGTAGCGCTCGCCGCCCGCCCGTTCCTGGGCAGTGGCCGGTTCCGAGGACCGCGTGGTATCGAACACGGTCTGCCAGCGCGCACCGGCCGGCTTGTCCGGCAACAGAAACGGTATCTGTTCATGATGCGCGTTCAACATCACCAGATAATTGTGATCGCGCAGCCGCCGCCCGCGCCGGTCGAATTCGTGTAATTCCTGGCCAAACAAAAGCATTCCCAGGCAACGGGCGTAATCCTGCTGCCATTCCTCTTCGGTCATCTCACCGCCCTCGGGATGCAACCAGGTGATGTCTTTGACGGCGGCCCCGTGAATCGGATTGCCTTGAAAGAAGTACCGCCTCCTGAAAACCGGGTGGTCGGTGCGCAACCGAATCAACCATTGCACATACAGAAACAGCTGCCGCTGCTCGCCGTCGAGATCCCAGTTGATCCAGGTAAGCTCGTTGTCCTGGCAATATGCATTGTTGTTGCCATTTTGGGTGCGACCAATTTCGTCTCCGGCCAGAAGCATGGGTACGCCCTGGGATAGCAGGAGCGTCGCCAACAGGTTGCGTTGTTGTTTGGCGCGCAACGCAAGGACGGCAGGATCATCCGTCGGACCTTCCACGCCGCAGTTCCAACTGCGGTTGTGGTCCTCGCCGTCGCGGCTTTGTTCGCCATTGGCGTCGTTGTGCTTGTCGTTGTAACTGACCAGATCGCGAAGCGTGAAGCCGTCGTGGGCCGTCACGAAATTGATGCTTGCGAAGGGCCGTCGGCCGCCATGTTCGTACAGGTCGCTGGAACCCGTGAGCCGATAGGCAAGTTCACCGATATGTCCGCCTTCGCCTTTCCAATAGGATCGGACGTTGTCGCGGTATTTACCGTTCCATTCCATCCATCCCACGGGGAAATTGCCGACCTGGTAACCGCCTTCACCGAGGTCCCACGGTTCGGCGATCAATTTGACCTGGGAAAGGACCGGGTCCTGATGAATGATGTCAAAGAAAGCACCCAGACGGTCCACTTCATGAAGTTCGCGCGCCAGGGCCGACGCCAGGTCGAAACGGAAACCGTCCACGTGCATTTCCAGCACCCAGTAGCGCAGGCTGTCCATGATCAGCTGCAGTACCCTGGGATGCATCATGTTCAGGGTATTGCCGCAACCAGTGTAATCGCGGTAGTAACGCGGGTCTTCAGGCAGCAGACGGTAATAAGCAGCGTTGTCGATTCCGCGGAAGCACAGAGTAGGGCCGAGATGATTGCCTTCGGCCGTATGGTTGTACACCACGTCCAGAATCACTTCGATGCCAGCGGTATGCAGCGCCTTGACCATGGTCTTGAATTCATACACTTCGCCGGTGCTCGAGTAGCGCGCTTCGGGGGCAAAGAAACCGATGGAGTTGTATCCCCAGTAATTGCGAAGGCCTTTCTCCAGCAGATGCCTGTCATCGACAAACGCGTGCACCGGCATCAGTTCGACTGCATTCACTCCCAGACGCCGCAGATGATCGATCACGGGCGCACTGGCAATGGCGGCGTAACTGCCGCGCAGCTCGGGCGGAATGTCGGGGTGCAAGGCTGTGAAACCTTTGACGTGCATTTCATAGATGATCATGTCCGCCTGCGGAATTCGCGGCGGGCGATCATTACCCCAGGTGAAGGCGGAATCGATCACCTGACACTTCGGCATGCCCGGAGCGCTATTTCGGCGATCGAATGACAAGTCCTCATTCTTGTGCCCGACCCGGTAGCCGAACTGGGCATCGCTCCATCGCATCGGGCCGACCAGAAATTTGGCGTAAGGATCGAGAAGCAGCTTGTTCGGATTGAAGCGGTGGCCACGCTCGGGTTGGAAGGGCCCGTGGACCCGGTAACCGTAGAGTAGATCGGGACGTGCTTCGGGAAGATAGGCATGCCAGACCTGGTCGGTCTGTTCGGGCATTACGATCCGCTGAATTTCCCGCCGGCCGCGGGAATCGAACAGGCACAGTTCGACTTTGTCCGCGTTCTCGGAGAACAGCGCGAAATTCACACCTTCGCCGTCCCAAGTTGCGCCCAGGGGATAGGGCTCGCCCGGCCATACCGCAAGTTTTCGAACCATGGTTACATCCGATCAAAGTGAGTGAAAGTATGGCGATACACGCGCCTACGTGGGGGAGGTTCGCAGTCGGGGACGCGCATCAAACTCGCAACGACGGCACAAACTACCCCTGCCGATGGCAACGGCATCCTCGTCTGGAGGCTATTTCATTGCATCAGCGGCCTGGCCAACTTCCCGGCGAACTCCAGCCCTAGTGTAGGCATTTCGGTCCAGTTCGCACGCGAGTCGGCCCGAACCGGTAGTGCCAAAAGTCGGGACCGGTCTAAACTCGTGACATAAGACCCGGGCGCGAACCAAACGGAAAGCCGCGGCCAAAGGCAGGATTGGCATGATCGAACAACATATCGAACCTGGGGCCCAGTCCGGATATCTCCTGATCCGGCCGAACCAATCCATGTCTTGGACCGGTAACCGTCGCTGGATGACGATGCTCAGCGCCGCAACCCTGGGTCTGGGCGGCTTGTTCGCCCTACGCGGGTTGTGGCCGATCCTGGTAGCCGCGGTCCTGCAAGTCATTTGGCTATGGCTTGCGGTCTACAAAGTCGCATTGGATTGTCAGCGCCGCGAGTGTGTGCGCTTCACCGAAGCAGAAATCGTGATTCACCGCGGCCGCTACCGGCCTACGCAGGAGTTGCGTTTCCCGCGCGGCTGGACCCGCTTGGTGGTCGATAACGATCAAGCGTTCCGCTGTCCGATGCGTTTGTTTCTGCGCTGCTCGGGCAGGCAAACGGAACTCGGCGGTTATTTGCACGAGGATGAACGCCGCCGGCTCGCCGACGCCTTGCGACCATTGCTCGCTTCCTCCGATTCGCACTTCTGATCGCCCAGGCGGTGACTTTTCGCACGGAGACGTGTTAGCCTGGGCTTAATCCAGATTGAAAATACGGTTACGCTTCCCTGCGAACCGATCCGGCGTGCAAAAAATCTGCGTAGTGAAATCCCTGGGCTGCGGTGCAGCCTTATTGTGCATTGTGCTGCTGCTCTCTGGCTGCGAATCCGCAACCGACGACGGCAGCATCGCGGCAGTGCGCAAACGGGGTGAATTGGTGATCCTGACCCGCAATGCGCCCACCACCTATTACCTTGAACGAGACCAGTATGCAGGTCCCGAGCACGACATGATGCAGGCGTTTGCCGCGTCCCTCGGGGTCAAGGCGCACTTCATCGTGTACCAGTCACTGGAAAAACTGTTGGGCGATCTGGCGGCAGGCAAGGGCAACATCGCAGCAGCAGGTTTGACGCTCACCGATACCCGTAAACGCCGCTTCCTACACGGTCCGTCCTACCAAAAAGTCCGGCAGCAGGTGGTATGCCGCAGGAATGGCAGGCGCGCCCACAACATCACGGAATTGACTCAAGTGGAGTTGGCGGTCGTGGCCCATAGCAGCTACGTTGCACGGCTGAAGGCATTGCGCGCTGAGCACCCGGAATTGACGTGGAGCGCTTCGCAAGAAGACACCGAAACGCTGCTCGAACAGGTGTGGAATCGCGAAATCGATTGCACCGTAGCCGATTCCAATATCGTCGCCGTCAATCGTCGCTATCATCCGGAGCTGGTGGTGACGACAGCCATTACGCCGGAGGAACCGCTGGTGTGGTACCTGCCGTCGAATTCCCATTCGCTGCAGCACGCAATGGAAAAATGGTTCAAGCGTTACCGAAGCGCGGGGCAACTCGCGCGTACGCTGGATCGATACTACGGCTATGTGAAAAAACGTTTCGATTATGTGGACACGCGGCGATTTCTCCGCCGGGTGAAACATCGACTGCCGCAATATCGCAAATGGTTCCGGGAGGCGGGCGCGAAGTTCGGCATTCGGTGGACATTACTCGCAGCGCAAGCCTATCAGGAGTCCCACTGGCTGCCGCGCGCTAGCAGTCACACCGGCGTGCGTGGCATCATGATGCTGACTCAGCCTACAGCACAGGAACTGGGGGTCGAGAATCGCCTGGATCCGAAACAGTCGATTTTCGGCGGTGCCCGTTACCTGCGCCAGATGCGTGGCCGTCTGCCGGATGAGGTGACGGAGCCGGACCGTACCTGGATCGCACTGGCGGCCTACAACATTGGCGCCAGTCACATGCGCGACGCTCGCAAGCTGGCCGAGTCACTGCACAAAAACCCGAACCAGTGGGCGGCACTCAAAACCGTGTTGCCGTTGTTGTCGGAAAAGAAATACTACAGCGGTCTGGACTTCGGCTACGCTCGGGGCGAAGAGGCAGTGCGCTACGTCAACCGGATTCGTAATTTCGAGGACTTGATGGTGCAACGCTTGGACGCTGGTCGATAGCGACCCGACCGGGACTGCGCAATCCGGGCCCGTTGCCCACGACTTGCTCCAGCCACCGTTGGCGCGGGACGTTACTTCCCATTCATCCCCCTTTTTTATAGGTGCCGACCAGCTCGCATTGCGCCAATACGTGGCCTTCCATTTCCGTTTTGAGCGCGGCTTTGGTGGGCTCCTTTAAGTCCGGCAGGACATGATCGAGCGCATAGAGCTTGAAGAAATAACGATGCGTGCCGATGGGCGGGCAGGGCCCGCCGTAACCGGTGCGCTTCCAGTCATTGCGACCTTGCAGCGTACCGCTTGGCAAATTCTCCGCCGCCACCGCTTCCGCCAATCCGGAACTATCGGGCGGCAAATTGTACAGAACCCAATGCACGTAGGTCATGCGGGGCGCCTTCGGGTCCGGTGCGTCCGGGTCATCGACGATCAGCACCAGGCTCGCGGCATCGTCGGGAACGTTGTGCCAGGCAAGGGGTGGCGATCGGTCAGCGTCGTCACAGGTAAATTTAAGGGGAATTGCGCCGTTGGCTGCAAACGCCTCGGATTTCAGTTCCATGGTCATGAGCTGCTCCGTCCGTCCTGTCATGGGGACACCGCAAAGGATTGCATAGCAAAGCCGCCTGTCAAACCGGCGATCGCAATGGGCGGTTGCATGGTTTGGGTGATGAACGCAAACTGGATAGGATACGGCAGTCGGACGCAATGCGATGTATTTACTGGACAACCTCGCGGAACGCCGCATCGTTGAGGCGCTGGAGCGCGGCGATTTTGACCACTTGCCGGGAGCCGGCAAGCCGCTGACGCTGGACGAGCTTGTTGGACGACCTTACAGGGTATCTGGCGTCCACCGTCGGCCGGGTGGCCGATGTGTGAAATTGTGACTGCAGCGCCCACATCGGCAGACGACACCGCCGCAATCCTTCACGAACAGGTGCGGCTGCTCTACCACCAAGTGCTCCCTGGGCTACTCGCTACGCTGTTCAACGGCACCGTGGTCGTGCTCGTGTTGTGGTCTGTGCAGCCCGCATCACAGTTGCTGGCATGGTGGAGTGTACTCACGCTGCTTACCCTGGCCCGCGCATATGGCCTGATGCGCTACCGACGCGACACGCGGGTCGAGGAACATACCCGTTTGTGGCTTTGGCGTTTCGCCATGGGCGCGTTCGCGGTGGGCGCGTGCTGGGGGGCTGTCGGCACAATCCTGTTCCCCGCGGACCGTCCCGGCTACCAGATGTTTCTGCTGACCGTGCTCGCGGGAATGTCCGCCGGGGCTGTGCCGCTGTTTGGCTCGGTATGGTCGGTTTACGCGGCCTACATAGCGCCGATGCTGTTGCCGACGGTCGGCTGGCTCCTGAGTAGGGAAGACAACATCCACAATTACATCGGCTTGATGGTATTGGTCTACACCGCCGTCGTGCTCGGCAGTGCGGCGCGGATCGCGGGCAACATCAAATCGTCGCTGCGTCTGCGCTTCGAACGACTGCACTTGGTCGAACGTTTATCCCAATCGAAGCGCGAGCTGGAGCAGACCAATGCGCAATTGCAGCGCGAGGGGCAGCGGCGAAACCGCGCGCAACTAAAACTCCTCGAGAGCAATCGCTTCCTGCGACGGATCATGGATAGTGCCCAAGAGGGGATCTTCGTCTTGGACCGGGACGGGCACATTACGCGAATCAACCAATTCCTGGCGGACTTGGCACAACAGCCATCGGCGCAGCTTATGGGCACTTTGTTTGCCAGCCTGTTTCCGGGAATCAATCAGACGGCGCTGGCGGCAACGTTCGAACGGGTGATGCAGCACGGTGAAACCAGCCGCTGCGACGATTTGGAACTGCGCGCCGCGGACGGCTCAACGCGCAGCTTGAGCGTGAGCATTGCGCCGCTCATGGACGGCCCACAAGTTACGGCCATGGTCGGGGTGGCACGGGACGTCACCAAGCAGCGCGAGCTGGAACGCATGAAGGAAGACTTCATCTCCACCGTCAGCCACGAATTGCGCACGCCTTTGACATCCATCCGCGGCGCGCTGGGCCTGGTAAACCGCACAGCGTCGGCGGACTTGAAGGAACAGACACGTTCGTTGCTTGCAATCGCCGACAGCAATAGCGAACGCTTGTTGCGTCTGATCGATGACTTGCTGGACCTGCAGCGGCTCACGCTCACCCGCATGCGCTTCGTCTTCTCTCGACAGGAGCTGACGCCTATGGTCGAACACGCAGTGGATATCAACCGAACGTTCGCACAGCAATACAGCGTTGAATACAGGCTCGAATCGCTGGTCGGCTCAACGATGGTCCGCGTGGACCGAGACCGGTTTGTCCAAATCATGACCAATCTGCTTTCCAATGCCGCGAAGTTCTCAAGCCCAAACTCGGAAGTCAGGATTACGATCGAGAACGTGGAATTCGGTGTTCGCATCTCGGTCCAGGACAGCGGCCCCGGTATACCGGCCGAATTCGGGCATCGGATTTTTCAACGCTTTGAGCAAGTCGACGGTTCCGATTCCCGCCGCAAAGGCGGCACAGGCCTGGGCCTGAATATCAGCAAGTCTTTGATCGAAGCGATGAACGGGCGGATCGGCTTTTACAGCGACTTGGGACGGGGCTCGACGTTCTATGTCGAACTGCCGCGGGAGCAGAATACGGTCGTGATGGAACACAAAGCGAACAACAGAGAGAATTAAATCTCGCGACGGGCGGATTACGCCGCCTGCAGTTCCAACACCCCGTCAGCGAATTGGACATTGAAGCCCCGCGCACTGGCTTCCCACGGCGCCTCCAAGCGCTCGCCCGGAAAGCAGGCGATCGCATTCTGGACACGGAGCCGTCTGCCTTCGATTTCGATCTGGAAAGGATGCCTGCGCGCTGCGGTGCCGTGGATGAACCGATAGGCACGCCGTGCCGACCATTGCGCGGGAACCACGAAGTCTCCAGCGCGGGGCATCGGATAGTAACTGCCGGCGCCCGCGTCTTGTGAATCTGCACGGTAGGTGTCGTCCTGACACGCGCGCAGCCATCGGGCCAGCAGAGCGCCGCTCAAAGCCGCGAGGGCGACACTCAAGGTGTATTCGGTATCCTCGATATCGATTACCAGCCTCTGTTGGTCGACGACCGGCCCGGCGTCGAGTTCCGCACGCAACGCGTGCATCGTGATACCAGTCTCGTCTACGCCTTGGCGCAACTGCCAGAACAGCGGCGCCGGCCCCCGAAAAGCCGGCAACAGGGAAGGGTGCAGGTTAAAAGCACCCTTTGGATAGGCATCGAGAACGCTGTCGGGCAACCGCCATGGCCAGCAGGCGCTCAACAGCACATCGCAGTCGTGCTCTGCAAGGCGCGCGGACCATTCGCGCGTGACCGCTACAAGTGGTATTCCATATTTACGGGCGAGCTGCGCGCAAGTCACCGTGGGACGTTCGACGGGCAATTCCAACGGGCTCGCCGCCGGCCCCAATAAATGCGCAGGTACTGCGACCTGGTGCGGCGCAGAGCCGCTGTCAATCAGCCATTGCAGCGGCCCCGTGGACAAAGGTCCAGCCATGCCGAGAAACAGGACCTTCGGATTGCAGTTCACAGGGCGCCGGGTTCATCCGCCGCTTTCTCCGGCGCCCGCTCGGCGGTCGCGGCCGACGGGGCGGCCCCTGCGTCCTGCAGGGCGTCGACAAACCCGAACGACTGCCAGTCCCGAATGCGGCTTGGATATAATATTCCGTTCAGGTGATCACATTCGTGCTGGATCACCCGGGCGTGAAAACCGTTCACCTGCCGCTCGATCAAGTGCCCGTCAAGGTCGTATGCGCGATAGCGGATGCAGTCGGGCCGGTCGACGCGGCCGCGCATGCCGGGCACGCTCAGACAACCTTCCCAGTCGCTGCCGAATTGGTCTCCGACGATTTCGATTTCAGGGTTGATCAAAACAGTATCGGGCAGGATTTCGCAGTGGGCGCGCGCCGCGCTCGACTGCAACCCAAACACTACCACCCGTGCCGATATCCCGATCTGCGGAGCAGCAAGGCCGCAACCGCCCGCGGCCCGCATGGTCTCGAACATATCGGCGATCAGCTCAGTGAGTTCGGGTGTCGAAAACCGGACCACGGGCGCGGCCACTTGGAATAGCCGACGATCGCCCATACGCAGTACAGTGTGGACCGTCATATGCGTAACCACCTCCGATCGAATGAAAATAGTGCCTAGGAGTCTGTCCGAGTAATGATGACGCTACTGCGGCGGTATTCTTTCGGGCCAAAGTTCCGATCCTGCTCGCCACAGAGCGCCCACTATGTTCCTCGAAGGATCGAAGATTCGGCCTCGACACCCCACGCGCCTCGCGACGCGCAGATTACTCGGTCAGGCTCCTAGCCCGGACTCAGGCCGTCGCCAGTCAAATGCCGCGACAAAACACCATAACCCGATTGGCAACGGCGGCCCAGATCATCCAGGCTATGCAACATTATCCACCAACGGCAAAGCGAGCACCATGAACGACCAGCACGGCCAGCATGATGACGCAGATCTCGAGTCCAACTCCGAAGTCGAGTCCGACGACCGCGACCAGGAGCCCGGCCGCCAAGCCTCGGGGCTGGTCATACCGAGTGAAATCCTGCCGAACACGCTACATTTGATTCCCGTCTCGGGCAGACCGTTTTTCCCTGCTCAGGTCATGCCGGTGGTGGTCCACGCCGAGCGATGGCTGGATACCGTACAGAAAATCGGCGAAACCGCGCACCACATGGCGGGCCTGTGCCTGGTCCAGTCGGATGACTCGGACAACGCTTCGCCGGACGATTTCTTCACCACCGGCACCGCAGTGCGTATGCACCACCCGGGAAAGGTCGACGGTCGCGTGCAATTCATCGCCGAAGGCGTGAAGCGGTTTCGGATCACTAAATGGATTTCCCGCGAGCCGCCGTTTCTGGCGCAGGTCGAATATCCCGAGGAACCGGAGGAGAACCCCGACGAGCTGCGTGCATACGCTTTGGCGATCATCAACACCATCAAGGAGTTGATGCCCCTCAATCCGCTCTACAGTGAAGAGCTCAAGTCTTTTCTGGAGCATTTCAGCCCCAACGAGCCGTCAATCCTTGCGGATTTCGCTGCCAGCATCACATCCTCGCCGCGCGAGGAATTGCAGACCGTACTGGACACAGTGCCGGTGAAGCGGCGCATGGAGAAAGTGCTGGTTCTGCTCAAGAAGGAAGTGGAAGTCGCGCGCATCCAGACCCAGATCCGCAAGCGCGTCGAAGAAAACATGTCGGAGCAGCAGCGCAAGTTCTTTTTGCGCGAACAACTCAAGCAGATTCAAAAGGAACTCGGGATTGCCAAGGACGATCGCACCGCCGACGTGGATACGTTTCGCGAGCGGCTCGAAGGACTCGAGTTGCCAGACGGGGCCGCCAAACGGATCGACGAAGAATTGACCAAGTTGTCGATTCTGGAAGCGGGCTCGCCCGAGTATGCCGTCACTCGGAATTATCTCGATGTCTTGACTTCACTGCCCTGGGGCAAGTATTCCGCGGACAAGCTCGATCTGAAGCGGGCCCGCGAGATACTGGACCGCGACCATGACGGTCTCGAGGATGTGAAGCAGCGTATTATCGAATTCCTCGCCATCGGCGTTTTCAAACGCGAGATCGCCGGCTCGATTTTGTTATTGGTCGGTCCGCCGGGCGTCGGCAAGACTTCCATCGGGCGTTCGATCGCCGATGCGCTGGGGCGCGAATTCTACCGCTTCAGTGTCGGTGGCATGCGCGACGAAGCGGAGATCAAGGGGCACCGGCGCACCTATATTGGCGCCATGCCCGGCAAGTTCGTGCAAGCCATCCGCGAAGCCAACGTTGCCAACCCGGTGGTGATGCTCGACGAGTTGGACAAGGTCGGAGCCTCCTATCATGGCGATCCCGCCTCGGCGCTGCTGGAAGTGCTCGATCCGGAGCAGAACCGTGACTTTCTCGACCACTACCTGGACGTGCGTTTCGACTTGTCGAAAGTATTGTTCATCTGCACCGCCAACCAGCTCGATACCATTCCCGCGCCGTTACTCGATCGCATGGAGATCATTCGTCTCGCCGGCTACATCACGGAGGAAAAGCTGGCCATCGCCAAGCATCATCTCTGGAGTCGCCAGCTGGATCGAGCGGGGCTCAAATCGAAGCAGTTGAAAATTTCAGATGCGGCGTTGCGCCATTTGATCGACGGTTACGCCCGTGAAGCCGGGGTTCGCAATCTGGAAAAACAACTGGGGCGCATCGTTCGCAAAGCAGTCGTACGGCTGTTGGGCGGCGAAAAAGAACCGATCCGCGTCGGCGTTAAGGAGTTGGAAGAATATCTCGGCGCACCGTTTTTCCGTCCCGAGAAGACCATTCGCGGCGTCGGCGTGGGCACCGGCTTGGCTTGGACCGCAATGGGCGGCGCGACGCTCGCGGTCGAGGCAAGCCTGGTGCACACCAAAAACCGGGGGTTCAAGCTCACGGGCAAACTGGGCGAGGTGATGCGCGAGTCCGCCGAGATCGCCTACAGCTATATTGCGGCCAACTTGAAAACCTACGATGGCGATCCCAGCTTCTTCGACCGCAGCTTCGTCCACTTGCACGTGCCGGAAGGCGCAACGCCCAAAGACGGGCCCAGCGCCGGCGTCACCATGGCGACAGCGTTGCTGTCCCTGGCGCGCAAGGAAAAGATCGACCGGCCGCTGGCGATGACCGGCGAGCTGACTTTGACCGGTCAAGTGCTGCCGGTCGGTGGCATTCGGGAAAAAGTCATCGCGGCACGCCGCAGCAAGATCTTCGAACTGATCCTGCCGGAAGCCAATCAGCGGGACTTCGTCGAATTGCCCGACCACATCCGTGACGGCATCGAGGTGCATTTCGTGAAGCATTTCCGCGACGTGAAACGCGCGGTGTTCGATCAGGACGAATAGCTGTTACCGCAGGCGCCTGCGGCCGTTTCCATGCATTCGAGTCGACAGATGTATCCCTCATGATACGGGCCATGAAGATGCTCGGCTGTGGACCAGGTTGGGTGGGACCTGGCGTTCGCCGGCTGATCCGAAAGCCGGTGTTCATCGCATGAACAGCGCCCGGCCCCAATGTCCCCAAAGGATTGGGCATTGGGCGAAACGGGCCTCGCAGTCGAAGTTCCCCAAAAGAACGAAGCGCCCCATCGCGGGCTCATCCGCACATCCAGCATCGACACCCTGTGACTTGCTCTAGGTCAAGGCGCCCGCACGCGCACAGCACATATAGTCGCTATTGCAACGGAAGCAGTTCTGGGCTCGCGGGTCTGACCGAATATACTGCTGAAACTGTTTGTGGAGAAGGAGCTATCGCCCAGTGAAACTGACTGCCTCGTCGACAGACACCCGCCGCGCCCGCTGGTGGATCGCGTCTCTCGCGGTGTTTTTTGCATTGGCGCTACGGGCCATCGCCGCATCCGCCGGGTTTGCCGACGAGTATCCGGCCGCCCATACCATCTTTCCCGACGCGGATCGGATCGGTGAACTGGAAGGCAAACCTCCGGCGGCATCGGTGTACAAAGGTGACCAGGTCGTGGGCTATGTGTTCGACACCAGCCAGGTGGTGAATATCCCCGCATATTCGGGAAAGCCGGTGCGGATGCTGATCGGGATAGACACCGATGGTGTGATCCGCGGCGTGAAGGTTCTGGAACATCACGAACCCATCTTATTGATCGGCATCCCCGAGACTTCGTTATTCCGGTTCGTGGACCAGTACGTCGGCAAGTCGGTGCACGATCGAATCAAGGTGGGTGCCGGAAAGCGGGAAGGGCACGTAAACGTGGACGCCATCACGGGCGCGACGGTAACGGTGATCGTGGTCAACCGCACGATCATGCGCGCTGTACACAAAGTTGCCGTGTCTCGAGGCATCCTCAAGCCGACCCAAGCCGAGACCGCGCCACCGGCAACCGTGCGCACCGACGTATTTCAACAAGCCGATTGGAAATACCTGACGGGTAACGGTTCGATTCGCCGCATGCTGCTGTCGGTGGAAGACGTTGACAAGGCGTTTGTCGGCACCGAAGCCGAAGGACGCGGAAAGGAGAAAGGCATTTGTGTCGAAACTGCCGCCGGCAAGCGCTGCGATGTATTCGAAGATCTCTACTACGCCTACCTCAATGCGCCGACCATCGGCCGCAATCTGCTCGGTGAGAGCCAATACAACTGGTTGATGTCGCAACTCAAACCCGGCGAGCATGCAATCGCGGTGCTGGCCAATGGCGTCTATTCGTTCAAGGGTTCGGGTTATGTGCGCGGCGGCATTTTTGATCGCGTCCAGATCTCGCAAGGCGACCAGACCATCAATTTCCACGACCTGGATTACTATCGACTGAGCGACATCTTCGTCTCGGGCGCACCGGATTTCAAAGAAATGGCGATCTTTGTGATCCGTGACAATTACCAATTCAACCCTGGCGCCGAATGGTCCATATCCCTGTTGATTCGGCGTGCCACCGGCCCGCTCACCAGTGTCTTTACGACCTTCAGCAGCAATTACGAGATACCGGAGGCCTACGTCGACCAGCCGCCACCGCCACGCGTGGAACCGATTGAGGAAGAGCCAATGTGGGTCGCGGTGTGGAGGGAAAAAACCTTCCAGATCGCGGTACTCGTGGCCGGCCTCGTGGTGTTGACGTTGATCATGGTGCTGCAGGATTGGCTGGTACGTTATCCGCGGCTCACCGTTTATCTTCGCAATGGATTCTTAGTCTACACGCTGCTCGTGATCGGCTGGTACATGCTGGGACAGTTGTCGATCGTGAACGTCCTCACGTTCGTGAACTCCTTAATTCAGGGGTTCAGCTGGGATACCTTCCTGATCGATCCGATCATGTTCATCCTGTGGGGCTTCGTGGCGGTGACCCTGCTGCTCTGGGGGCGCGGCGTGTTTTGCGGTTGGCTGTGTCCGTTCGGAGCGCTACAGAAACTCGTCAACCAGGCCGCACAGAAGCTGCGGATACGCCAGTGGCAGTTTCCGAGCCTGGTTCACGATCGCCTGTGGGCACTGAAATACGTAATCCTGCTGCTCCTGTTCGGCATATCGCTCGGCTCGATGGGAACTGCGGAGCGATACGCCGAAGTCGAACCGTTCAAGACCGCGATCACCCTGCATTTCGATCGCCAATGGCCGTTCGTGTTGTATGCAGCCGGCCTGGTTGTGGTATCGATCTTCAACTGCAAATTCTACTGCAAATACCTATGCCCACTGGGAGCCGCCCTGGCCGTGCCAGCGCGTCTTCGTATTTTCGACTGGCTGCGCCGGCGCAAGGAATGCGGCAAGCCGTGCCAGATCTGCGCGCGCGAATGCGAAATCCAGGCGATTCACGATACCGGTGAAATCAACGCCAACGAATGCCACTACTGTCTGGATTGCCAGGTTACGTACTGGGACAACCACAAATGCCCGCCGCTGGTGGAAAAGCGGAAACGGCACGAAAAAGCAGCACGGGCTCGCCAATCCGTACGTTGGATGGAAAAGGAACTGGGTGCCGATGCCGGTCTTGAAGAAATTCCCGTAGAGATCGGGAGCAAGGCAAACGCGGGAGACTCGTCAGCCCGTCAATCGGATCGATCTTGATCCTAGCAGGAGGTTCATCATGAATGACAACAACACAAAACACGGCATGTCGCGACGGCAGTTTCTGACTGCGACCGGTCTCGCAGGAGTCGCCGGCGCGGGTCTCGCTACTGGCTTGGCGTCATATCCGGTGTGGGCCAAAGCAGAGGAAGGCGGCCTGGAGGCGCACGTGGAACCGGGAGAGCTCGACGAATATTACGGCTTCTGGAGCGGCGGCCAGTCCGGCGAGATCCGCATCCTCGGCGTGCCTTCGATGCGCGAAATGATGCGCATTGCGGTGTTCAACTACGATGGGGCAACCGGATACGGCCTCACCAACGAGAGCAAGCGCATACTCGGACCCGATGCGCCTCTGAACGGCGATGCCCATCATCCGCACATGAGCTACACCAACGGTACTTACGATGGCAAATACCTGTTCATCAATGACAAAGCCAACACCCGCGTCGCGCGTATCCGCTGCGACGTGATGAAGACCGACAAGATCGTCAAGATCCCGAACGTCCAGGCAATCCACGGTCTCCGCCCTCAAAAAATGCCTCGGACGAAGTATGTGTTCGCCAATGCCGAGTTCCGCATACCGCATCCGAACGACGGTCAGTTCTCAGACGACAACGACAAGTACTACACCATGTTCAATGCAATCGACGCCGACAATATGGAAGTCGCATTTCAAGTGGTCGTCGACGGTAACCTGGACAATACCGACGCCGATTACAGCGGCAAGTACGCCATATCCACCTGTTACAATTCCGAGGAAGGTTTCATCCTCGAAGAGACGATGCGCAACGAGCGCGACTGGGCGGTAATTTTCAATATCCCGCGCATCGAAGCAGCGATCAAAGCCGGCAAACACACCACCCTGGGTGACTCAAAAGTTCCCGTGCTGGACGGCCGGCATGATTCCAAGCTGACCGTCTACGTGCCCGTCCCGAAAAGCCCCCATGGCATCAACGTCGCGCCGGACGGAAAATACGTCGTCGCAAACGGCAAGCTGTCGCCGACCTGTACTGTAATCGAATGGTCCAAAGTCGACGATTGGTTCGACGGCAAGCTGAAGGATCCCCGCGACGTGGTGGTCGCCGAGCCCGAGCTTGGCCTCGGGCCCCTGCACACCGCGTTCGACGGTCGCGGCAATGCTTATACGACCTTGTTCATCGACAGCCAGATCGTCAAATGGAACATCGAAGATGCGATTCGCGCCTACGGGGGCGAAAAGACCGATTACATCCGACAGAAGCTCGATGTGCACTATCAGCCTGGCCACAACCATACGAGCATGGGCGAGACCAAGGATGCTGACGGCAAGTGGTTGGTGTCGCTGTCCAAATTCTCAAAGGACAGGTTCCTCGCCTGTGGCCCGCTGCATCCCGAGAACGACCAACTGATCGATATCTCCGGCGATGAAATGAAGCTCGTGCATGACGGTCCAACCTTTGCCGAACCCCATGACTGCATCCTCGTGCATCGGAGCAGAGTGAAGCCGAAAAAGATCTGGAGCCGGGACGATCCGTATTTCGCCGAAACCGTTGCGATGGCCAAAAAGGACGGCGTTACGCTGGAAGCAGAGAACAAGGTTATCCGCGACGGCAACAAGGTGCGGGTCTACATGTTTTCTGTGGCACCCACCTTCGGAATGACCGAAATTCGGGTGAAAAAAGGCGACGAGGTCACCATTACCATCACGAATCTGGATCAGATCGAGGACGTCACGCATGGTTTTACACTGATCAACCACGGCATCGCCATGGAGATCAGTCCGCAGCAAACGTCGTCCGTAACTTTCACGGCCAAAGAGCCGGGGGTGCATTGGTACTACTGCCAATGGTTCTGCCATGCACTGCACATGGAAATGCGCGGCCGGCTGATCGTGGAAGCCTAATAGTGGAAGCCTAGTATCGGGGTGCCATGCGATCCGCCGGGTCGCATGGCGTTGCCGCTGAGAACTACAAACAATGCGCTGCCGAAGCCGAATCGATTTGCTGTTACGCTTGGCGTCCATGGCGCTGGTGGTCGTGGCCGCAAGCCCGATCGCAGCATATGGCACAGACTGGCGAGCGGGTAAACATTCGCCGGGGCTGGCACAGGTGATTGCCCGCGCGGCCCCCGGGGATAGCATCCGCGTGTCGCCCGGGCACTATCGTGGGCCGCTGACAATCGACAAATCGCTGACCCTGGAAGGACAACCGGGCGCAGTGATCGACGGCGGTGGCGCCGGCAACGTGCTTACGCTCTCCGCGCCGAATATCACTATCAGAGGCTTCACGCTACGCGGCTCCGGTCGCAACCTGACCAAAATGAACACCGTCGTATTCGTCGACAAAAAAGCTTCAGGCGCGAGGATCGAAGACAACCGACTGCAGACCACCGCGTTCGGCATTTGGGTCGACGGCACGCAGAACGTGCGAATCACCGCCAACCGAATTCATGGAGACCCCTCGATTCGGTCGCAGGATCGCGGTAACGGCATCCATCTGTTCAATACCACTGGCGCCATAGTGGCAGACAATGAGGTGTGGGAAACCAGGGACGGGATTTATATCGATACCAGCAATCGTAATACGCTGCGGACGAACCACTTGCATCATTTGCGCTACGGCATTCACTACATGTACTCGAATCACAACAAGGTGATTGCCAATCGTACCGATCACACGCGTACCGGTTATGCGCTGATGCAATCCAAGTATCTGGAAGTCAGGGGCAATCACTCGGACCAGGATACCAATTACGGAATTCTTATGAATTACATTGTCTATAGCGTCATTGAGGACAACGTAGTGACGCGTACCCATTCGATCCTGGATCAGGACCGTAGCGGAAACCCCGTCGCAGGCACCGAAGGCAAGGCACTGTTCGTATACAACTGCCAGTTCAACCAAATCCGGGGAAACGTATTCGCCAACAGCGGCATCGGCGTGCACTTGACTGCGGGATCGGAAGACAATGCCGTATATGGCAATGCTTTCATACAAAATCGCGTGCAGGTCAAATACGTGGCGAACCGAGCGCAGGAATGGTCCAAGCAGGGACGGGGTAATTTCTGGAGTGATTACATCGGCTGGGATCTCAACGCCGATGGCGTCGGAGACAAGGCCTACCAACCCAATGACGGCATCGACCAGGTGCTTTGGAAGTATCCAGCGGCGAAAGTTCTGATGAATAGTCCTGCAGTGAACACGCTGCATTGGGTGCAAGAACAATTCCCCATCCTGAGACCGCCGGGCGTGCAGGATAGCCATCCTTTGATGAAAAATCCCACAGAGCACGTGTCATGAGCCACGCGATTGATTTTGCCGGCGTGGGTAAGACCTTCGTACAGGTCCACGCGCTACGCGACGTCAACCTGCAGGTGAACGCCGGTGAGGTAGTCGGCTTGCTCGGCCATAACGGGGCCGGCAAGACCACCGCCATCAAGCTGATCCTGGGTATCATTGCGCCGAGTGCCGGTGAGCTAAGAGTACTGGGCCGGTCTCCGCGCGGCGCGCACGGCAACGAGCTGCGCATGCAATGGGGCTACTTGCCGGAAAGCGTGAGCTTCTACGAGCAGTTGAGCGGCCGTGAAGTGCTGGCGTACTTCGCGCGTTTGAAAAGGGTCAAGCGCGAACTCAGTGAGCGGTTGTTGGAGCAGGTCGGACTGGCCGACGCCTCTGACCGGCGCGTAAAAACCTATTCCAAAGGCATGCGTCAGCGACTCGGGCTCGCGCAGGCCTTACTTGGACAGCCGCGGCTGTTGCTGCTGGACGAACCGACCACCGGTCTGGATCCGATTGCTACGCGGGATTTCTTCAATACCCTCGATGAATTGCGCCGCCAGGGAACGACCGTAATTCTATCGTCTCACATACTGCCTGGAATCGAGCAGCACGTGGATCGGGTCGCCATCTTGCGCGCCGGCGAATTGCGCGCATGGGGTACGCTGGAAGCGCTGCGTCAGGAGGCGGGGCTGCCGTTGAAAGTCCAGGTGCGAGGAAAGTGGCCGGAAGGATTCTGGGAGGAACGTCTGCGACAGCAGGGCATTGACTCATACCGCGTCAATGGCACTCGTCTGGAAGTCGGCGCTACGGTCGCTTCCAAGCTGAAAATCATGCGGACATTGCTCCAGGATGAGCATGTCGAGGACATCGATGTGCAATCGCCATCACTGGAATCCTTGTATGTGCACTTCAACGCGCCACGGGGCGAGTCCAATGTATGAGATCATGACGGTCGCCGGCAAAGAATTTCGCGACGGCGTGCGCAATCGATGGGTGCTTGCGATCACTGTCATGTTGGCGCTGTTCGCATTGGGGTTGGCCTATTTCGGCGCCGCCGCGTCAGGGCAGGTAGGGTTCACCTCCCTTGACACCACCATCGTCAGTCTCGCCAGCCTCGCGATCTTCATCATTCCGCTCATCGCCTTACTGCTGGCGTATGACACCGTGGTGGGAGAAGAGGATCAGGGCACGTTGTTGCTGCTGCTTAGTTATCCATTGAGCAGATTTCAACTACTGTCCGGCAAGTTCGTCGGACACGCAGCGGTGCTCGCGTTGTCGACGGCATTGGGATTCGGTCTGGCCGGAGTGGCGGTTGCCGGCGCCACGGGCAATCTCATGACGTCAGACACCTGGAAAGCATTCGGGTTCTTCATCGTCACTTCCGTGTTGCTGGGTTGGATATTCATCGCCATGGCTTACATTATCAGTGCGCTCGCCAGCGAAAAGTCCAAGGCAGCGGGGCTGGCATTGATCGTGTGGTTGTTTTTCGTGCTGGTATACGACCTGGGGCTCCTGGGCCTGCTGGTGGAGACGCAAGGCGGCGTCGGCGCCGATTTGTTTCCCTACCTGCTGCTGCTCAATCCCACCGACGTGTTCCGGCTGGCCAATCTTTCGGGATTCGAAGCGGCCCAGGCATACTCCGGTCTGGCATCGGTGGCTGCTGCGCGGGCGTTTCGGCCCGAGGTCCTGCTGGCGGTGCTTGCAGCGTGGGTGGTGATACCGTTCGTGATCTCGGCGTGGCTGTTCCGCCGCAGGAGGACGTGAGCATGGGTGCCCGAACGATATTGGCTGCATGCCTGCTCACGGCGCTGCTGGCGGGCTGCGGCAAGTCCGAGCAACCCGGCGTGAGCGAGGCGAAGCCAGTGCCCATCGAAGCCGGCGACGAATGTCACGTATGCGGTATGTTGATCGATAAATTTCCGGGCCCGAAGGGAGAGGTGTATGTACGCGGCTCGGACAAGGTGCTGAAATATTGCTCGACCCGGGACTTGTTCAGCGAACTGTTGCAACCGGAAATGCAAGCGGCGGTGCAAGAGATCTACGTTCACGACATGGGCGCCACCGACTGGGAACATCCCTCTGACGCGGCGTTCACCGACGCACGCTCGGCGTGGTACGTAGCCGGCCATGACCTGCGCGGCGCAATGGGCCCAACCTTGGCGTCATTCGCGAAACGCGAGAACGCCGAACGTTTCATTGCCGAACACGGCGGCCGACTGCTTCGCTTCGATGATATTACCTTGGAAATGCTGGCGAGCCTGTCGGCAGGTGCGGACGGCAAAGACACGCGGAGCGGAGGGCAGCGATGACAGCGAACGTTTGCATACACGGAAACTCGGCTCGCACCGCCAACCTGATCTTGGCCTCGTGGAGCCGCAATCATGGCTGAAAAATTACTGCTTATTCTCTTGAACACGGACCTGGCGGATCCGGCCTCGGTGGGTACGCCGTTCTTCCAAGCCACGGTCGCCGCGTCGATGGAATATGAAGTCGAAATGGTGTTCACTGGCGCTGCCGGCAAGCTGGTCAAACGCGGCGTAGCGGAATCGATATTGTTACCTGGCAGCACGGGCCAGACCGTATACGACCTGATCCGCGAAGCCCACGAAGCCGGTGTCAAGCTCAAGGTATGTGCGCCCGCCAAGGAACTGTGGGGGGACGACGTGATCGCGGAGGTTGAGGAGACCGTAGGCGGTGGATATCTGATCGCCGCAGTCATGGCCGAAGGCACGGCGACGCTGACTTACTGACGCGTTCGCTTTTCAAGCGCGCAGCTTGCACCGAAAAAGCTGGATGCGGTAGGTTCCAAAATATGGATCGGGCATTCTGGTTGGATCGCTGGCGGCGGGAAGAGATCGGCTTTCATCAGGCCGATGTGAACCCTCATCTGGCGAGCCATTGGCCCGGGCTCGGAGTCCCGTCTAGCGCGGAAGTATTCGTGCCGCTGTGCGGCAAGAGCCGCGACATGCTCTGGCTGGCCGGCCAGGGCCACGCAGTCCGCGGAGTCGAAATCAGCCGGCTCGCGGTAGAGGCGTTTTTCGCGGAAAACGACCTGCAGGCGCAACGCCAGCCGTTGGGCCCGTTCGAACGTTGGCAATGCGGTGAAATCGCGATTTTACTGGGGGATTTTTTCGACCTCCAGGCGGAGCACCTCGCCCGTACGGCGGCGGTTTACGATCGTGCTTCGTTGATTGCACTGCCCCCGGAGATGCGCACTCGCTATTCCCGTCACCTGGTCGATGTTTTGCCGGCGACGGCGACGGTGCTGTTGATCACCATGGCCTATCCCCAGCAGGAAATGAACGGCCCGCCGTTTTCAGTGCACGAAGACGAAGTGCACCGACTCTACGACCCGTATTACAATGTGCGCTGCATCGCCAAACATGACATTTTGGCGCAAGCGCCGCGTTTCCAGGAAAAGGGGTTGAGCGCGTTGCAGGAAAACGTTTATCGACTCGACCGTTTGTGACGGCAGGCCCGCGAGCGCCGCGTCCGCGCCAATATTTCGGTCCGAATGCTGGATGCTCGCGTTTCGCGCGATACAAGAACCGATCCCGAAATCCCCGACCATGATCATCCATGTCGACATGGACGCTTTCTACGCCTCCGTGGAACTGCGTGAGCGGCCGGAGTTGGCGCAACGTCCCGTAGTCGTGGGCGGTACGCCGGAGGGCAGGGGCGTGGTCGCCGCTGCCAGCTACGCGGCGCGGCGCTTCGGTATCCATAGCGCCATGCCGATGGCGCAAGCATTGAAGCGCTGCCCCGAACTAGTCGTGCTGCCGGTGCGCATGGCCCATTACGCCGAAGTCTCTGCCCAGATCCGCACAATCTTCGCGCGCTATACCCCCTTGATCGAGCCGTTATCCCTGGATGAAGCATTTTTGGACGCGCGCGGGTCGGAAAAGCTGTTCGGTGCCAGCGTCGAAATCGGACATCGCATCAAGGACGAAATCCGGTGCGAGCTCGACTTGGTGGCATCGGTCGGTGTCGCCCCGAACAAGTTTCTCGCCAAAGTGGCCAGTGACCTGGACAAGCCCGACGGCTTCACCGTAGTGGCGCCAGACAAGGTGCAGGCGTTTCTGGATCCGCTGCCCCTGACCCGACTCTGGGGAGTTGGCAAAGCCACCGACGCGACTTTGCGCGGTCTGGGTCTGGTCACCATTGCCGACCTGCGCCGGCAGGGCGAGGCGTTTCTGCTGAGTCGCTTCGGCAAGAGCGGACAGCACCTGTGGCAGCTTGCCCATGGCATCGATCCGCGTCCCGTGGTACCGGAACGGGAGGCGAAATCGATTTCCCACGAAACCACGTTCGAGACCGATGTCCGCGACCGGAATGTGTTGCATGACTGTCTGCTGCAACTCACCGAGGCGGTGGCGGTGCGCTTGCGCGCAGAGGGACGCAAGGCACGCACGATATTTCTGAAGATCCGCTATCACGACTTTCGCACGCTGACCCGCAGCAAGACGCTGGCGCAGGCAGATGACACCACCCAGGCGCTCTGGCACGCCGTCCAGCAATTGTTCGCCCAACGGTTGCCAGCGAATTTACCGCCGGTGCGTCTCTTGGGCATGGGGGTTGAGGGCCTTGAGGAGCCAGGCTTACAACAACCGGATTTGTTCGACGGCGCCATCGACGAGACGCAAAGGAAGCTGGACGACGTCGCCGATCGCATCCGCGCGCGATTCGGCGCCGCGTCGCTGCGACGCGGCGGCGTGCGGCATCCAGACCATGAAGAGTAACCGCAACGGACCATTCGTCCCCTATCTCGGGGTTGATTTGTCCAGCCGCTACGCCGCCCAGGTACGACCAATCGACGTCTGCGGTCTGAGTCCGGGGCATCGCGCCGGCCTGCGGGCCGAGTTCTGGCAGTGGCACTGGGACCCTGCAGACTCGCCGTTGGATCTGACGCCGTTACACGGCGAAATTGACAACGCCCGATGCGTCCTGGTGGACGGACCGCAGGCATTGGCAGGACGTGGCCGACGGCTGCGAGCCAGCGAACGAGTCTGCCGCACGGCGGGCAAAACACCCGCCACCATGCCAGCCGATGGGTCACCCTATGGGGCGTTTTTACGCTCCTCGGTGGAGTGGTTCGCGGCACTGCACGCGTCGGGTATCACCGTAAGTCCCGCCGGCGTCGTCGATGGCGTCAGCGAGTTCTATCCGGGAGAAGGGTGGCTCCGTTTGAGTCAACGCCGACTGCCGCGTAAGACCAGCGCCGTGGGGCGCAAAGTGCGCCACGACCTGCTGCGCCGTTTCGGGGTGGAATTCAGCCGGGGAGCGGCGCTGAGCCACGACGCTTTGGACGCCTGCCTCGCGGCGCTTACAGCCGCGGCCGCCGATGGCGCAGTACCGGGATTGGCGGTGGAATCGGTAGGGCTGGCGTTGCAGCGGGGCGCGGACGGGATCTTGCGCGAGGGTCCGATCGTGCTCCCACGCCTTGTCGAAATAAGATGAGGATTGAGCGATAACATATGGATTTTATCGCAATAACAACACCATTGTCGATTCGTTATCCGGGCGATAGGCGGCACCTCATGGTGGAAAAGTTCCGGCATCCGGAGGGTATCGTCTATTTCGAGCCGTTCTGGCATGAGGCCGAGCCCGGGACCGCGATCCATATCGCGCGCGGCGCCGTACGGGGACAGGGACCATGGAAAGTCGGGGACGCAGTAATCACAGTGGTCGGCTGCCACGGTACCGATCCCGCGATGGCCCTCGCACTTGCGGAGTGGCAGCAATATTTGGCCTGCTGCGGAGGCGACTATGCGCCGCGCAGCACGGTACTCGAGATGGCACGCCGGTACGGCGCCTTGGTTTGATCGAAATTGGCGGTCTCGGCTGGCACTCAACTGGCGAGCGACTAAGTTGGAGCGTTGGCGCGCGTTGCCACTATGACGGGCGTCGCAGCTGGACGGCATGACTGACCCGATTCCTGGATGCATCATAGTGAGAAAAGCGTGGTTTCGACACACGCTTCGCGGGGGCAAGGGTGGATGCAAAGGGCAAAGAGGACTTCGGCACCGACACCGAAGCCGGGCGGGTCGCGGTTGCGGAGGATTCGGCGCCGACGTTCCTGTCCGGTGTATTCGCCGCCATATCGGACGGCGCCTGCTGGTTATCGCCCGAAGGCGGAATCCGACCCCTGAACCGCCCTTGGTACGAATTGCACGGCAGCGATCCCGACGCGTCGTTCGCCGACAACGTAGCCGCCTATGAACAGCGCTTTACGCCGTCCCGCCCTGATCCGGACGCTCGGCATCCGCTGCGCAGGGCCCTGCAGGGCGAGGACTTTCACGATCTGCACTTCACCATCGACTGTGCCGACGGCACTCCGCGGGCGCTGCGCTGGTCGAGCGTCCAGGCGCCAGGCACCGCCGGCAGATGCATTATGGTGCGCGAACCCCGGCCCGGCGAGTTTGCCAACGGCAAGGAATTGTTGCAGGGACTGACCAGTATCAATGCTGCCCTGGCCGCCAAGCATGACCTGCAGAAGCTGGTGCAAATGGTGACCGATGCAGGGACCGAACTGAGCGGTGCAGAATTCGGAGCGTTTTTCTACAACGTTTCCGATGAACAGGGCGAGGCGTACATGCTCTACACGCTCGCCGGCCCGCGCGCCGATGAGTTCGCCCACCTTCCCAAGCCTCGCCCAACCGACATCTTCAGCGTTACGTTTCGCGCAATCGGCATTTTGCGGGTGGACGACGTGACCAAGGACCGCCGCTACGGGCGCAACGCACCTTTTTTCGGTCTTCCGAAGGGCCATGCTCCTGTACGTAGTTATCTCGCTGCGCCGGTCGTAGCGCGAGACGGCGAAGTGCTGGGCGGTTTGTTCTTCGGCCACTCGGAGTGCAACCAATTCGATCAAGCCGCAGAGTCCACCATCGGCGCCCTGGCGGCACAGGCCGCAATCGCGATCGAGAGCAGCCGCGCGGCGGAAGCACTGGAACAAAGCGAGGAGCGCGTGCGGCGCCGTCTCGCCGAATTGTCCTCGGTCTACGACACGGCGCCGGTCGGGCTGGCCTTGGTAGCGCCGGATTTGCGTCTGGCGCGAATCAACGCGCGCATGGTGGATCTGGTCGGCAACTCTATGCAGGTTGGCGACAGTATTCGCGATCTGTTCCCGCAATTCGGCGATGTGGTCGAACGTTATTATTCCCAGGTAATCAGTTGCGGCGAGCCGGTTTTCGATGTCGAACTGATGCCGGGCGACCGGCCGGCTCACGTTCGCGAAGTCTGGCTTGCGAGCTTTTATCCCGTGTGGACCAGCGACCGAATATTGATGGGCGTCAACACCGTGGTACAGGATATTTCGGCACACAAGCGTGCCGAAGCCCGGTTGCAGCTCCAACACGCCGTCACGGCTACATTGGCCGGGGCCAAATCCCTGGATCAAGCCGCGCCCGGTATCCTGCGCCCGGTGATCGAAGAATTGCGGGTTAGCTTTGCATCGCTCTGGCTGCTCGAACCCGAAAATGGACAAATGCGCTGTGTTCACGGCGCGTGGGCGCCCGGCGCTGGCGACTTGACGTCATTCCATGAGGCAACCCGCGCGGCAGTATTTGATTGCGGCCAGGGATTGCTGGGCGCGGTCTGGGAACAGGAATCCACGGTCTGGATAGCGCAGCTCGAAACCGAGGACACCTTCGTACGGGCGGCGGCAGCGCGAGCCTGCGGACTGCGGGGAGGGGCGGGCTTTCCCATATTCGACGGCCCCAAGTTTATCGGCATCATCGAAGTGTATGCCGACAGTCCACTCAGCCGCGAGCCGCGCACCGAGCAGCTTATGGAGTCGGTGGGACGCCAAATCGGCACCTTCGTTGCCGGGCGTGCGGCCGAGACCGCGCTGCTGCGCAGCGAAGAACGTCTGCGCTTCGCACTGGAAGCGGCCAATCTCGGCACCTGGGAATGGAACCAGCGTACCGGCGAAGTGCATTGGTCGGGAAACATGGAACCCGTTCACGGCATGGAACCGGGAACGTTTCAGAACACCTTTGAGAGTTTTCTGGCGGACGTGCATCCGGACGACCGCGAGCATGTGCTCGCGACCATACGGTCCACGGTGCAGCAACGCTCCAGCTATCGGATCGAGTATCGGCTCAACGATCAAGAGAAGGAGCGTTGGGTCGAGGGCAAGGGCCAGGTGCTGTTCGACGGCAACGGCGAGCCTTACGGCATGACCGGTGTGTGCAGCGATATCACCGAACGCAAGCATTCCGAAGAACGGTTCAGACTCGCACTCGAAGCATCGCCAAGCGCAATTGTCATGGTCGATTCGGAAGGGCGCATTGCGGTTACCAACCGCCGCGTCTCGCAGTTATTCGGATACGATCGCCAGTTCCTCGCAGGGAAGCCCATAGAACAACTGCTGCAGCACGCGGGCAATGGCCCGCATCCCGTACTCCAAGCTTTGCGCTCGATCGACGGGCAGGATGAAGTCGAATTCGAAGAGCTCACAGGATTGCGCAGTGACGGTCGCGCCTTACCGGTTACCGTCGATGTGAGTCCTATCGGTGTCGGTGCCCAGCGGTTTGTGTTGTGCGCAGTCACCGACATCAGCGAACGTAAGCGCGCGGAAGAGAACATTCGCCGTATCAACGAACAACTCTGGCGCAAGAATGAGGAGATGGAGCAGTTCGTATACAGCGTGTCGCACGATCTGAAGTCACCGTTGGTCACGGTCATCGGATTCGTCGGCATGCTCAAGGAGGATTTGGCAGCAGACAATACCGAAGGCGCGGCGGATTCGGTGGATCGCATCGAGCGCGCGACCCGTCGCATGAGCGCACTGATCAACGACCTGTTGCAGCTCAGCCGAATCGGCAGGGTCGAAATCAATCGTCAAACCATCTCGATCGAAGAGATCGTCAACGACCTCGCGCAAGACTTGCGTAAGCGCTTCGAAACGAAGCGGGCAAAACTGCATGTGGTCACGCCGTTGCCGGAGATTTCCGCCGACCGCGCCCGAGTCGTGGAAGTGTTGGATAACCTTCTGTCAAACGCGCTGAAATACGGTTGCTCCGAAGCAGACCCGACCGTTACGGTCGGCGCGGTTCAACATCCGGAGGAAGTCCGAATCTATGTACGGGACAACGGCCCCGGCATTCCGGCGGAGTACCAGGACAAGGTGTTCCAGGCGTTCCAGCGCCTGAGCAACCAGGAAGACGGTACCGGTGTCGGGTTGGCGATCGTTGAAAAGATCATGCGCACCCACGGCGGGCGCAGCTGGGTTGAGTCTGAACCCGAAGCCGGCGCCACGTTCTGGCTCGCCTTTCCGGAACGTCCGGAATAACGGAATGCGCTGCGGAGGCATCGATGAACGGCGCGATTACCCGATTTCTTTTAATTGAGGATGACGACGACCACGCGGAGTTCTTGATCCGGGCCTTGAAACGAGCCCGTTCCACGAACGAGGTCGAAAGAATGAGCGACGGCGCGCAGGCACTGACGTACTTGCGGGGCGAGGGCGAACACGCCGGTCGACCGACCCCGGACGTGATTCTGTTGGACCTCAAACTGCCGAAGGTCAGCGGCCATGAAGTACTGGCAGGTATCAAGTCCGACCCGGTGCTATTGACAATTCCGGTCGTGGTACTCACAACCTCCGACGCCGAGTCCGACCGCGCGCGGGCCTATGCTTCCCACGCCAACAGCTATCTGGTGAAGCCGATCGACTTCGAGCAGTTTCGGCAATTGATCCACGACCTCGAAGCGTATTGGGGTATTTGCAACCGGCCGGCGGCCGATGCACCCTGAATGGCCAGTGCACGAGACGCGCGAACGAGGATCATCGCCACGGATCGGCAACGGCATGCAAAGAGGATCGAAATTGGAAAATTCAGTTACAAAGGTATTGCTGGTCGAGGATGACGAAGACCACGCCGCATTGATCCGCCGCCGGTTTCGCAACACACCCAACATGCCTGTGGAACTCATATGGCGAGAGCGGGTGGCGGATGCTGAGCAGTACCTGGCGACCAACGAAGTCGAGGCAATCCTACTCGATCTTCATCTCCCCGACAGTGTCGCGCCACAGGAGCTGATTGGACGCTTCGATGCCATTTCTCCGGCTCCGATCATCGTCCTGACTTCCCTCGACGACAGGGAGTTGGCGGTTCGCGCGGTGCGTGCAGGAGCGCAGGATTATCTGGTCAAGGCCGGTATTGAAGTCGATACGCTGGAACGCGCTGTGCGCTACGCCATTGAACGCAAACGCATCCAGGAAACCCTGCAGCACAGCGAAGAACGGCTCAGCTTGGCTTTGGAAGGCTCCTGTGCCGGATTCTGGGATCTGGCAATCGGCCCGGACACGAAGAACGAGCCGCGTGAACTGTTTTTGAGCGAACAGCAGCGCGAGATCATAGGCCTGACCGACGACACTGTCGCCGACCCGTGGCAGTGGTTCCGTTCTCGGATCCATAGCGACGACATGCATTCTTTGCGTGCGGCAGTGCGCGCGCATCGCACCGGAAAAACACCGGTGCTGGAAGCGCGGTTCCGTTTACAGGGCAACGGCCGCGAACGCTGGTTGTACGTACGCGGCAATTGCACCCTCGAGCAACACGGCAGCGCGCAGCGCTGGACCGGCATCAGCTGGGACATTACCGAGCGCAAGAAAAACGAAGAGGAACGCTTCCGCCTGGCGGCGATCGTGGAGTCGTCCCAGGACGCGATTGTGGCGACCACGCTGGAGGGCATGATCACCAATTGGAATCAGAGCGCGCAGCAGATGTATGGCTACACGGAAACGGAGGTCGTGGGCCGACCCTGGTCGTTACTGTTCGCGGATGCCGAAGAGCAAGCGTTCGCACTCCTTGAGTCTTTGGTGCAAGGCACCCAGATCGAGCAATTCGAGACCCGCCACCGTCGCCGGGACGGCACCGCCTTCCATGTCGCAGTCACCGCTTCGCCGATTCTCGACGATAGTGGGAATACGGTCGGGATGTCGCTGATATTGCGCGACGTCTCGGAACGAAAACGCCTCGAAGCGCAGTTGCAGCACGATGCCGACCACGACGTACTCACCGGACTTCCGAACCGCGCGTTGTTCATACGCGAAGTTGAAGGCCGGTTGCACCGCGAATGGACGAAGCAGGACAACTACGCGGTACTGGTGATCGATCTCGACAACTTCAAACTGGTCAACGACAGCATGGGCCATTTTGCCGGAGACCGGTTGTTGGTCGAATTCAGCCGGCGCCTGGAACGCTGCCTGCGACCGCGGGATGTACTGGCACGGTTTGGAGGCGATGAATTCACCATGCTGCTGTCGAAAATAGCCACGCTGGAGGAAGTGGAGGCCGTTATTTCATCTATTCACCGAACCCTGGAACGAGCATTCGTGCTCGAAGGGCGGGAAATATACGCCGGAGCCAGTATCGGTGTCGCGCTGGGTCAAGCGGAATACGCTGATGCCGAAGCCGCACTACGGGATGCCGACACCGCGCTCTACAGCGCCAAGCGAGCAGGTAAGGCGCAACACATCATCTTCAATCAGGTCATGCATGAAGAGGCCGTCGGGCGCTTACGCATGGAATCGGAACTGCACCGCGCGCTGTCAGAGCGAGAAATCGATGTGCACTATCAACCGATTGTCGCGCTGGCCTCCGGCGACACGATCGGGTGCGAGGCGCTGGTGCGTTGGCAACACCCCACGCGAGGCTATATCGAACCCGACGATTTCATTCCGCTGGCCGAAGAAAGCGGCCTGATCTTCAGCCTCGGAGACTATGTACTGGAACGGGCCTGCCGGGATTTCTCGGCTTGGTATCACGGCAGTCACACTTCGGATGATTTTTACCTGGGCATCAATCTGTCCGCAAAACAATTCCTGCAAACGGGATTGCCGGAGAAGATTTTTTCACTGATGGAACGGTATCGCATCCCCGGCCAAAACCTGCGTATCGAAATCACTGAAAGCATCCTGATGAAAAACGATCGCCAGACGGTACGCATCTGCGAGCGACTGCGCAGCCGCGGCATTCGAATATGCATGGATGATTTCGGCACCGGGTATTCATCGCTGAGTTGTCTACACCGCTTTCCGGTGGACGTGCTCAAGGTCGATCGGTCTTTCATTCAAAGTTTGCAGGAACGTCGTGCGAATCGGGAAATCATGCGTGCAATCGTCAATCTTGCCACCAGTTTGGGCATGGAGGCGGTTGCCGAGGGTGCCGAAACGATCGTCCACCTGGAGCAGCTGGACGAGTTGGGTTTCAAATGGGCACAGGGATTTTTGTTCCATCGCCCGCAGAATTCCGTCGCCATGACCAAACTCTTGGAGAGCGCCGCGAATCTCAATTCCTGAATTCCGGACAAGGCAGGGGGCGCCCAGAAGGAATGTGAACGACGGCGCACAGGCCGGCCAGGTCCGTTCCCCCACACTCAGTCTTCTGTCAGGGTCATCAATATGTCGGCGTACCAGGCGCAATTCAGTCCGAGCGCTTCGTCCATCTCCAGGTCCCGGGTGCCGACATCCAGCCGCGCTGAATGCACACCCAGCAGTATCCACGGAAGCTCGTCGAACGCTGCATCGGAATTGGCCGCCCGCATCACCACGGGCGCGCCACTCGTGCCCCGGTGCGTTCGCGCGTCGGTCAAGAAATAACCCTTGCCCTGGAAGCGGAAACCAAACGAAGAGGCGAGTCCCGCTTGGCGCACCACAGGCATGTGATGCAGCGTATCGTGGAAACCCAGCGGGAAACCAACCACCAGCAGCGATGTACCGATCTCGACCAGATCGCCGCTATCGAGCAAGTGATCCGGCGTAAATGCCCGGTAAACAGCGGCCGCCGGAAACGTTTTCCGATCGATTTCCAGGACCGCCACGTCGATTTCCCCGGCGGCATCAAGCCCCTGACGCCAAACGCTCTTGCCGTCACGGTACAGCAGCATCGAATAGCCGGTGGACTCAGCCGCGTTTTCCGGATCGGTATGCAATTCGATTTCGACTCGGTCGGGAAAATGCTCGCTCGGTTCGTCGATGAGAACGTGCCGGCTGGTCACCAGGAACAGGCGCTCGTCGCGTTCGAAGAAAAATCCGCTCGCATTCGTCAGCGGCTGCTGCCGTTCGAACGTGAAGACGCGGGCCGTGGTGAGCAGAAGAGATTCAATCATAGGCGTATCAGCACATTGTCGAAGGGCGGGTAGCAGTCTGCACGGCGCCCGGGCCAATCGCCAGCATAGCGTTTTCACCAGGCTTCAGGTTCATGTCGAAACAAGTCGAGCCCGCCGCAACCTGGTGCGCGCTCCGAGGACAGGTCGAGTATCCGTATCCATGCCGCTTCACGTGCGCCAGGACATGCATTTTCGTGCGGAATCGCCGTCGCCGGACTGCGCATGGACGGCAAAGGATCGCGCGCGTATCCTTGAAAAAAATTACCGCGTCCTGCTGGGTTCTGCCGCCCAATGGACTGTGTTACGCGGCGCCGAGCCGGTCGTCGGTCGCCTAATGTTAGCTGGATTCGAGATGACAGAGAAGTTCCCGAATTCATTCATCGGCGACGCCCCCGACCTGCAGGTGCTGGAGCCTGAAGCGCTGGCGCGGATCGTAGGCCACGCACCGATGGCCATCGCCGTGCTCGAAGGTCCGGAATTGCGCTATGCGCTCGTCAATTCCGCGTATCGGACGCTTTTCGGGCCTGAGGAAGTATTTATCGGGCGTACTCTGCGCGAGGCGCTGCCCGAAATCGCGGACAGTGGTGTGGAGCGGGCTTTGCGCGACGTGCTCGGAACGGCACGGCCGCAGAAGATTCGGGACTTCGAGGCAGCGGTTGGCGGACGTGAACCGGCGATCTGCTGGACGGCTGATGCAATGCCGCTTCGCCGCTCGCCGGGGAAGCCCGAGGCGGTTTTGGTCTTCGTCTCGGATATCACCGATCGCAACCGCACCGAAGCGGCATTACGCGAAAGTGAAGAGCGTTTCCGGGCCATGGCGGACGGCCTGCCGTTGATCGTCTGGGTCCACGATGCGAACGGCGCGCAGCAGTTCGTGAATCGCACATTCTGCGAATTCTTCGGTGTCAGCCTCGAAGAGATGCGCGGCGATCGTTGGCAGCTGCTCATGCATCCTGAGGATGCCGCTGCGTATCGCGATGAGTTCCTCGCCTGTACACGGGAGCGCCGGGCGTTTCACGCCGAAGTGCGTGTGCGCCGCGCCGACGGCGAATGGCGATGGATCGAATCCTGGGCCCGTCCCCGCGTTTCCCCTGCCGGCGAGTTCCTGGGTTTCGTGGGGGCCAGCGCCGATGTCACGACCCGCAAGCAGACCCAGGAAACGTTGCGACGAACCATTGCGCAATCACAGGCGATCTTCAATCAGATGACCGAGGGCCTCGTGATCTTCGACCCGCAGGGAAATCTGCTGGACATGAACCCGGCGGCGCTTGAGATCCACGGCTTCGCGACGATCGACAAGCTGCAGCGGCACCTGAATACGCTCACCGATACTTTCGAACTGTTCGACCTCGAAGGCGGCGCGCTGCCAACCGACGCCTGGCCGATCGGCCGGGTGTTGCGCGGCGAGACCTTCAAATCCTATGAGGTGCGCGTGCGGCGCCCGGAGACCGGCAAGGCGTGGATCGGCTCGTATGGCGGGGCGCCTGTGTACGACCCGCAGGGGAAGTTGCTGCTCGCCATCGTCACGCTTCGGGATGTGACCGCGCACTACGAGGCGGAACAGGCCCTGACGCAAGCGAAGCAACAGCTCGAGACTGCGTTGACAGCGACTGAAATGGGCGTCTGGCACTGGGATGTCGAGAAAAATCTCATGCGGGGCGACCGCAATATGCTGAAGTGGTTCGGGTTTGATAATACCGAGCAGGCGCTTCCATTGGAGGTTTTCGTCGACCGGATCCATGCGCTGGACCGCGATCGTGTGCTGGCGGCAGTCGAACACGCCATCACCACAAAAGGTCTCTATGAAGAAGAGTATCGAGTCGTTTATCCGGACGGCCGGGTACTCTGGGTTCATGTTCGTGGCAGAGTCGATGCCGATGAACAAGGGCGCGCGGCGGCTTTTCCCGGAGTCGCGGTAGACGTCACTGCGCGCAAGCAGGCCGAGGAGGCCCTGCGCGAAGCCAACCAGCATAAGGACGAATTCCTGGCGACTCCGGTCCGGGATCGAAGTGCTGCGTCTGACCGGCAGCGAAGGGCCGGCCGGCGAACGCACTTTGGAGATGATGGAGCGCCAAATGGAGCACATCGTCCGCTTGGTCGACGATCTGCTCGACGTCTCGCGCATCAGTCGCGGCAAGATTGCGCTGCGCCGGCAAACGATCGTCTTGATCGATGCAATCCAAACGGCGATGGAGACGGGCGGCACGGCATTGCCCGGCAACCGGCAGCTTTCGACCGATCTGCCCAAAGGATCCGTGCCCGCGACGCTGCGGGAAACATTCTGCTGGTGGCGGTCACAGGCTGGGGTCAATCGCAAGACCATCAGCGCGTGAAGCAAGCAGGCTTCGATCATCACCTCATCAAGCCGGTGGCAGTCGGTGACATCGAACGAGTGTTCGTGCCGGGCAGTCACGGTTCCTAGCGCCTGAAGCGTCTCTGGTTTTGGCGGGGACAGTCCCCGGATTGCGCGCTGCGCTCAATGAGGGGCAGCCGGAGCAGTCAGCGGCAGGTGTTCGTGTCGGAAATGCAATAAAGCCAAGGGCGGAAAATGACCGCTAATGCCTGGTGCGGACCTGTGACCTCAAAACGTCAACAGCGGATCGGACTGCTCGAATACTTGTGTAATGCGCGACCCGTTCCATTCATAGATCAAATGCGCGCCTTGCGAGGGCAGGCTGACCGCAGGAGGCCGAAAGGCCGCGACGCAATGCCCGCCCTCGTGGCGTACGCTATGGTAGACCAAACCCCATGCGTTTGGGTCTGATGCCCGCCGTTGGCGCGCAAAAGCTTGTGGAACGGCATAGTCGTTGGGACGGTGCAGCGAAGCGTAATCACCGCTCCTGACATCGTACATTGATTTCTCGATGGTTCCGATGAACACCCGGTGGTGGAATGCTTGCGGTTTCAATGCGCTCAATCGTGCTTCGCGCTCCCGGTGCCACGCGGTCTCGCGGACTGCTGTCTCGAGAGATCGGGCAGCATAATAGACGCCGTAGGCGCCATCTGAAAAGCGACTGGGATGACCGGTGTGCGTGAATGCCGCCATGACGACGGAGGCGTTGGGGCCGGATACCATGTCACCGGGTTGAACCCGCTGCAAGGTACGGAGGGACTGGCGCAAACGCGGGTTCACGCGTCGTTGTGAGGCAAATACAGCCCGCTTCTGACGCTCGGTCAAATCCAGCCGTTCAAAAAGATCGATCAGCGGATAGTGCGATGGAATGATGCGGTACTGGGCCTTCCAAGGAAGCGGCGTCCGACGCGGCAGTGAAAAGCTCAAAGCCCGCCCCGCAGCCCGTTGACGTAGCGATAAACGTCGATCAGCCCTTCGATCTTGCCGTGGAGCATGTGCGCCAGCGGTGCCTCGGATCCCCAGGGGCGTGTATAGCCCTCTTGAGGTTGGGCAGCGTTGCGCAGCCAAAGCAGGCTGTTTTCTTCGGAAAACAGAATTTCCAACGCATAGTAGATGCCCGTGAGGTAGGCGAGACGGTCCATCTCGTCTTCTGAGATTCCGTGCGTGGCGCCAGGTAACCCTTTCCGCAAATCATAAAAGCGAGAACGTCCCGGGAAACCCAGCAAGGAGCGCGCCTCGTCGGCAGACAGCCCCCAGACCTCGGCGATCTGAAAGAATGCTTTGAGCAAGGCCTCGGCTTCTTCCTCGCGAGAGAAGGATTCTTCGGTCTGTTCTGGAAACACTTCGCGCGGTTGCGGATCTGGCAAAACGTATCTCCCGAAATCGGACATTGTGTAAAGTATAGTCCGAATTCATACATAGGGCGATGCGTCGGTGTTTATTCCCCAATTATCGGATGCAGCCTCTTCCGGCACATAACCCCATGCTTACCGATGCTGGCAGCAGCCTGAACAGATATTTGCACCGTTTTAAGGCTGCTTTCAGCTTCCGTCTTTAGATTACCCGGCATAGACATCTCAACTGGAGTGACTCCCATGAAAAAGATCACTGGTGCCCTTTGCCTGGCTACCGCCATCGCGCTGCCGGCCTTTACCCAGGCCCGGGAGGTAACGTTCACCACGCAGTTGAATGACTACCGCGGTGACGGTGCCTATGTGGCGCTCTATCTCACCGATGCCAGCGGTCAGTATCACGATACGCTCTGGATCGCCGGGCAGAAGAGCAAATACTACAAACACCTGCGCGATTGGGCGCGTGGCAGCCGCCTCAATAGCGCCGCATACGATGGCGTCACGGGCGCCAGCGTCGGCAGCGGACGCACTCTGCAAGTCACGCTGGATCTGGCGGATACGCTGATCGATGCCGGTTACCAGGTGCGCGTGGATACCGCAGTCGAAGATATGCGCGAGAACCGCGCGGATGTGGTGGCGCCGCTGACCACCAAGGGCGCCGGTCAACCGGTCGCCGGGCGCGGGTATGTCCGTTCCTTGGCCTATGACATGTGACGCCGCGTCCGAGATCCTGCCATGCTCCGCCGGCTCCATTCGCTAACCGGTCTGATCGCGGCCATGCTCATGGTCGTACTCGCGACGACCGGTGCCATCCTGTCCCTCGACCCGACATTTGAACGGGCGAGGGCGATCATCCCACCCCCGGGCCAGATCACAGTCGCCGGTTTGGCGGAACGGGTGGTAGCCCATTATCCAGGCACCGAGCAGATCGTGCGTTCACCCTCTGGCGCCGTTATCGTCTATTACGCTCGGGACGGTCGCACCGGAGCCGACCTTGTAAACGCCGAGACCGGCCGGCGCATCGAGGCCTATCACCCTTCGGTACTGTCACGCTGGATCAAAGACCTGCACCGATCCCTTCTGCTGGATGATCCCGGCCGGGTGGTGGCAGGAATTGGCGCCGCGCTGATGGTCCTGCTCAGCGTATCCGGTGCGCTGATGCTGGTTACCCGCGTCGGCGGATGGAAGCGGTTGCTGCGTCCGTTGCGCGGTACGACGAGTCAGCGTCTTCATGCTGAACTGGGCCGGTTCGCGGTTCTCGGCCTGCTGCTTTCGGCGCTGACCGGCACGTATATGTCGGCCGTCCGATTCGGGATGTTGCCGGATGCCGTGCAGGCGGAGCCGGGCTTTCCGGAGGCCAACGCCGGCGCGCCCCCAGCGCCCCTCGGCACTCTGCCCGCCCTGGCCGCGACAGAGCTCACCGACCTGCGGGAGCTGGTCTTCCCCAACCCGAACGATCCGACGGATGTCTATTCCCTGCGCACGGAGCAGGGGGCCGGTTTTATCGACCAGTCCACCGGGAAATTTCTGAGCTTTCAGCCCCGTCGGACGGCTGAAAAGATCCAGACGTTCATCTACCGGCTACACACCGGCGAAGGGCTGTGGTGGCTCGGTCTGATCCTCGGCCTTGCGGCGCTTACGGTACCGGTGGCTGCCATCACCGGCCCATTGATCTGGTGGCACCGGCGCCGGTCGATGCCACGGCTGGTCGGCAACTGCCGAGCGCAGCGCGCCGACACCGTGATCCTCGTCGGGTCGGAGGGCAACACGACCTGGGGATTTGCGCAATCGTTCCATGATTCCCTGACACGGAGCGGCCACCGTGTCCACACGGCCCCCATGAATCGTCTCGCCACTGGCTACAGCTGCGCGGAGCGGTTATTCATCCTGACCGCGACCTATGGCGATGGCGACGCCCCGGCCTCGGGCAATCAGTTCCTGAAGCGTCTGGCGCAGATCCCGAACACTTCGGCGCTACCATACGCCGTACTGGGCTTTGGCGACCGACAGTTCCCGCGGTTCTGCCAGTTTGCAAAAGACGTAGCTGCCGCGTTGCATGCCAAGCGATGGCCACAACTCCAAGCACCCGAGCTGATCGACCGTCATGGGAGCCAGGCGTTTGTGCGCTGGGGAGAAGCCATCGGCGCGCGGATAGGCACCACGCTGACACTGGTCCATACCGTTCCTTACCCGCGAACGACGACACTGCAACTCGCCGAGCGGGCGGACTATGGTGCCGAGGTGCAGGCCCCGACCTGTGTACTCCGTTTCAAGGCGCCCGTGGACGTCGGCCCGGCACGTCGCCTACCGCGCTTTCTTCGCAAACCGAAATTGCCGTACTTCGAAGCCGGCGACCTGGTGGGTATCCTGCCGCCAGGTGGGCGCACGCCGCGCTTCTATTCCCTGGCTTCCGCCTCCCGTGACGGGATTCTGGAGATCTGCGTGCGCGCGCACGCGGGCGGTCTATGCTCGAGCTTCCTGCACGGGTTGACGCCGGGGGCCACCATCCAGGCCTATATCCAGCGCAATCCGCACTTCCGACCCGCTTATGGCAAAGCGCCGGTAATCCTGATCGGCGCGGGAACCGGCATTGGGCCATTGACCGGATTCATTCGGCACAACCGGGCCCGGCACCCGATGTATCTGTACTGGGGCGGACGTAACCCGCGGTCCGACTTCCTGTACGAGCGCGAACTTAACACCTATCTGGCGGACCGCCGGCTCACCGGGCTGAATGCTGCGTTTTCCCAGATTCGCGATCGCGCCTATGTACAGGACAAGATTGCCGCCGACGGCCAGCAGCTGCGCCGACTGGTGCAAATGGGCGCGCAGATCCTGGTCTGCGGCGGTCGTGAAATGGCCGCCTGCGTCATGACGGCCCTGGATGAAGCACTCGCGCCGCTCCACCTCGACGTGCGCACCCTCAAAGCGGAAGGGCGTTATCGTGAAGACGTCTATTGATATCCGAACCGACGCCACGCTGCACCGCTACAGCTTGAGCGGAGCGACGATGGGCACGCGTTATTCCGCCAAATTTTACGGGGCGGAGGGGCTCGACGCCGACGGTATCGGCGCAGCCCTGTTCGCCGCCGTCAGCGCGGTAGACCAGCAGATGTCCACCTGGAAAGCGGATTCGGACCTCTCCCGCCTGAATGCCGCACCGACGGGCATCTGGGTCCCGGTGCCCCCGGAGTCGGCCACCGTGCTTGCTGCCGCGCTCGAGATTGGTCGGGAGTCACGCGGCGCATTCGACATCGGCGTCGGCGACCTGGTGAATGCCTGGGGTTTCGGTCCCCGGGGGCAACAGCCCGACGCACTGGCGATCAGCGGCTTGCTCAAGCACCCGCGAGTTCCAGCAAACCACGCCCTCGAGGTCGACGAGTCCGGAGGCCGTGTGCGCAAACACGCACCGGTGTGCCTGGACCTGTCGGGCATCGCCAAGGGATTCGGCGTCGACCAGTTGGCCCGCTGCCTGGACGATTACGGCCTGACCGGTTACCTCGTGGGTATTGACGGTGAAATGCGCGCCCGAGGCCTGAAAGCCGACGGGCAACCCTGGGCGGTCGCCATCGAACGGCCGCTGCGGGGGGTCCGAGAAGTGATGGGCGTGTTGGCGCTGAGCGATACCGCCGTGGCCACGTCGGGGGATTATCGCCACTGGGTGGAGGTGGGCACAGAGAAGCTCTCCCATACCATGCACCCGGCGCGCCGCGGCCCGCTGACCAACCGGCTTGCCGCGGTTACGGTGGTGGCCCCGACGTGCATGCTCGCCGACGCTTGGGCCACGGTCTTGATGGTGCAAGGGGAGGAGGCGGGCCCGGAATGGGCCCGAGCAAGGGGCCTGAACGCGCTATTTGTGCTGCGCGAAGGACACGCTCATCGGGAAGTGCTCGTGGGGCCGCTGTTCGAGAATGGCCTGACGTTGTAGTTCTCGCCGCAGTAACGGCAACTGGCATTTAACATAATATACATTATACGCATATTTGTCTAAGCTCGGGCGCCGGGCAGTGATCACCAGGCGTTGGGCCTTTATTGGACATCGGCCCGTTCCGACCAGTTTCCTTCCGGCAGAAACTCTGCTTGTTCGCGAATGGCGGCCGCTTGCCTGGTGCGGCCGAGCGCATCCAGTATTGTGGCTTTCAGCAGCAACGAGTTGCGCGCCTCCGGACTCAGGTGCAGTGAACTGTCGACCGCTTGCAGTGCGAGCAGATCCTGTCCGGTAAGGTAGTAGACCATAGCGAGGTTGTGATGGGCCTTTTGGTAGCTCGGATCGATCCGGATCGCGGTTTGAAAATGGACAACGGCGTCTTGATACGCTTTGCTCTGCGCCAAAACCACACCCAGGTCGTCATGGGCTTCGGCGTTTTGAGCATCTAGCGCTACCGCTTTGCGCAGATCCTGCTCTGCGTTGGCGCGATCGCCAAGCCACAGATAGCGCACCCCGCGCTTGGTGTATCCCCGCGAGCTGTCCGGGTGGCGCTGCAGGAAAACAGTTAGATCGCGGATGCCATCTTCGACAAAGCCGGCTCGGGCGAGTGCCATGCCGCGCCCGAAATAGGCCTGATCGGCGCTATCGTCAAGCGCGATCGCGCGGCTGTAATCGTCGCTTGCCTCGTCGAATTGATGTAGGAGGAACCGGGCGTCGCCACGGGCGATATATAACGACGGATCGGATGGGTGACGTTCGATGCGGCTGCCAAGCTCCGCGATCTGTCTCTCCACGTCTTCCGGCTCCAGAGCCGCGAAACCGGTTGAACTCCAAAGCAGGCCGCAGACCAGGCTTAACATGGCCAATCCGCGCCACGGGCCCCGCACGCCCCGGTGCGCGCGTGGAGAACGCTTACCGTAGGAAATGCCGCCGCTCATAGTCACCTCCACCGCTTCGGTGCTTGATCTTGCGCCAAACGATGCCGAACTCACATCGCGCTCCGCAATGCCAGCGTCGATTAAAAGGGCCGGATGCGGGCTCGATTTCCAAGCTTCAGAATAATCGCAATTTCAAGCTGCGGCAGGTTTGGGGTGAATTCCGGCGTCGGAAAACTCGGACGGGCGCACTCACAGCGGCGGTAAGCAACTCCCCTAAAATTAATGTATTTTGGCAGATAAACAGAATAACTGGCTATTTTTGATGCGGAATTGATTCTTTTGCTTGGAAAACCTACAGTGGATTCATTAAAGACCTCGGCAAACCCGCCGCTTAGCCGAGATATGGCCGGATCACCGGGCAAACGACTTAAAATGTCCAGTGTGACCAGAACGCACCTAACGGACAGCCGGCATCACTGAACTGTTTCCAATCATGAGCTTGCTATCTCATATCCAAGACAGGGTGCAACGCATCCGCTATCGGTACCGGAACCGAGCCGACACCGAGCACGAACAGGCGCTCGTGCGTGTCGGAGTCGCGTCGACGGTCATGGTGTACCTGGTCATTCATGGGTGGATCGAATATGGTTCGCTGCGCCCGTTAGCCCATGGACTCGCGGTGCTCGGTGGCTTCCTGGTTTTCTCCGCTTTAATCCTAGCGTTGATCGGCATATCTCCTGCCCCTTCTCCGACTCGTCGTATCGTTGGCATCTTTGCCGATCTCGGCATGATCAATTATCTGATGTGGGACTTCGGTGAAGTCATGGCGGCTCTTTACGTCCTCCATATCTGGGTAACCAGCGGTTACGGCCTGCGCTATGGACCACGTTATCTTTTTCTGGCTGCGGCGGTGTCAACTAGTGGATTCGCCGTCGTGATTATTAAGAACGAGTATTGGCAGCAAAACTCCGAAGCGGGCGTCGGACTGCTGATCGGCTTGATCGTATTGCCAATATATATCGGTTCGCTGATCCAAAAGCTGTTGCGCGCGAAAGCGGAAGCCGAAGAAGCCAATCGCGCCAAAAGCCGTTTTCTAGCCAACATGAGCCACGAGATCCGTACCCCGATGAATGGCATTGTGGGGATGATCGATTTACTTCGCGGCAGTCAATTGACTCACGACCAGGATCATTTCGCTCGTACGGTGCAAGCGTCGGCACATAACTTGCTGCGATTGATCGAAGATGTCCTGGATATTTCCAAAATCGAAGCAGGCAAGCTCCGCTCAAATGAATCCGACCTGGATCTCTACGCTTTGGTCAACAGTACGGCCGGGATGCTGCGGCAGCAGGCTGTCTCGAAAGGCTTGCGGCTTTCCACACACATCGATCCTCATACGCCATACAAGCTGCGCGGAGATGATATCCATTTGCGGCAAGTACTGATTAATTTGATCGGTAACGCAATCAAGTTCACCGAGCACGGCTCGGTCACCGTGGAGGTGCACACATTATTCGAGGATGCCAACCGGGTCACGGTACGTTTCGATGTGCGCGATACAGGCGTCGGCATTCCTGAACAGGCTCAGCGAAAGATCTTCGAACCCTTTACCCAGGCTGATGAATCTACGACACGCGTATATGGCGGTACGGGTCTCGGTACTGCGATTGCCAAAGAACTGGTCGAGTTAATGGGCGGAGAGATCTGGCTGGCCAGTGAAGAAGGCAAAGGTACGACTTTTTCATTCAGGCTGCCGATCAAAAAACAACTCGGTCCTGTCGAAGCACCGGCATGGGCGCATCCGGTGCTGCTTATCAGTCGAGACCCAGAACTGATCGGCAAGATCTGCGGATGGGCCGATGGTTGGGGGACCCCGGTTACGGTCGAGCAGGATACGACGTGGCTTCGGACTCGGGCGAAGCAGCTCGGCTACGAAGTGGTCATCGTTGATCAAGAATGCTTGGGTAATCCCCTTACCCTGCCTGAGTCGACGGTCGACAGTAACGCCGGCGTCATTCTTGTCAGGAGACGCCCCACCCCAGCCACCCCCGCGCTATTGGATGCGGGGTACGCTTCGGTGCTCGCATTACCGTTGGAAAAGCCGGTGTTGTTCAATGCGCTCCACGCGCTCGATCGAGAACCGGTGCAATGCGACACCGTAATCCGCTTGTCGGACCGGCGCGTGCAGACGGTAGCGTTGAAGATTCTTCTCGCCGAAGACAACCAGGTCAATCAGGAAGTCGCGCGCCGCATTCTGGAAAGTGCAGGCCACCACGTTACGGTCGCCGATGACGGCGAACAGGCGCTCGACGCACTGGAGGCCGAGCGCTTCGATCTGGCCATTGTGGATATGATGATGCCGCGGGCGGGCGGTCTGGAAGTGGTGAAGCTGTTCCGATTCATGAACGACGGCGCGACCAACATGCCGTTTATCGTACTGACCGCCGACGCGACCGCAGAGGCCGCTGAGGCTTGCGCTCGCGCCGGCGTAGCTTATCTCACCAAACCAATCTCTGCCGAAAAGCTACTCAATGCAGTTGCATCCCAAACATCCTCGGGTACTCGAGGCGTCGCTCACCCAGGTTCCAAAAAGCGCGCTCTCAATGAGCACGAAGAAAAAGCACTGTTCAACGAGCAAATGCTTTCAGAACTTGCCGAATTGTTTCACGAAGGTCCGGAGCTCGAACAGTTTCTGCAGCGATTCATTGACGATGCGTCCTCTCTGTTGCAAACAATGGATTTACGCCTGCGCGAACACACATACGGCGAAGTCACAGACCTCGCCCACGCATTCAAGGGGTCCGCCGCATCGGTCGGTGCCGATCGCCTCACCGAACAGATGGCCGCGGTGAATCGCATGTCCCCAGCCGAACTTCAAACGCGCGGCGATACTGCACTACGCGAGATCCGCGCCACCCTGAGCGCGACGGGCGAGTGGCTCCGCAAGCGGCGCAACGTCAACACCCGCGCCTGAGTCTTCAGAGACTTCGTCCATCTTTCGATTTTGCGCGCGAACCAGGCGCTGCATGATCCGCAGTTCGGTTTCCGTCAGTTGCAGTGCAGCATCCACCCAACGGTGGGTGACCTCGACCAACTCTTCATAGGGCACACCGTTGTAGCGCGAACGCACATGGCGCAGCATCTCGACCGCGTGCGTACGCCGTCCGGCGTCGCGGATGTATTGTTGCATCCGACGCTCGCCGTCACCGGGTTCAGCCAGGATATCGATTACACCCATATCGTATAACTGTTCAGCCGAATACAGATCGCCACTGAAGATGAGCCGCTCCGCCAAAGTTGGGCTGATACGTCGGCTCAGGAAGCTATAAGCGCCCATGCCGGGAAACAGATTGAATAGCACTTCGGGGAAGCCCATTTGGGTACCCCGCTCTGCGATCACTACATTGCACGACAGAGCAGCTTCGAAGCCGCCGCCCTGGGCATTGCCTTGGAGCAAGGCGATACTCGTGATCGGTAAATCAAAACCGGTATAAAATCTGTATGCGTCGTCGACGCAAGCCACCGCGTATGCAATAAGGCCGTCACGGTCACGTTGACGAATCAAATTAACAAACAGATCGAGATCGCCTCCCAAGCTGTATGTTCCCGGAATACCGGACGCCAGCGCCACGTAACGTATTGTCGACTCGCCGTGGCGATCGATATCACTGCGCACGCGATCGGCGACGCTGTATTGAAATCTTCTGATATCTTCCAAAAGCTGGTGCGTAAAACAAGGCCTCGGACTCGGGCTCATGTAAAGCGTGGCAAGCCCTGCGGCCTCATCCCACTTGTCGACGGCGTGCCGATAGGGAATTGGGCGAGCGGTTTGATTTTGACGGTTGAATTCCATGGTATACCTCCAGGCATTGAGTCGACGCTGACAAAGGACGCAGGGGCTAGATTAATCAGAAACATGACAGGGTTTCCACATGGTTTTTGCTTTTGTCATCGGATGTACTACGTACTGCCGTTATGCCATACACTGCATTCGTTCGTGCTATCCGCCGATCCGATCCTGCGGGCGGGACGTCGTTCGCGTTTGACACCCTCCTAGCGCAGCCCTATAAACGATCCTAAATATGCAACAAAACAGCAATCCATCGAACCTGGTCCCAGAGCACGTCGCATGTTGCGCGTGCTGCTGATTTCCTCGAGTCCGGGCTTGATCGCGCAGCTGCGCGAAGCGTTGCACACGTGGCAAATGCAGCTCGAATCCACCGCCAGTATCGCGATTGCTCGGCGCCGCATGGCGTCTTCCGAGGCGTATCATGTCGTGCTCGTCGATGCCGACACGCTCGACTGCAATCCGCTTGAATTCGCGCACCAGACGCTGGCGCGTATGCCCCACGGCGCGCCGCCCTTGGCGATCGTACAGCCCGGTCGACAGCGCTACGCGGGTAGCGAGCTTCTGCATGCCGGTTATGCTGCCGTGCTGCGCAGCTGGAACAAGGAAGAACTGTTTCCGGTGTTGCGAGCTCCGCGGCCTTCGGAGCCGTTGGCTGGCAACGCGGTGGCGCTGCGTCCTTCGGGACCGCTGCGAGCCCCTTTGACGCGCCGCCCGATTCTGTTGGCCGCCGCATTGGAGATGAGCCGCAGCCTGACCGCGAAGATATTGGAGCGTGGCGGCTACACCGTCGAGTTGGCCTCCGATCCGGAACAGACCATTACTGCTTTGGAGAGCCGGCAGTATTCAGCCCTGATCGTCAATGCGGCGTTTCCGCACCAGGGGGGCATTGAACTGGTACAACTCTACCGCGTGTTATGCGGCACCGGCCTTGAAGCCATTCCGGTGCTGATGCTCACGGCAGACACGCGCGTCGCCCATCGGCAGGCATGCATCGACGCCGGTGCCGACATGTGCTTGACCATTCCATATGATCGTCTGACGCTGGTTGGCGCCCTTCAGGAACTTACCCGCACACCGCTGAAAGCGCGCCGCTGAAGCATGCTTTCTAACCGTTTTCTCGTTTGGTTTTTATGATATTGACGCCTACTTAGAAAGTGACTTGTGAATATTGATCTGGATGCAGAATTCCCGCTGGACCCGACGTTGTCTTATCTGAATCATGCCGCTGTGTCGCCTTGGCCCCAGCGGACGGTGCGGGCAGTCACCACGTTCGCGCAAGCCAATGGCCGTTACGGGTCTCACGGCTACATGGAATGGCTGAACACCGAAGCACGGTTGCGCCAGCGGCTTGGACGGCTGATCAACGCGGCGCCGGCTGACATCGCGTTGCTCAAAAGCACATCCGAAGGACTCTCGGTTGTTGCGCACGGCTTGGAATGGCAGGCTGGAGACAACGTGGTCATCCCGGACGAGGAATTTCCCTCTAACCGGATCGTTTGGGAATCCTTGCGCCGGTATGGCGTCGAGGTGCGGTACGCGAACCTCGATGGCGACTCGTCGCCCGAACGAGCGCTCATGGCATTGACCGATCACCGTACGCGCCTGCTCTCCGTGAGCGCCGTACAATATGCATCCGGTTTGCGTATGGGTCTGGCCGAACTGGGCTCGGCCTGCGCCGAGTCCGGGATTCTGTTTTGCGTGGATGCCATTCAATGGCTGGGCGCCCTGCCCTTTGACAGTCAACAGGTCCAGGCCGCGTTCGTGGTCGCGGACGGCCATAAGTGGATGCTCGGTCCGGAGGGTCTGGCGCTGTTCTATTGCCGTCCCGACGTACGCGACCGCCTGCGGTTATCGCAATATGGCTGGCATATGACCGAATTTCCCGGTGAATTCGATCGCAAGGAATGGCGGCCGGCGGTCGATGCGCGGCGATTCGAATGCGGCAGCCCGAACCTCCTCGGCGCCCACGGCTTGGAAGCGAGCTTGTCATTGCTGGAAGAAGTTGGGGTGGAAACCGTCGCCCAACGGATCGCTCAGATCACCGACTACCTGATCCAACGTATCGAACGGCACCCCCAGCTGGCATTGCTCTCGCCGGCGGCGCCCGAACGACGCGCCGGCATCGTCACCTTCACCCACACAGCGCATCGACCCGAGCAGCTGTACTGTCACCTGATGGAACATCGTGTGATGTGTGCTCAGCGCGGCGGCGGCATTCGTTTCTCACCGCATTTTTACACCTCGACCCGGCACATCGATCGCGCCCTGGAAGTCTTGGAAGCCTACGGCTGAATTTGTCCTCGCCGCAAAAGACGCTTGAACTCAAACGCTCGGCTGCGGGTGACATCCTGGCAGCGGCTGTATAGCGCTCTCCGCAGCCGGCCCTGGTGCGGCGACAGATTGCCGACTGCCTCGCGTCGCCGGGCCTCCGCAGCGCGGGGCGATCAGGCTGCGTCCGCCTGGAGGCTGCCTGCATCCTCCAGCCCCTCTTCCTCGGCTTGTTGCTCGGCCTGATGCTCGCCGGGCGCGGCCTGCGGTGCGGGTGAATGTCGGGGCGAACGAAGTTACTATCGTTGCGAATCACACCCGCGGTGATTCTTTTGGAGTGAATGCATGAAAGTTGAACACGATAAGTTGCCGGATCGCGAACCGAGCACGCGTGTATTGGCGATGCCAGCCGACACCAATGCGTCCGGGGATATATTCGGAGGCTGGATCATGGCGCAAGTCGACATCGCCGGCGCGGTCGCCGCTTATCGGCGCGCTCAGGGCCGCGTCGCCACGGTTGCGGTACATTCGTTTCAATTCCACCGGCCGGTGTTCGTCGGCGACCTGGTGAGCTGTTACGCGGAAGTCATCAAAGTGGGTACGACGTCTTTGACGGTGCACGTCGATGTGTTTGCCGAGCGCGATCGCGGCAACCACGAATGTGTGCGCGTCACCGAGGCGGATCTGATTTATGTGGCGGTCGACGATCAGCGTCGCCCACGGCCGGTACCCAAAACCTAGGTGGACGTCGACCCGAACAGGCGATAGTAATTGTCGTGGGTGGCACGCACGACCGTCTGCAAATCCAAGCCGCGCAGATCCGCGATACATTGCGCGACCAGACCCACCAGCGCAGGTTCGTTAGGTTTACCCCGATGCGGCACCGGAGCCAGGTAGGGCGAATCGGTTTCGATCAACATGCGATCCAGCGGCACGCGCTGCGCCACATCACGCAACGAATCGGCATTTCGAAAAGTCACGATGCCTGAGAACGAGATGTAGAAGCCGAGCGACATGGCACGCTCCGCCATATCCCAATCTTCGGCAAAACAGTGCAACACGCCGCCAACCCGTTCCGCCCGCTCCTCGGCAAGGATTCGCAAGGTATCCTCTTTCCCTTGTCGGCTGTGGATGATGAGCGGCTTTTTGCTCTCGCACGCGGCACGGATATGGACACGAAAACGCTGGCGCTGCCATTCCAGATCGCCTTCACCACGAAAATAATCTAGGCCGGTTTCACCGATCGCAACCACTCGCGGCTCGCTTGCGAGCTGCACAAGTTCAGCAACGCTCGGTTCGTGTACGTCGCGCGCGTCCGGATGGACGCCGACGGAGATCGAGACATCAGGAAACGATGCCACACTTGCCGCCATGGATGCCCAGCGCTCGAGGTCGATCGACACACACAGCATGTGGCTTACGCCTTCGCGACGGGCGTGCGCAATAGCGCCGCCCAGATCGCCCTGGTACGGGGCCAAATCGAGACGGTCCAAATGACAGTGGGAGTCAATCAACACGGTAGAGCAACCGGAGATGGGGATTCGTGATAGCGGCGCAGTGTGACCGCGCAATCGCGCAACTACATGGTATGGGTCGGCCGATCGGCTTTCAAAGCGCCGGCAAGATAGGTCTCGATCTTGTTGCGTGCGGCGCCACCGTCTTGATCGCTGAACTGCACGCCGATACCCGCAGCACGATTCCCCTGTGCGCCCTTGGGCGTGATCCAGACGATGGTGCCCGCCACTGGAATTTTTTCCGGCTCTTCCATCAGGGTCAGGAGCATGAATACTTCGTCCCCGATCTGATAGGACTTGTTGGTCGGGATGAACAGACCGCCGTTTTTCACGAACGGCATATAGGCGGCATACAGCGCGCTCTTGTCCTTGATAGTCAAAGACAGGATCCCTTGACGGGCGGGCATGCTCGGTCTGATGGGTGGCGCGCTCATATGTCTCGCAGCAGGTTAAAAGAAGATCGCAACATGTTGATTTTGCGCGTTTCTACTCACGTCTCATATGTTATCGGCCAGCGTCGGTGTTTTTCAAGGGCACAAACACCGATTCCAGGATCGCTTGCGGGCTCACTGCAGTATGCAGCAAACGCCGTGCTTCGCCTAGCCGGTCCAACTGCGCGAACAGTGTCCGACGTGGTATACAACGGGCAATGGCTTCCAGCTCCGCAGTACGATCGACGTTCTCCAGCCGTGGCGGTTCGGCGGCAGCTTGGAGGCGAATCAGGTCACAGGTCCAGCCGCCGATCCACGCCAAGCCATTGGCCATATCCAGACCGTGCCATTTGCCTGCCAACTGTATCGGATCTTCGCGGTCGCGGACCAAGGCTGCCAAGTCTGCGAAAAGCGCAGCGCGCTGTTCCAGCCCCCCCTCTTCGGCTAGGCGACGCCCTGCCAGCGGCGCACCGTTCGCGACTGCCAACAAGGCTACCGGGTCCGATCCGAACTGCGCCAACCAGCCTTCCGCCACCCCTCTGTCCGGCAGTGGAAAAGCGAGCCGCTGGCAGCGGCTGCGCACCGTTGGCGGTAACCGGCCGGGCTGCGCAGACACAAGCAACAATACCGTGTCTGCACCGGGTTCTTCGAGGGTCTTTAGCAGACTGTTGGCCGCCTCGATATTCATGCGCTCGGCTGGCGTGATCACGGCGACCCGGTACCCTCCGAATTGACTCTTGGCAGCCAGCCGGGCGCTGAGCGTGCGTATCTGATCGACCCGGATGACTTTGCGGTCCTCTTCCGGGCTGATCTGCTGCAGGTCCGGATGAGTCCCAGCCGCAACCAAATGGCAAGCTTGGCAAGTTCCGCAAGGATTGCCGCCGGCGTCCGGGGTGCGGCACAAAAGAGACTGCGCAAACTGATTTGCGAACTCCTTCTTCCCCGTACCGGCGGGCCCGTGCAATAGCAGCCCATGGGGCAGACGGCCGGCGCGCACACGTTCCTGTAGCGCCTGCCACTGCTCGATCTGCCAGGGAAAAACCGTCATTTCCGCCCCGGTCCCGAAGGCGCGCCCAGAAACTCATTCAACGCCTTTTTGATCTGTGCCTGCACGCGGGCCAGGGACTTGCCCGCATCGATGATGCGGTAGCGCTCCGGGCACATGCTTGCCCGGGCCAGGTAAGTGCCGCGTACACGCTCGAAAAAATCGATCTGTTGACGTTCGAATCGGTCCGGCGAGCTGCGTTTGCCCGCGCGTGTCATACCGACGTCGACTCGCACATCCAACAAGAGCGTCAGATCGGGGCGCAGTGGACCCTGCACCCACTCCTCCAACTGGGCGACCCGTTCCTTGGCGATGCCGCGGCCGCCACCCTGGTACGCGTATGTCGCATCGGTGAAGCGATCGCACAATACCCATTTGCCCGCGGCCAACGCCGGGCGAATGACTTTGGCCAGATGTTCCGCCCGCGCCGCGAATACCAGCAACAACTCGGTATCGTCGGCCATACCGTCGTGTCGACTTCCCAACAGCAATTCCCGCACCTGTTCGCCCAGCGCCGTGCCGCCGGGCTCGCGAGTGAGCAGGACATCTTTGCCTGCTTTTCGCAGCAAAGACTCGATGAATGATACGTTCGTAGACTTGCCCGCGCCTTCGGAACCTTCGACGGTAATGAAGAATCCCGTCATTGTGCTTCCTCTGTTTTGTTCTTCAAATTCGAGCCGGAGGCGGTGCCGCCCAATTGGTATTTGGCCACCGCCCGATTGTGCTGCGCGAGCGTTGCGGAAAAAGCATGGGTACCGTCGCCTTTCGAGACAAAGAACAAAGCATCGCCGTCTGCCGGGTGCAAGGCCGCATGAATGGACTCGGCACTCGGCAGCGCGATCGGTGTCGGTGGCAATCCAGCACGGGTATAGGTGTTATACGGCGTGTCGCGACGCAGGTCGCTGCGCCGGATGTTGCCGTTGTAACGGTCGCCCATGCCGTAGATCACGGTCGGATCGGTCTGCAATCGTATGCCCTTGGCCAATCGCCTCACGAATACGCCGGCGATCCGGGCACGTTCCTGCTCCACTGCAGTTTCCTTTTCCACGATTGAAGCGAGAATGAGCGCCTCATAGGGCGATTCCAACGGCAGTCCTTGTTCGCGCTCAGCCCACTCGCGGGCCAGATGTTGCGCCATCGCGTCGTAGGCGCGGCGCAGGAAGTTCAGTTCGCTTGCGCCTTTCGGAAAGTGATATGTCTCCGGTAGAAACCGGCCTTCAGGATGCTCGCCGGCATGGCCGAGTTTTTCCATGAGCTGTGAATCGCTCAGGTTTTCGAGATCGTGATTCAGTGCAGCGTCTTCCGCCAATGCTTGGCGCAATTGTGCAAATGTCCAACCCTCGACGATCGTGAACGAATGCAACCGCACGCGTCCTGCAATCATCATGTTCAGTAATGCGCGGGGAGTGGTATCGGGGCCGATCTGGTATTCACCGGCTTGAATATGCTGGGACTTGTTTTCCAATCGACCGAGCCACACCAGATATGCCGGCGTGCGCAGCGCGCCGCGCTGCGCCAGTTCGTTCGCGACCGCATGCAACGTCATCCCCGGCTCGACCATGAGGTCCATTCCTTCAGCGCCCACGGTAAGCGGGGTGTGCAAGAACGCACGATAATCCAACACCACCCAGCCTGCAGCCAGACTGGCAAACACCACCACTACAGCCACCACTTTTCCCAGGAACCGCGACATGGATCAATCCCGTTCCAATTGCTGAGCGAAAAAGCGCGTTAGTTCTCCAGGAGACCACCGCCGGTTTTCGAGGGAGCGTACCGGCCAGACGCCGTTCACGCTGTTACACACGAACACTTCGTCCGCGTCCAGCAGATCCTGAGGTGTGGTTGCAGTCACGGTGCAGCAGACATCGTGGCTGCGCGCGAGCTCCAATATGCGCTCCCGCGCGATGCCGGCGATGCCGCAATTGCCCAGATCGGGCGTGCGCAGACAGTGGTCGCGCACCAGAAACACGTTACTCATGGTGGCACTGACCAGACGGCCTTCGAGATCACAGACGAATCCTTCGGCAATATCCCGATCCTGCCATTCGCGGCGGGCCAGGACCTGGTCGAGACGATTCAAATGTTTGATGCCCGCGAGAGTCGGATTCAGGCCAAGCCGATGTGTGCACCAGCGGGTACGGACCCCGGCTTCACGATAACAATCGGGATATTCCGGCGCTGGATAGCGGGCGACGATTCGGGTTGGCACGCCGGCTCCGTGGGGGGCGTAGCCACGGCCGCCGGGACCTCGGGTCCAGATGACCTTGAGCACCGCGCGCTCGGCGCCGACGCACACGCGCCGCGCTTCGTCGGCCAAGGTTGCGAAATCCGGCAGCGGCAACCCTAATTTCTCGCAGCCAACGCCCAACCGCGCCATATGTCGCTCCCACTGGAGCGGATGCTGCGCGCGCACAGCGATGGTTTCGAACAGCCCGTCTCCATAGTGAAGACCCCGATCGCGCGGATCGATCCGCCCCTCCCGGTCGCCGTTGATCAATATCATCGGTAACAGACCCCTGGCCAGATCCGCCGTCTGCACGCGCATATCAACGCTTGTGCCCACGAGGGACCGCGCTCGCGGTCGCAAACACCTGCGTCGAGCGCAAGTGCATGGATCTTTGGCCGGTCGGCGTGGGGATTCGATGCCATGCGTTACCTGTCGGAGTCCCAAGTCATGCAGTTCGATGACCTAGTGTAAGCACCCGAACGTCGCGCTCCAACCCGAACTTGCGTTGCGGGGCTGCACCAGCGTTGCCGCCCGGCGGGGCGGAACCGCGGGTCGAGTGTGCATCGGGTATTGCGTGGCGCGAGGGGTGGCGGAGCGGTGTCACAGACGGTGGCCAGCGCTGCTCCGGCCTGATGGCAAACAGTGCTCAGTTCAAACGCCGGAAGACCAGCGTTCCGTTCGTACCCCCGAATCCGAAGGAGTTGGACAATACGATATCGATTTTCATTTCCCGAGCCGTATGGGGCACGAAATCCAGATCGCATTCCGGGTCCTGATTTTCGAGATTGATGGTCGGCGGTGCGACCTGGTCGCGGATCGCAAGCGCACTGAATACGGCTTCGATGCCACCGGCAGCGCCGAGTAAGTGACCCGTCATGGATTTCGTAGAACTGACGGCAAGTTTGTACGCATGTTTGCCGAATGCGCCTTTGACCGCCTCGCATTCGGCCTTGTCGCCTGCCGGCGTCGAGGTGCCGTGTGCGTTGATGTAATCCACCGCACTGGCATCGATACCGGCATCCCGCAACGCATGCAGCATGCAGCGCTTGGCGCCCTCGCCGCCCGCCGGCGGTTGGGTCATATGAAAGGCATCGCCGCTCATACCGAAACCCGCCAGTTCGGCGTAGATTTGGGCGCCGCGCCGTTTGGCATGGTCGTATTCCTCCAGCACCAGTACGCCGGCGCCATCGCCGAGAACGAAGCCGTCCCGATCCTTGTCCCACGGCCGGCTGGCGTGTTCCGGGTCGTCGTTGCGGGTGGAAAGCGCCCGGGCGGCTGCAAAACCGCCGAGACTCGTGGGTGTGGTTGCCATTTCGGCACCGCCGGCCACCATCACGTCGGCGTCGCCGTAGCTGATGATTCGTGCTGCTTCCCCGATATTATGCGTGCCGGTCGTACACGCCGTGACGATCGCAATGTTCGGGCCCTTGAGTCCATGCTGGATCGACAAGTTGCCCGAGATCATATTGATGATGCTCTGGGGGACGAAAAACGGAGAAATCTTGCGCGGGCCGCCCTTCAGAAATGAATCGTAACCGCCTTCAATTGATGAAATACCGCCGATTCCGGAACCAATCGCAACTCCGATCCGATCTGCATTCTCTTCGTTCGCCTGCAGGCCGGCATCTGCAATCGCCTGGCAACCGGCGGCGATCCCATAGTGAATAAACGGGTCCATCTTTTTGACGTCTTTCGCCGCGATGTAGTCCTGCGGATTGAAGTCGCGAATCGCGCCGCCGAAACGGCTGGCGAAGTTGCTGACATCGAAGCTCGTGATGGGCCCTATGCCGCTTTTTCCCGCCAGCACGTTTTCCCACGCGTCGGCAACACTGTTGCCGACCGGAGAGATGATGCCCAGGCCGGTGATGACGACACGTCGCTTCGTCAAAGCTTCGATCCTCTCTGTTTCGAAAAGGCAAAAAGAAAAGGCCGCACGCCCGCAACGGCTGAGCGGCCCTGGGGTTGACCAGCGCTTAGTTCAAATGACCATTTACGTAGTCAATGGCCTGTTGAACGGTCGTAATCTTTTCGGCCTCTTCGTCCGGAATTTCACAGTCGAAGGCCTCTTCCAGCGCCATGACCAGTTCCACGGTGTCCAACGAGTCGGCGCCCAGATCATCGACGAATGAAGAGTCATTCTTGACTTCATCCGCGTTCACTCCGAGTTGCTCGACGATGATCTCTTTTACGCGCGCCTCGACATCGACATTACTCATAATCGACTCATCCTCTGTTCGTTTCGGTGCAGGTCATGCTGTCTGCGGCCGGTATTGTATTGAAATTACACAGGTCATGCCACAACAAAACCACGTTTCGGCGACTGCGTCACACGCCGCTTCGTGGATAAAAAGTGTCTAAATTACAAGGCCCTGAGCCAGCGACTTCAACTGAACTGAACATCCGGTCGAAATCCAATCCTATTTCGAAATTCCGCCACCGATCGATTCGAGCAAGATGCCACCGAATCAAATCGTGCATCGCCAGGACTAGTTCATAAACATGCCGCCGTTCACGTGCAACGTCTCACCGGTAATATAGCCGGCCTGTGGCGACGCCAGGAACGAAACCGCGTGGGCAATCTCCTCGGTTCGTCCAAGCCGGTTCAACGGGATCTGCCCCAGCAATGCACCGCGCTGGTCTTCGGCCAGGGAACGGGTCATATCGGTATCGATAAAGCCTGGCGCGACACAATTCACGGTAATGCCGCGCGAACCTACTTCCCGCGCCAAGGACTTGGAGAATCCGGCCACACCGGCCTTTGCGGCAGCATAATTGGCTTGGCCGGCGTTGCCCGATTCACCAACCACAGACGTGATATTGATGATCCTTCCGCGGCGCATTTTCATCATCCCGCGCAGGCACGCTTTGCTCAGCCGATAGACCGAAGTCAGATTGGTATCGAGAATCGACTGCCATTCCTCGTCCTTCATTCGCATCAGCAAATTATCGCGCGTGATACCGGCATTGTTTACCAGTACGCTGACGATCCCGAATTCGCTCTCGATCGATTTGACCAGATCGGCGACTGCATCCGGCTGCGTAACGTCAAGAACCATGCCTCGGCCTTTGGCTCCGGAGTCCTGGAGATAAGCGCCGATCGACTGTGCACCGCTTTCGGTGGTTGCGGTTCCAATAACCGTCGCACCGCGCTGCGCCAGTTCCTGGGCGATCGCTTTGCCAATCCCCCGACTGGCGCCGGTGACCAATGCTATTTCGCTTTCCAGATCCACGTGTCGCTCCTCAACTGATCTGTGCCAGGGCGCTGTCCAGGCTTTCCGGATCCTGCACAGGTAGTACCTTCATGGATTTCTCGATCCGGCGATTGAGCCCGGTCAGCACTTTGCCAGGCCCGCATTCCACCACGGTATCCACGCCATTCGCCGCCATGTGCAGAATCGTCTCCGACCACCGCACCGGATTGTACACTTGGCGCACGAGCGCTTCGCGGATGGATTGCGGTTCGGTGTGGGCGCGCACATCCCAGTTGTGAATCACGGGCGTGCGCGGCGGCGCGATTGCAGCTTCGGCGAGATATTCACCAAGTCGGTCTGCCGCGGGACGCATCAGGGCACAATGCGATGGCGCACTCACGGACAGATGGATGGCGCGTTTCGCGCCGGCAGCTTTGGCTGCCTCGATCGCGCGGTCGACCGCAGCGCGATTGCCGGCGATCACCACCTGACCCGGCGAGTTGTAATTAACCGGCTCCACCACTTCGCCTTGGGCCGCGGCGGCGCAGACTGACACCAACTGATCATCAGCCAAGCCCAGGATCGCCGCCATGGCGCCGGTACCCGCCGGCACCGCCTCCTGCATCAAGCGTCCGCGTTCGGCCACCAGCTTGACCGTGACTGCAAAATCCAGCGCTTGCGCGCACACCAGTGCGGTGTACTCACCAAGGCTGTGGCCGGCCAGGACTTCCGGCGCCGCGCCCTCCCGCTGCTGCCAGATCCGCCAAACGGAAACCCCGGCGGCAAGCATGGCCGGCTGGGTGATGTCGGTGCGATTGAGTTCGTGCTCCGGCCCTTCGGCGACCAGTTTCCACAGGTCCCGCCCAAGTGCATCCGACGCCTCGGCAAAAGTATCCTCCACTATGGGATACTCCTGCGCCAGGGAACCCAGCATGCCGACCGCTTGCGAACCTTGACCGGGAAAAATGAATCCGAGCTTCATGCCTAGTCCTTACGTGTCGTAGCTACTTGTTCCGCTCGAGGCTCTCAGTACTGGAGCAAAACCGAGCCCCAGGTGAACCCACCGCCAAAGGCTTCCATCAGCAGCGTCTCGCCGCGTTTGACCCGTCCGTCTCTTACAGCGACATCGAGGGCCAACGGCACAGAGGCGGCAGAAGTATTACCGTGCTCGCCGACTGTCATCACTACTCGCTCCATCGGCATCTGCAGCTTGCGCGCCGTCGCGGCAATGATGCGGGTGTTGGCTTGATGCGGAATCAACCAGTCGATATCCGATTTCTTCAAGTGGTTGGCATGCAGAGTCTCGTCCACGATCCTGCCCAAAGTATTCACCGCCACCTTGAATACTTCGTTGCCTTTCATTTCGATGAACGCGTTTCCGGCACGAACGCGATCATAGCCCTCGGAAATGCCTGCGGGTACGGTCAACAGGTTTTCGAAACTTCCATCGGCGTGCAGATGACTCGATAGGATACCGGGCTCCTCGGATGCCTCTAGAACCACGGCGCCCGCGCCATCGCCGAACAATACGCAGGTGGTGCGATCGGTCCAATCGACAATGCGAGACAGCGTTTCCGCGCCGACCACCAACGCCCGTTTGGCGCTGCCGGTGCGGATGAATTTGTCCGCGATGCCGAGCGCGTACACGAACCCCGTGCACACGGCTTGGATGTCGAATGCGGCACAGCCGTGGATGTCCAGCCGTTGCTGCAGCAAACAGGCGGTACTGGGAAATACCCGATCAGGGGTCGTGGTAGCGACGATGATCAGATCGATGTCGGCGGGCTTGATCTGCGCAGCTTCTATGGCACTTCGCGCGGCGCGATCCGCGAGATCGCAGGTGGTTTCGCCCTCGCCGGCAACATGGCGCTTGCGGATTCCGGTTCGTTCCCGGATCCACTGGTCGCTGGTCTCGACCATCTTTTCCAGGTCCGCATTCGTGAGAACCTTTTCCGGAAGATATCCGCCGGTGCCGATGATACGCGCGTAGGTCAAACCGCTTGCCTTTCGGACAAGAGAGTTTCGAGATTGGCGTGGATCTTTTGCGGTACGTTTTTGCGCGCTTCCACCAACGCGATCTTGATCGCGTTGGCGAAGGCCAGTTCGTCCGCGCCCCCGTGACTTTTGATCACGATGCCGCGCAAACCGAGCAAGCTGGCGCCATTATAATGGCGTGGATCGATCTTGGTGCGAAAGGACTTCAGCACCGGGGCCGCAAGCAGCGCCGCGAGTTTGGTAAACACATTGCGCGAGAATTCCCGCTTCATGTAATGGCCGATCATTTTCGCCACGCCTTCCGAGCTCTTCAGTGCCACGTTGCCGACGAATCCATCGCACACCACCACGTCGACATTGCTAGAGAATATACCGTCCCCTTCCACAAAACCGGTGTAATTGAGGTCGCTCGCCGCGAGGAGCTGGGCCGCCACTTTGACCCGTTCGTTACCCTTGATTTCTTCCTCGCCGATATTGAGCAGGCCGACCCTCGGGCGATCGATATTGTCGACCGCGCTGGCCAGCACCGACCCCATTACCGCAAACTGGAACAGATGTTCGGAACTGCTATCGACATTGGCACCCAGGTCCAACACATAAGTATGGCCTTTGATCGCAGGCATCATCGTACAGATGGCAGGCCGATCGATGCCGGGCAGCGTCTTCAGAACGAATCGCGCAGTTGCCATCAGCGCGCCGGTATTGCCGGCGCTGACGCACGCGTGCGCGGGGCCGTCGTTCACCAGGTTGATCGCCACCCGCATCGACGAATCTTTCTTGTTCCGCAGCGCATGGGAGGGCAGTTCGTTCATTGCGACGGTTTGGGAAGCGTGCTGAATGCTGATGTTTGTTTCCGACGCCGCCCCAGCCGCCTCCAGGCGCTGTTCCAACTCATTCCGGTCGCCAACCAGGATGAGCTTGACGCCGCCGTTTTGGCTGCGCAGAAAGCGCAAAGCGGCCGGCACCACGACCTCGGAGCCGTGGTCGCCGCCCATGGCGTCCAATGCAATGGTATGGCCTTCACTCATGTGATGCGCGGAACCTGCTCCCGCCGGGGCAGTCGTGTTCGAGGGAATTCGGGATGGACAATCGCATACGGCGCGAACCGAAGTCCACGCCGTTGGCACGATTATTTCTTGGCGGTGACGATTTTACGGCCGCGATAATAGCCATCGGGGCTGACGTTATGGCGCAGGTGAGTTTCACCCGACTCCGGCTCGATCGAAAGCGCGGGCCCTGTCAGCGCGTCGTGCGCGCGGCGCATTCCGCGTTTGGACGGAGTTTTACGATTCTGTTGTACGGCCATTACAATGCTCCTGCTGTTTCAGTTCAACGCTTACGCTTGAGTGTTTCTAAAATTGCGAACGGATTCGCGCCGGAAGCATGTTCCTCCGACTTCGAATCCGGTTCTGCCAAATACCCCGCGGCCGGACATGCCGATATATCGTGGAGCGATACGATCGGTAAGGCCAAAATCAATTCGTCTTCCGCAAGTTCGCTCACCCGCAAGGGAGCGTCGCCCACCAGAAGCGGCTCGTAGGTCGCGCCGACACGCTCCGCCTGCGCCTCCGATTCCACCAAACCGAATGCAAACTGCGCATCCAACTGCAATGCCATCGGCTGCAAACACCGCTGACAGATCACGGACACCACGGCATGCGCTTCACCGTGCAGAAAACCGATCCCGCCCTCGCCCAAATCAAACGCCAGCGCCACTTCCGCGTCGCCGGAAGCGTCGCACAGGTACTCGGCAAGGCGATGCATCTGAGACAACGGAATGCGTCCGCGCAGTTCGGCGCCCTGTCGGGCAAGCCGTAAAGGGTCGATCTGCTCTGGCAGACGCTCCGACATAAGCCGGCAATAGTATCCGCTGATGCTTCGGGTGTCAAAAAATAAATTTTTGAAATCTCCTTAATTTTCCGGCCAGTAGCGCGGATTTCTTGACAGGAGGCGGCTATTTTTCGTAGAAACACCAAGCAGTCTGGCGACACTGCAATCCGGTCGCCCGACGCTTCGCCCTGGGAGACGTTCGTGCTACGTAAAATCCTGATCGCCAACCGGGGCGAAATCGCAGTCCGGCTGGTGCGTGCCTGTGCCGAACTCGGCATCACCTCCGCGGCGATTTACGCTGAGCCGGATCGGCATTCCCTGCATATCAAGAAAGCCGACGAAGCCTACAACATCGGGCCCGATTCGGTCGCCGGCTATCTCAACGTCCATCGGATCGTAAACCTGGCGGTGGCCACCGGGTGCGATGCACTGCACCCCGGTTACGGTTTCCTATCCGAGAATCCGCTATTGGCAGAAGCCTGCGAACGCCGCGGCATCCTGTTCATCGGACCAAGTGCGGACGTAATCCGGCGCATGGGCGACAAAACTGAGGCGCGACGCGCCATGGTCGCGGCGGGTGTGCCGATCGTACCCGGCAGCGAGGGCAATATCGGCGACGTCGAGGCTGCCCTCGCGTTTGCCGACACCATCGGCTATCCGGTGATGCTCAAGGCAACTTCCGGTGGCGGCGGTCGTGGCATCCGCCGCTGCAATACCCCTGAGGAACTCAAGCGCAATTTTGCCCGGGTGCTTTCCGAAGCCACCAAGGCATTCGGCAGCGCCGACATTTTCATGGAAAAATGCGTGGTCAATCCGCGCCACATCGAGGTCCAGATCCTCGCCGATCAGCACGGCAACGTGATTCACCTGTTCGAGCGCGACTGTTCAGTACAGCGTCGTCACCAGAAGCTGATTGAAATTGCGCCGTCACCGCAACTGAATGAAGAACAGCGCAGTTATATCGGCGCATTGGCCGTCAAAGCAGCGCGCTCGGTCGGCTACGAGAATGCCGGCACGGTCGAATTCTTGATGGACGAAAGCGGCGAATTCTATTTCATGGAAATGAATACGCGCCTGCAGGTCGAACATACCATCACCGAGGAAATCACGGGGGTGGACATCGTCCAGGAGCAGATTCGTATTGCGGCAGGATTGCCGCTGCAATTCAAGCAGGAGGACATCAAGCGGCGCGGCTTCGCGATGGAATTTCGCATCAACGCCGAGGACCCGAAAAACGATTTTTTACCGAGCTTCGGACGCATCACCCGCTATTTCGCTCCGGGCGGTCCGGGTGTGCGCACCGATGCCGCGATCTATACCGGCTACCATATTCCGCCCTACTACGATTCCATGTGCGCAAAGCTGACCGTTTGGGCCCTCGACTGGCCGTCGCTTATTGCCCGGGGCCGGCGCGCCTTGACTGACATGGGCGTGTACGGGGTCAAAACCACGATTCCGTATCACCTCGAAATACTGAATGCGGTGGATTTTCGCAATGCGGATTTCACCACCAGCTTCGTCGAAGAACATCCGGAATTGACCGAGTATTCCGTCCGCCGTCCGCCGAGGGAGCTGGCAGCGGCATTATCCGCTGCAGTGATCGCGCACCTGGGCTTATGACCGGCACAACCGGCCTGCAGCGGGTACACTAGCTAGATAGATACGAGTCGTTGATGTCCGTGCATAACCGGTCCCTCCGGCGGTTTGCGCCGAACCACAACCGAAACGCGAAGAGCAGCGCATGTCCAAGGTAAGAATCACCGAAACCATTCTGCGCGACGCGCACCAGTGTCTGATCGCCACCCGCATGCGGGTCGACGACATGCTGCCGATCTGCGACCGCCTGGACAAGATCGGGTTCTGGTCGCTCGAAATCTGGGGCGGTGCGACGTTCGATGCCTGTCTGCGCTTTCTCAAGGAAGATCCGTGGGAACGGTTGCGGGCACTACGCAAAGCACTTCCAAACACGCGATTGCAAATGCTTCTGCGCGGTCAGAATCTGCTCGGCTACCGCCACTATTCCGATGACGTCGTACGGGCGTTCGTGAAACTGGCGGCAAGCAATGGCATCGACGTTTTCCGCATCTTCGACGCCATGAACGACGTGCGCAACCTGCGCGTATCGATCGAGTCGGTAAAAGCGAACGGCAAGCATGCGCAAGGGGCGCTCTGCTACACCACGAGCCCTGTGCATACTCCCGAGCAGTTCGTGCAAATGGCGTTGCAGCTGCAGGACATGGGCTGCGACAGCATCGTCATTAAAGATATGGCGGGATTACTGACACCGTTCGTTGCTGCCGATCTGGTCGCGAAATTGGTCGACGCCATCGACGTGCCGCTGCAGTTGCACTCCCACGCGACTTCGGGACTGTCGGATATGTGCCAGATCAAGGCCGTCGAAAACGGGGCCGCAGGCATCGATACCGCGATTTCGTCCTTCTCCGGCGGCGCCAGCCACCCGCCCACCGAGAGTATGGTCGCCGCGTTGCGCGGTACCGAGTTCGACACAGAACTGGATCTGGAGGCGCTGCAGGAGATCGGGTTCTATTTCCGGGAAGTACGCAAGAAATACCACCAATTCGAGAGCGAATTTACCGGCATCGACACCCGCGTCCAGGTGAACCAGGTGCCCGGCGGCATGATTTCCAATCTTTATTCACAGCTCAAGGAACAGGGCGCGCTGGAGCGGATGGGCGAAGTGCTGGAGGAAATTCCGCGGGTGCGCGAGGACCTCGGCTATCCGCCGCTGGTTACTCCGGCGTCGCAAATCGTAGGCACTCAGGCGCTACTCAATGTCATTACCGGCGCGCGCTACAAGACCATTACCAATGAGGTCAAGCACTACCTGCAAGGCCGCTACGGCCGCGCGCCGGGCCACGTCAACACCATGTTGCGGCAACAAGCGATCGGTAACGAAGACGTGATCGATTGCCGACCGGCGGACCTGCTCGGCGACGAGCTGGACAATATCCGAGGCCAAATCGGCGAATTGGCGCAATCGGAAGAAGACGTAATGATTTACGGCATGTTTCCGGAAATCGGGCGCCAATTCCTGGAACAGCGCGCTGGCGGAATGCTAGCCCCCGAACCGTTGGTGCCGGTCAAATCCGACACCGAATCGCCCTCCGGCGCACCGGTGGACTTCAACGTCACATTGCACGGCGAAACCTATCACATCAAGCTGACCGGGACCGGCCACAAGACTCAGGACATGCGTCCGTTCTATGTCACTGTGGACGGCGTGCCCGAAGAAATCATCATCGAAACTCTTGATGAAATTCTTCCCGAACAAAGCGCCGGCAAGAGCGTTTCCAAGTCGAGCAAAGGCAGTCAGCGGCCACGCGCTACCAAGCCCGGTCATGTCACCACTTCCATGCCCGGAACCATCATCGACGTCTTGGTCGAAGTGGGCGCCAAAGTCAACGCCGGCGACGCGGTGCTGGTGAGCGAAGCCATGAAAATGGAAACCGAGATCCAGGCGCCAATCGCCGGCGAGGTGAAAGCCGTGCACGTGGTCAAAGGCGACAGCGTCAATCCGGACGAAACCCTGATTGAAATCGAGTAGTGCCGGCCCGTGATCAAACGCTCGCAATTGCCGCTGGTTCTGGGTTCCAGTTCGCCGTTTCGAAGGGAGTTGCTGGAACGTCTCGGCCTGACTTTCGAGACTTCGTCACCGGATGTCGACGAACTTAGGCGAAATGATGAACGCGCCGAGGATCTGGTACGCCGTCTCGCGGAGTCGAAAGCCCGAGCTGTGGGCGCGCGCTATCCACAAGCGCTGATTATCGGCTCGGACCAGGTGGCGGTGCTGAACGACCGAGTTCTGGGCAAACCCGGCTCACGAGAACGTGCAATCGAACAACTGCGTGCGGCATCCGGGCAGACCGTGAATTTCCTCACCGGGCTGTGTTTGTTCAACAGCGCCACAGGCGAGTCCCAAATCGAAGTGGTGCCGTACAGCGTCACATTTCGGCAGCTCGATGACGAGCGTATCGGCCGTTACGTCGATGCCGAACAGCCGTTGAATTGTGCGGGCAGTTTCAAATCGGAAGGTCTGGGGATCGCGCTGTTTGCGCGTATGGAAGGCGGCGACCCGACCGCGTTGATCGGGCTGCCGCTGATTTCACTGGTGGGCATGCTGGCCCAGCAAGGCGTCGAGCTGCCCTGAGCGGTTATCGCAGGCGCCGGGCTAATTCAACGCAGCGGCGAATGGGGACCAAACGCACGCGCTATCGCCATTCCGAAACGGTCGCTCACCCGCTGCAGGAAGTCAGGCTGCGGCGTGTAGTCAACCACATCCTCCGCTCCGATGACGTCACGTGCCACCGTGCCGGGACTGGCGAAATCGTCCACCAGGCCAAGCTCGCGGGCACGCTCGCCATTCCAGAACATGCCGCTGAACAGATCCTGATCGCTACCAAGCCTTTCACCACGACCGCGTTTCACTGCAGTGATGAACTGCTGGTGAATTTCCTCAAGCATCTGCTCGACGTGTGCCTTGTCCTGATCGCGCAAAGGCGAAAACGGATCGAGCATGCCTTTGTTGCGACCCGCGGTGAGCAACCGCCGTTCGACGCCCAGTTTGTCCATCAAGCCGGTAAATCCGAAACCGTCATAGAGAACCCCGATGGAACCGACCAGGCTCGCCGGATTGGCGTAAATCCGATCAGCCGCGGCAATGATGTAATAGCACGCCGATGCACACATATCCGTGACTACGGCGTACACCGGTTTGTCGGGATATTTCTGCCGCAGGCGGCGAATTTCGTCGTACAGGTAGGCCGCCTGCACCGGACTGCCGCCGGGGCTGTTTGCGCGCAAGATAATGCCGCGACTGCGCTTGTCTTTAAATGCCGAGCGAAGCGCAGGCACCAGATCATCGGCGTTGGCCGCCTCATCGTCGGCAATCACGCCTGAAATGTCGATCACCGCCGTATGGGGACCAACTTGCACCTCCCGCGGAACCACGAGAAACGCGATGAGAAGCAAATACGCCAGGAAGGCGGATTTGAAGAAAATGCCCCAGCGACGGCTGCGGCGGCGCTCTCGCAGGTTTTCCCAGGCCAACCGTTCCAGGGTTTCCCGGCTCCAGTTTTCCTGCGCTGCCGCAGCGGCTTCCGATGACTGATGTTCCCCCATGCGCGATTCCACTCCTCAGTCCAGACAGTTCTGTATCTTATTCCCCGCGGTTCGCCGCCGGTGGAGTGGCAGACGAAAGAAATCGCGGTAAATCGCCCAGTCGATCCAGGCAGGTAAGTGGATCATAACGCAGTAACCGTTCCGTTTCGTGCACCCCGTAGGTCACCGCGATCGAATCGATGCCGGCGTTGTGCGCCATCTGCAGGTCGTACTCGCTGTCTCCGATCATAAGCGCGTCTTCGGCCGCCACCGCCAGCGTGTGCAGAATCTCGTGCACCATTTTCGGGTCCGGTTTGGACGCGGTCTCCTCCGCACAGCGGTGGGCGTCGAACAGTGCGCCCAGACCTGTTTCAGTCAAGACCTTGTTCAAACCGTGCCGCCCTTTGCCGGTGGCGACTGCCAGGAGGTAGCCCTCCTGCCGCAGCGTTTTCAACGTAACTTCCGCATCGGCGAACAGCGTTTGAGGAGCGTCGGGGCGAAAATAATGTTGCCTGTACCGGTCGGTGAACGCCGTGAAGAACGCTGCGTCCGGGCGTTCCGGAAACAATGCCAGCAGCGCCTCGCGCATTCCCAGCCCGATGATATCGGAAATGGTGCGGGCATCGAGCATCTCCAGCCCCAGGTCGGCCATGGCCGCCTGCATGGAGGCGACGATATGGGATTGCGAATCCATCAGCGTCCCGTCCCAGTCGAATATCAGCAGGCGATAACCCGATTTCACTGCTGGTTCTCCATGGCCTGCAACAATGCTCGCAGCGGTTCCGGGAACGGGCTGCCCAAGTCCATCCGCTCCGCCGTGCGGGGATGGCTGAAGCCCAGGCGGTGGGCGTGCAAAAACATCCGTTTGAGACCTAATCCCCGCAGCCGCATATTGAACGCTTGGTCTCCGTATTTGGGATCACCCGCCAACGGATGGCCGGCGTGGGCCGCATGCACGCGGATCTGATGGGTGCGCCCGGTCTCCAACAATGCCTCGACCAGAGTGGCATCGCGGTAACGCGTCATGACCTGGAATCGGGTTCGGGCGGGCCGCCCGTCCGCGCTGACCACTACCATGCGCTCGCCGCTGCTGAGTGCGTTTTTGCGCAACGGCGCGTCCACGAGTTGAGATTCCTGAGCCCAGCTGCCGCAGGTCAGTGCCTGATAGCGCTTGTCTACTTCTTCCGACTTGAGCTGATCCTGTAACGCCAGGAGCGCCGGTCGCGATTTCGCCAGTAACAGACAACCGCTGGTTTCCCTGTCGAGGCGATGGACCAACTCAAGGAAACGCAGTTGCGGTGTCGCGGCCCGTAATGCTTCGATGACGCCGAAGCCGAGGCCGCTGCCCCCGTGCACTGCCAAACCGGCCGGCTTGTCGAGCACCAGCAGTTCGTCGTCTTCGAACAACACTGCATTTCGCAACTGCGTCTGCACCGATTTGGGGATCCGCGGCGCGTCGGACTGGCCGATACGCACCGGCGGAATCCGCACCTGGTCGCCCGGGCGCAGCCTGTACTCCGGCTTGATGCGTCCCTTGTTGACCCGCACCTCGCCTTTGCGCAGGACGCGATATATCAAACTCCGGGGCACACCCTTGAGTTCCCCGACGAGAAAATTGTCGATACGCTGACCTGCGTGACCGTCGTCGACGGTCACGATCCGAACTCGCGCCAGGTTTTCATCGGTGCTCGACATGGCCGCGCATAATACCAGCTCTGATCCACCGGTGTTCGATAAGTGATTGAATATAATTGCTGCATTTTCGGAACACTGTTATAGTCAATTGACCGCAATACCGCCCAATGTGGCTGGATCGTCGCGCACTTGCGTGCGATGGGACAAAATTCAGCCGAACAAGCGGTTAGAAACGGTTTTTGGGTTCCGCCGGGTTTTTGGCGGCGGTGCCATATTACACACAAGGGTTTGGTCGTCGCTCGACCCTGAAGCGAATGCAGAGCGGCGCTTGGCAGCGCGCTCCCGTGAACTAGCGCGACCTGGCCGGTAACGAACAACACTTTGCGGCGCTGTCGCATGCCGATCTCTAACGGCGCGACGCCTCGAAGCAGTTGGTCCGACCGGCTGGGGCTCCCGTTCGTCCGCGGTGCGAGCGCCCTAGAGAGTTGACATGAAAAGAATGCTCGTCAACGCAACTCAACCGGAAGAGTTGCGAGTGGCCATGGTGGACGGCCAACGGTTGTACGATCTCGATATCGAAACACCGGCCCGGGAACAAAAGAAAGCCAACATATACAAAGGCAAGATCACCCGGGTCGAGCCCAGCCTGGAAGCTGCGTTCGTGGACTACGGCTCCGAACGGCACGGCTTTCTGCCCCTCAAGGAAATCGCACGCAGCTACTTCAAGTCTGAAGCAGCCGGCAATGGCGGCCGCGTCAATATCAAAGACGTGGTGTCCGAGGGTCAGGAAATCGTGGTCCAAGTGGACAAGGAGGAGCGCGGCAACAAGGGCGCGGCCCTCACTACTTTCATCAGCCTGGCCGGCCGCTTCCTGGTGCTCATGCCCAACAATCCGCGCGCCGGTGGCGTGTCGCGGCGCATTGAAGGCGATGATCGTGCCGAAGTGCGCGAAGCCATGGCCACGCTCGATATCCCCGAAGGCATGGGCTTGATCGTACGGACCGCGGGCGTCGGCCGCTCGGCGGAAGAACTGCAATGGGACCTCGATTACCTGCTCCACCTCTGGAAGGCGATCGAAACCGCGTCCCGCGAACGTGTTGCACCGTTCCTGATCTACCAGGAAAGCAACGTGATAATCCGGGCTCTGCGCGATTATCTGCGCGCCGACATCGGCGAAGTGCTGGTGGACGACGAAAGCGTGCACAAGCAAGCGCACGATTTCATGCAGCAGGTGATGCCCCACAGCCTGCCCAAGCTCAAGCGCTACCAGGACCCGGTGCCGCTGTTCACCCGCTATCAGATCGAATCCCAGATCGAATCGGCGTTTTCACGTGAGGTACGCCTGCCTTCCGGCGGCGCCGTGGTGATCGACCACACGGAAGCACTGGTATCGATCGACATCAACTCCGCCCGGGCGACCAAAGGCAGCGATATCGAGGAGACCGCCCTCAACACCAATCTGGAGGCGGCCGACGAAATCGCCCGCCAACTGAGATTGCGCGACCTGGGCGGCCTGGTGGTGATCGACTTCATCGACATGTCCCAGTCCCGCAATCAGCGGGAAGTCGAGAATCGTCTGAGGGAAGCGCTGAAGATGGACCGCGCCCGTGTACAGGTCGGACGCATCTCCCGCTTCGGCCTCCTGGAAATGTCGCGGCAGCGGCTCAGCTCTTCGTTGGGTGAATCGAGCCAGATCGTGTGTCCGCGCTGCGTCGGCCAGGGCACCATCCGTGGCACCGAATCTCTCGGTTTGGCGGTGTTGCGGATTCTTGAAGAAGAAGCAATGAAGGAAAAAACCGCCTGTGTGGTGGCGCAAGTGCCGGTAAGCGTGGCGACCTTCCTGGTCAATGAAAAACGGCGATCCATCAACGAGATCGAGGCCCGTCACCGGGTATCGCTCATGCTGATACCGAATCAGCATCTGGACACACCCCAGTACGACATCAAACGCGTACGCACCGATGAGATCGAGGAAGGCGCGCTCAGCTACGAGATGGCCATCGAGCCCGAAACCATCGAGGCGCCTTCCAGTTTGCAGGCCAAGCCCTTGGCGGAGGCGCCGGCGGTGAAAACCGTAGCACCCCCGACTCCGGTGCCGCCGCCCGCCCCGCCCGCGCTGCGCGCCGAAGACGATGGCGGATTCATTCGCCGGTTATGGACCAGCTTGTTTGGCGGCCGTAAGGAAGAAGAACCGGAAAACCGTACCCCGCCTCCGCGCAAGAAAGCGGCTGCGCACCGGACTCGGGCGGCCACTGCCGAGAACCGCGGCGGCGCCCGCAAGAGCAACCGTGGCCGTCGCGGCGGCCAACAGGCAGGACGGCGCAATTCGTCCGAGCCCAAGAACGCGGACCCGTCGGCTACTGCGCCGGCGGACAACGGCAACGGCAAGTCGCCAAAATCCGGCGCCGAGTCAACGGTGTCCGAGAGCAAGCAAGCCCAGCCTGCGAAGCAGACGCCGAAAGCAAAATCCGACACGGGACAAAACGACCTCGCGCAGGGCGAAACCGCAGACAACGCTCCACAGCCGGAGAAATCTGCCCGTTCCGGGCAGGCGCGCAGCGGCTCGCGCCGCGGGCGTCGGGGCGGCCGCCGTCGCCGTAAATCCAGCGCCACCGGCGAGGCCGGCGGCCAGGAAGCGCAGTCCAACCAAGCGGGCGAAGCCGACCGTGTCACGCCCAGCGCCGAAAACGGCGATAAACCGGCAGAACGGGCAACCCCTCGTCAGCCGCGTGAAGCTTCCTCGACCGAGGCTACTACGCCCCCGCCTGCGTCCGAGACCGCCAAGCCGGACGCGCCCGCGCCTGATAGCAAGGCGCCAAGCTCTGCACCGGTTCCGCAGGCAGCGCCTACATCCCAAAACCAGCCAGCGGCTCCGCAAAGCGCGCCCCCTGCACCGTCACAGCAGCAGGTGCCGGCGCCCGCCGCGCGACAGGTCAGTGAGCGTGCGCCAACGCCTCCGCCGGTCGCGCAACCGGCGCCAGCACCCCAAAGCCAGCCGCAAACGCCGCGCGCTGACGAGCCCGCCTCCCAGTCGCGCGACGAAGCGCAGGATCGGCCGCCGGCGCGGGATGGCAACAACAACACCTAGCAGTTGTACCGCCGCGTTTCCGAGGAATGTTCCCGGAAGCGCGGCGGATTACAATCCGTGGCGCAGGCGAATATCGGCGAGCAGTCCTTCGGCCGCGCTTTCGATCATGTCCAACACCCTTTCGAATCCGGCGGTCCCACCGTAGTACGGGTCCGGTACCTCGTCCTCGCCCAACTCCGGCGCGAAACTCAGGAACAGACGTAGCTTATCTTCAGCGCCCGCTGGACACAGGGCGCTCAGGTGAGCGTAGTTGCCGCGGTCCATGGCCAGGACGTAGTCAAACACCTGAAAGTCTTCCTGTAGCGCCCTACGGGCCCGCAGCAGACTCAAATCGACGCCCCGCTTCGCAGCGGCCGCCTGAGCGCGTGGGTCCGGCGGATCGTCAACGTGATACGCATGGGTCCCGGCAGAATCCACTTCGATCTGGTCCGCCAACCCTTCCCGCTCCACCAAGTGCAGAAACACACCGTGGGCGGTCGGCGAGCGACAGATGTTTCCCAGGCAGACAAACAACACCTTGACCATGTACGGCTCCAGTTGCATAGATTCACGGCTACGACCACCATTACTCCCGTTGCCGACGGGTTTTCGGTGCAGCCACATTGTGAGGACGATATTATATCTGTGCGCGTCGTGGCGTGTTAACCACTACGGCCTCGCGGGGTAACCGTATGAACGGATCTTCCGTAAGCATCGAACGACTGCGGACCATGATCGGGGTACAGGTAAACCACGAGGGCGCCTGCTGTGAGGTGGTCGAGGTGTTGGAGGACGGCCCGGTCCTCATACTGGTCAGCATCGACGGCGACTGCATTCAATCGGACCAGTTCGGCAGTCCGAGCCGCCGCGTACCGACCACGCATATCGTGCCGGTCCTGGGAAGCGACGGCGTATCCCTGCACCCGGCATTCATCGCGCTGAACCTACTGGATCACTGACTGGATCACTGACCGTTTGCGGTGCGCTCCTGCAACAACAGGGAAACGCGTCGCAGGTCATCCTCCGTGTCCACCCCGTGTCCCGGCGGACTATCGGTCAACCGCACGTGAATCCGCACGCCGTGCACCAGCGCGCGCAATTGTTCCAGGGATTCGGCCCGCTCTGCATAAACCGGATCGAGCCGACTGTATTGGGCGAGAAATCCGGCGCGGTATGCATACAGGCCCACATGACGAAGGTGCTGCGATCCGGCCGGCAGCGTGGTGCGGTCGCTGGCGAACGCATCCCGTTCCCAGGGGATTGGAGCGCGGCTGAAATACATCGCGAACCCATCCGCAGCACGAACCACTTTCACCACGTGGGAGTCGAACAATTCTTCGGCGTGCCGAATCGGCGTACACAAGGTCGCGATCGTCGCACTCGGATGTGATTCCAGATCGGTGGCCAATGCACGCAGCAACTGAGGCGCGACCAACGGTTCGTCACCTTGCAAATTGACCACAATCGTCTGTTCGGGCCATCCCAACCGCACGGCGACCTCGGCCAACCGATCCGTGCCGCTCGGGTGTGAACTGGAAGTCATGCACACTTGCGCACCGAACCCTTCCGCCGCCGCGCGAATGCGTTCGTCGTCCGTGGCGATGACCACTTGTTCGGCTCCGCTTTCCAAGGCGCGTTCGTGGACATGCTGCAGCAGCGGTTTGCCCGCGAGTTCGCGCAATGGTTTGCCCGGCAGCCGGCTGGCGCCGTAACGGGCCGGGATTGCAACTTTGAATACGGGCGCGGCGCTGTCCCCCGTGACCGAACTGGTCACTTACTCAACTTCTTCGTCGGGAGCCAACTCGCGCGCTTCGTCTTCCAGCATCACGGGTATATCGTCGCGGATCGGATAGGCCAGTCGATCTGCTTTGCAGACCAGTTCCTGCTCCGCTTTGCGGAACACCAATGGGCCCTTGCAGATCGGGCAGGCAAGTATGTCCAACAATTTTGTATCCATGTCGCGCCTATTTCGGTTCTGAATGATCGGGTTCCAAGCGGCGTCCGGCTGCGGCCCTGCGTTCACTACCGCGCCGCGCCGCGAGCCGTTCCAGTATGCGCGGCGCCAGGTGGGAATCAAGGACCGCTGTTACCGGTACCTGCCAATGATTACTTGCGGCAAGACCTTTGCATTTTACGCCATCTTTTTCGGTCATGAGCACGGGCAACTGATCTGCGAAGTCGAGATCCCGAGCGCTAAAAACATGATGATCGGGAAACGGGTGCTCGATCAACTGCAATCCACAACGCCGCAGATGGGAAAAAAACCGAGGTGGATAACCGATGCCGGCAACTGCGTGTACCGGTCGATCGCCGAACGCCCGCAGCGGCTCGAGGCGACCAGATCCATCGACCGCCACTGCGTGTTCTCCTTCCAGCTCCATTGCGTATTCGTGCCGCGCACCCGGTCCGTTGCTGATAATGAAATCCACTCCCTCGAGACGTATTACGCGTTCTCGCAAAGGGCCCGCGGGCAGGCAGCGCCCGTTGCCGAAGCGACGGCTGCCGTCGACCACCGCGATCTCCAGGTCGCGCTCGAGCGCAAAATGCTGTAACCCGTCGTCGGCGACGATCACGTCGCAGGTACCTGCCCGAATCAGCGCCTGTGCTGCCGCGACCCGGTCGGGGCCGACACTGATGGGGCATCCGCAACGCTGCGCCAACAATACCGGTTCATCACCCACCCGCGCTGGATCGCTATCGGCGTTGACCGCTTGTGGCCAATGGTCGGCCTTGCCGCCGTAGCCTCGGCTGACGATCCCCGGCCGCCAGCCGGCGGTACGCAGCACATCGACCAGCCATGCAACCAACGGCGTTTTGCCTGTACCTCCGACACTGATATTGCCGACAACGATCACGGGCACATCGACTTTGCTGGTCGGCAACAGTCCGGCCCCGTAGGCCCACCGGCGTAAATCGGTAATCGCGCAGTACAACCAGCTCAGCGGCGCCAACAACAGGGCAACCAGGTTGTTCGAATACCAATACCGTTGCAGGGACATGTACCGGTCGGTTGCGACTCAAGTCGCTGCGCTCGCCCGCTGCGGAAAATCCGCGAATTGCATACGGTGCAGTGCTGCGTAGTGACCGCCCGCCGCCAGCAGTTCAGCGTGGGTGCCGCTCTCGACGATGCGTCCCTTGTCCAGCACCAGGACGCGATCGGCCCGCTCAACGGTCGATAGCCGATGGGCGATCACCAAGGTGGTGCGGTCGTGCATCAATCTTTGCAGACCTGCTTGCACATGCTGTTCTGACTCCGAATCCAGGGCGGAGGTCGCCTCATCCAGAATGAGAATCGGCGCATCTTTCAGGATCGCCCGGGCAATGGCCAACCGCTGGCGCTGACCACCCGATAGCAGGACACCGTTTTCGCCGACCATGGTATCGAGTCCCTGGGGCAACTCGCGGATGAAGTGCATCGCATGGGCGGCCTCGGCGGCAGCTTCGATATCTTCGCGTGTGCAGCGCTCGAGGCTGCCGTAGGCGATATTGCGGGCCACCGTGTCATTGAATAAAGTCACGTGCTGGCTGACGAGCGCGATCTGACTGCGCAAGTCGATCAGTCTTATGTCGCGTACGTCGATGTCGTCGACCAGAATCTGGCCGCTGCTGGGCTCATAGAATCGTGGCAGCAGATTGACTGCCGTCGATTTGCCGCTGCCCGAGCGTCCTACCAAGGCCACGGTCTGACCGGGTTCCACGCAGAATGTAATGCCCTGCAACACGGCGTCATGTTCGGCGCGGTATGAAAAAACCACGTCCTTGAACTCGACCCGGCCCGCGGCCCGCTGCAAACGGCGCGTGCCATGGTCGACCTCGGTGGGCGCATCGAGCAGCGAAAAGACGCTTTCTGCAGCCGCGATACCCCTCTGCAGTGCGGCATTGACGGTCGTCAGACGCTTCAGCGGCGGCAACAACAGCATCATTGCGGCCAAAAAGGATGCAAAGCTTCCCGCGGTGCGAATCTCACTCATCGACGACTGGGTGGCCAGGAATACGATCCCCGCCAGCGCGCTGGCCGCCAGAAACTGGATGAACGGTACGCTGGCAGCGCTGGTTGCAGTAAGTTTGAGCTGCTGGCGCAGGTTGTTGTTGTTCACTTTTTCGAAGTGGGCCGCTTCGTATTCCTCGCCACCGAACGTCTTCACCACCCGGTGGCCTTCGATGGCCTCCTGTGTGACATGGGTGACGTCTCCCATGGAATCTTGGATACGGCCGCTGACTTTTCGAAAACGCTTGCTGACCCGGACTACGACGATGACGATGAAAGGACCGCACAATAGGAATGCCAGCGACAACACGCCGCTGCGGTAGAACATCAATGCCAGGAGAAATATGGCGCTCAAGCTATCGCGCACGACAATGGTGACGGCGTTGGTTGCCGCTTGCGACACCTGCTCGACGTTGTAGGTCAATTTCGAAATGAGCTGCCCGGAGGCGCTGTTGTCGTAAAATGTCGCCGGCAACCGCAGCAGATGATCGAACAACTGGCGGCGCAACTTGTAGATCACCATACGTGCCACCCACGCCATGCCGTAGGTGGCGCCGAAGCCCGCGATGCCGCGCAGCAGAAACAAACCGATCAGCGCCAGCGGGATCCAATGCACGTAAGCCGGATCCTTGGCGACGAAACTCTCGTCGAGCAATGGTTTCATCAATGCGGCAAAACTCGCCTCGGTAGCGGCGAACACCGCCATGGCAACCACCGAAATCGCAAACACCGGCCAGTGTGGTGTCGCATAGGCAAGTAAGCGTTTATAAGTCTGAACGCCGCTGGAGGCCTCAGCGCCTGAACTCATTGTTGGTCCTTCGACTCGGTACGCACGGTGGCGATCGACAGGCGTTTGAAGCCAATCTGGCCGGCAGCGTCCATGGCGGTCACCACCGCTTGATGAGGCGTTTTACCATCGGCGCGAATGACCAGTGGCTGCTGGCGATTGTCGCCGGCCGCATCCGTCAGCGCTTGCTTGACCGTATTCAACTTGCGATTGACCAGTTCCTTATCGCCGATGAAAAACCTTCCTTCGGCGTCGATGACGAGTTCCAGCGGCTTCTCGGTATGGGTAACCGGTTCCGCTGATGCTTCGGGAAGCTCCACTGCCAGTTCCGAGTCGTGCTTGAAAGTGGTCGACACCATGAAGAAGATCAACAGCAGGAAGACGACGTCGATCAGCGGCGTCAGATTGATATCCGGCTCCTCGGCCCGCTGGCGGCGCAGGTTCATTCCTGGTCCTCCTCCTTGATGCTGTCGGTGGGGCGCCTGCCGTGCATGACCTCGATCAGCTTCACCGCTTCCTGTTCCATGTACACCACGAGCTCATCGACGCGGCCACGGAAATAGCGATAGAACATCAAGGCCGGGATGGCCACGGACAATCCTGCAGCGGTGGTGATCAACGCCTGCGAAATTCCTCCGGCGAGATTGGAAACGTTGCCTGCGCCATGAATGGTGAGGTTGGTGAATACTGCGATCATGCCGATTACCGTACCCAGCAATCCCAGCAACGGCGAAATCGCGGCAATGGTGCCAAGCGTGTTGAGGTATCGCTCCAACTCGTGTACGACGTGGCGGCCGGTCTCCTCCACGGTCTCACGCATTACCTCGCGGTCCTTGTCGCGCGTCGCAATGCCGGCCGCCAGCACGCGGCCCAAGGGGGAGCCGTCGCGAATGCTCTTGACCTTTTCTGAATCGAGCTGGTGATTGCGTTCCCAGTGCCAGACCTGGGCTACCAGATGTTTCGGTATCACGCGGCGTTTTTGCAGCGCCCAAAGCCGCTCCAGGACGATCCCCAACGCGATCACCGACGCGGCTATGATCGGCACCATCAGCCAGCCACCGGATTTGATTATTTCCCACACGTTTGCGCGTCCCTCTCTGGATTACTGTGCCGACGGTCGCCGGGCAATGGCCAATGGCGAATGCGCGTGTGGAACTCCGGCAGAATTGCGGAATCTCAGCGCGTTACGTCAATTTAGCGGCCAATCATACTTGATCCGTCGGCGCTTTCGAACCTGGCGCGCAAATTCCCCCTCACCTTCGGTTCCAATAGTGGCCGCGGCGGCGGCGACTGCAGCTCGGCTCGGGCGTGCGCTTGGCCTCGAGTCGCAGTTGTATGGCGCCACACTGGGCGCTGGACAGGGTCTTGGCGCCCACTGACCGGTATCGCTGCACTACATCCGGGCGCGGGAATCCGAAGCGGTTGTGGTAACCGCTGGCGAACAGCACCCAGCGCGGCCGTACTGCGACCACGAACGCCGGCGACGATGAACCGGCACTACCATGATGAGGGGCAATCAGTACATCCGCGTGTATATCCGGCACGGCCTGCAACAGTGCCCGCTCCCCAGCGCGCTGCAAATCGCCGGTGAGCAAGAGCTCGCGACCGCCGGCGCGGACGCGCAATACGCAGGAACGGTTGTTACCGGTGGCCGTACTCCCAGCCGATGGTTGCAGAATCGTGAAGTCCACCCCGTCCCACCGCCAATGGCGCCCCGCCACACAGGGCCGCTGAGCGCGACCCGGCTCCGGTTCACCCGCCAATACCGCGGCGATATCGAGATTGGCGCGCAGTGCGTCGAAACCACCCGTATGGTCGCGATCGCCGTGGCTCAAAACCACGGTATCGACGTGAGATACCCCCGTATACCGCAAATACGGTAGAAGGACGGCACGGCCCGCATCGAATGCCGGGCCCCACCTGGGGCCCGTATCGTAAACCAGCACGTGGCGATGGGTGCGAATCACGCCCGCCAGGCCCTGGCCTACGTCCAGAAGCGTGAACGTGGCTTCGCCTTCCGGTGGCGCCGTATGCGCCGGATTCCACAGCGGCAACAATAGTAGCAACGCTACCGGACGTCCGGGAAAACCGCGCGGCGTCAAAAACCACGAAACCCCGAACAGCGCGCAGGGAAGCCACAGCAGCGAAGGATTGACCGCGGCGGAAGCGAACGGCAACTCGGCCATCCAGGTCAGCGGCATCCAGGCGAGCGCCAGGGACCAACACGCCAACTTGAGCGTCAAACCGGCCAGCATGGGCGCCACGCCGAGCAGCAGCACCGCGCCCAGGACCAGCGGCACCACCACGAGACCGACCCAAGGGATGGCCAGCGCATTGGCGGCGGGGCCGACGACGGACAGGCTGCCGAACACGCCCAGCGTAAACGGCAACAAGCCCAGCGCCACCACCCATTGCGCGCGACCCCAGCGCCACCAAACGCTGGCTTCTCCAAGCCTGCACCCCATGCCGTAAAGCAGCATCGCCACCGCCGAAAACGACAACCAGAAACCCGCGCCGAGCACCGCCAAGGGATCCAAAACCAACACCGCCAGCAGTGCCATGAACCAAGCGTGGCTGGGCGTCCGCTGGCGTTGTGCGAGTACGGCCGTGAGCCCGATCGCCAGCATCAGTAGCGCCCGCTGCGTTGGGATAGAAAAGCCGGCCAACGCCGCATAGACCGCGGCGAAGATCAGGGCGAATACCGCCGCGGCGCGCTGGGCCGGCACGCGGCCGCACAGATAGGCCGAACGCTTCCAGCCCCACAACCCCAGAATCCAGCCAAAACCGCTCACCAAACCGATGTGCAGCCCGGAAATCGCCACCAGATGGCTGGTACCGGTGGCGCGCAACACCTGCCATTGGGCGGCATCGATGCGCGCACGTTCTCCCAACGCCAGGGCCAACACCAAAGCCGCTTCCGGCCGCGCAGGCAGGTCCGCGTCGAGCGCGTCGTAAAGCTTCTGCCGCACGTGCTGCAACAGGGCCATCGGGTCTCGCGCCTGACCGAGATGCACCGCCTCCTCGCCTTGGCGCACATAGCCGCTGGCGCCAAGCCGCTGCTGCAGCAGCCAGCGTTCGTAATCGAAGCCACCGGGGTTGAAGAATCCGTTGCGGTCCTTCAGCCGCAGATGCAAGCGCCAGCGTTGCCCAGCGGCCAGGTGGGGTGCGTGGCCGTACCAACCCAGTCGGACACGCACAGGCAGGCGCGCCGAGGCACAACCCAGGACTTTTTCGACACGTAATTGAAAGCGGGTTTGGCGGCCGGCGCGGTGGGGGATGGAAAGCACGGTTCCGGTTGCTACCACGTCCTTGCCCACGCAGGCCGTAGGCCAGTCGTGGGCAAGCAGCCAATGGGCTTGCAGCAATGCCCAAAGGAACCCTACAGCGAAGGCAGCCGGCAAACGCGCCCGGCGCCAGCGCAGGGCAACCAATGCCGGCAAAAGTAGACATGTCCAGAGCAGCGTCGGCAGGCTCGAAAAAAGTTCCAGCCCAAGGACACCGCCGAGAAACGCGATCGTCCCTGAACGCATTCCGGCTACTCCAATGATGGATAGCGCTGCGGGAATTGCGTATCCTGAAGCCCGGATCGGTCAGCCTGCCGCGCCCCTACAATGCTCCGCAAATTTATTCGCCGAATTATGCCGGATCATCACACGATTCGGAACCACAAGCATTTAAAGATGTTCGGCACGCTTTTGCACGACCCCAATCTGTGGCATCTGAATCGGCGCTCGGTGGCGGGCGCGTTCGGCGCGGGCTTGTTCATGGCATTTGTGCCGGTGCCGTTCCAGATGGTGCTGGCCGCCGCCGCCGCGATCGTGCTGCGAGTCAATTTGCCACTCTCAGTGAGCTTGGTTTGGATAACCAATCCGTTGACCATGCCGCCGATTTTTTTCGGCACTTACAAGTTGGGCGCGTGGCTGATGGGGATGCGGCCGCAACATTTCCGGTTCGAGCTCTCATTTCATTGGCTGGCAAGTGAGTTGGGCTCGATCTGGCAGCCGTTCTTGTTGGGCTGCTTCGTGTGCGCGTCGCTATCGGCGTTGGTGGGCTATACGTTGATTCGGTTGCTCTGGCGTTGGCACATCGTCAAAGCCTATCAACAGCGTCGGCGGCGGCGCGCGGTCGTCAAACAGGGACTGAATTGATCGACGCGTCCAACTACTCGCGTTCGAGGACACCTTCCGTCAGGCGCAACGTTCTGTCCATGCGCCGAGCGAGACTCGAATCGTGGGTCACGATCACGAAGCTCAGTCCGAAGTCCGCGTTCAAGTTGAGCATCAGATCATAAACGCGTTCGGCAGTACGCTGATCGAGGTTGCCAGTAGGCTCATCGGCGAGAATACATTGCGGGCGCGTTACCAATGCACGTGCCAGCGCCGCGCGCTGGCGTTCGCCACCGGAAAGTTGCCCCGGCTTATGACCCAGTCTCTGCTCCAGACCTACCTGGGTGAGGATCGTCGCGGCCGCCTGCTTCGCGTCGGCGGGACGCTGGCCCCGGATCAACAGCGGCATCGCAACATTTTCCAGCGCCGAGAATTCGGGTAACAGGTGGTGAAACTGATAGACGAAGCCGAGGGTGCGGTTGCGCAGTCGCCCGCGTTCCGCGTCGCTAAGTCGGCTCATGTCGCGCCCGCCCACCAGTACTTCGCCGCGGGTGGGGCGATCCAGACCACCCAACAAATGCAGCAAAGTGCTTTTGCCGGAACCCGAGGCACCGACGATGGCCACTCGCTCGCCGGGGGCAACTGCGAGATCGACGTCGCGCAGCACCTCCAGCGTGACCCCGCCCTCGCGGAACGATTTCGCTAGACCGTTGCACGCCACCACCGAAGTCTTGGCCGCGCCCGCAGCAGTGCCCACTATTTCATTCATAGCGCAGCGCCTCCGCGGGTTGGGTGCGCGACGCGCGCCAAGCTGGATACAGCGTCGCCACCAGCGTCAGCACCAGCGACACACCGCAAATGACCCATACATCCGGCCAATGCAGATCGCCCCGGAGGGTACTGATGTAATACACATCCGGTGACAGAAACTGTACGCCGAACCAACGCTCGATGGTGGAGACGATCGTTTCCACATTGATCGCGGTGGGCACGCCGGTGAGCACGCCCAGCAGCAGGCCCACGATACCGATTACGCCGCCCTGCACCATGAAAATGCCCATGATGCTGCGCGGTGTCGTCCCGAGCGTACGCAGAATGGCGATGTCCGCCTGTTTGTCCGTTACCACCATCACCAACGTCGATACCAGATTGAATGCCGCCACCGCCACGATCAACGACAACACCAGAAACATGATGCGCTTTTCCATGCGGATGGCGCTGAACAGATTCGCCTGCTGCCGAGTCCAATCGTCCACCAGGTAGTTCCCGGGCATGTGTTGAACGAGCTGACGGGCGATGGTCGGCGCCTTGAACAAGTCGTCCAGGCGCAGGCGCACGCCGGTCACGCCGCTCCCGAGGTGATACAAGCGCGCCGCATCGTCGATATTCATTACCGCCAGGCCGGTATCGTAGTCGCGCATTCCGACCTCGAAGATTCCGGCCACGGTGAAGCGTTTGAAGCGCGGCAGTACGCCCGCCGGCGTAACGGTCGCTTCGGGAATGATGACGGTAATCTTGTCTCCCGGCAGGACCCGCAGGCGGGTGGCCAATTCCGAACCGATCAGGACATTGAACGAACCGGGCTTCAGGTCGTCGACGCTTCCCGCACGCATTTTCGTGCTCAGCTCCGAAACCTGATTCTCTTCCTTCGGATCGATACCGCGCACCAGGACTCCGGTATTCTGGCCGCGGTGATTGAGCATCGCTTCGCCGCTGACATAGGGCGCGGCGCCGATCACGTGGGGATTGGCGCGCGCTTGCGCAGCAACGCTGCGCCAATCGGTCAGCGGTTCGCCAAGACCTTCGATGGTGGCGTGGGCCGCCATGCCGAGGATGCGGTCGCGCAGCTCACTTTCGAAGCCGTTCATCACCGAAAGCACTGTGATCAACGCCCACACGCCCACGGCGATACCCAGGATCGAAATCAGCGATATGAACGAAATGAAGTGATTGCGGCGCTTGGCGCGAACGTAGCGCAGGCCGATGTAAGCTTCCAGGGGTTTGAACATAGGCGCGAATTATTCCACAAATGCCGCTGCGACGCCGCTCTGCCCGAGATCGTCGCAGACCACGGGCAGCGCCTCGCACAGTCGCACGCCGGCAACTGTCACGCGCGCGCTGTAGGCGAGCGCCTCTACTCCCGCTGCCACTGCTTTGCGCAGCAGACGGCCATATTCGGCATCGATATGATCGGCCGGCGCCATCTGCTGCACATCGTCCCGCTGCACGCAGAAGCACAGGCACGCGCGGTAGCCTTGCTCGACCATCGCGATCAATTCGCGTAAATGCTTGCTCCCGCGCGCGCTCACCGCATCCGGGAACATGGCTGTACCCGACTGCGCCAAGGTCACGTTTTTCACCTCGACATAACAATCCGGCGCGTCGCGGTGGTCTCGCAGCAGCAGATCGATGCGACTGTTCTCGACCCCGTATCGAACCTCGGCGCGGATCTCTTCGTAGCCGCCCAATTCGCCGATCACGCCGTTTTCAATGGCTTCGCGTACCAACCCGTTGCTCAGCCCCGTGTTGATGCCTACCAGCGCCCCGTCGACGGTTTCCACCAGTTCCCATGACAGTGGGTACTTACGCGTCGGGTTTTGGCAATCGCGCAGCCACACGCGGCTGCCCGGGGTGCAGCAACCCAGCATCGAGCCGGTATTGGGAGTGTGTGTGGTGACCGTGGTACCGTCGGCCAGCTCCACGTCGGCCAGGAAACGCTTGTAACGCCGGAGCAGGCGCCCTTCGATCAACGGAAACTCAAACTGCATAACAGATCCGACGTGATCCAGTACCGATTTCTGAGAGGAGGCTTAGGGTATGCTTTAACCGCAGCTTTGCCAAGCGCAGCCGATTGTTGGCGCTGGTGGCACGGTGCTATATTCGGAGCCGCGTACGGTTCCGGAAATCAAAGCCCCGGGGGAAATAATCATGAAAACGATCTTCTTTGCCGTAATGGCCGCCGCATTCGCATGCGCCGGTCTGCCTGCGTCCGCCGACAGTCTGCAAATGCATTCGGTTGCCGAGTCGCCGGACGACGGCGCCAACGGCATACCGCGCCCTGAACGCGGACTAACGATGGACGAGGTGCGCGCCCGGTTCGGCAATCCTGCCGAGGTGGTCGGCCCCGTGGGCAAACCGCAGATCACCCGTTGGGTGTTCGGCGATTATACGGTATATTTCGAAGGCAACCGCGTGATCCACTCCGTTGTGCACCGCGACTTGCGCGCCGCAAACCAACACTGATCCCACGCACAATCTGTCCCACCTCTACCGTGGCGGCACGCGAATGCGGCCGTCGCGACCGGTGAATATGTGACCAACAACTCGGTATTGAATCGGCGCCTGCCTGCGGAATGGGAGCCTCAGGACGGCGTGCAATTGACTTGGCCCCACGACCAGAGTGATTGGCGCGCCAACCTCGCCGCCGTCGAGCCCGTATTCCAGAGAATCGCCACCGAAATCAGCATCCGCGAATGCGTACTGATCGTATGCCGCGACGGCGATCATCGCCGCCACATTCTCCAGCTTCTCGACCAAGGCGGCGCGAATCTCGGCCGGGTCGTCACCGCCATCGCCCCCTCCAACGACAGCTGGGCGCGCGATCACGGGCCCATCGGCGTGCGGGATAACGAACGCCTGCGGCTCCTGGATTTCCGCTTCGACGGCTGGGGCGGCAAATACCCGGCACAGTATGACAATGCGATCACGGCGGCGTTGCACCGCGCAGAGGTATTCGGCAACGTGCCGCTGGAAAACCAATCCCTGGAGTTGGAAGGCGGAGCCATCGAGAGCGACGGCTGCGGAACCCTGTTGACCACCACTGCGTGCCTGTTGCGGGGCAATCGGAATCCCGGCCATGACCGCCAAGCGCTGGAACGCGAGTTGTGCGAGCTGTTCGGCTTGCGCCGTGTACTGTGGCTGTCGCACGGGGAGCTGGCGGGCGACGATACCGATGGGCATGTAGACACCCTGGCACGGTTTTGCGACCCCCGCACCATCGCCCACGTCAGCTGCCAAGATCCCGCCGACGAACATTTCCAGGCGCTGGCGGCCATGACCACGGAATTGCAAGCGCTGCGCACGCTCGACGGTGAACCCTACCGCCTGGTGCCGCTGCCTCTGCCCGCCCCCATTCGCAATTCAGCCGGGCAACGTCTGCCTGCCACCCATGCCAACTTCCTGATCGTCAACGCCGCCGTACTGGTGCCGGTCTACGATGACCCGACCGATGAGACTGCACTGCAGTCGCTCGCCCAGTGCTTTCCCGACCGCACCGTAGTACCGATCGATTGCCGGGCGTTGATTCGCCAATATGGCAGCCTGCACTGCGTCACAATGCAGCTACCGGAAGGACTGTTGAGCGCCGCGCGCGCAGAAGCCGTCTGACCCGCGTTTCATCCGTCTGCTCGGGCGCCAGGCCAGACCGAGCCGGTTCCGCATCCCGGCATGTCATGGCCGACGCGACGCGCTACACTAGAATCCGCATTTTCCGCTCGAGGACGGCAATGAAATCACGGCCCTTGCATGTCGGCCTGGTGCAGCAACGCTGTACGGCAGACCGGCAACAAAATCTGGAAACCAGTATCGCGGGAATTCGCGAGGCCGCAGAGCAAGGTGCGCAGTTGGTGCTGTTACCCGAGCTGCACACCGGTCTTTATTTTTGCCAGACAGAGGATCCGACCCAATTCGATCTCGCCGAAGCGGTTCCCGGCCCGAGCAGCGAACGGCTCGGCGCGATCGCAGCCGAACTGGGCGTGGTGCTGATAGGATCGTTGTTCGAACGTCGAGCAGCGGGGCTGTATCACAATACCGCGGTGGTATTCGAGCGTGACGGAACGCTGGTCGGTAAATACCGGAAAATGCATATTCCGGATGACCCTGGTTACTACGAAAAATTTTATTTCACGCCGGGCGATCTCGGTTTCCAGCCTATTGAAACCTCCGTGGGCCGATTGGGCGTGCTGGTGTGCTGGGACCAGTGGTATCCGGAAGCGGCGCGATTGATGACGCTCGCGGGCGCCGATCTGCTGCTCTATCCCACTGCCATCGGCTGGGAACGCAGCGACACAGACGACGAACAGCACCGCCAACGCGACGCGTGGATAACCGTGCAGCGCAGCCACGCGGTGGCCAACGGTTTACCGGTGCTGGCCTGCAATCGGGTCGGACTGGAATCGGCCGCCGACAACAGCGGCGACGCGCTGTTTTGGGGAAGCAGTTTCATCGCCGGCCCTCAGGGCGAAATCCTGGCGCAGGCGCCCAGCGATGAAGCGAGCGTGCTGACAACGGTGCTCGACCTCAATCGCAACGAACAGGTGCGCCGCATGTGGCCGTTTCTCCGCGACCGGCGCATCGACGAGTACAGCGACCTGGTAAAACGATTTCGGGACTGAACGGGTTCGCGAACATCGTCGGGTGCGACCCGGCGGCAATCGAGGTTGAAGGATGATTCTGATTCTGTCTCCTGACGTGGATACCACGGGCGACGACTACACCCAGCTCATGGCCCATCTGCGGAACTTGCCCAATATCCAGGTCCGTCAGCACCATGAACACGGCACCCAGCAAGTGTTGACCGAACTGTACTTGATCGGTGACACAGCGGTCCTCGACATCGCCGATATGGAACAGCTTCCATGCGTGGAACGCGTGGTGCGCGTGTCCGAGGAATACCGCATTCTCGGCCGACACCGCGATGAACGCCGCTCGACGGGTTTCGAGTACAACGGCGTGCGCTTCGGTCAGGACACACTTCACGTATTTGCCGGTTTGTGTGCCGTCGACAATCCGACCAACGTCGAGCGCATGATGAAACTCTTGCGCGACCACGGCCAGGTCTGCACTCGCATGGGCGCCTACAAGCCTCGCAGCAGCCCGTATTCGTTCCAAGGCCACGGCAAGGAATGTTTGCCTTACGTATTCGAACTCGCCGGAAAGTACGGTATCCGGGTGATCGCCATGGAAGTCACCCACGAAAGCCACATCGTCGAAATCCGCGATGCCCTGGAACATACGGGCAACCCCACCGGTGTCATGCTGCAGATCGGCACCCGCAATACCCAGAACTTTGAGTTGCTCAAGAACGTCGGCCGCCAGCAGCAATTCCCCGTGCTGCTCAAGCGCGGCTTCGGCATCACGCTGGAGGAGTCCCTCAACGCGGCCGAATACCTTGCCAGCGAGGGCAATCAGCGCGTGATCTTCGGCCTGCGGGGGATGAAAACGAACATGGGCGATCCCCATCGCAACTTCGTAGATTTTGCCCACATTCCCGTCGTGAAGCGCTTGACCCGCATGCCCGTCTGCATCGATCCGTCCCATTCGGTGGGCTCTCGCGATCGCGCCCCGGACGGTCTGCTGGATGTCATGCACGTTACCGCGCAAGGCGTGATAGCTGGCGCCAACATGATTCTGGTGGACTTTCACCCGGAGCCCAGCGCGGCGTTGGTGGACGGACCACAGGCACTACTGCCCGAAGAGCTGCCGCTGTTTCTGGAGGACGTGCGCATCGCCCGCGAAGCCTACGAGAAACGCACGGCAGCCGTTGGTGTGTAGGTTGCGTCAAGGCCCGCAGGGCCGGAGGCGACATCGGACGCTACGAGAATCACCGCGGCGACGCGATTATTGCACCCATTGGCGCTTGTTCAGGTTTGGAATCGAAGGGATTGCGTCAACCGGAAGCCCATGCGGCGCGCAACCGTTCCCGATTGTGCGCGAACCACTGCAATGCGATTACCGGAGCAGCTGACAGCGATTGCCCCTGTTCCAGCCAGGCAAGCGCCTGGGCGGCCGGCACCACTTCGAGACGGATATCCTCGCCCTCGGCTTCGAGGCCATGAATGCTGCCCGACTGCGGCGCCCTGACCCTGGCGCAAAACAAGTGCATGGTTTCGTCTGAACCGCCGGGACTGACCAGATAGCGCAGGATCGGAACCACCTCCAACAGCTCGCAGCCTGCCTCTTCCAATGCTTCGCGGTGTACCACCTGGTCGGCACGTTCGCCCGGCTCGATGTAACCGGCCACCAGTTCCACCAGCCAGGGAGTGGGTTCGTCCAACGCACCGATCCGGAATTGTTCTACGAACACCAGCACGTCGGCCTCAGGGTCGTAGAGCAGCACTGCGGCAGCCGCGCCCTTGTGCACGCATTCGCGGTTCAGATTGGCGGACCAACCACCTCCGAACAGCGTGTGCCGCACGCTGTAGCAGTCAAGCCGAAAGAAGCCTTCGTAGCGGTTTTCACGGGAGATGAGTTGAAATTCTCGTCGCACCGCGGCCTCCAGCACTCAAGACACTATTGCTTTTTCTTCCAGACGCTGGGCATACCTTCGGGACACGCTTCGCATTTCAGCGTGTTTTCGTCCTCGGCAGTCAACACCAGCTTTTCCTTTTTTGGGTCGTCTGGCTTGGTCAGCACGATGCGGTCGCCGTCGTACACGGTATCGACCTTGACCTTTTCCGAGTTTCCGAGGGCTTCGATTTCCATACTGGCCTGATGATCTTGATCGAACGTGATCGACAGTTTCATCAGTGCCGAGGCCAACGCCACATTGGGATCGTTGCTGGAACTGAAGTCGGCGACATAGGTCCCTTCAGGCTTGCTGGAACAGGCGGCGAGCGCGACCACGGCAATGGCGCCAATGGTGCGCAGGACAACGGCGGAGTGGGTCACTAAGCATACCTCTGGCGTGGCACCAAATTAGCGAAGTCTCACCGGCTTGGCCCGCGGCCCGCGGTGAGAAGCAAGACCCGACCCACTATATCATTGACTTGCAGTGGGTCAATTGTCAGCGCTGCGCGCTACGGTTGACGGTGGTCGATCAACAACTCAGTGGGCTGTTTGGCGCTGACATCGACGGTTTTGGTATCGGAGATCAAATCGCCGCTGCTCGCGATGGGATTGCCCGACAACGACACCCGTGCGCCGACCCGAACCTGGTCATAATTCGAAACCCGTGCCACTGGCGCCATGGCATCGGCATCACTCAGCTTTATGTCCAGCGGCAAATCCGAAACCGTGCGCTTGAGCGCCGCGACGGGCATGCGCGAACCGTCGGGTGGCGTGGCGAAGACGAATACTGTGGTCGAAGGATCGAGTCCCGCTTTCAGGTCGGGCGCCAGATCGATCCGCAAATGGACCATTTTGTCGCTGACGGCAGGCGCTTGGCCGGCAGCCGCAACTTGGGGAACCGAACCGCCCTGGGCTGCAGTGCCGTCGATCAACGCCTGGATTTCCTTGCCCGCCTCGGGCGGCAGCAGCGCCTTTGCCTTTTGCCAGCTGCGGATCGCTTTGTCTAGCTGCCCGGTTTCGCGGTATCCCATTCCTGCCAGCCAAAGGGCGGTGGCGCTATTGGGATCTTTGTCGAGAGCGCGTTGGACCAGTTCCATAGGTTGACCGCTCAACTGACCGCCTTGCGCCATCGCCAGTGCGTCGGCATAAGCCACCAGCACATCGGGTTCGTCGCCCACCAGGTCGTGGGTGTGCTTGAAGGCGTCTACCGCCTCGTCATAACGGTGCAGGGCCAGGTAGGAACGCCCGAGCATGAACCAGCCCTGGGGGTCGTCCGGCTGCGCTTTGAGTCGGGCGGCGAGATCACTCACCATTTTTTCCACGGACGGCAGATCGCGCTGCTGGGCCGCATCCGGATGATCGGTCGGCAGGCCGGCCACCATACCCATGTTGCCCAACGATACGTACAGGTAAAGGGCCAGCGCCGGAACCGCGATCAATACCAGCACACCGATCCAGCGCCCGGAACGCGCGGTCGGACGCGTTGTTTGTTCCGCCGCGAGGTCCGCCGCCAACGTCGTCTCCAAATCGGACCGCGCCCGTTCGAAAGCCGCCTGATCCAGTTCCCCGCTATCCCGATCGCGCTGCAATTCCGCGAATCGTTCGCGAGCGATTTGTACATTCTGGGTTTGTTGGTCCGCCACTTGAGCGGTCTGGCCGCGCAACAGCGGTCGCGCCAGCACCACCAGCGCTACCAGCAACATGCCGGCAGCTATAAGCCAAAATACGATCATGAGTTATCACTACTTTCGCTGGATTCAAGCAATTGGCGTGCGCGCGCGAGCTCTGCGGCGGACGTTTGCGGCGGGGCATTACGGCGCCGGCGCACATACAGCAACAGCACCACGACTCCGATACCGAGAATCAGAAACGGCCCAAGCCACAACAAGGCGGTGATCGGTTTGAACGGCGGCTTGTAGAGCACGAAATCGCCGTAGCGGGCAACCATGAAATCGACGATCTGACGATTACTCTGTCCGGCTTCGATCTTCTCGTAGATTTCCTCGCGTAAATCCTTGGCCAGATCGGCATCGGATTCCGCCAGGTTCTGATTCTGACAAACCAGACAGCGCAGCTCTTCGGTCAAGTGCCGGTAGCGTTGTTCGTCTGCCGGGTCTTGAAATTGATGCACTTCCACCGCCGCAAACGCGTTGAGCGCATAGACCAGGCTGCAGAGCACCAACCACGTCAGCCTCATGCCGGTTCCTTTTGCAAGCGCTGGATCAACGGGATAATGGTGTTGCGCAGCGCATCGGGTGTGATCTCGCCGATCTGCTTGTAGCGAATGACGCCGCGCTTATCGACCACAAAGGTTTCCGGAACACCGTATACCCCCCAGTCGATCCCTACTCTGCCGTCGGCATCCACTGCCACGATCGAATAGGGGTCGCCCCGTTCCTCCAACCACCGGTTCGCATCGGCGCGGGTGTCTTTGTAATTGAGGCCCACCAACGGGACCATGTTGCGTTGTGCGAACTCGTTGAGAATCGGGTGTTCGGCGCGGCAGGCCACGCACCAGGACGCCCAGACGTTCAACAGCCACACCTTGCCGGCGTAGTTCTTGGGACTGACGGACCCCTGTTCCGCTGCCAGGCTGGGCAAACTGAACGCTGGTGCTGGCTTGTCGATCAGCGGCGAAGGCACCCGGCGCGGGTCCAGATACAAGCCCGAGGCGAGCAGCACCACCAAGCCGACGAATATCGCCAGCGGAATCAGAAAACGCCCCATGATCTAACCCGCCCGCGCGTTCGCCAAAGCGGCGTTCCCGGCGGCATCGGGCATGCGGGCGCGTTGCGCCGCCAGCCGGTAACGGCGGTCGGTCGCGGCCAGAACCCCGCCTGCAGCCATAAACAGGGCGCCCAACCAGATCCAGCGCAGGAACGGCTTGTAATAGAGCCGCACACTCCAGGCGCCGCCGTTGCCGAGGGGTTCACCCAAGGCGACAAACAGATCCCGGGTGAGGCCCGCATCGATTCCCGCTTCGGTCATGGGGTTCGATTGGCTGCGGTAGATGCGTTTTTGCGGCGCCAGATGACTGACCACGGCACCGTCGCGACTGATCGTCAATGCGCCCTGGTTGGCATCGTAGTTGGCGCCTCCGACGCGCTTTACGCCGTCGAAACGGAACACATAGGGGCCGAGCTGATATTGCTCGCCGGGCGACAGACGTACGTCCTGCTCGATGCTGTAAACGCTGGTCAACGTCACCCCGACCGCGAATACAGCGATTCCGAGGTGCGCGATCGTCATGCCGTAATAGCCTCGCGGGATTCCTTTCCAGGTGTTCCAGCGCAGCCCGCGGCCCTGCACTCGCTCTCGCAAGCCACGGATGGTGGATGCCACAACCCAGAATGCCAGCACCAAGCCCAGCGCTGCCTGCCAGCGATACTCACCGTCGGCCAACAACGGCGCTGCCAATCCGGCAACCACACTGATCAGGAACGCCAGCCGCAGCCGTTTCACCAGCGAACCGGCATCTTCATGACGCCAGCGCGACATGGCGCCTATACCGACCAGTGCCGCCAACGGAATCGCCAACGGGATGAATACACTGTTGAAATAGGGTGGACCTACAGAAATCTTACCGAGGCCCAGAGCATCCAGGATCAACGGATATAGCGTGCCCAGCAGAATACTGGCCGCCAGCGCCACCAAAATCACATTATTCAGCAACAGCGCCGTTTCCCGCGAAACCAGATCGAATTGCCCGGGGCTGCGGATTTTCGGCGCCTGGATGGCATACAGCAACAGCGAACCGCCGACCACCACACACAGGAACGCAAGAATGAACACGCCGCGGGCCGGGTCGGTCGCAAAAGCATGGACCGAGGTCAGCACACCGGAGCGAACGAGGAACGTACCAAGCAAACTCAGGGAAAACGCAAAAATCGCCAGCAGCACTGTCCATGCCTTGAACGCACCGCGCTTTTCGGTCACCGCCAGGGAGTGGATCAACGCTGTGCCCACCAGCCACGGCATGAACGAGGCGTTCTCCACCGGATCCCAGAACCACCAGCCGCCCCAACCCAGTTCGTAATAGGCCCACCAGCTGCCCAAGGCGATGCCGATGGTCAGAAACATCCACGCGACGTTGGTCCAAGGGCGTGACCAGCGCGCCCACGCGGCATCCAGACGGCCGCCTAGCAACGCCGCAATGGCAAACGCAAACGCCACCGAAAAGCCGACGTATCCCATGTAGAGCATCGGCGGATGGATCGCCAACCCTGGATCCTGCAGCAAAGGATTGAGATCGCGCCCTTCCACCGGCACTGGAAACAAGCGCGTAAACGGATTGGACGTGAACAGCATGAACAACAGAAAGCCGACGCTGACCATACCCATGACGCTGATTACGCGCGCCAACACCACTTGCGGCACACTGCGACTGAACACCGTGACCGCGCCGGTCCAGATCGCCAGCACCAGCGCCCACAGTAGCAGCGAGCCTTCGTGTGCGCCCCATACGCCGGCGATGCGATACACCAGCGGCAGAGCCGTATTGGAATTTTGCGCCACGTAGGCGACCGAAAAGTCGCTCACCACGAAAGAATACGTAAGGCAGGCGAAAGCCGTCGCGACAAACAATAGTTGCAACCGCGCCGCGGGGCGCGCCAATGCCATCCAGACCATCGAACCGCGGCTGGCGCCGATGAGCGGCACGCTCGATTGCACCAGCGCGACGCAGAGCGCCAGTATCAACGCGAAGTGACCGATCTCGGGAATCATGGTTTGCCCTGCATTGGCGAGGTAGTGTCGTTTTCCGCACGTTTCAGTGACGCGGCGACTTCCGGCGGCATGTATTTCTCATCGTGTTTCGCCAGCACTTCCGCCGCGACGAATACGCCCTGCGCGTTCAGGTGTCCTTTGGCGACGATACCCTGCCCCTCGCGGAACAGATCCGGCAGGATGCCGTCGTATTGCACCGGCACCTCCTTGGCGAAATCGGTGAGCACGAATCGCACCCGCAAGCTGTCCGGATCGCGCTTTACACTGCCCTTCTCCACCATCCCGCCAAGACGAAACGATTTTTCCGCGGGTGCCTTGCCGGCGACCACTTCGCTCGGGCTGATGAAATACAGCAGATTGTCGCGAAAGGCGTTCAGCGCCAGTGCCACTGCGCCGCCGACGCCCAGCACCAACATCGCCACTACGAACATTCGTCTTTGCCGCTTCGTCACGCGCTTTCCTCCTGCGCCAAGCTCAGGCGCAACTGCCGCTGCACCGTGCGCCTGCGCATCAATGGAGCCAAAATGTTCACGCTCAGCACCACTGCCGCCAGGGCGTACGAGGTCCAAACGTAAAACGCGAAACCGCCCATGTTCCAGAATGCGGACCAATTCGACCAAATCATGATTTGCTCAAAACCTCTTTGACCCACGAACTGCGCCGTTCTTGATACAAGACTTCGGTGCGGGCACGCATTAGGACGATGGTGAGGTAGAAAAACGTGAATGCCAACCCCATCAGCAACAAGGGGATGAGCTGACTGGCGTCGATCGAGGGGCCCCCTGCCCGGAACACCGTCGGCCCTTGGTGCAGGGTACTCCACCAGATCACCGAATAGTGAATGATCGGTACATTCACGACTCCAACTAGAGCCAACACTGCCGCGGCGCGGGCTGCAGCCCGCGGCTCCTCGATCGCCGCGCGCAGGCCGATGTAGCCCAGATACAGGAACAGCAGGATCAATTCCGAAGTCAGGCGCCCGTCCCAGACCCACCAGGTGAACCACGTCGGCCGACCCCAAAGGGAGCCGGTCGCCAATGCCAGAAACGTGAATGACGCCCCGATGGGCGCCGACGCCGCGGCCACGATATCGGCCAGCTTGATACGCCAGATCAAATGTACGGCGCTGGCGCCCGCCATGACCACGTAGGCGAACAACGACAACCAGGCCGACGGCACGTGCACGTACATGATGCGCACGGTCTCGCTCTGTTGATAATCCGGCGGCGAAACGAACAGGCCTTCGTACAGCCCGGTGAGCATCAAGATTGCACAGATCCAAGCCAGCCAGGGAATCCAGCGGCCGGCAATGCCATAAAAATATCTCGGCGAGGCGAGTTTATGAAACCAGACAAACATAAGTTCGATTCGCTAAACCTCAGGTTCCTACGCTGATCCGCAATGCCGCACCCGCGGCCAGCGGCGCCAGCGTCCACGACAGCAGCAACATCGCGCCCAACAAGCGGAACTGCGCGGCCGTTTCCATTCCAGCCGCGGCATCTCCCACTGCACTGGCGGCAAAAATCAGGATCGGCACATAAAGCGGCAGTACCAATAGGGTCAACAACAAACCACCCCGGCGCAGACCGACCGTCAATGCCACGCCGATGGCGCCAATGAAACTGAGCGCCGGCGTGCCCAGCAACAACGACCACAACAATGTTCCGAGCGCTTGCGGGGGCAATTGCAACAGCACGCCCAATACCGGCGCCAGAATCAACAACGGCAGGCCCGTGACCAGCCAGTGGGCCAACACTTTCGCCACCACCAATAACGCCAGAGGCTGCGGACTCAATACGATCTGTTCCAGCGATCCGTCTTCGAAATCGGAGCGGAACATGCCGTCCAGGGACAACATGGCCGCCAGCAACGCCGCAACCCAAACCGCGCCCGGTGCAACTCGTTGCAAAATCCCGCTGTCCGCCCCTAGCGCCAGGGGAAACATGGTCACTACCATGACGAAAAACAACAGCGGATTGACCAGTTCACTGCGGTGCCGGTAGGCGAGCAACAAATCCCGCCGCACCATGCCGAAAAACGCCGTCGTCATGGGCGCGCTCATGCGCAAAGCTGCACTTTGGCATCGGCGGCACAGCGCAACGCGACCGTTTGGTGGCTGGACAACAGCGCCACACCACCCGCGGCGCAATGCTCTTCGATCAATTCCTGTACCAAGCCGACACCCGCCCGATCCAACGCGGTGAACGGCTCATCCATGATCCAAAGCGCAGCCGGGCTGCACAACATCCGCGCCAGCGCCAGCCGGCGCCGCTGACCGGCCGAAAAACTGCGTGCCGCTATGTGGGTGAGCTCCGTCAGACCGACCCGCGCCAACGCCGAGACCACCGCGGTGCGCACCCCGCCGCGCAACGACACATGGGCCAACAGATTCTCGCGCGCGCTCAACTCGTCCTTGATCCCCGTGGCGTGGCCCAGGTAATGAAGCTGGGCCTGAAACGCCAAGCGATCCGCTTCGATGCCGTCGCCGCGCCAGCGCACTTCGCCGGTTTCCGGTCGCATCAGACCACACACAGTGCGCAGCAAGGTCGTCTTGCCGCTGCCGTTCGGTCCTTCCACCAGCCCTGCTTCTCCCGCTCGTAAAGAAAAGTTCAGGCCCTGAAACAAGACGCGCTCGCCGCGTACACATTCCAGGTCAATGGCTTGCAATGAAGCCGCAGTCGCAGGCGGCGCCGAAGAATGCGCGGATGTCATCTGATCCCGGTCCGGAGTGATTGGCCGCCGCCGCGGTCCGGTCAGCGTCCAGCGCAAATAGGGTATTTTGCCACATACCGGCAAAGGTGATCCAGGTACAACGGCTGACAGGAACCGTTCTGCGTGACATCATGCCCTTTCGACTCCAGCCTGAATCCATAAAATGACCGACTTTGACGTATTCAACGGGGATGCCGACGGTATCTGCGCGTTGCACCAACTGCGCCTGGCCGAGCCGCGTGACGCGCGCCTCATCACCGGCATCAAACGCGACATCGAACTGCTGAAACAGGTCGAAGCCGGTCCCGGGGATCGCATAGCCGTGCTGGATATCTCCCTGGACCGCAACCGCGATGCCCTGGAAGCGGTGCTGGGACGCGGCGCTCAAGTCCTGTACGTGGACCATCATTTCGCGGGAGAAGTTCCGCGACGGGCCGGATTGGAGGCGCTGATCGACACCGCGCCGGATATTTGCACCAGTTTGTTGGTGAACCGCCGGCTCGGAGGAAGATATCTGGGATGGGCAGTCGCCGCGGCATTCGGCGACAATTTGTTCGCCGCGGCGCGCGAAGCCGCGAAACCCCTTGGCCTGGACGCAGAACAAGTGCAGTTGTTGGAGCAGTTGGGCACTTATATCAATTACAACGGCTACGGAAACGACGTCGATGACCTTTTCTTCCATCCCGCCGAACTCTACCGCCGGTTGCGTCCCTACGATAATCCCCTCGCATTCGCAGAACAGGACGAAGCCTTTCGAATCCTGCGCGATGGATATGCGAGCGACATGAACCAGGCGGATACCCTCGAACCGGCCGACGCCCGCCCGTCCACGGCGCTGTATATCCTTCCCGACACAGCCTGGGCGCGCCGGGTGAGCGGCGTGATGGCGAACCACCTGGCGCGCCAGCACCCGGACCGGGCCCACGCCATCCTCAGTCCGCGCCCGAAAGGCGGCTATCTGGTGAGCGTCCGGGCCCCGCTCAATGCCAAGCGCGGAGCTGCCGACCTGTGCCGCCAATTCCCGAGCGGTGGCGGCCGCGAGGCGGCGGCGGGCATCAATCAGCTCCCGGAATCCGAATTGGGACGTTTCGAATCCGCTTTTCGCGCCGCGTTCGATCGCTGAGCGGCCCCTGGCGCGGTGCCGTGTGCCGTGACCGGATCAATCCCGAAAGTTGTTGAACTGGAGCGGCAAACCGAAATCTTCCTTGCGTAGCATGGCGATCACTTCCTGCAGGTCATCGCGCTTCTTGCCTGTAACACGCACCTGCTCACCTTGGATCGCTGCTTGCACTTTCAGCTTCGCGTCCTTGATCGATTTGACCAGTTTTTTCGCCATTTCCTTGTCGATGCCCTGCTTCACCTTCACTTTTTGGCGGGCGCGCATGTTCGCTGTCTCAATCTGTTCCCGTTCCAGACATTGGATGTCGATGCCACGCTTGGCCAGCGAGCGGTTGAGAATTTCGTTGATCTGCTCAATCTGAAAATCGCTCTCGGCGTGGACGGTCAATTCGGTTTCGTTCTGCTCGACCTTGGCATCGCTGCCTTTGAAGTCGAATCGATTGGAGATTTCCCGGTTCGCCTGGTCCACTGCGTTTCGCAGCTCATGCATGTCCACTTCCGATACCACGTCAAACGACGGCATGATACTGATCCTCCCTCGGTCACCAAGTGTTTACCGCTGGCGCCCGGTCGCTTCCAGCGCCCCGATATGATAGCGTTATGTGCTTCCCCGCGGTAATTTTCCAACGTAAATACACCTGTTTCGAGGCGTACATGAGCACCATTCAATTGTCTGACGATTTGCTATCCAACATTCAGTCCGCGTTGGAACAAAACGATCCACAGGCAGCCGATGCCGGCATCGCCGTCCAATATCTTGCCGCGCTGACCGGCGTGCTGGCCGCACAGTTTCCAGGCGATAGTGCGCGCAAGCGCGACGTGTTGCGGCAATTGCAGGATTTTACCGTGCGCGTATTCGAGGACAGCGTCGAAGACGAGCAACCGGCGAATGCAGCCGACGACCCGTACGGTCCGGGTTTCGGGGTCTGGCGACCGAGCTGAACGCGCCCCGGTGACGCCGTTCGAGCGCCGATCCGGCCCGTCCCGCTGCATCGGATTCATTCTCTCCTCGGCAGCCGCTTTGCGACCCTGTCCGGGCTCGTGGATTCTGCCTGCTGAACGGGCGCGGACGGCAAATCGGTCATGTTCCGGAATCGGATGCGCCGACGTCCTGCGCCCGAAAATGCGGTGCGCGTAGCAGGAATACACCCCCCGCCACCAGCGCCGCAGCCGCGAACATGCCCAAGGTGATCGGTGCGCCCAGGTAATGGGCCAAGGTTCCGGCGCCCAACGAGCCGATCGGCATCAGACCGATGAACACCGTCGAGAACAACGACATCACCCTGCCGCGCAGACGATCCTCCACCGACAGCTGAATCAGCGCATTGGTCGACGCCACGAGAGTGGTATGACAGAAACCGATCACGGCCAGGATCCCGAGGCCGATTTCGAACCGACCCAAGACCGCGAAACTCAGCAGCGCCAGTCCCGCCAGCACCCCTGCCGCGCCGATGATCCGGTCGATACCCGTATTGTCCACACGCTGTGCCAAGCGCAATGCCCCCGCCAAGGACCCGAGGCCCATGGCACCGAGCAGTAGTCCCAATGTCTCCGATCCGCCGCCGAAGACTTCTTTTGCGAATACCGGCATGAGTACGGTGGTCGCGGCGGCGACCATGCTCATGGCTGAGACCAGCCATAATCCGCCGCGGATATGGGGATGTTGCCAAGCAAAGTGCAGCGCTTCGCGGATATAGGAACGGACTCCCGCCCGGGGACCTTCCGGCACCCTCGCCGGTAAATCCATAGCCAGCAGTGCGAATATGATCGCCCCGAAGCTGGCGGCATTGATCACAAACACCCAGCCTTCGCCGACCGCCGCCACCAGCAATCCTGCCAACGACGGTCCCAGGAAGCGGGCCACATTGAAGGCGCTGGAATTCAGGGCGACGGCATTGGCAAGATCGCTGCGCGGCACCATGGCGGCGACGAACGAGTGCCGCGCGGGCATTTCAATGGCATGGACCAGCCCCAACATCAGCGCCAGCACGACGATCTGCCAGGGCATGATGGTACCGCTCAACGTCAGCACCGCCAGCAGGAGTGCCTGCAGCAAGGCGAGACTGTGGGCGCCGATCAATAGGCGGCGGCGATCGTAACGGTCGGCGAGCAAACCGCCGTAAAGACTGAACAGCAGCACGGGAATCAGGCTGCAGAAGCCGACCAGTCCGAGCATTGCGCTCGATCCCGTTAACCGGTAAACCAGCCACGCCTGGGCGACGTTCTGCATCCAGGTGCCATGCAATGAAAGCACCTGGCCGGAAAAATACATGCGGAAGTTGCGATGGTGCAATGAGCGGAATGTGGCGGCTGCTATCATGGCCTCGAATCGCGGTTAGTGGCCGTGAACCGGCGCGTTTACAATTTGCATCAGGGATGGGTCGGCCAGTGCCTGCGTGGAACCCAACATGTCCGCATCTGAATTCGAAATCATAGAACGCTTTTTCACTTGGCCGGCGACGCGGAATGATGAAATCCTGCTGGGCGTCGGCGATGATGCCGCGGAAATCAAGCCCGGCAGGGATTGCCGACTGCTCGTGGATGTAGGGCAAATCCTCGAGGCCAAGGATTTCCAGCCGCAAGACGATGCCGCCTCCGTCGGGCACCGACTTTTAGCCGCAGCGGTGGCCCGGGTGGCTGCAAGGGGCGCGCTGCCGTTGGCTTTTACGCTGGCGCTGAGCATGCCGGAAGCCGACGAAAGCTGGCTGGCGGCTTTCAGTGGCGGGCTCGCGGCGCTGGCCCGCCGCCATGACATCGCCTTGATCGGCGGCGACACGACCCGTGGGCCGCGGGCTGCCGTTTTGCACCTGCACGCCAATGTCCGGACCGGTACGCTGGTTGCGGCCAATGGCGCCGGTGTCGGGGATCTGATCTACGTCAGCGGGACTTTTGGCGACGCCGCGCTGGCACTTTTGCACTTGGCCGGCGAACTGCAATTACCGGCGCGCGAACGTGAAGCGGCGTTCCGGGCATTGCGATTTCCAGAGCCGCCCCTGGCCAGCGTGCCGGCGATAGCCGGCCTTGCGAGCGCCGCGGTGGCCGTCGACGACGGGCTCTCGCAAAGCCTGGAGCAGCTGCTTGGCGCGAGCGGCTGCGGCGCTACGGTGCAGGTGGAACGACTGCCGCTGGGCACTGCGCTACAGCAAAACCTGCAGCACGCGGGTGGTTGGAGCATCCCCTGGAATGGGCCCTCGCCCGCGCAACTGTGCTTTACGATTCCGCCCGCCGCCCAAGCGCGGTTTGAACAATGCAACGCCGCGCTGTCTCGCCCCTGCACCTGGATCGGATTGATCGAAAGAAATAAGGGCTTGCGCGCGCAGCTCGACGACGGCAGCGCCGTTTAGGGCTGCCGCGTCCTCAACCGACCGAAATCTCTCGACGGTCGGTGCGGCTCGGCAACACCGTGCGCAGTTTTTCCGCCGTTTCGCGCAGCACCGCCTCAGTGGTCTGCCAATCGATACAGGCATCGGTCACCGATACGCCGTAGCGCAGCTTGCTCAAATCCTCAGGAACCGATTGATTGCCCTCGTACAGATTGCTCTCGAGCATCAGGCCCACCACCGAGGTGTTGCCTTCCAGAATCTGATTGCAGACATTCTCCACCACCAGTGGCTGCAGAGTGTGGTCCTTCATGGAATTGCCATGACTGCAGTCAACCACGATGTTGCGCGGCAAGCGGCCTTTGTCCAGTTCTTCTTCCGCCAGGGTGATGCTGACCGAGTCGTAGTTCGGGCGGCCGCCGCCGCCACGCAGGACTACATGCCCGTCGCGGTTGCCCCGGGTGTGGAAAACGGCGCACTGTCCGTCCTGATTGATGCCCAGGAAATGGTGCGGCCGCGATACCGAATGCAAGGCGTTGACTGCCACCGCCAGACTGCCGTCCGTGCCGTTTTTGAAGCCGACCGGCGTCGATAATCCGCTGGCCATCTCGCGGTGAGTCTGGGATTCGGTGGTGCGAGCGCCGACCGCTGTCCAAGTGATGAGATCGGACAAATACTGCGGGGTGATCGGATCCAGCGCTTCCGTAGCGGTAGGCAGGCCGATCTCCGCCAGTTCCAACAGCAGTTGCCGCGCCAAAAACAACCCCTTCTCGATGTGGAAGGAGTCGTCCATGTAAGGATCGTTAATGAGGCCCTTCCACCCCACCGAAGTGCGCGGCTTTTCAAAATACACGCGCATGATCAGGTACAACACGTCGCCGACTTCCTCCGCCAGCGTTTTCAACCGCGCCGCATACTCCCGCGCCGCGTCCAGATCGTGGATCGAACACGGCCCGACCACCACGAACAAGCGTTGATCTTGGCGCTGAAGAATGGCGCGCACGGTTTCACGCCCGTTCACGACCGTTTCCCGCGCCCCCTCGCTCAAGGGCAGATCCGCCTTGACCTGCGCCGGAGTGGGCAGCAGATCCTGAGAGACAACGTTGATGTTGTTGAGCTGGTCCAAAGTCATGATTCTGCTCGGTGATCCCGCCGGAGATCCGGCACTGTATGAAGACGCGTATAATAGCCTGATTTGATAGCACTCTGCATCGACGCAGCGCACATTCCGCCCCCTATTTGCGCTTAAGGCCTCATCAATGATGGGTGTTTGCCGGTATGCAGCGGCCTATATACTGCACGACCGCGGCCGCGGCGTCTGACGGTGCCGGCTAAAACAGCACAAGGGAGCCCAACATGGTAGACAATTCCAACGACCTCAGCAGCGGCGTCGCCGCGTTCGAGGCGAAGCATTTCGGCACTGCGCTACGGCTGTTGTCGCCGCTCGCCGAGCAGGGCGATGCTGACGCGCAGTTCCGCATGGCCATCATGTGCCAGAACGGTCTCGGTTGCGTCGCCAACGAAGAGCGCGCCTACCGGTACATGAGAGATGCCGCCGAACAGGACCACGCCCTGGCGCAACACGGACTCGGCTTCATGTACCTGGAAGGCGAGTGCACGGAGAAGAATCCGCAAGAAGCGGTCAAATGGTTCCGAAAAGCCGGAGAACAAGGCATGGCCGGTTCTTTGGCCACATTGGCGCTGATGTACAAGGAAGGCCGCGGCGTGCCACAAGATGAAGACGAGGCCCGCAAGCTCTATCAACAAGCCGGTTTCGATCCTGACGAAATGTAGTCGCCGCGCACCGTTCCCGGCACCCGCGTCAGGCAAGGCTCTTGTGGGCGATTTCGTAGCAGTCCTTCGAAAGTCCCGGATGACGCGATACACCGTCCAGGGCTGCGCGCATTTTTTCGCCACGGGCCGGCTCGTATTTGCGCCAGCGGCTCAGGGCGCCGAGCAAGCGTGCGGCCACTTGCGGATTGAGTGAATCCAACCGCAGGATCTGCTCGGCGAGGAATTCGTAACCTTCGCCGCCGGCCGCATGGAAGCGCGCCAGGTTCGCCGAACAGAACGTCCCCAACAACGCGCGCACGCGGTTCGGATTTCTGAGCGTGAACGCCGGGTGGTCCAGAAGCGCCCGCACCCGGTCCAACGTGTCTGGTAATTTCGATACCGCCTGCAGCGCGAACCACTTATCCACGACCAATGGCTCATGCTGCCAGCGTTCATAGAAGCGCTCCAACGCAGCCGCGCGCTCAGGCCGCTCGATATCGAGCAGTGCACGCAGCGCCGCCATGCTATCGGTCATGTTGTCGGCTTCCTCGAACTGCCTCAGGCAGATCTCGATCGCTTCGTCGTCGCCGAGCTGCATCAAGTAACCCAGGCAAGCGTTCTTGAGGCTGCGTCGCCCGACCGCCTGCGGATCGAACCGATACCCTTCGCGATCGACGTTGTCGCGATAACAAGCAAGCCATTGCGCACGCAACGCGCCCGCCAACCCGGAACGCATCCACTCGCGAGTGTGGTGTATGGCTTGCGGGTCGACGATTTCCAGCTGCTCCCCCAGGTAGCGTTCGGAGGGCAAAAGCAGGGATTCCGCCAGCAATGCCTTGTCCTCGACCGGAGGCGTAAGGAGGCGCTCAAATGCGTCTACGAATACTTTCGGAACCGCAGTCGCGGGTTCCGGCCACGACTCGATATTGTCCAACGCCACGCGGCATGCAAGTTGTTGCCCAGCTTCCCAGCGGTTGAACAAATCCGTGTCGTGGGCCATCAGAAATGCCAGATTCTGATCGCTATGGCGGTAGCGCAGTTTCACCGGCGCCGAGAAGGAACGCAGCAGCGAGGGTCTCGGTTCATGTTGCACGTTGACGAAACGGAACCGCTGCTCGGCAGACGTAATCTGCAAAACCCGCGTGCCGTCGATCGCTTGGGCCTCGCCCTCAAGCTGCAAGGGCAGGTCCTCGCCGTCGGGCCCCACCAAGCCGATGGCGAGGGGGATATGGAAAGGCTGCTTGCGGTCCTGGCCGGGCGTCGCGGGACAATGTTGACGAACGCGCAAGGTATACGCAGCGGCGGCAGCATCGTATTCGCCTTCGACTTCTACCACGGGCGTACCCGCCTGGCTGTACCAAAGTCCAAACTGCTCCAGATCGACGCCGTTGGCATCGGCCATGGCGGCACGAAAATCTTCGGTGGTCACAGCCTGGCCATCGTGGCGTTTGATGTACAAGTCCATGCCCTTGCGAAAACCATCCACACCCAGCAGCGTCTGGTACATCCGCACCACCTCGGCTCCCTTTTCATACACGGTGGCGGTGTAGAAATTATTGATCTCGACGTACGAGTCGGGCCGCACCGGATGCGCCATCGGACCTGCGTCCTCGGGAAACTGCGAGGCCCGCAATCCACGCACGTCCTGGATGCGCCGCAGCGGTCGCGACCCCATGTCGGCGCTGAACTCCTGGTCGCGAAATACCGTGAGGCCTTCTTTGAGACTCAACTGGAACCAGTCGCGACAAGTGATGCGATTGCCGGTCCAATTGTGGAAATATTCGTGGCCAATGACGTTTTGGATGTTATCGAAATCCCCATCCGTCGCGCTCTCCGGGCGCGCCAGAACGTATTTCGAATTGAATACGTTCAGCCCCTTGTTCTCCATCGCCCCCATATTGAAATCGCCGACCGCGACGATCATGTAAATGTCCAGATCGTATTCCAATCCGAACCGCTGTTCGTCCCACGCCATTGCCTGCTTCAGGGAGGCCATGGCGTGGCCGCATTGGGCGATGTTTTCGTGTTCCGCGTAGATACGCAGCGTGACCTCGCGTCCCGAAACCGTCGTAAAGCGATCTTCGATGTGCGCCAGATCGCCGGCCACCAGCGCGAACAGATAGGACGGCTTGCGGAACGGGTCTTCCCATTGCACCCAGTGTTGACCTCCGTCCAACTCACCCCGCGCCACGACGTTGCCGTTGGACAGCAGAACCGGGTAGCGAAGCCGATCCGCAACAATGGTGGTGGTGTAGCGCGCCATGACGTCGGGCCGGTCGAGAAAATAGGTAATGCGGCGAAAGCCTTCCGCCTCGCATTGCGTACAGAAATTGCCCGACGATTGGTACAAGCCTTCCAGTGCGGTGTTGTCTTGGGGCCGCAAAGCGGTTTCGATCTCCAGCACGAACCGCTCCGGCACGGTAGCAATCGCCAGCGACGAGTCGTCGCGGCGAAATTCGTGTTGGGAAAGAAGCTGTCCATCCAGCGAAACGCTGCGCAATTCAAGCCGATCTCCCAGCAGCACCAGGGGTTGGCGATGGTGACCATTACGAACCACTTCGAGTCGGGCATGCACCGTGGTCGACTCTTCCCCCAGTTCGAAGCGTAGATCCACCCTTTCGATCGTGAACGGAGGCGGCGCGTAATCCCGCAGAAAAATTGTGCCCGGGCTGTCGCCTTTCATAGATCGCCTTTTCTATAGTGAATTTGCTGCAATGACTTCGCCGCAGCGGTCTGCCTGCGTGCCACTTGGTGAACGCAAGCCGAAGCCAAGTGTAACAGCATAGCGGGCCTCGGCTCCGAGTCACGGACCGAGGAAGCCGTTCCGACCAGTCGTCAATCGACGTCAGCCGCTGCGGGCGTCATTTCTGCTCAGGCGTGAGCTTCAATGCTTTTTGAAAGTCGAAATCGAGGGAATTGTCCGGCGCGCGGATTGCGTACCCCTGGAAATAGCGCAAGCCCATATCCCACAACAGTGCCAAGGTGTGCGCATCTTCCACTTCGCCAACGATCACGGTGGCGCCGGCCGCAGCAGCCCGCTCGATCAGCGAACGGATGCGGGCCGCAGTGACGGAATCCGCCGCCGCACCGCGCACCGCCGCACCTTGAATCTTGACATAGTCGGGACGTATGCGTTCGAGAATGACATCGGTGTCCGCGCTAGCGCCGAAGTGCTCCAGCGCGAACGCACAGTGTAACTGGCGCAGACCGGACGCCAAGGAGACTGTCTGCTCCAGGTGGGCGGCCACATCCGCTTCGGCAGCTTCGAACACCACACGGTCCTGACCGATCAATCGTGAGTCGCGCAGGCAATTGCTTACCCACACCGGCAGCATCCGGTTACTCAGCGCCAGATCCGACAATTTGATGAAAAAACGCGTGCTGCCGCGGGTGCGCCGATCTTCGGCCAGCGTTTCGATTGCGTGTTCGATCACCCAACGGTCCACGTCCGGCAAATGTGTAGTGGCCCGAAGCCGTTCCATGAATGCACCCGGCAAAATACAGCGTCCACGCTCGTCCACCAGCCTCAACAGCGCTTCGTACATTTCCTCGTGTTCGCCGTCCAGGCGCAAGATGGGCTGAAAGGCCAAGCGGAACGATTTCGCCTCCAGCGCTTGGTCGAGACTCGTTGCAAAATCGGCATCGAGCGCCTTGCCGGAATCTCCTTCGAAGCGATATTCGAACACCCGGGCACCACCGCTTTCCCGCGCCTGAGCCGCCGCCCGTTCGGCCTGCACCAGCAGTGCACTGCCGTTCGTATCATCCGTTTGCAGCACGGTGACTCCGATGCTGCAGGTCACTCGCACCGTCTGCCCGCATGCTTCAACGGGCGTGCCGCTGATTGCCTCGAGCAACTGCTTGGCCGATGCGCGCAGCGACGCGGAATCGCCGCTTCGAGTCAACACTGTGAATATGCCATTTCCGAAATAAGACAACGCGTCACCCGCAGCAATGGCTGCCAATGCCCTGGACGCCAACTGCGAGATCACGGCGCGAAAACATGGAACGCCGAGATCGCGGCGCAACAATTCAACCTGGTCGACAGCGGCATAGAGCATGGCGGGTCGTGCCGGCGAATGGGCTTCGGACGCCACTGCGGCATCGACCCGTTCCAGAAAACAACCTCGGTTCAGCGTGCCGGTCAACGGATCGCGCACGCTCAGCATGCGCGCGCGCCTGGAAATTCGAACTGCGCTATGGATCCGTTCATGCACGCAAGCGGCCAATTCCGCAACAGGAGTATCGTTTGCGATAACGTCATCGACACCGTGGAGCAACGCCTGGTTGCGCAATTCCGGATCGTCGTGCTCGACCGTGAAAACGATTGGCGTGAATGCGAACTGAGGATCCTGACGGACTGCCGCCGCCAGCTCCACTCCGTCCAAAGTGCCGCCCTTGCGCTCCATCAATATGAGGTCCGGCCGAAACTGTACGATTTCTTCAATCAACTGCAAACCATTGCGCAGACGCCGGCATACCATGCCGACGCTTTCCAGCGCTTCGCAGTGAGCATCTGCACGGTCGGAGTCATGCTCCAGTACCAGCACGCGATGAGTACCGTGTTCATTTGGCGCTACCAATTCACTCAGCTTTTGGCCGAGGGCGTCAAAATCCAACGGCTTCGTGAAATAGGCATCGCCGCCGGCGCGCAATGCTTCCAGACGCGCCGTCATGTCGGTACGCGCAGACATGAACACCACCGGAACCCGCGCGCCGGTACGGACACGCAGTTCGGCAACTGCGTCGATGCCGGCACGGGAACTGCGTGGGAACATGATGTCCATCAATACCGCGGCCGGCTGCTGTGCAGCAGCGGCCGCAATGGCACCATCGATGTCGTCGAAACAGCGTAACCGGTAGCCGAGTAGGCTCAGTTGCAATTCCAACAAAGCACTGAATTCCGCGTCATCATCCACCACGAAAATCAAGGCTCTGTCAATTCCGGTAAGATCCGCCGGGACCGACCCACCAACACCCTCCAGTTCCCCTCCGAGCAGACCGCGTAGCGAACCCAGTGCCGAAGTGATGTGCTCGCGCGCCGACGGCGACAGCGGTTTCCCGTCGTTGAGGCAGGCGCGCAGAAACGCGTCCAGTTGCGCCGCCTGCTCGCTCAGTTCGGGGAAACCGAAGCTACCGCCGCTGCCAGCCAGGTTATGGACCATACGCTGCAGCAGCGCGAACAGGTCAACGCGCCAGTCCACGTACAGCAGCTTGTTCCAGAGCTCTTCCAATTGCTCGATCTTTTCGGGCAGCCGGCGCGCGTACTCTTCCTGAAGCGGTCGCAGGCGGGAAGACAATTCGTTCATGCGAGAATTACCGTCGGGTCAAAGGCTTGTGGACATGACCGCAGCATACGTATTGCTACGGCCGGTCCAACTCTATAACGGCAGGCAGATAGCCCAACTTAATGCCAATACCGGGATCAAAGATCGCCGAATCGGTACAGCAGCACCGCCAGATCGTCGGGCTTGGAAGGATCGGGACCCAGAGACCCGGCCATACGCTGGCGGGCTGCGACGACCAACTCGTCGGCACAGCCAAGCAACGGCCCTTTGCGGGCGCGGGCGACGATCTCGTCGGTGTGCAGATTGTCGGCAAGGCCGTCGCTCGCCAGCAACACGGTGTCGCGCTCGGCCAGTGCCAGAGTCGATCCGATTTCCACGCGCATGTCCGGGGTGCCGATCATGTTGGACACCAGATGCCGCTCTTCGTGGTGCATCGCCTCGCCTTCGTCGAGCACCCCGGCTTCCACGGCGTAGCCCACGGGGGAATGGGACACGGTTTGCAGTTTCAGTTTGCCGCGCTGTCCGAACACCAAAATCACCGAATCCCCAACGTGGTAGGTGCGAATGGTGTGGTCTTGGATTTCGGCGACCACGAGTGTCGTCACGGCCCCGAGCCCGAGATCCAACACGGCGCGATTGGCCTGTTCGATTCCCGTGAGGATCCCGTCGCGCAACGACTCGCCGCGAACCACAGCCTGTTGCACGGCGTTGGTCAACACCTCCAGCGTGGTGCGGGAAGCCTGTTCGCCGGCCCGCATTCCGCCCGCGCCATCGGCCAGTGCCAGCACGCCGGAGTTCGGGTCGCACTGCACCACGGCGATGGCGTCCTCGTTGCCGGTTTCCTTGTTGGGCGCGCGCTGGGTGTAGTACACCGCGCTACCGCCGGCTAGCGATGCAATGGCGCACGCATCCATGTCCGAGCCGGCGAGGATCGTCGTTTGCGGGAAAGATTCAGGTTTCATGTTCGACGTTTGGCGGTTTCTACTGTTCCCACTCGATGGTTTCCAGATGCTCGCGCAGGTCTCCTGCTGTCCGGAACTTTCGAGTGATCAGCGTTCGCTTAAGCCCGCAGCAGATCTGTTTCACCGCCGGTGGCTGGCGCGAGTAATAGCGCGCACCGCCCAATGCATCGTAGAAAATGCGCACCAACTCACATACGTCGTGACGGATATTGGCGGCGGTGGGTGCGCCCCAGTGAAACATGTCCAGCAACTTTACGTCGAAGCCCAGTCCATACCGCTTGACAATGATGTTGTCGCTGTGCAAATCGCCGTGATAGTCGCCTTGCTGGTGTATGCACTCGATCCCGGATGCAATGCTGTGCAACAGATGAAGCGCTTCGAATGTCGACAAACGCTTGCCCGGTTGTCGCAGTTGAAACTGACTCAACAATTCGCCGTCGACGAAATCGGACACCAGGAACGTAACCGGGACACCGCGATATGAAATAGTCTCCTGGGTGTGATATTGGATCAGAATCGGACAATGGTGCAGTTTGTGCAGCTTGCGCGCATAGAACATCGACGCCCGGTTTTTGGGATTGCGCTGCGGGAAAAAGAACTTTGCCGCCCGTTCGATCTCGGTCCCTTTCTCCCGTACTTTGAAGACCTCACCCTCCCAACCGGCACCCAAGCGGGAGACAACTTCGTATTTACGTAGCAGGAGTCTTCCCGGGTAGAAATTGAAAGACTCGATGCGCAGTTCGCCGTTCTTGCGTTTCGCGTTCAAAGACCCATGCGCCCCTGGCCGTCTGAGGATTTTCGCGGCCGATCGCGCTACTATAGGAGCGGACTGCCGTGGTTGAATTTAGCGATTAGACAGGATCGAGGCAAGTTGTCAATTCATAAGCCGTTGGCCAACTTCATCCGGGCGCCGGAAGTCCCGCCCGGTATCCGCCATTGCGCACGGGTGGCGGGCGGCTTGCTTTTTGCGATCACACTTCTGGTGGTCTCGATCGCTGCTACGCAAGCAGCGGACGAGCCTTTTTCCGCCGAGCAAGTGACAGCCATGCACAAGCAACTCGGCGAAATCGAGTCGCGGCTGGATCGGCAGAATTACGACGAGAAATCCCTGCGTAAGTGGACCACCCAGATTCAGGCGTTGCGCACTGCGGCCGGCAGCTGCGTGAGCGCGGCCGAAGACGCACTGAGCGGCGTGGAAAACGACCTCAAGGTACTGGGTCCTACCGCAGACGGTGACAGCGGTGAATCCAGGCAACAGCGCAAGGAATTGAACACCCGCAAGGACGATGTCAGTAAATTGCGGGCCAGGTGCCGGGTCATTGAGCTGCGCGGCGCGGAATTGACCCAGCGCGTCGACGAGTTGTTGCGCCAGCAGATCACCCGGCGATTGCTGGCGAGATCGCCGTCTCTGTTGCAGCTGATCCGCCAGACCTGGGATTCACCGGGCTCATGGAACACCGTAGGCGAGGCTCTGCAGCAATCGGATAGTGGCACCGAGCTATTGACGCGCGAGAACCTGATTGAACTGGCGCTGTATGTCACCCTCGCGCTGGCCCTTGGATTGTTCCTGCGTCGCCGCATGTTGCACAACACCATCAGGCCGCCGTCGGATGCATCGTTTTCGCACCGCTTTCATATCGCACTGCGAGTTGTGACTGGGCGTTACGTACCCCATTTCGCAGTTGCGGTCGCGGTGGCCTGGTACTTTCATATGGCCAGCGGCGACGTGGATGTGACCCCGTTGCTCACCCGCATTGCCTATGCCCTGCCGGTGTTGGTGCTGTTGATTGCCGGCATTCGGCTGTTTCTCGCGCCGTTCGCACCCGCAGAGCCGATTCATGGCTTACCGCCCGCGGCGGCTCGAGCCCTGGCGCGGCGCTTCAGTGTGCTGCTGGTGTTGGGCGGCATCGGTTATCTGCTGTTCGCCACATTGGTGTCGCAAGCCATCCCGCGGCACACGCTGTTGTTGGCCCGGGACTTGTATTCGGCGGCCATCGTCCTGAATCTGATCTGGATCGTATGGATCGTCGGCAGCATCCCGGGTCTGCGCTCGACGCTGGCATTGCGCACTTTGCTCTCCCTGATCTTGATGGCTGCGCTCGGCGCTGAATGGGCGGGTTACGACAATTTAGCCGTTAACGTATTGCGCGGTATTACCGGAACCCTCGCCTCCCTCGGGGCAGCGGTGCTGTTGGGACGCTTGCTGCGCGAATCCTTCGCCGGTCTCGATCACGGGGTGCACCGCTGGCAACAGGCTGTACGTCGAATGCTCGGACTCGAGCACGGCGAGCATATCCCCGGGCTTTGGTGGTTGAACGCCGTGGCCATGCTGGCGCTGTGGACCCTGTTCCTGATCATCGCCTTGCGATTTTGGGGGCTTTCGGAAACCGGTTTGCAGCGCATAGGCCTGTTGCTTACCGAGGGGTTCGCGATCGGTTCGGTCACGGTCGTGCCCGCCAAGATCGCACTCGCCGTGCTGGGCCTGGCGCTGCTACTCACCATCAGCGGCTGGTTTCGCAAGCGACTGGAGAAAAACTGGCTGCCCAAGACGCGCCTCGACCGCGGGGCACGGGAAGCAGCAGTAGCGATCGTCGGTTACACCGGCATCGCCCTGGCTGTCATTATTTCCCTGGTGGTCGCCGGCTTCGACTTTTCGAACATCGCCATCATTGCCGGTGCGTTGTCGGTGGGCATCGGCTTCGGTCTGCAGAACATCGTCAACAATTTTGTCTCCGGCCTCATTCTGCTGTTCGAGCGGCCGGTCAAGACCGGCGATTGGGTCGTTGTTGGCGGCACTGAAGGTTATGTCAAACGCATCAGCATACGCTCGACCCAGATCCAGACGTTCGATCGTGCCGATGTAATCGTGCCGAATTCCGAACTGATCTCCAACCAGGTCACCAATTGGATGCTGTACGATGCGCGCGGCCGGGTCCGGGTTCCCGTCGGCGTCGCTTACGGCAGCGACACCGCCCTGGTTAAAGAAATCCTGCTGGACATCGGCCGCGGGCATCCAAACGTTGTAAACGACAACAGCGCCCCCGGGCCGGTGGTGATGTTTCTGGGTTTCGGCGATAGTTCACTGGATTTCGAACTGCGTTGCTTCATACAGAATATCGATACGCGCCTCACCGTCATCAGCGATATGAACTTCGCCATCGATGCGGCATTTCGCGAGCACAACGTCGAAATTCCGTTCCCGCAGCGCGATGTTCACGTGCGCAACCTACCGGCCGGGCGCGGCGGTCAGGAGCCGGAAGGCTGACGGCCGGACCTCTTGCCGGCGCGTCGGTTGGCGTTCACCGGGCCTTTGGGCTAAGTTGCCAGCAGTGCCCCACAACAAGCGTGGGCATGCAGCCACAACGAGGGACTAACCATGACCAGCTATCGAACCATCTTGGCGGCACTGGACTTTACGCCAGCCGGTGAAGCCGTCGCCGAACGGGCCAAGCAACTCGCGGTCAGCGAGAACGCGGCCCTGGAACTGGTGCATGTCGTGGAGTATCTGCCGCCTTTGGACATCGGCTATGAACCGGTCGCGGCGCCCGAATGGGCCGTGGACGAACAGGTCCTGATGGAAAATGCGCGCAAAAGCCTCAAGACCCTCGCTTCCAAGCTCGACATGAACGATGCCCCGCAGCACGTGGAACTCGGGCCGCCGAAGCATGTCATCGTCAAACTTGCAGTGGACCGATCCATCGACCTGATCGTAATCGGCTCCCATGGCCGTCACGGGATCGGGCGGCTCTTGGGGTCAACTGCCGATGCGGTCCTGCACGGCGCACCGTGCGATGTGTTGGCCGTGCGGGTAGGCGACTGAAGTCGTTGCGTCAGCGCAGCGCCGGCTCGGCTTCCGGCAGTGGCTCGTCGATCGGACCCGGTACCGATTGGCACTCACGGAAGATGCGCCGCTTGCAGCGCTTGCAGATTTCGGGATCGAGTTTCTTGAAAATCGCGGCGATCGCTTCTGTCTTGCCCGGAAAAATATTTTCGTCGCCGATCGCATCCAGATAGCCGCCCCGCTTGAACGGCTCGCATACGCCCTCTTTTACCCGGATCAGGTATAATCCGCCGCCCTCGGCACGCCGCTTCTGCGACTCGCGCATGATGAACTCCGCGCCCGCGATGTCGATGAAATTGATCCCCGTCGATATGATTGCCAAATGCTTTTGGCGAGGCTCGCGGATACTGAAGCGATGTAACGATTCCTGCACGTGGCTGACGGCGCCGAAGAACAAGGCACCGTCGATACGGACCAGCTTCAACTGCGGGCACTCCGGCAGACTGGAGTTGGTGGTGAACTTGCGCCTCGGGGTGGTCGGATCCGGAACGCGCGGCAGAATGCGCGGTCGTGAAGTACGCATCAGGAAAAATATCAAGGACAGCAATACACCCATATAGATGGCGAATTCCAATTCCAGGAACAGCGCGCCGAAAAAGGTGACCGCTAATACCGCGGTTTCGGCGCGGCTGGTTTGAATGATCTGCTTGATATGGTGGAAATCGATCAGGCCCCAGGCCACAAGGAACAGTATTCCCGCCATCGCCGCATTGGGCAGATAAACCGCCAGTGGCGCGATCAGCAGCACGATCAGCATGAGCAACGAGCCGGCGAACACGGCGGCAAGCGGTGTCCTGGCGCCCGCTTGATAGTTCACGCCGCTGCGGTTGAACGACCCGGTAGCGACATAACCGGAAAAAAAGCTGCCGGCGAGGTTGGACAAGCCTTGCCCCAGGAATTCCTGGTTGCCATCCAGATGTTGACCCGAACGGGCGGCCAGGGAACGGGCGATGGAGACGGCCTCCGTCAGCGCGAACAAAGTCACCGCGAGCGCGGTCGGCGCCAACGTCTTGATGGTTTCCAGAGACAGGTCGGGAGCCGATAACGGCGGCAAGGAGGCCGGCAACGAACCGACCGTCGAAATGCCCGTGTATTCCTGGCCCAGCCAGCGGTTGAGCACGAAAGCGACCAAGCTGCCGCCAAGCATGGCAGCGATCATGTATGGCACTCTCGGAATCCAGCGCTTGAAGGCAATACCCGTGAACATGGTCACCGCGCCGACCAACACGACATAACCGTTGATCTTTTCGAACTCGGCCACTACCGTCCACACCGTTTCGTAGAACTCGGTTCCGCGCGGTATATGAAGCCCGAAGAAATTTTTGATCTGATTGGCCGCAATCAGAATTGCGGCGCCAGCCGTGAACCCAATGATCACGGAATGGGATATAAAGTTGACCAGCGTACCCAGCCGGGCAAGGCCCATGCCCAGTTGGATCATCCCAACCATGAAGGTCAGCGTCAGCGCCAAGCTTACATATTTTGCACTGGCGGGTTCGGCCAACGCGGACAACGCCGAGAACAGCACAATGGAAGCGGCCGTGGTCGGGCCGGACACCAGATGCCAGGACGATCCGAAAAGCGCGGCGATGATGGCCGGCACCATGCCGGCGTAAAGACCGTATTCGGGAGGCATGCCGGCAATGGTGGCGAACGCCACGCCTTGCGGCAGCACCACGATGGCGCCCGTCAGACCGGCGCTCAAGTCGCTGCGCATCGAGTCCCGGTTGACCAGGGGCCACCAGCGCAAGAACGGTAGCAGGCGCATCAGCCATAAGGGGCATGCCGGCGCCGCGGTGCCGTATACAGACATAATCCTCCCGAGAAACTGAATATGGTTTTGCGGCGCGCGTCGTCCCTATACGGCCTACCTGGCCGGGGGCGCCTGGCCTGCTTACCTGGGCCGAGCGGGCATTATAAATTGTGTAACAAGAAATGTCATGAAGACACATCATGAAAATTTATCTATTCACAAGCGGCACGCCGCCATCACAGACTCAATTCGGCACGTAACGGTAGGTGATCGGAGGCCCGCGCGGCTGCGCCTGCCGAGACCGCCCTCACTGCGTCCACCCGCAACCCCCCGCGTACGAACATCCGATCCAAGGCCAGCAGCGGCGCAAACGCGGGAAACGTCCGGCGGCTATGATCGCGCGCGTGCCGGCGCAGCAGCCGCAGACCGCGCGAACTCGGCAACCATTCGTTGAAGTCACCCAACAGCAAGGTCGGGAGGGATGCCATGTCCAGAACTCTTTCCAGCGACTGGCACTGGCGCCATCGCTCCGTGCCGCTCAGTCCCAAGTGGGTGGTGATGACCCGGACCAGGCGCTCCTGAATCATTAATTCGACTTCGACGGCTCCCCGCGGCTCGCGTCCAGGCACACTCATTTCATGCCGGCGCACGGCATGCACAGGGAAGGCGCTGAGCACGGCATTGCCGTAGGTGCTGTCGCTTCGAAACATCGCAGGTCCGGCGACAGCGTGCATGCCGAGGCTATTGGCGAGATATACGAACTGATCGTGCTCGGGTCCACGTCCAACCAGCGTTTCGACTTCCTGCAGGGCGATGACCGCCACATCGAGGTCGCGCAGCACGGAGATCAATCGCGCCGCATCGCGACGGCGGTCCCGCCCTATGCAACGATGGATATTGTAGGTCGCCGCCGCGAACGCCACCCGCTCCATGGCGAGCTCAGGCCGCGTCGGCGGCAGCGGGTTTGGCAGAACGCCGGCGCAGCAGGTAGCGCAGTCCGGCAAACAATGCGACCGCGCCGACGCCGACGGCACCGACCACCACGAAGGTACCAGTACTGGGGTTGTGTACCGCCGCCTCGAGCCGATCCAGGAACAACACCATCATCACGATCCCCGGCGTCATGCCCACTACCGTGCCGATGGTGTAGTCACGAAATGAAATCCGCGACGCACCGGCCACGAGATTGACCACCGTAAACGGCGCGATGGGAATCACGCGCACCGTCATGATGGTCAGGATACCCCGATTGGATAGCCAGCGATCCAGCCGGTCGATGCGCGATCCCGCGACCCGGCGCAGCCAGTCCCGGCCCAGGTACTTGCCGACCCAGAAAGTCAACAGAGCGCTGGCGATCGAACCACCAATGGCATATGCCACTCCCAGCCAAGGGCCGAATATCATCGCGGTGGCTGCCACCAGAATGACCAATGGAAATACAATCAACCCGGCCACCAGGTACAGCGCCAGCAGTATCAACGGCGTGAAGCGACTATCGGCGATCTGCTGCATCCAGCCGTCGATCCGCTCCATGTTCAGGTAGTCACCCAGCGGGGTCCAGCGCCACAGTGCGGCAAGCAGCAGCAGCGCACCGATGAACAATGCGATCCGCAGACCGTGGCGACCGGCGTGCTCGCGCTGGTCCGACGACAGGAATCGATGTGCGAGCCGATCCGCTTCCAGCGGTTCGTCCGGATCGATGACTGCCTGATCCGGAACCTGCCGATCGAGGTCTTCGGACACGGTACCGTCCAAGTCACGGAGACTGCGCCCGTCGTTCTTGCGCAACACTTCGATCGCACCGATCAATGATTTGCGCTCTGCGATCGCCGCCGCGACTGCCTGCGGTTCGACACCAAGATGCTCGCCCAGCAGATCGTTGCGCACATAAGCAATCCCTCGCCGTACCGTCTCGTCGTCGCTCGCCTCGATCGCGACGTCGCATTCACTATCCAGCCCCATGGACCGGTTGCTGAGATTCGACGATCCCAACCGCAGCAATTGATCGTCGACGATCATCACCTTGCTATGCACGCTGATGTGCTGTGGCGCCAAACCAGGGGAGTCGGGATAATAGACACGTAGGCGGCCGTGGTCATCCGCCTCGCGTAGTGTTTTCAAAAAACGCCCGCGCAGCACATCCATGGTGTTGCGCTCCAGCCAGCCGCCGGTTTGTTTCGGCAATACCAGCACGAACTCAGGGCCATCCGCTTCCTGCAGCCGCTGAGCCATCATCTTCGCGATTCGCAACGAAGTCAGATATTGGTTTTCCACGTAGACCCAGTGTTTCGCGGCCGCCAGTGAAGCGAGATACAACCGCTCCACTTCACGGACCGGCTTTTGCTCGCGATATTCTGGATAGGTGCGCGCAATCCCCAGCCCGAAGTTTTCAAATTGCGGCCGGATGCGCACCGGCCATGGCTCACTAGCTACTTCGCCAACGGGTGACAATCGCTGGGCAGTAGCGCGGCGCCAGCGTTCCCGCGCCAGCTCGCCCAATTTCGCGGCGGCCTCCCCCTCCAGCATGAGCATGACGTCGTGAAATGGAATATAGGGCTTATGGTCGGGATCCAGGCGCCGCTTTTCGTCTGCGTTGTGCGCGCGGGTGTCCCAACGCCATTTACTGAGATCGATGCCGCCGACGAATGCCAGCTTGTCATCGATCACCACCACCTTTTGATGTTGAGACCCGCCAACCGGGTGATTGCCGTCAGTACGAAAATGCAGCCGTCGATGTTTCTGCCATCCCAACCGATAGAACGGCAGCCACTCACGCTCCATGGCATAGATGACCGCGAAATCCCAAATCAGCACATGAGCGTGCAATCCGGGGGTGCGACGTACGATCTGGTTGAGGACGCGTCGCAGGGGCCAACCCACCCGCTCATGGGACGGATCTCGGATCAGCGGTTCGCGACTGTCGATATCCCAGCCCAGCACCAATATGGAACGTTTCGCTCGGCACAGGGCGTCATGCAATGCGGAAAAATATTCCTCCGCATCCACGAGTACGCGCGCACGGGCGCATCGAGCGAGCTCCCAGCAGGTATTGCCCGGTTCCAGGATATTGGCCGAGTGATTCCCGTTGCGTGCCTCGGCCGCACGCGGGCCTTTCTCTATCGCCATTGTCGGCCTGCTGTTATTCATCTAGCCTTGAAGATAGGTGCTCTCCGCTCCGCCGCCACGCTAAGAGCCTGTCCTTACTGGAGACATTCATTGACCAGCTCTCGCCGACTGCATCGGATCTTTCACTATACGACCAGTGCCGTGTATCTGCTGGTGAGCGCGGCGCTATTGGCGATCAGCCTGGCCATGATTGGGCACGCTATCTGGGAGGTCACCCATGCTTTCATCTATGCTGGCAGCGTCGTCGGCACTATGCTCGACGGCATCGGACAAATCGTGATTTCGGTGGCCGTTTTCGACGTCGCGAAATATCTCATGGAGGAAGAGGTATTGCGTGAGCGGGAGCTGCGTTCGCCGAGCGAAGCGCGACAGACGTTGACCAAGTTTCTGGTCATCATCGCCATTGCCGTGACCTTGGAAGCGCTGGTGTTCATTTTTGGCGCCGGCACCAAGGACGTCAATGGACTGCTCTACCCGACCCTATTGCTCGCGGTTTCAGTGCTGCTCATCGTCGGCTTGGGACTGTATCAGCGTTTGAGCATGTATACCGAAAGCCAGTCCGATCCGCCACAGAATGACCGAGCTACCGACCCGAATTGAGGCGCTCGAGTTCCACGTACGCGGCTGCCACGCCAGCCTGTATCCATCCTGGTTCGGGCGTACTGCCGGCCTCCCCCACCTCGATGCCGACAATGCGGATTACGGGCGGCAATTCGCCCAACCGCTCCAGCAGCGCCAGTGTTGCCGCTACACCCAGCCCATGGGTGGATGCAGTATTTACCTCGCCGGCCAGCTCCCTCGTCTGGAGACATCGCGCGGAACCTGCCTGGCCTCGAAACCGAGTTCGGTGCCGAGCGAGTGCTGGAAGAGCTGGAAGTCGATCCGCTGCCTCGCATTTGTTGAAGGAGCGCGCATAGGCGCGCACGCCCCCCGGGTAGATTCCGCTGGTGCTGAGGCAGCACGATCACGCTGGCGCCCGTGCTGTCGAGCGCTCCCACGATGGCGGGGCCTGACGACAACAGGGTGACCGATCCAATGCCGGCCTGATACACCCGCTGGCGACACCCTGCGACCTTCCTGCCGGGGAGGACGGACGGAGATGGGGGCCGGCCTCGGTGAGGACTTCTTGGTGCGATCGACTGGACTGCGCATTTTGGCGGCCGGCGCATTGCCGATGGCTGCTTGATTCCCGGCCCAGTCTTCACACAACTGAATCGGATTGCCCCAGAGACGTGCGCCGATTCATGGCCCATTTCAGCAAAGGCGGCGTCAGCAGCGTAGTCACGATCACCATCAGCACCAGAGCCGAGAACAACGCATCACTGATCACATCAAGGCTGCGGCCGATCGCCGCAAAGATAAGACCCACTTCGCCGCGCGGCATCATACCGATGCCCACGGCCAGACGACTGACATTCCGGGCGGCACCCAAGCCACTGACCAGCTTGCCAACCGCTGCGGCGGCAATCAGCCCGGCAGCCATGCTCACGACATGAAAATCAACCAGACTCTCAAGCTTGACCTGCACGCCCATCAGCACGAAAAAAATCGGAACCATGATTACCTCCAGCGGCGCGATCAATTCCCGGATTGTGAAGCGGTGTTGCTCGACCGCTCCCCAGGCTCGAAAATAAGCGTCGTGCAGAATGACGCCAGCCGCAAACGCGCCGACGATGGTAGCCAGCCCCGCTAGATTGGCGAACCAGGCCAACACCATCACAAACAAAAATGCGATGAACATCTTCGCCTCGATGATGTCCAGTCGACACACCAGGCGAATTGCAAAGCGTAGAAAATACGGCCCAACCGTGAACGCAGCGATCAAGAACATAGCCGCAATGAGCACAGTCGATACGATCCCGCCCAGATCCGCACTGCCGGACACCACGATTCCGGAGACCACGGCCAGCATCACCAGGCCCAGCACGTCGTCCATCACCGCAGCCCCTAAAATGACGCGCGCTTCGTGGGATCGTGTGGCATTCAAATCGCGAAGCACGCGCGCCGAAATACCGATGCTGGTGGCGCCGAGCGTAGCGGCAACGAACAGATCGACGCTGAACGACAACTCGGGCATCAAGACCCGCGCCATCATAAAGCCCAACAGAAACGGCGTTGCGACACCGATGAACGCGACCCGAAGCGATTCGCTTCCGACTGCGCGCATTTCCCCGACGGTGGTTTCCAGTCCAACCAGAAACAACAGGAAAATCACACCATAGCGGGAAAACACATCCACGGCATGGGCGACCTGCGCCAGCGCCGCACCGCCCGGCCCTTTCAGAATTGCTAGAATCGCCGCGGCATCATGGTTTCCTAATGCCGCGTTCGCCGCCTCGTGGAGGGGCTTGCCCGAAAGCGTCATGTCCACCATATCGAACAGCGCCGGCCCCTGGCGTAAGACCTCGATGAAGTCGAAGCCCAACCAATAGCCGACGTTTCCCAACGCGACACCCATGAGCAATTCCCCCAACACCGAGGGTTGGCCCAGTTTACGTGCCGCGAATCGCCCCAAGACCGCGAAGAACAGGATCCCCGTGACTCCGAGTATCACAGGCGCGATCGGGTCCGTGTGCACAGCACTGCCGGGCGCTGCCAGGATCGGCTGCGCATACAGCACCGTACCAAGCGCCATCAGTCGTCCACCAGCTACACGATTCATGCTCTATCGGAGTCACCGCGCAAAACTTTCAGCTGAAACAGGGCGTTTCGCTCCTCTTCCTCAAGCGCAGCATCGATGAAACGGATTGTTTCCCGATAGCGCGGGATGACGTTGTATCGCAGCGCGTTCACACGCTTTTGTGTTTTGCGTTGTTCGGTCAGCATCCGCTGCAATGCCGTTTCCGCCTCGCCGAGCTTGGCCATCAACAACGCCAACTCCGCCATTTTCGTTCGCGTCTCATCCAAGCTCGCATCGCTCCACAACAGTCCGAGCGGCTGTTGCGCTAGACGCTTCGCAGCAACGGCCGGGTACTGCACCCCCAAGCTGCTGCGGGGTAGGATTCGCACCGAAAGCGCTGGCGCGAGACCGATCGGCAACTGCTCGAGTACACGATGCGCCATGCGCAACTGTGTAATTGCAAGACTGTGGTATGCGTCCTTCAGGGCATCGTGCACGCTGCCGCGAAGCTTGCGGTAATCGCTCAGACGTTCGTGTACCAACCGCGTTAGCAGTTCGCGCTTTCGTTCAAGCAACGTGTAGCCTTCCTCCAGGAATGCCACTTGTTTGCGCAACGTCAGCAAGTTGCTCTTAGTGGGCGGTACCGTCAATCGCCTTTGCATCATGCACCTGCGGTCTGAGATTCTGCCTTCCAGTGGTGATAGCGCGCGAGGTCTGCTTCACTGACGCGAGTCAAAGTCTCCGAAGGCAGCATCGACAACAGTTCCCAGGCAAGGTTCAGCGTCTCGACAATGCTACGGTCTTGGTCTTCTCCCTGCGCCACGAAGCGTTGCTCGAACCCGTCCGCGAACGACAGATAACGCCGGTCCGCTTCGGAGAGCTCTTCCGATCCGATGATCGAGGCGAGATTTCGTACTTCCAGCGCGTGGGCGTAGGCCGCATAAATCTGACTCGCGACCCGGGGGTGATCTTCGCGGGTAAAATCCTTGCCGATGCCGTCTTTCATCAAGCGCGACAGCGATGGCGGCACGCTCACAGGCGGATAGACGTCGTTACTGTGCAGTTCCCGCGACAGCACGATCTGCCCTTCGGTGATGTAACCGGTAAGATCGGGAATCGGGTGCGTAATATCGTCAGAAGGCATGCTGACGACGGGCACCATGGTAATCGAGCCGTGACGTTCCTTGACCCGCCCGGCGCGCTCATAAATCTCCGCCAGATCCGAGTACAAATATCCCGGATATCCCTTGCGCGCCGGGACATCGCCCCGCGCGGTGGCAACCTCGCGCAGCGCCTCGGCGTAGTGGGTCATGTCCGTTAGCACCACCAACACGTGGAGTTCCAGGTCATAAGCCAGGTATTCCGCCGCGGTCAACGCGGTGCGCGGCAGGATCAGGCGCTCGATGGGCGGATCGTCGGCAAGATTGATAAACATGACCACATTGCCGAGCACACCGCTCTTCTCGAATTCGTCCCGAAAAAACCCGGCGTCGGCATAGGTGATCCCCAAAGCGGCGAATACGACTGCGAACCGCGATTCCTCCCCGGTGAGCTTGGACTGGCGCACAATCTGCGCTGCCAAGCGGTTGTGAGGCAGTCCTGAACCGGAAAAGATCGGCAGCTTCTGCCCGCGCACCAGGGAATTCAAACCGTCGATTGCAGAGATTCCGGTCTGGATAAACTCGCGCGGATAAGCCCGTGCCGTAGGATTGGTCGGTGCGCCGTTGACACTGCGACGCAATCGGGAGACGACCGGTGGGCGTTCGTCTCGAGGTTGCCCGATGCCGCTGAGTTCGCGGCCGAGTAAATCGCGCGAAAGTGCGATCTCGAACGGTTCTTCCAAAAACCGCACCCAGGTCTGTTCCGGGGCGAGTCCGTCGGTGCCTTCGAACACCTGCACCAGAATCGCCTCATTCGAACAACGGATCACCTGCCCATTGCGTTGACGCCCCGCCTGGTCGCGTACCGCCACCCGATCGCCAAAGGCCACGCCATCAATACCGCGCATGAACAACAAGCCACCTCGTGCGGCGATCGATTGTCGATACTGTATTTCCTTCATCCGGCGTGCTCGTCGCTCTTGTATTCGGCGCCGATGCGATCGAATGCTTTGGCGATGTCGTCGCTGAACGAACGCAGCTCTTCCACCTGGGAACTGTCGTAGCGACTCTTCAATCGTCGCGCCCGGGGCAGTACGTCGAGGCCCAACAGCTGCTGCACCGGAATCCCGTCTGCGAGCAGCTCCTCACCGCGGCGATGGATTTGCAAGCACAAATCGAGCAGCGCAAATTGTTTCTGCGGCGATGCGAAACTATCGACTTCATCGAGTGCACTTTGCTGCAGCACCGCTTCGCGAACCAGCGAGGCGATCTCAAGGGTCCAGCGTTGATTGGAAGATAATGCTTCGGGACCGACCAGGTTCACGATACGGGTCAGTTCCTCTGCTCGTGACAACATGCCCAGCGCCTCGGCCCGCCGCTGCGCCCAGGCGGGATCGACCTCTTCGGCCCACCATTGCGCCGCAGTGGTGACACTGTCGGAGAAGCTTTCAACCCACGAAACCGACGGATAATGCCGCGCGTCGGCCAATTCCTTGGACAGGGCCCAGAACGTCTGGACGATTTCCTTCGTGTGGCTGGTCACGGGCTCGGAAAAATCTCCGCCGGGCGGTGAAACGGCGCCGATCAGCGTCACGGACCCGCGACACCCGGCAAGCGTTTCCACCCGTCCCGCGCGCTCGTAGAATGCCGCTAGGCGTGACGCCAAATAAGCCGGATAACCCTCCTCCACAGGCATTTGCCCAAGACGACCGGATACCTCCCGCAGCGCTTCAGCCCAGCGACTGGTGGAGTCCGCCACCATGAGGACGTCGTACCCTTGGTCGCGGTAGTACTCGGCGAGCGTGACACCGACGTAGATTGACGCCTCCCGGGCGACCACCGGCATGTTGGAGGTGTTGGCAACCAAAAACGTCCGTTCCATCAACGAGCGCTCGGTGTGCGGATCGGTCAGCTGCGGAAAGCTCTCCAGTATGTCGACCAGTTCATTGCCCCGTTCCCCGCAGCCCACATAGATCACCACGTCGGCGTTGGCCCAGCGTGCGATCTGTTGTTGCAGCATGGTCTTCCCGGCGCCGAACGGACCGGGTACCGCCGCTTTGCCGCCTTTGAGCAGCGGAAAAAATGTGTCGAGAATGCGCTGTCCGGTCAACAGCGGGGCAACGGAATGATCGCGCTGGCGGTAGGGACGCGGGCTTCGTACCGGCCAGCGATGATACAAAGCGAGTTCGCGTTCTTCACCATCGGCAGTGCGCACGCGCGCAATGAGGTCTTCGATGACATATTGTCCTGTGGGAGCCAATTCCAGCAGCTCGCCCGTGACATCGGGCGGCACCAGGATGCGATGCGCGATGGTCTCGGTTTCGGCGACCGTACCCAGCACTGCGCCTGCTCGAATGGGTTTACCGATCTGCAAATCCGAAGGTTCGAACTGCCAACGCTGTTTTCGATCCAACGCCGGCAAATGCAGCCCGCGCCGGATCTGATCTCCGCTTTCCTCATAAATCTTGTGCAGCGGGCGCTGTATGCCGTCGAAAATTGCGCCTAGCAGCCCGGGGCCAAGTTCCACAGACAAAGGATGGCCCAGCGGTTCCACCGGCTCTCCGGTTCGTAGCGACTCGGTACTTTCATAGACTTGCACCATCGCGGTCAAACCGTCGCGCTCGATCACCTCACCCAGCAGTCCCAGCTCGCCCAATCGCACCTGCTCGCCGTTGGGCGTTCCCGGCATCTCGGCTGTGACCAGCGGACCGTTGATCGCCAGTATCCTACCCATGCACGAGTTCTTCCATCTCCATCGCCTTGCCGAACAAACGCTCGATCAGGATTTCATGGAGTTCGCGCTGGTAGCGTTCCGAGCGACCCTCAAAGCTGTTATCCACTTGTACCGAATCGTCCTTGCTGTGCACCCGCACGCCACCGATTCCGCGGTGACACTCATTGCTGAGCAGGACGCGTTTGTCCGGCGCCAGCTCACCGCACAGCGCATCCCAAGAATCGCTGACCCGCTCGCGGTCCACCTCGTTGAACTCGGCCACGACCTCTGGTTGATCCAGCGCGGCAACGGCTTCGATCAACAATCGCTTGAGAACCGGAAGGTAGGCTCCTTCGTCGGCAGTCAACTTCCGGAGGGAATCGCGCACACGTTCCATCGCGGACTGGGTCAAAGACCATCGCAGTTGGTCGAGCTGTTCTTGAACCTTCAAGTCGCTTGCCTGCACGCGGCGCCGAAAGTTGCGCTCAGCCGCTGCCTTTGCCATCAGCACTTCCCGTTCCTCGCGCAGCTGCAGGCGCTCGTTTTCCTCGCGGATGATTCGATCGCGATTCTGCTTTCCCAGTGATAATGCCTCGTCCGCAAGTCGCTGTGCACGATTCAGCAAGGCCGTTTCCAAATCGTTCGTGCCGGTTTCAGCGTCCATTGCCCTCGTCCAAGGCATCGGCACCGAGCACGCTGCGTACCAGATCTTCAACCAGCGGGTGGTAGGTTTCCGGCGCGTGCAGGGGCGGTACTTCCGCGACCACGATGCGCCCGCTTTCCGCACGCACATGGCGCAGTTGCGGACAGTCGCAGCGGGCAAGATCCGGCTCCAACAGCACTAACGCGCGCTGGTCATGTTTCACGAGTTCATCCAGAACCTGTGCCAGGACCTGCGGATCCGCGCCCGGCCAAGTTTCAAACCCGACTAAGGCAAAACCCTGTGTCAGGGCCGGGCTACCCATGGCAATCATACGGGTCTCGGGTCCGCTTTGAGGCGCATCGGCGTTCACGGAATCTTGCCTAACAGAAGAATGCTCACCACCAGGCCGTAAATTGCGATTCCTTCCGCAAGGCCAAGATAGATCAGCGTTCGCCCGAAAATTTCCGGCTTCTCAGCCAAAACGGCCATGGACGCAGCACCCACTGGTCCGACGGCGATACCGGCACCGATCGTTGCCAGCGCCGTTGGGATGCCGATGCCGATCAGCGCCAACCCCAATCCCACCGATACTTCGCCGCGACTGGCAGCCTCGGCCGCCGGTTGCGCCATAGCCGCATCCGCCGCAAAAAACAGCAACCCGATCTCTGCCAGCACAAACGTGAGCAAATTCACGCCCACTGAACCCCGCAACCAACCTGCTGCAGGGCGCGTCGGGGTAAGCGGTCGAACTTCCAACCACACACCGAGGCCTATAACGGCGATCAAACTGAGGCTCATCAAGCCAACCATCCAGTACATTTGCAAATCTCCGTGCGCGCTGACCTCGAAATTTATGCCGACCCCGTAGCCCGGTTGCCTGCATCCATCGTGAGCGGCTTGAAATCGATACCGTCGCCGCTATAGAACCGCGAAAATCCCTCGTAATACTCCAGGCGCAATACCTGTATCGCCACAATCGCGCCCTCAACGACCAGAATAAAAACGTTACCCAGCGCAACCATAATCCAGTGGCCCGCACCTTCCATCATGCGCGCCAGCGTAAACACTGCGATAGCCAGAGCCACGTGATTGAGACTGAATGCGGCAACCCGCAGAAACGACAGCGTGTTTGCCGCATAACTCACAAAGTTTTCGAACACTTCCAATATGACGACCATTAGCCGCTCGACAAACGGCGCCCGCGTCTGTTCCCAGCGATTCGCGACTATCACGAACAGCAGCGTACCGATCAGCACCAGTTCCACGTTTCCAAATTCGACCCCTTGGGCCCATTGCCAGACGAAGATCAATACGCCCGCGTACAACAACATGCCGGCCAAACCGTTGCCGTCCGCCAGCGCTTCCCGATAGCGTTTCTCTGCCAGACGATTCCGAACCGTGATTGCGCCCGCCATCAGGATGAACCCGACGCCCCAAGCGAGCGCCAGCAGCAGCATATGCATCGGATCGGAGAGAGGCGACATCCATACCGGATGCAGGACGCCTTCGTAACCGAACACGCTACCGTACAACACGCCGAAGCCTGTGGATGCCATACCGGCCCCGATCACGAATGGCTGTGCGGCTGCCCACCGCCTCGGCAGCACCAGCCCGGCGGCAGCGATGATCGCTCCCTGGCCTACATCCCCGAACATCATTCCGAACATCAACACGAACGAGATCGCGAACAACCAGGTTGGATCGAATTCGCCGTAACGGGGCACGCCGTAATTGCGAACCAGCGCCGCGAAGGGCTGTAGAAATCGAGGATACCGGATGACGCTCGGTACGCTTCCTTTTTCGTCCGGCAGCGGATCGCGCGCTTCGACTACTACGCGATTGCCGAGCCGCTGTCGCAACGTGCGCTGCAGCAACTGAACGCGATCGGCCGGCACCCAGCCGCTGGCACAGGCCAAACCGCCTTTGCTCTGCAAGGAGTTGGCGAGCTCGGCGAAGGTCGCTGCCCGCTGCAGCATCTGTGCCGCCTTGTGCAGAGTGGGACTGTAACGTTCACGCGCTTGCACTTGGCGCGCGTTCAATTCCTGCTGTCGTTCGCGGGCTTGCATACGGCGACGATCCAATTTGCGCCGCAATGCCGGCGGCGTATCCTGGAATGCTTCGGGGAGCTGCAATGCACGGAAGGAGGCCGACGCCAATACGCCCTCGAGCGCGGATTGCTCGCCCAACAAGCCCGCCAGCGCGACATGGGCAGTGTCGTCACCTTCCATAAACACCGAAAGTGAATACCCGATCAAGCCGAGCGCCTGTCCAAGGCGCGGCACGTCGGCGCGCGCAACCGTCCCGATGCGCACGTCCAGAAACCGCAATCCGCTGCGCAACAGTCCCAGATCGACGTTCAGACTCGCAAACTCGTCCAAGGCACGACTCAGTTGCTCGATCGTGCGCGTTTCCTCGGCCAAGGCGCGCTGCTCCTGCTCGCACGCAGCGCACACATGCCAGATCTCGCCCAGCTCCGAATTCAGGCGGTGAAGATCATCCAGCGAAACGATTCGGGCTTTGCGTGGATCGGCGCCGTATCGCAGGTCAACTTCCAGATGGCTTTGGATCTTGTCCAGTTGTCGGCGTGCACTGAGGTACAGCGCCTGGTACCGTGCGCCAGCCCGCGTCGGCAGCTCCTCCCGGTCCAAGTCCGTCCGAGGATTGAACACACCACATTCTGCCAATGCGAGGCTTGCTGCCGGGCCATCATCTTCGAGCAGATACACACTCACGGACTTCACCGGCAGGGGCGTCAGCATGACGGATTCATCCAGGAACCGCTCTGCCCGCAGCGCCCGTGCCGGCCGCCTCGCGGATCAACGCCGCATCCAACTGCAACTTGCGGCCTTTGCAAAGCATGTACAATCGATGGAACTGTTGTTCGCGCAGGTACAAATAGGCAAAGACCCTGCTGAGATCGAATGTGGCGTTGCCCATCAGGCGCCACGCTGCTTCGGCCGTCCGTTCCGCCATCCGATCCTCCACTTCCCGGATCGAACGCACACCTTGCAGTCGGGCGTGAAGTTCTGAAGGCAAATGCTCGAGGACCTCGCCCAGGTCATCGAACCGCACAAGCTCCAACAATGCGCCGCTTAACTCTGAACCGAAGGGCGTCAGCAGGAAAAATGTCTGAGGCGGTTCGAAGCCATAGGCGATCCGGTAGCGCAACAGCCAGACCAGGTTCACCTGGTCCAGCATCGTGGCAATGAAGCCATTCAAACGAGTACGGTCCCGCCTGGGAAGCGCCCGCAGTTTTCTGACGAGTTCAGCAAAATATTGTCGCTCCAAAGCCGATTCAACGCCGAACAGGTCATGACGCTGATCGAAGCTGCGGCGGGCGTGGCGCGCCATAATGGCATAGGGCGTGGTTTCAAGCCGGCGCAGCAGTTCGGGCAGATCTTCGGCGTGCCGCAGATCCTCGACCGGCAGGTCGGTCAAGGGCCCCATGTCCAGCAACGGCTGCAACGTACGATCGCGGCCGCCCTCACGCAGTTTGGCCCGCAACAACACCTTCAGGTTCATCAATTCGAAGCGGCGCATCCAATGCCGCAACAAAGCGCGTTGCGGTCCGATCAATGGGCGCACCAGCAACGCCGCCTCCTTCATCAGCCGTTCCAACGCCTGTCGTTCGAGCAACGTTGGATCTTCCGCAACGCTGTCATCCAATCCGGCGTGCCGCACGACCTCATGCGCGTCCTCGGCTTCGAGGTCAAAATCTCTATCCATGGTTCCCAGCCGTTCGCGCAAGCTCGAGACGCGAGCGTGCAGAAAAGCGTATCGTCGTGCAGCCGTCATATCAGCTGCTCTCCGTATCGAGCAGAATATCGATTGCCGCATGCACCGCATCATCCATGCGTTCTCGCGCCATGCGCTCCAACTCCGCGCGCTTTTCCTGCTCCCGCCGTTGCAACTCCGTGATCGATTGATCGGCCCGCTGCTCGGATTTGTGCATGAATGATTCATGAATTTCGGGAATGCGCTTCTCGAAACGCTGTTCTGCAGCCTTGGCTTCCTCCTGGGCTTGCTGGGTGAGCCGATCGCGCTCGGCAAAAGCGCGGTCCACCACCTCTTGCGCCCGCAATTCCGCATCCAGCAATCGCTTCAGCGTGTTGTCCACTGCGCCCCCTTCACCCAATCGCAACGTTGAATCTGGCAGTCTCTTATAGAATCATAGCCGTCAAGTCCTACCGCGACGATGATTTTGGCCCGACAACACGTCGGTTAGGCGCCATATGCTGGCACGACCAGAATCCCGCAGCGCAGTCGCACCCCAGACGCTGTGCCCAGGAGGTACGGGTATCTGCGGCAACGCTCCAGAACGCTGGTGACGCGAAGGGAATTCAACTTTGCATATCGCCGGCTTCGCAATGGGACCGACACCTACGTTACCGATAAGATAGAAGACTCGGCTTGATTTAGCTCAGGGAAGCTCGCCGGTGATTAACCAATGCCAAACAAAAAAGGCTTGCCGCGACGCGACAAGCCTCTTTTCTTTTGGTCGGAGCGGAGGGATTCGAACCCACGACCCCCACAACCCCATTGTGGTGCGCTACCAGGCTGCGCCACGCTCCGAATCGATCGACGGGAACCGGACGGCTCCCGCGCAAGGCGAGGAATGATACCGCAAACGAATTGGCAAGTCAGCGCTTTAACATGTGCAGCACTTCTTCCAGCTCGCTGCGCAGTTGCCGGATAATCTGTTGACTCTGGTTGGCGTCTTCCTTCGCACTCTCGCCTGAGAGCTTCTGGCGCGCACCACCGATGGTGAACCCCTGTTCATACAGTAGGTCGCGAATCTGACGGATCATGATCACGTCATGACGCTGATAATAGCGCCTGTTGCCACGACGTTTGACCGGCTTCAGTTGCGGAAACTCCTGTTCCCAATAGCGCAATACGTGCGGCTTGACCGCGCATAGCTCGCTGACTTCGCCGATGGTGAAATAGCGTTTGCCCGGAATCGCGGGCAGTTCGCTATTATTCCCCGCCTCCAGCATACGCTTCGACCCTCGCTTTTAGTTTTTGGCCCGGGCGGAATGTCACCACCCGCCGTGCTGTGATGGGGATTTCCTCGCCGGTCTTGGGGTTACGACCCGGGCGCTGGTTTTTATCGCGTAGGTCGAAATTGCCGAAACCGGACAATTTCACCTGCCGACCCGCTTCGAGCGCCGTGCGGATTTCCTCAAAAAACATTTCCACCAATTCTTTTGCCTCGCGTTTGTTCAGCCCCAGTTCCTCGAACAAATGCTCAGCCATGTCAGCTTTGGTTAGCGCCATCATTTATTCTCTCAGTGATGCCCCCAGATGCTGGGTCAGATCGGCTATGATCCGGGCCACAGCAGCGTCGATCTCTTGCTCTGTAAGAGTGCGCGAAGAGTCTTGTAGAATCAAGCCTAAAGCAAGACTTTTTCGTCCAGAATCTATACCTTTGCCGCGATAAACGTCGAACAATCGCAAGTCCTGCAGCAATGGGCCGGCCGCACCCAGGATCCGCTCCCGTACGGCCCCCGCGGTCACGGCCTCATCCACCACAACCGCCAGATCGCGGCGCACGGCAGGAAAGCGGGACAATGGCGTGAACGCCGGAACTCGGGTCTGCGCGATCGCCTCTACATCCAATTCGAACATCAGGATCTGCTGACTAACTCCCAGTCGCTGCAGAATTTCCGGATGCAGCGCTCCGATCCAGCCAATCTCTTGCCGACCACGCGAAATACGAGCCGCCTGCCCCGGGTGAAGCGCCGGATGATGACCCGCTTCAAAGATAAATTCCTCTGCATGACCCGTCAATTGCAGGAGCGCCTCAATGTCGGATTTGAGATCAAAAAAATCCGCCGCTGCGGCGGGCATTCCCCATTGCTGTGGAACGCGGCTCCCCGACCAAGCGGCAGCCAACTTGTTTTTCTGTATTAAATTATTACCTTGGGAAATAAAGCTAAGACCATACTCAAAGATTCGAACCCGTTCCTGCTGGCGGTTGAGGTTGTGGACTACCGTTCGTGCCAAACCAGGCCAGAGCTGGGTGCGCATGACCGCCAGGTCCGATGACAACGGGTTCGCCAGCGCGACCGGCCGCGCGTCCGGATCAAATAAGGTCTGGTCCATCGGATCAATGAAGCTATAGGTGATGACCTCTTGGTAGCCTCGGTCCACCAGCGCCGACCGCAGCCGATCGGCGGTCAGGCGCGCTTCCGAGGCCGGCGCCATCTGGATTTCGGCATATGGACGGCGACTTGGCAATCGCGCATAGCCAAAGACCCGCCCAACCTCCTCGATCAAGTCCACCTCGCGGGCGATGTCGAAACGGAAGCTCGGCGCGACTACGCGCCAGCCCTCCTCCGTCGAACTCACGTTCATACCCAGACGACCGAGAATGTCAGCGATCTCCGTGTCCGGAATGTCCATACCCAGCAAGTCGGCGAGGCGTCGGCGGCGTAACGCGATCCCGTCATGACGGGGGAATGCATTTGGGAAAACCGCTTCGCTGATCGGCCCGCTCTTGCCGCCGGCGATCGCCAGCAACAACCCCGTGGCGCGCTCCGTAGCCCGGGACTGAAGCTCGGGATCGACGCCCCGCTCGAAGCGGTGCGACGAGTCGGTCTGCAACCCATACCGACGCGCCCGGCCGGCGATGACTTGCGGCGTGAAGTAAGCGCATTCGAGGAATACATCCTGCGTATCATCGTCGACGCCACTTTGCTCACCACCCATGATGCCCGCCAGCGCTACCGGCCTTTGCGCATCGGCAATCACCAATGTATCCACATCCAAAGCGATTTCGCGGCCATCCAGCAAGCACAGCGTTTCGCCTGTGCGGGCGTAGCGTACCCGAATCCCATCCCGCAGACGGCGCAGGTCGAAGGCATGCATCGGTTGCCCCAACTCCAGCATCACGTAGTTTGTGACGTCCACCAATGGTCCCAGGCTGCGAATCCCGCTGCGGCGCAGCCGTTCCCGCATCCAGACCGGCGTTTCAGCGCTGGCGTCCAGCCCGCGGATGACTCGCCCCAGATAGCGCGGACAAGCGTCGGGCGCGTCGATTTCAATCGGGAAACAGTCGGAAATTTGCGCGGCGATCGGCGCCACGTCCGGTCCTTTGACCGAAACGCGGGTGAGCGCGCCAAGCTCTCGGGCGATGCCGGAAATCCCAAGGCAGTCGGCCCGGTTGGGCGTAAGATCCACGTCGATCACCGCATCGTCCAACGTGAGATAAGTCCGCAGATCGGTTCCGATCGGCGCGTCGCTGGGCAACTCCAACAATCCTTCGGCGGTCTCCGCCAAGCCGAGCTCTTTCGCCGAACAAAGCATGCCCGCGCTTGCGACGCCGCGCAATTTGGCAGCCTTGATCTTCTTCCCGCCCGGCAACTGCGCGCCTACGGTCGCGGTCGGTGCACACATTCCTTCATGTACGTTCGCCGCGCCGCAGACAATGGTCAGAGGTTCGCCGGTACCGACATCGACTGCGCAGACGCGCAACTTGTCCGCGTCCGGATGCGCCGCGACCTCGATGACGCGACCCACCACCACGCCTTCGAACGCGGCAGCAGCGGGCTCAACAGAATCCACTTCCAAACCCGCCATGGTAAGCTTCTGCGCCAGTTCGTCGGTCGAAATCGGCGGATCGACCCATTCGCGCAACCAGCGTTCACTGAACTTCATCGAAGGAAAATCCTTTCAGACACTTTGATTGGTGTGTTGGCGAACCCGGTCCGCCAGTGCGCTCATTGAAATTGCCGCAGGAACCGCAGATCGTTCTCGAAAAACAATCGCAGATCATCGACGCCGTAACGCAGCATCGCCAGGCGCTCCACCCCCATGCCGAATGCGTATCCGGTATATGTCTCGGCATCGATTCCCACATGCTCGAATACTTTGGGGTGGACCATGCCGCAGCCCAGCACTTCGAGCCATCCCGTGTGGCCGCAAACCCGGCAGCCTCGGCCGTTGCAATGCACACATTCCACATCCACTTCGGCGGATGGCTCGGTGAACGGAAAATAGGACGGGCGGAATCGTACCGCGAGATCCTTTTCGAAAAACTGCTTCAGGAACTCATCCAGCGTACCCTTCAAATCGGCAAAGCTCACCCGCTTGTCGACCAGAAATCCTTCCACCTGGTGAAACATGGGTGTGTGGGTGACATCGGAGTCACAGCGATACACCCGCCCGGGCGCTATGATGCGCAGCGGTGGCGGCTGCTGCTCCATCACCCGGATCTGTACCGGCGAGGTATGGGTGCGCAACAGCCGGTGAGCGTCGACATAAAACGTGTCGTGCATCGCACGCGCAGGGTGTTCGGCAGGAATATTCAATGCTTCGAAGTTATGGTGATCGTCCTCGATTTCAGGCCCTTCCGCGAGCTGAAAGCCCAGCCCCTGAAATAGTTTTTCGATCCGCTGCAGGGTGCGGGTTACCGGATGCAAACCGCCCGGCGAACCGCCCCGGCCCGGCAGTGTCACATCGATCGACTCCTGCGCCAGACGAGCGGTCATTTCCGCTTGTCGCAGTTGCTGTTGCCGGCTTTCGATCAGCGCTTGCAAACGCTGCTTGGCCTCGTTGACGGCTTGACCCGCGTCTCGTCGCTGGTCGGCAGGCAGCTTGCCCAGCTGCTTGAGCTGCTCGGTCACTTGCCCTTTCTTGCCCAGATATTCGACGCGTATCTGATCCAAGCCGTTGAGGCTGTCGGCCTCACCGATGGCCCGTTCGGCTTGCGCCACTATCTGACTGAGGTCGTGCACGTGGTATTCCCGTTTAGAATTAGAATTCCGGACACCGAGCCCGTTGCGTAATCGCACGCTTTACACGCATGCGTAAAAACAAAAAGGGGAAGGCTTCGTCGCCTTCCCCTTTTGCCGGTTTAATGCTTTTGCGCGTACGCGGTACGCAGTGCTCTCAGCTCAAGCGGAAAGGCTGGCCTTGGCCTGCTCAGCCAAAGCCGCAAACGCCACCTTGTCGAACACCGCGATATCGGCCAACACCTTCCGGTCGACTTCCACGTTCGCTTTGCGCAAGCCGTCGATCAAACGGCTGTAGGACAAACCGTTTTCACGCGCAGCGGCATTGATCCGCACGATCCAAAGGGCGCGGAACTGGCGCTTGCGCTGACGGCGATCCCGGTACGCATATTGTCCGGCCTTGGTGACAGCCTGCTTGGCAACCCGAAACGCTTTGCGCCGGGCGCCGTAATAGCCTTTGGCCTTATCCAAAACCTTCTTGTGCTTGGCGTGGGCTGTTACGCCTCTCTTTACTCGCGACATGTCTTATCCCTCCCTTAGGCGAAAGGCAGCATGCGACGTACGGCAGCCGTGTCGGCGTCGTGGACCATCTGGCCCGAACGCAACTGGCGTTTACGCTTGCTGTCCTTCTTGGTCAGGATATGACGATGGTGCGACTGGCCGCGCTTGAAACCGCCCGAGGCGGTTGCACGAAAGCGCTTGGCCGCGCCACGATTACTCTTCATTTTCGGCATTGCTACAAACTCCGCATTTGAGGTTTCGAGTCCAGGCGTTCCCGACCGCGTGAAATCACTTGGTCTTTCTCGGAGACAGCACCATCACCATCTGACGGCCTTCCATCTTGGGAAACTGCTCGACCGTTGCGTACTCCTCGAGATCCTTTTCGACCCGTTGCAGCAACTCGCGGCCCAGCTCCTGGTGCGCCATTTCGCGTCCGCGAAAGCGCAGTGTTACCTTCGCTTTATCACCTTCCGATAGGAAACGTACCAGGTTGCGAAGTTTTACCCGGTAATCTCCTTCGTCCGTCCCGGGACGAAACTTGATCTCCTTGACTTGTATCTGCTTCTGCTTCTTGCGTGCAGCCTGCAGTTTCTTGCTCTGCTCGAACTTGTATTTGCCGTAGTCCATGATGCGGCAAACGGGAGGTTCTGCGTTTGGCGCAACCTCCACAAGATCGAGCTCAGCTTCTTCCGCCATACGCAGTGCTTCCTCAATCGACACTACGCCGGCTTGTTCACCCTCGGCATCGATCAGGCGCACTTCGCGCTCGGTGATTTGATCGTTCAGCCGTGTTTTGTTGCCCTTTGGAGCAGCGATATTTCAATCCTCCGAAATAGTTAGACCGCGGCTCGCGATTTCACGGGAGAGATGGTCGCCGAAGTCTGCAAGCGACATAGAGCCCAAATCTTCTCCCGCGCGCGTGCGCACGGCCACAGAACCGGATTCAACTTCCCGGTCACCCACCACCAGCAGATAGGGCACCCGCTGGATTGTATGTTCGCGAATTTTAAAGCCGATCTTCTCGTTTCTCAAGTCCGACCGGACTCTAACGCCCTTATTTTTCAAAAATTCTTCCACTTGTCGGACATATTCCGCCTGACGGTCGGTGATATTGGCCACGACCACCTGGGTCGGCGCCAGCCAGGTCGGGAACGCACCAGCATGGTGCTCGATCAGGATGCCGATGAACCGTTCCATGGAACCGAGTATGGCCCGGTGCAGCATGACGGGCGTGTGGCGGTCGCCGTCTTCGGCCACATACTCGGCACCCAGCCGGCCCGGCATGGAGAAATCCACCTGGATCGTGCCGCATTGCCAGACCCGCTCGAGGCAGTCACGCAGCGAAAATTCAATCTTCGGCCCGTAGAAAGCGCCCTCGCCCGGCTGCAAATCCCAGTCCAAGCCCTTGGCGTTCAGGGCTTTCTCCAGGGCATGCTCGGCTTTGTCCCAGATCTCGTCGGATCCGACCCGCTGCGGCGGCCGGGTGGATAGCTTGACGATCACATCATTGAAACCAAAGTCCCGATAGACGCTGAACAACAGATCGATGAAATCCGAAACCTCGGACTGGATCTGCTCTTCCGTGCAAAAAATATGGGCATCGTCCTGGGTGAACCCCCGCACGCGCATCAGGCCATGGAGCGTACCGGAGGGCTCATTGCGATGACAGGAGCCGAATTCCGCCATTCGCAGCGGCAGATCACGGTAGCTCTTGAGACCCTGGTTGAAGATCTGCACATGGCAGGGGCAGTTCATGGGTTTGATGGCAAAGGTGCGCTTTTCCGATTCGGTGGTGAACATGTCCTCGCGGAATTTTTCCCAGTGCCCTGATTTTTCCCACAGCGCCCGATCGGCCAGATTCGGCGTGTGCACTTCCTGGTAATCGGCCTTGCGCAGGCGATCGCGGATATAGGATTGGATCGCCAGATAGATCTGCCAGCCGGCATCGTGCCAGAACACCATGCCCGGCGCTTCTTCTTGGGTATGAAACAGATCCATCGCTTTGCCGATGCGGCGATGGTCGCGCTTCTCGGCTTCCTCGAGCCGATGCAGATAACCCTTCAGCGCCTTCTTGTCGCCCCAGGCGGTGCCGTAAATACGCTGCAGCATTTCGTTGGTGGAATCGCCGCGCCAATAAGCCCCGGCCAGCTTCATCAGTTTGAAGGCTTTGAGCTTGCCGGTACTGGGTACGTGGGGCCCGCGGCAAAGATCGATGAAGTCGCCTTGGCGATAGAGCGAGATCTGTTGGTCTTTAGGAATATCTTCGATGATCTCAGCCTTGTATTCCTCGCCCATATCGCGAAAGAACTGCACCGCCTCATCGCGGGGCATGACGCTGCGCTCGACCTTCTCGTCGCGCTTCGCCAGTTCCTCCATGCGCTGTTCGATCTTCTCCAGATCTTCCGGCGAGAAAGCCTTTCTCGTAGGCGAAGTCGTAGTAAAAGCCGTTGTCGATCACCGGACCGATGGTGACCTGGGCTTCGGGATAGAGTTGTTTGACCGCCTGCGCCAGCAGGTGCGCCGTGGAGTGACGGATCACGTCCACCCCTTCCGGATCACGTTCGGTGACGATCGCGACTTCAGCGTCGTGATCGATACAAAACGAGGTGTCCACCAACTGGCCGTCGACCTTGCCGGCGAGCGCAGACTTGGCCAGTCCGGCACCGATATCGGCGGCAACTTCAGCAACGGTTACTGGTTCGGGAAATTCACGGCGGCTGCCGTCAGGCAGTGTAATGCTAGGCATGTTGTCACCCTTTGGTTTCAGTGGCGACCGCTACGAGGGGCCGCTTGGTTTCGCAAAACGGCCGCTACGAGGAGCCGTCTTGATACACCGTGGCGGCCGCTACCGAGGGCCGCCACAGGGTTTGATCGCTGCAGAATTTGGTAGGCGCGATTGGACTCGAACCAACGACCCCCACCATGTCAAGGTGGTGCTCTAACCAGCTGAGCTACGCGCCTAAAGAGCGCATACGATACCGGTTTTACCTTGTTTAGACAAGAGTCGGCGGAGCCATGGTGCACCATGGGGTGCGTCGGGGCGGGGACCCGATCCGCCGCGCCGATCAAGCCTATTGCTCGATCCCAACACGGTTCGCTGTTGGGTCCGGCCCAAGGGCCTTGACCCAACCTACGCCACGAACGTGTGCGATGTCGAGGCGATGACATCGCACAGAGAAATCGACACAGCCGTAGGTTGGGTCAAGGATCGGCGATCCGGACCCAACGTGTCCGAGGTGCGACCGCGTATCCATCCCGTCCATCACGCGGATCGCGTTGCGTTGGGTCGACGTTGGGTCCGCCCTTCGGCCTTGACCCAACCTACGCCACAACGTGTGGATGTGTGCGATGACATCGCTCGGTGAAATCGACAGCCGTAGGTTGGGTCAAGGATCGGCGATCCGGACCCAACGTGTCCGACGATGCGACCGCGAATCCATCCCGTCCATCACGCGGATCGCGTTGCGTGGGTCGACGTTGGGTCCGCCCTTCGGCCTTGACCCAACCTACGCCACGAACGTGTGCGATGTCGAGGCGATGACATCGCACAGAGAAATCGACACAGCCGTAGGTTGGGTCAAGGATCGGCGATCCGGACCCAACGTGTCCGACGATGCGACCGCGTATCCATCCCGTCCATCACGCGGATCGCGTTGCGTTGGGTCGACGTTGGGTCCGCCCTTCGGCCTTGACCCAACCTACGCCACAACCTGGGTGTGTGCGATGTCGCTCGGTGACATCGTCCGGAGCAAGCGACACAGCCGTAGGTTGGGTCAAGGATCGGCGATCCGGACCCAACGTGTCCGAGGTGCGACCGCGAATCCACCCCTCCCGGCACGCGGATTGCGTTGGGTCCGCCCTTCGGCCTTGACCCAACCTACGTACTTACATAACACCCAACAGCAGGTGCCGAATCAATTCGATGGCGGGCAATAGCCCGCGCCCCGTGTACAACCGTCAACGGCTGGCGGCGTCGTCCATTTCGATGATGCCGAGGTTGGCTTCGCGGACATGGCGGATCTGGTCGCGCACCCGCGCGGCCTGTTCGAATTCCAGATTGCGGGCGTGTTCGTACATCTGGTGTTCCAGTTGCTTGAGCTTCTGGTTGAGCTTGTCCGGAGCAAGATTGCCGTACTCGATTACGTCTTCCGCAACCTTGGCGAACTTGCGCGGCGATCCCGGCACCCCTGCGTAGGCACCTTCCATGATATCGGCGATGCGCTTCTGGACGCCTTTGGGCGTAATACCGTGCTCTTGGTTGTAGGCAATCTGTTTTTGCCGGCGGCGGTCGGTTTCATCCAATGCCCGGCGCATGGAGCCGGTGATTTTGTCCGCATATAGCATCGCCTTGCCGTGAACGTTGCGGGCTGCGCGACCGATGGTCTGGATCAGTGAACCTTCCGAACGCAGAAAGCCTTCCTTGTCGGCGTCGAGTATTGCGACCAGCGACACCTCCGGCATGTCCAGACCTTCGCGCAGCAGATTGATGCCCACCAACACATCGAATTCGCCCAGACGCAGGTCGCGGATGATTTCGACGCGCTCGACGGTATCGATATCGGAATGCAGGTAGCGAACACGAACGCCGTGTTCAGCAAGGTACTCGGTCAAATCTTCGGCCATGCGCTTGGTCAGTGTGGTCACCAGCACGCGTTCGTTGACCGCGACCCGCAGACGTACTTCGGACAGCAGGTCGTCCACCTGACTGATGGCGGGCCGGATCTCCACGTCGGGATCCACCAACCCGGTGGGTCGGACCACCTGTTCCACCACCTGATCGGAGTGCTCGCGCTCGTAGGGTCCGGGCGTTGCGGAGACATAAATCGTTTGCGGTGCCAGGCGCTCGAATTCATCGAAGCGCAATGGACGGTTGTCCAATGCCGACGGCAGACGAAAACCGTATTCGACCAAGGTTTCCTTCCGGGACCGGTCGCCGCGATACATGCCGCCAAGCTGCGGGATGGTGACGTGGCTCTCGTCCACGACCAGCAGCGCGCCTGCCGGCAGGTAGTCGAACAACGTCGGCGGCGGCTCGCCGGCCCCGCGCCCCGACAAATAGCGGGAATAGTTCTCGATGCCCGAGCAGTACCCCAACTCCATCATCATCTCGATATCGAACTGGGTGCGCTGCTCCAGGCGCTGCGCTTCCACCAGCTTGTTCACCGAATGCAACTGCTCGAGCCGCTCCCGCAATTCGACCTTGATGTGGTCGATGGCATCGATGATGGTCTGTCGCGGCGTGACATAGTGGGTCTTCGGGAAGATCGTAGCGCGCGGCATACGACTCAGAATCTCGCCCGTGAGCGGATCGAAATAGGCAAGGTTCTCGATTTCGTCGTCGAACAACTCCACGCGCACGGCTTCGTAGTCGGAATCGGCGGGGAATATATCGATCACATCGCCCCGGACCCGATACGTGCCCCGCTGCAGCTCGGTGTCGTTGCGGGTGTACTGCAGCTCGGCGAGGCGGCGCAGGATCCCCCGCTGGTCCACCTGGTCGCCGCGCACCAGATGCAGCACCATGCTCAGATAGGCTCGAGGATCACCGAGGCCGTAAATGGCGGAGACGGTGGCGACGATGATAGCGTCCTCGCGTTCCAGCAGTGCCTTGGTCGCCGACAGGCGCATCTGCTCGATGTGTTCGTTGATGGACGCATCCTTCTCGATGAAGGTGTCCGACGACGGCACGTAGGCTTCGGGCTGGTAGTAGTCGTAATAGGAGACGAAATATTCCACGGCATTGTCCGGGAAGAACTCCTTCATCTCACCGTAGAGCTGCGCCGCCAGGGTCTTGTTCGGCGCCAGAACCAAGGTCGGTCGCTGCACCGCCTCAATGACATTGGCCACGGAAAAGGTCTTGCCGGAACCCGTCACGCCCAACAAGGTCTGGTGCATGAGGCCATCTTCGAGCCCTTCCAACAACCCGCGAATGGCCGCAGGCTGATCGCCCGCAGGCTCATAGCCCGACTGCAGTTTGAATACTTTGCTCATAGAAATTTAGGGATTTATATAGGGGTCGGCTTTCCAGTATTATTGCGGTTCGCGCCCACCGAACCGGCAGGAACTCCAGGCCTTGAAAATTCGACTTTCCAACCGCGTACAACGCATCAAACCGTCTCCCACGCTTTCCGTAACTGCACGCGCCGCAGAGCTGCGTGCCGAGGGCCGCGACATCGTCAGCCTTGGCGCCGGCGAGCCGGATTTTGATACGCCCCAGCACATCAAAGATGCGGCCAAGCAAGCCATTGATGCCGGGTTTACCAAGTATACCGCGGTTGACGGTACCGCCGACTTGAAGCGAGCGATCGTGAGCAAATTCGCCCGGGAGAATGGGCTGGACTATCAGATGGACCAGATTCTGGTTTCATGTGGTGGCAAACAGAGCTTTTTCAACCTCTGCCAGGCGCTGCTGGATGCCGGCGATGAAGTTATTATCCCTGCGCCGTATTGGGTTTCCTACCCGGATATCGCATTGCTGGCAGATGCCATACCGGTCACCGTACTTGCAGGTGCCGACCAACATTTCCGGATCACGCCGGAACAACTCGACGAAGCCATCACCCTGAATACCCGGATGCTGGTGCTGAACAGTCCCTCGAACCCCACCGGCAGCACCTATGGCCGGCACGAACTGGAAGCGCTCGGCGATGTGCTACGCCGCCACCCAGATGTGCTCATCGCCACCGACGACATGTACGAGCACATACTTTGGAGCGACGAACCATTCTGCAACATCGTCAATGCGTGCCCGGACCTCAAGGATCGCACGATCGTCCTCAATGGTGTGTCGAAAGCCTATGCGATGACCGGCTGGCGAATCGGTTATGCCGCCGGGCCGGCCGACCTCATCCGTTCCATGAAAAAGATCCAGTCGCAAAGCACGTCGAGCCCGACATCCATCTCCCAAGTCGCGGCGCAAGCAGCGCTGGAGGGCGATCAATCCTGCATCGAGCCCATGCTGGCAGCATTCAAAGAGCGCCATGACTTCATCGTCGGCGCCTTGAACGAAATCGATGGCATACAGTGCGAACCGGCGGACGGCACGTTCTACTGCTTTCCCAACATGCGGGACGTGATCGAGCGCCTGCCGCATATCAACGACGACGTCGCACTTGCGGAGTACCTGCTCAGCGAAGCCGGCGTTGCGCTGGTCCCGGGTTCTGCTTTCGGTGCGCCGGGCTATCTTCGACTGTCATTTGCCACCAGCTTGGACAACCTGCGGGAAGCAGCGCAGCGGCTGCAAAGGCCCTAGGCTGAAAATCAGCCGTTTCCTACAGAAATTGTCGGAATATCCCTACAACGAATCTGGCCTCCAACGGTAATCTAACGCCGTCCTGATATTCAGGGCACCAGGGATGAACGCTGGCAATGGATGGCCACTGACTCCCGCGCACCCCGGAGGCCAAGCGCTCCGGGGTGCGCTTATTTTGGCCGCTGCCTTTTGCGTTCCCGACAACTACGCCGAGCAGGGAGCGCCGGGCAAATGGATGTGCCCCACACTGTCGTGAGGAATGGACTCGCATGCCGCGCAGGCGGCTTCACACTGATCGAACTGATGGTGACGCTCAGCTATCGCCGCCATAGTCGATCACGGGTGTGGTCCCTACTTTTCAGAGCTCTGATCCGTGACACCCGAACCACGACGCGCATCAACGCCATCGTTGGCGGCATTGCAATGGCCCGCGCCACGAAGCGTGTATTCAGGTGAAAATGTAGTGCTGTGCCCGAGCCGAACGGCCAGGACTGCAGGCGCAGCATGCGCTGGGACTTGGGATGGATCGCGTTTCTGGACCGAAACGGCAATCGGCGCGCGCGACCCGCGCGATGATTTGCTGCGCGTAGAGCAACCACCCGAGGCGGCGCGATCATCACCAGTACCGCCCGTACCCGCATCATTTTTCGCAGCACTGGAACGCGCCTCAATCCCGGATCGAGTGCCGGCTCCAATGCCACCTTTACGGTCTGCGACCCCCGCGGCGCCGCCCGCACCATGGCCGTAAGCCTCTCCAATACCGGTCGTGCACGAGCCGTTGAAACCCGCCCCCGCCGCCAAAGCCGCGCTATGCCCCAGCTAGCGGAGCCTTGACCAACCCCTCATGCGCCGGTACCATTTGCGCTCGCCTTCAGCGATGTTCCCCGGTAGCTCAGTTGGTAGAGCAGGTGACTGTTAATCACCGGGTCGGCGGTTCGAGCCCGTCCCGGGGAGCCAAATAAGCCTGTAGAATTTCGCAGCCGCCCTTGAGGCGGTTTTTCATGTCCGGATCCGTGTCCGGCTGGAGTCCGGGTGGGAGTCCCAAAAGAGAGAGCCCGCACTCGGCGGGCTGCACCCTGCGATCCCTCGCAACGCTAGCACTACTAGCCGCCTTGGGTGCGTTTCTAGGGTACGTGCACAGTTCGGGACTGTCTGCAGGACGATCCCTTTTAAGGGGATCCCCACAAAGAGAAACCCCTGCACTAAGCGGGCTGCTCGGTGCTTGGCTGCGGGGTTAGTCTGTGTGTTTCTCGTCGGCCCAGGTTTTGGCGTCCGTAGCGGTTTCAAAAGAGCTGGACCCACCTCGTTGGACAGTCATTGGACGAAGATAAGTGCTTTCCTCCATCATGAGCAACATGCTCTGGAGAGAAGCGATGAGAAGGAAGAGACGAACCCATTCCCCCGAGTTCAAGGCCAAGGTCGCCCTGGCGGCGGTCCGGGGTGATTTGACGATGGCCGAGCTGGTCAAGAAGTTTGATGTGCATGCCAACCAGATCACCGACTGGAAGAAACAGCTACTGAACAGCGCGCCGGATGTCTTCGGCAAAGGGGCGAACAAGGCGGGGGGCGCTGCGGAGACGGTTCAGGATCTGCATGCCAAAATCGGCCAGCTGACGATGGAGAATGATTTTTTAGAACGCGGGCTCGAACGGATTCACGGGCCCAGAGGAAAGAAATGGTAGAGCGGAAGGATCCGCTGCCGGTGATGCGGCAATGCGCGTTGCTGGACCTGCCCCGCTCGACGTTCTATCACGTGCCCAAGCCGGTCTCCGACAAGGAACTCGAACTGATGGCGCTGATCGACCGCTGTCACCTGAAGCATCCGTTCTACGGCAGCCGCCGCATCCGCGACTGGCTGGAAGATCGGGGGCACCGGATCCATCGCATGAAGGTCCGGCGCCTGATGCGCACGATGGACCTGGCGGCGCTGTATCCAAAGCGCAACCTCAGTCTCGCCAACCAGGCACACAAGGTCTATCCGTACCTGCTGCGGGATCTGGTCATCGAGCGTCCCAACCAGGTCTGGGCGACCGACATCACGTATATCCCGATGGCGCGCAGCTTTGTGTATCTGGTCGCGATCATGGACTGGTACTCGCGCAAGGTGCTGTCGTGGCGCGTGTCCAACACGCTCGATGCCAGCTTCTGCGTCGAAGCGCTGGAAGAAGCGATCGAGACTCATGGCGTGCCGGAGATCTTCAATACCGACCAGGGCTGCCAGTTCACCAGCGAGGACTTCACCGGCGTCCTCAAGCGCCATGGCATCCGTATCAGCATGGATGGCAAGGGCCGGTGGGTCGACAACGTCTTCGTCGAACGCCTGTGGCGTAGCGTGAAGTACGAGGAGGTGTATCTGAAGGCCTACGACAGCATCGCGGCCGCGCGGGCTTCACTGGGGCGGTACTTCGTTTTCTACAACACCGAGAGACGGCATCAATCGCTTGACCGGCGCACGCCGGACAGCGTGTACTACGAATCCGCTGCCAAGCTGGCAGCTTAACCCGAGGAAGCACTTATCGCGCTGTCCAATTTTCGGGGTCCATTTCTAAATGCGACAAATCCGTTCTCGGTCTCACGGATTTCGGCAGCCCAGGGACAATACTTCCGGGCATCCTCTAGCGTTTGGACGCCGGTCTCTTCGCTGTCGATAAATTCCCTTCTCTTCCTCATGGCATCAGCTCCTCGTCGACGGTGATGCCAGTCTAGCGTAAGCCGCGCAGTGGCCAAGCACGCCTCGCCCCCGGAAGGGGGCTGGGCCTACAACGAGAAACCCCGGCACGGGGCCCCGGGCTGTGGGTGAAATGTCGGATCGATCCGACAGTTCTAGATTTCCTCGTCCTCGTATTCTGGCGGATTCTTCGGCAAGCCGATCATTAACGTCTGACTGCGCGTTAGAAACTCGACCGTCAGCGCATACTCGTATTTTTGGTAAAGGTTGCATACGCGTGATGCTGAGCTTCCTCGCCCGAAAGTTGCCCGCGGCGTACTACTACTGAATGGGCCGCTTAGCAGTTGCGCACAACCACACTCGCGCATGTATTCAAGCAAGTCGCAATCTCACCCTTCCGGTGCTTCTGGACCCAATCCATGTTTGCGGAAGTAACGCGCCATGCTGGCTGCATGCCAGCGCATGTGCCGCAGATCGTGGCGACTGGCGCGGCGTGCGTCGTGCACGATGTGCACTTCTGGACATAGCATCACCCGCCGCCCTGCACGCCAAAGCCGCGCACACAGGTCCACATCTTCGTAATACAGAAAAAAGTTTTCGTCGAAGCCTCCGATGGCCGCGAAGTCCGCGCTACGAATCAATATGAACATGCCTGCGACCCAAGGCACAGTACGAGGCCGATCTCCCAATACATACGGGACTCGGCCGTCGTATCGGCCGATGGCCTTGCGCGCAATATCAAACGGTGAAGGAAAGCGCCGTGCACTGTCTTCGAGGTCCCCCTCCGGATTCGTCACCGCAGGCGCGCAGAGTGCGACCCGATCGTCCTGCATGCAGGAGAGAAGCGTAGGGAAAGGGTTATCTATAAGTTTCACCTCAGGGTTCAGGACCGCGAAGTACGTTCGCGCGCTTGACGAAAGGCTGCATTGTGATTGGCCGCAAATCCCTTGGGCCGGGAATTCTTCACAATTGAAAGCCACTGAGAGTGCGCGTACGCAAAATCCGGTTCAGGAGCATTTCGTGTGACGATTACACGCGAAACTTCCGGGCAGTGGCTCAAATCATCGAGTAGTCCGGGCAGCAGAGCGTTATGCTGGTGACTAACGACTGAAACTATAACATCATTCATTGGCGGGGTTACGAATCTCCCTGAGATCGACTCGAGGCAAACTCAGGGAGGTGTCGCCGGTCAGGTAGCTTCGACAAGGTTTACACCTGCCTCCAATCCGGCCCGGATAGCGCTCGGGGCATTCCACATCATCACATCCAAGATCGATAGATGGGGTACGTAAGCGTAGGGGCCGGGTGCGTACTCGAACTCCTGAAACTCCAAAAAAAGCAGCCGTATGCCATGCCTTCGAAACACCTCCAAATCGAATAGATCCTTACCTCCAACCGGATTCACGTATTTTGATGCTCCGACCGCACTACAGATATAGGGCGCCCAGTCGCCTGCACCAAGGTTAGCGGGGTACTCGAGCCCAAGCGATGAACATATTCGATATGAAAATGGAATCTCGTAGGTACTCGCAGACAATGTTTAGGGCTGTGACATTCAAGCCCACCAAGGAATTATCTGGAGAACCGTTAAAGACCTTCCGTACCACATCGTTTACTTGGCGGAAATATGGCGCCCTTTTCTTGTAATGAGAAAGTTTGCCCAGTGACGATCTCTCAGCTTGCGCAAGACTTTGCACCTTCGCTTCATTGGTCCTGATCGATATAGAAGAATTTGCCAACGGCACGGTTATGTACTGCCAGCCTGCCTTTGGATGGAGCACACGATTTCGGTTCATCCATGTCTTTGGGGTGTATTGGGTAACGTCGAAGACAATCCATTCATCCACTGCTGCAATCAGCGAAAAGTGCCCTAGGTATGGGAAAAAATACGGCTGCATGATGCCCACCCTCATTCACCCACCTCGCGAAAGTATGCTTTCAACAGCTCGGCGTTTTGATGGATGGCGTCAATCAATCGACAGAGCTGGTTGACGATACCTTCATCAACCAAAGCTCCGAGCGGAAATTGGATGCACCGGTCGCAAAGTTCCTCCGTAACTGGCAGATCGGCGAGCTCGCCGCTGCGGCTCTCCCGAAAGCCGACACTCCGATGGACCCCTGGGTAAAAGTACCGCCGGGCATTTACATTCTCCGCTTTCAGCACCGTAACTAATTCGTCGCGAGAAAGCCCAAACGCCTCCTCATCTATTTCACACACAGCATATTGATAATTTGAACGTGAAACGCCTGCGGGCTCGGACTAACATTATGCCCTTTACCTCACTTAAGCCTTCCTCATAGCATCTAAACTGCTTTTCATTCTTGAGGCTATTGCTCCTGAAATCTTCTAGGCTCATCAACACAATCGCCGCTTGCGCTTCAGACATCCGGCCGTTCGCGGTCTTAACTACGTCCACCATCTTTCCCGCGCCATAACTGCTTCGAATATTTCGTAACCGCGCCGCCAGCCTGTCGTCATCCGTGGTTACGCCACCCTGTCGTCGCGTTCAAGATCTTCGTCGCATGAAACGAAAATACTTCGAGTTCACCAAAACCGCCGATTTTTCGATCACCCACTTCGCACCCGAATGCATGCGCTGAATCGAAGTAAAGTCGCAAATTGTGGGAGCGCGAAAATCTCTCCAGCGATAGCGGATCGCAGGCCCCGCCCCACAGATTCACCCCCATGATCCCGGAAACCTCATCGTCGAGTAGCCTTTCGATCTTGTCGATATCGATCTGATGCGTTCGACGATTAACGTCGCAAAACACCGGTGTGATTCCCGCCCAGCTCAACGATTGCGCAGATGCAATGAATGTGAATGAAGGCATAAGGACCTTACCCGACAAATCCAACGCCTCCGCCGCCATCATTAATCCGATGGTTGCATTGGTAACGCAGATCGCATGCTTGACATCCAAAAATTCCTGCAGCATTCCTTCCAGTCTCTCGACCAAAGGGCCGTGGTTTGTATAGTAACGTCGATCAAATATTCCGCGCATCGCTGTCTGGTAGCGATCCCAGTCGGGAAAATATAGCTGACCAACCGGCAGCATCCTTTCGAAGGCTCCTGATCCGCCTAGCAATGCAAATCTACTATTCACCGCTCCGCGCCCTTTCTCGCAAGCGTTTTGCAATCTCCCCTCCGTGGGAAGAGATGAATTGCAAGATTGCTAGAATCTCTTCTATATCTCGAGTACTCACAAGATCGCCGCATGGCAGCAACATGAAGCGTTCAGATAGGCCATCCGTCACCTCCAGTTTTGCCGGTACGTGCGCGTAATTCATTTTCCGCCGGTGTAATGGCGGTGAATAGTATGAACGCGCCAAGACGTTTTCCCGGTTGAGCACATAGACGGTTTCATCACGCGTCAACGGCCAACTTTCGTTGATCTCGACGACGATGTTCTTATAACTGGTTTTCGTAGACTCATCGAATTGAAGGAGCCGAATTCCCTTTAACCCTACTAATCCTGCGTTGTAACTCCTGTAGCGCTGCCGATTGTTGTCGACTAGTCGTTCCAATTCATCGAGGCTTGCCAACGCCATTGCTGCATGTATTTCATTGAGCTTTGCGTTCGAGCCGCCGGGCAGTACACAATTGTCTTGTCCTTCGAATCCGAAGGTTCGAATCAGCGTTAGGCGGCGCGCAAGATCCTCCCTGTTTGTGGTGACGTACCCCCCTTCGAACGCATTTATCAGCTTACTGGCATGCATTGAAAAACACTCCGCGTCGCCAAAGCTACCAATCTTGCCGGCGGGGATTTTTTCGAACACTGATTCAACCGAGTCAAATAGAACCGGAATTCCACGTTCTTCTCCTAGCGCCACAATCTCTTCTACATCACAACAGTTAACGATCGGATGTACCGCTAAGATCAACGCAGTTTCATCTGTAATGCGTTCCGCAACAGTTTGCGCACTCGGGGCCAGCGACTTCTCGGGATCGACTTCGCAAAAGTGCGGCTTCAGATTGACCCATGCGGCGATATCCGCCATACGGCGATAGGTCAACGACGGCATGATGATTTCGCTCTTGGCCTTTAAGGCCAGAGATGCAATGGTGAGCGCGAGAGCCCAGAACCCGCTGCAGAATGCGACGCAGTGTCGAACTCCGTGAAAATCCGCCAGTCTGCGTTCCAGCTGCTGTACCAGTACCCCGTTATTTGTGAAATGATGACGTTCGAAAAATTGCTCAGAATAGCTCAAGAATCGCCCAAAGCTCGGCTGATACAAGGAAGACGTCGGCTTTGGCGCTGAGAACAAGCAAGCACCGCCAAAACAAGCCAGATCTTCGACGTGTTTTTTCGTGAAAGAGTCTACACCCATGGTATTTGAAGGAATGACGCTAATGGAGGGGGAGCAATGAGGAGCGATAAGCTGCAGTCAATCAAATAAATCGCTCTAATTCCGTTCCCCGGATTTCGCTCAGGCATTCCCGCATAATGGTCGGATCCAGCTTATCCTCCCATCTTTCGATTAAATGCGGTTTCTTGAACACCGAATGTTTGTCGTCGTTGTGTCTACTATGCGACAGCCTAATGAAGTTGATGCTTTCCTCTCCAAGCGGAATCTCAAGGTACTCAAATAATTCGGTTGCGCAGGACACCGGGTCTTTGACGAGATCTTCATACCGGACGATTTTGTGACGATCGGGGTATTCGGCACTCAGGGCGAGTGCTTGGCTCGTAACCTGTTTCCAGTCGTTGAAGCCCCAGAACTCCCCAGGCCCTGATTTGCGGCATCGCCCGTCTCGCCACTGATCCAGCGCATTTGCTTCGCTTGGGAATTCTTTTGGATCGTTGAGCCACGAAAAGATTGTCGCGCACGGATGTCGGACCAGGTGAATGAATCGTATCGCGGGATTCGACTTCAGTATATGGGGGTAAATTATGGAAACGATTGGATTTGATTACTAAAAACCTGGGTTTTTCGCTCTTTGCGCTAAAACGAGGAATCAGCCCATGCTTTCGGAGATGGTTTTGATCCAAAAATTCGGAGTTTCGACGGTATAATTCCGAAAATAAGCCGGCCCACTGCTGCATTCGTACTGTTTTCATCCAGTGCATTCTTGAATTCGTAAGAAAACAGTGGGCAGGATTTTAATCTGACCTCCGGAGACGCGGCGAAGATTTGAGATAGCCACGTGGTTCCGGAGCGGGCATGCCCGATATCCATCTAACCTGCACGTCGTCTATAGCGTGTGTGCTCAACGGGCCGAAATGACGTCATAGCGGTAGTGGGCAGACATATAGTAACCAGCCGGCATTTTGCGAATTTCTGCTCGCCAGCCGGTCCGCTCGGCGAGCGCAATAAATTCTTCCTGCGTACGCCAAATGCCAATCGGAGAATCCGGCACACGGAGTATCGATGGATCCACATGCCGGTCCTCATAGAAACGGGATGCGCATCCTTGTCTGGACAATTGCCGATAAACACACGAGTTACGCTAGCAAATTTTTGATTCAGCAAAGCGAGCATTCGTTCCGCCCTACCGGTTTCAATATAGGAGAACGAGCCGTAACAAAGCGCCTTGGAAAAGCTGCTGGGGCTTTGCGAAGCCTCGCAAAATTCAACTGCATCTTGAATACAAAAGTCTGCTGTGCGCTCGAGAAATTCGCATTTGCTATGGAAACCAATGGTTCTGAGAAATCCACCCCCACGCCTCCTTTGCAGCGCTCGAAAATTAGCGTACTCAGCGCTCCGTTTCCACAGCACAAGTCGAGCAGCAAATCCTCCGGCCCTAGGTCCAACCCCTCAGCAACAGCATTTACGATCATCCGTATCTGCTCTTGCGATATCTGGCACGCCATTCACGGTCCGCTTCACTTGCCCCCAGAAGTCGTTTGGATCACAAGTCAGCGCATGCCTCTTATAGAACGTGAAACGCTCTTCACTCATTTACTGGCCCCGGGATCCACTTTCTAGCAATGACTGAATAGCTGCGGAGCCCTTGTAACCGCATAAAGATCTTGTATCGCGCGGGGATCAATCGTTGCAACAGCGCCTCGAGTTCCGCATTGGCTTTTTCCTGCTCGCTCGCCGACTTGCGGCTCCAAATTCCGCGCCCGTATACCTGTAACAACTCATTTCCTCGTCGATATTAAACACTTTCCCGCCGCTACCAAGCATTAAATGCATCAGCATTACATCCCCAAACACGAATTTGTTTTGAAAGGAAGGTGGCAAAAAGAATCGTGATCTAAGAAAAATATTTCTCCAGATAATGCTAGTAGTATGGCTATAGAACGCGATTTGTCTTTTAAAAGAATCAAATCTAACAGGTTCCATGAACTGCGGTCCGGCTTGATTATCGTTTCCGCGCCGGTTCTTTGATCTCGCATTACGGTGTTACAGCTACAACCGACAAACTCTGAATGTTCTTCAAGAAACTGACGATCTGCCTCGCCAATTTGTCTCTGCTGGTCCAGTAGTCATCTCCGGCCAAGAGGCACCAGTATCGTCCCTTGACGGGTGGACGATTATGATAAAACGCCTTCTTTTCCCGAGCCCTGGTTTGACTTACTAGTCAACACCCTAATCCGCTCCGGATACCGCTTAGCGTATGCATCGAGTATTGCGGCGCTGCTGTCTGAGACGCGTCATTTATGCAGTAAATACGCTTCGGAACGGCATCTTCATCAACGCGCTTTCGATTGCTTCGGCGACCGTGTCTTCGTGGTTGTATACAGCCATCACGATACTTATGTCTTCACGGGCTTCCCTAGATTCGCGGCTCGATTTCATGATGCAGCTTTACCAGTTTTCAGGTTGAGTTACACAAGCCGTTCGACCGCAGATGGGCACTCAAAGTAACCGCTGTAACAACACCGAGGCTGCGAGTCCGTCTGAACCGGCGAAGCCGGGCGGGCATAACGTTATTAAAGATTCGGTTTAGCAGACGCACGATTGTGAATCGAAGGCGTGCTCGAATGTGCTCGCCAGCTTCGATCGGCCCGCAGGCATGATACTAGCTACGAAATGATTACGCGGACGGGGCGGATTCCTTGCGGCGCAGTCGCTACCTAGATGCCAGTTGCTCCGAAGGCCACGAAACCTAGTCGTCAAACCAACTTTCGGCGGATCCCGCGAAACAAACGGTGAGCGCCACGGCTCACTGCTCGCCGACAGGAAATCTGATGTGCCGCCCAGATAGCCCACTCGGCCCAATCGGGTTGGTAGCTAGTCTTTAACTGCGGCGGCT
>CAVZBR010000006.1:0-486534 GCA_963773585.1 uncultured Gammaproteobacteria bacterium
TTTTTCCATCTGCTGCTTAACACGCGAGCGAATCCGCTTCTCGACCTGAAGGATGTCGATTTCGCCTTCAACCAGGCCCAGCAAATGCTCGAGCCGTGCCCGCACATCTTCGATTTCGAGAATGTGCTGCTTCTCGTCCAGCTTGAGAGACATGTGCGCGGCAATGGTATCTGCCAAGCGCCCTGCGTCATCGATACCTGAGAGCGAAGTCAAAATCTCCGGCGGTACTTTCTTATTCAACTTCACATATTGGTCGAACTGTCCCAACAACGAACGCATCAGGACTTCGACTTCGCGATTGTCGCTGGTGTCGGTCGTTTCAACCACGTTGATCTGGGCCGAGAAGAATTCGTCTTTGCTCAGGTAATGCACGACGCGCGCCCGTTCGGCGCCCTCTACCAGAACCTTTACGGTGCCGTCCGGCAATTTGAGCAGTTGCAATATCGTCGACAGCGTTCCGACGCGATGGATATCGTCCGCCTGGGGATCGTCGACCTCGGCACTCTTTTGCGCCACCAACAGGATCTTCTTGTCGGCGCCCATGGCCGATTCCAAAGCCTGAATTGATTTCTCCCGTCCGACAAACAGGGGAATCACCATATGCGGGTAGACCACCACGTCGCGCAACGGCAGAACGGGCACCACCTGCATCTGGTTATCAATCACCTCGGACTTCTTGTCGTCATGCTCCATATTAGAGCTCCTGGTTGGGAGTGAACGAAGCGCAGGGAACACGCTCCGTGGGTAATACAGCCGAAATATGGGCCGATAGTCGGGAATTCAATGGGAATGGGCCGACCCGCCGGACCGGTCCGGCACCGCTGAGCGGCGAATCCAGCGCAAGCACGCTGAATTCGGGTCATTGCATCTACAGCGTCTCGCGTCAGGAATCCGAAGCCACGCGCTGTTGCTCGCCACCCTCATAGATAATGTAGGGTTTGGCTTCGCCGTTGATTACGGCTTCGTCGATTACGACCTTGCTGACGTTCTCGATCGACGGCAAATCGTACATGGTGTCGAGCAACACATGCTCAAGGATGGTACGCAGTCCGCGGGCGCCGGTTTTACGCTCCATGGCCTTACGGGAAACTGCGCGCAAGGCATCGTCTCGAAACTCCAGGTCGCAACCTTCCATTTCGAACAGCTTGGCGTACTGCTTGACCAGCGCGTTCTTGGGCTCGGTCAGAATCGTGACCAGCGCGTCTTCGTCCAATTCCTCAAGGGTCGCCACGACCGGCAGGCGGCCTACGAATTCCGGGATCAGACCGTATTTGATCAAATCTTCCGGTTCGACTTCGTACAACGTCTCGCCGATGGTGGCATGTTCATCCTTGCTCCGCACCATGGCGTGAAAACCGATGCCGGCTCCCTTCTCGGAGCGTCCGCGAATGATCTTTTCCAGACCTGCGAAGGCGCCGCCTACCACGAACAGAATATTGGACGTATCCACTTGCAGAAATTCCTGCTGCGGATGTTTGCGACCGCCCTGGGGCGGTACCGAGGCCACCGTGCCTTCGATGAGCTTCAACAGAGCCTGCTGGACGCCTTCGCCGGATACGTCGCGGGTGATCGAAGGATTATCCGATTTGCGCGAGATCTTATCGATTTCATCGATATAGACAATTCCGGTTTGCGCTTTCTCGACGTCGTAGTCGCACTTCTGCAACAACTTCTGGATGATATTTTCGACGTCTTCGCCGACATAGCCCGCCTCGGTCAACGTGGTCGCGTCGGCGATGGTGAACGGTACGTTCAACAGCCGCGCCAGGGTTTCGGCCAGCAACGTCTTACCGGACCCGGTCGGCCCGATCAGCAGAATATTGCTCTTGGCGATTTCGACATCGTCCTGTCGCTGGCGGATGTCGAGACGCTTGTAATGGTTGTAGACCGCGACCGAGAGTACTTTCTTGGCGCTTTCCTGACCGATTACATACTCGTCCAGAACGTCTTTGATTTCCTGAGGCTTTGGAAGCTTGCTGCCGTCGGTGGCAGCTTTTTCCTGCATCTCTTCGCGGATGATGTCGTTGCACAGCTCAACACATTCGTCACAGACGAATACGGAAGGACCTGCGATTAGCTTGCGGACCTCGTGCTGGCTCTTGCCACAGAAGGAGCAATACAGCAGTTTGCCGCCGTCGTCTCCCTTGCCGTGCTTGTCGTCGCTCATGACCAACCCTCGTTTGCGAATCGCCGGAAGTTCTCAAGAACATTGCAGCTCTCGCAAATCCGTTTCAAGGCACCGAGCGCCGTTCCGCGACGACTCGGGCTGCAATATCCGATGCTCCTATTCAACTACGTTATCCAATCCCTGACAAGCAAAGCCCCTATCGGCTTTGCGGCTTTCCTGGCCTCGTTTCCGTCATCCCGCGGGCCCGAATCATGTTATCCCTTAGAGAGCCTTCTCGCCCCGCGGTCGATTTTCCAGGACCTGGTCAACGATTCCATAAGTCACCGACTCCTCTGCGCTCATGAAATTGTCGCGGTCCGTGTCATGCTGGATCTTTTCGATCGGTTGCCCGGTGTGCTCGGCCAGAATCTTGTTCAATCGCTCGCGTACCAACAGAATCTCGCGCGCGTGAATGTCGATATCGGTCGCTTGGCCCTGGAAGCCGCCCATCGGCTGATGAATCATGATGCGCGAATGCGGCAGGCTGTAACGTTTTCCTTTACGGCCTCCAGCCAGCAGTACGGCGCCCATGCTTGCGGCTTGGCCGATGCACATGGTTGTCACATCCGGCTTGATGAACTGCATGGTGTCATAAATCGCCAATCCCGCCGTTACCGAGCCGCCCGGCGAATTGATATAGATATGAATGTCCTTGTCCGGGTTTTCCGATTCCAAAAACAGCAACTGGGCCACCACCAGGTTCGCCATGTGATCCTCGACCGGACCGACGATGAAGATCACTCTTTCCTTGAGCAAGCGCGAATAGATGTCGTATGCGCGTTCGCCGCGAGGCGTTTGCTCGATCACCATCGGCACCAAGCCTAAAGCCTGGATGTTATTCGCACCGTGTCTAGCCGTCATATCGGTCATTTCGCTTGATCCTTTAGTATGGTACCCCGGCGTCAGAGGCCGGAGTCGCCGCCTGCACCTGTCAACTGCCGGACGCTTCACCCTCATTCATCACTTCGTCGAACGCAAGCTGCTTTTCTTTAATTTTCATTTGTCCGAGCAGCAGGTCGACCACTTGATCCTCCATCACGTGCGCTTCCAAATCGTTGCGCAAAGACGGGTTTTTGCGGTAGGCCTGCTTCACTTCTTCCGGGTCCTCGTAGGAACTCGCAACCCGATCCAGCGTCTCGCGCACGCGTTCGGCGTCGAGCTGAACCTCATTGGTCTTGATCACTTCGCCGATCAGCAGACCCAACGCGACCCGCTGCCGGGCGCGGTCTTCGAACACTTCGCGCGGCAGATTCAGGCCCTTCAATTCTTCGGGTCGCTTTCCGGTGGCTTGCGCCATCAAACGGGTAATCTCCTCGTCCACCAGCGCCTTCGGTATTTCGATGTCGTTGGCCTCCCGCAAACGTTCCAGGACTTGCTCTTTGGTTTTGGAACGCAGCTTCTGCGCAAGTTCCCGCTCCATGTTGCCGCGCACTTCGGTACGCAGCGCGTCGGCGCCACCTTCAGCGACTCCGAATGCGCGCGCGAAATCGTCATCAAGCTCGGGCAACACCGGCTCGGAGACCGTTACCACGTCTACCTCGAACTTGGCGTCCTTTCCGGCCACTTCCTGCGCACGGTAGTCGTCCGGGAAGCGAACCTCAACCGTGCGATGATCACCGGATTTCGCGCCAACCAATTGCGCCTCGAAGCCTTCGATCATCGAACCGGCGCCGAGGACGATGGGCACCTGCTCGCCCTTGCCGCCTGAAAAGGCCTCGCCATCGATGGTGCCTTCGAAGTTCACCATCACCTGATCGCCTTCGCGGGCGTCGCGATCCACCGCATCCCAGGTCGCCCGTTGCGTGCGCAATTTCTCCAACATCTTGTCCACATCCGCATCGGTCACCTGGGCGGCGGGCTTTTCGACCTCGGCGTTTTCCAGCGAGGCCAGTTCGATCTGCGGGTAGACTTCGAACACGGCGCTGTATTCGAGCGCCTGACCTGGTTCCATCTGCTTCGGTTCGATGCGCGGACCGCCCGCCGGCTGCAGGTTTTCCTGGCGCAACGCTTCCGTCAGCGTCTGCTGCACGAGATCGGAGAGCACTTCGCCGCGCACCTGACCGTCGTAGCGTTTCTGCACGACCTTGAACGGTACTTTGCCGGGCCGAAAGCCGTCCATGCGTACCCGGCGCGCCAGGTTGCGCAACCGGTTGGTGACTTCGTCCTCGACCCGCTCGGCCGGAACCTGCACAGTCAGCTTGCGTTCCAGACTTCCGGTTTGTTCCACGGAGACTTGCATCGTTGTACCTCGAACCGTCTAAAGCTTGATTGAGCCCGCAACACGGGCGGAAAACCTGCCGCTGACGGATTTGAGCAGCGGCCGTCGGGATCACTATTTAACTGGTGCGAAAGGAGAGACTCGAACTCTCACGGGTTTCCCCACTGGAACCTAAATCCAGCGCGTCTACCAATTCCGCCACTTTCGCCGGTTTCATCCAGGACTCGCCCGATAAGCGCTTGTTAGCGAGCGAAAATCACAAGCAGGCCATTATACAGGTTCGACCCCGGAACGCGCATCCCCGCTGAACGTAGCATGCGCTGCGCAAGCCACCCGCCGGCCGAGCGGCGCACACATGTACCGCTGCAGCGGTGGTTAGCGAATCCAGGACAAACAAAAAGGCCCGCAGAAACTGCAGGCCTGGATGAACGCTGGTGGGCCGTGTAGGAATCGAACCTACAACCTACTGATTAAGAGTCAGCTGCTCTACCAATTGAGCTAACGGCCCGTTTTTTGTGTTGCTCGCTGCGCGAGCGCGCAGAGAGCTTGTATGGGGTGGACGATGGGGCTCGAACCCACGACCACAGGAATCACAATCCTGAGCTCTACCAACTGAGCTACGTCCACCATTGCAAAACTGAGCGAGTTTGCCGGCGAAATGGCGCGCCCGGCAGGACTCGAACCTGCAACCCTCGGCTTAGAAGGCCGATGCTCTGTCCGGTTGAGCTACGGGCGCATTGAGCTGTTTGCGCCGCCGAGCATCGCCCTGCCGAGCAGACAGTTGGTCGGGGTAGAGGGATTCGAACCCCCGCCATCCTGCTCCCAAAGCAGGCGCGCTACCAGACTGCGCTATACCCCGCAATCCCGTTGGGCCCCGACAAATACCGCTGCGTTCGGCCCCGCGCGATGAAGCACGCGATTCTACGCAGGGAACCGGCGGTCGTCAAACGTACCGCGCCCAGAGATGACCTGAATTATACGCCAGGACCCGGCTGCGGGAAGAGCCGCGCGACCTGTACAGGTCCGCCCGCCCGTGCGAGAATGCCGCGGGTTTTCCGCCGCTTAGCTTCCACGCCATGTCCGCAAAATTAATCGACGGCAAAGCCGTCGCCTATGACGTTCGTCTGACGCTCAAACAGCGAGTGGCAGCGCGGGTTGCCGCCGGCGGTCGGCCGCCCGGGCTGGCGGTCGTCTTGGTAGGCCACGACCCGGCCTCGGAAATATATGTGCGCAACAAACGCAGCGCATGTGACTTCTGCGGCATCGTCTCCAAAGCCTTCCACCTGGACTCGGACATTTCCCAGCAGGCGCTGCTGGGTTTGATTGACGAGCTCAACGCCGACGCCCAGATCGACGGCGTCTTGGTGCAGACACCTCTGCCGCCGCACATCGATACCGAGACGGTAATCGAGCGCATACGACCGTCCAAGGACGTGGACGGGTTTCATCCATACAACATCGGCCGCCTCGCGGTAAGAATGCCGACTCTGCGCTCCTGTACGCCCTATGGCGTGATGGAACTTCTGAGAAGCACCGGCGAGACGTTTCACGGCCGGCACGCGGTGGTGATCGGGGCATCGAATCACGTCGGCCGCCCCATGGCACTCGAGTTGTTGCTGGCAGGTTGCACCGTCACCACGTGCCATCGCTTCACCCGGAGCTTGGAAGACTGGGCGCGACAGGCGGAAATCCTGGTCGTGGCGGTCGGTCGGCCGGGCCTGGTCAAAGGAGAATGGGTACGCGACAACGCCACCGTGATCGACGTCGGGATCAACCGTCTGCAAAATGGTCAGCTGGTCGGCGACATCGAATTCGAGGCCGCGGCCGAGCGGGCCGCCTGGATCACGCCGGTCCCCGGCGGAGTCGGGCCCATGACCGTAGCCATGCTGATGCGGAACACGATCGAAGCCGCCGAGGCTGCCGACGCAAGGGCGAGTGCTTCAGTGGGGCTGTAGGTACTCTCCGGGCTTCATCGGCAGACCATTGAAGCACGCGGCGTATTCGGGAGACGATGTAACGTTCGACTTGCCGTAGATGTCGTCCTCGAACAAGCGCATCTGAACCGGTTTGCCGTTCCATTTCCCTTCGCAATATTCATAAATACGATCGCCACTGGCATCGAACTGGCGAAACGAATGCAGGTCACCGTTATACCGATGCAGATTGATCAGGGTTTGCACCGGCGCATTGCGTCCCTGAGGCAGGTAAGCAGCGGCGAAGTCGCGTACCACCCGGCCTTGGTCGTCGTGCACATAGACTTCGCAGGTGTGCAACCGGTCCGGGTGATCCGTCTCCCATTGCATGCGCGAAAGTAGCACGCCGGTCCGCTTATCGTAGTAGGCATGTTCGGTATAGAATTCCGGTTGACGCGCATAACCGCCGATGCGGGTCTGCTCCCGCACCTGATTGTGCGCCAACTGCCGTTTCTGCAGCGCCAGACATTCATCCGCGAAGGCGTTCCAGGTCCGCACATGAGTCTTGTCTTCGGTCATCTTCTGTTCGGTAACCTGCCCATGGGCAAGCGCGGATACACCCAGCACCAAGCCGAGCACAAACGGAAAAGAATGATTCAACATGGCTTCCTCACGGTGGCAAGGGATGCACGCTCTAATGATTTTTCGCCCTGGATCTGAGATTCCGCCGAGCGGAGCGTGTCGCGTTGTTTTGAGCAACCGGGTCTGCCGGTTGTCCGGCTAGTATAGACAACGGCTCGGGAATTAGGTTCGCGCGCTACTCACGTCGCCAGTTCGTGCCGCCGGCGCCGTCCTCGAGCACCACGCCGGCGGCCTTGAGTTGATCGCGGACCCGATCCGCTTCAGCCCAATCGCGGCGCTCACGGGCGGCTGCTCGCTGCGCGATCAATGCATCGATCTGATCGCTCGACAAACCGGAGTCCTCACGCTGGGCCGCGGCATCGCCCGTACTTCCGGCGACGTGGCCTTGCAGCCAGGCATCGGGATCCTGTTGCAGAATGCCGAGAATACCACCGAGCTTGCGCAGAACCGCCGCGTGCGCAGCAGCAAGGACCGGATCGGCTTCGCGCAGACGATTGGCTTCCCGCGCCAGGTCGAACAACACCGACAGCGCGCCCGGGGTGTTGAAATCGTCGTCCATCGCGCCCTGAAATCGCTCTTTGAACCCGTCCGCAGGCTCGCTCCCCTGCTCCGTCGCGTGTCCCCGCAAGGCGGTATACAACCGGTTGAGCGCCCCCCGCGCTTTGTCCAGGTTGTCATCGCTATAGTTCAGCGGGCTGCGATAATGACTGGCCAAAATGAAATAACGGATCTCTTCGGCCCGGTAGCGGCGCAGGATTTCACGCACGGTGAAAAAATTGCCCAGCGACTTGGACATTTTCTCTTCATCCACCTGCACGAAACCGTTGTGCATCCAGACGTTGACGAAATGCTGCCCGGTCGCCGCCTCGGACTGGGCGATTTCGTTCTCGTGGTGGGGAAACTGCAGGTCCATGCCACCACCATGAATATCGAAGTGGTCGCCAAGGCAGCGGGTGGACATAGCCGAACATTCAATGTGCCAACCAGGCCGGCCACGGCCCCAGGGAGAATCCCAGGCAGGCTCCTCGGGCTTGGCCGCTTTCCATAACACGAAGTCCAACGGATCCTGTTTCGCTTCGCCAATCTCAACCCGTGAACCGGCGCGCAAATCCTCGAGCCGCTTGCCCGATAAACGCCCATAGTGTTTGAACTTGCTGACGTCGTAGTACACATCGCCATTGGCCGCCGCATATGCGTAGCCCTTGTCCACCAAGGTCTGCACCATCGCCACAATGTCTTCGATGGAAGCGGTGGCGCGCGGCTCGACGTCCGGCGCCAATACGCCCAGCGCGCCGGCATCTTCATGCATGGCATTGATGAAACGTTCGGTCAGTTCACCGATCGGTTCGCCGTTTTCGTTGGCGCGCTTGATGATCTTGTCATCGATGTCGGTGATGTTGCGCACATAAGTGACGTCGTAACCGCGCTCGCGCAGATAACGCACCACGACGTCAAACACCACCAGTACGCGGGCGTGGCCGAGGTGGCAAAAGTCGTACACGGTCATGCCGCAGACGTACATCCGGACTTTGCCCGGCTCGATCGGCTGGAATGGCTCTTTGGCGCGTTTGAGGCTGTTGTAGATCTCAAGCATGGGAGTAGGTCTCAGCTGCACATCTGCAGTGCCGCATCCAAGCGCTCGTGGATGCGCTTCGCACCCAGCAGGGTCCAAATGGCGATCAACTCAGGGCCGTGGGTTTCGCCCGACAGCGCGGCTCGCAAGGGCATGTACAGTTCTTTTCCTTTGACGCCGGCAGCCTTGGCCAAGGTTTTGGCATAAGCCTTGAAGTCCTCGCTTTCGACGGCGAGACATTCCAGAGCGGCACGAAAGTAGACCTCGCCGGCACTGCTAACGGCAGCGGCCGCTTCCTCGCTGGGCGACCACGTTGTCGCGAACAGCCGTTCGGCCCAGGCCAAAGCATCGGCCGGCAGTTCGATGTTCTCCCGTACTGCGGCCACAAACGTTTGGCGTGCTTCTGCGGGCACCGAATCCGCAACCTTGCGCGCGGCGGGATCGGGCCAGGCGCTCATCCATTGCCAAAGCGCGTCGTTGTCGGCCTTGTGCACGGCGGTCTTCTGCCAGTGCATCAGTTGGGTGTGTTCGAATTGCGCCGGCGCGCGGCCAAGGCGGTCGGTGGAAAACTGCCGCGCCATGGCGTCCACCGGCAGCCATCCTTCCTGCTCGAAATGATGCCCGAGCCTGGCCAGATAATTCAGCACGGCGTCCGGGAAAAACCCGCTATCGCGCAACTCCTCTACGCTTCGGCTGCCGGTGCGCTTGGACAGCGGACTGCCGTCGTCACCCACCAGCATCGAGGTATGGCCGTAGCGCGGAATCGGGAGTTCCAGTGCCTCCAGCAACAGAATCTGTCGCGGGGTGTTGGTCAGATGGTCCTCTCCGCGCAGTACATCGGTGATCTGCATCAGCGCATCGTCCACGGCGTTACTGAAAAAAAACGCCGGCGTGCCGTCCGAGCGGCGAACAATGAAATCACCAATATCGTCGGCGCGAAAAGACTGCTGCCCACGCACCAGGTCGACAAATTCCACCGTACGCCCGGTCGGCACACGGAAACGCAAACTGGCGGCCAGTCCCTGGTCGACGTTGCGTTGCACCTGCTCGGGACTGAGGCCGGCGCAGGTGCCGGCGTATCGCGGTGGGCGCCCGGCAGCGAGCTGGGCCTTGCGCGACTGCGCCAATTCCTGCTGCGTGCAAAAACAGGGGTAGGCATGGCCGCTTTGCTGGAGGTGATCGAAATAGCCTGCGTAAATCGTCGCACGCTGGGACTGGCGATAAGGCCCATGGCCGGCTTCGTGCCCCGGACCCTCGTCCCAGTCCAGGCCGAGCCAGTGCAGATCCTCCTGCATACCCGCTTCGAACGCCTGCGCACTGCGCTCCAGATCGGTGTCTTCAAAGCGCAGCAGAAATGTGCCGCCCTGCTGCCGGGCATACAACCAATTGAACAACGCGGTGCGCACGTTGCCCAGGTGCAGCCGGCCGGTGGGGCTGGGAGCGAAGCGGGTTTTGAGGGTAGTTGCCATAGGCCGGCAATGGTAACGGAAAGCCTCTACGGCCACCAAGCGCGCTTTGTCGGCGCACGGCAAAACCGATATCATGGGCGGCGCAATTCCTCACCGAGGTGTCCGATGCGTATTCTGAGTCTGGTCATCGTGACCGCTGTATTGATCGCGGCCACTGTCGCGCTGTCTCATATGCAAGAGCCGGGAGCCAAAGAGAACCCCACCCCATCCGCAGAGAAAGGAAACGCCATGATCGTCGATATGCAGACCAGCGAAGGCAACATCGTCATCGAACTCTACCCTGACAAGGCGCCTGAGACCGTTGCCAACTTTGTGCAATACGCGCGCGACGGGTTCTACGACGGCACTATTTTCCACCGCGTGATTCCGGGCTTCATGATCCAGGGCGGCGGCTTCGGACCCGACATGAATCAAAAGCCGACCCGCGAGCCGATCAAGAACGAAGCGGACAACGGCCTGAAAAACGAAGCCGGCACGCTCGCCATGGCCCGTACGCCGGACCCGAATTCCGCCAGCTCACAGTTCTTCATCAATGCCAAGGACAATGGGTTTCTGAACTATTCCAATCCGACGCCCCAAGGCTGGGGTTATTGCGTGTTTGGCAAAGTGACCGAAGGCATGGACGTGGTACAGAAAATCGAACATGTCAAAACCACCAATCGCGCCGGCCATCAGGATGTCCCCGAGGAACCGGTGGTGATCGAAAAGGTCACGGTGCGCGACGAAGACTAAGCGGGATCCGGAAAACGTGAGTCCACCGGAGCCGAGCGCGGCGGCGACACTGTTCATCTCCGATCTGCATTTGGACCCGAGCAGGCCGGAAATCACCGAACTGTTCATGGTGTTCCTGCAGCGCGCGCGGGGAGCCGACGGACTATACATTCTCGGTGATTTGTTCGAGGCATGGATCGGCGACGACGATGATGCCGCCATTGCCCGAACCGTGCGCACCGGGCTCCAGTCTCTGGCGGCCGGCGGCGTCCCGGTTTTCCTGATGCACGGCAACCGCGATTTCCTGCTCGGCGAAACGTTTGAGCAGCAATCCGGTTGCCGGTTGCTGGTCGATCCCACCGTGATCGACCTTTACGGTGAACGGACCTTGCTGATGCACGGCGACCTGCTGTGCACCGACGATATAGAGTATCAGCGTTTTCGCGCCAAGGTCCAAGACCCGGCATGGCAGCAGGCAGTGCTGGCAAAGCCGTTGGCCGAACGCCGGGAGATGGCTGCGACCTTACGGGGCGAGAGTCAGCAAGCCAACGCTGGTAAGCAGGCGGAACTGATGGACGTCAATCCGGAGAGCGTGGAGAACGCCATGCGCGAACACGGCGTGCGGCGACTCATTCACGGCCACACACACCGCCCGGCGATTCACGACTTTCTGTTGGATGGCGCGCCTGCGCGCCGCATTGTACTCGGCGACTGGTATGACCAGGGCAGCATGCTGCGATGCAGCCCACAGGGATGTGAATTGATCACCCTGCCTGCGGATCAGACCGGGTGTTGAGTCGGACTACGCCTGGGGCGCCGTCGCAGGCGCTCCCCCCACGCCCATGCGGCGGTAGTCTTCCGGTAGCGTGAAGAGCTGCGGATCCACCTTCATGTCCCGCTGGTAATCCACGAGCGCACGCGTATTGCCTTGGGCGTCCCATTGCTGGATCGGAAAACCGTACTGCAGATGCCGAACCGGGGCGTAAATATGGTAGGCGACAAAGCACGGATCCAGCATCTCCTTGGGAGTTTTCGGTAGATCTTCGGCGTGCTGGCCTGCCAATGCGCGCTGGAACTCGCGCAAGCCTTCCGCCCCGTCAGGTAGAAAGTCCGGCACGCTCATGATTCTGGAACAGATCTTGTCGTTGACCGTCAGCGTGTACTCAACCGGCTTCGTATCACCTACCGAAGGCGCGTCCGGATGCTCGGTTTTTTTCGCGTCCATCTCCAGCTTGATCGGCGGCTCGCCTTCGACCGGCTTGGAATGCACCACCAGAATCGTGCGGTTGCCATGACTCACGCTGTAGATGGTCTGGAGCTGGCGATCGAACAGGACATAGTCGCTACTGGCGACTCCGTCATCCATGCGGATGAAGTTCTCGTTAATCAAAACCCGGGTCGGATATGGGTCTATACCCGGTTCCTGATCCTGGAACATCAGCATCAAATCGCCCGCGGGTTTCTCGGCCTCGCCACCCTGCTGACATCCAGACAGGGTCAGTACCAGTACGGCAGCCGCGAGGAATGCCGCGGGCGCGCGTTGCAATATAGTAATGGTATTCAATTCGATCCTGCCTGACGCTTGAGATCGCGGATCTCGGCTTCACTGAAACCAGCCGAAATGCGTGCCGCTTCGTGGAACGGACCCTTCACGGACCCTTGCATGTATTCAGTCAATAAATTCTCGAATGTGTCCTCGGCAACGAGGCCACGCTGATGACAAAAGTAGCGGAACCAGCGGCTGCCAATGGCGACGTGACCAATTTCGTCCCGAAGAATCACCTCCAGGATGGAAACAGTACGGTCATCCCCAACCTTGCGCAAGCGTGCCATCATTCCCGGCGTCACGTCCAGACCGCGCGCCTCCAACACCCGCGGCACCAGCGCCATCCGCACCAGTACGTCGTGGTCGGTTTTGCAGGCCATCTCCCATAGCCCGTTGTGAGCCGGGAAATCACCATAGACGTGGCCCAACTCTGCAAGCCGCTGCTGCAGCAAGCCGAAGTGCGATGCTTCTTCGTCTGCCACCCGCACCCAGTCGTCGTAATAGGATCCGGGCAGATTCGGGAACCGGTACACTGCGTCCCACGCCAGATTGATGGCGTTGAACTCGATGTGGGCCAATGCGTGTACCAGACAAGCCCGCCCTTCGGCACTTCCGAGGCCACGCTTTTGCAAGGCTTTGGGGCTCACCAGCGCGGGCTTGAGCGGCCTGCCGGGCGTGTGGATACGTTCGACTTCGCAACTGGCGCGGGATGACAGGCGCCCTTGCCGCCACGCGTGTGCAACGTCGTGGCTCAGCAGTCGCTTCCGATCCGGGTCACAGGCATCGATGCAGGCGCGCGCGGCACGCTGAAGATCATCTGCATGAACAACGAAGGTCATTGTTTCAGTGTATCAAGGACTGTCGAGGCGCAGCGAAATTGCTAACCGAGACGACCCCCGATCATAATATCCATGACGTTGGTGCCCGTAGGTCCGGTCTGAATCAGATCGCCGGCCGCTTCCAGGAAGCGTCCTGCATCCGCGGCGGCAAGACACGCGCGCGGGTCCAGACCCTCGCCGCCGCGCGCGACGGTGGCGCCGTCCACCAATGCGCCGGCATCTTCCCCGGGACCGTCGGTGCCATCCGTGCCGGCAGCCAGCAAGGCCCAGTCACCGTGTCCGGGCAACTCGAGGGCAGCACACAGCGCAAGCGCCTGACAACGTCCACCCCGCCCGGGCCGATCGGGTAGACGAACCACAGTTTCGCCGCCCCACAGGTGCAGGCCGGCCGTGGCTAGATGCAAATGTTGCGCCAGCCGCGTTCCGACGGCACACGCTTCGTCGCGCTGGAATTCCGACCAACGCCGCACCGGATAGCCGAGCGCGGTACCCCGCCCCGCAGCGGCTGCGAGCGCCTGATCCAAGGTTGCGACTACCTGCACTTGGAGACGGGTACTCGCCGCCGCACTCGGCAGCGCTGCCTCGGCCTGCCGCAATATTGCCACCAGCCAATCGGGCAGTTGTTGCGTGCGCACCTGCCCTGCCGCACCGGACATCAGCAACCCCGAGCCGATCACCCGCGGGTCATCACCCAGCACGTCGGAAATCAACAACCCCAGCCCATCCCGCGCACCGAGGCGCGCGACCAATCGGCCCCCTTTGATCGCAGACACCCCCTGGCGGACAGCGTTCATTTGCGCAATATCGAGACCGCTGCCGAGCAGCCAATGGTTGATGCGCGTCAAAGTCGGCAGATCCACGCCGGGCGCCAGCACTTCAACCAGACTGGATGCGCCGCCGGAAACCAAAAACAGGAATGCGGCGTTTGCCGGCGCTTGATCCAGAAACGCCGTCAGAGCACGCCCGGCCTGCAGGCTGCGCTGATCCGGGATCGGATGCGAGGATTCGATGCAGGTAAAACGCCGGTCGCGCAGTAGCGCCGATTCGATGTGGCCGATTTTCGAAATCACCAATCCGCGCATGATCGCGGATCCCCAGGCGTCTATCGCGCCGCGGGCCATGGCGGACGCGGCCTTGCCGATCGCGACCACGCGCAACCCGATTGGCGCGGGACGCTCGGCCAAATGCGCGGACACGCACCGCCGCCCGTCTACCGCGGCGATAGCGGAGCGATAACACTCGAGCATATCCCGTCGCATTCGGTTCAAAGGTTCGCTGGGCGCGTTCACGATTCGGTACGCTAGCACGGTGTCGACCGCAAGCGAACTGCAGGCAGGCAAAAAAAGCCGCCGAAACGCGGCGGCTAATTGCTGGCAGGGGTCACATCCTTGTGGTCAGCACTCCATCGAAGCAAGACGGGAAATGCTCGTCGCCGGTTTCGGCGCTGTGATCATTCGCTGCCGCAGCGGTAAACCCTGTCCGCGGGTTTGCAGCAGCAGATTGGCGACATGCTAGCCCCGGCCCGTTACAAACCCATGACGGTCAACGCCACGCGCGTTACGCCTTGGGCGCGCCCGGCGCGCTTCTTGAAGGTCTGCACCGCAGCACGTACACTGGCCGAAAAACGATCCATACACATGTATTTGCTGCGGACCACAGTGGGCGCAATCGCACGCACGACGAACCGCGTTTCTCCAACACCGACTGCGCATGAGTACAAACCATGACCCCGACGCGACGCGTGCAAACCGGCTTTACCCTGATCGAGATCATGGTCGTGATCGTAATACTCGGGATCCTTGCCGCCATTGTCGTACCCCGCATCATGGACCGCCCCGAACAGGCGCGGGTCGTCAAAGCGAAGCAAGACATTCGGACCCTGGAAACCATGTTGCAGGCGTACAAGCTGGATAATTTTCAGTATCCGAGCACCGAACAAGGTCTAGATGCGCTGATAAAGAAGCCCACCGGCCTGCCGGAGGCCAAAAACTGGAAGTCCGGCGGCTACCTGCAAAGGCTGCCGAATGATCCATGGGGCAACCCCTATCAGTACTTGCGACCCGGCCAGCATGGCGATTTCGATCTTTATTCGCTCGGACCCGATCCGCAGGCAAGCGACGACGACATCGCCAACTGGGAGCTGAACTGACGCGCCGATGAACAGACCGATCAATGGTCTGCGCACCGCAGGGTTCACTCTCCTGGAACTCATGGTGGTGCTGGTAGTGATTGGGATCATGTTGGGATTTGCGGTGGCGGCACTGCGCGGTCCGGACGACAAGGACCGCTTGCAACAGGAGGCCCTGCGTCTGCGCGCATTGATGAACCTCGCCTCGGAAGAAGCCGTGGTACGGTCCCGAACGTATGGGGTACGCCTGACTGAGGGTGGCTACGAGTTCGTGGTTCACGGTCCCGACGGCTGGCATCCCCTCGAGGAAAAGCCGTTGCAAGCGCGTGTGCTGCCTCAGGGCATCGCATGGGCGCACGGGACGCATGCCAAAGGCGCTGCACAGACACCGCAGGTCATGCTGTTCTCGGACGGCACATTTACACCATTCACGCTGGAACTGCGCAGCCGGGCAATGCAAATTGGCCAGCGCTTACAAGGGACGGACAGTGGCGAGTTGCTGCTGCAGACTCCATAGCGCGGCGACCCGTTCCAGCGGCTTCACCCTGCTGGAAGTCCTGGTGGCGCTGGCGGTGGTCGCAATCGCCTTGGGCGCCCTGGTGTCCGCGGCCGGCACGCAGACCCGCAACGAGGCCTACCTCCAGGACAAGACTTTCGCCCACTGGGTCGCCATGAACCGTGCCGCGGAAATGCAGTTGGCCGGCAACGCCGCCAACATCGGCGAAACGGTCGGCAGCGAACAAATGGCACAACGGACCTGGTTTTGGAAAAGCTCGCTCGCGACGACCGAAGATCCAAACGTGGCACGCGCGACGATTGAGGTGCGCGCCGCGCCGAAAGACGATCGGCCACTATTCACGTTGATCGCGTTTGTGTACCGATCCGGGCTGAAACCGTGACGGGCCGCGGCGTCCCCGGGGAGAAAGCGCGCTTCGGTTTCACGCTGCTGGAATTGCTGGTGGCCCTGGCGATCTTCGCTCTGCTTTCAGCGCTCGGTTACACGGGCCTGCAATCGTTGCTGCGCACCCAGGCGGCAACGACAGAACGCAGTCGGGATTTTGCCCGGCTTACCCGTGCCCTGGTGCTGTTGCAGAATGACGTGGGACAAGCGTTGGCGCGGCCAATACGTGACAACCAGGGCGACACCGTAGTCCCTATGGTCGCGGACGCGGGTACGAATCCGACCTTGGAGTTGACCCGCGAGGGTTGGCTGAATCTCAGCCAGGGCGAAACACCGATGCTGCAGCGAATCGGCTACCGCTTCGACGGCGAACGGTTGATCAGACGCAGTTGGCCGGTACTGGACCGGGCTCCGGATACCGCGCCGCGGGAAACGCTGGCATTGCCCAACGTGAAGAGCATCCAATTGCGCTTTCTCGATACCAACGGCAGTTGGCAACCCAGCTGGCCGCCTGCCGCCGCACAACAGGCGCTGCCACGTGCGATGGAACTGCGTCTGGAGTTGCGCGATTGGGGCTCGATCCGGCGACTGTTCCGGGTGCCCGGCGCATGATGCACACCAAACGCCAAGGCGGCGTGGCGTTGCTTACCGCATTGTTGATTGTCGCGCTGGCGGCAGTGGCCGCGGCGGCCATCAGTCGGGATCAGTTTGTGGACTTGCACCGCGTGCAGAATCTGCTCTACGCCGATCAGGCCTACGAGCACGCCTTGGGTGTCGAAGACTGGGGCCGAGGCGTTTTGCTGAAGGACTTGCAGCACGACCAATCCACGAATGCGCAAATGGATGCCCCGGGCGAAGCGTGGAGCGTTCCGCTACCCTCGATCGCAGTGGAAGGCGGGTTGGTGCAGGGCCGGGTAGAAGACCTGCAGGGACGATTCAACCTGAACAATCTGGTCGCGCTGCCAGGCCCGCGAGGCGATACCACTGGGCTGCAGCTCGCCTATTTGCAGCGCTTGTTGCTGGTTCTCGAGCTCGATCCCGCGTTAGCGCAAGCCATTGCCGATTGGCTGGATACCGACGTCGACACCCGCTATCCCGACGGCGCCGAAGACCTGACCTACATGCGTGCCAACCCACCCTACCGTAGCGCAAACGCGCCGATGGGCGATATCAGCGAGCTGTTGCTCGTGCACGGCATCACACCGCAGATCTATGCCCGGCTTGCACCCTACGTGACCGCCTTACCCGATCCGACCCCGATCAACATCAACACTGCGCCCGCACCCGTACTGCTGGCCTTGTCGGCTGACTTCAACGATCATACGGTCGAAACGGTCATGACCGCCCGTGCCGCCGGCGGCTTCGTCGATATCCCGGCGTTTTTCGCCGCCATAGGGCTGGGCCCGGGCACTACCGGCGCTGCTGCCCCGGCTTCAGGAAGAGCCGCAGTCGAACCGGACAACGTGCAATCGGCACCGGCCACGGACTCGCCCACCGAGCAGATTGCGCAACTTATAGGCGTCAGAAGCGATTTCTTTATGGTCCACGCACAAACACAGGTCGATCGCATTCAAGTGCAACTCAACAGCTTGATCGCTCGCGGAGCGATCGACGGGCCCCAGGTTATCGCCAGAACCCGGGTTCCTTTCTGAATATGGGCGGAACACTTTTCATCTATCCTTCCCCGCACCCAGATGAAAGCGTGCGTTGGCTGCACTTGCCGCATGCGGGCAGGCCCGACGCCTCGACAACCGCAAACACCGGCTCGCTGGAACACGCGGCAGCCGCAGCCACCGGCGCACGTGTGGTCATGTTTGCACCCGCCTCTGAGCTGATATTGCTGCACGCCCAAGTCCCGGGCCGTAATCGAGCGCGGATGTTGCAGGCATTGCCATATGCCTTGGAGGAACAGCTGGCCGAGGACGTGGAGCGCCTGCACTTCGCGGCCGGCGAGGAAGATGAAAACGGCATCGCAGTCGCCATCGTGGCGAAGACAAAACTAGACGCATGGCTGTCGATGCTGCACGCGGTCGGCATAGAACCCGATGCCATAGTGCCGGACGTAATGGCCGTTCCTTGGCACCAAGGTCAATGGAGTGTGGTGCTCGACGGCGAACACTGCCTGGTGCGCACCGGCACCGCGTCGGGTTGGGCCGCTGAACGGGAAAATCTGCCGAACCTGTTGCGTATCGCCTTTGGTAACGCGGCGTCGCCCGAACAGCTTGCGCTGTACGGCAGGCCGGACGAAAAACGAACATCAGATCTGGACTCGCTCGCAGTTCCGCTCCAGTGGCAGTCGTACTCTCGCGACACGCTCGTGCTACTCGCGGAACACTTCCGTCCGGGCTCCTCCATAAACCTGTTGCAAGGCGCCTATCGAAGGCTCGGAGAAACAGCGAACAGCGGCCGACGTTGGCGCGGGGTCGCAGCCCTTGGCGCTATTCTGATCGCGGTCCAACTCGGTACCTTGTTTGCCGAGAACCACCGGCTGGAGCAGCGCACAGCGCGCACTGCAAAGCAGATCGACGATCTGTTCCGGGCCGATTTCCCCGACATCAAGCGCCTCGTCAATGCGAAGGCGCAGATGCAGCAGCAACTGGAGGCGTTGCGCAACGCTGCGCGCGGCCCCCGTAACAGCGACTTCCTGCAGTTGCTGCAGTACGCAGGGCCATCGCTACACCAAACCGACAAGGTGGAATTGCGACGCTTGCATTATGCCGACCAACGCCTGGATGTCGAACTCGGCGCCCCCGATTTTCAAACCCTGGACAAGCTGAAAAGGGAATTGTTGAACAAGGGACTCGAGGTTGAAATCGATTCCGCCAGTGCGGAAGAGAAAGGCGTGGCGGGTCGCTTGCGCGTACGCAGAGGTGCGTCATGAGGCAGTGGTGGGAAGCACGAGAACCGCGCGAGCGCCGGGTCCTAGTGATCGGCGCGGTGATCGTCGCAGCTGTATTGCTGTATTCATTGCTCTGGGAGCCACTGCAAAAGCAGATCGGACAACGCCGAGCCGCGCTTGCGGAGCAGCGTCAAACGCTGCACTGGATGTTGCAGTCGTCGAGCGAAATCGCGCGCCTGCGCACCCTACAGCAAGCTCCGCAATCGCCCGAATCCGACCGATCACTGATAGGTCTTCTGGAGAGCAGCGCCCGCGAACAAGGTCTGCGGGATCGGATCGCACGAATGGAGCCAGGCGGCGATGACTTGGTGCAAGTGAGTTTGCGGGACGTGAGCTTCGACCACGCCATCGCCTGGATCGCAGCCCTTCATAGCCGCTATGGGATCGAAGTCGGCGAGTCCAGCTTCGCGGATGCGGGAACGGCCGACACCGTGAACGCGACACTCACGCTGCGACGTTGAGGAAAGGGGCGCTCAGCCGAAAACGCCGCAGGCCCCAGAGGGTCCGCGCGCGTTCGAAGCTGGTCAGCGGTATTGGTGTGGCGGTTATCTACGATGCAATCCCGGCGGCGTACGGCCGGTAAATCGAATCCAGCCACTCGCCGCCGCACGGCGCGCCACCATCCCGGCCAGCGCGCCCACCATCCCCGACGCGGCAGTCCACGCCGCGGCCTGAATCCAAGAGGTTTCCGGATCGGCTGGATTAAGCGGAGGATCTTCGCCGTGGCGGTGTCGCCAACCCGCGCGCATCGCGCCACGGGTCGCCAGCGTCGCGGCAATCGCCGCGCCAGCGCCAATGGCAATCCAAAGCGTGTCGTCGGAAGGACGCTTCATATTCGGGGCCTCTGCGGTTCGATAGCACTATCAGTGCACGACCCCAACATAGTTGAAGCCCCGAATGGAGCAAGCCCCGGTTTCTCGAGCGGTTAAAACGTCACGGCATCCTGCCTGCGGCGATCTTCGCCTTTACGCCGCTCGGCGCCGACTGCGACCAGGGCCACCAAAGCAATGTAGTTGGCGAGTTTGGTGATGATGTTCTCGAATTGAATCAACTCGTCGCCGTCGGCAGTAAACACCGTTATTGAAGAGCCGCTCTTGTCCACTTTCCAAAAGCGGCTACGACGAAGTCACGCGTTGGATGTCAACGCTGAACAAACCCGGCGCGTGGATGGGCCCGATGGATGAGGTCCACGCAATCACGGATATCACAGGCTTTGGCTTGGTCGGCCACGCCCTGGAAATGGCAATGGGCGCCAAGGCGTCCATTCACATCGATGCCAACCGCGTGCCTGTGATGCAGGAGGCATGGCACCTTGCCGAGGAAGGAGTGGTGCCCGGCGGCGCGTACCGGAGTATGTCGTCCTATCGCAATTCGGTGGAATTCATCGGCGATTGGAATCCGGACCACGAACTGGTGTTCACCGATCCGCAGACCAGCGGCGGATTGATGGTTGCGGTGGCAGCCGATGCCGCCGCCGCCATGATCGACCGCCTGCATAGCGCGGGCTTCGAGCACGCCACAATCGTTGGGCGGGTCGAAGCCGCGTCGTCCAGGTCGAAAATCGTCATCAGCCGCTAGGCCGACGGGACCAAAGGCCATGGATGCGACACTGCTGACCGCGATTTTTTCGCTCGGCCTCGGAGGCGGCTTTCTTTCCGGCTTGCTCGGCATCGGCGGCGGCGTGCTGATCTTTCCGCTGCTGTTGCTGGTACCGCCTGCGCTGGGCTTGGCGCCCCTCGCCGTCAAAGCCGCTGCCGCGATCACAGCAGTACAGAGTTTTCGGCGCAGTGTCCGGCGCACTCGGCCACCATCGGCATCGCAGGATCAGCTATCCGTTGGCGCTTTGGTTCGGTGCCCCCATGGCGGCAGGGGCATTCGCAGGGTCGGTCGGTTCCCACTACGCGCCGGCGGCCTGGATCGTGTTCACCTTTTCGCTCATGGCCGCAGCCGCAGCGGTATTGATGCTGTTGCCGGGGCCGCGCGAAGCGGCGGATGAAATCGCTTCTGCGCAATTGTGCTTCAACCGAACGTTGGCGGTGCTATTCGGGTTGGGCCTGGGTGCGCTATCCGGGCTGGTGGGCCAAGGCGGGGCGTTTCTTTTCATACCTGTCATGTTGTACGCACTTCGCATACCTCTGCGGATCACGATCGGCACAGCGCTGATCATCGGAATCGCCTCGTCGTCTGCGGTCTTGCTGGGGCGTTTGGGAACCGCGCAGATTCCCTGGCTGCCGGCTTCGCTGGCTGTCGTGGGCGCCGTGATCGGCGGCCAGCTGGGTGGTCGTCTGAGTCAGCGGGTTCCGCGTTGAATATTGCGCAGCGGATTATCGGTGGTCATCGTCGGCACCGCCGTACACATGGCAGTCCGGGCGCTGGGAACCTAAGCACCGATTGCCGAACGCAGGTTCCGGGACCAAGCTACGCCCGGAGCCCGCGCATCATCTCTTGTCAGCGGTTTCTCAAACCTCTACACCGCCACCGTGCTTCCGTCGAACTTGGTAACGCTGAAACCTGCGAACGGTTCGCAATATCCGAACCGCAGCTCGCGCAACATTCAGCGCAATGGCTTCCCACCTGCCGCGGCTCAATGGCCCGCCGAATCTTCTGGGTTCCATCGGCCGTCTCACTGCAGTTCATGCACGCCGTGGCGCGCCGGAGCCCTATTTAATCTGCGTTAACGACGACCATCACCGGGAGCGCTACCATGCACGCGGCTTTGGTGTCCGCGGATACGCAGCCGTTACCGCGCACGCGTTCAGCCACTGTCGAACGATCGGGAATGAATAGTCTGGGGACAACTCAACACGATTTCGGGGTCATTGCGCTTTCACGGCGGCGGGCAGTCGTTGCCGCAGCGAACGAGGCAGTCAACAATGCCAGCTTAAGATTCGAGGTTCTCTGCGCAGTGCCCGACATCGACGGCGTCACACATGCAGCGCCCATCATGCTGCTCGATGCCGAAATCATCGATACACCGAACGAGCTCGCGACCGTACTGCGTCACTTGGAAGGCCTTGGGGGCTCACCGGAGCCGGCCCTTTTACTGGTTGGCGACAACGAGATCGCCCGACCGCTGCGGCGTCACGCACTGCGCATCCTGCCGCTGCCGTTGCTCGAACACGCTTTGATCGAAGCGCTGGAAGCGGCACAACTGTCGCTTACCAGGAGTTGGAATTTGCATGCACGACTGAAGCAATCCGAGCTTGCATTGGATCAACGCGACGAGTTTCTTGCCACTCTCGCTCATGAGGTTCGCAATCCTTTGGCCGTCATTCAAAACGTCGCCGATACGCTGAAGCTGGACGGCGCGCGGATTTCAGACGTTCCTGCCGTTCTGTCACGGCAGGTACACCATCTCGTCCGACTCCTGGATTCGCTCTATCAGTTCATGTACCTAGACACCGAAGATATGGGCGTGCGCCGCGAGCAGTTGCAGCTGGACGAGATCGTCGCCCACGCCCTGGAGATGGTCGACCCATCGCTGCGTAGTCACGATCAGTCCGTGCGCGTCCGTTCGGATGAGCCGCTGTCAGTGTGGGGAGACCGCGCGCAGATCACGCAAATCGTGTCCAACATACTCGACAACGCAATCAAGTATTCCGAAGAAGGACTGAACATCGAAGTGACTTTGTATGCGGAAGGCGCCTTCGCCGTGATCGATGTGCAGGATTTCGGCGAGGGGATCGATGCCGAAGACATCTCCGGAGTTTTCTTGCCGTTCGTGCAGCGCACCACAAACGGGAGCAAGGCGCGGACCGGACTGGGTTTAGGTCTGGCGATCGTGAAGCGATTGGTCGTACTACACGGCGGCAGCGTCAGCGTCCGGAGCGAAGGGCGCGGACACGGCAGCCGATTCCAGATTCGATTGCCGCGGATTTACTCGTGATTACCGCCGCGTTTTGGAATGAGACAGCGAAGAAGCCACGCTCACTGGACCAACGCGATTGACGAATCCGGCAACACTTCTACAGATGCGCGGTTGCGCATAAAGGTACATGCAGAACCCAGCTCCAACACCGCACGCACCCCGCTGATGTTCACCACCAGATCGTGGGACCCACGCTTCGTGACGACGCCGTCCGCCGCAAGGCGACTCAGCGTCCGACTCACATGGACGTGGGTCATTCCCAGCGCATCTGCCAGGTGCTGCTGGGTGCCCGGAAACCTGAATGACCCGGTGCGGGTCTGACCGATCAATCCCAACCGGGTTCCCAATTCCTGCAGGAGATAAGCGAGTCGCTCATAGGCACTGAATCGGCCCAGTGCAAACACGTGGGCACGAATACTCGCCTGTTCGTACGCCGATTGCCACCACAAGGCAGTCGAAAGTCTAGGCGCGCGATGTACCAATGCGTACACGTCGCGTTCACTGATGTATGTCGCCCGCACTGGTGTAATCGCGGTCACGGAAGCGTGGGCCCGGCCTTCCACAAATGCGCTCGGATCGCAAAAATCTCCCGGCAACACGAATCCCAATATCTGCCTGCGTGCGTCGCTGAGGGTGCGATGCCGGATGGCCCAGCCATCTTCCAGCAGCACCGCCCGGGAAATACGCTCACCGTATCCGACCAAATCGGCGCCGCAGGCGATGGTGCGATGGCCGTTCCCCGGAAAGGTCAGCAGATTCGCCTCTGTGTCCGAGAGGTCCATGAACGACCGCAACTTTCTGATCAGGGGGTGCATTGACTATTCCTTTCCACTGCGCAGCCACCTTGCTGCTCCCGGTATCCAGGTTAGTCCTGTGCTTTTAGCGCGCTATTCGCAGGCGGTCGCCGCTACTATAGTCCCTTCATTATTCTCGACTTTATCGACGTCTCCAATCGCAGACGGCCACGCGGCTGGGTGCGGAGGATGGCCGCACCATGAGAAGCCCACCATCGCATCGGCGGTATTCTGAAAAAATCAGAGATCCTTCGACGTTGCCGGCGCGAAGAATATCGACCACAGCCGCACACGTAGCGAGGTGAGACGCGCCGGAGGGCGGAACTTGCTTGCTGGGTTCGTGCGCCGAATGTCTTACCAGAAGGTCGATGCTGCGCGGGGGCGCGGCGGGCGTGCAGCGGAACGGTGTCTCGGCGCGCAGCCGAAGCACGATGACTGCGGAAGTAAGAGCACACGTCCCTGTGCGCCTTGTTCGACCGCGTTCCGTTTCCGGAGCGCGGCCGGAAAGGATTGTTCCCCGAAGGGTCTTCGTTGTCAATAAAAGGACTGAAATCAATAACGTGTAGGACTATTCCTACATCGTGTAGGCGGCGTCCTACAAGTCAACGGCCGTCGCAGTGTCTAGCGATAGCACGCACCCGGCCGTTACAACACCGTCACCCGGGTTCGGGCCGTGCCCATCACTTCCAACGTAATCCAGTGCAAATACTCCACGGTGATCTCATACACCCCTGCCTCCGTGGGCTCGAAGATGCAGTCATAACGCTCTGCGGAATGCGCCTCCAACTCGGTAACCTGGATCGCCACCGGCAACGGGCGGCCTTCGGATGCCACGACGGTCGCCGTGAGACCACCGAAGTGGATGCGCTGCGGATGGTAGCCAGCATGAATATACCGGGCGAGCAAACGCTGACCGCGGCTCATCGTCACTGCCACCCCGGGCGCCGTCAACGCCGATTGCGCACCGTCGACTCCGGTGATGATGAAGTAGTCGGGATAGTGATCGTTCAAGCCGACGTCGGCACCGCAAGTACCCGCATCCCATGGCAGGTTGTGCCAAGAGGCATCGATGTCGTCACACGCCCAGACCACCTCGAGGTCATAGTTCGGGCCGTTGCTGTAGACCCGTCCGGGGCCCGTCGGCGGATCGACGATGATGGCACCGTACATCCCCATTTCCGCGTGCAGCACGGTGTTGGTGTGGCAGTGATAGAAGTACGTCCCGGCATGCGCGGGTTTCCATTGATAGGTATACACGCCATCCACGTCCCACGAGATGTGGCCGACACCGTCATTCTGCCAAGCCGGTTCGATACCGTGGTGGTGAATGGTATGCAACCACATGTCCCCTTGGACCGTCAGTTCGGTGTGTACAATCTGACCTTGGCGCACCCGGATCAACGGCGAGGGAAACTGACCGCCCATCCCGCCGCCTCCGCCGGCGGCGAGATCGGCGAACCCCCAGATCTGGACGCTATTACCGTCGTCCAAGTTCAGCGTGCCGTTCATGTAAATGCCGCGCTTGAAGACGATGTCGGCGGTCACCAGTCCGGGCGTGCTCGGCGCACCCGGATATACATAGCACGCGCCACCCCCCATACCACCACCGCCGCCCATCATGCTGCTTTTTTGCATTTTCATTTTTCCCCCTTACTCGAAGTGAATGTCGGTCATGGCGCCGAACATGTAATGACCGCCGTTGGATGTCTGCGTCTGCTCGTTGTGCAGATGCATTGGGTACATGCCGGTGGTAACGGGGGGGTAAGCATCGGGCGGGGCTTCGAATGGATAGATGAAATCGACTTTGCCCATGTTGTTGCGCAAATAGATGATGTCCTTCTTCCATACATGCGGACGGATCACGCCGCGATCGGTGAGCCATTCCATGTGGTTGGCGTGGGTGTGAATGGCACTGGCGCCCATGCCGGCGTTAAGCGCGCGCACTAGGGTACGATCGCCCACCGAGCCGAACAGCGCAGTATCGCGGTTGGCCATGGAATCAATACTGGCATCACCCGATCCCGCTGCGCCCGGGGGCCGTGAACTGAGACCGTTCATGGTGAAATAGCGCGGCTTATAAGTGCTACCGGGGACGGCCCCGGCGCGGACTGCCTCGTTCCAGGCAGGATCGCAGTCATTGAACACCCAGAACAACTGTTGCACGAAGGTCGGACTGCCGGCATACAGCTCGTTGGCACTGCCTGCGGGCATGATGGCGAGTCCCCCATGCAAACCAGTGACCCGGTTGTAGGGCGCGTTCAGCTTGTCGTAGTAAAGATAACTGCCGGGGGTGCCCGCAACGAACTCGAAAGTCTGACTCGCGCCGCCGGCGATCACACCGCTGTCCACTACGCCATCGATGACAAAGCTGTGACTGCTCGACAGCGTGTTTTGGACCGTGATGCGGACGGTATCGCCTTCCTGCACGATCAACGATTCGCCAGGGACCCGCAGGGTGCCGCTGCTATCGCTGAAACCGCGGAAATAGACATCGACACCGTCGGGTTGGGTTACGTAGCCGTCGTTGATGTAGAAGGTCTTGGTGACGATGGACGCGCTTGCTCGCGGTACCCACGTCAATAGGCCGCTCGCGCCCAAAGCCGTTCCGACCAGGCCGGCGGAACCGGCCCGTAGAAAGTCTCTTCGCTTCACGGTTGTCTCCTCCAGTCGCGTTTTTGTTTTTCTTGCACAGCGCGACGAGTATCCGAGACTATTCGGCCAAAGCGAACCAGGTTTTTCGCATATAGTTATATGCAAACTTGCTCATCCTTGCCCGTGCGCCGAGCCCGAGCTGCTCCTCGCCCCCGCAAGTTCAAGCACTTAAGCGGTTGCTTGAATACCCGCAGCGCGGGGCGGGTCACCACTCGCCCCGCTTTTTCAGAAACGATTGGAAACAAAAAAACGACCGCTGCACGATCCCGCTGGGTGGCCAGCGCTTGCGCAACGCATCGGCTTTGGGCAGCATACGCGGACAGTTCGTCTTACGAATTATTAGGCAATAGGTCATATGCAATCGTCCGCAGCCAAGGCCGCGACCACCGCCAAACTGGTGCTCGAAGTCGTGCCGTTGCTCATGCGCCAAATCCGCAGCGAGATGCGCGCCCACGGCCGCGGAGTTTCGGTGCCGCAGTTTCGCGCCTTGTTGTTCATCGACCGTAATCCCGGCTGCTCTCTGGCGGCAGCTGCAGAACATCTCGGCATCACCCCGGCAACGGCTTCGGCAACCGTGGAACGTTTGGTACGCCAAGGCTTGGTGGAACGCGCACCAGCGCGTAGCGAACGGCGGCGTGTACAGCTCAATTCAACTGCCGACGGTCAGGAACTGGTGCACGCGGCACGCCGGAGTACGCAAGCACGCCTCGCTGAACGCTTGAACGTTCTCGACGGCGCCGATCTGGCACGGCTGGAAACGGCGCTGGCTCTGCTGCACGTTGCGCTAGGGGAACCGTGTGCCGATCAGACTGTCACACTGCAATCCGGCGATCTCGCGGCGAATGTCCGTCCGGGGAGCGGCAATGCGAAATAGAATTTTTCTGGTAGTGATCCTGGCCGCGATTCTCGCGGGCGGCTGGTTCGTGCTACATCAAGAACCCTCGACACAACCTGCGCGCGTTGGCAAGAAGAAGAACGCGCCGGTACAGGTCGACGTCGCCACCGTGCAGCAAAAAGCCGTCCCCTATCTTTGGCACGCAGTAGGCCAGGTGGAGCCGTCCCATTCGGTTGCGGTACGCCCACAGGCGACGGGCAATCTGCAGGAAGTCGCTTTCGAAGAAGGCCAGCGCGTGCAGCGCGGCCAGTTGTTGTTTCGGATCGACTCCGCGTCGTATGTCGCCGCCGTGGATCAGGCCAAGGCCCAACTGGCGAAAGACCAAGCCGTATTGGCCAATGCGCGCTGGCAAGCTGAGCGGCAAAAGAACCTGCAAGGCAAAAGCTATACTTCAGCGTTGGACTACGAAAACGCCAAATCACTGGTGTCGGAAACCGAAGCTGCGGTCGCTCTCGACCGCGCCGCCGTGCAGCAGGCGGAAATTCAACTCAGCTATTGCGAGATCCGCGCTCCCATCGACGGCTATACCGGGGCGTTGGCAGTGAAGCAAGGCAACTTGGTCGAGGCCTCCCAGGCCACGCCCCTGGTCACCATCAATCAGATCCAGCCGGCGCTGGTGCGATTTTCGGCGCCGCAATCGGAATTGGAAACCGTGCGTGCCAGTCAGCGCGCGGGCAACAATCTGCAGGTACGGTTGCAGACCCGCGCCGGGCAACAATTGCAGGGTGACATGGTATTCATCGACAACAGCGCGGATTCCAAGACCGGCACGATTTTGTTGAAAGCTCGCTTCGCCAACGAAGACGCCGCGTTGTGGCCCGGCACCTACGTCGAACTGGATCTGATTTCCGGCATTCAGAACGATGCCCGCGTAATTCCCGAAACGGCGCTGCAACAAGGCCAGAACGGCCCATTCGTGTATATGGTCGACAACGGCCATGTGAAGGTGCAGCCGGTGGTCGCGGGACGACAGGTGAACAATGACGTGGTCATCGAGAAAGGCTTGGACATCGGCGGCAAGGTGATCACCCGCGTTCCGCGCCGCCTGGAGGAAGGCAGCGCAGTCGAACTGCGCGCCGCGAAATGATGACTCCAAGCGATCTCGTTTCCGTGGTAACGCCACAGCCGGTTCGCGGCTTGGCGCGGAGTGGCCGCCGATGAACTTCTCGGCGCTCTTCATTCGCCGTCCGGTCATGACCATCGTGCTAATGGCGGGCTTGGTGGCCTTCGGCTTGTTTGCCTACCGCGTGCTGCCGGTCAACGAACTGCCCAACGTCGACTTCCCCACCATCGTAGTCAGCGCCAATCTGCCGGGCGCGAGTCCGGAAACCATGGCGAACACCGTCGCCACTCCGCTGGAGCGCAGCTTCTCGGGCGTATCGGGGATCGATTCGATGGTCTCGAGCAGCACCACCGGCTCGACACGTATCACATTGCAGTTTTCGCTGGCGCGCGACATCGATGCTGCGGCCCAGGACGTGCAAAACGCCATCGCTCAGACGCTGCGCCGACTGCCACCGGAAATGACCGACCCGCCGACGCTGCGCAAGGTGAATCCAGCGGAGTCCGCCATCCTGTACGTTGCGCTCAGTTCCAAGACGCTGCCTTTGAGTCGCCTGGACGAATACGCTCAGACACGCATTGCCGACCGCCTGTCGATGCTTCCCGGGGTCGCACAAGTGCTGGTGTTCGGCTCGCAGAAATATGCAGTGCGGGTAGAAGTGGATCCCTACGCCTTGCAGGCGCGCGATCTCGCGCTCGCGGACGTCGCCGATGCGGTGTCGAATGCCAACTCGAATCTACCCGCAGGAACATTGGAAGGCGCGCGCCGATCCTACACCGTGTCCACCGATGGCCAACTCAATGCGCCGAGCCAGTACGACAATCTGGTGATCAGCCAGCGCGACGGCGCCACCATTCATTTGCGTGACGTCGGCGTTGCCCGGGCTGGCGTAGAAAACGACAAACAGATCACCACCTACAATGGCCATCCGGCCATCGTGCTCGCGATCAAGCGTCAACCGGGCAGCAACACGGTGGAAGTGGTGCAGGCGGTACGCAAATTACTGCCAGACATGCAGGCGCAGGCGCCGGGTGACACGCGTTTCAATATCATCCATGACCGCGCCGAGTTCGTGCACGAGTCCATCAACGACGTCACGTTCACGTTGAGTCTGGCAGTGCTACTGGTATTGGTTGTGATCTGGATGTTTTTGCACAACTTGTCGGCCACCGTGATCACGGCACTTTCCCTGCCCACATCGTTGATCGGCACTTTCGCTGTGATGTACTTGCTGGGATTCAGCCTCGATAATCTCTCGTTGATGGCCCTCACCCTGGCCGTCGGGTTCGTGGTCGACGATGCAATCGTGGTGCAGGAAAATATCGTCCGTTACCTGGAACAGGGCATGAGTCACCGCGAGGCCGCACTAAAGGGCAGCGCGGAAATCGGTTTCACGGTGGTCAGCATGACGGTATCCCTGGTCGTGGTGTTCATCCCCATACTATTCATGGGCGGCATTCTCGGCCGGCTGTTCACGGAATTTGCCGCAACCCTCGGCATCGCCGTGTCCATCTCCGGTCTCGTGGCGTTGACCCTCACGCCCATGGCCGCCAGCCGCTGGTTGCGTGCCCACAAGAACCCGACCGGCTTGTCGAGGTTGTTCGAGCGTGCATTTGAAGGCTCTCGCAGCGCGTATCTGTGGTTGCTGAGCATCGCAGTCGATTACTGGCGCACCACCCTGGCCCTGTCGGCCCTGATCCTGGTGGCGACGGTCTGGCTGTTCGGCGCGGTGCCAAAAGGGTTCGTGCCATCCGAGGACATCGGCTTGATCGTCGCCAGCACGCGCGCGCCGGAAGGCGTAACTTTTGCCGAGCTCAAGGCGCGCGAGGAGCAGGCCGCGACGATCGTACGCGCCAACCCCAACGTCGCCGGCGCCATGTCCAGCGCCGGCCAGGGTAACGGCGGCACTTCCGGCAGCAACATCGGGCGTTTGATCATTCGCCTCAAACCGCGAGACCAGCGGCCCGACAGCGCCGATGCCGTCATCCAACAATTGCGCAAAGCGACGCGCAAAGTCCCGGATCTGGATGTGTTCTTCACCAATCCGCCCGCGATCCGCATCGGCGGCCACACCAGCAACGGTAGCTACGATTTTGTGCTGCAGGGCCAGGACTACAACGCGCTCGCCCAAGCAGCAGACGATCTGAAACCGGCACTGGAACACATCCCGGGCGTTCAGGACGTCAACAGCGATCTCGAACTGAACAGCCCGCAGGTGGACGTCCACATTCGCCGTGAGCAGGCGGCGCGCCTGGGCGTGTCCGTGGCCGCCATTCAGAAAACGCTCTACGACGCTTTCGGCGGCCGTCAAGTCAGCACCATTTTCGGCGCCGCCGATACCTATCAAGTGCAACTGCAATTGGCGCCGCGCTATCAACAGGACATCAATGCGCTGGGCGCGATTACGGTGCGCAGCGACCAGGGATTGCTGGTGCCGCTAGCGGCAGTCGCCAATATACAGCCGGGAGTCGGGCCATTGGCCGTTTCCCACTATGGGCAGTTGCCGGCGGTCACGCTGTCGTTCAATCTCGCACCGGGCGCCTCGCTGGGCGCGATCACGGAGCAAATCGAAAAGACTGCCGCGAAACTGCTTCCGGGCGATGTGACCGGCGTATTCGCGGGTAGCGCCCAGGCGTTTCAGGATTCCATGCAGAGCCTGCCGATTCTGTTGGCGTTCACGGTGGTGGTGATCTACATGGTGCTGGCTGTGCTCTACGAGCACTTCGTCCATCCCTTGACCATTCTCACCGCCCTGCCCTTGGCCGGGTTCGGCGCCTTGCTGTCGCTGCTGGCGTTCCATCAGGAGTTGAACGTATTCAGCTTCGCCGGATTGATCCTACTGGTGGGACTGGTGAAAAAGAACGGCATCATCATGATCGATTTCGCCCTCGAGGAGCGGCGCAAGCGCGGCCTCGAAGCAGCGGCTGCCATCATCGAGGCCTGCCGCATCCGTTTCCGGCCGATCATGATGACCACCTTGGCCGCCATCCTGGGAACGCTGCCCATTGCCCTGGGTATCGGCTCCGGCGCCCAGTCCCGACAGACTCTCGGAATCGCCGTGGTCGGCGGCCTGCTGTTTTCACAGATGCTGACGCTGTTCGTGACCCCGGTGTTTTTCGTCGCCATGGAACATCTGTCGGCGCGAACCACCCGTCGGCGCGATACCGAGCCCGCCCCGGCGGTAATATCCGATCCCCGGTTCGAGCGCGAACCGCGCCCAAGGCTGGTGGATCACATCGAACGCCGCTAACGCAATCCGCGTTTGCGGTTATCCACCTGCTGCCTTCGCAGCCCATAACCTTTACAATTGGGACCCCCGACGCAACGAGCGCTTCCGGCATGATTCCAACCCAACCCGGCATTCCGGCCCGAAATCCGACCCGCAGCATCCGCATCGGCTCCATCCGCATCGGCGGCGGTGCGCCGATCGCGGTACAAAGCATGTGCGCCACCCACACCCGGGATGTGAACGCCACAGCCGAACAGGTCGAGGCATTGCGCGCCGCGGGCGCCGACGTGATCCGAATCGCCGTGGACAGCAAGCATGATGTCGCGGCGCTGGCACAGATCCGCGCCGGCACTGAAGCCAACTTGTCGGTGGACTTACAGGAGAATTACCGCCTGGTCGAGCAGGTGGCGCAGCACGTGGACAAGGTGCGCTACAACCCCGGCCACTTGTATCATCACGAACGAAAGCGCCCCTGGCAGGACAAGGTACGCTGGATCGCCGACGTCGCTGGCGCCCACGGATGCGCCCTGCGCATTGGCGTCAACGCCGGATCGGTGGATCCAGCGCTTGCCGAAAAGTTCGAAGCATCCGATTCATTGTCGCCCATGCTGGCCAGCGCCATGGCCCACTGCGAACTGCTGGACAGCATCGGCTTCCGCGACTTTTGTGTATCCCTGAAAGATTCCGATCCGACCAAGGTGCTGCAACTCAATCGCCGCTTTGCTGCTCAACGCCCCGACGTGCCATTGCACCTGGGCGTAACGGAAGCGGGCATGCCCCCGGAAGCGATCACCAAAACACGTCGCGCGCTCGAGCCGTTGCTGCACGAAGGCATTGGCGATACCTTGCGGGTGTCGTTGACGTTGCCCAACGCCCGCAAACACGAAGAAATCGCTGCAGGCCGCCAAATCCTCGAGAATGTGCGTAGCGGACACGTCATCGCTGAAGAGCCGCTGGCGACACCGGCGCTGAACATCGTCAGCTGCCCGAGTTGTTCGCGGGTTGAAAATGAACAGTTCATCGAACTTGCACAAGATGTGCGTGAGTTGACCCGCTATGCCGCAGACCATGCGGTGACCATCGCCGTCATGGGCTGCCGCGTGAACGGGCCCGGCGAAACCGATGACGCCGACATCGGCTTGTGGTGCGGTCCGCGCTACGTGAACCTGAAACGCAAAGGCGAACACCTTGGCGCCTATCCCTACAGCGAGATCCTGTCGCACGTTCGAGGGGAACTGGACCGCCTGATTGCCGCCCGCGACGGGCGGCCGGACTGACGCGCTCACATGGCGCAGCGCACCTGGTGCTGTGTTACAACCAGCGGCGGCGCTTGAAGTAGGCGTAGGTGAGACCAATCGACGCCAACATCAATGACAAAGCGAACGGGTAGCCGTAATGCCACTGTAGCTCGGGCATGACGCGGAAGTTCATGCCGTAGATGCTGGCGATCAGCGTCGGCGGCAGCAACACCACGGCCGCCACCGAAAAAATCTTGATGATGCTGTTTTGCTCGATGTTGATCATGCCCAACGTGGCGTCGAGCAGGAAAGTAAGCTTGTTAGACAGAAACGAAGCGTGGTCTCCCAACGCCGCCGCGTCTCGGCGCAACATCTCCAACCGGCTGTCGAAATCTTCGGCGCTGTGATCCTCCACTGAATCCAGGAACCCGAAAACCCGCACCATGGTCATCAGACTCTCGCGGGCGCGGGAGGTAAGATCGTTGCTGCGACCGACCCTGCGCAGCAGTTCATGAAAGGCGTCGGCCCGCCGTCGACTCTCCGGACGGGCAAAGATCTGGGGTGAGAGCTCGTCCACTTCCTTGGCGATCGATTCCAGCAAATCGGCGATTCGATCGATGATCGCATCAAGGAGAATCAGCAGGGTTCCCTCGCCATTGAGCGACGAGCCGGGACGATGTCGCGAAAGCCGCTGCTCCACTTGTCCGAACGGATGCAGCTCCGCATAGCGTACGGTGACCAGGCAAGAACCGCTCGACAAGAACGTCACCGGCACGCTTTCCGGCTGCTCGGATTGTGAACCGGCGATCACCGTCGCGGTCATGTACAACCACTCGTCGCGCCGGTACAAGCGGCTGGATACTTCGATCTCCTGCATTTCGTCCCGGGTAGGCACATCCAAGCCCACATAAGCTTCCACCAGCGTCTCTTCCTCGTCGGTCGGCGCCATCAAATCGAACCAGACGATATTCGCGGGCAGCGACTGGCCGGGCGATGTCGGCACCCGTACAAGTGCACCGTTGCGGGCGGTATAACAGTTCAACATGCGCAAACTCTCCTGCGATTGGGGGAGATGAGGTCAGGACCGTCCGGCAGAAGTTCACCCGTCGCGATTGCAATCCAGCGACAACAGAAGACTCGCTGGCGCTGCCATCGAGTCAACACTACACCAAGCCACGCAGGGCACGCTCTGCCATGGGTACAGACGCATTTCGGACAACGCGGTCAGTTGGCCGAATCCGGCGGCGCCACGTCTGCGTTACCCGCCATATCGACGGCCACCGCGCGGCGACGGCGCCGCTCTGTCTCGACATGCGGCAAAAACGCCGCCAGCAACCCGATTACGGGAAGAAACGAGCAGACCTGAAACAGGAAAGTGATACTGGTGGCGTCCGCCAGCTGGCCAAGCACTGCTGCGCCTATGCCTCCCAGGCCGAACGCGAAGCCGAAGAACAAGCCCGCCACGGCGCCTACCCGCGCCGGCATCAACTCCTGGGCGTACACCACGATTGCCGGAAACGCCGAAGCGAGAATGACCCCAATCGGCACGCTCAAGACTCCCGTCCAGAACAGGTTTGCGTAGGGCAACAGTAAGGTGAACGGCAGCACGCCCAGGATGGAAGCCCAGATCACCGCTTTGCGGCCAATGCGGTCGCCGATCGGTCCACCGGTGACGGTACCGACTGCAACCGCGGCAAGAAATACGAACAGATGCAATTGCGCGTTCTGCACCGAAACGTGGAACTTGCTGATCAGATAAAAAATGTAATAGCTGGTCATGCTCGCCATGTAGAAAAACTTTGAAAAAACCAGTGCGATCAAAATCACTATGGCGAAGATCACGCGGGCACGGGGCAAAACATCATGGGCGGCACCTTGGCCAGCGCGCGAGTGCAAGCGCGCCAAGCCGTGTCCCTTGTACCAATGACCGACGTTGATGAGCAGGAAAATACCGACCAATGCGGCTATCGAAAACCAAGCGACGCTGGTCTGCCCATAGCGCAATACGATGAACGCCGCCAATAGCGGTCCAAGCGCCGAGCCGGCGTTGCCGCCGACCTGGAACAGCGATTGCGCCAATCCGTGCTGGCCTCCCGACGCCATCCGCGCGACCCGCGACGACTCGGGATGAAAAACGGAGGAGCCGGTGCCGACCATCGCTGCGCCCAACAGCAGCACGCCATAGTTATGGGCATAAGCCAGCAGCAGCAGACCCGTAAGCGTGAAGCCCATCCCGATCGAAAGGGAGTACGGTTTCGGCTTGCGGTCGATGTAGAAACCGATCAGCGGTTGCAGCAACGACGCCGTAAATTGAAAGGTAAAGGTCAACAGGCCGATCTGCCCGAAATCGAGGCCGTAGTTGCTCTTCAACATGGGATAGATCGCCGGCAATAGCGATTGCATCATGTCGTTCAGCAGATGACAGACACTGATGGCGCCAAGTATCGCGAACGCGGTTCTTCCCGCGCCATCGTCGCTGGGAACGCTTGAGTTCGTGTTCACGTGAATAGGGTTTGGAGGCGGTTGCGCAACCTACAGCCTAACAAAGCCCGATTACCTGCGCCACGGATCAGCCGCGGCCTTATTACCCGCCGGGGCCTCGATCAGGTAAACCGAATCAGACTTGGGCCGAGCGTCCCCAGACGTTGGGCACACTATCGTTGCTGTAGCCGGAGACGAATTCTTTCAGCGCGCCGTCTTCCCCATAGACGTGCCGGCGGACCGCGCCGATATCCGCACCATATACATGAATACTGATGGAGACGCGATCGTCGTAGGCGTTGCGCACCCGGTGAATGTCGCCAATGGCCGGTGACACGGCATCCACGTCCCCTGGCTGCAGACGGCGCCTGCCCTGGCTCGACAGAGACCCGCCGGCATCGCGTATGAACGCTTCGCATTCTTCGGCGCCGCGCAACATGCCCACCAGGCCCCAGACCGTGTGGTCATGTACCGGCGTTGCCTGGCCCGGCCCCCAGACGAAGCTCACGACCGAAAACCGCTCCAGCGGGTCACAGTAGAGCAGATATTGCCGGTAGTGTTCGGGGTGGGGACGGGCGTAGGGTTCCGGCAACCAATCGTCGACTCGCACCAGATCGCGCAGCAAAACACGACCCCCGTCGATCAAACCGGTCTCGTCCACGTCGGGCACGGCCACGAGGTTGGCGAACTCGCGGAGGAAACCGCGCAGACGGGCTGTATTTTCCATATTCGAAATACTCGTAACAGCAGCACGGAACGCGCCTCGTAGGAATATAAGCCCGGCCGGCACCATTTGCCCAGGGCGGACGCAACGCCGCGCTCGGTGCTTCGAAGTCAGGCGGTGCTGCTCGCAACTCAGCTACGCAGCGCCCTCGTCTGCCTGCAAGGGTCTGAACCGGGCATCTCCGTCCCGAGCGATCTGCGGTACCAGATCCACCTCCCAGGTGAGATAGCCCTGCATCGCCTCCGGGTCGGCCTCGACGTGTTCATAGGGTTTATACCAGACATCGTCGACTGCACAAGTGGGCCGCTCAAGGCCGGCAGCGACCGGCAATCCTGCGGCTTGCCAAGCCTGGTTGCCGCCCGCAAGCGCACGCACGTCGAGATCCGGTCGCAGCGCCCGGGCATCGGCCGCGGCGAGTTGGGCAAGCGTTCCGTCCTCCGAAGTGAGCACCAGACGCTGCACCTCGCCAATGGCCGCCAACGCCTGCGCCAAGCGCGCACGAACGCCCCACCAGGCACCTGGTATATGGGCTGCACGGTGCATGGAACTGGCGGCCAAATCCAGAACCGCGACTCCGGCCTGTCCCAACTGTTGCGTCAGATGCAACGGTTCCAGCATCCGAGCCGGGTCCAAGCCCAACACACGGGGTGCGGGTACTCCGGCCTCCAAACCCTGCGCGCCGATGCCGCCAGCGAGCACATACACTTCAGGCCATCCCATCTGCAGCAGCCAGGATGCGGTCATGGTCGCACGCACTTCGGTGTCATCGACCAGAACCACGCGCGGATTGCGCACCGCGACGTACTCATCGGTGGCCTGCACCAGTTGCCCTCCGGGGGCACTGCGGCTGCCGGGAAGGTGGCCGGCGGCGTATTCCTCGGGACTGCGCACGTCAAATACATACACGGTGCGGGTATCGGACTCATCGACGAATGTCCGCAACTGCGCGCGGTCGATGGTGCATACGTTTGCGCGCGCGCCGACCTTGCGGACTGCCGCCTTGGCTTTCGCCACGCCTGCGGCCGACGGCGGAGGCGCCGCGCGTCGTTGACCGTGTTCCAGAGCCAAACCCGCCAGGCGCCAGCCCATGGTGCCGCCTTTGAGCGCCGCCACCGGATTGGGGATGCCGGCGTTGATCAACGACTGTGTGCCGATAATGCTGCGGGTTCGCCCCGCGCAATTGACCACGATCGGAACTTCGGGGTCGAGTGCCAGATCATGCACTCGATATACCAACTCGGCGCCCGGCATGTCGATGCCGCCGGGGATGTTCATGCGTTGGTATTCAGCCATGGGCCGGGCGTCCAGGATGAGCACGCGCTCGCCCGCCTGCAGCCGCGCACCCAGTGCTTGGGGTGTGATCTGCGGCGTGTGGCAGCTTTGTTCGACGATTTCACCAAAGGCCTTGCTCGGCACGTTGACGCCGGAAAATATCTCGTAGCCGGCGGCGCGCCATGCCTCCAGCCCCCCCTCGAGCACGGCCACATCCGTGTAGCCCAAGGCGATCAGGCGCTCGGCAGCCCTCGCCGCCCAGGCCGCGCTGTTTTCGTCCCCGCCGTCCATGACCACGGTGCGCACGCTGCGGCGCGGCATCAGGCTGTCCAGCAACAGTTCGAGCCGGCTCAATGGGATGCAGCAGGCAAACAAGAGGTGCTCGCGGGAAAACGGATCCTGTTCGCGAACATCGATGAGTGCCAGTTCGGCACCGTCGCGCAACATGGATTTCAGCGCCTGGGCATCGATCGTCTGCATAGGCCTGCCTGTTCGGATAATACAAAGTAACGAGCATACGAGTGGATTCCCGACTGCGCAACATAGGCCGCGGCGGGTCGCATCGTTCCCCACGGCCTGACTTTGAACTCGAGGAGCACCACACCTAGTTGCAACCCGGTTATCCCCTTTCTAGGATTTATAGGACCACCGCAACCCTCCCGGAGGACCGGGAGCCGGCGGTAACACAAGGAACCCGCTACATGAAAACCAATGCAGCAACGCTGCCCGCCCGCGAACAACGGGCCACGGGTGCATATCGCCTCGCGGAGGATCTGCTGGCCCGGGCCGACATCCAGATCGGCGGCGACCGCCCTTGGGACATCCGCACGATGTCCGCCGAGGTTCCCGAACGTGCCTTGGCGCAGGGCAGTATCGGGCTGGGCGAGGCGTACATGGATGGACAGTGGGAAGCCAACCAACTGGACGCGTTTTTTACCCGCTTGCTGCAGAGCGGCATCGATCGGCAGATAAAATCATGGCGGCTGTTTTTGCGCGGTCTGCGCGCACGCCTGTTGAACCTGCAGACACCCGGCCGCGCCGCACAGGTCGGGGAAGTACACTACGACCTCGGCAACGATTTCTATCGCGCCATGCTCGATCGACGCATGATCTACACCTGCGGCTATTGGCGGCGCGCTGAGACCCTCGATGCAGCCCAGGAAGACAAGCTGGACCTGGTGTGCCGCAAACTTGATCTACGTCCGGGCCAAAGAGTACTGGACATCGGCTGCGGCTGGGGCGGCTTTGCGCATTATGCTGCCGAGCACTACGGCGTGGAGGTCGTGGGGATCACGATTTCGAAGGAACAGTTGGAACTTGGGCGCGAGTCGTGCGCCGGACTGCCCGTCGAGTTGCGGCTACAGGACTATCGGGACATTCGCGAGCGCTTCGATCACATCGTCAGCCTGGGCATGTTCGAGCATGTGGGACGCAAGAATCACCGCGCCTACCTGGACGTGGCGCACCGTTGCCTGAAGGACGGCGGCTTGTTCCTGCTCCACACGATCGGCAAGAACCGCACCGACTCCGTGCCCGATCCCTGGACCGACAAATACATATTTCCAAACGGCGATCTGCCGTCCCTGTGCCAGGTTACCAGTGCCGCCGAGGGTCGTTTCCTGGTGGAGGACGTACACAATTTCGGCGCCGACTACGATCTCACCCTGATGGCTTGGTATCAGAACTTCGAAGACGCCTGGCCCCAGTTCCGCGAACACTACGGCCCACGCTTTCATCGGATGTGGAAATACTATCTGCTGTCCTGCGCCGGCGCGTTTCGTGCCCGCGACATCCAACTATGGCAATTGGTGTTGGCCAAGGAGGGACACGGCATCGTTGGCGGATTCCGGCGTCCCGAATGAATCGGCCCCAGGCAAGCGCTTCGGGAGCAGGACAGCTGCGGATGAACTCCCCGACTTCGGTAACGGGCGCAACGTAACGTCATCGTTGCGGCACCACCCCGCAAATCCCCAGGCGAAGCCTTCCTGTTCCGCCGTTGCCCCGTAACGGAAAATGCTCGTGCCCGATCACCGTCAAGTACATCGAGGAAGACACGCCCTTCGTCCGGGACGGATTCCCTGGGCCGGCTGGAAAGACATCGCCTACCGGGTCGTGCGCGAAGTCCTGCGCGACAACCTGTATCTGGTCGCCGCTGGCGTCGCCTTTTACTGGGTGCTTGCACTATTTCCGGCCCTCGCGGTAGTAGTTTCGGCTTACGGGCTTGTTTCCGACCCGCTCCAGGTACAACAACAACTGGTTGCCATGAGCCAGGTGCTGCCGGGCGCCACCGTGAAAGTCATCGGTGACGAACTGCATACACTGGCAACGGCACCCGCAACGGCGCTAAGCCTCGGGGCGATCATTAGCACGTTGATCAGTCTGGTGACCGCCATGTGGGGCACCATGGCGTTGATGACGGCACTTAATATCGTCTACGACGAGCGCGAGACGCGCAGTTTTTTCCGGCTGTACGGGTTGGCGCTGCTGTTGACCGCGGGCGCGCTGTTGTTCAGCGTCTTCGCGCTGCTGTTGGTCGCTGCTGCGCCCGCCTATCTTCAGGTCGCCGGCAACACAGCCTCCGGCCTCGTTGAGTTCATGATCAACATCGGTCGGTGGCCGATGTTGGCTACCGTCATGATCGTCGCGCTCGCGGCACTCTATCGCTACGGGCCGAGCCGCCGTCACGCCAAGTGGCGTTGGATCAGCACCGGCGCAGTTCTAGGCACCTTGCTTTGGTTGCTCGCCTCCGCCGTGTTCTCCCTGTACGTGTCCGAATTTCAAACCTACAACAAAACGTACGGCTCGCTGGCCGCGTTCGTCGTGTTGCTGATGTGGTTCTACATCACCGCCTACGTCATCCTGCTGAGCGCGGAAATCGATGCCGAAATAGAACACCAGACCACCATCGACAGCACAGTCGGTCCAGACCGCCCCATGGGCGAACGCGGCGCCTATGTCGCGGACACGGTTGGCAAGACAGCCGTCAAAGCTCCCCCCGAACAAGCTCAGCAGGATTCGGACTAGTCGCTATCGCGCAGTTGCGTGCTTCCGAGTTTCCCGCGCCGAGCCTAGTTGCGAAATGACCAGCCTTGTGGTGGCGCGCCTTTACGCCACTATCCTCCAATTCGAAGCCCACACAACATAGGAGTTGAAACTCATGGCTGACAACTGGGGATTCTGCAAGGAGTGCAAATGGTGGCAACTGGAACCCGGCGCCGGTATTCAAGATACAACCTTGGGACTGTGCATTGACGAAAAGCTGCAGCCATTCCGACTACGCGTGTCGGGCAGCAGCGGTTGCACAAGAATGCAAAAGGGGACGCCTGCGCGTGCAGCCGGTTCCGGAGATGCGCCCCCAACCGCCGCGCCCGAACGTTAGCTAGCCCTTGGGATACGCGCGCTCGCGCCTTATCAGGAGCGGACACGTCCGGCGCGTCGCCGTGTCAGGTTCAGCAGTTATGCAACACCATGATGCTGCCGCCATACAGCAGCGACCCGACGTGTGTCCGTGTCCTACAAAGGCACTGGGCGCTGAATTGCGGATTCCGGATGCTCCGCGGCGCGGCTATGCGATCCGCGGCGCTTCTTCGTTCATTTACGGAATGTGTACTCGCAAACAGCAGCTGTCCTGCTTCCGCATTCCGCGATTTCGTTCCGGCAATGACAAGTCACGGTACATCACTCCGGTCCTCCGGTAGACGGGCCGAGCGGCAACGATAGCGCAGCCGATAAAAATTCGGTCGTGCGCAGCCACGACGGCCGGTAGTGCCTTGCGCGGAAACTCAGGGCGACGCCGTCGCGCGCATTAGCTAAGGCAGGGGTATTGCGAATGCATTTCCGCTGATGCCAGCGATCGGCGGATAGTCGCGGAGTGGTGCGCGCGGCGGCCTCGAAAACTGGTGGCCCACAGGGCTTTGTGTGTAATCGGCGACATCCCGTATGAAATCTGGAGAATCTTGTCGAGTCTCGATCTGCGCCTAGAGTGGCGACGTACAGGATCCAATCGCAGAGGGAAACGACGATGGACACATACGGAACGGAAGAGGTTGGCCACGCCAACTCCGGCACTCGCACCCGCGAGCAGGTTAAGGAGTCGGCGTCGAGGTTGAAAGATGAGGCGATGCACGAAGCGGAAGCGCTCAAGCGCGACGTGCAAGACCGCAGCAAAGAATATTTTGAGGACCGCAAGAACTTCGCCGCAACCGAACTGCTGGACGTGGCGGGAGCGTTGCGCGCCAGCGCTGATCGGTTGGGCGATCAACAGCACGATCACGCCGGCCGCTATGTGAAGGTGGCTGCGGCCGGACTGGAACGTTTCGCGGATTCACTGCGCGAGCGCGACCTCGGACGATTGGTGGACGATGCCGAACAGCTCGCCCGACGCCAGCCCGCCGCATTCATCGGCGGTGCAGTCGCCGCCGGTTTTCTGCTATCGCGTTTTCTTAAGTCTTCCTCCACCCGCACACACGCCGGAGCAGATGGCAACGATCGGCCCGTCGCCCGCGGCGCCTCGTCGGGAGGAACCGAGGACACCGTGCGTGCGGCCCGTACTTCTTCGCCGCCCACCGCGCCGGGCGACTGGGACCGCGAACCGTGAGCGACGTTCGCAACGCGCAAATTCAAGGAGGAATTATTATGCAGCATCACATCACAGACGATCGTTCCATTGGCGGCTTGATCTCTGATCTGTTCCAGAAGTCTGCGCTTCTGGTACGCAAGGAGGTACAGCTAGGCAAGGCCGAGCTGGATGAAAAAATGACCCAGGTCGGTTCCGGCATCGGATCGCTGGCGGTCGGTGGCGCGATTGCCTTCGCCGGCTTCCTGGTCTTGCTCGCTGCCGCCGTACTGGGACTTGCGGCGGTGTGGGAGACCGCGCGTATTCACACCTGGCTGGCGCCGCTTATCATCGGCGGGGTAGTAGCGATCATCGGACTTATCATGGTGGCGAATGGCAGGAAGAATCTGAAACCGCGCAACCTCGCGCCGCGCCGCACCGTCGACTCGGTACGTCACGATCGGGAATTCATCAAGGAGCAGATGCGATGAGCACGGACAACGAATACAAATCACCCGAGGAACTGGAGCGGGAGATCGATGAAACCCGCGTGGAGCTGGACGAGACCCTGGGCACGCTGCGCAACCGTGTGGCGCCCGGTGCTCTGCTGGATTACGCCGTGGATTATCTGCGGCACGGGCCCAAGGACTATGCGATGGAGTTCGGCGGCAACTTGAGCCGCTCGGTTCGCGACAATCCGCTTGCCCTAGGCTTGGTTGGTGCGGGCGTGACTTGGTTGATGCTGGGGAACTCCCACCGCCCAGAAGAACCGAATTATGGAGACGAGGATTTCGACTACTATGCGGACGCGGACATGGAAGCGGCGACAGATCTGACCGCACCCGATTATTCCGCGACTCAATACGAAACCGGCGACGCTGCAAGCGGCGATGGTCGCTGGGACGCGGCCAAGCGAAAAGCTGCCGCGGGCAAGGCAGAACTATCCGCCAAGGCCAGCCGGCTGCGCGACTCAGCCGGAGGTCAGGCGCGACGTGCGCGCCAGACCATGTCCAGCGCGCGTGCGCGCGGAAGACACTATCGCGAACGCGCCGGCTATGAGATGCGACGCGCCCGGTCCGGTGCCGCCGACATGTATCACGAACATCCCCTCGTGCTCGGTGCCTTGGGTATCGCGGTGGGCGCATTGATCGCCGCAGCGGTGCCGGCAACGCGCCGGGAAGACGAGTGGCTCGGCGAGACGCGCGACGAATTGCTGGACGACGCTCGCGCGCGGGCGGAGGACGGTCTGGAAGCCGGTCGGCGCGCGGTTCATGCGGCCGGTGAGTCAGCCCGCGAAGAAGCCGAGCGACAGGGGTTGTCCGCCGCTGCGGCCGAAGATGCCGTGCGCGCTGCCGGCAACAAGGTCAAGCACGTGGCTGAGAGTGCGGGCGAGGCAGCCAAAGCGGAGGTCCAGCGGGACGGCGGCACCGACGGCTCCAGCGATCGTTCCGCGTACCCGCCGCCGTCGACTCATCACTGAGTGTGGAGCCCACCTACTGCGGTCCCCGGGGGCCCCTCGGCGGTGAACATCCTGGGGGACCGCGGTCGCGGCAGTTGCTGGCTACCGCTATGAGCATGTGCAAGACAACCGTCGATAGAGAGCAGCCGGGAACGCAGCGCTCTCGGCAGCGGCGCACCCTGCCGCTGCCCTCAGCGTCGACGGACCATACATTGCCGCAGGGTGGATCCGATATCCGCCGGCGCCTTGGCCTCCGAAGCTGCTCAGCGGCTGTGTCCTACTCCTCCTCGCTGGAACGATCCCGGGCCGGAAGCGCGTCGCGGAACTCCTCGAATTGCTTCCATTCCGGGACTGGAGGCGGGCAGTCTGATCGCGGAACATACTCTGAAAGTTCCACCAGCTGCATCCTGTGGATGTAGCGAGGGCATGCAGGAAAAATCTGACTTGCGGTGACACGCACAATGAACACCGAGCCCGGATACTCGGCGCGCAGTGCGTCTTGTTCCGCAATCAGCGCCCGGCCATTGACGCGCAAACGCTGTTGCTTCTCGAAATCAACGAATAGCAAGCCGATGTGAGGATTGACCAAGACGTTCCCCCAGGATCGGTACATGCCATTGCCGTCATAATCGGGAAACGCCAGCGTACGATCGCCGGTGATGCGCACGAAGCCCGGCAAGCCGCCTTTGTACGAGCAATCCGGACGCCCGTGGGCATCGGCCGTGGCCACGAACAACATTACGCAATTCTCTATGAATGCACGGTCATCCTCGGCGAACGCCGAACGCACGATCGTCTGCTCCAGCCGATCTGCCAGACGCCGTGTGTCGCGGGTCTCTTGCAGCCGACGCATTCCTTCGTGATACATCGGATCGTCTACCATAATCTCACCTTACGCCCGGCCCGAGCGGCCGCGGAGCTTGCGCGACAAATCGAAGCACTCCAGCAAAGTTGCTGTTTTACCCCAGCGCAGGGTAAAAGGTTCGGCCCAATCGGTGAACGTTGTCAACCCGGCGGCCCCCGCGTGTGGCCTGTCGCGACAGCGCTGGTCGGAGGCCGCATGCTTCAGCTTGCATAAACTGCAATGGCAACCGCCTCGACAATGCGACAACGGATAACGGCTTTCACTCGATCGAGACCGAACTGACCCATCACGACCGACGTCGCCGGCGCCACAAAGCCCGCCGGACAAATATTAAAAGGCACCGGAGAAGGCAGACTTCGCGCAGCTCGCCCTGCGCCCGTACGCCGATCACACCTATTTCGAACACGGCGTGCAGCTGCACATTCAGCCTGGCAGCGGAACCAGAACACCTACATCGAAGGGTCCAAGCGATCGTGTCGAGAACAAGTGCTCGGCACTTGCTGTTTCGAACGGTCGACGAAGTTCGAGAGTTCAGGTGAGCGAGCAAGCTTGAGTACAACGAGGAGAGAGATTGCGGCGGGCTCGGCGGACTCGCGCCTGCCGAAGCGCTTTGAGTTGCGCACTTGACGGGAACGCTTAGGCCCGGGCCGATGTCTCAAGCAGCATTGGTATCGCGATTGGTTCGACTCCCCGCAACCCCGATTGACCAATAGAGAGCCCGTTACAATTCGGTGAGGCCACACCGCTCATTGCAAAACGGACCGCACGCGCTATTTGCCGAGGGTGCCGCCCGATATGGTTGATCGTCTCCAGCGCATTCGGATGAATCCAGGGGCACGGACCGCACCGTGTTTTATGTCCGTGGTTGAGTCTCTGGCCCGAGCGGATTCGGAAGGCGTGACATTCAAGCGGGATGCCAGGGGTGCTACTGCGTTAGCCGCCACCGCAAAAAAAAGCCCCGCTTGCGCGGGGCTCCTTTCGTTACTGCCTCGGCTTCGGTATCAGCCTTTGCTGAATACGCGGCGTGCGCCCAGGCCTAGCAGTCCCATTCCGAGCAGTGCCAGCACGGACGGCTCGGGCACCGTACCACCTCCAGGAATTACACCCGGACCTACGCCGACGTCAATAACACTGGCGTCCAGGCCCTGCGTGAAATCGTAGAAGTTGTCGTACGGATCAACGTCGTTCACCTGGAAGGTCAGGCCGTCCGCGGCGTCGATGGCTGCGAACAGGCTCGCCAGGGTGGCGGCGCTGGTGGTAGAGAACCAGCCCGTGTCCAGGACATTATCGCGGAATCCACCGCCGCTGAAACCCAGCCCGCCGGGAGTGCCGGTGCTGGTAGTGTTTTCAGCGTTCACGGCAGTCCAGTCGCCCAGATTGATGCCATTGACCAGCAGATCGTTTTGGTTCGCGTCGAAGTTCCCTGAGGCGGTGTCGCCATCGAACAGGGTGAACCGGAAGGCAGCCGATTTCAGGCCACCGCCCAAGGCGCCGGTTACGGCGTCGCCAAAACCCGCCTGGATGCCGATGGTGCCTGGGTTGCCTTGAAATGCCGTCGGGGTGCCGCTGTCGTAGTATCCCACGAACAGGCTGCTGGCCGCCAGCTGACTGACCACCCGGGTATCGTTGGCGCCAACCAGGTCCACGACGATGCCGCCGACGGTCGAGGCGCCAACGGTGGTCACGTCAAGCCCGGACGGAGACGTGCTGGTGAAAGTCGTCGACCACGCCGCGGTCGAGGTGGCCAACAAGGCCGCGCTGAGCAGTAGATGCTTGTGGAACATTAAGGGTCTCCCTCTCATTTAGAGTTGCTTCGCGAAAAGCTTAAGCACGGGATATGCCAAGTTTTATAAGGTTTTGAAAAACATGGTTGAAGGAATCATCAGGCGGCCAGCACACGAGGGAGTGTTAAATTGGCTGACAGCTGGCTCGAGCCCGCCTGCAGTGCTGCGTTTCCAAAAACTCACTATCGCCTCGGCTCGAATCGCCACATCTCCACCTGCTCGCCGTCCGCTGCCAGGTAGCGCGTCCAAACCCGCACGGCCAACGCTTCAGCGTGTCGGCCCTCTGTGCCGGTCAGCTATATGGTGCGCGATTTGGCCAGGAATGTGCCCCGGTTCCGACCTCTGTCGCCGGTAAGCCGGTGGCCAGGTGCCGGTGCGCCGACTTGAACAGCAGACTTGCCAATGCGAGCTCTGTCCGACGGCCTGGGCACATGCGGTCGGGCGGGATCCCCTCTTCTCTCTGCGCGGCGCACAGCCGCACGTCCAAGGTGACGAGCCCCGCGGCGCCGTTCTGGTCGTGGCAGGTGAAGCCGCGGGTGGCAGAGCCCGCCAATGTTGAACCTGGCGTAGGCGGCACCGCTCCCGTTGTTGTTGCGCCGGCCGCCCCGGGATCGAAGCTCGCTCGCTAGACCACTTCGGCCTGTTCATCGGTGATGACAGTGAAGCCGAGATGCTCCTCGTGCGGGTAAGGGGTATCGTTGGCTGCGTTGCAGCGCCACCGTTCGTCTCTTATATCTTTCCGGAAAATCGATCTGTCATCCTTTCCGCTTCGCTGTCGTTTCAGGTGCGTGCTCCCTCCTGGGCGCATCGAGTCATTCAAGAAAATCAATCTTTCCCCGTTTCTCCGGGATTTTCCCAGTGCGGGTTGATTCCGCCTCTTGCGTTCATTTCGTTTTTTCGGTCTTTGCGTTTAACTGCACCCGGCTACCGAAGGACACACACTTGCTTGCCTCCAAAATTTCGCGCGAGCTCAAAGTGTCGACGGGCGCGCACGAAGTCAAAGGCTCACCACTACGACCAAATGCCTATCGCAGCAGACCGGCGACACGCACACCTGTTTGGCGCACGCCGCGAATACGACTTTCGAATCATTCTAGCGAACCATGTTCAGCACCCGCTTCCGCCCAGCCGTTCCATTAACCGCCGATACCGGCGTACCGGGCAGAACTGTTCCAGGCCGCATCCAGGCTTGCCCTATCGCCGCCTTTGGCATATACGAAGACTATTGGGATCCAATTCCGGCATACGAACAGGGCGTGCAGCGAATCCCGAGGGCCACCGTCGGACCGGACCGTGGAGACAGGGGGGGAGCTTCATGTACCAGACACTGAAAGACGAAATTCGACCACAGTTGGATGCCCTTCAACAGGAACTCAACACATTCGACGTCGATGACATCCGCGCCACCGTAATCTGCATCCCGCGACACGGATATGCGACCACACGCATTCACATCGAAAGCCTTTACGCGCGGACCAACGAGTGCATCTTGGTGTTCTATGTCGACATAGCCTCGCCACCGGCTGTCCGCGCTTTCTTGGAAGAACAGTCGCGGACCCGCCGCGGATTTTTCCATATAAGAATCGACAAACCGGTGTCGCGCCAAACCGCCCGCCTTATGGTGCTGGATCTGGTATCGACTCCATACACGGTCTTTATGGATAACAACATGCTGTTACACGACGGCTGGCTCGAGAGCCTGATCCACACATCGGAAACCGATGACGCGGACGTGGTGTCGCCGCTGATCGTCATGCAAGGCGGAAACGTACATTTCAGCGGATCTCGAATCGTAAAGGTCTCCGCGACCAACCACCAACGCAAGCAGACCACAGCCGAATGCCCCATGGCTGTACCGTTGAGCGAAACCCGACCGAGAAAAATCGAGATCGATTTTGCCGAAAGCCATTGCTGCCTCATGCGCACGCAAGCGTTCACCGGGCGGATCGACGAATTGTTCATTGAAGAAATGCATAACGCCCACACCGTCGCCGTCGCCAGCTATCTGCTCAAGACCCGGCACGGTGCCAAAATGTTGGTCGACCCCGACTCGATCGTGTCGATACTACCGATCGGGTTCGGCTACGACATACCGTGGCTGTTCGGCGGATACAACGACCTCGCCTGCTTCAAAGCATCCTATGATTTACATGAATCCATTGCCGGACGCGCATCGTCATCGATCCTCAACAACCTCCGGTGGCATCGCAAACACCTGTTGTACTTGTTGCTGTCTATGACCGGAGACAACCGGCTGGAGCGCAGCGACATGCTGCGTTCCGACGAAATCCCTGCATACATCGACGGCTATGACAAAGCCCTGCCCATCGACGTCCTTGATCGCTTGGAAGATGTCGTGGCGCCTTATGTAGCTCGCCACCACCCCCAATTCCGCCCCCACCTCTCAGCATGGTTTTACGAGATCACCAGCATCATTGCGGATATCGATCGCAAGGCTGACGAACTCGCGGCCGGCAAAGGCGCCCCTTGGTGGCGCGGCGTTCAGCGACGGGCCAAGCGCATGCTAATGCCGTTGTTGGCGGTTGCCCGCTGAGAGTGCGCCGGCTCTCGCAAAAATGGTGGCCGATTTATCTTACGAGCGCACACCCCCTTTTGAGGCTTGTTACCCGGCCATCTATCCCCGACCCGTATCGTCGCCCTCTTCCGCGCGGATGTGCTTCCGCAGGTGATCAAGCAATGCTTCCGGGTCCAGGTTCTCTTCCATTTCTTTCATGATTCGCGGGTCCTGCTTGACCGGAATGCCGAAATGCTGATGCAAGCTGTGCAGCAGCCGCAGGGCCATCGTCACCTCGCGCTCCACATGCAGCGAGATCTGCAGATCGGTTTCCTCGCGCAGTTCGGCGATGCGCCGGTTGCGGGATTGGTTCATCAGGATAAGCAGCGTGATGAACGGGGCTTCCGCCGAAGCCAGCGTCGCCAGGAATGTGAAGGGATACGGGTCCCAGGGCTTCCAGGGCACCCAACGCAAGTTGACGAGCACCCAGAGCACGTGAAAGGCGAGCAAGCCGGCGAAGAAACCTGGCCGTGCCAGCGCCTGGCCGATACGCCCGATGGCCGCGGACAACCTGCTCTGCCGGCGCAGCACCTCCTCGCGCACGTTCATGATCTCGTCGGCCTTTCTCTTCCCCTGCGGCCCGGCCATATGCATCCTCACGCTCGTACGCCATTCACGCACCACACGAAGTATAGGAAAACAGGTGTGGACTTCCTGCGGCGGAAAATGCGGTCGTAGTGGATTTGCTTCTATTCAGCGATTGATCGTCTCTTGTATCTTCCCGTCCGTTTTTTCAATTAATCCTCCCAGCGCCCATAGCCGGGTATGCGCACGTTGTGTTCGTTGAAGCGGCCTTGGGCGGCACCGGCGTGGCAGGCGGAGCAGTTGCCGAATGAGCCGACTTTTGGATTTCCGGTCACCATGCGCGCGGGAATTTCGTCATGCTTATGGGTGAACCAGCGCTGTAGGGTGATGCGCGGCAGTTTGTCGGCGGCCGGATCGCGGTAGCGGCTGGCGCGCCCCGCGTGATCCACGAGGTAACGGCTGAGCCGTGCCTGCGTCTCGGGGGGTAATTCGGCGTTGTCGCCGTAATGGTTGTCCAGACGAGCCATGATCTGTCGCCACGCAGGCGCCGGCAACATGCGGGCGGGATACGGCGTGTGACAGCTGCCGCACTCGGTTCGATAGGACACGGCCGGGTCGGCGATAGTTGCTGCGGCCGCATCCGGTGCCTGACCGGCAGAGGCACCTGGAGCGGCGGCATCGGACCACGCCGAAACCAGCAGCAGCGCGGCGGGCGCGATCACCGTGGCGCACAGCGCGAACAAACGGGACTTGTTCATCTGGTTCTCCTTGTCGAAATCACTATTGCGCGCGAATAAAGCTCAGCACGTCACCCTTTTCCTGGGGCGCGCAGGCACGACCCACGGTCCACTTGCAGTTGCGGGTGAACCATTTCTCCACCTTGGCGGTATCGCTGAGCCGCTTGGGGTTGACCGATGGCGCCAACGGCTCGATGGCCTTACCGGTGCGCACATGCTTGCCGCCCTGGCGCAGATCGGTGCCATGGCAGGCGGCGCAACTGCGCTCACCTCCGGCGCCGGGAATTTACGTATCCACAGGTCGCGGCCGGCCGCCGCATCGAAAGGCCCGGCGCCCTGACTGCGGTAGTCGGCCTGCAGCGCCGTGCTCACGTCGGCGGCCTGAACGGTGGGTGCTGCCAAGGTGGCAGCCATCAGCAGTGCGGTGAATTTCATTTCATGATCTCCTTCGATGTGACATTGGAATCGGCACCGGCAGCGCGAGAGACGGCACCACGCGGCGGCACACGCATGGCCCCGTCGCGGAAGGTGCCGGCGGCGGCGTCCAGGTGGCAGGCGGCGCAGTCGCCCCTGCCATGCACGCGACTGCGGGACCACAACGCCGCGTCCAGCGTGCCGTGCTTGTGCCGCCAGTAGGCCGTGTCGGTGACGCGCAGCGGTGTCTGCATCGACAGCGTCGTACGCTGCACGTACCAGGCCGCTTCGGTGATTTGGCGTTCCGCGGCATTGGCGGTGAGAAAGGTGTCCAGGTGAGCCACCGTGGCCGCATCCAGGGCCAGATGTTCGCCAAAGTGATCGTGTTGACCGTCCAGCAGCGTGCGCCAGGAACGGGCCGGCAGCAGCCCGGCCTGATAGGCCAGATGACAACTTCCGCACTCGTTACGCCACTCGGCATCGTCGGCCAGCGTCGGCCCCTTGTAGGGCACGTAGGGTGCGCCGGCGGACGCGCGCAGCGCCGGTTGAAAGTACAGCGCCGCGCCGGCGAGCATAGCAGCGAGCATCAAACCGGCGACGGCCCGCCGCGACACCACGTCAGCCTCGCCCGGCGCATGTTTGCGGCCGGTGACCATGGCACCGACCAAGTTCTCGCGATGCGCAACGCTGCCCAGCAAGACACCGACGATGTGCATCCCGGCCACGGCCAACAGCGTCCAGGCCAGTACCTCGTGCACCTCGCGCACGGCAGCACCGGCACCGAAGCCCAGCACGCCGGCAAGCGGACCTTCCTGTTCCTGTCCGCCTAAGGTCAGCACGCCCGTTAGGGCCAGTCCCACCGCCAGCGCGAGCATGCCGAACACCGCCCAGCTGCCTGCGGGGTTGTGGCCGGCGTAGTGGCGCGCATGGCCCGCGGCCAGCGCGCGCACATAACCGACGACGGTTCCAGGCCGGTACAAAAAGCGGCGGAAGCGGGCATGGCCGCCGCCAACGAAGCCCCACAGCAGCCGAAACAGTAAAAAGCCGCCAAATGCGTAGCCAGCAAACACGTGCAGCTATAGGTAACGGTCACCCAGCGTCAGCCAAGCGGCACCGAAAGCAAGCCCAAACAACCAGTGGAACCACCGCACGGGCGCGTCCCAGATCCGCACTCTCGGCGTCCCTCGGCGCGCGTTGCCGGAGCCATTGGTCATCGCGATCCTCCGCTGTTCGGTGGGCTGCGCCCCGTGCGGCAGCCCTGTCGATGGAGCACACGCTACGTGTCCAAGCTGAAACGAAGCTGAAAGGCGACCGTAATCGCGACCGAAAGCGTTGGCGGGAAAACATTACTTGCCGCTTGCGTCCGCGATGGACGCAGTGGTGGGGTGACTGGTCAGTACTACGCGCGCCATCCTTTAGCCGAGCTGCCCGGGCAACACAGCTGTCGATCGCCCAGCACCAGGTTCTGACTACCGCGTTGGGCTTAACCGAGTCAGAGAGGATTTTCCGCTAATATTCGTAAACACTCCCATCCTCCCCTATCCTAGGTCGGCCTGCGGGCCGGATTTCTGTAGCGCGCTGCGTCATCGCTTCGATTCTTTCTTTAAAGTACGAATTCCCTAAAACCGTCTCATGATTCAGTGCGCCTCGGATGTCGTGAATGGTCTCTGAATCGATCGCATCGCAGAACAAATCTCGGTAAGTTTGTTGTTGTGCTTCCGCGGTTTCGCCAAGCGCGGTGTGTAGCGCGTGGGGCCGGACAACGTCGTCATCCGCTCCCTGGCCATCTCTACGATAACTCGACCATTTATATTCGCCGGGATGGCAGACCATCTCAGCCCGCACGGGGTTTAGTTCAATGTATCGCATGCACGTCAGGAGGTAACGCTCGCTATCGACCAAACTGGACTTGTAGCGCCCCTCCCAAAGCGTTCCGGTACGATGATACGTGTGATTGATATAGGCCACATAACGGCGTCCTAGCGCCTGCATGGTTTGAGAGATGCCGTAGTCCATCGTTGGTGTCATCAACACATGCACATGATTGGTCATAAGCACATAAGCGTGCACCCAACAGCCATATTTTGTCACACTCGCTGCAAGCGCACCGAGTTAGAACCGATAGTCTTCTTCTGAGAGGAAACAGGGCTCCCGGTTGTTGCCCCGTTGAATCACGTGTTGCGGTACGCCGAGCAGATTGAAGCGCGGTTTTCTTGGCATGAAACCCTCCTTGGTTCTCTGCCGAATGTGGTGGATCTATATTAGCAATTAATCCTCTCTGACCCGGTTTTGCTCGATGCTGCGTGACCGCAATTCTGCCTCGTTGTTTCTAAAAACAACGATCTCCCTCTGTTTTAACGCCAACTATAATGTTTGCCTGATCGACTTCCCAATGAATAAAGCACCCAGGCCGCGCCGGCTCAATATACACGTAATTGCCGTTGACCAATCGGTAACGTTGCTCGTGCCACCCAATCATATGTGCGTAGCCTTCTGGGCGGCCCATCAATTCTTCTCGATCGCGATAAGGATGACCGATCCATTTTGACGCAGACGTTTGAATTGACGCGATCTGAGGACAACCGCATAGGATCAACAGCACTATCAATGCGAATAGCGAATTAGTACGCAAAGCGCGTATAGAGATCATCGTTCGCAGCGGGCATTCGCGGCAATTAATCCTCTCTTTTTTTGCTCGGACCGGGTTGAGTTCGATGTATCGGCAGCAGGCGAGCAGGTACGCATCAGAATCTACCACGCTGGACTTGTACCGCCCTTCCCACAGGGTGCCCGAACGCCGTTCCAGCCGGTTGCGATATCGAGTAGCCCTGGCTGCGAGTGCCTTCATGAGCCGCCCCAAACCACTGGCCCTCTCGCCGGGCGACAACAGCAAATGCACGTGATTGGTCATCAGGCAGTACGCATATACGCGTACGTCGAACGCTTCCTTCAGCTCTCTGAGATCACGCAGGTAACGCCGACAATCGCCTGCACCTGCAAACACTACCTGCCGGTCATGTCCCCGCTGCACGACGTGATGGGGATAGTTCGGCAGCACAACTCGCGCCATCCTTGGCATCAGCTCTTGTCTCCCTCGATCTCCTTTCTCGATTCTCAGACGACTCATTCGTCTAAAATAAATCTGTCACCGTTTTTTCGAAAATCAATCTGTCACCTTTTTGCTGAATATCAGACGACTCGTTCGTCTAAAATAAATCTGATAATCCTCTAGCCAGCCTCCTGAGGGGTTGACGCCGATGCGGTTACACTGGCGTTGCTCATTCAACCGAACCCAGGAGGCTGTCATGGCACTGTACTGCGGAATCGACCTGCATTCCAACAACCACGTGGTGGTGGTGATCGACGAGGAAGACCGTCGCGTCGTGGAAAAGCGGTTACCCAATGAGTTGGCGGCAACGCTTCAGCTGCTCGAACCCTACCGAGACGAACTGGTGGGCATCGTCGTGGAGTCGACTTTCAACTGGTACTGGCTGGTCGACGGGCTGATGGCGGCTGGCTTCATCGTGCGACTCGCCAATACCGTTGCCATTCGGCAATACGATGGCATTAAGCACACGGAAGACCGCTACGATGCATTCTTCCTGGCGCATTTGCTTCGACTCGGCATTCTGCCCACCGGCTATATCTATCCCAAGGAAGAACGCGCCGTGCGCGATCTGATGCGCCGGCGCTTGGGTCTGGTGCGCATGGCGAGCCGTTGCCTGATCAGTGTCCAGAGTCAGATTTGGCGTTCCACGGGTACGCGCATCAGCACCAACCAGCTGCGCCGCGCCGATTTCCTCGCCCCGCCGCAAGCACCGCTTGCCGCACTGCCCGTAGCCTGCGCGCTGACCATCTATCAGGCGCTACAGATCGAGATCCAACGCCTAGAACATGCGGTGGTTACCGCTACACGCTTTAAACCGGAGTTCGAGGTGCTGAAGACCATCAAGGGCGTAGGCCCGGTGTTAGGTCTGACCATCATGCTGGAGACGGGCGACATTCATCGCTTCGCCCAAGTCGGGCATTACAGCTCGTACTGTCGCTGCGTCAAGGCCGAACGGTTCAGCAACGGCAAGCGCAAAGGTGCCGGCAATGCAAAGGCCGGTAACAAGTATCTGTCATGGGCGTTCTCGGAGGCTGCGCACTTCTGTGTGCGTTTCGAGCCCAAGGCGCGACGCTTTTATGAACGCAAGCGCAGCCGAACCAACGGCATCGTCGCGATCCGCGCCACGGCACACAAGCTCGCGCGCGCCACCTACTACATGCTCAAGCACCAGGAACCGTTCGATGCGGCTCGATTGTTCGGTTAAGTTTCGGCGGCCCCGGGTGAGCCCGAAAAGGGGACTGGCCCAACCAGCAACCTTCTGATTGGACACCCGGGTGCCGCCATCGTGTTAGCCCATTCGCCCGGACGGTGAACCGATTTTAGGACTGGACAGCAAAGAGGCTGAACCACTCATCTGTGAAAAGCTTTGTGGACACCGGCCGGTAGCCGAGTATTTTGAGGCGCGCTCGACGCCAGGGGCGACTCGCATCACAACGGGTCTGCCTTGATCCCGATGGGTGACTGACGCGGATGGACTCATCCGACGTTACACGACAGAAATCACGGTGGCGAAAAGGGCAAACGAAGGGTGAAGATGTGTTCGGCCAACCCAGGTTGGCACGGGCTCTATTGTCCACTTGCGGAGAGCTGGCTAATGGGTGTCACCTTTTTGCAGTCCCAACGAGACCTCCTGAGCCATAAACACGCATTGCACCAGTACTAGGCGAGTACAAGACGGTGCCGCATCCTCCCAATCCACCGCCAGCGCAAATGCTGTAGCGCATATAAAAGCCATCGATTGGCCCGCCGTCATAAATCAAAACATCAACGGTCGCTCGGGCACGAACGCCAAAACCTACGCCATCGAGAAACCGGGTCAGAGACGATTTAGTTCTAATATTAGCGATTAATCCTCTCTGACCCGGTTGCTTTTTCTCTGACCCGGGCTTCGCCCGGTTTTCGCTACTCTCTGACCCGGTTTTCTCTTACGGCAGCACAACTCGCGCCATCCTTGGCATCGATATTTGTCTCCCTCAATCTCTTTTATCGAAACTCAGACGACTCATTCGTCTAAAATAAATCTGTCACCTTTTTGTTGTCCGATCGTCGGAAAAATAAATCTGTCACCTTTTTGATCGCAGCACAACGCGCGCCATCCTTGGCGTCGGCTCGCACCCCCCGCGAATATTACTGTTGGCCTTTCGTCACAGCCTCGATCGTCGGAAAAAATAAATCTGTCACCTTTTCCTTCCGTTTCAGTGCCTACACGTACACGTGTAATCGTAAGTCCCCGTCAAGAAACCAGCCCGAAAGTGCAGTCTGCGGTTTGTTGCAGGTCTACGGCGCAAAACAAGTCTGTTTTTTTGCTCCGAATACCACCGGCCAACTCGTTTCGTGCTGGTCGCGCCATCGAGCCGTCCTTGCGTGCTCAAGGCTAAATATTGGATTGCAGCCTGACCGATGCTTATGCTTGTGCCGGCATCAATCCTTCCTTGGTTATCTGTCTAACGTCGCTAATCTATATTAACGATTAATCCTCTCTGATCCAGTGGCTCTTGTGATTTCCACGCCTCGGACGACTTCGCGTGCCGCGTTAGCATATTTATCACTTGATTGCCAAAACCAATTTCTGCCGAAATAGTACGCGCCTGCCTGAAGGAAGGCTTTTTGTCCCAATCGCGTAAAATACAAATCGCTGCGTAACTGATTTTCGCTGTCAAACATTCGCACGTGATACCACCAATACTTTCCGATCTTTTCGATGTTCTTCAGGATATCACCGCCGCCGGATTCAAACTTTTGTCCTTCGTCGACATCTCGTGCCAACGTTTCTGCGGAGTAATCCACAAACGCACGGTTCGCGTTTGTTACGTATACGCGAAACTCATATTTTGGCGCCCCAAACGCGCCGCTTTCCATAAAGTCCCCGTAGATGACGAACCCATCACCTCGGTAAGGCTTGTGCTCATTAATGATCACGTCAAAGTTGTTGTCGACGTTGTAACGGACAACGTGACGTCCTACCTTGAATGAATGCGTAGCCATTTCGGAACGGTCTGCCGTGGCTTGATCGGTCGCTAAGAAAAGTAGGAAAACCGCCGCTACCGGAAACAATCTAGGGATAGGCATGCGGGCTCACTCCGGACCCGCCAAACAACAGCGGTGTAGAAATTGTCGACCCGACCATTTCAATTGGATTTCCATTTAAACCTATCACTTGTGGCACGAAGTCATTCCAATGCGCCGTCCAGGACATGGCCGCGCCGCTACGCTCAACGACGCTAGTCGCAACAAGTCGATTTACTGCTGCACCGTTAAAGTGAATGCTCACACCCGCTAAACGGCCAGCTTCAAGCATGCCCACAGCGTTCGTACCGATGATCGCCCCCTGACTGTGCAAGACTATCAACTTCAAGTCGCTACTTGACTTAATCATGTCCGCGAGCTGAACAGATAGGCTAGACCCCGACAGTTTGCCTAGCCCAGATTCGGTGATATCCGCAAGTAAACCTGTTGTTGGATTATGAAACAAGGTAAATGCTTCTCCCCCTGCCTGTTTCCATCCGTTTGCCGCCGCTTGTTGTAGATCGTTCATTATTCCATTGACGAATAGCTTTTGGCCGACGATTTTGTCAGTTGGTATGATTCGATAGCCGATGACACTGTTGTCCGGTACAACCGCGTACGCCTTTCCGGCTCCGCTATACCAATCGCGAACGCCCTTAGAACTTTCCGTCGATACGTAGGCCATGGCGTACGACGAAATTCCCGCCCTGAGCATAGCGCCAGGCGAACCACCGCTGATCTCCGTCAGGTACGCAGACCATCCGGCCGCGCCCCAGGGTCCACCGAAATACGATGCAGCGATCTGGCCAGTTGCCTGAGCCCACTGATGAGTCAGAATGTAATTCTTGACCGGCTTCGAATAAAGCGTCATCGCCCCCGGATCTGTGGCCTTGAAGACACTGTGCAGGTTCATCAGATGTGTCTTCGGGCTGTCGGAGCCTAAGCTGCTGAGGACAGCGCTCGTAACTTTTTTCGCCTGCCTCCACAAAAACTTCAAAAAATGCCCCGTCGGATCCGTAAACGACAACGGGTTGTTGTTCACATACGTATACCGATTCATGCCCTGGGTCGTATACGGATGCTGCACGAACGTATCCGGCTGCAGGAACCGGCCGAGTTTCGGGTCGTACAGGCGGGCGTTCATGTTGATAAGGCCAACTGCATCGTCTTGGTCGTGGCCGGTAAAGCCGCGGCTGACCGTACTTACGATGGAGAACCCGAAGTCCCACGCGCTGGTCCAGTTGCTGTTGCGCCGTGCGCCCCAAGAGTCGAAGCTCAGGCGCTCGACCACCTGGCCCTGCTCGTCGGTGATGACGTCGGTGGAGCCTAAGTGGTCCTTGTGCAGGTAGCGGGTGTCGTTGGCGGCGTTGCTGCGCTCGGTGTAGAGGATGGTGGTGCCGCCGGCGCTGATGTAGTGCTTGTGCTCGATAACCCCGGATGGTTTTTGGACCCGTTCGTAGGCTTTGCCCAGGTAATGGGTGATGGTGATCTGGCCGTCCTTGGTGGAGGTCTTCACCACCCGGTTGTGGCCGGCATCGTATTGATAGTCGTTGGCCGCATTGCCTTTGGTCACTTGAGCGGGTTTGTTGAACGAGGTGTAGACGATCTGGCGCCCGTCGCCGCTCACCTGATTGCCATTGGCGTCATAGGCGTAGGTTGTGGTGCCCGCTTGGCTCACAGCATGAGGTCCGGCGCCGTCCTGGCCGTAGGTGTAGGCGCCCATGTCGGACTTGGACTTGATATTGCCGATGGCGTCGTATTGGTAAGTCTTGGTCGAACCGCCGACTACGGTGGCGCTGACCAGGCGGTTCAGGTTGTCGTAACCGAAGTTCTCGGTCAGGCCCTGATTGTCGTCGCGCCGTTGGCGCAGGTTGCCGAGGGTGTCGTATTGGTAGCTCAGCAGCTGCACCTGGCCGGTGCCGCCAGTGACGATGGCCGTGAGGCGCCCGCTGTCGGGGTCGAAGGTGCGGATGGTGGATAGACCGTTGCCCAGGGTCTCCTCGCCGATGTTGCCGCTGGCGTCGACGTAGTCGGCCTGCCAATAGAGTTGATCGTTAGCGGCATTATGGATCTCGGCGAGGAAGCCGCCGCTGTTGTAGACGTTCTTGACCGCAAAGCCGGTGGGATCGGTACGGGTCTGCACGCGGCTAAAGCTGTCGTAGGCCACGGATTGCGTATACACCGAGCCGGCGACGGTCGTGGTGGTACTGGTGGGCCGACCAAGGCTGTCGTAGAGCTGTTCGCGCTGGTAGCCACCCGGGCTACTTACTAAAGCCAGCCTGCCGACGCCTTTGGGCTTGGTGTCGTAGACCCATTGGCTCAGCCCTTCGGCTTCGCTGCGCTGAACCATGCGCCCCAACTTGTCGTAGGCCATGGTGACCACCTGCCCCTTGGCGTCGCGCTGCCACACCAATTGTCCCAGGGCGTCGTAGCGATAGCTCCACTGCCCCATGTCCGGGTCGTTCATGGCGACCTTGCGACCACGCAGATCGTAACTCATGGTGGTGACGTTGCCGGCCGCGTCGGTGGTTTGCACCAGGTTGCCGAAGGCGTCATAGGTGTAGTGGCTGGTGTTGTTGTCGGCGTCGGTCACCTGCGCCACCTGCCCCTGACTGTCCTTGATCTCGACGTAGGACTGGGCTTGGTCGTTGGTGGTGGTTTTGGTCAGTCCGGCGTAGGCGACATCGGTATAGGAGCCGTCGGGGTTGGTCTCGTAGGTCATGCGACCCAACACGTCGTACTCGTAACTTGTCCAGTATTGGGACTCGCCGCTGAAGTACGGCCGTGAGACGCGCGCCACACGTCCGTATTGATCGTATTCGGTTTTCTTGTAGATGGTGCGACCGTCAAAGCCCGTGGTCTGACTCATGACCTCGCGGCCCAGGGCGTCGAAGTACACCGTGCTCGGTGCGCTGCCGTCATCCTGTTTGGTGACCACTAGCGGTGCGCCGAAGGTGCAACTGGACTCGCATAGCGTGTAGGTGATGGCGGTCGATGTTCCGTCGGCGCGCTGTTCTGCGATCTTACGGCCGAAGCTGTCGTAGTCCCAGGTGGTGGTCAACCCGTTGGGGCCGGTGAGCGAGGTCATGACGCCGAAGCGCGGATCGAAGGTATGTGTTTCCGTGTGCCCTAAAGCGTTGGTGACCTGGATCGGGAACGTGCCGCTGGGATCGTATTGGGTCGTGGTGGTGCGGCTGGCGATCTCGGCGCCGCTCACGGTGACTGCGGTTCTTATTGCCGAAGCCGTCGTACTGATACCCGGTTTCCAGGCGCAGCTCGGGTGTATCCGGCTCGACGCTCTCCTTGGTGAGCAGGCCCGTGGCGGCGTCGTACTCGAACGCCGAGGTGCGGGTGGCGCTCGCGCCGCCCGGCGCCGTGCTGGTCACTTGCGCGCGGGTGAGGCGGCCCAAGTACCACTTGGCGGTGTCGTTGGTATAGCTATTGGTGGTGGTTTTGCTGTAACCGTCGTGGGAGTCGATGCTGATCGAGCTCACGTTCCCGAAAGCGTCGTAGGTATTGGCGGTGCTGATATCCGTAATGAGCGCGCCGTCGAGTTCATAGCTGTATTCTTCGCTGCCGGCCAACTCGACGACTTGGCACTTGCCGTCGGGTGAATGATGCGTATAGGTATTGACCGAACGCAAAAGCAAAGTACCACTGCCGGTATGCGTCTCGGTCGACTCGGGCATGCCCTCGGTAGGATAGCTCTGGTTGTAGACGGTGGTGTTGACCAGTCCGGTGCGGCTGTCGGTGACCACCATTTTGCGGAAACCCAACATGCCATGTTCGCCGTCGGCCTTCAGGCCTTCGTAGTGATAGTGGAAGGTGTACTCGCCCCCGATGCCGTCGGACTGGCTGTATTGCGAAACGACATACATCGGCCCTTGGAGGTCGCGGGTGGGATAGGTGGCGTCGGAGTATTTGGTGTAGACGGTAGGGTCAGGTAGAGGTTTGTAGTCGATATTGATGCGGTCGCCGAGGCCGGTGGTGGCAGTCTGCAACAAGTTACGAATTTTACCTGGGCTACCATCGAGGTACGTACAAAACACGTGATACGTTCCACCCATCGGGCCATATACACGGCAGAAATCGGCCTTACCATCTCCGTTTACATCCGGATATCCGCGACTTCCTTCTGTGTTTAGTCCCGGTCCGACACCCATACGACCAATCACAGGCTGCTGCCAATAGGACTTATCGAGGGTGACCGAACACCAAACCTCTTGTCCGCCGACAGGTGAGGCGACCAAGCGGCATAGATCCGCTTTGCCATCAGCGTTTGCGTCTACATATCCACGTGTACCGTCCCAATCGTATCCCGGCCCCGCGTCGAACCCTGGCGACACGGTTTCATCGGCGGTTCCGCCGACACTTAAATTGATAGTGCAATGAATTTCATAACTTCCAGAAGCGCCCGGACCTTCCAGGCGACAAAAGTCCGCCCTTCCGTCACCATTGACGTCCGTATAGGCGCGGGTATCAGCTTTGTCGTACCCGGGTCCTGAATTGAAGCCGGCAGTCGTGACAAATTCCTGTGGGCCGCCGATGCCGAGATTTGTCGTGCACACGATACCGTATGTGCCATTGGGATAGGGGCCTTCGAGACGGCATAAATCAGCCCTGCCATCGCCGTTGACGTCGGCGAAACTTCTCGTACCGGCATTGTCGTAGCCAAGCGCTGCGTCAAAGCCGCTAGTGGAGATGACTTGTTGTGGGCCGCCTGCTCCTAAGTTAACCGTACACGCAACGTAATACCGGCCGCTGGCGTCGGGACCTTCATGTCTGCAATAGTCGGCTCTCCCATCGCCAGTAACATCGACAAATGCTCGCGAGCCAGTTCTAAGGTTTCCCGAACCAATAAAGCCGGTTGTGGTTACGACCTGTTGAGGCCCACCGCTGCCTAGGTTGATAGTGCACGCGATACCGTATTTTCCATCAACCATTGGGCCTTCAAACCGACAAAAATCCGCTTTCCCGTCTCCATTCACATCCGCGTAGCTTCGCGTTTCCGGCCAATCGTAACCTAACGTACTAAGCCCAGTAGTAACTACATTAACGGGGATGCTGTCCGGACTCGAGCCGAGATTCGTTGTACATTTGACGCTATATGACCCTGCGGTCCCCTCTGCTCGACAGATATCGTCTTTCCCATCGCCGGTGACATCCACATAAGCGCGTGTTCCACGTTCATCTAATCCTGGCCCATAGTCAAAATAACTTACAGCGACTTCGGCTTTGTCCCCGAGCATGCCGGGATCTGTGTACGCAAACGAGCTCCCAGGTTTACAAGATCCGTTCGAATCACATTCTTCAATAGCGATCAAACGAGTAACGTCCCAGGGTGGCCCCGACTCGTACGTGAACCGGTAACTGGTAAGAACACTGCCCTGAACGACCGTCTCTAGAGATTGGATCTGCTGATTGGAGTACATTTTCGTACCCAACGCATATGAAATAGACTCTGCAGTACCTTGCCAGTGCAGTCGAACTGTTGTCGTGGGTGAAATGCCGATCGCGCTATTTCCACCGTAGTTGATTTCTAACAGTCGATGTTCACGCGTGGATTGATTTTCGTAGTACTTAAATGTGATCTCATTTCCCAAAGTGTCGCGGATCTCACTGAGGGCCCAAATCGCTACACCGTGCGTAGCCTCGAATGCGGAATCCGGCGTGGTTCCATAGGTGTTGAGCAAGCCCGATTTTGTCCACACCTTGAAGTACGCCGGTCCGTTCCCCGCACTGCCGTACGACACGATCTTCGAATACGTCTCCTTCTGAGTACGATATTCCGTCCCATCGGCGCCGTACGCACCGCTGGTCGCGATCAATCTCTGCCCGTCAAGACAGAACTTATCGTTATTATCGAAATCGACCGGATCGATAAACCCGTCGATCGCTTTAGTGGCAGGGCAACGCGTTATGGAAGAAAGGCCACCCAATGACCAGCCCACGCCCAACGGGCCGTTGCCTTGCTGGCTGTTGTAGACCAAAGAAAGTTCAGGCTGCAGTCCACCTACGCCCGGCGGCACTTTGATCGGGATGGTATACGTTGCGGCGCCGTTGCCGTCAACTGCGAATTGGCCGAGGATTGCGCCGGCTTGGTGAGTGGAAGGTAGCGCTGCCGTCGACCAGCACAGCGCACTCAGCAATAGCCCCCGCAAACGCGAGCGTCGCCCGCTATCGCATCCCCACATGCGATCCCCCCGTTCGAGTTGTTTTCGTTTTGAACTTTTCTCGCGCCGTGTCGCGCGTTTTGTTGTTAGTTACCTGACGATGGGCGGCGGGTCAAGCGGCAGACCCTCGCTGCATGACGTACTACGAATCGCCGCTGAACGAACGCGGCTCGATCGGTGCGCTTAGCGGCGCAACGACTTGCGGCGCACAACGTACAAATTGGTTGAGACGTTAGTCTGCTTGTGTAGGAATTGTCCTACAAAAAAATCAGTCGAATCTTACAAGCGAAGCCGTGGACATCAGTGGCCCGGTTTTTCAATTAATCCTCCCAGCGTCCATAGCCCGGTATGCGCACGTTGTGTTCGTTGAAGCGGCCTTGGGCGGCACCGGCGTGGCAGGCGGAGCAGTTGCCGAATGAGCCGACTTTTGGATTTTCGGTCACCATGCGCGCGGGAATTTCGTCATGCTTATGGGTGAACCAGCGCTGTAGGGTGATGCGCGGCAGTTTGTCGGCGGCCGGATCGCGGTAGCGGCTGGCGCGCCCCGCGTGATCCACGAGGTAACGGCTGAGCCGTGCCTGCGTCTCGGGGGGTAATTCGGCGTTGTCGCCGTAATGGTTGTCCAGACGAGCCATGATCTGTCGCCACGCAGGCGCCGGCAACATGCGGGCGGGATACGGCGTGTGACAGCTGCCGCACTCGGTTCGATAGGACACGGCCGGGTCGGCGATAGTTGCTGCGGCCGCATCCGGTGCCTGACCGGCAGAGGCACCTGGAGCGGCGGCATCGGACCACGCCGAAACCAGCAGCAGCGCGGCGGGCGCGATCACCGTGGCGCACAGCGCGAACAAACGGGACTTGTTCATCTGGTTCTCCTTGTCGAAATCACTATTGCGCGCGAATAAAGCTCAGCACGTCACCCTTTTCCTGGGGCGTGCAGGCGCGACCCACGGTCCACTTGCAGTTGCGGGTAAACCATTTCTCCACCTTGGCGGTATCGCTGAGCCGCTTGGGGTTGACCGATGGCGCCAACGGCTCGATGGCCTTACCGGTGCGCACATGCTTGCCGCCCTGGCGCAGATCGGTGCCGTGGCAGGCGGCGCAACTGCGCTCACCTTCGGCGTCCGGGAATTTACGTATCCACAATTCGCGCCCGGCCGCGGCATCGAACGGCCCGGCGCCCTGACTGCGGTAGTCGGCCTGCAGCGCCGTGCTCACGTCCGCGGCCTGAACGGTGGGTGCTGCCAAGGTGGCAGCCATCAGCAGTGCGGTGAATTTCATTTCATGATCTCCTTCGATGTGACATTGGAATCGGCACCGGCAGCGCGAGAGACGGCACCACGCGGCGGCACACGCATGGCCCCGTCGCGGAAGGTGCCGGCGGCGGCGTCCAGGTGGCAGGCGGCGCAGTCGCCCCTGCCATGCACGCGACTGCGGGACCACAACGCCGCGTCCAGCGTACCGTGCTTGTGCCGCCAGTAGGCTGTGTCGGTGACGCGCAGCGGTGTCTGCATCGACGGTGTCGTACGCTGCACGTACCAAGCCGCTTCGGTGATTTGGCGTTCCGCGGCATGGGCGGTGAGAAAAGTATCCAGATGAGCCACCGTGGCCGCATCCAGGGCCAGATCTTCGCCGAAGTGATCGTGCTGACCGTCCAGCAGCGCGCGCCAGGAACGGGCCGGCAGCAGCCCGGCCTGATAGGCCAGATGACAACTTCCGCACTCGTTGCGCCACTCGGCATCGTCGGCCAGCGGCGGTCCCTTGTAGGGCAGGTAGGGTGCACTGGCGGACGCGCGCAGCGCCGGGTGAAAGTACAGCGCCGCGCCGGTGAGCACACCCGCGATCATCAGACCGGCGACGGCCCGGCGCGACACCACGTCAGCCTCGCCCGGCGCATGTTTGCGGCCGGTGACCATGGCACCGACCAGGTTCTCACAATGCGCAACACTGCTCAGCAGGACACCGACGATGTGCATCCCGGCCACGACCAGCAGCGTCCAGGCCAGTACCTCGTGCACCTCGCGCACGGCAGCACCGGCACCGAAGCCCAGCACGCCGGCAAGCGGACCTTCCTGTTCCTGTCCGCCTAAGGTCAGCACGCCCGTTAGGGCCAGTCCCACCGCCAGCGCGAGCATGCCGAACACCGCCCAGCTGCCTGCGGGGTTGTGGCCGGCGTAGTGGCGCGCATGGCCCGCGGCCAGCGCGCGCACATAACCGACGACGGTTCCGGGCCGATACAAAAAGCGGCGGAAGCGGGCATGGCCACCGCCGACGAAGCCCCACAGCAGCCGAAACAGCAACAGGCCGCCGAATGCGTAGCCAGCAAACACGTGCAGGTACAGGTAACGGTCACCCAGTGTCAGCCAAGCGGCACCGAAAGCAAGCCCGAACAGCCAGTGGAACCACCGCACGGGCGCGTCCCAGATCCGCACTCTCGGCGTCCCTCGGCGCGCGTTGCCGGAGCCATTGGTCATCGCGGTCCTCCGCTGCTCGGTGGGCGGCGCCCCGTGCGGCAGCCCTATCGATGGAGCACACGCTACGTGTCAAAGCTGAAACGAAGCTGAAAGGCGGGCCGCAATCGCGGCCGTAAGCGTTGGCGGGAGAAAAACTACTTGCCGATCGCGTCCACGATGGACGCTCTGGTGGAATCATTGGGCAGTACTACGCGCGCCGTCCGTGGCCCCGGTTCTGACTTCTCTTGGAATCTCATGCTCGGCTTGCAGGCCGGCGTCGAGGCATCAAGCTGCGCATCTTGCTACTCACAGCCACTGTTTTGGTCAAGCGACCTGATCTCGGGTCCCACGCACTGCTGCATCGTCGAAACCAAGTACCGCCAGGCACTTGAAACCACGAACGCCGCCGTCAGTGGCGGAAAAGCCTAGCTATTGGCGAGCCGCAGAAGGAAGGCACCCACCGTCTGCGCGTCGTCAGCCGGTACCCTCACCTTTCGGCCACACTACCTATTCGGCGGCTGTGGCTGGCAGCCGAGCTGCCCGGCGACACAGCCGTCCGTCAGTCGCCCAGCACCAGGATCTGACTACCGCGATGAACGGTGTACGTCAGCCCTCCCGTGCCGGACATGGCATTCAACACATCTCTGCCATCGCCAGGTCCCTCCAGCGGCACACCGTTGACCGCCGTCAAGACATCGCCCGGCTTGAGTCCGAGCCTGTCGAGCAGCGTCGAATCCGCGCGCTCGATAATCCGGAAACCGCGAAAACGATCGTTTTCAGTAACCGGAATCGCGCCCACGAGTTGCAGGAGCAAGCCCGGTCGGCTCAGCATCGCCTGGCGCAGGGTCCCGAGATACGGATCGGCCGTCGCCTTGGAGTCCGGGTCCTCGAACGCTCGCTCCGGCTGCTTCCAGAAAAATCCGAGCGTCAGCCGCTGACCTGCGCGCTGTAGAACGATTCGGTCGGCATATATTTTCGCAACCGTTCCGCCGCCCGGGACCTCGTCTCCCAGGCCGTAGATCTGCTGTTCGCCCCTTGCATCCTCGAGAATAACGCGACTATCCGCGGGGCGCCGAGAAACGATGGTGCCCCGCAAAGGACCGATTGCCGCCGCGCTGGACGGCGGGGCCAATTGCGGGGCCGCGCCGGCCGCAGCCGATGCGCCGGCTGCCGCACTGTCCGCGGAAAAACCAGGCCCCGAGAGCGTTGCGCACAGGACCAGAAAAAGTGTCTGGCGAATGCCAGTCAACGCCCACTTTCCACTCGAGATGCGGTGTTGTCGGCGCAATTGAACCTCAACCATCCCGTTACGAAGGAACCCTCGCCGGACTCGCGCCCGGCGAGGAGAACGATGCAATCACCTCTGTCAGGGCTGCAAGATTGTCACCGACTCATAGAAGCAATGCTCGCCTTCGTCGCTGACATAGGCGGTGCCTGCCACTCTCTGGATGTTGACACCGTGCACGTGCGGCTCCAGCTCGTCAGGCGTGCAGTTCGGGATCAGGCGCGAGATCGAAAGTACCTGCGTCACATTGCGAGTGACTGTATCGACCACTGCAAGATTGCCGGTATGTTCACCGCTGACGAGCAACGCATTACGCGCCGGATCTGCAAACAAGAAGTGGGCGTGAATGAAAAGCTGATCGAACGGCAATCCCGTTGCGACCGCATCATCGTGATCCGGGACGGCCGGCACGGGCTGACCGTTGGACAGATCAATGATGTGAACTGCCTTGAAGGTGGGCGATGCCGGATTGGTATCGACTTCCGCTACCCACCTTCCCGTGATTTCAGGCCCCTCGACCTCTACAGCTTCCTCTTCCTCCGACACTTCCTCCACGGTGGCGATCGTATGAATCGTCTGATAGGCGCGGTGGTTCACTCGGTCGGTGTTCAGATCGTGCATGTGCAATATCCAACCCGCGGGGATCTCGAACTGCTCACCGGGCGGGAGGCTGGCGATGAACGATTCGAACGGTCCGCGGACGTCAACGGAATATAGAATCGTGTCGCTGGCACTGTCGAAGGTCCACATTTTCTGACCGAAATGGGTCGTGCCATTCACCGTGTTCAACACCGGGTCCACGTCGACACCCTGTACGCACTGGTTCGCGGCCATGTCGATGAACTTGTACGGGTGCGCTGCACCGGGGTCGATCACGGACACGAAGCAGCCGACGTTGGTCGGCGAAGGCTCGTGGTTACCGACATAGACCTTGTGGTTGACCGGATTTACCGCGTCTTCCTCGGCGGCATGACCAAGCACGTAGCCGCGGAGGATCTTCGGGCTGGCCAAGTCACTGATGTCATAGGCCACGAGAAGACCGGACTCCTCATCGGTGGTTTTGGCTTTCATGAATTTGGTGCGAGTCGGGTCCCACTGCAAACCGGAATGCTCGATCACCTGGTAGGCGATCTTTTTGGCATCATCAATGTCAATACCGTGCGGATGGCGCGGATGACCTTCGGCTCCCTTCGGCGCGCAGCCACCGAATTTCTTCATCAGCGAGCCGTCGAGCTCGACCACTGGAATGCAGGCATCTTCGATGACGAGCGTCGACAGCACCTTGTTGGTGCCGTATTCGAAAATGGTTATTCCGGCCTTGTTGGTGATCTCAAGCTCCTGTCCGGGCGGCACCCCCTCTTCACCGCGCTCATTGCTTGAGATCCAATATGTCGGCGTGTCCGATGCGTCGGTCTCATGGGGCTTCCACACCGGCGCCGGTGTGAGATCGGCTTCTCCTGAATACTCGTCTGGGGGAACCAGCACCTCATCAATCGTATACGAGGGCGCAGCCGACGCCGCGCCGGCAAAGGCGATCAGCCCTCCGGCGAGCATCGCCAGCACCGTGCCGACCTGCTCGGTTTGTTTACGCTGTGTCTGTTTCATGTCCTCACTCCTCGCCAAGGTGGGTTAGGTCTGCTCTAAGGCGGCTCATTCACCCGGTGTCGTGAACGGTCCTTCCGCCAATTTCCCGCATCCCGGCACGGAACCGGTGCCGTTCTTTACCAACTGCTCGAACAACTCGGGGACCGTTGGCCCAGCAACGCCGTTGGTCAAGTCCGCCAGCGAGTTGTCGCACCACCGAACGGCTGTCACGGTCAGCTCCGACGGTTCCGTGCAAATCAGCGCGTTGCTTTCGGATTCCGGAATGTTGGTAATGACGGTCCCTCTCACCTGACCGTTATTCTTGACTTCGAAGTGGGCCAGTTCTTCCGGGTGTATGTTCTGGAAGATCAAAAGCTGGCTGTTTCCCACGGGCCTGTGTCTTAGCATGCATTGTTGCAGGACGCCGACATACTGCGACGAGCAGTCGTATCGCACCAACGAATAGGGCACGAGCCCCGTCTCCCTGAAGCTGCAATTCAGGCCACCTGCCGCTTCGCCGGCGTTCTCGATCGTGATACTGGCGCTGGCAAATTCCTGCGCGTGCGCGGTGCCGATCCCGAGTGCCGCAAAGGCCACCACCGCCCCGAGCACCATGCCGGCCCCCTTGGCTTGATTTAGCGCTGTGTGTTTCATGTTCTGACTCCTCGTAGGATTGGCGATTCGTTTCAAGTCGACCTACAACGGCAAGGGCGTACCTATGGGCAAGTTGGTTGGCAGTGTCTGCAGGACCGCGCAGGATGGCACGCCCGCCGCGCCGCCTTTCTCGAGCTGCAGCAACAGGTCCGGCTCCTCAGCGCCCACTATGCCGTTGGTCTTATCCACCAATGACGAATTGCACCAGCGAATCGCGGTAATGGTTTCAGTGACCTCGGCCTCGTTGTTGCCACGTCCGCCAACGGCGATATCAGCGCAAGGTTCTGCGACGGGCTCCTCTTCCACGGTCGGATAGGCCGTCAAGATGCCCGCCATGATCGTCCCTCGTTTGTTGGCAACGAACGTCTCGGTCGTGGTCTGATCGTGGGCGACATAGAGGGTTGTCGGCCCGTTGGCCACGGCCCTGTTCTTGTAGAAGCATTGTGTCACCCAGCCGATGTCCGCCGCGCCACAGGTGTAATCCACCGACGCACCGGGACCGAGCCCGGTTTCCCTGAAGGAACAGTCGAGAAAACCGAAGTTGTTGATGCTGAGATCGGCACGATCGAAACTCTGCGCCTGAGCAGAGCCGACCCCGAGCGTCGCAAGGGCGATCACCGCCGCGACCGCCATTCCGGCCCGCCTGGCTTGGGTTATCAATGTATGTTTCATGTCCTGACTCCTCGTAGGCTGGATGATTCATGTCAAGTCGGGTTGCAAGTCCCGTGAGCACTCGTGTCATTTCTCCTCATCGATACGGGCCACTTTGACGCTGCCGCGCAATGGAACGCCGAACAGGGAGAGCGGACGTTTACCTTATAGGAGGCTCGGATCGTTTTAGATATTGGGTCTTGCCCGAACCGGCATCAGGGTTTTCCCCAACCCGTCGGCAGAGATGCACGCAGTCAGTCCCGCCTGCTGACACCGCTCGACACGCAAATATCAATCGCGCAAAGAGCAGCCGCCCAACCCCGAGGGACCGGGCGGCTGCTCTATCCTGCAGTCTGAAGAGGCCTTCACGTCTCGTGCGAGACTCCTATCCACGGTAAGCGGCCTACTGCGGTGCGCCCGACAGCAATTCACCGCACGACGGCACGTCATAGGTGCCCCGCTGCAGCACCTCGAACAGTTCACCCTGCGTGCCGCCCACAATACCGTTCGTGGTGTCGGTGAGCGCCATATTGCAATAGCGCACGGCGACCGCTTCTACCGAAGGTTCCTGCCCGCCTTCGCCTTGGCCTGGCGTTTCACCAATGTTGGGGCAGAGCTGGTGGGTTTCCGGTCCACCGAGCTGCTCCAGCGATATTGTCGTTGAGCCGTTGATCCGTCCGCTGTTGTTGGCGAGGAACACCTCCTCTTCACCTCCGCCTCCACCGCCGCCATGTCCGTTGCTGCTCGCGTTATAGGCGGTCACTGCCACGGTGTCGCTGATAATCCTGTTCTTGTAGACGCAGGCGAACACCGCAGCGACGGCTTCTGCGCTGCAGGTGTAGCTGATCGCCGAATAGGGACCGAGCCCCGATTCCCGCCAGCTGCAGATGAGATCACCTGCGCTCACTTCTTGAGCCTCACTCGTTCTGGTCGAAATTTCGAAGTCCACGCTGTTGAAGGTCTGGGCCTGAACGGTTCCGCTCCCGAGCACCGCCAGGGCGGTCGCCACTCCAAGCACGAGCCCCGCCCGATTGTGATATTTGAGTGTATGTTTCACGGCTTTTCTCCTCATGAATACGCTGAGTGATGCGCGCGTTTCTCTCGATTCACGTATGCTCCGCTCGCCCACCGCTGTGCTCGGGGCAAGCTTCCCTCACTTCATCTGCAGCAACAGCAGGCGATTCAACGCTTCTCAACAGAACCGCGCGCGCCGACCGGTCGCGTCCGCGCGGAGGGGTAGGTAACACGCCAGCTCGTCTATCTATAGCCGGGCCGGATCGTCTTCGGTATTAGGCGTTGCCCGAATCCGAGTCAGGGTTTTCCCTGACCAAGCCTGCAGCAACGCCACAGCGGTGCGGTCACGCATGCCTGTTACCATCGTGTCACGCGGAAGCCGGGTGTGACGAACCGCGGCACTTTTTGCGCTGATTTCGCTCGCGCAGCCACCCGCTCGTTGGCTGTGCCGGCCCTGACCAGCGTTTCAGCGCCCCGTGTCGCGCAGCGTTCACGGTAATTCATGGACGCGATGAAATAGTTTCGTTTTCGACCGATCGCCCAACGCCCGCAATTTGGATTGCGCACTGAACGGTGAAGGTCATTTCCCCGCGCCAGCCATGGCGTCGTGCATCCCATCAGCAGATCGCCGAGCTCGAGCGCGCAAGAGCCGGAAACATGCAGCGTTCTCGTGTTGCGCCACACGGTCACCGGCTCTACGAACAGTCGAGCTGCTACAGCTGGCACCGCCTCCTATGATGACCAATCGCTTATGCGTCTCGATTTTCTCTCCACCAGCCGCGATCTCGTGACCACTGGCGTTTTCTGGTTCCCCCAAGAGCGGGTAGCGCTAACTTACACCGGATAGCGTTCCAACCCCGGGATTGTCCAACTGCCAATCAGGACCTCCTCTAGTGCACACGGGAAGCAATACACACCGCGGTGAGCTCCGCAACGGACTTCGCCGCCATCTTGCTCATGACCCGTGCACGATGAACCTCCACGGTCTTGATACTGATGCTGAGTTCTGCCGCAATAGCCTTGTTCGGCTTTCCGCTGACGATGCCCTCCAACACCTCCGCTTCTCGAAGCGTCAATGAATCGAAGCGAGCCATGATCTTCCCACGCGTTTCGGCTTCCTGTCGGCAACGCACGTCGATTTCGAGGCACTCGTGTATCCGCTCTACCAGTTCCTGATCGTTGAACGGCTTTTCAATAAAATCCACTGCGCCGGCCCGCATCGCGCGCACTGCCATGGGAATATCCCCGTGACCGGTGATCAGAATTGTCGGAATAAATCTCTTCTCCTCCGCCAATATCGTCTGCAGCTGCAGGCCACTGATCTCCGGCATGCGTACATCCAGCACCAAGCAACCCGAACAAACCGGATCGTACTCGGACAGGAATTCACGCGCCGAACCGTAGGTTCGCACGCGCAACTTCAACGACTCGATCAGCCATTGCAACGAATCGCGCACATTATGGTCGTCATCGACTACGAAAACTGTCGGTTCCGTGATCATTGTTCTCCTCCTTTGCTTGCAGTGGGTAGACCAAAGCGCAGGGTCGCCCCGCCGTTCTCGTTCGAGCACGCCCACAGGTGTTCGCCGTGTGCCTCGACAATCGAGCGGCTGATGCTAAGGCCCATTCCCATCCCTTGTCTTTTAGTAGTAAAAAACGACTCAAAGATCCGCTCCTGTTCGCCGGACCCGAAACCCGGCCCTGTGTCGCATACCCGCACTTCGACGCCGTTGTTCGGACGTGGAACGGTCTGTATGACTACTTCTCGACGGCTGCATTCTGCGCTGCCTATGGCGTCGATGGCGTTGTTGACGAGATTCACTATCACCTGCTCGATCTGCACCGCGTCCACGATGACGGGCGGTAGGTCCTTCTCGAGCTCGAGCTTCAGTACAACGCTCTTTTGCCGTGCCTGGGCGCCGGTCAGTTCCACCGCCGCGTGTGCGAGCCCGTTGATGTCGACGCTGCCGCGCAGCGACTCTCCGTTGCGCAGGAACCTGCGCACTCGCCGAATTATTTCGCCCGACCGAGCGCCCTCGCTCACGATATGCTGCAGGGCGGGCAGCAGCTCTTCGGCGCTCGCCGAACCGTCCCGAATGCGAAGAATGCAGCCCTGCGCGTAGTTGACGATCGCAGCGAGCGGTTGGTTGAGTTCATGCGCAAGCGATGTGGCCATTGCGCTCGTGGCGCTCGCGCGTTGCGCATGGACGAGTTGCGCCTGGTTCTGCCGTTCGCGTTCCTCGGCCTGGATGCGTTCGGTAACGTCCTTACCCGTCGAAATGAAGTGAGTAGCAATACCCTGCGCATTCTTGAGCGGCGTGACGGTTTTCTCCTCGTAATAGCATGATCCATCTGCCCGGCGACCTATCGATATGTCGCGGAATACCTCGCCGTTCAGCACGGTTTCCCACATGCGTCTATAATCATTTTCGCCTTCCCAGATCAACCCGCGCATTTGGTCTGCGTCTTGGTAAGCTCGTGTGGACGGTACCCCGCGCACCTTTTCGAATGCCGGATTAACGTATTCGATTTCTCCGTCGCGACTGAAGATCATTACGGCATCGGCAGTTTGCTCCAATGCACCCGATAACTTGCGCATCTGAGCCTCCGCGCGCTCCCGGGCAAGCGCGCTGCCCAACCAGTCGGCCATCAGCTTTAGGATTTCCTTGTCCGTTTCCGTAAACCTCTCGGCGCGTGGCTCGGGACCAATGAAGCTCAGCGTTCCGTAGGGCACACCATCGACCACCACTCGGATGCCGAGGTACGCCTCGAGCTTGTGCCGAAGATATGCGGGATGGGAGCCCCACTCGCAAGCAGCGGCGTGCTCGAAGCAAACCGGCTCACTGGACTTAAGGGTCAGATTGCAATAGGTGTGACCCAGGGGGAAAACACTGCCCTTTACAACGGCTCCGTCCGGCGACAACACCGCCAGAACCTCGTACGTGCCGCCGACGATGTTCGAGACGATGCCGACAGGAAGGCTGAATTGTTTGCAGCCAAAGGCGAGCAACTCCTGAACTTTCTCTTCGAATCCCCAGGCGTGACTCGAACCGATTCCGTGCAACGCGCGCAGCGCGCTCTCGCTCCGGCGCAATACCGCCTCGTCTCGCTCCCGCCTGCGGGGCCGTCGTAGCAATTGCAGCCGTGAGCGAACCCGCCGATCGAGCCGCCACCAATACACTGAAAACGCCAGTAGTGTGATCAAGGCTACGGCACCGGCGAATACCCACCGCCAGTCGTAATACGGGCCCTCACGAACCGGCTGGGACGTCGCTGCTCGGCCGGCGGACAGCACAAAATCCTCGGTCAGCGCGTGCGGCGGCCGGACGGGCAACGGTATGGACCGTGCCGCGTACCCGGCGGCGCGCACAGGGGTTCCGAACCGGCATGCGCGAATGTCGCCTCCACCACCGTAGACGGTGAGCGCGAGGCTGTGCGGAAGTGCCGCCACGGCGGGACCGGCAAGAACCACGGCCAATGGAATGATGGTCAACCGAACCAACCGCATGCTGGATCACCCGAAAATTGTTTCCGATCCTGTCCGTGAAGCGCGCTTGGCTGCGTTTGGCATGCTCGTCCGTCCATTTCGCTGCGGCGGCGATATCAACGCGCGCGACCCGGGTCCAGGAGCCGTGCCGGTGAGCGCGTCGAACGTACTGCAGACTGCCAATACGCGCTTTTCGGGGCGATGGCTCACGACGCCGCCGGTGGCGATAGCCAGAGCCAGCGGACGCAATGCCTGTGCGTGAGGTTCCTAGCTGGAACGCATAGGACGGGTGTCGGGGGGATGAATCTCCGGCTCGATGGAGCGCCCGCGCAATGCGCGGGCGTGCGCCGATGGGCCGATTACCGGCGCGATAGGCGTGGCCGTGGTCTGCTCACTCAGCATGCCAAAAAAGTGGGCATCATGATGCAGGCGCGGACACCAATACCGGTCCTCGACCTGCAAAGATGCGAACTCGACACATGCTATGGGAGAGCAGTCGACAACCCGCTCAGTTGCGGCAGCAAGCCTGGTAGCCTCGATTGCAGAACTGATGGAAATGAGCTGCGCGGACAGCGGATTGAAGATGATGAGCAGGAATATCGTGAGCCGCATGGCGAGGTGCGAGCCCGCGGCGGAACGACGTACTCCGACACGCCTTTTCACTGGCATTTCCCTGCTGAACCCCAGTGCTGAGATCAGGCTGATGCTGAGTAGTGAATTCTAGCGCGGAGTTTACCGTTTGCAATGGCGATCGGGCGTCTTAGCCGCGTTGAGCGGCCGGCGTTTTCGCGCGCCTTGTAAGTCCAGTTTCGCTGATATCGCTTGCCATGTGGCAGCGGCCGTCCAGCAGGCGACATTGCGACAGGTTCGTGACAGCGCCGGTGACACTGGGAATCATGCGATGGCTGGTCTGCAGGCTCAGCGAGCCACTTTCTGCAGTGAGCCTTGCGAACCACGCGCGACGTCTGCCCTGATCTTCGTGATGCGGTGAGCCGGTCCTCGATGACGTCCCGCAGCGTCGCGAACGCCAGCGGCGTGGCCTACGATATGGTCTCGCAGGTCCCCCGCGCGCAGCCGGTCGCCGCTGCAACCCGTTGGCGTTTGACGGCCCATGGGCGTCCGGTTAGGCTCTGACCTTCAAGTACCATAATAAAACGAGCCGTAGAGTCGTCCCCATGCGTTATCGGATCTGGTTACACCTGCTTGCGGTGACATTGTGGGCGGTTCTCGCGGCCACGAGCGCCCGCGCCGAACCAGTGCGCCTGAACTTTCAGGACGCCGACATCAGCGCCCTGATCAACACCGTTGCCGAAGTGACCGGCAAGAACTTCGTCATCGACCCGCGGGTGAAGGGCAAAGTGACCGTGGTTTCGCCCAAGCCCATGGAGCGGGACGAACTCTATCAAGTATTTCTTTCCATTCTCCAGGTGCACGGCTATGCGGCCATACCGGTAGGGGAAGTGGTCAAGATCGTGCCCGACGCCAAGGCGCGCCAGGAGGGCACTTCCAATGAGGACGTGCAGGGCCTCAGGGGCGACGAGATCGTCACCCGGGTGATTCCGATCCAGAACGTCCAAGCGGCGCAATTGGTTCCTGTGCTGCGCCCACTGATCCCTCAGGAAGGCCACTTGGCCGCCTCGCCCACCGCCAACGCCCTGGTGATCTCCGACCGCGCCAGCAACGTACGCCGGTTGGTGAGTCTGATTTCGGCCATCGACCGCAGTAGCGACAGCAGTATCGAAGTGATCCACCTTCAGCATGCGTCGGCGGCGGAAGTGGCGCGCATTCTCTCTGGCCTGGAGAAAGCGCAGCCGGGGCAGCCACCGGGACAGAACCGTCTGACCGTCGCCGCCGACGAGCGCACCAACAGCATTCTGATCGGCGGTGAGCCGAGCGAACGGCTGCGGCTGCGCGCCCTGGTGGCCCACCTGGACACGCCCTTGGAAACCGGCGGCAACACTCAGGTGGTTTATCTTCGGTATGCGAAGGCTGCCGATCTGGTGCCGGTGCTGTCGGGTATCAGCGGTACGCTGGTGGACGAGAAAACCAAGAAGCCGATCCTCACCGACAAAACCGTCAGCATCCAAGCCGACGATGCCGCGAACGCGCTGGTGATCACGGCACCGCCCGATGTATATCGCTCTCTGGAGTCGGTGATCCGGCGGTTGGACGTACGCCGCGCGCAGGTGCTGGTGCAGGCCATCGTCGCCGAAATCTCATTGGACAAGGCCCGGGAACTCGGCGTCCAGTGGGGCATCGATGGCACCCAGGGAGGCAACAGCGGCGTGGTGTCCGGCACCAATTTCAGTGCCGGCAGCTCGAGCATCGTCGACATCGCCCGCAGTATACGCGCCGGCGATATCCCCAATCTCGGCGACGGCCTGGGTCTCGCTGTTGGCCGCCTGGGCTCCAACGCCATCAACTACGCGTTGCTGCTGCGCGCGCTGTCCAACGACGCGACCACCAACATCTTGTCCACGCCCACGCTGATGACCCTGGACAATCAACAGGCGGAAATCGTGGTGGGACAGAACGTGCCGTTCGTCACCGGGCAGTTCACCAACACCGGTGCCGCAGCCGGTTCGGTCAATCCTTTCCAGACCATTCAGCGCCAGGACATCGGTCTGACGCTGAGAGTGACGCCGCAGATCAACGAAGGCAACGCGGTGCAACTGGAAGTCGAACAAGAGGTTTCGAGTATCGCGCCCAGCAGCGCTGCGGCCGACATCATCACCAACAAGCGTTCCATCAAGACCACCGTGATGGTGGAAGACGGCGCCATGGTGGTGTTGGGCGGATTGATCGACGACACCCTGCAGACCACCAACCAGAAGGTGCCGGGGCTGGGCGACATTCCGGTGCTGGGGCGGCTGTTTCGCTACGACAAGACCCAAAAGGTGAAACGGGATCTGGTGGTGTTTCTGCGGCCCACCATCGTCCGGGATGCGGCGGTGCAGGCCGAAGTGACCGGCGACAAGTATAATTACATCCGTGCCCGGCAGTTGGAGATGCAGGACCAGGGCGTCGACCTGATGCCCGATGCCCAACAGCCGGTCCTGCCGCGGGAACAATTCGGCGCCAAGGGCAATGCCGATGCTGCGCCCGGCCCGCAGTCCGCGGCGGCGACTTCCGGCAGCGACAGCGACGGTATTACGAGGGCGATTGTGTCTGCGACCAAGAAACCCCTGACGAGTTTGCCCGCAGCATCGCCGGCAAGCACTGAAGCGACAGACGTGATCGCCGCGCCCATCGGTGGCGCGATGTTGCCCTACACGTTCGCGCGCCGCCACGGCATTGTGGTGCTCGAAAGCCACGACGAACGCGTCGATATCGGCGTGCGCGACGATGTCGCAATCACCTCCATTGCCGAAGCGCAGCGGGTGTTGAAATTGCCGTTGCGGCTGCAGCAGCTGGATGCCGAGCAATTCGAGCGACTGCTGTCGGAACGTTACGGCGGCGCGGCCGGCGAACGCATGCAAATGATGGAGGACTTCGGCGAAGATCTGGACCTCGACCATGTGGTGCGCTCGCTGGAACCGGAGGACTTGATGGAGAGCGAGGACGACGCGCCCATCATTCGCCTGATCAACGCCCTGTTCACAGAAGCCATCAAGGAAGGCGCTTCCGACATCCATGTCGAGCCTTATGAAAAGCGCTTGGTGGTCCGTTTCCGCGTCGATGGCGTATTGCGCGAAGTCTTGCAGCCCCAACAGCAGATAGCACCGCTACTGGTCTCGCGCATCAAGGTCATGGCGCAGTTGGACATTGCCGAGAAGCGTGTGCCGCAGGACGGTCGCATCTCCCTGCGTCTTGCCGGTCGGCCGGTGGACGTGCGCGTCTCCACCCTGCCCTCCAGCGCCGGCGAGCGGGTGGTGCTGCGCCTGCTGGACAAACAGGCCGGACGCCTGGACCTGGAACACCTGGGCATGGCGTCCGAATCACAGCAACTGATGGACAAGTTGATCCACAGGCCCCACGGCATTCTGCTGGTGACCGGGCCCACCGGCTCGGGCAAGACCACCACCCTGTATGCTTCCCTCACCCGGCTCAATGACAAAAGCCGCAACATCGTCACGGTGGAAGATCCCATCGAATACCATCTCGACGGCATCGGCCAGACCCAGGTCAACGCCAAGGTCAATCTCACGTTCGCCCGCGGACTGCGCGCCATCCTGCGCCAGGATCCGGACGTTGTGATGGTGGGCGAGATCCGCGATTTGGAAACCGCCCAGATCGCGGTACAAGCAAGTTTGACCGGCCATCTGGTGCTCTCCACCCTACATACCAACAGTGCGGTGGGGGCGGTGACCCGGTTACGGGATATGGGCGTGGAACCCTTTCTTTTGTCGTCGAGCCTGGTCGGCGTGCTCGCGCAGCGGCTGGTGCGCCTGTTGTGTCCCCATTGCAAGCAGCCCCACGCTGCCAGCGAAGCGGAACTTGAAGCACTGGGCCAGTCCCGCGATCACTCCCAGATCATTTACCGCGCCCAAGGCTGCGACCGCTGTCATCAGCTCGGCTATATGGGCCGCACCGGCATCTACGAGTTGATCGAAATCGACGACGCCCTGCGCGGCCTGATCCTCGAGGGGGCCGGCGAGCAGCGTATGATCATACATGCGCGCACCAACTCACCGAGTCTGCGCGCCGACGGCATTCGCCGGGTACTCGCCGGGCAGACCAGCATCGACGAAGTGCTGCGCGTCACCGCGGACAACTGAGCTCCCAAACCATGGGCGCGTTCGAATACCAGGCACTGGATACCGGCGGCAAGCGCAAGCGCGGGGTGTTGGAAGGCGATACGTCGCGCCAAGTACGCCAACAACTGCGCGTGCTGGGACTGACGCCGCTCAGCGTCGAGCCCGTGGAACGGGAACAATCCGGCGGCGCGCGCCCACGCCTTAGAGGACTGAGCGCGCTCGAGCTGGCGTTGATCACCCGTCAGCTCGCGACCCTGATCCGCGCCGGGCTGCCGCTGGAACAGTGCCTCGGGGAAGTCGCGGCACAATCGGAGAAGCCGCGCACCGAACGCATCCTGCTTGCAGTGCGTGCGCGCGTAAGAGAAGGCCATAGCCTTGCCACCGGCCTGGCGGAGTTTCCGCGCGCGTTCTCCGATCTGTATCGCAAGACCATCGCCGCCGGCGAACAGACCGGCCACCTGGATGTGGTGTTGGAGCGCCTGGCCGACTACACCGAGAAAGCCCAAGGTCTGCGCCAGCGAACCCGGCTGGCACTGTTCTATCCCGCCTTGCTCACCGGCATGGCGATTCTGGTGGTCAGCGGCCTGCTGACCTATGTGGTTCCCCAAGTGGTGCGAGTGTTCGAAGACACCGGCCAGACGCTGCCGTTGCTTACCCGGATGCTGATCGCGTTCAGCGATTTTCTGCGCGCCTATGGAATCTACGGGCTGATCGCCGCAGTCCTTCTGGTCATCGGTGTCCGGGCCTGGTTGCGGCGCGATGCGGCACGGCGGCGCTGGCACGAACTATGGTTGCACATACCGGTCGCCGGTCGTCTGATTCGCGGCGCCAATGCAGCGCGCTTTGCGCGCACCTTGAGCATTCTCAGCGCCAGCAGCGTCCCGATCCTGGAAGCACTGAGCATTTCTGCGCAAGTATTGAGCAATCTACCCATGCGCGCGGCAGTCGAAGAAGCGGCGGCACGGGTGCGGGAAGGCGCCAGCATCCGCGGCGCACTGGAACGCACGGGCTATTTTCCGCCCATGACCCTGAGCCTGATCGCCAGCGGCGAGGCAAGCGGCAACCTGGAAGAAATGCTCGAACGCGCCGCGCAGGTGCAGGAGCGGGAAACCGAAGCCGCCATCGCCACCCTGCTCGGACTGTTCGAACCGCTGTTGATCCTCGCCATGGGCGGCGTGGTGCTGGTAATCGTGCTGGCGATTCTGCTGCCGATTTTCGAACTCAATCAGCTTGTGAGTTGAATCGGCGAATGGAAAGTGCCTGGTGGCGCATGGTGCGCACCAAGCGCCGCGTCAAAGTGGGGTGGGGTGCAACTCCACGACCCGATCTCCGCGCTGCACAGTGATGCTCAGATCGCTATCCAGATCAAGCTGCTGCGCCAATTGATCGGGCGCATCCTCCGACACCGGCTCTCCACCCACTGCGGTGACGATGTCCGCCGGCTGCAGTCCGAGGCGCTGGTACAAGCCGCGTTGGCGGCCAGGCAGCACCCGGTAGCCCACGAACTCGCCGGATTTCTGCACCGGGAAGATGCGAAAAGGTTCCTCCGGTTGACCCCCCGGTTGACTAAGAACCGTCGGTTGCCGCGCTGAAGTACGCTCCGGCTCCGATTCCGGTTCCGCTTGCCCGTCCGAGTTGTCGGCGCTGTCGTCGGGTGTGCCCATCAAGGCATGCACTTTCGGGAACCGCAGTGCTTCGTCCTTGCCGTTGCGTTCCAGTATCACCCGGTCGGCATAAACTTCCTTGAGCTTGATGCCGTTGGGCAATTCGCCGTGTACCAGCACGAAGTGCTGACGGCCATTCTGCTCTCCGATGATGGCGCCGCTGCGTTCGCCGTCGACAAAAATCCCGTGCAGATTCAGTTGCGCACGGGTCTCCGGAATCTCTTCTTTGGGCGCCGGCTTCGATTGCACTGCGGGCGCACCGAACAAATGCAGTTGCGCCAACGCGGCATAGTTTTGTGCGCCGACAACCGCTTGCGTTGCTGCAGCAGGCTTGACGCCCGTAGCGACGACCGGCGCCGGCTCGCTCTGCCACTGCGCATAGAAAGTCACGCCACGATAGACAATCAGCGCCAACAACAACGCCCCAAGCACCAAAGGCAGTATCGCTTGTATACGTCGGTCAGGCATTTGCATGGTCCGCATCGGCACCGTGAACGAGTGCCCCAGTATACCTTGCGCCGGTGGCAGTACCACCCGCGGCTGTGTTGCGCCCATAGGTTGCTTCAACGCCAAAGGGCGGATGCGATGGGGTCCGGTTGTACAAAAAATACGATGGGTCCGCGCTGCGCGCTTGACCCATCCTACGGGTTTATTCGGACTCCATGCCGGGCCTACGAAAGTGCTGTAGGTTGCGTCAAGGCCTAAGGCCGGACGCAACGCCATGCGGCGCAAACAAACGGTGGGTCCGCGCTGCGCGCTTGACCCATCCTACGGGTTTATTCGGACTCCATGCCGGGCCTACGAAAGTGCTGTAGGTTGCGTCAAGGCCTAAGGCCGGACGCAACACCTTGCGGCGCAAACGAACGATGGGTCCGCGCTGCGCGCTTGACCCATCCTACGGCTCTATTCGGACCCTGTGCCGGGCTACGAACGTGCTGTAGGTTGCCTCAAGGCCCAAGGCCGGACGCAGCGCCATGTGGCGTAAACAACCGATGGGTCCGCGCTGCGCGCGTGACCCATCCTACGGCTTTGTTCGGGTCTCGTGCCGGCTACGAAAGTGCTGTAGGTTGCGTCAAAGCCCAAGGCCGGGCGCAACACCATGCGGCGTAAACAACCGATGGGTCCGGGCTGCGCGCTTGACCCATTCTACGGTTCTACATCCCCCGCACCAGATCGGCCTTGATGTCCTCCACCGTTTCCAGACCGACCGCCACTCGGATCAGGCCGTCGGAAATTCCGGACTCGGCGCGCGCCTCGGGACTCATACGGCCGTGGGTGGTGGTGGCCGGGTGCGTGATGGTCGTTTTGGCGTCGCCCAGATTCGCGGTGATCGACAGCAGGCGGGTGGCGTCGATCAGTTTCCAGGCTGCGTCTTTGCCCCCTTTGAGTTCGAACGAGAGGATGCCACCGGAATCGCTCATCTGTTGCTTCGCCAAGCGGTGCTGCGGATGGGACTCCAGTCCTGGGTAATACACCCGGGCCACTTGCGGCTGCGCTTCCAGCCATTGCGCGACTGCGTAGGCGTTTGCACTGTGCGCTTTCATGCGCAAACTCAACGTTTCCAATCCTTTCAGGAAGACCCAGGCGTTGAAGGGGCTCATGGTCGGGCCCGCGGTGCGCAGGAAGCCATACACATCGCCACCCACCAACTCGTTGCTGCCGACCACCGCACCGCCGATGCAACGGCCTTGTCCGTCCAGATATTTGGTCGCGGAATGGATGACGACATCCGCGCCGAGTTGCAGTGGGCGCTGCAGCGCGGGCGTGCAAAAACAATTGTCCACCGCCAGCAATGCGTCGTGCTGATGGGCGATCTCCGCCAAGGCGGCGATATCCACCATGTCGGTAAGCGGATTGGACGGCGTTTCCAGAAACAGCAGACGTGACTGCGGTCGGATCGCCTGCTCCCAGGACGCCAGGTCATCCAGCCGCACAAAGGTGGTCTCGACACCGAAGCGGGCCAGGATATTGGCAAACAACACCACGGTGGTGCCGAACACGCTGCGCGAGCACACCACGTGGTCGCCGCTCTTGAGCAGCCCCATGCACGCGGTCAGGATCGCGGCCATACCGGAAGCAGTGGCAACACAGCGCTCTGCTCCTTCCATCGCCGCCAGGCGGCGCTCGAAGGTACGCACCGTGGGATTGGTGAAGCGGGAGTAGATATTGCCGGGCTCGTCGCCGGAGAAGCGCGCGGCTGCCTGAGCGGCACTGTCGAATACGAAACTCGATGTTGGAAAGATCGGTTCCGAATGCTCCCCTTCGCCGGTGCGCACTTGACCCGCACGTACCGCGAGGGTCTCGAAACCATAGTCGTCTAAATGTTCGTCGGCCATACCCGCCTCCTGTTCTGTACGGCGCGCGGGCACAAAAAAACCCGCTTCGCTCACAGCCTAAAGCAGGTCACGCTCGCTTTAGCTGTATTTGTTACGCGCCCGCAAGCTGATGTTCAAATCGGCGCCTGAACTCAGATCCTAGATAAAACCACCCGCATCTGTCAATCAGCGCGAATTGTGCATGTCGACCACCGCCATACTGGAGGACGGATCGCGCGAGCTGCCGCCGCTACGGCGCTGTTCCTTTGCGGCGTCGTTGCGGAGCTTTGACAAATGGTTGAGATATTGATCATCGACGTCGCCGGTCACGTACTGTCCGTCGAACACCGATGCGTCGAAATTATGCAATTTCTTGTTACCTTTGCTGACTGCGGACTTGAGGTCTTCGAGGTCCTGAAAAGTCAGCCAGTCGGCGCCGATGCCTTTGGCGATTTCATCCACGGAACGGTCGTGGGCAATCAACTCGTCGGCGCTGGGCATATCGATGCCATAAACATTCGGGTAGCGGACCGGGGGCGCAGCGGATGCGAAGTACACTTTGTTGGCACCGGCCTCTCGGGCCATCTGGATGATCTGCTTGGACGTGGTGCCGCGGACAATGGAATCGTCCACCAACAGCACGTTTTTGCCCTTGAACTCGAGTTCGATGGCATTGAGTTTTTGGCGCACGGATTTCTTGCGCTCCTTGTGACCGGGCATGATGAAGGTGCGGCCAATGTAGCGGTTCTTGATGAAGCCTTCACGGTATTTGAGCCCCAGCTTGTTGGCCAGTTGCAGCGCGGCAGTGCGGCTGGTGTCCGGAATCGGTATTACGACATCGATGTCGTGATCGGGGAATTCACGCAGAATCTTATCGGCCAGCTTTTCGCCCATGCGCAACCGCGCCTTGTACACCGACACGTTGTCGATGATGGAATCCGGACGCGCCAGATAGACATACTCGAACAAACAAGTGGAATAGCTGGGCGATGAGGTGCACTGGCGCGTGTACAAATGACCTTCGTTGTCGATGAATACCGCTTCGCCGGGTTCCACATCACGAATCAACTCGAATCCGAGTACGTCCAGCGCCACCGATTCCGAAGCGATCATGTATTCCGGTCCGTCCTCGGTTTCACGTTGGCCGAACACGATCGGACGGATGCCGTGGGGATCGCGGAAACCGACGACGCCATAGCCCGTGATCATCGCCACGGCCGCATAACCGCCTTTGCAGCGACGATGCACGCCCGCAACCGCTTCGAAAACATCATTCTCGTCGATTCGAAGCTTGCCCTGGCGCTGCAATTCGTGCGCAAACACGTTGAGCAGAATTTCAGAGTCCGAATCGGTGTTGACGTGGCGCAGGTCTTCGACGAACACCTGGCGCTGCAGTTCTTCGGCGTTGGTCAAATTGCCGTTGTGAGCAAGACAGATTCCGTACGGCGAGTTGACGTAAAACGGCTGCGCCTCGGCGGAAGTTGCGCAACCCGCTGTTGGATAGCGCACATGACCGATACCCATACTGCCCGGCAGTTTGACCATGTGGCGGGTATGAAACACGTCGCGCACCAGACCGTTGTCCTTGCGCAGAAAGAAACGGCCATTGTGATTGGTAATGATGCCGGCGGCGTCCTGACCACGGTGTTGCAGCACCGTGAGTGCATCATAGATTGCCTGATTGATCTCCGAGCGACCGACGATGCCGACGATGCCGCACATTTTCCACCCCTCGTTCGCCTGAGGACGAACCGCTGATTGCTTAACTATAGAACCGATGGCGACCGCAGACCGCCGTTCAATACCGCAGACTCGCCTGCATGTCGGGCGGCAGAAAATCCTTCATCCACATGGCCAGGGACTGAAACTGCGGCAACAACATGGAATCGTGCCACCAAGGCTCACTCGGCAACTGTGTAAAACCGGCCAGCAACACCAACACGCCGACTACGACGATGCCGCGGGCAACGCCGAACAATGCACCGACGATACGATCCGTGCCGCTCAACCCGGTCTTACGCACCAACTGACCGACCAAAACGTTAATCAGCACGCCCAGCAGCAGGATCACCAGGAATATTACCGCGAACGCCACGCCCGCGCGGACCGTCGGCGAGTCGATCTGGTCAATCAGCAACGGAGTGGCGGCAAGCTGCGCGGCAAAGGTGAGCGCGAGCCAGAACGCCAATATCCACGCGGTCAGCGACAATGCCTCGCGCACGAAGCCGCGCATCAGACTCACCAGTGCCGACACCGCGATCAGCACCAGGATGGCGACATCGATCCAATTCATCGATGCCGTGGTCCCCGGTCATGGGAAATTGCAGCAAGTACGCGGCTCGTCGGAAGCATCGCGCCATTCTACCAGAGGGTGACCGGCGAAACACCGACGCAGCCTGCCACCATCATGGTTGCAGGGTCACGAAACCCTTCAACTTTTCCTGGGTTTCAAGGGTCTGCTGCAATTTTTCCGCCTCAGGTCGTTCCGGCACCGGGCCAACCCGGACCCGATACAGCGATTGGCCTTTGGTCGACTTGAACTCTTCGACGAAAGCCTTGAAGTGTTGCTTGCGCAGACGATCGCGCAATGCGAGGGCCTTGTCGCGTTGACTGAAGCTGCCAACCTGCACCGCCCATGCGTGGGTAAGCTCTTCGGCAGACGGTGTCGCCATGGCGGCCGGTGCCTGCGGTTCGGCCTTTGCCTGGGGCGCGGGCGCCGGTGGGGCAGGCGCCGGCGCCGTTGTAGGTGCAGGTACGGGCGGCGCGGCTTGCGGCGCGGGCGGCGCAGGTTCGGCAACCGAGGGCTGCGCCGGGGCTACGGGAGCCGGTTCGGGTTGGGTTGGCTCGGATTGGGCCGGCTCCGATTGGGTCGGTTCGGGCGTCGTTGGCGGCGGCGAATACTGATCGATAACCTGAGATTGCGGTTCCGTCGCCGGCGCAGGCACGGTGGTGTCGGTGACCAGCGGTCCCTGTTGCGCGTGTTGCGGTTCCGGTGGCAGCGGCACGTCACTTACGGGTTCGGTGCCGGAACCATCGAGCAAAAACGGGATGATGATAATCGCCAGGGCAACGATTACGGCCGCACCGAGCAGGCGCTGCTTCAATGCCGGTTCCATATTCTCTCCTCCGTCAGAACGTGGCCGAGCGTGGTCGCTGGCATTATACGCAGTCTCGCAGCGCCGCAGCCACGGTGTAAAACGAACCGAATATCAGAATGCGATCACCGGGCAGCGCGTCGGATCGCGCCTGGCGTACGGCCGCGCACACGCCGTCGAACGAGCGCGCCTGCGCAGCGGCCTGCGGGTCCGCTTGGTGCAATGCGTCGGCCAATTGCGACGCACTGAGGCCGCGACTGGTCTCCTCGACGAGCCCGGCCAAATACCAGCGCCCTACTTGCGGCGCCAGCAAAGCGGCCACACCGGCGGCATCCTTCGCGGCAAGCATCCCCCAGACGGCCAATACACGACCGCCGGTGTGCGATTGGCGCAGGTTGTCCGCCAGCGCAGCGGCTCCATGGGGATTGTGCGCCACATCGAGAATGCAATCGATGTCGCCCCGCAGCACCTGGAACCGACCCGGCAGCTCCACGTCCTGCAAGCCGCGGCGCACCGCGTCCTGATTGACCGGCAGACGTGCTGCCAGCAGGTCGAGCACCATCAGGCACGCGGCGGCGTTTTGCAGTTGCACCGCACCGCGCAACGCCGGATGCGGCAGACCGACGCGGCTACCGGCCGGTCCGCGCCAGTTCCAACCCGACGCTGCCGTTTCGGCACGAAAATCCCGGTGCGCGACGTGCAACTTGGCGCCGGTCTCGGCGGCGTGTGCGATCACCGAGTCGGGCACGTCCGCCTCACCGTACACGGCCGGTCGACCGTCCCGAAAAATGCCGGCCTTTTCGCGGCCTATGGATTCGCGGTCGGGGCCGAGCCAGTCGACATGATCGATGCCCACGGAAGTGATCATCGCCACGTCCGGGTCGAGCAGGTTGACCGCGTCGAGCCGCCCTCCGAGGCCAACTTCCAAAACCGCTACATCCAGATCGGCATCCATGAAAACGCTGAATGCGGCCAGCGTTCCGAATTCGAAATAGGTCAACGCGACATCGCCGCGGGCACGGTCCACTCGCTCGAAGGCTTCGCACATGCGCGACGCGTCGACCTCCCGGCCGTCGATGCGGATGCGCTCGGTATAACGCAACATGTGCGGCGATGTGTAGGCGCCCACCCGGTAACCGGCGGCCCCCAGAATACCGGCCAACATCGCCACGCACGAACCTTTTCCATTGGTGCCGCCGACCGTGATCACAGCGAACGGCGGCGGCACGTCATACAACCGCTGCCAGACTGCGCGCACCCGATCGAGACCAAGCTCGATCCTGGCGGGATCCAGCGACTCCTGCCATTGCAACCATTGATCGAGGGATTGGAAACGCATAGGACGGACCGGCGCCGCCTCGCTCACGCGCGGGAGTCGAGCGCAGCTGGCGCGCGGTTCAATGAGCGGCGGGCCGGTGGGTCAACATGGTGAGCAGTGCGCTCAGCCGATCTCGCATGTCGCGCCGATCGACGATCATGTCGATGGCGCCGTGATCGAGTAGGAATTCACTGCGCTGAAAGCCTTCCGGAAGGGTCTCGCGAACCGTTTGTTCGATAACGCGCGGACCGGCGAAGCCGATCAGTGCGTTCGGTTCGGCGACATTGACATCGCCGAGCATGGCCAGACTCGCCGATACGCCGCCCATGGTTGGATCGGTCAGTACCGACACATAGGGGATACCGCGCTCGGACATGCTTCGCAGCGCCGCACTGGTCTTGGCCATTTGCATCAGCGACAGCAGCGCCTCCTGCATACGCGCACCGCCGCTGGCGGCGAAACAGACCAAAGGGATATTGCGGTCGATGCAGACGTTGGCGGCACGCACAAACCGCTCGCCGACCACGGAACCCATCGAACCGCCCATGAAACCGAATTCGAATGCCGCCGCCACCAGCGGCACACCGTTGACCGCGCCCTCCTGCACCACCAGCGCATCCTTTTCGCCGGTTTTGCGCTGCGCCTGGGACAGGCGATCCCGGTATTTGCGGCTGTCGCGAAACTTGAGCACGTCGACCGGTTCAAGCTCCGCACCGATGTCCGCGCGCGGCTCGTCATCGAGAAATACATCCAGGCGACGGCGCGCGCCGATACGATTGTGATGGTCGCACTTCGGACAAACGTCGAGGTTGCGATCAAGCTCGGCACGATACAGTACCGCGCCGCAGGCATCGCACTTGGTCCACAGCCCTTCGGGGATACTGCGCTTGCCGGAGCCGGCTTCGGTGCGGATGCGCGAGGGCATCAATTTTTTGAACCAACTCATCTAAACACTCACGTCGTCGTTGCCGCTGCCTTGGGTTTGGCTTCGTCCATTGCCGCGCGCATACCGCTCAGCAAATCCTTCAAGCGCGGCGCGATCCGCTCCGGATGGTCGCCATTCTCGGCGATCACCTTGACCAGCGCGCTACCCACGATGACAGCATCGGCGGCTTGCGCCACTTGCGCGGCGCTTTGCGCGTCGCGGATTCCGAAACCGACTCCGATGGGCAAATCGGTGGCCGCGCGGATTTCATTCACTTTGTCGGCGACTGATTTCACGTCGATACTGGCAGCCCCGGTCACGCCCTTCAGGGAAACATAGTAAACGAAGCCCGAAGCGGCCGCACAGATGCGTTCGATCCGCAGGGCGTTGCTGGTCGGGGCGATCAGAAAAATCGGATCGAGTTGTTTGGCGCGCAGCGTCAGCACCAGGTCGTGGGATTCCTCCGGCGGCAGGTCCACCGTGAGCACGCCATCGACGCCGGCTTCGGCAGCGGCAGATGCGAATTTCTCATAACCCATGACCTCGACCGGGTTGAGATAGCCCATCAGTACCACCGGCGTATGCGCGTCGCGGGCGCGGAAAGTGCGCACCATGTCCAGCACATGGCTCATGCCGACGTGATGCTTCAGCGCCCGTTCGCTGGCGGCTTGGATGACCGGGCCGTCCGCCATGGGATCGGAAAACGGCACGCCCAGCTCGATGACGTTGACGCCTGCTTCCACCATGGCGTGCATCAGGTCGACGGTCACATCGGGGTGCGGATCTCCGGCGGTAATAAAGCCGATCAGCGCCGTGCGTTGTTGGCCGCGCAAATCCGCGAACGATTTTTCGATTCTGCTCATGCTGCTCAACTTTCTAGATTTCGATGCCTTCGCGGGTGGCGACGGTGTGTATGTCCTTGTCCCCACGCCCGGAAAGATTCACAACGATGATCTGCTCCGGGCTCATGCGCGGCGCAAGCTTGGTGGCGTACGCCAGCGCATGGCTGGACTCGAGCGCCGGGATAATGCCTTCCGTGCGGGTCAAGGCATGAAACGCGGCCAACGCCTCGGTGTCGGTGACGGCGGCGTATTGCGCCCGGCCGCTGTCCTTCAACCAGGCGTGCTCGGGGCCGACGCCGGGGTAATCCAGACCGGCCGAAACCGAGTGGGTCTCGATGATCTGACCGTCGGGGTCTTCCATCAGATACGTGCGATTGCCGTGCAGGACGCCGGGCTTACCGGCACACAAAGGCGCGGCGTGATGACCGGTGTCGAGTCCGTCGCCCGCCGCTTCGACGCCATGCAGTTGCACCTCGGCGTCATCGATGAAGGGATAGAACAAACCCATTGCGTTGGAACCGCCACCGACGCAGGCCACCAGAGCATCGGGCAGACGCCCTTCCCGTTCCAGGATCTGCGCCCGGGTTTCGCGCCCGATCACGGCTTGGAAGTCACGCACCATGGCCGGGTACGGATGGGGCCCGGCGACGGTGCCGATGATGTAGAAGGTGTCGTCGACGTTGGTGACCCAGTCGCGCATGGCTTCGTTGAGCGCGTCCTTCAGGGTCCGTGATCCGGCTTTGACCGATACCACCTCGGCGCCCAGCAAGCGCATGCGGTAGACATTGGCGCTCTGGCGTTGAATATCCTCGGCGCCCATGTACACCACGCATTGCATGCCGAAGCGCGCCGCTACCGTGGCGGTGGCAACTCCATGCTGGCCCGCGCCGGTCTCCGCGATCACCCGTGACTTGCCCATGTGCCGGGCCAACAGCGCCTGGCCGACAGTGTTGTTGATCTTGTGAGCGCCGGTGTGATTGAGATCTTCGCGCTTGAGGTAGATGCGCGCCCCGCCCAGTTGCGCGCTCCAGCGCTTGGCGTAATACAACGGCGACGGGCGACCGACATAATGGGCCAGGTCGGAATCGAACTCCGCTTGGAATTCGGCGTCGCCGCAATAGCGCTCATAGGCCTGGCGCAATTCTTCCAGGGGTTGCATGAGCGTTTCGGAAACGAACATCCCGCCATAGGGCCCGAAATGGCCGTGGCTGTCGGGCAGCGCGTATTGGACTGCCTCAGTCTGCTTGGACACGATTTACACCTCGTATGAACTGTTCGATCTTGCCGGCGTCCTTGATGCCCTTGTCGCGCTCGACACCGCTGCTGACATCAACGCCCCAGGGGCGCACCGCGGCGACGGCTTCGGCGACATTGCCGGGGTGCAGGCCACCCGCGAGCACCAACGGCAACGGCAAGTCCTGCGGTATGCGCTGCCAGTCGAAGCGTTCGCCCGTGCCGCCGGCGACGTCTTCGCGATAGCTGTCCAGCAGCAGGCCGGCGCTGTCGTGAAATTGGCGCGCCAGCGCGTCCAGGCGGACGTCGGCGCGCATCCGCACCGCCTTGATGTAGCGGCGGCCGAATGCGCGGCAGAATCGCGCGTCCTCGTCGCCGTGAAACTGCAGCAGATCCACCGGGACCTGTTCCAGAACACGGACCACATCTTCGGCGTCGGGATCGACGAACAATGCCGTCACCGTGACGAATGCCGGCAGCGCCGCAACGATGCGCATCGCCGCGTCGTAATCGACGGCGCGCGGACTCGACGGATAGAACACCAGGCCAATGGCGTCGGCGCCGCAACGGGCCGCCACCACGCCGTCTTCGGGCCGGGTAATGCCGCAGATTTTAACACGGGTGCGCATGGTGGCCGCCTGGCCAAAGCTGCGTAGAACTTGGGATGTTAGCAGAAACGCTTGAATCGAAACACTTTAGCGAAGCTCCATCACGCGTACCAAAGGGGTTCCGACGGGGCCGGCAAAGCGAACCGCGGCGGATACTCCACCCCCACCAGATACAACCCTTCCGCCGGCGCGGTCACGCCGCCGGCACTGCGATCGCGAGCGGCCAGCAATGTCGCCGTCCAGTCGGGCTCACGGCTTCCGTCGCCGATGGCCATCAGGACGCCGGCGATATTGCGCACCATGTGATGCAGGAATGCATTGGCACGAACATCGACGTAACAGAATCCGTTGGCGCCATGGACTTCCAACCGCTCGATGGTACGCACCGGGTGTGCCGCTTGGCAGGCCAATGCGCGGAACGAAGTGAAGTCGTGCTCGCCCAACAGGTGGGTGGCACCGCGGGCCATGCGCGCGATGTCCAATTCGCTGTGCCGCCAACACACGCGGCGGCGCAGAATGGCCGGTCGCGTGAAACGCGTGAGTATGATGTAGCGGTAGTTGCGCGCGGTCGCCTCGAAGCGGGCGTGGAAATCGTCGTCCACCGGTTGTGCCCATCGCACGCTGACGTCGTGCGGCAGATTGGAATTGGTCCCCAGCACCCAGGAACGCATGCTGCGTGGCGCATCGGAGTCGAAATGCACCACCTGCTCGGTGGCATGCACGCCGGTGTCGGTACGACCCGCGCACACCACGCGCAATGGATGGTCGGCAACCTTGCCCAGCGCCTGCTCGACGGTCTCCTGCACGGTTCGGCTGCCGTTCTGCGCCTGCCAACCGCTGAAATCGGACCCGTCGTATTCGACCCCCAGTGCGATTCTCATACCGTTCCTGCGAATCCCGGCAAACGCGGCATTGTAACAGCGCTCAACGCGGGCCTGCTGCCGCCATGACGGCGGCAATGGCAATCGGGTACAGCCATTGCCAAACAGCGGGAGCCGCTGCGGCGGGCAATTCGATCCGCCGCGCCGGCGCTGCGGCTGCGGCAGCCAGGGCGCCGCGCAGCCGATTCCCGAGCAGCGCAACGTGGCTGGAGAAACGGCCCGCCGGCGGCGGCTGGACGGGCTGCGGCGCTTGCGCCGCGCCCAGGCGCGGCACGGTTTCCAACACCAGGACCAAGCGCAGCGCGAAGCGGTCCCGGTCCAGACCCAGTCGCTGCAGCGGCCAGCTCAGCCAGTGCACCGCTGCCACCAGCTGCGGCGTCGCAGTGGACTGCAACAGCAACTGAGCGGCGGCGACCATCAATACCAGCACCCCGACTCGCATGGCGCCCTCGGTTACGCCTTGCAAAGTCGGCGACCAGGCGCCGAGTGAAGTCCATAACGCTTCGCCCGGCGTGAACCACAAATACAGCACTGCCAGCGACAGCCATAAAAACCGCAGCCGCTTCAGCGCCCGCCAAAATCCAATCAAATGCGGCGCGCCGCTGGACCCATAGGCCACGGCCAATAACAGCGCCGCCACGCCGAGCCGCGCGCTGCCCCCGGCGGAAAGAAATCCGGCCAGCACCAGAAATGAAACCACGCGCACAGTGGGATGCATGACGAAAACTTGTAGTGGAAAAAACAAAAGGGCCCCGGCTCCTGTGGAGGAACCGGGGCCCGATGATACCGGGTTTGCGGCAAATCAGGCCATATGGGCCATCAAACCCTGCGCTTCGTTCTTCTGATCCTCGCTGCCTTCCTCGAGCACTTCGTCGAGGATACTCCGCGCTCCGTCCGGGTCGCCCATGTCGATGTACGCGCGAGCCAGATCCAGTTTCGTGCCGACTTCGTCGCCGTCCGCCAGCAAACCGCCGTCGACCACGTCCACATCCTCTTCGCCCGGCTCGGGCTGATTCAGATAGGCCTGATCGCCTTCGGGATCCAAATCCAGATCGCCAAGATCGAAATCGGCAACATCGGCGTTCTGCTCGCCCGCGGGCGCCTGGCGGTCGACCTCCATGGCACCGGCCAGTTCCGACAGCTCGTCGGCCATGCTGTTCGCAAGGCCGTCGCTGGCGTCCTCGCGCTGCGGGGCACCGGCTGCGATGACCCGCGCCTGGTCGGATCCGCTCCCGGCACTTTCCGACTGTCCGGATTGTTCCAGCTCACCGAGGTCGAAATCGATCATATTGTCATTCGACTTGGCGCTGATCGCTGCGTCTTCCGGAAACGCGAATTCATTGTCCGCCGAGTCCGCCGACGAGAAATCATCTTCGTCCGCAACTGCTGCTGCGGTGGCGCTTTCATCGAACAACGGACTGTCCGGACGCAGATCCCTGCCCATCTCCATGACCTTCTGCCATGCCGGATCCGAATGATCTTCTATCAGGCCATGCACGGTCTGGGCTTCGCGCTCGAACGCCTCGCCGTTGCGGGCGGCGTAATAGACCTCCAGCAGTTTGATCTTCAGATCGAGGCGATCGGGCTCATTGTCGATCGCCTCCTTGATCATGTTCTCGGCTGGCTGATAACGACCGTAGGCAAGGAACACATCCGCTTCCGTCAGAGGATCCGCCTCGCTCACTTCGCTCTCGATGGCCGAATCGATGCCCGAGATCGAGAAGTCGCTGAGATAGGAAGATTCCGGTTCAGCTTCGGCTTCCTTGCTGTGCGCTTCTCCGATCGCCGCTGCGGCTACCGCGCCGGTTGCGGCGGCAGCTGCCATGGAACGGTCGGTTTCCGGTGGCATCGACGGCGCCGGCTGCAGGATGCTTTCGCCGAATCCGGCGGCGGCACGACGGCGTTGCCGCGCCGCCAGCAGGGCCAGCAGCAGCAACACGAACACGGCGACCGCGACGCCGAGGTACAACGGGTTGTCGCGGAACAAGTTGACCGACTTCTGCCACCATGCGTTGATTTGATCCATCACGCTCGGCTCGCCAGCGGCTGGCGGCGCACTCGCGACCGGCTCGGCCGGCGCCGAGACGGGCGCTGCATCGTGGAACGGCTGCGCCACGGGGGTGTTGGGCAGTCCGCTCAGATCCACCGGCTGGTAGCCTTCGACTGCGTACGGATTCTGTGCCTGATCGGGCGCCGCGCGCTGCGCTTCCACCACCGGGCCGAAACGATCGCTGGCCGGCGCGTCGGCATCGGTTTGCGATGCTGCTTCCGCCGGATTGGGTTCAGCGGCGGATTGCCCTTCGGGGCTGGAAGCTTCCGCTTCCGCGGCCGCCGGTTGCCCGGGCGCCGGTGCGGCTTGGCCGGCTTGTTGGCCTTGTGCCTCGGCAGGCTCGGCGGTCGGGGCCGGCGCCGCTTCCGACGTGGCTTCAGCGCCGCTCTCGTTGCGCAGTGTCTGCAGTTGCGCCTGCAATGCAGCCAACTGGTCGTCCTTCAGTTGCGCCAGACGCTCCATGTCCTGGACCTGCTGCTGCAACTGCTCGACTTTGGCCCGCAGCTGCGCGCTTTCCTCGGACGTACCTGCGCTGCTGCCACCGGCGACACCGTCTGCGGCCTCACCGCCGCTCGCCGCTTCGCTGCTGGTCTGTTGATTCGCTGCCTGATCAGCCGCACCTTCGGCCTCTCCCGGAGCCAGCAGTTGCAACCGCCCCTTGGGCGCGGTGCCGGTCTGGGGCGCGGACTCGGAGGCGTCGGCGGCCATCGCCGGCTTGGTGCCGGTGCGCCAAACTTGGGTCTGGCGGCGGAATTCGGCGCGGGCCTGGGCCTGGGTCATGGTCTCGATCTGCTGCCGATCGGGGACCTTGAGCACATAGCCGGCTTTGAGCTGATTGACGTTATCGTCGATGAACGCGTTCGGGTTGAGGCGCTGCAGCGCCATCATCGTCTGCTCCACCGACACGGATTCGTCGGGGCGTACGTCGCTGGCGATGGTCCACAGGGTGTCCGAACGTTGGGTCGGGCCGTAGGTACCGCCGCTGCGGCTCGCCGCGGGCAAACCGCGGGGCTGGCTGGCGACGCTGCGCCGCTGGGTTGCTTGCGGCTGTTGCGGCGCCTGCGCCTGGGACTGGACCCGCGGCGCGCTGACCGCGGCGCCGCCTCGCCCGGCGATCACCGGCGGATCCACCAACATGGTGTATTCGCGCATGATACGGCCGCTGTTCCAGTTCACTTCCAAAAGGAAACTCACGAAGGGCTCGCGGAAGTCGCCGCTGCTGGTGACTTTGATCACCGGTTGGTCACCGCTGCGTACGACCTGGAAATTGAGTTGCCGTAGGCTGTTCTGATAATCGACGCCGGCGCGGGCGAAATCGGCCCGCGACGCCAATCCGACGTGCAGCGAATCCAGTTCATCCTGGTTCACCGCGCGCAGGGGAATTTCCGCCTCTAGGGGCTGGTTGAGATAGGAATTGAGATCGATATCGCCAAGACCGAGGGCCGACGCCCAATTGGGCAGTCCGGCTGCCGTCAAAGCCATGACCAGGGCCACTTTCCGCACGATGCTCACTCCCTTTGTGATAGGCCTAGCGCCCGGGCGGTGCCGTTGAGAGCGTCGGATGGTGGTGACCGACGCCACGGCTGGCCTTTTTATATCCGCATGATCGGCAGCTGTGCCGATTAAATGCTTTAACTAACCGGGCTAACTATAGCTTATGAATACTGTTTTACCAAATTTTCCGCGATCTTTATCACGTTCAAGGCGACGCCTCTGCGCACATTATCGGCCACGATCCAGAGATCCAAACCCCTGGGAGCACAATCGTTCTCCCGTAGCCTGCCAATCCAGATCTGATCCGAGCCGCCCGCCTCGCCAACCGAGGTGGGAAAGCCGTCACCCGCCTGAGCGTCCAAAACTTTGACGCCTGGGGCCGTATTTAGCAAGTTTCGTGCCTCCTCGGCTGTGATCGGGTTCTTGGTTTCGAGGTGTACGACCTGGGAGTCGCCATAAAAAACCGGCACGCGCAAGGTCGTGGCATCGACAATCAGTTCGGCGTCGGCCAGCAGTCGGCGACAATCGCGTTGCAGTTCGTGCTCGGCGCTGGTGTAGCCGTCGTCTTCCAAAGCGCCCACCAGCGGCAGGATGTTGAACGCGATCTGGCGATCGTAGATTGCCGGTTTGACGTTGCGGCCGTTGAGCAATTCAACGGTCTGGCGCACCAATTCCTGCACAGCCCGCCGGCCGCTGTTGGACACCGACGCGCAGGTGACCACCTGGATACGCGCCAGGCCGACGGCATCGTGGATGGCTTTGAGTGCAGCAAGGAGTTGCACGGTGTGCGTGCCCGGGGAGGCGATCACCCCGCGCTCGCGAAAATCCGCGATCGCCTCGGGATTGATCTCCGGAACCACCAGCGGCACTTCGGCATCGGCACCGGACCATCCGCTGGCATCGATTACGATACAGCCGGCATCGAGTGCCGCCTGCAATTGGCCGGGTTCGCCCTCCGCGAACAAAACCAACCCGGCACGGCCGAAATCGAATTGCTCGACACTGTCCACCGCGATTTCGCGGGCGCCGGCAGTGAGGGTTTTGCCCAGGTCTTCGTCCGCCGCCAGGGCATACAGTTCGCCCAGGGGAAACTTGCGGCTCGCCAGCAGGGTCAAAATGGCTTCGCCGGCGGCGCTGGTGGCGCCGACCACTGCCACATCCATGGTCATGATTGCATGCCCTCCCTGCCGGGGGGCGCCATCATCGTTCGAGCAGGATACGCAGCATCCGCCGCAACGGCTCGGCCGCACCCCAGAGCAACTGGTCGCCCACGGTGAAAGCGGACAGGTATTCGCCGCCCATGGACAGTTTGCGCAAGCGGCCCACCGGCACGGTCAATGTACCGGTCACCGCGGCGGGCGTCAGTTCCCGCAGCGAGTCCTGCTTGTGGTTCGGTACCACGCGCACCCATTCGTTCGCTCCCGCCAGCAGCTCTTCGATTTCATCCAGGGGCAGGTCCTGGCGCAGTTTCAACGTCAGGGCCTGACTGTGACAGCGCATGGCGCCCACCCGCACGCACAAGCCGTCGATGGGCACCGGCTGCTGTTCGCGGCCGAGAATCCTGTTCGCTTCCGCCTGGGCCTTCCATTCTTCCCGACTCTGGCCGCTTTCCAATTCGCTGTCGATCCACGGCAGCAGGCTACCGGCCAGGGCGAAGCCGCCCCAATGTTCGGTCGGAAAATGCTCGTCGCGCAGGGCCTGGGCGACCTGGCGGTCGATATCGAGAATGGCGCTGGCAGGATCGGCGAGCAGGGTCGCGGCAGCGCCGTGCACGGCTCCCATCTGCGCCAACAGCTCGCGCATGTTCTGGGCGCCGGCGCCGGATGCGGCCTGATAGGTCATGGCCGTGGACCATTCCACCAGGTCGCGCTCGAACAGTTCACCGAGCGCCATCAACATCAAGCTGACGGTGCAGTTGCCGCCGATGAAATCCTTGCCGCCGTCGGCCAGCGCCTGATCGATGCGCTTGCGGTTGACCGGATCGAGGACGATTACGCTGTCGTCGCTCATGCGCAGCGCCGAAGCCGCGTCGATCCAGTAGCCATTCCAACCGGCGCGCCGCAACTTCGGGTAGATTTCCTTGGTGTAATCGCCGCCCTGACAGCAAATGATGGCCTCCATGGGCTTGAGCTTGTCGACGTCGAAGGCGTCCTGCAGCGCCGGCACCTCCTTGCCCACGTCCGGCGCCGCCGCGCCGGCCTGGGAGGTGGTGAACAGCACCGGCTCGATGTGCTCGAAATCGCCCTCGGCGCGCATCCGCTCCATGAGCACCGAGCCCACCATACCGCGCCAACCGATCAGTCCTACCCGCATCATTACTACAGTCCTCTGAGTTCGTTTATTTGCGCCGACCCGGTATCCGAATCAGCCGAGCGCTTCGACCACGGCGTCGCCCATGGCGGCGGTTCCGACTTCGGTGGTGCCTTCGGAACTGATATCCGCTGTACGCAGGCCCCGGTCCAGCACTTTCGCCACCGCGCCTTCGATGCGGTCGGCCATTTCCGCCTGGTCCAGGGAATAGCGCAGCATCATGGCAACCGACAACAGTGTCGCCAGGGGATTGGCGACGCCGCGCCCGGCAATATCGGGGGCTGAACCGTGGATCGGCTCGTACATGCCCTTGCGGTCCTGGTCCAGGGACGCTGACGGCAGCATGCCGATGGAGCCGGTGAGCATGGCCGCCTCGTCGGAGAGAATGTCACCGAACATGTTGGTGGTCACCACGACATCGAACTGCTTCGGCGCCCGTACCAGCTGCATCGCGGCATTGTCCACATACATGTGGCTGAGTTCCACTTCCGGGAACTCCTTGCCGACATCGATCATGACCTCGCGCCATAACTCGGTGCACTCCAGCACGTTGGCCTTGTCCACCGAGCACACCCGCTTGTTGCGCTTCATGGCAATTTCGAACGCCACCCGGCCGATGCGCCGGATTTCGGACTCGCTGTAGACCAACGTATTGAATCCCTGGCGCTGCCCGTCGTCGAGGGTGCGCACGCCCCGCGGCTGACCGAAGTAAATGCCGCCGGTGAGCTCGCGCACGATCAGGATATCCAGACCCGATACCACTTCCGGGCGCAGCGCCGAAGCGGCGGCTAGTTGGGGATAGAGAATGGCGGGACGCAGATTGGCAAATAGTTTCAGCTCCGAGCGCAGCCCCAGCAGTCCCCGCTCGGGCCGCAACGCAAACTCCAGCGGCTCCCACTTCGGGCCGCCTACTGCACCCAACAGTATGGCATCGGCATCGCGCGCCAGTCGCAGAGTCGTCTCCGGTAACGGGGTGCCTTCCGCGTCGTAGGCGCTGCCGCCCACCAACGCCTCCTCGAGCTCGATCTGCAAGCCATCGTCGCGCAGCCGCTCCAGGACCTTGATCGCCTCAGCGACGATTTCGGGGCCGATGCCGTCTCCCGGCAGCACCAATATCTTCTGACTCATGGGCACTCCTCAGTTCGATCGAAACAACCACGGCGCCTGTTGCCGGCGACGCTGTTCATAGGCACGAATGGCATCCGCATGTTCCAGGGTCAGACCGATATCGTCCAGACCCTGCAGCAGGCAGCGCTTGCGGAATGGATCGACTTCGAAGCCGAAGGTCTCGCCGCCCGGCGTGGTCACAGTCTGGGTGTCCAGGTCCACGGTTAAGCGATAGCCCTCCTCGGCGGCCGTTTCCCGGAACAGCTGATCCACTATTTTTTCTTCCAAAACAATTGGAACAATGCCATTCTTAAAGCAATTATTGAAAAATATGTCAGCAAAGCTGGGGGCAATCACCGCCCGGAATCCGTAATCCAGCAATGCCCAGGGCGCGTGTTCCCGGGACGAGCCGCAGCCGAAATTCTTGCGCGCCAGCAGGATGCTGGCGCCCTGGTAGCGGGGCTGATTGAGGACGAAATCCGGGTTCAGCGGCCGCTTGCTATTGTCCATCCCCGGCTCGCCCTGGTCCAAATAGCGCCAGGCATCGAACAAGTTGGGGCCGAAGCCGGTGCGCTTGATGGATTTCAAAAACTGTTTGGGAATGATGGCGTCAGTGTCGACGTTGGACCGGTCCAGCGGAGCGACCAGCCCGACCACCTTGCGAAAGGCTTCCATAGTCACATTCCTGATGAGTTATACGTTAATAATCCATTAATTACCGTAAATTATTGAAGTTCTTTAAGATCCACGAAATGGCCCGTGACGGCAGCCGCGGCCGCCATGGCCGGGCTCACCAGGTGGGTGCGGCCGCCCTGCCCCTGACGACCTTCGAAATTGCGATTCGACGTCGACGCGCAACGTTCCCCGGCTTCGAGCCGATCTGCATTCATGGCAAGACACATGGAACAGCCGGGTTCACGCCACTCGAAGCCCGCGTCGAGGAAGATTCGATCCAAGCCTTCCTGCTCCGCCTGCTGCTTCACCAGCCCGGAGCCCGGCACCACCATGGCGAGTTTTACACTGGCAGCAACCTTGCGGCCCTTCGCGACTGCCGCGGCGGCGCGCAGATCCTCGATGCGCGAATTGGTACATGAGCCGATGAACACCTTGTCCGGGCGGATCGCACTGATTGCCGTGCCTGGCGCCAGGTCCATGTAGCGCAGCGCCGCGCGCATGCCGTCCCGTTTCACGGGATCCGACTCCTGTTCCGGGTCCGGCACCCGGCCGTCCACCGGAGCCACCATTTCCGGCGACGTACCCCAGCTCACCTGCGGCTTGATGGCGGCACCGTCGATCACCACTACGCGATCGAATCGGGCGTCGGCGTCGCTGTGCAGATCCCGCCAAGCTGCCACGGCCTGCTCCCATTGGTCGGCGCGGGGAGCGTACGGCCGGCCGCGCAAGTAATCGACGGTGGTCTGGTCCACCGCCACCATCCCCGCACGGGCGCCGGCTTCGATGGTCATGTTGCAGACCGTCATCCGGCCTTCCATCGACAGGGCCTGAATGGCTTCGCCGGCGAATTCGATGGCATAGCCGGTGCCGCCGGCGGTGCCGATTTCGCCGATGATCGCCAGCACGATGTCCTTGGCGGTGACGCCCGGGCCGACCGCGCCGTCGACCCGCACCAGCATGTTCTTGGACTTTTCCTGGATCAGGCACTGGGTGGCGAGCACATGCTCGACTTCCGAGGTGCCGATCCCGAACGCCAGGGCGCCGAACGCGCCGTGGGTGGAAGTATGGGAGTCGCCGCAGACGACGGTCATGCCCGGCAGCGTGGCGCCCTCTTCCGGTCCCACCACGTGGACGATGCCCTGCCGGGGGTCGTCCATGCCGAATTCGGTAATGCCGAAGTCGCGGCAATTGTCATCCAGGGTTTCCACCTGGATGCGGGAAATGGCATCGCTGATACCGAGACTGCGATCGGTGGTCGGCACGTTATGGTCGGGCGTGGCGAGGATGGTGTCCACCCGCCAAGGCGTGCGCCCGGCCAGGCGCAAACCTTCGAACGCCTGGGGCGAGGTGACTTCGTGCACCAGGTGACGATCGATATAGAGCAATGCGGTGTCGCCGTCCTGACGCACCACGTGGGCGTCCCAGATTTTGTCGTAAAGAGTCTTGGCAGCCATGGCGTTCACGGGTTTCGGGGATAGGAGCAGCTATCCTAAGTTCCGTCCACCTATAACTCAAATGTATTATATTCATACTCAGCATTCCATTTAGGAATAGAAACTCAATGGATTTCGACGATCTGCAGGCCTTTGCCGCCGTAGCCGAACAGGGGTCTTTCTCCCGTGCGGCGGAATCCCTCTACCGCACCCAACCGGCGGTGAGCAAGCGCGTCGCGGCCTTGGAGCAGGAACTGGGAACGCAACTGTTCGACCGCATCGGGCACACCATTCAATTGACCGAAGCCGGCCGGGCCCTGCTGCCCCGCGCCCGCGACCTGCTGCTGCGCATGGAAGACAGCCGCCGGGCGGTGACCAACCTCTCAGGGCAGATCGGCGGCGTACTGCACCTCGGCACCAGTCATCACGTCGGGCTGCACCGGCTGCCTCCGATACTGCGGGCATTCAGTCGCACGTATCCGCAAGTGGAACTGGATATCCGTTTCATGGATTCCGAAGCCGCTTGCCACGGAGTGGAGCGCGGCGAACTGGAACTGGCCATCGTCACCCTGCCGCTGGAGCCTTCGGCGGTATTGGCGTTGACGCCCGCCTGGCACGATCCGCTGGCAATCGTGGCGGCGCGCGAGCATCCCCTGGCCGGGCGGCGACGACTGCAACTCACCGATCTGGCGGCCTACAACGCCATCCTGCCCGCGACTGGTACTTTCACCCGCGAAATCCTGCAACGGGCATTGCAACCGAGCGGCCTGCGGCCGAAGGTGGGGTTGTCGACCAATTACCTGGAAACCATCCGCATGCTGGTGGCGGTGGGATTGGGCTGGAGCGTGCTACCGCAGACCATGCTCGAATCGGATCTGGTGGCGCTCAACGTCAGCGGTTTGAAGTTGGCCCGCGAGCTGGGTGCGGTCCGTCATCGGGACCGCACGCTTTCCAACGCCGCTGGCGCATTGTTGCAACTGATGCCGTCGGCTCAGAAACCCAAATAGACGCCCAAGCCGTAGTAACTGATTTCGTCCTCGTAGAACTGCCCGTGGGGAGAATAACCGTCGTAGGCTTCCGCCATCACCCGCAGACGCCGCCGGCCCTGCTGCGTGGCGCCGAATTCCAAGCCGACCTTGACGCTGGTATCCGCGGACCACTCATGTTCACGCCAGCTCTTGACGTCCACGCCGCCCAGCAATCGACCGCCCCACAGCAGGGGCGTCGTGCCGCGGAATTCAAAGCCTGCGTGCACACCCTCGGGATCCAGATCCTGGGGTTCGCGGCCGACCAGATATTCGCCGCCACCGTACAAACGCACCTGGTGCCAGTCGTAGGACAACAGCATTTCCAAGGATTCGAAGCTCAAGTTGACCCGCTCCGGGCGAGCGCGCAGCAGGTATTCGTCTCCCAAATGGGAACTCTGGTGATACAAACGAATACGCGATGACCAAGGGCCACGGCGATAGGTGACCGGAATGCCGATCACGTAATCGGCATTGACGAGATCGTCGGAAGGCGCATCGAGGTTGAACTGCGCAAACAGGCCGCCCGATACGCTGAGCTGCAGACCGTCTCCGGGATGTTTGCCTTCACGGCGATACAAGCCGAACGTCTCGCCGTAGCCGACCGCCGCCAGGATGGCGTTGTCACCAGGGGTGTCGTATTGCCGCAGACTGACGAAGAACTCCGGCTGTTTGGGATCGGCAAGCAATGTCGCGAACAAATCGCCGGTGGGAAAAGGGACCGTGTCGGGGGTCAGACCCATGAGGCTATACACAGGTTTATGGGTTTGCTCAGCCGCCGCTTGGGGCTGTTCTGCTTCGGTCTGCTTCGACGAAGGCGTCGTGGCGCCGGCCTCGGCGACAGTAGGTGCCTCGGAGACCGAAGGCTCCGCTGAGGCGGAGGACGAGCCAGACGCAGGAGCCGCTGCTGCGGGCGTGGAGGCAGTTGGTGCCGCGGTGTCGTGTTCCGATTTGGCGGACACGGTCGGTGCGGCGATATTCAAGCCCTGCAGGCCAACGAGCTGCGGCACGGCCTCCTGCAGCTGCGCCCTCCTGTCCCCCTCCTCTCCCACCAGCGTCACCGTGGCGACCCCTTCATTCACCTTGAGCGTGTAGCTGTCCCGCGCCCAGCCGAGCTGGTGTTCGATCAGCATCACCAGCGAACCGGCGATGAACGCATCCTGCTTCGCCAACTCCGGGTCTACACCCCCGTGAGCCACCTGCCCCGCCAACGACAAAATGCATACCGCCACTACACGCCGAACATACATACGCAACCTCGAATACGGTCGATTATCGAAAAATGCCAACTGCGACACACCAGCGGATCAAGCCATGACCATAGGGAGCCGTTAACCCGATGCAAGCAAGGCGGTCGATTTCGATCATCGGGGGGGATCGGCATCTCATGGAATCCACGACTATACGTACCTGTGCGCGGCTGTGCATACTGGCACTGACGCTCTTGACCGGAGTGCCGAATTGGTGCGCAGCGGCGGACGAACCGGCCCCCATCGATTTGACCATTCGTTTGACTTCTCAACGTTACGACGCCGACGCGGCCCAGCGGCTGCAGGCCTGGCATACCTTGCTTGCCGAAAACCGCGGCCTGCCGATCGCAGTCCAATTGCAAAGCGTCAACGCGTTCTTCAACGCCATTCCATTCATGTCCGACCAGCAGCACTGGGGCCGCAGCGATTATTGGGCAACGCCCGTCGAGCTGCTCACCAGTGGCGCAGGAGACTGCGAAGACTACGCCATCGCGAAATACTTCACGCTACGCCAGCTCGGCGTACGGTCGGAACAATTACGCATCACCTATGTCCGCGCCCTGACCCGCAATCAGGCCCACATGGTGCTCGCGTTCTACCAGAATCCGGACGACGAGCCGCTGGTGCTGGACAACCTGGATCAGCAAATTCGTCCCGCGTCGGAGCGTCCCGATCTGCGGCCGATCTATGGCTTCAACGGCGACAGCATCTGGCTGGTCTCGCAACTGCGCAGCCGCGGCGAACTGGTAGGCGGTTCCAACCGCATCGGCCGTTGGCAGCATGTCCTATCGCGTATGGAAACCGCTGCAGGTCCCTCATTTCGGCGCGTGCGTTAATCGCGCACGCCCCGCCACGCGACTGCGAACGCGCACAGCGCCAATACCGAGGCCGACATATAGGCCCAGAACGGACCGGCGCTGATCCACAGGATTCCGCTGTAAAGACTGCCGAACGCGCCGCCGGCCCCGAAACTGAGGCTCGAATACAACGCCTGCCCGCGGCCTTGATGGCGACCGACGAAATACCGGTGGATCAGATGAATGGCCACGGCATGCACAACGCCGAAGCTGGCAGCGTGCAAAAGCTGCGCAGCGATCAACATGCCGAGCTGATGCGGGAACTGCGCGATCATCCACCAGCGCACGCTGGTCAACGCCAATGCGGCCAGCAGCAGACGCCTGGGACCGACCCGAGGCAGCATCCGATGCATGAGCAGAAACAGCACGATCTCGGCACCGACGCCCAAAGCCCATAGCTGCCCGATCAAACCACGCGAGTATCCCTGATCTTCCAAATAGATGGTGTAGAACGTGTAATAAGGGCCGTGACTCGCCTGCAGGAGAAAGCACGCAAGCAGCAGCATCCAGACTTTGCGCTTGGCCAGCACGCTTTTGAGCGCTTCATGATCGAACGGCAGATGCCCTGCAGCGCGCTCCGGCACCAACAGGCTGTTCAGCCAGATACCCGCGAACAACGCGCTCAATGCCAGCGGCAAGTGTTTGATGTCGACATAATCGAACAACGCGCCCAGCCCGGCGACGCTGACGATGAATCCAATCGACCCCCACAAACGAATACTGCTGTAACGGTGGGTGCGATCGCCGAGATGGTTCATGGTGGTGGCTTCGAACTGCGGCAGCGACGCGTTCCAGAAGAAACTGAACCCGGTCATCACCAGTGCGATCCACCAGTAACCGCCATCGATGAACATGCCGGCAAAGCACACCACCGCCAGCAAGGACGCAAGGCGTACGATCAGCATGCGCTTACCGCTGTGGTCGGCGATCCAACCCCAGACATTGGGAGCGACGATCTTGGTGGCCATTATGATCGCCACCAATTCACCGATCGCCAGCTCCGAAAAGCCGCGCGCACGCAGATACGCGCCCCAATACGGGATCAACGCGCCGAGGCTCGCGAAATAGAACAGATAAAAGCCCGATAGGCGCCAGTAGGGGATCGCGGGAGTCGCCGTTTTCATTGGTTCAAATCGAACTCAGGGCCGTCCGCGACCCTGGACGTTACAGCCAGGCCGGACGGCCGATGGCACCGGCAGCTTTCATTCTTTGCCAGCAGGAACCGGCAGAGTTGGCGATTGCACATCCATGTTCTGGGCCCGGTGGCGCAGCATGTGATCCATGAGCACGATGGCGAGCATTGCTTCGGCGATGGGCGTGGCGCGGATGCCGACGCAGGGATCGTGCCGGCCGGTGGTCACCACTTCGATCGGCTCGCCACGCACATTGATGGACTGTCCAGGCAGCCGGATGCTCGACGTGGGCTTCAACGCCAGCGAGGCGACGATGTTTTGCCCGGTGGAGATGCCTCCCAGCACGCCGCCGGCATGGTTGGACAGGAAGCCCTGGGGCGTAATGGGATCGCGATGCATCGAGCCCTTCTGGTTCACGGCCGCGAACCCGGCACCGATCTCTACCCCTTTGACGGCGTTGATGGACATCAGCGCATGGGCGATATCGGCGTCGAGCCGGTCGAATATCGGCTCGCCCCAGCCGCTCGGTACACCGCTGGCGACTACGTTGATGCGCGCGCCGATGGAATCGCCTTCCTTGCGCAGCGCATCCATGTAGGCTTCCATTTCCGAAATCTTGTCGGCGTCGGGAAAGAAGAATGGGTTCTGCTCGACCGCCTCCCAGTCGAACTTCTCCGCTGCGATGGGTCCGAGCTGTGCCAGATAACCGCGGATTTCGACACCGTAGCGGATGCGCAGGTATTTTTTGGCAATGGCGCCTGCGGCCACCCGCATGGCGGTTTCCCTTGCCGAAGATCGGCCGCCGCCACGGTAATCCCGAAAACCGTATTTGCGCTGATAGGTATAATCGGCGTGACCGGGACGGAACCGGTCCATGATTTTGTCGTAATCCCGGGAACGTTGATCGGTATTCTCGATCAGCAGGCCGATCGGAGTGCCGGTGGTGCGACCTTCGAATACGCCCGAGAGAATCCGCACCTGGTCCGCTTCCCGCCGCTGCGTAGTGTGACGGGACTGGCCGGGCTTGCGCCGATCCAGATCGTGCTGAAGATCGGCCTCATCGAGTTCCATGCCCGGCGGACAACCGTCGACCACGGCGCCCAACGCCGGGCCGTGGCTCTCGCCGAAACTGGTGACCGTGAATAATTTTCCGAAGCTGTTCCCTGACATGGGGCGTTATTGTAGCGGGAAGCGCGATCTTCGTCCCCCCATTTTGGCCGCAGAAACGTCTTCAGTTCGGCGTTCAAGTTCCGATATATTAAAACGAACTACCACTCGAAGTAGATGGCGAGCCTTTCGCTTCCCTGGCAGGCCGCATGCGGACATCGCGCGGTCCCCGCAAGGGGGGACCCGGCGCCTCACCCGAAGGATATTACGCCCTTGCGACGCGACCGCAGCACTACAATCATCGCTCTCGGCTTCGGGACCGTGCTGGTATTGATGGCAGTTCTGACCTTCAGCGCATTGCGGGTCCTCGACGTCAGCAGTCAGCGCCTGGAAACCATCGTCAACCAGAACAATATGAAATCCGAGCTGGTGGTGGAAATGCGCACCGCCGCCCGCGAACGCACCCTCGAACTGCACCGCATGCTGTTGTTGGATGACCCGTTCAAGCTCGACGACGGCTGGATGCATTTCAACCGACTGGCGGCCGATTTCATCAAGGCCCGCGACGCGCTCAAGGAAATGGCCACTCCAGAGGAACGCGAGCTGCTCGACCTCCAGGGCCGGTATACCAATGAGGTGAGCCCAATGCAGGCGCGGGTTTCGGAACTCGCCATGGCGGGTTCCCGCGAGGAAGCTGAACAACTGTTGCTGGAGCGCGTGCTGCCCGGTCAGGACCGTTTGTTCAGCGTGCTGTCGAAGTTGTCGCAAATACAAAAAGATCAAGCCAGACGCACGGCGGACCAAACGAAGCGCGACCGCCAGGCGGCGACAACGCTGATTCTACTCATGGCGGGCAGCGTAACGTTGATCAGCATATTGATCGCGGCCTACGTTATACGGCGTACCGGTGACAGCGCCCGGCAATTGGTCGAAGAAAAGGAACGAGCCGAAATCACACTTCATTCCATCGGCGACGGCGTCATCACCACCGACGCCAGCGGCCGCATCGAGCGGCTCAACATCGCGGCCGAGATGTTGACCGGATGGACGTCCGCGGACGCTGCCGGAAACCCGCTGCTGACGATCATGCGTATGGTACGCGCGTCTGACCGCCGTTTGATCGCCGATCCGGTGTCGCGCGCACTGCGCGACGGGTGCGTACATTCCTCGGAGCCCGATACGCTGCTCGATCGGCGCGATGGCCGCGAATTGGCGATCGAATTCACCGCAGCGCCGATCATGGATCGCTGGCAGCACCGCATGGCCGGCACCATATTGGTGTTTCGCGATGTGACCGAAACCCGCGCTCTGGCGACGCAACTCGCGCATCAGGCGCGACACGACAGCCTCACCGGCTTGATCAATCGGCGCGAATTCGAGTCGCAGTTGCAAGAGACGTTGACCGAGGTCCGCCAGAACCCGGAACAGAACCACTGGCTATGCTATATCGATCTCGACCAATTCAAGATCATCAACGATACCTGCGGACACATAGCGGGCGACGAGCTTCTGAAACAGATCGCCGGGCACCTGAAGCGGGAATTGCGCGACTCCGATTTGGTGGCGCGCATGGGTGGCGACGAGTTCGCGGTTCTGCTCAAGGACTCCGATGCCCATGCCGCCCACGAAATAGTCGAACGCGTGCGCGGCATATTGCACGAATTGCGCTTCGCTTGGGACGACAAATTCTTCAGCAGTAGTGCCAGCATCGGCATGGTCCCCATCGGCGCCCGTAGCGGTACGTTGTACGACTTGCTGAGCGCAGCGGACAAAGCCTGCTATGTAGCCAAGGATCAGGGACGCAATCGCGTTCACGTCTATCTTCAGGATGACGATGCCGTAGCGCGTCATGAAGGCGAGATGGAGTGGGTACACCGCATACGCCGCGCCCTGGAGGAAGACCGCTTCGTATTGTACGTGCAGCCGATCCAGCGGCTTCGGGACGGATTCAACGAGCACTGGGAAGTACTACTGCGCATGCTGGACGAGGATGGCCGGCTGGTACCGCCCATGGCATTCATTCCCGCAGCCGAGCGCTACAATCTGATGGGGGATGTCGACCGCTGGGTGGTGCGCACCACGCTAGCGCTATTGCGAGCGCCGGGCGCCGGTTTCGGCCCGGCTGACACCTCCGTGGCAATCAACCTGTCGGCACAATCCTTGTGCGACGACGAATTTCTGCAGTTCATCCTGCACCAGCTCGCGCAGCCTGGACTGTGCGCACAACGGTTGTGCTTCGAAATAACCGAAACGGCCGCCATTGCCAACTTGTCCAGAGCCCAGAAATTCATCACCAGTCTCAAAGAACGCGGTTGTCGGTTCTCTCTCGATGATTTCGGCAGCGGGCTCAGTTCGTTCGGCTATCTCAAGACGCTGGCGGTGGATTACCTGAAGATCGACGGCACCTTCGTCCGCGATATCCTCGACGATCCAATGGACCGGGCGATGGTGGAATCCATCAATCAGATCGGCCATGTCATGCAAATTGCGACCATCGCCGAATATGTGGAAGAAGCCGAAACCCTCGAGCTGCTGCGCGAGATGGGCGTGGACTATGCCCAAGGCTACGGCGTGGCGGCTCCCAAACCTTTGACCGAACTATCGCTGCAGGTGCCTGCCACCAACTCGCCCACACACTCCCGCGCCTGAACCTCAAATGACACGCGAGAAGCGCGGCTCGCTGGCGTGTGACAGATAGCGATCGAACACCATGCATATGTTGCGGATCAGCAAACGGCCGGCGGCGGGCACTTGAATCCCGGGCGGAGAAACGCGCACCAGGCCGTCCCGTTCCATGACCCGCAGGGCCTCGAGTTCGGCGGCAAAATAGTCACGGAACTCGATCCCATAGCGTTGTTCGATGGACGCCGCGTCCACCTCGAAATCGCATACCAGACGCGTGATCAACTCGCGTCGCAACAGATCATCGGGGCCAAGCTCAAAACCACGGTGGATCGGCAAGTGACCGTTATCCAGGCAGCGCTCGTATTCCTCAATGCTCTTGACGTTCTGGCTGTAACTGGTACCCACCATACCGATCGCCGAAATCCCGAATGAGACCAGATCACAGTCGGCGTGAGTCGAGTAACCTTGGAAATTGCGATATAGCGTTCCAGCACGTTGCGCCACCGCGAGTTCATCGTCGGGACGGGCGAAATGATCCATGCCGATATACACGTAACCGGCCGTTTGCAGGTGTTCGATGGTGGATTGCAGAATCCGCAGTTTCTCGGCTGCGGACGGCAACTGACCGGCATCGATTTGGCGCTGAGTCTTGAACATCTCAGGCAGGTGCGCGTAATTGAAAACCGAGATGCGATCCGGCTCGGCCGCAAGCAACGTATGCAAGGTGCGTTCGAAACTGGCCACGCTTTGTAGCGGCAGACCGTAAATCAGGTCGACGCTCACCGAGCGAAAGCCTTTGTCGCGGGCCGCATCGATCACCGCGAACGTCTCTTGCTCCGATTGCACACGATTGACGGCACGCTGCACCGCTGGATCGAAATCCTGCACGCCCAGGCTCATGCGGTTGAAGCCCAGTTCGCGCAGTAATGCCACCGTGTCGGCGCCTACCGCACGCGGGTCGATTTCGATGGAGTACTCGCCGGCATCGTCGTTGCGCAGCCCGAACCACTGTCCGGTCTCCGCCATGAGCTCGGCCATTTGCCCGTGACTGAGAAAGGTGGGCGTACCACCGCCCCAGTGCAGCTGATCCACGGGCCGCGAACGATCGAACAGTTCACCCTGCAACTCGATTTCGCGGTACAGGCGCTGCAGATAAAGCTCGGCACGACCGCGGTTCTTGGTTATTACCTTGTTGCAGGCGCAGTAATAGCAAACCGTTGCGCAAAACGGCAAGTGGAAATAGAGAGACAATGGGCGTGGCGGTAGAACGGCGTTGCTTGCCAGGGCGTGACCGCGATACTGGGCTTCGTCGAAACCATCGTGGAACTGCACGGCGGTCGGGTAGGACGTGTAGCGCGGCCCCGCGCGGTCATAACGACGGATCAGATCCGCATCGAACAGCAAAGGTGATTGCATGGCTGCACCTTATTCCGGGTAGCAAGCGCAGCCTAACCGCCCAGCGGGCGTGCAGCCATGACGTAGATCAAGACGCGGCGGGAACGTCTGATCCCCGGCGATCGATTGCCCCGATTTGGCACGGCAAGCGCCGAAATGGCAACTGGCCGGTATCGTACGGGTCGACGAACTTCCGGCTGCCACCCTGTCCTGCCAATGTATCCCGCCGCAATGCGAGGCTATTCAATTTCGAACGTACCCTGTCAGACGAATTGCCTTACTTTTCGTTGCTCCGGGTACCTTGAATCGACACGGTTTTTGTTTCGCTTTCCCGGCGACCGTCGCCCTCCGCGCAGTCGGCGAGCGCCGCCAGTCCCTGGGCGGTCAAACGTAGATTGGGCGTACCCCGCTCGACATACTCCAGGTAACCGTCCGCTACCAATTCATTGACGGCATCTTCAAATGCCGCTTCCTCCTCAGGCGCGAATGTCGGCAAGTAATGGCGCTGCAACCATTTCGGCGGCAACAGGCTGCCCGCTCGCGCATTGGCGCGGCGAAAGGTTGCCATTAACTCGGCTTTGACCTGCGCTTTGTCGCGCACGGAAGGTCAGCTCCTTAGACGCATCATTGCGTATAGTCCGACGATCACGCAGCCCGCGCCGCCAAGTAACAACCACATGGACCGGTCGGAAGGCGAACCGGTGACCATCTCGGTCACTTGCGAGCCCATGGATTCGTGGGCTTGGTAGCCCCAATAGAGAAGCAATGCTCCAACCACCAGCAGCGTAACTCCAATCAATTTGCCCATGCACTCTTCCTATCTTCTATGAAAATGGATTGTGGAGGGCGTCCCTCACTCCCGCAACAAGCGAAAATACTGGAAACGCTGCCCCTTCGCTGCCGGCGTGACGTGGATTTCCGAGACGGTCTCCAATAGCGTGAAGCCGTCACCCAGCGCATTCATCAGACGCTGTTCGTCGTATCGCTCCACGTCGAGTCCACTGCATTGCGTAGGGCCGTCCAAGGCGAAGCTGGCGATGATTACCTGACCATCCTTGGGTACCGCAGTGCGCAGCACTTCGACGTAACGGCGCCGATCCTGGGGATCGGTGAGAAAATGAAACACGGCTCGATCGTGCCATAGCTGGAATACATGGGGCGGCACGAACTCGGTCACATCCGATTCGTACCATTCCACACGATCCGCGCCTTTACCCAGGCGATGTCGTGCCAAGGCCAATGCGGCGCCGGAAATATCCAGCACGGCGGGATTTTGATAGCCCTTCGCCAACAGCCGGTCCACCAGCACCGATGCGCCACCGCCCACATCGATAATGGCGTGCTGAACTTGTATCCCGCTGTTCGCGATCAACTGCAGCGAAATGGCCGGCTCGGACTGATACCAGCTCACTTCGTCGCTCGACTTGGCGCGATAGACTTCTTCCCAATGCTGTTTGCGTGCTGTGTCGGTCATGGTTCCTCGGTCGACTTGTTGGCGGTATTTGCGGCGCGGAAAACCGCAGCCCGTCATTTTACCCCATGTGCGCTGGCGCCGTTCAATCCGAAACAGCCAGCAGCGGTGCGAAAAAGGCGGCGCCGATCGCGATGGCTTCCTCCAGACTGTAGAGCGCGCGGCTTTGCGGATCCGACTTCACCCAGGAGGCCGCAACCTCGTCGTCGCGCAAAAAAATCATGTCCCGGCACAGGCTGTGGGCGGCACAGCTGTGCGGTTTCCGCCACCCGACCCCCACCAGCGGCTGCGTCGGCGATACGCCCATCAGCCGCCGGCCGTGCTGACGCACCTCGATGGCCGCGCCGGTAACAGCGCATGCAGAAGCGGTTGCAACAGCGCAGTCGAACACGGGTGCCACCGCCAGAGCGTCCACCGCACACATGGCGTTGACGGTGGCAGCCGGTAATATCAGCCGGTGCGCTGTGTGCTCCAGCGTGAACGGATATGCGCCGACTACGGCACCTGCCGGTGTACGCACGATCAAGTCGGCGGCCGTCAGGGACGCCAACAGCTCGTCGAGACGCCGAGGCCGGGCCAACCGCTCCAGCGCATCGACGCCGGGCACCGCCCCGGAGCGGGCGAACTCGCACAGAATGGCGCGATGCACGCCTTTGGCCGGCTTGCTCTGCTCGCTCAACCGTTGCGTCAGCGGCAGCAGGCTCTGCAAACGCGCCACGGCCTGCTGCACTGTCGGCTCGCAAATGGAGTCGGGGTTCACGTGCGCACGGCCGCAGGTTTCGGCCAGCGTCGGCGAACCGGCCCGCCATGGAGATAGTCCCCGGATCGAATCAGGCTGGCGCAGGCCAGATCGCCCTCATACAGATAAATCCATGCCTCGATGCGACGGCCATCGTCCAAACGTACTGCCCACCGCTTGCGCGCGAATTCCGCCGAACCGACACGGGGCCGGCAGCCTTCGTAGTTGTCGAGTCTGGCCAATGTCAGATTCGGCTTTCGCAGCTTGAACAGTTCACCGCGCACCCGATCGCCCGCTGAGCGGGGCGCAACCATCCCTGGATAGGGTCCGAGACCGAACAAACGACCGGCAACCGTACCGTCGCCCACGTACCCGGCTGGTTCCAGTAAATAGCCCATGGGATGACCTGCTGCCCGACGGAGGGTGCCGTACACAAACAAATGGACCGGCCCCCGTCGTCGTTCAGTCGCTGGCGACATGACGCCCGACGCGCAGACGCAGCACCCAGGTCACCGGAATACTCACTCGGTTACGCGGCCATGCCCTTTGCAGGTCCGCCGCAACCGCGTCTACCGCAACGTTACCGGTCGCCTGCTGATACCGGCGCGATGCGGACCAGGTGTCGAGATAACCGCGCATGTCCTCGATCGTCCAATCCAGGCGCATGGCGAACTGCGGCGCTTGCACTTCTGGAAAGGGAAACGGAATGTCTTGATAGCCTTCGTCGATCCAATGCCGCTCGGGTGGCCAGTAGGTTCCCACTACGTCTCGATAAAGGCGCCGGACAACAGCATCCACTGCCGGCACGCTGCTGAACAACCCATAGCACCAGGCTGCCAGCACGCCGCGCGGTCTCAACACCCGCCGCGCTTCGTCGTAAAAGGTCGGGAAGTCGAACCAATGCAGCGCCTGCGCCACGGTGATCAAATCGACGCTTGCGTTTTCGAGACCTGACTCCGCAGCGGCTGCAATTCGAAATTCGACGTTGGCAGGAGCGCTTGCCTGGGCGATCTGCTGTGCGCTGGCGTCGGTGGCCACCACGCGGTTGAAAAGGCGGCCCAACTGCGCCGCAGCTTGGCCATTGCCGGTGGCGCAGTCCCAGGCCAGGCTCCGGTCCGGCGCACGCGCCGCCAAATAATCGAATAGCGGACTTGGATAGCGCGGACGAAAGCGTTGATAGTCACCTGCATGACCGGAAAAATGATCTTTGAAGTTGGGCGCTGACATAGCCCCATTGTTACCGCAGTCGCCGGTCTCGGGCAATCTTCGCAGCAGAGCGGATCAATAACGGCTGAGGGCGATACCCGCCGGAAGTTCCCGCAAAAAACGGTCGAATACCTGGCGCAGTTCAGCTTCGTTGGGAAACTTGTCGCCGAGCCGTGGTTCGACCCTGTGGCTCAGAACGAATTCGCGGTGCTTCTCGCAATCGTAGAGATAATAGGTGATCTCCTGGTCCAGACCGTTTACCGCGGCGTCGTTCATTGCGGTCGGAATCGCATCGGCGTGGCTTCCCCGGCAAAGCCCGTCGCGTTTGGCGTTGTGGTAGGCCGAATAAATATTCGAGCGTGCCCGCTGGCCCAGATCCCGATCCACCAACAACACCGACTGGCCGTAACGATCATTTAGACTCGCCTGCATCAGCTGAACCAGATTGGCGGAATAGCTGTCGGAAGTGACGATTACCGGACCCTTCTTGTCATAACCGCTGGGATAGACGTACACAAACATGGCCAGGCGAATCTGCTGGTCGTGGCCCTGCCGGGCTTGGTCCACCCGCGCGTCCGGTTTCCCGCTCAGGGCATCGTTGGCGTCGTCTTTCGACAACACGATCATGACGGATCCGCCGACCCGGGCAAACAGTTTCTCGAGATTGGCACTCGACGGTACCAGCGTCGCCACTTGCGGACCGTCCGAAGACACGGTGTCGCGCAAAACCTTTACGTACTCGCACTTGGCCGCGTAGTTGACGTTTTGGGGCAGCGCACCGCTTTGGCGATAGATATTGGTGATATCCAGGGTGGCGGTGGCAATTCCGATCACTTCGCCGTTCATGTTCAACACCGGTCCACCGCTGTTTCCCGGTTGGATCGGAACCGAAATCTGGTACGCGCGCGGATCTCCCTGCAACCCGGTGCGTGCACTCACGTAACCGGTTGTCATTTTCGCCTCGCAACCCATCACCGAGAGCAGCGGATAACCGAGCGTGAACACGCTGGCACCGACGTTTGCCGGTGCAGCCGCCAACGGCAACGCCGGCGGCAGCAAATCAGGCTCACGGGGTTTGAGCAGGACCAGGTCGTTGTTTGGGTCGCGCACGACCACGTCCGCGACCAGTTGGCGATTGTCGTTGCGGATCAACAGCACCAAGTCGGCAGCGCCGACCACATGCTGATTGGTGACGATGAAGTGTGAACTCAGGACCCAACCGGTTCCCGTGCGCACCACTGCGCCGGCATCTGAATCCGCCTGGGCAACCGCTGACAACACCGACCACAGCAACAGAACCATCAACGCCCGAATCATGTATCCCCCCGGTCAGACCCATCCCACGCCCGGGCCATTCTCAAAAATGCCGGTTGAATTCAGCGACGCTTTAGCCTGTTCACCATCCCGCGTGTTCGATCGCTTCCTGCAATCGCGAGACGCCGACAACGCTCATGCCTTCGATCGCACCCTGTTTCGGTGCGTTGGCCTTCGGCACGATTGCGCGTTTGAATCCGTGTTTGGCTGCTTCGCGCAACCGCTCCTGACCGTTCGCAACCGGCCGGATCTCGCCGGCCAGACCGACTTCTCCGAACACCACCAAATCCTGCGGCAACGGTTTATCGCGGAAACTCGACAACACCGCCAGCAGCACCGCTAGATCGGCGCCCGTTTCGCTGACGCGCACGCCTCCGACCACATTGACGAACACGTCCTGATCGTGGGTGGGGACAGCGCCGTGGCGGTGCAGGACGGCCAACAGCATGGCCAGGCGATTTTGTTCCAGACCCAGAGTGACGCGGCGCGGATTCGACGAATGGGACTCATCCACCAGCACTTGCACTTCCACCAACATCGGGCGGCTGCCCTCGCGAGTCACCATGATCACGCTGCCCGGGACGGGCTGTTCGTGCCGCGACAAAAAAATCGCCGAAGGGTTGGATACTTCGCGCAGGCCCTTGTCGGTCATCGCGAACACACCCAATTCGTTGACGGCACCGAAGCGGTTCTTGATCGCCCGGATCACCCGGTATCGGGAGCCATGCTCGCCTTCGAAATACAAAACGGTGTCGACCATGTGTTCGAGCACCCGCGGACCGGCCAGGGTTCCTTCCTTGGTAACGTGCCCGACCAGGAACAATGCGGTGTTGCGTTGTTTGGCGAAACGCACCAGCTGGGCCGCGGACTCCCGCACCTGCGCCACCGACCCCGGTGCGGATTGCAGCAGCTCTGTAAATACGGTCTGAATGGAATCGATTGCGAGCACGCGCGGTTGCTCGCGCTGTGCAGTCCCCAGTATCCGTTCCACTGAAGTTTCGGTAAGCAACTGCAATTGCTCGCGCGGCAGTTCCAGACGTCGGGCACGCAGGCTGACCTGTTGTTTGGATTCTTCCCCGGTGACGTAGAGGGTCGGCATACGCGCGGCGAGGTCGGTGAGGGTCTGCAGCAGAATCGTGGACTTACCGATACCGGGATCGCCGCCAATCAACGTTACCGATCCGGAAACCAAGCCGCCGCCCAGCACCCGGTCGAGTTCCGCCATTCCGGTCGAGGTACGGCTTTGCTCCTCCACATCGACCTGGTCCAGGCGCTGCACCTGGATCTCGGCGTCCCCCGCGTAACCGGCAAAACGGGGGTTGGAAGTGGCGGAAGCCGCGACCGTCTCCACCATTGTGTTCCAAGCGCCGCAGTCGCCACACTGCCCGGCCCATTTCGGTGCCTGAGCACCGCACTCGGTACAGGTGTAGAGAGTCTTCGCCTTGGCCATATCAGGCGTTCATTCCGTGTCGCTGATTTCCACCCGCTGACTCACTCCGCACAACAATTCGTAGGAGATGGTACCGGCGTGGCGTGCGATTTCGTCCACCGGCAGGCCTGCGCCCCAAACAGTAACCGGGTCGCCGATCCGCGCTTCAGGCCGGCCGCGCAAATCCAGGCAGATCATGTCCATGGACACACGTCCGATCAGCGCCGCGCGACGCCCGTTCACCAGCACCGGTGTGCCGCTGGGCGCATGTCGGGGATAACCGTCACCGTAACCGATGGCTGCAATGCCCACTGCCATGTCCTCAGGGCATATGTAAGTGCCGCCATAACCAATTGCATCGCCGCGGCGTCGCGCCTGAATCGCAATCAACTTCGTTCCAAGGGTCATGACCGGCTGCAAATCGATCGCCTCGCCATCGGTGTCCGGAAACGGCGAAGCACCGTACAGCATGATACCTGGCCGCACCCATTGGCGATGGCTTCGGGGCCACGCCATGACGGCCGCGGAATTGGCGATGCTGTGCTCCTCGGTCTGACCCGTCACGGCGCGATCGAATACCTCCAACTGCGACACCGTCGCATCGCTGTCACGTTCGTCCGCGCTTGCCAGATGGGTCATGAGCCGCAGCGTTGCAACGGTTTCGCAGTTTGCCAAGCGTGCGGCAATCTGTGCCGTTTCGTTTGGCGCGATGCCGAGACGGTGCATTCCGGAATCGATTTTCAACCACACCGGAATCGGCCACTCCGTGCGGACCGTTTCCAGCAGCTGCACCTGCTCGGGGCTGTGAACTACGCACTCGCAACGATTGAGGGTCGCCCACTGCAGCTCTTTCTCGGTATACACACCTTCAAGCAGCAACAACGGCTGGTAGATACTACTGGCACGCAATTCCCGGGCTTCGGCGATACACGCCACCGCGAATGCATCGGCTTCGGCGAGGGCCTGGGCGACGCGGACCGAACCATGCCCATAGCCATTGGCTTTGATGACCGCCAGGACACGGCTGGCAGGAGCCAGCTGCCGCACGCGCGCCAGATTGGAACGCAAGGCGCTTCGGTCGATAATGGCGCAGGCACGCATGGGCGATCGGTCAACCGTTGAACGGCGCTTGGCGCCCCGCCAAATGCGTTTCCGGCCAGCGCCATTCGCTTGTCATTCGTAATGCTCGCCGCGATAGCCGTCGGCCAGATTTTCGAAGCGCGTATATTGGCCCAGGAAGGCAAGCCGCACCGAACCAATGGGGCCGTTTCGCTGTTTGCCGATGATGATTTCCGCCGTTCCCTTGTCTGGGCTGTCTTCCTTGTAGACTTCGTCGCGATAGATGAACACGATCACGTCGGCGTCCTGTTCGATGGCGCCCGATTCGCGTAGATCCGACATCACCGGACGCTTGTTCGGCCGCTGTTCCAGTGAACGGTTGAGCTGCGAAAGCGCCACTACCGGCACTTCGAGTTCCTTGGCCAGTGCTTTCAGGGAACGGGAGATTTCGGAGATTTCAGTGGCCCGGTTCTCGCTGCTGCGACCCGTCGACTGCATCAACTGCAAGTAGTCGATCACGATCATGCCGAGACCGTGCTCCCGGGCTATACGGCGGGCCCTGGCGCGCAGTTCGGTCGGCGATAAGGCCGGCGTATCGTCGATGAAAATAGGCGCTTCCGCGAGGATACCCATGGCAGAGGTGAGGCGCGCCCAATCTTCATCGTCCAGTTTACCGGTGCGCACTTTGTGCTGGTCTATACGGCCCAGGGAACTCATCATGCGCATCGCCAACTGCTCGCCCGGCATTTCCATGGAGAATACCGCCACCGGGTATTTACCTTTTATCGCTGCCTGCTCGGCAATATTCATGGCGAACGTGGTTTTGCCCATGGACGGGCGGCCGGCAATGATCACCAAGTCCGAACGCTGCAAGCCGGAGGTCATGTCGTCGAAGTCCAGGAATCCGGTCGGCACGCCGGTAATGGGATCGTCGCGCTGATAAAGCTGGTCGATGCGATCCACCGCTTTTGCCAACAGCGTCTTGATACCGACTGCGCCGGTGCGGCCCCGAGCGCCCTTGTCGGCGATTTCGAACACCATGGTCTCGGCCAGGTCCAGCAATTCGGAAGCGTTTCTACCGTCGGGTTGGTACGCGGTGTCGGCGATATCGGTCGTCACCCGCAGCAACTGACGCACCACCGAACGCTCGCGCACAATATCCGCGTAGGCGCGGATATTGGCGGCACTGGGCGTGTCCTTGACCAAGGCGCCCAGGTAGGCCACGCCGCCTGCGTTGGTCAACTCGGCGTGACGCTCCAGCCACTCGGACACGGTTACTGCGTCGAACGGACGGCTGTGTTCGGACAAATCGGCAATGGCGCGAAACACCAGACGATGATCGTGGCGGTAAAAGTCGTCTTCAATGATCCGGTCGGCGACTTGATCCCAGGCGGCATTATCCAGCATCAATCCGCCCAGCACCGCTTGTTCTGCCTCAATGGAATGAGGCGGAACTTTCAATGCTTCGGTTTGCCGATCCATCACAGCGGGCTGAGCGAACTCAGGCATGTGTACTCCCAAGAAATGCGGCGAATCAAATGCAAGGACTTTGACCGAGTGACAGCGGCGCTTTCGGTACAGCGCTCTCAAATCGATGGCAACCATGATGCACCGAGCGCCCCACCCCTGCAACGCCAATGTGCGCATCGAACGTGCGTGCGGGCAGACGCCATCACCGCGCGTTTAGCGCAGCAATCGCAATTCAATTCAGCGAAAGAATCGTAACCGATTCAACAGGAAGGTTTTACGCAAATCGCCGCACACGGGCGTCGCGATGGTGCGACGCCCGTGCCGCTAAAATATTATTCTGCTTCGACGACCACCGTCACCGTCGCGTTCACGTCGGTGTGCAAATGGATTTCGACTTCGTACTCGCCGACACTGCGCAGGGAACCGGTCGGCAAGCGTACCTCGCGCTTTTCCAGTTCGACGCCTACCGCTTGGCTCACGGCATCGGCAATATCCGAGGCGCCGATGGATCCGAACAACTTGCCTTCATCGCCCGCCTTCGCCTTGATGGTCGCTGTCGCACCGTCGAGCTTCTCGCGCCGGGCGTTGGCCCCTTCCAACGCATCTGCGGCAGTCTTTTCCAGCTCGGCCCGCCGCTCCTCGAATGCCTTGATATTCTCCGGCGTCGCCGTGGTGGCCTTGCCTTGGGGCAGCAGATAATTGCGCCCGTAACCGGACCGGACTTTGACCTTGTCGCCCAGGTTGCCCAGGTTTTCGACTTTCTCCAGAAGAATGATTTCCATCGCTCATACCCTCGTATGTTTCATCTCGATTTCGGCGCGCGGCTGAACCGTTCCCGAAAATTCACCCAGGTGTCGGCGAGACCGATCAATGCCAACACCATTACCAACTGCGGCAGCGCGATGACCAACAAGACATACAACGCCACTAACCAGCCGACCGATGCGCTGTTGCGCGCCACCAAACCATGAACCACGGCCAAGCCGGCAAACAAGTACATCACCACAGCGATGATGCTGAGATTCAGCGCTATCGCGAGCTGCGCGAACAATGCCAGCGCGAACACTCCAATTGCAATCAACGCACTGACGTTGTCGAACCGCAGGCGATTGAATTCAGCCCGAAAACCGCCTGGGTTGCTCAGCATCGCCTGCCATGAACGACCCAGAAACAGACTCAGGACCACGCCCAGAACCGCGTAGGCCGCACTGAATCCGGTCATCAGTTTCGACACCAGAGCCAGGGCCTGATCCAACTCCTGGGCATTGGAAAAGGCCGCGTGCTGCTCAAACGCCGGCCGCAACTCGTCGAGCAAAGGCCGCCACAATGCAGCCGGGTCGCCTACCAGCGCGAACACCACCAGCACGCCGGCAAAACCAAGCGCCACCGCGGTCTGCACTGACAAAGCCAGCGACTGGCTGCGCTTGAGCACCACCGCCGCCAGCCATGTCGGCAGCCAGAGCGTAAGCGTAAAACCCAGACTCAATAGCGGTGCGCGCAACGCCAAAAACGCAATCACCGCTGCAGCGATGATCGCGCCGACCGTGACCTGCAATCCCTGCTTGGCGCCGACATGCAACGTCACCAGCGCCACGGTGGCGCCACTGACGTACGCCAACACCCACGTCAACGGAGCCAACAGCATGCTCAATAGAGCCGTGACCGCGGCCACGAGCGTTGCCTGCATCGGGCCGCGCAGGATGAAGGACGCCAAGCCGCGAATCATATCAACAACAAATCGACCGGCTCAGCCGGCCGCGGTGATCAATGACGGTCGGTGTACGGCAGGAGCGCCAGGAACCGGGCCCGCTTGATTGCCGTAGACAGCTGACGCTGATAACGGGCCTTGGTACCGGTGATCCGGCTGGGCACGATCTTGCCCGTCTCGGTGATGTAATTCTTCAGCGTAGCGAGATCCTTGTAATCGATCTCCTTGACGCCTTCGACCGTGAATCTGCAGTACTTCTTACGACGAAAATAACGCGCCATGTTTCTAATCCTCATCCAAATGTGCCGCATTCGGCAGCTGTTCAATTTGTTGTGCGTGCAGGACCAGCCGAAATTCTCCGGACTGATATCCCGCACTGCTCAAAAACCCCGTTACCCGAACCTGCTTCTCCATGACCAGCGTCTCGAGCGCCGGCTGCAGTTCAATTCCTGCTGCGACCACGCCGATCCGGCATCTTGTTTGCCGCGCACGGCCGGCTTCGATCTGTTGCGATGCATGCTCAAGACCGAAACGGGTGATCGGAATACCCGCCGGTGAATAGCGTGTATCCGGTCCGGAACACACGCGCCCGTCGAGCACTATCCGATTATCCACCGGCCGATTATCCACCGGTGCCGAAGGCCACGGGCTCGCGATTCGTCAGGCGCTGTCGCGCTCGTTGTCGGAATCGTTATCGGAATCGTCGTCGGAGCCGCGCGAAGAAGCACCGCGGCCACGACTTGGGCGGTCATCGTCATCACGGGATTCACGCTCCCGTTCCTCGCCGCCTTTGGCCATCGGCGAAGCTTCGGTCTCGGCTTCCTTGCGGGTGATGATCAGGTTGCGCAGCACCGCGTCGTTGAACCGGAACGCGTTCTCCAGTTCGTCGAGGGCTTCCTGGTCGCACTCGATATTCATGAGCACGTAATGCGCTTTGTGGAGTTTCTGAATGGGATAGGCCAGCTGCCGGCGGCCCCAGTCTTCGAGCCGATGAACCTTGCCGCCCTTCTCTTCGATACCGCCACGATATTTTTCGATCATGGCAGGGACTTGCTCGCTCTGGTCCGGATGGACCAGGAACACGATTTCGTAATGTCGCATTGTAGCTCCCTACGGTTTCAACAGCCTTCCGCCAGCGGGCGGTAAGGCAAGGAGTCACGCGCCCAGGGGACGCGTAAGAGCGCGACATTCTACGTGAGGCGAAAACATAGCGCAATCAGAAGCTTCTCCGCCTACGGCTGCGGCGACGATCGCTAAGCGCTTGAACGAGCGCCCTTTCACGTCCGTCAGCCGACCATTCTCCGCTGGCGCACGGCTTCGAACATGGCGACGCCGGCCGCCACGGAGACATTCAGGCTTTCCACCTGGCCGGCCATCGGTATGCGCACCAACCAGTCGCAGCGCTCGCGGGTCAGACGCCGCAAACCGCCACCCTCGGCGCCCAGCACCAGACCCAGGGGCACGTTGCAGTCGAGATCGTACAGGCTCTGCGCGCCCTCACCTGCCAGGCCCGCAAACCACATGCCGCGTTTTTTCAAATGCTCGAGTGTGCGCGCGAGATTGGTGACCTGGACGAAGGGCACCGATTCCGCGGCGCCGCTGGCAACCTTGCGCGCCGTGGCCGTAAGCCCCACGGCCCGATCGGCCGGCGCAATGACCGCGTGGGCACCCGCCGCCTCCGCGGTGCGCAAACAAGCGCCCAGGTTATGAGGATCCTGCACGCCGTCGAGCACCAACAGCAACGGCTGTGCGACCCCGTCCAGGAGTTGCTCCAGGCTCGTTTCGGTTACCTTCCGGGAAGCCACCGCGCGCGCCACCACCCCCTGATGACGCGCGTTCGGTACCTGCTGGTCCAACTCCCGCCGCGAAACCTCGTGCGCAACGATGCCGAGCTCCGCCGCCAGGAGTCGAATCTGCACCAACGCCCGGTCCCGGCGGGTTTGATCGAGCCAAAGTTCCTGCACGGATTCCGGTTGATGACGCAGCGCCGCCGACACCGCGTGCAGACCGAAAACGAATTCCGAATCGTGCATTGTCAGCGCCGCCGGCTGCGGGTCTTTTTCTTGCTGGCGCCGGTACTTTTCTTCTTCTGCGGGTTATCGCGACCTTCACTGCGGTCACCGGATTTCGCTTTGCCACTGGTCTTGAACTGCTTGGACTTGGTGCGCCCGCGCTTGGAGCCGCGGCCACCGGCCTTGTCGGCATGCGCCGCGGAACCGGCGTTGGCCAACAGTTCGAAGTCGATTTTGCGTTCATCCAGGTCGACACGTGCGACTTTGACCCTGACCCGATCGCCGAGCCGGTAAGTGGTCGCGGTACGCTCACCGCTGAGACGATGGCCCACGGGATCGAAGTGGAAGTAGTCATTGCCGAGCGCCGTGACATGCACCAGTCCTTCGACATAAATACCGTCGAGTTCGACAAAGATGCCAAACGAAGTCACACCGGCAATGGTGCCGTCGAAATCATCGCCCACCTTGTCGGTCATGAACTCGCACTTGAGCCAGTTGACCGCGTCCCGAGTCGCCTCGTCGGCGCGCCGGTCGGTCATCGAACAGTGCTCGCCGTGGGACACCATGGCCTCATGATCGTAGATAAAACCTTTCCCTTTGGAACGCGCCAATATTGCGGAGCTGCGAAGAATGTGGCGGATGGCCCGATGCACCAGCAAATCCGGATAGCGCCGAATCGGCGAAGTGAAATGGGCGTAGGCTTCGTGGGCAAGCCCGAAATGGCCGGCATTATCGGGACTGTACTGGGCCTGTTTCAGAGAACGCAGCATCACCGTCTGGATCAGATGCCGGTCGGGGCGATCCGACGCCTGCACCAGCACTTCGGCGAAATGGCGCGGCTCTGGATTATCGCCGCCGCGCAAGCTCAATCCGAACTCACCAAGAAATTCACGCAGCTCGGTAAGTTTTTCTTCGTCCGGTGCTTCGTGCACCCGGTACAGCGCCGGAATGCGGTGGCGTTCAAGGTAGCGTGCAGCGCAAACGTTGGCGAGAATCATGCATTCTTCGATCAGCATGTGCGCATCGTTGCGTTGCACGGGGACGATCTGTTCGATCTTGCGGTCGGGACCGAATACGATTCTGGTTTCGGTGGTGTCGAAGTCGATGGCGCCGCGTTTGCGGCGCATTTTGCGCAACACGCCGTACAATGCGTACAGCTCTTCCAGTTGAGGCACCAGCGCGGCATAACGCTCCCGCAGGACACGATCGCCATCCACCAACATCGCCGCGACATCGTCATAGATCAGGCGCGCATGGGAGCGCATCACGCCTTCGAAAAATTTCGATCGCACCACTTTGCCGTCGCGATTGATCTGCATTTCGCAGACCATACACAGCCGGTCGACCGCCGGATTGATGGAACACAAGCCGTTGGAAAGCACTTCCGGCAACATGGGGATGACCCGTTCCGGAAAGTATACGGAGTTGCCGCGCTGTCGCGCTTCCTGGTCCAGAGCGCTACCCGGCGCCACGTAATGGGAGACGTCGGCGATCGCCACCAGGAGCTTCCAGCCTTTGGCCGTCGTTTCGGCATAAACCGCGTCGTCGAAATCCCGTGCATCGGCGCCATCGATCGTCACCAGGGGAAGATGGCGCAAATCGACGCGATCGTGCTTGGCCTCTTTGGGCACCTCCGGCCCAAACTGCGCGGCTTCGCGTTCCACCGCGTCGGGCCACTCGTTCGGGAGACCGTGGGAGCGCACGGCGACGTCGATTTCCATGCCCGGCGCCATGTGATCGCCAAGCACTTCGACAATGGCGCCGATGGGCTGGGCGCGCTTGCTCGGTTGCTCGACAATCCGCGCCACCACGATCTGACCGGAGCGTGCCGGTCCTCGACCATCCGGCGGAATCACCAGCTCCTGGCTGATACGCTTGTTCTCCGAGACCACGAAGCCCACACCACCTTCTTCGAAATAGCGTCCGACCACTTGTTCTGTGTTGCGCTCCAGCACTTCAACCAACGCGCCTTCGCGGCGACCGCGGCGGTCGATACCGACCACGTGCACCAGAGCGCGGTCGCCATGCATCAGGCTGCGCATCTGGCGCGCCGATAAAAACAGGTCGTCGCCGCCGCCATCCGGCACCAGGAAACCGAAGCCGTCGGCGTGACCGATCACGCGACCGCGCACCAGATCGAGCTTATTCACCGGCGCGTAGCCGCGGCGGCTGAAGATCAGCTGGCCGTCACGTTCCATGGCGCGCAAACGCCGCCGCAGCGCTTCGAGGTGATCGTCGGATTCCAGATTTAGCGCTTCCGCCAACTGCTCGCGGTTGAGCGCAGCGCCGCGGGATTCAAGAAGTTCGAGAATGAATTCGCGACTGGGAATGGGATTTTCGTATTTTTTCGATTCGCGCTCGGCGTGTGGGTCTTTACCGCCGGCGGCTCGTTCCCGCTTGTTTTGTTTGCTCATGTGTACTGCGGATATCCTTGGATTCTGAAAGTCTGTCAGTATGCTTTCGCCCCGTGCGGCCGTTGGTCGCGGGGCGATTGACAACGAATGGGGCAACCGGTAAAGTGCGCGACTTCGTGAGCGCACCCGCGCTGTCCGACACTGCCGAGGTGGCGGAATTGGTAGACGCGCTAGCTTCAGGTGCTAGTGGGGGTAACCCCGTGGAGGTTCAAGTCCTCTCCTCGGCACCATCCGGCAATCTTCCCTGATTGCCAGCAAGTATAACCGCTCAACTGTCGAACGGATGCCGCAAGATAATGGTTTCGGAGCGGTCCGGCCCGGTTGAAATGATATCGATCGGCGTTTCCACCACTTCTTCGATTTTCTTCAGATAGCTGCGTGCATTTTCCGGAAGATCGTCGTAACGGCGCACGCCGACGGTCGATTCCTTCCAGCCCGGCAATTCGACGTAAACCGGTTCACAGGCAGCGAACGCCTCCGCGCCCACCGGCGGCATCTCCAATTCCGCTCCGCCCTGACGATAGCCGATACAGATGCGGATGGTGTCGAGCCCGTCCAACACGTCCAGTTTGGTAATGCAGATACCGGACAAACTATTCACCCGAATCGCGCGCCGGAGGGACACCGCGTCGAACCAGCCGCAGCGCCGGGGCCGCCCGGTGGTGGCGCCGAATTCGTGCCCCTGGCGCGCCAGGTGTTCACCCATTTCGTCGAACAACTCGGTCGGGAACGGTCCGGCGCCGACCCGGGTGGTATACGCCTTGGTGATGCCCAGTACGTAGTCCATGTAGCGCGGCCCCAGCCCCGTGCCCGACGACGCACCGCCGGCGGTGGTGTTGGATGAGGTCACGAACGGATAGGTGCCGTGATCGATGTCCAGCAGCGTGCCTTGCGCGCCTTCGAACAACACACTTTCGCCGCGCTTGTGATATTGGAACAGCAATTCCGGCACGTCGGCCACCATGGGTTCGAGACGCTCCGCCATGGACAGACAATCATCGAGCACTTCCTGGAAGTCGATGGTATCGGTCTGGAAATAGTGTTGCAGAACGAAGTTGTGGTAATAGGCCAGTTCGCCAAGCTTGGCGGCGAAGCGCTCGCGATGGAACAAATCTCCGAGCCGCAACCCGCGGCGTGCTGCTTTGTCTTCGTAGGCGGGACCGATGCCGCGTCCGGTGGTACCGATCGCTTCTTTGCCGCGGGCCTTTTCGCGCGCATGATCCAGGGCAACGTGATAGGGCAGAATCAGCGGGCAGGCGGCACTGATGCGCAGGCGCGCGGTAACCGGCACGCCGTTGGCTTCGAGCATGTCGATTTCTTCCAGCAGCGCGTGGGGTGAAACCACCACGCCGTTGCCGATCAAGCATTGCACGTCGTCCCGCAGTATGCCCGACGGGATCAGGTGCAATACGGTCTTCTTGCCCTCGATTACCAGCGTATGGCCGGCATTGTGGCCACCTTGGAAGCGCGCTACCGCCGCAGCTCGGTCGGTCAGCAGATCAACGACCTTACCCTTGCCTTCATCGCCCCAGTGGGTGCCAATGACTACTACGTTCTTGCCCATGCTGTGGTTCCCATACGCTTAAAGAGAAATCTTCAAGTCGGACGCACGTCCGTCTCAACCTTCTTCCAACGGCACAACGGTCCAACTCCCGGACCGCGCCACCAATTGCCGGTGGCAACCCATTTCCGCCGCGCTCGCCGTTTGCCCCGGCAAGGCGAACACCACGCGCTCGCCGGCGGCTCGCAATTCGCGGACCTTGGTACGCAGGGCGGGGGCATCCTCCGCCGGCGCCATGATGCCAGCTTCCTGTTCCATGTCCGGCGCCGCCGACAACGACACCAGGGTTTTGAGATCGGCGGAAAAACCGGTGGCGGAGCGGGCACGGCCGAAAACCTGGCCGATATCGTCGTACCGCCCACCACGCGCCACTTCCTGGCCATGCCCCGGCACGAATGCCGCAAACACGATTCCGGTCTGATATCTGTAACCGCGCAATTCCGCCAGGTCGTAATGCAGCGGCAAATCCGGATAACGCTTGCGGAGCATCTGTGCAATGGTCTCCAGTTCAACCAGCGCATTCTGCACCGGTTGCGCCGCAGCGGCCAGCACACTGCGCGCCTCCGCGAACACTTCGTCACCGCCATTCAAGCTCGCCAGACGCGCCAACATCGCGGCCGCCGCAGGCTGCGCCTCGGAATCCGCCAACAGTTCGCCGATTTCCGGCACCGCTTTGCGTTGCAGTGCATCGAACAACCGGGTTTCCGCTTGCTGCGACAGCCCCGCTTGGCGCGCCAGACCGCGAAAGATCCCGACGTGCCCGAGATCGATGTGCGGATTGCTGACTTGCGTAACCGCCAGCGTCTCCAGGGTCAGCTCAATGATCTCCAGGTCGCTCTCGATCCCGCCGTGGCCGTACAGTTCGGCTCCTACCTGCAGCGGCGCACGGGAGCCTGAAAAACCCTCGGGGTGGGTACGCAATACCGTGCCCAAATAACACAGACGTACCGGCGCGTTGCGGCGCAACTGGTGGGCATCGATGCGCGCGGCCTGGGGAGTCATGTCGGCGCGTAAACCCATCAAACGCCCGGTCAGGGGATCGATGATCTTGAAGGTCTGCAACTCGAGGTCGCCGCCGGTGCCGGTCAACAGCGATTCCAGGTATTCGACGAACGGCGGCATGACCAGCTCATACCCCCAACTGCGGTAACAATCGAGCAGCGTGCGACGGAGTCGCTCGAGTTGCGCCGCTTGGGGCGGCAGCAGCTCTTCTATGCCTTCAGGAAGCAGCCAAGTGTCTTCGTTGCTCATGATTGTGTGATCAAAACCGAAACGCAGTCCGCAGTCGCATCAGCCGCGCAGCGCGTATAGCAGCACGACCCCTAATATCATACTTGCAAGCCCGGTGAATCGCAGCGCCCGATCCTCCATCTCGGCCATCTGCAATAACAGCTGCCGGACCGTGCGAGGACTCAGGAACGGCAGAACGCCTTCGATCACCAGTACCAGCGCTATCGCGATGAACAAATCATGCCACACGCCAGACCCCACAAAAAAATCCGGGATCCGATGCGGTCGCTCAATGACCGCAACGTCTCCCGGCTTATGTCTCCTGCCGCCGGCCTTCGCGTTTAGCGCGCAGGCGCCGGCTTCAACGAAGATGTGCCGTTGAAATAGTCGAAAAATTCCGAATCCGGCTGCAGCACCAGGACATCGTCCTTGCTGTCGAAGGAATTCCGATAGGCCTGCAAGCTTCGGTAGAACTCATAGAAGCTCGGATCGAGACCATACACCTTGGCGTAGATTTCGGTCGCCTGTGCATCACCACCGCCGCGGATTTCCTGAGATTTGCGCCGCGCACTTGCCAGCAATTCCGTGCGTTCGCGATCGGCGCGTGCGCGGATGATGCGCGATTCCTTCTCGCCCCGGGCTCGATGCTCTTTGGCGATACGCTCGCGCTCCGCGCTCATACGTTCGAACACTGAACTGCGCACGTTCGGCGGCAACTCGATCTGTTTGATTCGCACGTCCACGATTTCGATGCCGAACTGGCCGAGCTTCTGATCGGCGCTCTTGGTGATGTTCTGCATGATTTCTTTGCGCTCACCCGAAACGACTTCTCGAATCGTGCGATTGCCGAGCTCAGCCTGTAACGCGTCCTTGATGGTCTGCGCCATGCGCGACGAGGCATCCGCTTCGCGCCCGCTGAACGATCGGTAGTAGTTTTCCACGTTGCCAATGCGCCACTTGACGAAATAGTCGACGAGAACGTTTTTCTTCTCCCCGGTCAGGATCCGCTCGGGATTGGAGTCGAGCGTCAGGATCCGCTTGTCGAACTTGCGCACATTGTTGATCAACGGGGTCTGGAAGTGCAGGCCCGGCTTGAAGTCGGAGCGAACGATTTCTCCCAATCGGAACTTGATCGCCAATTCGCGCTCGTTGACCATGAACACCGACATCCAAACCAGCGCCAGCACGATCACCAACGCCACCAGCAAGAACATACGTGAGCCGGACATCAGCGACCCTCCCGTGCACGATCGCCGTTGTCGGAGCGGCTCGGATTGATCCGCATGGGCGAACTTTCATCGAGATAGTCGCGCATCGCGGGCACCGTAGCGCCAGCGGCGGTTGAAGCACTGGTCTTGTTGCGCGCAAATTGGTCCAGCGGCATATACAGCACGTTGTTGCCCTTGTTCACCTTCACCAGCACTTTGCTCACTCGAGCCATGACGCCTTCCATGGTTTCGAGATACAGGCGTTTGCGGGTGATTTCAGGCGCCTTCTTGTATTCGTTGAGTACCTGCTGAAAGCGGCTGGTATCGCCGCGAGCCCGGTCGACCACCTGGCGGCGGTAGGCTTCTGCCTCCTGTTCCAGTCGCTCTGCGTCGCCCTCGGCTTTGGGGATGATGTCGCGCGCGTAACCTTCCGCCTGTTTCTTGAAGCGGTCTTCGTCTTCTCGCGCCTTGATGGCATCTTCGAACGCGGCCTGGACCTGCTCCGGGGGCTGCGCATTTTCCAAGTTGACCTTGGTGACCCTCAAGCCCGCTCCATAGCGATCCACCAACTGCTGAATACGGGACTCGGCTTCGGTTACCAGCACCTCGCGGCCGCCGGACTCTGAAAGAATATCGTCCAGACGCTTGGTGCCGACCACTTCGCGCAGCGCGCTTTCGGTGACTTCCTTGAGGGTGTAATCCGGATCACGGACGTTGAACAAATAGTCCTCGGCGTTCTTGACCTGATATTGCACCGCCAAAGCGATGGACATCAGATTCTCGTCCTTGGTCAACATCTGCGCGTGGTGCTTCACGTCGCGTACGGCATCGACGTTGACCTTGTAGACCTGTTCCATGGGATACGGCAGATGCCAGTGGGGACCCGCGCCGACCGTGGATTGATATTGTCCAAAGCGCAGCACGACGCCGCGTTCTGCCGGGTCCACGATGTAGATCCCGGACAACAGCCAAACGATGACCGCAATCGCGACCAGCAAGCCAACGCCGAATCCCATTGCCGGCCCGCTGCGCCGAGGTCCGCCTCCTCCACCACCGCGTTTGCCGAATACGCCGCCGAACTTGTCCTGCATCTTGCGGACCAGTTCGTCCAGGTCCGGAGGACCTTCTTCTTTTCTGCGGCCCCAGGGATCCTGGTCTTTGCCACCACCCGGTTCATTCCAGGCCATCTGCACTCCATTGTTCTCCGAAAACTACATTCACAAACGCGTCCGCGGTGCGGACACGCAAAAGCCGCATTCTATGAGCCATGGGCTTGAGCCGCAAGGCGCTCCTCGCCGTAAGGTAGGAATTCGACCTGGGATTCCGCTTGCTTCATCAAACGATCGAAATCGCGGCGCGGCATCGCCACCTCCAACAACCAATCGCCTTGATCAGTGATTTTCTCGTGTAGCACCTCGCCGGTTTCGAACAACTGCGCGCGTACTCGGCCCTGCCCCATCGGTACACGCAACCAGCCGCGTACCGACTGGTCGGCAAAGATTTCCGACAGCGCTTCCAACAGCAGATCGACTCCGGCCCCCGTGTGCGCCGACAGCCAGACTTTCTTCACGCGCCCCTGTTCGTCACGGTCCAGGCGCGGCGCCATTTCCAGCAGGTCGATCTTGTTGTAGATCTGCAACTGACGGACCTGCTCCGCACCGATTTCCCGCAAGACCAGATTCACCTGCTCCGTATAGGCGTCTCGCTCGGGATCGTTGGCATCGATCACGTGCAGCAACAAACTCGCCTGAGCGGTCTCCTCCAAAGTCGAACGGAATGCCTCCACCAGATCGTGAGGCAGGTGGCGAATGAAACCCACGGTGTCCGCCACTACCACCGTACCGGCGCCCGGTAATTCGATCCGCCGCAAGGTGGGATCCAAAGTCGCGAACAACTGATCGGCCGCCATGACCTGTGCGTCCGTGAGCCGGTTGAACAGCGTGGACTTGCCGGCATTGGTGTAGCCCACCAGCGAAACCGTCGGCACCTCTGCGCGATGCCGCGCCCGACGTCCGAGGCTACGCTGCTCGCGCACTTTCTTCAGGCGTTTGTTGAGTTGTTTGATGCGGTTGCCGAGCAAGCGTCGGTCGGTTTCGAGCTGGGTTTCACCCGGTCCGCGCAGACCGATGCCGCCCTTTTGCCGTTCCAAGTGCGTCCAGCCGCGCACCAATCGCGTCGACAGGTGGCGCAGTTGCGCCAGCTCCACTTGCAGCTTGCCTTCGAACGATCGTGCCCGCTGCGCGAAAATATCGAGGATCAGCCCGGTGCGGTCCAGCACCCGGCACTGGAGCACCCGTTCAAGGTTACGCTCCTGGGACGGCGACAAGGAATGGTTGAACAGCACCAGTTCGGCGCCGGTGCGTGCGACCTGCTCACGGATTTCCTCGGCTTTGCCGCTGCCGACGAAATACCTGGACTCGGGCGTATGGCGGGAACCGGTGACGGTGCTCGTCACCTGCGCCCCAGCGGAGCGCGCAAGTTCGCCGAATTCCTGCAAATCCTCGCGCTGACCTTCGGATTGCAGATCCAGGTGGACGAGAATTGCCTGCTCGCCGCTGCGGGGACGTTCAAACAAATGGCTGTCCCCAGCGGCCCAGCAGGTCGCGGTCAAATATTGCCTGGTTCCGGCGTGTCATCGGTAGCGGTCTGCAACCTCACGTTGCGGGCGGGAACGACAGTGGAAATGGCATGCTTATATACCATTTGGCTCACACTGTTCTTCAGAAGTACCACAAACTGATCAAATGACTCGATCTGGCCTTGCAGCTTGATCCCGTTGACCAAGTAGATCGACACGGGGATCCGTTCCTTGCGTAGGGCATTCAAAAACGGCTCTTGTAGCGACTGCCCCTTGGGCATAGCGGGTCTCCTTCTTGTACTGGTATCGGCCAATGTCAGATCCAATTCTAGCTACTGGGTAGGGCTTACGCGTGAAACCTTGCAAAAAAACACAAATCCAAGGTCCGCATAAGAATATTAACATATAAAGACAAACTTACCGCCATCATTCCTGCAGCCAAGCCGCAATTCGACCGGACAACTGCCCCAGCGTAGCGGTAGCGAGCGCCTGGTAGCAATGCAAATCCTGTTCTGCTCGCAACCATGTCATCTGGCGCTTGGCCAGTTGCCGGGTCGCCGCCACCGACCGTTCGGTCATGGCGTCAAAAGAAAGCTTGCCGTCCAAATAATCCCACACTTGACGATAGCCAACGGCGCGCATAGATGGCAGCTCCGCGGTCAAATCTCCGCGCTGTCGCAATCCCTCCACCTCGTCCACGAAGCCCTCGGCCAACATGCGGCCAAACCGATCTGCGATTCGTTCGTGCAGCGCCGCACGGTCCGTCTCCACCAGGGCCAGTTTCAACAGCCGCACCGGCGGCGGCGCGGCGGCTTGTTGCCGCGTCAACTCGCTCAATGTGCGGCCGCTGGCCCGGTACACCTCCAGCGCCCGCTGCGTTCGCTGCGGATCGTTGGGATGGATTCGCGCCGCGCTTTCCGGGTCTACGGCCCGCAGCTGCGCATGCACGGCGGGCCACCCAAGACGGCGAGCGGCCGCGGTGATTTCATCGCGGATCCCTTGATCCGCCGCCGGCAGATCCGCCAGGCCGCGCTGCAAGGCGCGGAAGTACAGCATGGTGCCACCCACCAGCAACGGCACTCGGCCCGCTGCCCGGATCGCCGCCAATTCCCGCAACGCGTCTTCGCGAAAGCGCGCGGCGGAGTAAGCTTCGGCCGGATCGACGATGTCGATCAGGCGATGGGGCGCGACCGCCAGCACCTCTGCGCCGGGCTTGGCGGTACCGATGTCCATGCCGCGGTACACCAGGGCCGAGTCAACGCTGACCAGCTCAACCGGGAAGCGCTGCGTCAGTGCCACGGCGACATCGGTCTTGCCGCAGGCGGTTGGACCCATCAGGGCTACAGCCGGGGGACGCGAATCTTCATCCCAGCGCTGCGACGTCATGTATTTTCATATGGGGCGGCTCGGAATGAATTACAAGGCCGCTCACTGGCCGCGCATGAAAAGCCGATCCAGTTCCTGGACGCTCATTTGCCGCCACGTCGGGCGGCCATGATTGCACTGTCCACTGCGCTCGGTGCGTTCCATGTCGCGCAGCAGTGCGTTCATTTCCGCCAATGACAGACGACGGTTGGCGCGCACGGATCCATGACACGCCATGGTGGACAGCACGTCGTTCACGGCTTCGGCGATGCGCCGGCTCGAGCCGTGGGTAAGCAGGTCGGACAATACGTCCCGCACCAGCGTCCCGGCATCGGCCTCCCGTAAGAGGGTCGGCATCTGGCGAATAAGCAGGGATTGCGGACCCTGTCGGTCGATTTCAAAACCGAGTTCCGTAAACGTCGCTGCGAACTGTTCGGCGGCGTCGGCTTCGCGCACGCTTACCTGGAGCGGTTGTGGAACCAGCAGCGGCTGGGCCCGGATACCGTCGCTCGTATGCGCCCGCTTGAGCCGCTCGTAGGTGATGCGCTCGTGGGCGGCGTGCATGTCGACGATCACGAGTCCGGCGCGATTCTCCGCCAGGACGTAGATGCCATGTAATTGGGCGATGGCGAATCCCAGCGGTGGCACCTCTGTATCGGGTTCGAAGGAGACGGCTGCGGCGGCTTCGTGTGCGATCGCCGGCTCGCCATGCAGCGTGCCATAAGCCGCAAGCTGCTCGGCAGTCTGCAACGCCATCGGCCGTTGGTAAGCGCGTGACGGCGCCGTAAATGGCGCACTGGCGCTCGATGTGCCGGGCGGCGCGGGCTCGGCGGCAATCGCCGCGGGCTGATGACCACCGGGCCGGATCTCGGCCAAGGCGCGTTGTACGGTACGAAACAGAAAATCGTGCACCATCCGGCTTTCCCGAAATCGTACTTCGTATTTTGCCGGATGGGCGTTGACGTCCACCAACTGCGGATCGAGTTCCAAGTACACGACATAGGCGGGATGACGGCCGTGGTAAAGCACATCCTGATACGCTTGGCGCAACCCGTGCGCCAACAAGCGGTCGCGCACCATGCGCCCGTTGACGAAGAAATACTGCATGTCCTGCTGGGCACGGGAGAAGGTCGGCAACGCGATCCAACCCCAAAGCCGCAGGCCCACCGCCTGGTGATCGACGCGCACGCTGTGGGCGACGAACTCATTGCCGCACAAGTCAGCCACCCGACGATCGCGCGCGCCCTCGTCGAGCGCCGGATTCAGCGACGCGATGGCGCGCCGATTGTGTCGCAGGTGAAAGGCGGTATCGAAACGGCTCAAGGCCAGCCGCTTGATCACGTTTTCCAGGTGGCCGAATTCGGTTTTGTCGGTGCGCAGGAATTTACGCCGCGCCGGCGTGTTGTAGAACAGCTCGCGCACTTCCACCGTAGTGCCTGCCGGATGCGCCGCAGGACGGGGTTCCATGCCCTGCTCCCGACCATCGGCTTCGATTCCCCAAGCCGCGTCGGCATCCTGGGCACGGGAGATCAGCCGCAGCCGGGAAACCGAACTGATGCTGGGCAATGCCTCACCGCGAAACCCCATGCTGGTTACCCGTTCGAGGTCTTCGAGCGTGCGAATTTTGCTGGTTGCGTGCCGGGAAAGCGCCAGCGCCAGATCGTCCCGGGACACGCCGACGCCGTCGTCGCGCACACGGATCAGCTGTTTGCCGCCCTGCTCGACATCGATCTCGAGGCTGCGAGCGCCGGCGTCGAGACTGTTCTCCAGCAATTCCTTGACCACCGATGCGGGTCGCTCGATCACCTCGCCGGCCGCGATCTGATTGATGAGCTGGGGCGGGAGCAGTTGTATACGGCTGGGCATGGCGACGTTCCGGAACGGCGGGCGTAGGACGCACGCTATTGTGATGGAACCGGCGCATGAACGTAAGCCCCGGCGATTGCCGGGGCGTACGGGGTACTCAGGTCTGAGACTTAGCGAATGCGCCTGCGTGATGCGCCCAGGGCCAGCAGGCCGGTGGCCAGCAGCAGCGCCGCGGGCGGCACGGGAACCGCGGAAGCCTGGTAGGTGAGATTGTCGAACGACGGATCGGTCCAGGTGCCGCTTACCGACATGGTCACCAGGTCTACGCCCGTGAATCCGGCGAAGTTGTAGGTCGAGCCCTGCCCGCTGTTGAACACCGCACTGGCGATCACGCCGCCGGACCGGTAGCCGGTCCAGGTGAGCGGATCGGAGCTGTCTACGTGGTTCAGATAGATGCTTAGCAGATCGAATACGCCGCCGGTGCTGAGCGAAAACGTTTCCGGACCGGAATCGCAGCAGTCCAGGAACCAGGCCCCGTTGGTGCGCACCGGCTCGGCAGAGGTCGCCGTGATGCTCAGGCCGTTCTCGGTGTAGCTCGGTCCCGAGGTACTCGAGTCGAACGTCAGCGTGATCGGCGCCGCGCCGGCGACATGCCAGCACAAGAGCGCACCAAGCGCGCCGAGCGTGCTCAAAACTTTCTTCATGATTTCCCCCACTTCTCGTAAAGTTAAATAACAACATCGTGGAGGCAATTTAGGTGCCATGTCGAATTTTGCAAGCAAATACAAGTGGAAAGGCGCGGGGCGCGCATTTCCCATACAGAAAATGTAAAAATCGCTGACGGACCCGACTGACCACCGGCCCCGTGTACGCGCGCGGTCAGCTGTCGCTGCCGGAGGGGATCTTGATTACGTCGCCCACGTGCAGCACGTCCCGGGTCAGGCCATTGGCGCTGCGCAGACGGTCTAGGCTGACGTCGTAGCGCTCGGCGATCGCCGACAAGGTGTCTCCACGCTCGATCACGTGCCGGCGGCTGCCGCCGCCCGCCAGCCGGGTGCCGGGCGGGGGATGCTGTTCGAAATAGCCGTTGATACCGCGCATGATCGACTGGGCCAGATGCGCCTGGTGGCCCGGGTCGCACAAGCCTCGCTCTTCCTTCGGGTTCGAGATGAACGCGGTCTCGACCAGTATCGAGGGTATATCCGGCGATTTCAGTACCACGAAACCCGCTTGGTGCACGCGCCGCTTGTGCACCGGACCGATGCGCTTGAGTTGGTCGAGCACGTCGTCGCCCAATTCCAGGCTCGCTTCGATGGTGCCGGTCAGCGACAAGTCCAACAGCACCGACGCGAGCACATCGTCTTTGTCGTCCAGGCTCACGCCACCCACCAGATCGGCAGCGTTTTCCCGATCGGCCAGCCATCGCGCCGCTTCGCTGGAAGCGCCGCGCTGGGACAGCGCAAACACCGACGCGCCGCGGGCGCGCGAATCCCGGAATGCATCGGCATGAATCGAGATGAACATGTCGGCGCGCTTTTCCCGCGCCAACGCGATGCGTTGCCGCAGGCCGATGTAATAGTCGCCATCGCGGACCATGACCGGTTTCATACCGGGTGTACGCCGCACCAGCGCTTCCAAACGCCGAGCGATGGCCAGCACCACATCCTTTTCCTTGGTGCCGTTGCGGCCCGTGGCGCCCGGATCCTCGCCGCCATGACCGGCATCGATGGCGATCACGATCTCCCGTTTGTCCGCTCCGCTGGCCAGGCTTTTGACCGGCTCGCGCGCTGTACTGGCGTTCTGGGTGTCGTCCAGATCGATGACCAGACGGTTGCCGTATTCGTCATTGGGGCGAAGCAGGAAACTCTTCGGCCGCACGGCATGGCGCAAGTCGAGCACCACGCGCAAATCATGGCCGTTACGCGCCGCGCTGCGGATGCCTTCGACCGCGCCCTTGCTGAAATCCAATGCGGATAGAGGCTGCGTCACCGCAGCGTCGTCGATGTCGACCACCAGGCGATCGGGATTGCTCAACGTGAACAGTGAGTGCTGCACCGGCCCGCTGATATCGAATACCACGCGGGTATGGTCCGGCGCCGCCCAGAGCCGGGCATTCTTGATAGTGACTTGATCGGCCCAGCCAGCGGATGTGACCAGGAGCAGTGCGATCAGGGCCCCAAATTTCAGCATGGAGTGTGCTCCACGTCGGCTGTTCTTATTGAGCGATAGCCCGATTGTAAAACGTCCTGGACTAATTTTCCATGTAATCCCATTAGATAGGAGAAATACTTACAAGTCAATCGAGGACCAGACACGCCTCCGGGATCGACCACTGCTTCAGCACTTCTTCCCCTTTCGCCGTCCGCGCCAGCAACGCCAGGCGCCGCCCGCTGCCGGCATACTCGACCTGCAGATCCAGATCCGGCACCGGCAAGCGTCCCTCTCCCTGCTGCGGCCACTCCACCAGCAAGGTCGATCCGGGCTGCTCGAGGTCCCGCAGCCCCAGATAATCCAATTCCTCGGCCACGGCGAGCCGGTAAAGATCCAGATGCAGGATTTCGCCATGGGGCAGGGAATACGGCTCGATCAACGTATAGGTGGGACTTCGTACCGCTCCGGCGTGGCCCGCAGCCCGCAGATAACCGCGCACCAGGGTCGTTTTGCCGGTGCCCAATTCACCCCGCAGATAAATTCGCGCGCCGCCTACGGCGGCGACCGCGGCCACCAACGTTGCCCCCACGGCCTCCATTTGTTCGGCGTCGGCAATCGCCAACTGCAACTGCTCGGTCATACGCGCTCCGTTGCGCAACCGGGGTTGGCGAGAGTCCGGAGTTCTGGCATCAGATCCAGCGCCAGCAGTCCACGCTCCCCGGCCCGTGCGGCGCGGTCAGCCGCCGCGGCGTGCAAGTAGACGCCGGCGCGGGCTGCGATTTCGAGGTCCAGGCCCTGGGCCACGAGGGCGGCCACTACCCCGGTCAACACGTCACCCATGCCGCCACTGGCCATGCCTGGGTTGCCGGCGTCGCAGACATAAGTGCAAGCCGACGGACCGCGCACCAGCGTCCCGGCACCCTTCAGCACGCAAATACCGGAATACGCGTCGACCAACGCCTCCAGCGCCGCGAAACGGTCCGCTTGGATCGCCGCCGTTTCGGCGCCCAGCAGACGCGCAGCTTCGCCCGGGTGGGGCGTCAGAATCCAATCGTTGCGTCGCAGCGGCTCTCCGGCCAGGAGATTCAAGGCATCGGCATCCACCACCAGCGGTCCTGCGCACTCGAGCACCGCACCCAACAGTTCCCGGGCCCACGCGCCGCGTCCCAATCCGGGACCGATGGCGACCACGCTGGCACGCTGCAGCAGGGGCGCCAGCTCGCGCGCACCGGAGACGCCGTGGCACATCAACTCGGGGCGTGCCGCTGCAATCACGGCAGCGTGCTCGGCCCGGGTGGCGATACTCACCAGTCCCGCGCCGCAACGCCCGGCCGCCTCGCCGGCCATGCGCGCAGCGCCTGCCATGCCGAGATCACCACCGACGACCAGCACGTGCCCGAAACGCCCTTTGTGGTCCGAACGCGACCGGCGCGGCAACACCCGGGGTATCAGCTCGGGGCCTATGCGCATGGCGCTGGCAGGCACCGACTCCAGCGTGTCCTTCGGCACTCCCAAACCATCGAAATACAACTCGCCACAGTGATCGGGGCCTTCGCCTGTCAACATGCCTTGCTTGAGACCAATGAAGCTGATGGTCGCGGTTGCGCGCACCGCAACGCCGAGCACGGCGCCGGTATCGGCATGCAGTCCGCTGGGAACATCGATCGCCAATATCGGTGCACCGAAGGTGTTAAGGGTCGTTACGGCCGCGCGCCATTCGTCTTCCAGTGCGCGCGTGAGCCCGGTGCCGAACAACGCATCGACCACCACGTGCGCCTGCTCCAGTGCAGGGCCCGAAAACGGCACGGTGTCGCCTCCGGCCGCGCACCAGTCGGCATAGGCCTGGCCCGCATCAGCGCGCAACCGTTGCGGATCGGACACGGCAAGCACGCGTGCCGCCAGGCCGGCGGCGCGCGCGCATCGCGCCAAGACGTAGCCGTCGCCGGCATTGTTGCCGGCACCACAGACCACCGCCACGTGCGTCGTATCTGGCCAGCGCGCGCGCAACACGGAGAACGCAGCGCCCCCGGCGCGCTGCATCAGCTCGTAGCCGGGAACTTGCGCCGCCGTCATGGCAAGGCGGTCGAGCTCGCGCGCTTGGGCGGCGCGAAACAGCGCGTGTGGAAGGTCTTCCATTGGTCTGGTGTACGAACCTCGAGGACGACAGTGGGTTCGATTATGAACCACTACTGCTGCGCGGGTCATCCGCGGCAGCTTTGGGTAGGAATGTTAAAGTAACGCCATGAACTTCGACCTCCGCTCAACCGACGCGCTCGCTTCCCTGGCCCGCTCCATCAAGCGCTGGGGTCAGGAGCTGGGCTTTCAGGAACTGGGCGTCGCCGGCATCGAGCTAAGCGATGCCGAGCAACACCTGCTGGAATGGCTGCAGCGCGGCTATCACGGGGATATGGAGTACATGGCACGCCACGGCACACGCCGCAGTCGACCCCATGAATTGGTGGATGGCACGGCGCGGGTAATCACGGCGCGCATGGATTACTGGCCCGCCGCGGCCCGCGACGCCGAGGCAACCCTTGCCAATCCGCAGCTCGGCTACGTATCGCGTTACGCGCTCGGGCGCGACTACCACAAAGTATTGCGCCGCCGGTTGCAACGCCTAGCTGAGCGCATCGGCGCCGTCGGCGGCCCCTTCGGCTACCGGGTGTTCGTCGACAGCGCACCGGTGTTGGAAAAGCCGCTCGCGCAACAGGCAGGGCTCGGCTGGATCGGCAAGCACACCAATCTGCTCAACGAGCGTGCCGGCTCGTGGTTCTTTCTGGGGGAAATCTATACCGACCTGCCGTTACCGGTGGATGCGCCCGCAAGCCCCCATTGCGGCACCTGCTCCGCGTGTATCGACGCGTGCCCTACAGGCGCCATCGTCGCGCCGTATCAACTCGATGCGAGACTTTGTATATCGTATCTCACCATCGAATTGCGCGGCTCGATTCCCGAATCGTTGCGACCGCTGCTCGGCAATCGAATCTACGGCTGCGATGACTGCCAGCTGGTCTGCCCCTGGAATCGCTTTGCGCGACCGACTCCGGAGACTGATTTTCTGCCGCGCCACGAGCTGGACCGCCGCGCGCTGATTGACTTGTTCAATTGGGAAGAAGATGAATTTTTGCGCCGTACGGAAGGCTCGCCGATTCGGCGCATCGGTTGGGAATGCTGGCTGCGCAACATTGCCGTGGCGCTGGGCAATGCGCCGGGCGCGGTGGACGTGCTCGACGCGCTGGAAACGCGTGCCGAACATCCCTCGTCGCTGGTGCGCGAGCATGTGCAATGGGCGCTGCGCGAACAACGGCGCAAACTCCCTTCAATGCCCGTTTGACGCAGTCGGAACGGCGTCCTGCCGTAACACTGCGTCGATACTCTTGATCTCCCGGGAAAGCTCGGCGCGCTTCGCCTGCGCCGCGGGCAGATCGATCTTTTTCAACCCCACGTCGCGGCCGAGGTCATCGATATCGCGCTTCAATTGCTGCAGATACTGAGTCAGCGCATCCCGGTCCATCTGCCGGGGCGCATATTGGGGTCGGGGCTCCGGGGTATACTTTGGGCGATAAATCGGCAGATGCGCGACGGCACGCACCACCCGCATTTCACCTTTGTGCAGCTTGGCGCGCAGTTGCCGCATGGATTCCTCATGGCGGCGTAGTTCGCGCTGTAGCTGGTCGTAGAAGCGGTTTTCGTCCAGCAACTCGTCCGCGGTGCGGATTTCATCCCGATAGGCATGCGCCAGTATCCACTGCAGATAACGTTGGATGTTGTCTCCACGCCCGGCGTGCGTTTCGCTGGCCACCAAGCGCCGCCAATGTGTCTTGGCCGCGGGCATATCGCCGCGATCGACTTGGCGCACGATTAAGCCCAGTTCATCCCGCGTGTGCAGCGGCAAGTCATCCGGCAGAAATGGCGGCTCGTCACGCGCAGTGGACGATCGGGCTGCACCAGCTTCGGTAGCGGGTGGCTTCGCCGGGGGCGGCGAGGTGGCGCCGGCGGCGAAGACCAGCGACAGTGCCGAAATACCCAGTACTGCTACCGCGAACTTTACAATCATTGAAAATCCTTGAGGCGACTAAGTCACGATCGCAATCAGCGATCACCGATACGTCCAATGTAGGCCAGGTAGTTGTTGATCAGCTGGTTGGTGGAAGCGTCGTGATCTGCCACTTCGCGATCGCCGTCGAGCTCCGGCAAAATCTTCGACGCCAATTGTTTGCCCAGTTCGACGCCCCACTGATCGAAAGAGTTGATTTCCCACAGCACGCCTTGTACGAAGATTTTATGTTCATACAAGGCGATCAGCATGCCCAGGTTGTGCGGCGTGATCTTATCGACCAACAACGTGTTGCTGGGGCGGTTGCCCGGAAAAACCTTGTGGGGCAGCAACTGCTCGGCGGCGGCGCCGCGCATGCCGGCAGCGTCCAACTCGCTGCGCACCTCAGCTTCCGTCTTGCCGCGCATCAGCGCTTCACTCTGGGCGAAGGCGTTGGCGAGCAACAACGCATGGTGCCTGCCGAGCGGGTGGTGGGAAGTCAGCGGTACGATGAAATCCACCGGCACCAGGCGGGTTCCCTGATGAATCAGTTGATAGAAGGCATGCTGACCGTTGGTCCCCGGCTCCCCCCAGATGATGGGCCCGGTTTGATAGTCCACCACCCGTCCCGAACGACTGATGCGCTTGCCGTTGCTCTCCATGTCGCCCTGCTGCAAATAGGCCGGAAAGCGATGCAGATATTGATCGTATGGCAGAATAGCGTGACTGTGAGCGCCGAGAAAATTGCCGTACCAGATCCCCAGCAGGGCGAGGATGACCGGCAAGTTGGTTTCCAGCGCCGCGGTTCTGAAATGTTCGTCCAGCGTATGAGCGCCGGCCAGCAGATCCTCGAACCGCTCGCTACCGATATACAGCGCGACGGACAGGCCGATCGCGGACCACAACGAGTAACGGCCCCCCACCCAGTCCCAGAATGGAAACATATTGCGGGTATCGATGCCGAAGGCGGCAACGGCTTCAGCATTGGTGGACATGGCGACAAAATGCCGTGCGATGTGGCGTTCATCGCCGGCCGCGTCCAGAAACCACTGACGCGCGGTATGGGCGTTTGCCAATGTCTCCTGGGTGGTGAAGGTCTTCGAAGCGATCAGAAACAGCGTCGAAGCGGGATCGACATGTGCCAGCGCTTCGGCAATATGGCTGCCATCGACGTTGGAGACGAAATGCATGGTCAGACGGGGATGGCCATACGGGCGCAACGCTTCGCAGACCATCGCCGGCCCCAGGTCGGAGCCGCCGATGCCGATATTGACGATATCGGTGATCGGCTTGCCGGTATAACCGAGCCAATCGCCGTTTCGAACTCTCTCGCTGAAGCTGGCCATCTGCTCCAGCACGGCGTTGACGCCCGGCATGACGTCCTCGCCATCCACCAGGATGGGACGATTGCTACGGTTGCGCAGGGCGACGTGCAACACCGGCCGGTTTTCGGTGAAGTTGATCCGCTCACCGGCGAACATTCGCGCGCGCCAGCCCTCCACGTCCCGGTGCCGGGCCAGCTCGAACAACAATTCGACTGTTTCGTCGGTAATACGATTTTTCGAGTAATCGAGAAACAGGCTATCGAGTCGGTGCGAATACCGCTGCGCACGATGCGGGTCCTGCGCAAACAAATCGCGCATCTGCACGTCGGCCATCGCAACGGCATGCAACTGCAACGCCTGCCATGCTGGGGATTGGGTAACGGACGACACAACCAGGTGCTCCCTGCAACCATCGATGAACGGCTGACCAATAGCTCAGACCGCGGCTATCATGATCGCCCTTAGCGGTAGTCCTCGTCCAGCGTATTGCGCCAATATTGGTCGTCCCTGGCAAACAGCCGATTGCACTCCCCCGGGCCCCAGGAGCCCGCCGGGTAACTGTGGATGAAATCGCGTTCCGTGGCCCAGACTTTCAGTATCGGATCCACCACTCGCCACGCCCACTCCACCTCGTCATAGCGCAGGAACAGCGAATGATCGCCCTCTATGACATCCAACAACAGCGCTTCGTAGGCGTCCAGCGGCACATCCGCAAGAGCGCATGAACTGGCGTCCAGGCGCGTCGTTTCGGTACGCATCTCCAAGCCATTCCGTTTTACTTGCAATTCCATGCGCAAGCACTCGTTGGGCTGGATATTGAGCAAGATCCAATTCGGTTCGAGTTGGTCGATCGGTGTTTCGCGAAACAATTGTTGCGGGGGATGTTTGAAACGGATCGCCACCAGCGAGTTGTTCTGTGCCATGCGCTTGCCGGTGCGCACATAAAACGGCACGTTGCGCCAACGCCAGTTGTCGATAAAAAATTTCAACGCAGCGTAGGTTTCAGTGGTGCTGCGGCCGTCGACGCCGGGTTCTTCGAGGTAGCCGGCGACTTTTTCGTCGCCGACACTCCCGCGTCCGTATTGGGCGCGAAACGCATGGGCATGAACTGCACTTTGGGGAATCGGCCGAATCGAGCGCAGGACTTTGACTTTCTCGTCGCGCAGCGCCTCCGCGTCGAGGCTCGCCGGCGGCTCCATCGCCACCAGGGTCAGCAGCTGTAGCAAATGGCTTTGCAGCATGTCGCGCAGAGCACCGGCGCCTTCATAGTAGGACGCCCGGTTTTCTATGCCCTGGCTTTCGGCATGCGTGATTTGTACGTGGTCAACGTAATTCCGATTCCAGAGCGGCTCGAGCATGAGATTCGCAAAGCGAAACACGAGGATGTTTTGCACTGTACCTTTGCCGAGATAGTGGTCAATACGATAGATCTGCCCTTCTTCGAAACCCTCGTGCAATTGGCGGTCGAGCGACTGTGCACTTTCCAGGTCATATCCGAATGGTTTCTCCACCACCAGGCGACGCCAGCCCGACGTCTCTGAATTCAGCCCGGCCGCGGTCAGACGACTGCTGACCAGATCGAATTCGGCGGGACGTATCGCCAGGTAGAACACCGCATTGTCGGACACGTCCGGCGCCGCCAACACTGCGGCGAGCTTCGTGAAAGCGTCGCTGTCGTCTATATCACCTTCGAAAAACCGCAAACGCGCGGCGAAAGTCGCGAACACGCCATCCTCGAGGCCGCCTCGGACACGGCCGTTCAGCGCTTCGTATACCTTGATTCGCCATTGCTCGTCGCTCCAGTCCCGGCGGCCGAATCCGATCACGTGGAATTGCGCCGGCAGTCGACCGGCCCGTTCCAACTGGTACAACGCCGGTAGCAGCTTGTGAGTGGAAAGATTGCCGGCGGCGCCGAAAATGACGAACGTACAGGGATCCAGCATCATCGTTCCTCAGTGGCCGGGCTTCTTGATTTCATGACCCCCGAAGGCGTTGCGCATGGTCGCCAGCAGACGATTGCCGTAGCCCTGTTGATCCTGGCTCGCGAAACGCATCTGCAAAGCCAGGCTGATGACCGGAACGGCGATCCCTTGGTCCACCGACTCCTGCACCGTCCAGCGCCCTTCTCCGGAATCCGGCACATAGGGCGCCACCTGCTCGAGGGTCTGGTCGGCCTGCAGCGCTTGGGCGGTCAAGTCCAGCAGCCAGCTGCGAACCACTGAACCGTGGCGCCAAAGCTCGGCGATTTGGGCCAGGTCGAGATCGAGTTCCTGCTTGCTCCGCAACAGATCGAAACCCTCGGCCATCGCTTGCATCATGCCGTATTCGATGCCGTTGTGGATCATCTTCGTATAATGGCCGGCGCCGACCGGGCCCACATGCGCCCATCCTCGATCAGCCGCCGGCGCCAACACCTTGAGCGCCGGCTCCAGCAATGACACGGCCTCCTGCACGCCGCCCACCATCAGGCAATAACCGCCTTCGAGGCCCCAGATGCCTCCGGAGGTTCCGGCGTCGATGAAGTGAAAGCCGCGCGCGGCCAGCTCGGTGCCGCGGCGCTGGCTGTCGTGGTAGTTGGCGTTGCCGCCGTCCACCAACACATCGCCTTGCTGCAATTCACCGGTCAATTGCTCGATGGTGCGCTCTGTGATCTCGCCTGCCGGCAGCATCAGCCACACGACCCGCGGCGGCTGCAGTTCCGCCACCAGGTCCGCAATGGACCCGGCGGCGATCATCCCCTCTTGCTCGGCGAGTTGCTGGCTGACCCGTTGCGTACGGTTGTATCCGACCACTTCGATGCCGCCGCGGCGCAAGCGCCGCGCCATATTCGCGCCCATGCGGCCAAGACCTATCATTCCAAGTTTCATTTCGGTAACGATCCTTTTCTACGCTTGCGAGCTCGCAAATTGCAGGGCAAGTATAGTCCCGGTGGCGAAGCCTCATGCACGGTGCATTCACGGGCAAACAACTCCATAATAGGCGCAGATGAAAACACCCTCGGGGGCCAACTTGAAAATTCTGTTCGCCAGCAGCGAAGCGCAACCATTGGTCAAAACCGGCGGCCTGGCGGACGTGAGCGGTAGCTTACCGGAGGCGTTGAAGAAACTCGGTCACGATGTACGCCTGGTCCTGCCCAATTACCGCGGGGTCGCCGAAATGGCGGGCAGGCTCAGTGTAGCCACGGAACTCAGCCTGCCGGGAGGCGAACAATCCGTGCGGCTGTTGCGCGGCACCCTGCCCGGCAGCGAAGTGACATTGTACCTGGTGGATTCACCCCGTCATTTCGACCGGCCCGGGGGACCGTATTCCAATGCTGACGGCGTCGATTGGCCCGACAACGCCGAGCGCTTTGCGCTGTTCGCCCGCGCCGTGCAAGCCATCGCCCAAGGGCGCGCCGAACCGGATTGGAAACCGGAAGTCGTACACTGCAATGATTGGCAGACCGGTCTGGTGCCAGCGTTGCTGGCGCAGGAAACGCAGCGTCCGGCAACCATATTCACCGTTCACAACCTCGCCTACCAGGGTCTTTTTCCGTGGACCACGTTCCAGACCTTGGGACTGCCGTACGATCTCTGGGCCATGGACGCCATGGAATTCTATGGCAAGTTTTCTTTCATCAAAGGCGGCCTGGCATTCGCAGACCGGCTATCCACCGTCAGCGCCACCTATGCGGCGGAAATCCGCACGCCGCAGTTCGGTTGTGGCCTGCACGACGTACTGGAGCAACGGGCCGAGCATCTGCGCGGAATTCTCAACGGCGTGGATTACAGCAGCTGGGATCCCCGCAATGACCCGCGGATCCCCCATCACTACAGCAACAATAGCCTCGGTGACAAAGCCCGCAACAAAGCGCCGTTGCTGCGACGCTTCGGCATGCAACGCGAGCACGATGTGCCGGTCATCGGCATGGTGGGCAGACTCGTGGAGCAAAAAGGAATCGACCTTGTGCTCGGCTGCCTCGAGCGCTTGCTCTCCCAGCCGGTGCAGATGGTCGTGCTCGGCAGTGGTCAGAATCTGTACGAACAAGCGCTGCTCTCCGCTGCGAAGCGGCACGACAACCTTGGCGTTCACATCGGCTATGACGAGGATCTCGCCCATTTGATCGAAGCCGGCGCAGACTTGTTTCTCATGCCTTCGCGCTTCGAACCCTGCGGTTTGAACCAGATGTACAGTCTGCGCTACGGCACCGTGCCCGTCGTGCGGCGCACCGGTGGCCTGGCCGACACGGTCACCGATGCCGACCTCGCCAACTTGCGCCAGCGCAGCGCTACGGGTTTCGTATTCGACGACGATACACCGCAAGCGCTGTATGACACCCTGCAGCGGGCGCTGACGCTCTATACGGCACGGCCCACATGGCGAGAGTTGATGCATGCGGGAATGCGACAGGATTTCAGCTGGCGTCACAGTGCCGAACAGTATCTGGAACTCTACCAGGATGCGATTCGCTCACCACGGCCGAAAACCGCGGCAGATGCCGTCACCGCGCAAAACATTTGAACCCGGGAATGTCAATAGCTACTGAAAAATACGCCATTTACTGCGCCGCACACGCTATAATCTCGCCTCCTTCGGGTATCCGCAGACACACGGTGGCGGCTCGGCACTTCTGAGTTCCCAGCGCGGTCACCCTCCTGAAAGCTTGAACAACCAGCTGCCTGAATAGGCGGCGCGCTTTGTCACGAGCGCCAAGCCACGGACTGACGCGATGATCAAACATAAAATGCCATTGACCCAACCACGCGACAAAGAATTGCGCGCTCAGGTAAAACTGTTCGGCAATCTATTGGGCGAAGTGCTGCGCGACCATGCCGGCGATCATGTGCTCGCAGCCGTGGAAACGTTGCGCAAGGGTTACATCCGATTGCGCACCGCCGACAACCCCAAGGCCCGCGCCAAACTCGATGCAATGATCGCCAAGTTGGATCCCGAAACCACGACCCATGTGCTGCGTGCCTTCAGCACATACTTCAGTCTGGTGAATATCGCCGAGGAGGCGTTCCACCACCGCCAGCGGCGGCGCCAGGCGCGGGTCGGCGAACCGTTGTGGACCGGATCGTTCAGCGACACATTGGGCAAATTCCAGCAGGAGAGCCTTACGCCGCACGATCTGCAGCGGTTGGTCGACAAACTGACTTACATTCCGGTATTCACCGCGCACCCGACCGAAGCCAAGCGCCGCACCATCCTCGAGTCGCTGCGCCGCATTTTCGTCACCAGTGAACGCCTGCAGGAAAGCCGCCTGAGCCGCGCCGAACGCGACGAAGTGATGCAACGGATCAAGAATGAAATCCAGATCCTCTGGAAGACCGACGAAGTCCGCATCCACCGCCCGCAGGTACGAGACGAAATACGCAACGGTCTGTTTTACTTCCGTGAATGCTTGTTCGAAGCCGTGCCCTCGGTCTATCGCTACTTCGAACGCGCGGTCGCACTCAATTATGGCCGTGATGACGAGGGACGCCCGGCCGTGACCGTGCCGAGTTTTCTCAAGTTCGGCTCCTGGATCGGCGGCGATCGTGACGGCAATCCTTTCGTCCGCCCCGAGACAACGGAAATGGCGGTTCGCATGCATACGCGCGAAGCCGTCGCCTACTATTTGCAGCAATTGAACATGCTCAGCCGGGTACTCACCTATTCCAGCAACCTGGTGGAACCCTCTCAGGAGCTGCTCGACAGCATCGCCGACGACGAGCAATTGTGCGAAAAGGCATTCGCCGACAAGCCCCATCAATTCAGCCACGAACCCTATCGCCGCAAGCTGGCGCTGATGAGTTATCGCCTGGAACGCAACCTGCGGGTAGTGGGCAAGCGACTGGACGGCGAGGCGGTACGCACGCCGAAAACCGCCTATCCGTCCGAAGCGGATTTCCTCAAGGATCTCGGCTGCATCCAGGATTCGTTGATCTCCCACGGCGATCGCAACATCGCGGAAGGCAAGCTCAAGGACCTGATTCGAGTCGTGGAAACGTTCGGTTTTTATCTGGTGCAGTTGGATCTACGTCAGGAATCGTCGCGGCATACCGAGGCCGTGGCGGAAATCATGGCCGCGGTTGGCCTCGGCGACTATGCCCGGCTCGACGAGACCCAGCGCCTGCAGGCGCTCGCGGACGGACTTTCCGCTCCTTCGTTGCCGACGTTGAATGTCGAGAAACTTTCGGAATCGACCCAAGAGACCTTAGCTGTACTGGATGTCATGGCGCGCATGCGCCGTGAAGTCAGCCCGAAGGCATTCGGGAATTACGTCATCTCCATGACCCATGCAGCCAGCCACATTATGGAAGTCATGTACCTGGCGCGCTTTTCGGGGCTGGCCGGTCCGACCGAAGATGGCTGGTATTGCGAAATCCGTATTTCGCCACTGTTCGAAACCATCGAGGACCTGGAGCACGTGGAAACCGTGCTCACCCAGCTCCTGGACAACCAGGTGTACGCCGCGCTCCTCAAGACGTCCGGCAATGTCCAGGAAGTGATGCTCGGCTATTCCGATTCCTGCAAGGACGGCGGCATCCTCGCTTCGGCATGGAACCTGTACGAAGCCCAGAAACAAATTATCGCGCTGACCGACGCCCGCGGCATCGAATGTCGGCTGTTCCATGGCCGCGGCGGAACCGTGGGCCGGGGCGGCGGTCCGACTCACGAGTCGATCACCGCGCAGCCCCCTGCCACCGTCCACGGCCAGATCAAGTTCACCGAACAGGGTGAAGTATTGTCCTACAAGTATTCCAATGTCGAGACAGCGGTCTACGAACTGAGTATGGGCACGACTGGCTTGCTGAAAGCAAGTCGCTGCATCGTCCAGCCGCCGGAACCGGACCGAAACGATTACATGGGGATTCTCGACGAACTGACGCGAACCGGTGAACAGGCGTATCGGGATTTGACGGACCGTACGCCGTCGTTTCTGGATTACTTCTACGAAGCCACCCCCGTGTCCGAAATCGGCCTGTTGAACATCGGCTCGCGACCGTCGCATCGCAAGAAATCGGATCGCTCCAAGTCCTCGGTACGAGCGATTCCTTGGGTTTTCGGCTGGGCGCAATCGCGGCACACGATTCCCGCCTGGTTCGGAATCGGCGCCGCACTCGATCAGTGGCGCGGCGGCGATCCCGGACGCTTGGCGAAATTGCAGACCATGTACCGCGAATGGCCGTTTTTCCGTACTTTGCTTTCCAACGCCCAGATGGCGCTGTTCAAAGCCGAAATGGAAATCGCCCGGGAATATTCGCGGCTGTGCCACGATGCCGAAGTGCGCGAAGAAGTGTTCAACTGCATCCGCACCGAATACCAGCGCACGGTCACCCAGGTACTCAATGTTGCCGACGCCACCGGCCTGCTGCAGGAAAATCCGCCTTTGGCGTTATCCCTGTCGCGGCGCGATCCGTATCTCGACCCGCTCAACCACATTCAGATCCAATTGCTCAAACGTCTGCGTCAGGAGCAGGAACAAGGCATCGAAGACTCGGTTTGGCGCGACCCGATGCTGCGCTCCATCAACGCCATCGCCTCCGGCATGCGCAACACGGGCTGAGGCACGCGGAGCCTGTCCGAGTCATCTGCGCGTCGCGAGGCGTGTGGGGTTTCGAGGCTAAATCTTCGATCGTTCGAGGAACATAGTGGGCGCTCTGTGACGAGAAGAATCGGAGATTTGGCCCGAAAGAATACCGCCGCAGTAGCGCCATGATTACTCGGACAGGCTCCTAGCGCGCCTTTATCGAAGCGAGAATCTGCGCCGCTTCCGTCGCCGGACGGATGTGAACCCAGTCGCCACGAAAACGGTGTACGAAGTCCGCCGCCGAGCCATCTGGATCCTGGCGGTGATTGGTGTAATAAATCACCCGGCCGTTGGGGTGGTGCTGCATCCACTGCTGCAGATCCGGCAGCGGCACTTGTTGCAGCGGCTGACGCAGGCGGCCGATGAAATGGTATTGTCCGTAGTATTCCGAGATGTGGGCGAGCGGTACGCCTTCGCGTTGCAGGCGACCAATGCGATCGGCGATCGGCCGTAAATCGTAAATCGGCTGGGCGGCGCGGAAGATCGCGGCATTCAGACACAGCACCGCGGCCACCGTAATGGTGGCCATGGGCACCACCACCGCCGAAGCGCGCCGGGCACGCAGCAGCGCCATCCCGATACCCAACACGGCCAGCGCGACGCCCCAGTACCATTCCAGATCCCGGAGCCAGTCGGGCATTTTGAAGTGCATGTGAGGCACTGCGATCAGCGCAATGCCGACCACTACCAGACCTGTCGCCGGCAGCCATTGGGACGACCGGCTCAAGGCTTCGGGAACGTTGCGCAAGGCACGGGCCGCAAGCAGCGCGAAAGCCGGAAACACCGGCAACAGGTAGTGGGGCTGCTTGGCGCTGATCAAAGTAAACGCAACCAGCACGGGCACCAGCCAGACAAGGCACAGGCGTGAGCCGCGGTCGACGTCAACTCGCAACCGTGCAAGGCCCCGCCACAGCGGCGGCCACACCAGCCATGGGAACCACAACAGCGGCAGCAATGGCAGATACCACCACCAGGGCTGGGAATGGGCGAAGCTTTCCACCATGCGATTGGCGGTCTGGTGCCAAAGGATGGCTTCTTCATAGGCCGGTCCGCCGCGCAGCGCGGCCGGTATCACCCACGCCAGGGCAATGGCCGCTGCCAAGACGATCGAACCCGAAAGACCGGCATACCACTGTCGTCCGTAGCGGCGGGCACGGGAACTCCACCACGGCCCGAACAATGCCGGAAACAACAGATGCAGGAAGATCACCGGTCCTTTGGCGAGTACGCCCAGTCCGAGGCTGGCACCGAACACGAACCAGCCGAGCCGGACTTGCGGTCGATCCTCGTCCGCGGCAATCACCAGCCCCCACACGCCGCCGACCGTGAAGCCGGCCAGGAGCATGTCGAACATGGTCGCTGACGTATAGAGCGCCCAAAAGAAGCCGCCGGTCAGCAGCCACGGTGATAGGCGGGTAACAGTGGTGTCGCGCCACAGACGCCTGGCGATTGCGCGGGTGCCGACCAGCGCCATGAGTACAAAAAGCGGCGGCACCAACCGCGGCCACCAGTCGTTGACGCCGAACAGCCACCAGCCGCCCTGGAACAACCAAAACAGCAGCGGCGGCTTCTGGCTGTAGATGGCGCCGTTCAGATAGGGGACCAGGAAATCGTGACGCAGCCACATTTCCCAGGCGACTGCCAGATAGCGGGTTTCATCCAGAGGCAGGGGGTTGCGAACGGAGAGCGCCACAACCACCAGCGCTGCCCAGGCGCCAAACCAGCCAAACCGTGTCCAGCGACCCTGAATCATGGATCCGGGGTCACGAATCAGCCTGACCGGCCACTGTCCGCTCGCGGTGAATGAAGTACAGATTGCGGGCATAGATGAGTACGCCCGTGCTCTGGCCGACGATGAACACCGGATCCCGGCGGTAAATCGCGTACGCCAGCAGCACCACGCCGCCGCCGATGCTGAAGTACCAGAAGGACACCGGAATGACGCTGCGCCGTTGCCGCTCGCTTTGCAGCCACTGTACGAAAAAGCGCATGAAGAACATCGCCTGACCGACGAAACCGATTCCGAGCCAGATCCAATCGTGCAGTTGCAACTGGGTATTGTTCATCGATCGGCACCTGCCGAATCCGCGTTCGCCGGGTGGCGGGCGGTTGCCGCCGTCGGTACCGCAGGCGTGTGCGGGGCCGTGTCGGCCAAGGGCACATCGATCGGGCGGCGCTGCAACCACATGACACCGAACAGATCCACGATTCCCACCCACAGGCGATTGCCGACGCCGTATTTGGAACAGCCGCGGACCCGTGGCCGGTGGTTGACTGGCACGTTGACGATCGGCACGCCGGCCCGATGGAACAGCGCCGGCATGAAACGGTGCAGATGATTGAAATGCGGCAAGCGCATGAATGCTTCCCTGGGGAACAGCTTCAGACCGCAACCGGTGTCGGGACACTCGTCCCGCAACAGCCCTTGGCGCACGCCATTGGCCACCCGGGACGACAACCGCCGCAACCAAGTGTCGTTGCGTTTGCGCCGGGTTCCGGCCACCAGTAATGGCGCTTCGGCATCCGAACGGCTACTTACGAATTCGTACAAAGCCGGAATGTCCGCCGGATCGTTTTGGCCATCGCCGTCCAGCGTGGCGATCCACGGCGCCCGCGCCGCGCGCACTCCGCTGACGATCGCCGCACTCTGGCCGGCGTTGCGCGCGTGCCGTACCACTCGCAGTCGCGGCAACTCGACCTGGGCCTGGATCAGCTCGCGTACGGTCTGGTCGGTACTACCATCGTCGGCGACCACCACTTCGTAGTCCAGCTTGCCATCCAGCGCCGCGGCAACCTCGCGCACAAGATCGACGGCGCTTTCGGCCTCATTGTACATCGGGATCACAACAGACAGCTGCATTCAAAGCTCCACGGCTCCGCCTGTCGGTGCCGGCACTGCCGAAATAGGATAACGCGCCGCTGGCGCACGTAACGTCACTCAAGCCACCGGGGTAAACTCGCGCAAAACGCGATTATTCTACCATCACCCGGACCTTGCGAAGGGGCAAATGTATTACAAACCGCTACGTCGCGCATCCCCGGCGCAGGTCGCGGTCGATAGGCTTGAAGCGGTGGACGTCCAGGAGCATGGCCGGCGGCCGGCTGTCCGGAGCGCCGACGCACGGCTCGTCTTGGCCGGTTCAGTTGGCCACGACGGTGCGCTGGGTCTGGGTTTGCGCGCCGGGAGACTGGGTTTGGGATTGCTGCGTTTCGGTACGAGGAAGGAAATAGGCATCCACGATCTGACTGTGCAGATTCGCCAGTCCTAATTGCAGATCGTCGATGAACCGATGCAGCTCACCTTGGCTGAGCACTTTGGGATCGGCCTCGCTGACCACCCGCTGCATCTGTAATGCGGTACGCAGGGGCATGTCGTTGTGGGGCAGATTCTGGAGACAGGACTGGACTTCGCCCAGGCAGTGATAATACGAACGTGGGAATTGCCGGTTCTGCAACAGGAACGTCAAGACGTCCACCCTGCGCACCGCAACCTGCATGTGGCGGCGATACATCTGGTAGGCGGTCAGCGATTTCAGCACGCTCATCCACTGAATGTTCTCGAACGGCTTCAGGCCGCTGGCATCTTCCAGCAGATTCGCCGAACGTACATCCACGATGCGGGTCGTCATGTCGGCCCGTTCCAGGTTGCGGCCCATACGCAGAAAATCGTAGCCCGCGTCGTGGAGCATGGTGCCGGCAAGCAAACCCGTGATCTGCTGGGTGGAGAGGATGACCGTTTTCAGATAATCGAAGCGCCGACCTTTGGACAGGCCTCCCTGCAGATTGCCGCGCACGTGCATGTGCAGCTCGTTGACCTGTTCCCAGGCTTCGCGGGGAATAATGTCGCGGATGGTGCGGGCGTTTTCGCGCGCCGCGTTGACCGAACTGAGAATTGAACCGGTATTGTTCTGGTCGCCGATCAGGAACCGCACCACGCTGCGTTCGTCGGATTCTTCGTAGCGCTCGGTGAAACCCTCCACGCCGCCGGTGATATGTATCAACGGCTCCCAGCCTGTGCGCACTGCACGCGGCAGGTCCAACTGCAGATGGCTGTTGACATTGATCAAGCGTGCGACGTCTTCGGCGCGCTCGATGTAGCGGGCCATCCAGTAAATATGGTCGGCTACCCGTGACAGCATTTTCAGGCCTCCGTGTCCACGATCCAGGTATCTTTGCTGCCTCCGCCTTGGGAGGAATTAACCACCGTCGAGCCCTTGCGCAACGCCACGCGCGTCAAGCCGCCGTTGGTGACGTTGACCTCCTGCCCGGAAAGAATGAACGGACGCAGATCCACGTGGCGCGGCTCGGCGTGGGAGTCGACCAGGGTGGGCACGGTGGACAAGGTCAGCAACGGCTGCGCGATGTAATTGCGCGGGTCTTTGCGAATCAGGCGCGCGAAGGTCTCGCGCTCTTTGCGCGTTGCCTGTGGGCCGATGAGCATGCCGTAGCCGCCCGACTCGTTGGCGGGCTTCACCACCAGTTGGTCGAGATTGTCGAGCACGTACTCGAGGTCTTCCTCTTCGACACACAGGTAAGTCGGCACGTTCGGCAGGATCGGCTTCTCGCCCAGATAGTATTCGATGATCGCCGGCACGTAGGCGTAGACGACCTTGTCGTCGGCCACGCCGGCACCAGGCGCATTGGCGAGCGCGACGTTGCCCGCGGTCCAGGCGCGCATCAGTCCCGGTACGCCCAGCATGGAATCCGGGTCGAAGGCTTCCGGGTCCAGGAACAAATCGTCGATGCGCCGATAGATCACATCCACCCGCGACAGACCGGCCACGGTGCGCATGTACACGCAATCGTCCTCGCCCACCACCAGGTCGGGGCCCTCCACCAGTTCGGCGCCCATTTGCTGGGCGAGATATGCGTGTTCGAAATAGGCCGAGTTGTAGATACCCGGGGTCAGCACCACCACTTCCGGACGCTCCATAGGCCGTGGCGAAATGGATGCCAGGCAGTTGTAGAGCTGCGACGGATAATCGTCCACCGGCAGGATGCTGTAGTCCTCGAACAGGTCGGGAAACACCCGTTTCATGACTTGGCGGTTTTCCAACATATACGAAACACCTGAAGGAACCCGCAGATTGTCTTCGAGCACGTACACCGTACCGTCTTTGTCGCGCACCAGATCGGAGCCGCAGATGTGAGCCCAGACATTCATCGGCGGGTTGACGCCGATGCACTGGGGGCGGAAGTTTTTCGATTTCTTCAAGATCTCGCCGGGGAACACGCCGTCGGCAATGACCTTCTGGTCATGATACAGATCATCGATGAACAGATTCAGCGCATGTACGCGCTGCTTCAATCCTTCTTCGATGCCCTGCCATTCCTTGCGTGCAATCACCCGCGGCACGATATCGAACGGCCACATGCGATCAATGGAGCCCTCTTCCTCGGAATACACCGTGAAGGTGATGCCCATGGCACGGATTGCGGCTTCGGCAGCGGCTTTGTGCTGCTGAATATCATCGTCGCTATGGGAGCGCAGATACCGGCACAGCGCTTCGGCTCCCGGCCGGGCGCGGCCGCTGCCACGGATCAGCTCGTCATAAATCCCCGAAACCGGGTATTCGCTCCATTTGATCGCCATAATCTATTGAATTCGCAGCAAGGCAGTTCCGCCACACCCGAGTGTTGCATAGCTGGACGGAGTTTGCATCCGGCCGCCCGGGCGCATTGCAATTGACGTCGGTCTCCACCCGTGTAGCATAGGCGCGGCGGGCCAAAGATCAGGGCTCTGCGCCGAAGCGGTGCGCGCAGCGACGGCCCAAACCGGGTTCGCGCGCTTGAATTTCAGCGGGATCAATCGGAATCCACTCAGCTCCATGACTTATTGCCTCGCCATCAAGGTCAACAGCGGCATCGTGTTCGCGTCCGATTCGCGCACCAACGCCGGAGTGGACTACGTCACGACCTACAGCAAGATGCACGTGTACGAATGGGCGGAAGACCGCGTATTCATATTACTCAGCGCCGGCAGCCTGGCGACGACCCAATCGGTTCTCAATACGATCCAGCGTGACCTGGAAAAGGACGACGGCCGCGTGAATCTGCGCAACGTGGCGCACCTGTTCGATGCCGCTCATTACATCGGCGAGATCAATCAGCGTGAACAACAGGCCCATTCCGAGGCGCTGAGTCGCAGCGGCGTCAGTCCGGACGCGACCTTCATTCTCGGCGGACAGATCGCCGGTCGCGGACACGAGATCTATTTGATCTATCCTCAGGGCAATTACATCAGCGCCTCGCCGGAGACGCCTTATCTTCAGATCGGCGAAAACAAATACGGAAAGCCGATTCTCGATCGGGTCATTACGCCGGAAACCAGTATTGAAGATGCTGCGCGCTGTTGTCTGGTGTCCCAGGATTCCACCATGCGCTCCAACATCTCGGTGGGGCCGCCGTTCGAACTGGCGATGTACTGGAAAAACGAACTTGAGGTGCGTCACTACATGAATCTCAAGCTCGCTTCACCGCTCTACAAGAGTCTGCAGAAACGCTGGAATGAAGGTCTCAAGCGAGCCTTCAATCGCCTGCCACGATTCGATTGGGAACAGCCCGAGCCCGACGAAGAATAACCGACCGCGCGCGACCAATCCGCATAACTGCTAGGCTCGAACAATGTTCGGGCAACAACAACTCGTGCGGGTAACCGATGACCATACGCGTCGCTATCAATCACCAGACAACTTATCACTATGACCACCCGGTACTGCTCAGCCCCCACGTGCTGCGTTTGCGCCCGGCCCCGCACTCGCGCACGCCGATTCACGCCTACTCGCTGACGCTGGCGCCGGAAAATCACTTCCTCAATTGGCAGCAGGACCCGTTTGGAAACTATCAGGCGCGGGTCGTGTTCCCGGAGAAAACCCGCGAACTCACCATCGACGTCGAAGTGATCGCCGAACTGACGGTGATCAATCCCTTCGACTTTTTTGTCGAGGAATACGCCGAGAAATATCCATTCGAATACGACGCGCAATTGCAGCGGGAACTCACGCCGTACTTCGAGCTGCGTGAATCGGGACCCTTGTTGAAACGCTGGTTGGCCGCGGTCGACCGCGAGCCGAAAAGCATCGTCGATTTCCTGGTGGAGGTGAACCAGCGACTGTCCAAGGGCATCGCCTACAACGTGCGCATGGAGCCGGGTGTACAAACCTGCGAGCACACCATCGACAGCGCCAGGGGCTCATGCCGGGATTCCGGGTGGCTGCTGGTGCAGATTCTGCGCCACCTCGGCCTGGCCGCCCGTTTCGTATCCGGCTATCTGGTACAACTCACCGCGGACGTGAAATCGCTGGATGGCCCTTCGGGACCGGCGCAGGATTTCACCGATCTTCATGCCTGGGCGGAAGTCTATGTACCCGGCGCGGGCTGGCTGGGCCTCGACCCGACGTCCGGGTTGTTCGCCGGCGAGGGCCACATACCTTTGGCGTGCACGCCGGACCCGGTCAGTGCGGCACCGGTGACCGGCGGTTTCTCCGGCGAAGCCAAAGTTACGTTCGACTTCGCCAATACTGTGGCTCGGATCCACGAAGATCCGCGCGTCACCAAGCCATACAGTGATGAGCAGTGGCAAGCCATCGATCAGCTCGGAGAAGCGATCGATGCACACTACGCCCGTCACGATGTGCGCCTGACCATGGGCGGCGAACCGACATTCGTATCCATCGACGACATGGAATCGGCACAGTGGAACACCGACGCCGACGGTCCCCACAAGCGGGATCGGGCCGCCGAACTGTTGCGCCGCCTGCACAGCAGCTTCGCACCCGGAGGCCTGCTCCACGTCGCCCAGGGCAAATGGTATCCGGGCGAACCGTTGCCGCGCTGGGCGTGGTCTTGCTTCTGGCGCGCCGACGGCACCAGTGTCTGGCAGCGACCGGAACTCATCGCCGACACGCATCGCGACTACGGCTTCGGCCTGGAGCAGGCGCAGCGATTCCTGCACGCGCTGACCGAACGCTTGTCCGTACCGTCGGAGAATGTCGTCGCCGGCTATGAAGACGCGCTTTATTACCTATGGAAAGAAGGCAATCTGCCGGACAACGTCGACCCCATGGATGCGAACCTCGACGATCCGTTGGAGCGCCGCACTTTGACCGCCGTGCTCAATCGCGGGCTGGGCAAGCCGGTGGGCTTTGCCCTGCCCTTGCGCCGCGACGCCCGGCGCGAGCGCTGGCGTGCCTGCGCCTGGAAGTTTCGTCGCGGCCACATGTTCCTGCTGCCGGGCAATTCACCCATGGGTCTGCGGCTGCCACTGGACGCCCTGCCCTGGGTGGACCCGAAACAGCGCGAGCCCCACATCGAACGCAGCCTGTTCGAGCCCATGTCCGCGTTGGGCGATTTCGCCGGCGAAGTGGCGCGCCGTTACGCCCGCTACCGAGACCCTGGTAATCCGCACCCGGAAATCGCCGCGCAGCCCAGCCCGAAAGACGATGCCGACGATCACGTTTTCCACACCGCGCTGTGCGTCGAAGCCCGCGAAGGACGCCTCCACGTGTTCCTGCCGCCACTCACGGACCTGGAGCACTATCTCGACCTGGTGGCCAGTATCGAGGCTACCGCCGCGGCGCTGGACATGCCGGTGGTGATGGAAGGCTACGAACCGCCTCGAGACCCGCGTTTGAAGCGACTCTCGGTCACCCCCGACCCGGGCGTGATCGAGGTCAACATCCATCCGGCGGCAAGTTGGCGGGAATTGGTGGACAACACCGCCACCTTGTACGAGCAGGCCCATCAGTCGCGCCTGAGCACCGAGAAATTCATGCTCGACGGCCGCCATACCGGCACCGGTGGCGGCAATCATGTCACCATCGGTGGCGCCACGCCCAGCGACAGTCCGCTGCTGCGCCGGCCCGATGTGCTGCGCAGCCTGATCACCTATTGGCAGCACCATCCAGGGCTTTCGTATTTGTTTTCCGGGATGTTCATCGGCCCCACCAGTCAAGCGCCACGGGTCGACGAAGGACGCGACGAAGCGCTCTACGAATTGGAACTGGCGTTTCAGCAAATGCCCGACGGCGAAGTTGCCGCGCCATGGTTGGTGGATCGTCTGCTGCGGCATTTGTTGGTGGACGTCACCGGCAACACCCACCGCGCCGAATTCTGCATCGATAAACTCTACTCACCCGACTCCGCCCAGGGACGTCTGGGCCTATTGGAATTGCGGGCTTTTGAAATGCCGCCCCACGCGCGTATGAGCGCCGTGCAGACACTGCTGCTGCGCAGTCTGATCGCCTGGTTCTGGGAGCAGCCATATCGCCAGCCGCTGGTGCGCTGGGGCACGGAACTTCACGATCGATTCATGCTGCCCCATTACGTCGACACCGACGTTCGCGACGTGGTAGCCGATCTGCGACAGGCCGGGTATGGGTTCGAGCACGCTTGGCTGGCTCCGTTCATGGAATTTCGCTTTCCACATTACGGCTCGGTGCAATATCACGAGATCGAATTGGATCTGCGTTTCGCTATTGAGCCCTGGCATGTGCTCGGTGAAGAGGTCACCAGCACCGGCACCGCGCGCTTTGTGGACTCTTCGGTGGAGCGGTTGCAGATCAAGGCAACCGGGTTGGTGGACCGTCGTCACACCATATTGTGCAACGGACGGCGGGTGCCACTGCGCAGCACCGGCACCAAAGGCGAATATGTCGCCGGCGTGCGCTATCGGGCCTGGCACCCGCCCTCGGCACTACACCCTTCCATCGGCGTGCATGCGCCGCTGGTATTCGACGTGTTCGATACCTGGAACGGCCGCGCCATCGGCGGTTGTACATATCATGTCGGCCATCCGGGCGGGCGCAATTACGACACCTTTCCGGTCAATGCCTACGAAGCCGAATCCCGTCGCGTGTCCCGGTTCTGGAGCCACGGTCACACCCCGGGGTCGGTGCGGCTCGACGCTGCGAACCTTCGCTACGACTGCGACCCCGAGTTCCCTTACACCCTGGATCTGCGCCGTCAATCACCGCGTTGAGCGTGTGCGGCGTGTCGAATCACGCGGTGCACGAGGTACAGCTTTTCGATCGCCAGATCTGACAACGCAAACGGATAGGCGTCTCGCAGACCCATACTGCGGTTGAGCGCGTTGAGCGCCATGGCCAGGGCGTGCCATTCACTCAGTAGATCGAAGAAATCCCCATCCACGGGTAAATAGGCCGGCACCGGACCCTCGCCGGGGGGATTGTCAGCGAGTTGAAAGTCCTGTTTGCGCACGGTGATTTGGTAATCGTCCGCGGTTTGCAGGGTCGACTGAATGTGCAGGTAATGCGCCCAGCTCTCGGCCCAGTCCTCCCAAGGATGAGCGGTGGCGTAGGCGCTGATATGAGTCTGCTGCCAACTCGGCGGCGGTCCCTGTCTATAGTAACGGTCGAGCAACGCGGCATAGTCCTGTCGTTCGTCGCCGAACAGCCGTCGGAACTCTTCCAGCCAGTTACTGTCGCGCACCAGGCGGTCCCAGTAGTAGTGGCCGATTTCGTGGCGAAAGTGCCCGAGCAAGGTGCGGTAGCGCTCGTTCAAGCGCTCGCGTATTCTTTCCCGCTCGCTGGTGACCGCCTCTGCCAGGTTGATGGTGATCAGACCGTTGGCATGACCGGTGGTGACGCCGCCCCCGGCGTCGGAAAACTCGCCGGATTCCTCTTCGCTTTCCAGGAACTCGAACGCCAGGCCGTTTTCGCTGTCCTGGTCTTTGCCGACAATGGGCAAGCCCAGTTCCATGACGTTGTACACCAATCGTCGCTTTGCTTTCTCGACTCGGTACCACAACACCGCGTTGTCGGGCTTGGACAAATTGGGAATGACATGATTTAAGCGACAGGACTTGCAGAAAGTATCGTCTTCGTGTGCAGGCACCATCCAATTGCACACGTTGTACGTCATGTAATTGCTGCACTTACGATAGCGCGCCCCGTCCGCTTCAGGCGCGAGCGCTTTCCAGGTTGCTTCCTCCGCGTCCGGCTCGATTGCGGACAACAAACCATGGTCCGGCAAAAACCCCAGTTCGCGCTTGCACACCATGCACTGGGCATTGTCGAAATGAATGGCGTTACCGCAAACGCAACGGAAGGTCTTCATGGCCGGATTCCTCGAACGGACGCGAAGTTTTCAGATTAGACCGCGAGCGGGTTTTGCCAGCGGCGAAACAAATTAAAGTTTTCGCCAAACCAGCGTGCGGTTGTCCGCCGGCATTTCGAAGTCGGTCTCCAACTCCAGGCCGTCAAGCTGCGCCAATAGCCGCAGGTCGTCCAGATCCCGCACTCCCATGTCCGGGTCGCGGGACTTCAGCCAGGCGTCGAAACGTTCGTTGGTGGGCGCGCTGTACCGGCCGCCGTAATTGAATGGTCCGTACAGACAGAAACGACCGCCTCGGCGCAGAATGCCGGCCACTCCATGGAACATCGATTCCACTTCCGGCCAGGCCATTATATGGGCGGTGTTGGCGGAAAATGCCGCATCGAATTGTCCCGTCGGCCATTCCGACCTGGCGACGTCCAATACGACGGGGGACTTGAGATTCGGAAGTTGTGCCTCCTGAATCCACAATTCGATACCGGGCAGGTTTTCCGCCACATCCGAGGGCTGCCAGGTCAGGTTCGGCAACTGCCGTGCAAAATACACGGCGTGCTGCCCGGTACCGCTGCCGATCTCCAGTACGTCGTGCGCCTGCGCCAGCACCTGTCGAAGAACTGCCAGAATCGGCGCCTTGTTTTGTTCGCTGGACTCAGCGAACGGCTTCGCCATCTGCATTGCGCTTGCTCCGTGTGACTGCGCCCGCCAGCGGGACCGTTACAAGCCGCAGACTATTTCAGTTACAATTTCTCCGCAACTTCAGCGGTGACGATACCAGCGCCCGCTCGCGTGCCAATCAGCCGGGATACATCGATGCAGACGCAACCGCAGTTCCTGGCCCTGCGCCAACACCTCGAACAGATCATCATCGGCCAAAACGCATTACTCGACCGCCTCATGATCGGTCTGCTCACCGGCGGCCATCTGCTCCTGGAGGGCCCACCGGGGCTGGCGAAAACCACGGCTGTCAAAGCCCTGGCCGGCGGCGTGCACGCGCGCTTCCAGCGAGTACAGTTCACCCCGGACCTGATGCCCGGCGATCTGACCGGCAGTGAAATATTCGATCCCCGGGAGCACGGATTCCGCTTCATCGAAGGTCCGATATTCCATGAAATCTTGCTCGCCGACGAAATCAACCGGGCTCCGCCGAAAGTACAGTCGGCGTTGCTCGAGGCAATGGCCGAACACCAGGTTACCGTCGGCGGCGTGACCCGGCGGCTGCCGGAATTGTTCCTGGTCCTGGCGACCCAGAATCCGCTCGAACACAGCGGCACCTACCCGTTGCCGGAAGCCCAGCTCGACCGCTTCATGCTGCACGTGAACCTGGGTTACCCGGAACCCGAGCAGGAATTGCTAATCCTGCAACGCGACCGGCGATTGCACTACGGAGAGGACCAAGCGCCCATCGAGTCGCCACTGCTGCCGGCAACGGTTTTGCAGGCGCGGCGGGAAGTGGCCGAAATTCACGTCGAAGCTTCGCTCGAACGCTACATCGTGTCGCTGATCACCGCCACCCGCGAACCCGCGCGGTGGCGCCCGGAATGGGCCGAGCACATCGAAGTGGGCGCCTCGCCGCGTGCTTCCATCGCCGTGTTGCGCGCCGCCAGCGCCCTCGCATTTCTGCGCGACCGCGACTACGTGATCCCCGAAGACATCCTCGAACTGGCGCCGGATGTCCTGCGACACCGTATCATTCCGGGCTACGCCGCCCAGGCCGAAGGAATCGACCGGGACACGCTCATCGACGGCCTGCTGGAAGCGGTGCCTGTACCGTGAAACTGCCGGCCGTCTGGGGTCGGCTAGTACGCAGCACGGCGGTCCGACCCGAGCAACAACCACTGCTCGACAGCGAGCAGATTGCGGGCCTTCTGGCTCGCAGCGCCAAGCTCGATGTACTCGCGGGGGCCCCCGCCAGCACCTTCGTTGCCGGTGACCGGGAAACCAGACGTCCGGGCAGCGGCATGGAGCTCGACGACAATCGGCCTTATGAACCCGGCGACGACGCTCGCCACATCAACTGGCGGCTCACCGCCCGCGCCGGCTCCGCCTACGTCAAAGTGTTTCGAGAGGAACGGCGGCCATGCGCCTTCACATTGCTGGATCGCCGCGCCGCCATGCGCTTTGCCACCACCGGCCATCTCAAAGTTCAGCACGCCGCTGCCGCCGCCATTTCCTTCGCGGCGTCGGCCTCACAGCGCGGCGCGCCGGTCGGGGCGTTGGTGCTCGACCCAGTGGAATGCTGGCTGCCGCCCCGCCACGGCGCGATGGGTCTGCGGCATTTGATCCGTACGGCGGCGGCGCCCGCACCGCCTTTGGACGCCGGCACGCAACCCACGATGGCCGACGCACTGAACCAACTCGCCGCACGCTTACGACCCGGTTGCGATCTATTGTTGCTGAGCGACTTCATCGATCTCACCGAATCCAGCGTCGCCACATTGATGCGCTTGCAAAAGGCACACCGGATACGTGTATTGCAGATCCTGGATCCGGCCGAGATCACGCTGCCCGATGCCGGCGTGCTGGAGATTTCCGCAGCCAGCGGCGGCGCGCCGATCGCAGTCGACAGCCATCGCGCTGATCTACGACGCCGGTTCGAGGAACAGGTACGGCAACAGTTGCAAGCACAGACTCGCTGGTTCTCCAACGCCGGTATCGCCGTGCGCATGCTCAGCACCGCCGACACATTTCAGCCTGCCACGTTGATGGACGTGCGATGAACAATCCGTCGGGAGTCGAGATCGCCGATATTGTAGCTCCGGCCATACCGCCCGATGCAGCGACCTGGAGCTTCATCGCGGTGGTCGCCGCGCTGATCGCAGTGCTGGTATTCGCAGGCGTGGCGCTGTACTGGATTCGCGCGCGACGCTCGACCGCTCGGCGACGTCTGGCACGATTGCGGCGCGCTCTGCAGCGCGAAAGTATCGAACCCCGGACGGCCATTTACTCGACCGCATCCGCCGTGCGACAGGCCTTCGGTCTGACGCGGCTCACCGCCAGCACACCACTTCCGTCCGCATGTCGTCGTCGCGATCTCCACAGTCAACGTCGCTGGCGCACCTTCGCCGCGACGCTGGCCGCACAGCGTTACAGGCCCACGAATCCCGACCCCGAAGTGGCGCTGGATATGATCCGCGAAGCCAGGGATTGGTTGTGGCCATGGCGTTGAACGCTTTGGCTGACCTCCACTTCGCCCACCCGGGGTGGCTTTGGGCGACCCTGCCCGTATTGGCGGCCTGGATCGCGCTACCCAAGCTATTGCGCCAGCAACGTCGCGCCGGAGCCGACACGCCCGGCTACAGCGCATCGCCGGCGGCGCGTTATCGTCATCCGCGCGTCGGCACATTGATCGAAGCGCTGCATGGCCTGCAAGCACGTCGTTTCCGGCAGCGGGCGTGGTGGCAAATCCTGGTTCTGATATGCCTGCTGGTGGCATTGGCACAACCGGAACGTATCGGTGCGCAATTGCCGCAGCCGGCCCAACACCGAAATATCGTGTTCATTGTCGACAATTCCGTCGCCATGAATTTGCGCGACTACGTATTCGAGGGCCAGCGGGTGGATCGCCTTACGGTACTCAAAGGCGTACTGAACCGGTTCGTCGACAAACTGCCGGGGGACCGAATCTCGCTCGTGCTGTATGCCGACAAGGCCTACACCATGGTGCCGCTGACTTATGACCACGATCTGATCCACGCCATGTTGAGCCAAATCGAGACCGGACTCGCAGGCCGCAGCAACGCGGTGGGCGACGCCGTGGCGCTGGCGGTCAAGGAAGCCGGCGAGCGCGGCACGCGACGGCGGATATTGGTGCTATTCAGCAGCGCGGCGCGCCCGACCGGCGCCATCGAACCCTTGGACGCGGCGCGTCTGGCGGCACGGCGCAAACTGCCGCTGTACACCATCGTCATCGGTGCCGGCACCGCCGCTGCCCAAGAGCGCCGCGCCAGCGGCTTGATTTACGATCCGGCCGACCAGGCGCGTCTGCAGGCGATGGCGCAGATTACCGGGGCCGCGTCCTATGTCGCGACCGATACCCGCGCGTTGAGTGCCGCGATCACCGCCATCGGCAAGCTGGAAGCGGATCCAGTCGCAGACCAACCCCGTTTCGTTCACACGCCTTTGTATCAATGGTCGTTGCTGGCGGCCTTGGCGGTGCTGAGCGTGGCGCAGCTCGGCGCATTGTTCCGGAGGCGCCAATGGAACTGAGTGCACTGTGGGCGGGATTGCATTGGCGCGAACCGTGGTGGCTGTTGCTGGCGCTGCAGCCGTTGCTGATTCTGAGCTTGCGGCGTTGGCGCGGGCACAGGACCGCCCGGCTGTACGCTGCGCCTGCTTTGCTGCCTTGGGTCCGCGTGGCAGGCGCAGGTCCCCGCGGCGCGGTACGCACCTACGCCCATGTCATCGCGTGGCTGTTGCTGGCGTTGGCCGCGGCCGGCCCAAGGCTGCCGCGGCTGGAACCGGGCCAGACTTTGGCCGCAGGGGCGGACTGGATGATTGCGGTCGATGTTTCCCGTTCAATGACGGCCACCGATGTCGCGCCCTCGCGACTGAAACGCGCGCGCATCGAGCTGCAACGCCTGTTGGGCCGGGTACGCGGCGACCGCGTCGGTCTGATCGTTTACGCGGGCGATGCCCACCTGGTGGCGCCACCCACCCGCGACACCGAGGCGCTCTCCCGCTACCTGGCACTGCTGCAGCCCGACCTGCTCCCCACCCGCGGCAGTCGCGCCGATCGTGCGCTGGACTTGGCGCGGAGCGTGCTCGGCGACTATCCGCAATCCGCGCGCGCCGTGCTGTTGGTAACCGACAGCGCCGGCGATCCCGAACTCACCACCCTTGCGGCGCAGCGTTTGGCGCAAGCCGGCATTCCGCTATACGTGTTCGGCATCGGCAGCGCGGCCGGCACCATCGAACTGGACGCTGCCACGACCCGCGCCGATGGCACGACTGACGTACCTTTGGCCGGCGAGGCACTGCGCTCACTGGCGAAGTCATCGGCAGGCCGTTATGCCCAGGTGACCGATGACGACAGTGATCTGGAGCGACTCTATGACAGCGGTATCGCAACCCGGGCCTCGTTACGGCCCGATCTTGCGGACCTCGATCAGATCCAATGGCAAGCGTTGTATCCGTGGCTGTTGTTGCCGGCATCGGCCCTGCTCATTGCAACGCTGGTGCCGTTGCGCTGGACCAGACCGACGGCGTGGCTCGGCGCTGTCACGTTGGCAATTGCGGCGTCCCACGTACCCATGGCCCATGGTGGAGAGACAGCGACCGCACCGCAGGCGTCCCATGCTTATCAGCAAAAGCGCTTTCGCACCGCACTCGACCTTTATTCGCAACTGTCCGGGTTCGACGCGCGCCTCGGCGAAGGCGCCAGCGCCTATCGTCTGGGCGATTTTGCCCGTGCGCGCACCGAGTTCACCGAAGCGATATTGCAAGCACCCACCGACCGCAGCCGCGCCGCCGCGCTGCTGAATCTGGGCAATACTTTTTTTCAAAGCGGCGATTATCGCAACGCTGAAAGCAGCTACCGGGATGCACTGCGATATCGACCGGACTTCGATCCGGCACAACGCAACCTGGCGGTCGCGAAGCTGTTGGCCGACGCGGTGGCGCGACAGTTGGCCGGCACCGGGCCCGGCCGCGGTCGCCGCAGCGTGGACAGCGCCGACAGTGGCGGCACTGGGCCACTGACACTGGGCGATGCCCCACCGCATAAAGCGAAACCTGGTCCTGCCCAGCCCGCGTCGGCAAGCGATGATTTCACCGCTTTGATCGCGCGCGGCGTCCGCCACGCCCAGCTCGCAGCAACGGGCGCCGCCGCCACTGCTGCCGGGTCGGTGAGCAGGTCCGCGCCCAGTGCCGGCAGCATCGCCCACATGCAAGCGCTGCAGCAGGATTCCAGTGAGCTATGGCGGCGTATTTTCGAATTGCAGGAAGGTTTCCAGGCGCCGCTGTCGGAGCCCAGGTCGGTGCCGGGGGTGGACCCGTGGTGAGCCGACACACCTGGCTGAGCCGCGGCATCAGCGTATCGCTGGCGTGCTGGTGCCTTGGTGCCGGCGCCGCGCAACTTTCTGCCAGCGTAGCGCAAAACGACCTCATTTACGGGCAGTCACTGACCATGACGGTGCGCGCTGAAAATCGCGGCGCTGTACTGCAAGGCATTGACCTCGATCCGTTGCGCGAAGATTTCCAGGTGGAAACGAGTGCCGCGAGCGACACCGACGGCGACGGTACCATCGATACGTTGCGGATCAAACTGCGGCCGCGACGCACAGGCGAATTCACGATCCCCTCATTATCGCTGGCTGGCGCACGCAGCGAACCGTTGCCACTCCACGTTGCCGCAGCCAGCGACGGCGGCCAGCCACTGCGGGTCGATAGCCGGGTATCGGCCAGTTCCGTCTGGGTCCGGCAGCAACTGCTGGTAACGGTGCACGTGCGAAGCACCAACCGGTTTTTCGAATTGCAGGCACCATCGTTCGACCAACCCGGACTGACGGTAGTACCGCTGCAAACCGAAACCGACAACGAATCGATTGCCGGCACTGACTACACGGTCAAAACCACCGGCTGGGCATTGTATCCGGCGCACAGCGGCGCCATGTTGCTGAATCTGCCGCCGGTCGACTATAGCCGCGGTGGAAGAATTCAGGCGCGTTTCGCAGTGCCGCGCGTGCGCGTCGATGTGCGCGCGCTGCCGCCCTACATACCCGCCGACATGCCGGTGGGTGCCGTGCGTCTGACGACGCGGCTCGACGCGCCCGCCTTGCTGAACACGGACAGCATCGCATTCTGGAAAGTAACGACGAGCGCATCCAATCTGCCCGTGGCGGCTTTGCCTTCAGCGCTGGCTCGGCTGCGCGATAGCGCGGATCTGGAGTTCATTCCGGCCACTCCGGTATGGGGCCAACAGACCACCGTTGACGGGGTACATTCGTCCCGGACCGTGACGATTCCGTTCGTCGCCGGCGGCAGTGGCCGCATTCCGCTGCCGATCCTCCGATTGCAGTACTTCGACCCGGACACCGGCCGCCTCGTTCGCGTTGCCACACAGGCGCAGTCGGTTTGGGTACTCGGTACGGGCTGGCGAATCTCCCTGTCCGCGATTTGCCTCGCCGCATTATTGTACGGCGCCACCCACACGTGGCGAGTGGTGCGCGCGGCACATGCGCGGTCCAAACGGGAACGCGCATTGCTGCGGGAGATCCGCGCGGCCGGCCGCGCCAGTGAAGTTCGCCGCGCCCTGCAGCACTTTGGTCACGACCAAGGGTGGCGGCTGAACGGCAGCCTGCAGACGTGGCTACTGCGCTTCACGCAACACTACCGCAGCGTCGATCCGCGATTGGAACAGAATCTTGTCACCTTGAATCGACTGGAATTCGCCGCCGAGCAGCGCGGCGATCTGGACGAAGTGAGGGCTCGAGTGGTCGCCGCCCTGCAAAAGGCACGGCCGCGGCGGCGTGTTTGAACTGTGCGCTATTGCGCCTGACTGAGCAGCAGATCGGCGATACCCGCCGCCGCACCCAGATACGGTGCGATACGAATGGAGACGTCGGGATATTGCGCTTGCTTGACGGCGACTTCATTGGGGATATCGGTCGCCACGTGACGTCCGGCAGATAGAAAATACGGTAGTACGGTGATTTCGGTAGCGCCGTCGCGCACGCTTGCTTCGATACCATCGGGGATGGACGGCTCGGCCAGTTCCAAAAATGCGCAACTCACGGCGTCGAAACCGCCGCCTGCACGTTCGCGAAGCGCCGCGGTAAGTTGCCGGACTTCGTCATTGGACTCTGCCCTGCGGCTACCATGAGCAACCAGAATCAAACTCTTCATGTCGCTTTCGCCTCTCGGTACAAAGTCATCTGTTCAGCTCCCAGATCGCGGCATTCAACGCCGCCGCAAAGCCGACCCAGGCGGCATAAGGTAACAGCAAGGCACCCGCCCAGCGGCTCGCGCGCCAGAACTCCACGGTGGTCGCGATGATCAACAACAACAGAAGAACGATTTCCACTGCGCCCAAGTCGAGCCGCTGCAACCCGAAGAACAACCACGACCATGCGCCGTTCAGGATCAGCTGTGCGACATATAATGCGAAAGGCCGTGACTGCCAACCGCGCCGACGCCATACCAGCCACGCCGCCCAGGCCATCATCGCATAGAGCAAGGTCCACACCGGCGCGAACAGAAAATCGGGCGGCGTCCAGAGCGGTTTAGCCAAGTTGGCATACCAGAGTCCCGGACGAAACTGAGCGGCGAAACCGGCTACCGCGAAAGTCGCAGTCATGATTGCGATCAATACCAGGACGGATCGAATTTTCGCCTGCATGCTGTCCTGAACGACTCGGCCTAAAACGTCAATGTACCGCGTCCCTTACTTTGCAAAAAACACCCCGACTGCAAGGTTATGATTTGTGCCCATCGTCGACGCAGCACCGGACGACTTCGCCGGTCGGTACGGGAAACTCGAACGCCGGCGGGCCGCCCCTTTTAACCAGCGCCAGTGAAACAACCTGCTCAAGCATTCTGCATTCGACCCCATCCGCGCGCGCCTCGGTTGCGTTGTGCAGTACACGCGAACTGCGCATACCCGCGAACCTCAACGAATACGATCGCCCAGTGCGGCGCGGACCTGTTCGATCAAGCGTCGTGCGTCATCCATTTCGTAAAACGTTGCCGGTACCCGGCCCCACACCGGCGCAGGCCAGGCGACGTCGGTGCGGTACCGCGCGATGTGATGAATGTGCAACTGCGGCACCATGTTCCCCAACGCAGCAATATTGAGCTTGTCGGGGCGCAACACCGTGTCGATTGCACGAGCCAGCAGGCTAGATTCTTCGATCAGAAGCACTTGATCGTCGTGCGCAAGCTGATGTATCTCGGTGACACCTTCGCGCTCCGGTACCAGTATGAACCATGGATAATTGGCGTCGTTCAACAACAGCAGCTGCGACAAGCTCATACTGCCGGCCGGCAGACAATCCGCCGCAAGCTGCGCATGAAGTTCAAACACGACGTCGAGCCTCCGTTGTCAACCGAGTGCGTGAAGCTGCCGATTGTGTATCCGCGACAACAGCATCAGCGCAGCGATGGCGCCGAACAGCGCCATGAACATGTCCCATTGAGTATCCCAAACGTCGCCCTGAGTGGCGAGGAACTGATCTGCGGAGCCGCCAAACCAAAGCGCCGCCCACCATTCGAGGAGTTCATACGCCGCACTGACAGACAATGCAATACAAAGCACGAGAAAAGCACTCCAACCACCCGCACCCAGTGGAGTCCGGCGAATGAGAATTTCGCGCGCGGCCATTGCCGGAACGAAACCTTGCAACAGGTGACCGAGACGGTCGTAATGGTTACGGGACAATTCGAACCACTCCGCAAACCAGAATCCGGCAGGCACGCGGGCGTACGTGTAATGGCCGCCGATCATCAAGACGACGGCGTGGACCAAAATCAAGCGGTACAGCAGCGGTGTCAGCGGAAACCGTCGCGCGCTCAGCACCAGGACGGGAGCGACTATCAACACCGGAGCAACTTCCATCCACCAGGTCATGCGGTCAGCAGGAGCCACCGCAGACCAGGCGAAGACAGCGGCTCCGATTACCAGCAACCCGATCGGTTCGCAGTGGACGCAACGCATCAGGTCTGACGCGCCTGCGTTGGGCCACGGCTTTGCGAGCCCCACGAAGCCGGATCCACGCGATAGAACAGCGCTAGTTGACGGTACAACTCGGGCTCCTGCGCGTGCAATTCCAGCGGTAGTTCGAAAAAGGTCTCGGTCGCAACGGCGAAGAATTCCGCCGGCGACTCCGCCCCGTACGCATCGATCAGCGTGTGCCGACGGGCATCAACCTCGCGACATAATCGCCCATATGCGTCGCTCAGGATTCGATGCCAATCATTTCGATTCATCGTCTCCGGCAACAGCGGCAGGCCATTTGCGCTGCCGGTTTCGTGATCCAGCGCATGGGCGAATTCGTGCAGCACTACGTTATAACCATCCTCGGGGTCGGCGGCGCCGTCGGTAACATCCCGCCACGACACGATCACCTTACCGAATTCCCAGGATTCGCCCGATAGAAGCCGCCGTTCGCGGTGCTGCACGCCGGCCATGTCGCGCACCTGATGATCGGCGAAGAACCGATCCGGGTACACCAGAATGGAGCGCACCTCCGGATACGGATCATTGCTGCGGTTCAACCGCAGCAACGCCGCCTGTGCGGCGATGACAAGACGCATTTCATCATTGACAGTGAGGCCGGCGCAGCCGATGAACTGCTTTTCAGCAATCAAATTCGTGATGACTCCATGCAACTGCTGGCGCAACGGCAACGGCAAATTGCGGTAGACGGGCAAGCGCCGGCGAAGCAGGTCCGACCATTCCGCCACAAACGGCTGCACCGCCCGTGCACGCCGCAAGCGGCCTCGCCACCAGGGTCTGCCCACGATGACCGCGATCACCAGCAAACCAATCACCACGACGATCAATAGCGCGCCCACTTCGTCCCCGACATGACTTCCACGCCTGCAGGATTATGGCATAGGCACGCCGGTCGCAGGCACCGATTGCGACGCGGTGAACGAACACGTGGGCCCGGACCGGGGGTGTATCTTGCGGCCTAGAGTTTATCGACTTTGCGGATCAGCAGGCCGGTCGTGGTGACACGCACTTCAAATCGCTGCGCTTGTTCAGCTGTCACGTAACTCGCTGAGCCGTATTCCGCATCGACCAGCGGGCTTAGCACTTCGTATTTACGCCGCAGCGCAAATAAATCGATCGGCTCCTCGGAGGATAACCGGTGCACGCTGCGCGCGCCGTTGCGCTCCTGATCGATATCCACGTAACGTCCGGCAACGCGATCGAGGCGATACACGGTATGCAGGCCGAATACATTGGCGATCGGTTTCCATTTCAGGATCTGAGCATCGACGTACAGTTCGTCGCCGGCAATCTGATAATTGCGGGTATCCCCGTCCGGAAAGGTGAATTGGGCCTCGAACCGTTGCGGCCCCAAGGGTTTGGTGACAACGACCGCCGCCAGATCTTCGTGGGTTAGCGCGCGATAACCTTCTATGCCGACGCCCACTGCGCCCAACAGGCCGGCCCAGGACAGCACCACCAGTGCCAACAGCAAGCTCACCAGCGTGCCGAGCACGCGCCGTCGACGCAGCGCCATGACCGCCAGTACCAGCAGCGCCAGACTCAACAAGCCGCTGGCGATCACAACGATGGTGAAACCGTTTGCCATGCAAACAGTCTACCAGCGAAATGAAAGCGGAGCAGGACGTGCGTCTCAGGCTCGAAACGCGGCTAGGTTCCTAGTCCTGGTACCGACCCACCGAGTACCAGATGCGGGTGCCACCCTCGGACGAGCGGCTGACCCAAGCCATGTGCAGTGCCTTCTTTGCATCGAACACCAGGACCGGATCGCTGCGTTGCTGTTGGCCGTCTGTGCCGGGTAGCGCGAGATCATCACTCCAGCCCTGTGCCAGGCGCCACGACAACCAAACGTTCGGTTTCTCGTCACGGGGATCGTCCCAGGCCACCACCAGCAACCCGTCCGGGCCGATCGCGATGCTCGGGTGCCATTGCGGGATGTTCTCACCGAACATGTCCTGCACTTTCTCGTTGGCGCCAAACGTCTGCCCAAAGTCCTTGCTGACTGCGGCATACACGTCGTAGCCGCCCTTGAAATCCCGTTTGTCCATCCACGTGGCGCCGACGACACGACCGTTGGTTGCCAACGCGACACGAGTAACGCCCGTGCCGCGACCGAAATTGGCGCTGCGCGCAGTCCTGGTTTCGTTCAGTTGCACCGGTTCGCGAAAGCTGCCGTCAGCCTGAAGACTGGTGAAATACAACCGGGTGTGGCCCTCGCGTCGGTCTTCCCACGCCACCACCAGACCTTTGGGCACGACCGCCAGTGCGGGATAGAGCTGCTCCTGTTGGGGCGGCTGCGCGTCGGCGGGCACGGGAGGTGAAACATTGGGCTGCAAGCCCTGGACCTTCACTTCCGCGACCACGATCTGATAGTAGCGACCGTTGGGCTGCGACCATGCGGCGTAGGTCCGGCCGTCTGCGCCGGTGGCGAGGGTCACGTGAGTCGAACCGGTACTGCCAGCCCACACCCGGGGCCCGGCCCCGTGGTCGTCCAGCATCCGGAACCAGATCTTGCCCGCCTCTTCCCAAGCAACCAGAAAGCGGGAATCCGCAAGCCCGACCACGGCTGGTTCATAAGCAGCGGTTTCGCCGCTCATCACCACGGGAGCGGCGAAACCGCTACCGGGATGATTCATTGCGACGCTGACCTTCGGGTCGCCACTGCTATTGTCTTCCCAGGCGATCGCGGTCACGGTGCCGCTGACGGCGATATTGCGACGGCCCGCTGACTCCAGATGGTGAAACACCCCGTCCACGGCCGGCGGAGTGACGGGCACGGCCGACGAAAAGGTCCAGCCGCCCGCGTGGGCAAGGCCGGTCAGCAACAGCCCCGCCCACAGCCACATGCGCGGGACCATCACGAACTGCCTTTTAGGAATTCCATGATTCCTTCGTGCTTGTACCGCCCACTTTGCACGTAGCGATCGAAGTCTTCAAAATCCTTGACCGTCTTGTAGCCCGGCGCGCGCAGGATCACTTTCCCGGACGGCTCGAGGTAAAGGAACACTGGAGTGGCATAGACGTTCAACCGCGCGCCGAGTTCCATTTCTGTGATGCGCTCACCGCTCGGTAGCTGCAACCGCTGGCCGCTTTCAGCGTCGGCATACACCAACACGTAATGGTCCATGAAGCGCTTGCGCAATTTGGGATCGGAAAACGTTTCCTTGTTGGTCTTGGCACACCAACCGCATCCGAAACGCCCGAAATAAACGAATACCTTCTTGCCCTTTGCTTGCGCCTGACGCAGGCCTTCGTCATAGGAAACGAAGGGATACCCTTGCGGCGGATCGGCCCGGACCACACCGCCTGCGATCAACAAGGCGCACGCGCCCGCCACCAGCCAAAACCGTAAATGAACGCTCAATTCTCAGCCCTACTCCGCATAGCGAAAACCGTACCGGGTTACTATAACCCAGCGCTCCCCGACGCATAATACGCGAGTACGGTTTTCGACTGTGCGGATTTGTGCACTTTTCCGGAACGCGGCTAAGCAGCGTGGCTGATCTGAGCGTGGTCCGCACCGGCCATCACGGCATTGAACTCGTGCTGGGTGAGATGAATCAGCGCCTCGTGATCCCCTGCCTCGAAATAGATATCAGGCTGATCTCGCAAACTGTCGTCGACCACGGTCTTGATGCCGTACGCGGCGCCGATCGCGGGTATGGCGCCGGGGTCGCAGTCTCCGAAAAGCTGCGCGATCTCCTCTTCGACCGCCAGCCCGAGCATTCTTTTTGTATGGAGGTGCAGGCGCGCCAAGTCCACGCGCCGGGTGGAAGGCACCACGGCCATTACGTAACCCTGCTCGTCCTCCAGCAGGACCGATTTCGCCAATCGCGCACCGGGCACATGGGACACGGCCGCGATCCGCGGCGCGGACACGGACCGCGGGTGCTCGATGACTTCATATTGAATACCCTGCGCATCCAGAAATGCGCGCAGCGACATTGACACTGGCATGGCACACCTCCTTGTTCCGGCATTGCAAACCGGACAGGCGCACCCAGCGCCTTCTCTCCAACTAAAGCAGGAAAGTGGACAGTTTCAACGCCAGAGGAGACATGGGCACCGCACCCGAACGGTTACGCTGCCTGTACCGGGATGGAATTGCGCTTTGCTTTGATCGCGTTGTCCGCGTCCAGGTACACCAAGGTCGGTTTGAACGCAGCCAGCTCCATTTCCGACAAGCTCGCATAGGTGCAGATAATCACCCGGTCACCGGGCGCGGCCTTGTGTGCCGCAGCGCCATTGACCGAAATCACGCCCGACCCCGCTTCTGCCTTGATGGCGTATGTGGTGAAGCGTTCACCATTGGCGATGTTGTAGATCTGGATCTGTTCGTACTCCAATATACCGGCCGCTTCCAGCAATGAGGCATCAATCGCGCAGGAGCCCTCGTATTCGAGTTCCGAATGGGTGACCCGGGCTTGGTGCAGCTTGGCTTTGAGCATGGTGCGAAACATAAAGGACTCACTATTCCTTCGGATATTGGGCACGGCACTTATTATATCAGTCCGGTGCGCTACCGGCACGCTTCGCGCCGGCGCCGGGAACCGCACCAAAACTTGGCCCTGTTCAAGTGCTTGCGGCTACCGAATGGCGTTCAAAGCGGAGGTTGTCGATCAGGCGGGCGCGGCCCAGCCAAGCGGCGGCCAGCACCACCAGCTCGCGCTCGGTCGGATCTGGCGGTGCCAGATCCCGCGCGGCCAGGACCTGGACATAGTCCGGCCGGAAACCGATCGACTGCAGCGCGTCCGCGGCAGCGGCTTCCAATTGGCTCAGATCGGCGCCGGCCGAAGCCTCGACCGCCAGGTGCTGCAACTGACGGTACATTGCGGGCGCTGTCGCCCGCTCGGCCGGCGTCAGGTAGGCATTGCGGGAACTCATGGCCAGGCCGTCATGCTCACGCACGGTCGGCAGACCGATGATTTCCACGCGGAAGTTCAAGTCGCGCGCCATGCGGCGGATCACCATCAGCTGCTGGTAATCCTTCTCGCCGAACACCGCGACACCGGGTTGCACCAGATTGAACAATTTCGCCACCACCGTCGCGACGCCGGCGAAGTGAGCCGGGCGCGAATGCCCGCACAGGATCCCGCCGAGCTGCGGCACTTCCACCCGGGTCGCGAGCGCCGCGCCATCCGGATAGACCTCTTCGACCGCGGGTGCGAACACAAGGTCCGTTCCCCGTGAGGCCAGCTTGTGAGCATCCGCTTCCAGGTTGCGCGGATAGGCGTCGAAATCCTCCCCGGGCCCGAACTGCGACGGGTTGACGAATACACTGGCCACGACCCGGTCGGCATGGCGGCGGGCTTCATCGATCAATTGCAGATGCGCTTCGTGCAGTGCGCCCATGGTCGGCACCAGCGCCACGCGCAATCCTGCGTCGCGGTATCGAGCCAATTCGACCTGCAAGTCGTGGGTAGAGTCGACGGTCTTCATGGAATTCGACAGGCGCGAGCGCGCCGCTCAGTCGAAGCAATGCTCGGCAGCGGGAAAGGACCCATCTTTTACGGCACGCACGTAAGCCTCGATTGCTTGGGCGATGCCGTGCCCGCCGTCGAGGAAACAGCGGGAAAACTTCGGTACGCGCCCTGGCGTGATACCGAGCATGTCGTACAGCACCAGTACCTGCGCATCACATTCAGGGCCGGCGCCGATGCCGATCACAGGGACGCCGGCCTGGGCGGTAATTTCTGCAGCCAGCGCCCGGGGCACGCATTCCAGCAGTAATAAATCGGCGCCGGCCTGTTCCAGTCCGCGCGCGTCTTCGACCAATGTCCGGGCACTGTCCTGTTCCCTGCCCTGAACCCGGAACCCTCCCAGCTTATGCACCGACTGCGGCTGCAAGCCGAGGTGTGCACACACGGGTATCCCTTGTTCGGACAGTCGGTATATCGTCTCCGCCCGCGCGCCCCCGCCTTCGAGTTTGACGATCTTGGCCCCGCCCTCCTGCATCAAGCGGCCGGCGTTGGTCAGCGCATGATCCGCAGTGGTCGCACTCATGAACGGCATATCCGCCATCAGCAGGGCCCGCGAACAGCCGGCCGCCGCGGCACGGGTGTGGTAAATCATGTGCTCCATGGTCACGGGCAGCGTCGTGGCGTGTCCTTGAAACACCATCCCCAAAGAATCGCCGACCAGCACCACTTCCACCCCCGCGTGATCGGCCGCCGCGGCGAAACCGGCGTCGTAGGCGGTCAGGACTGCGAACTTTTCGCCCTTTTGCTTGTGACCGGCGAGCGTGCGCAAACTGACTTTGGAGTTCGATGTCGCTGAATCTGTAGCCATGTCTGGTCACCCCTCACAGGGCGATAGGCGAGGGATTGTAGTAATGCCGGCCGCCGCGAGCGCGACCGATCCGTTCCAGCAATCGCGCGTAATCGTCATCATTATGAACGGGATCGATCTCGGCAGCGTTGACGATCAACAGCGGCGCTTCCTGGTAATTGTGGAAAAAGCGCGTATAGGCATCCACCAGGCGCGGCAGATAGCCCGCTTCCATCAGCTGCTCATAGCCGATTCCGCGCCGGCCGATACGGTGGCGGAGTACGTCCACCGGCGCCTGCAGATAAACTACGAGATCGGGCTGCGGGGCGTCGATCGCGAGCCTTTCGTACACCTGTTCGTACAGTCGCAATTCGTCGTCGTCCAAAGTGAGTTGGGCGAACAGACGGTCCTTTTCCAGCAGAAAATCTGCAACCCGCACCGGGTTGAACAGATCCGCCTGACGCAGGTCCTGCATTTGCTGCGCGCGCTGCATCAAGAAAAACAGCTGCGCCGGCAACGCACCCTGGCGGGGATTCTGGTAAAAGCGCGCCAGGAAGGGATTGCTCTCGGCGTCCTCGAGCAGCAACTCGCAGCCGAAGCTTTCCGCCAAACGGCGCGCCAGACTGGTTTTGCCGACCCCTATTGGCCCTTCGACGACAATATAACGGCGTTGCTGATGGTTATCCACGGTCCAAGCGACTCAAGCCCTGGGTCTCACATCCAATCAACAGCTGCTGCAGGGCTCCCCGTCCCGGCACGATCAACTGCGGTGCGATTTCGGCAAGAGGATACAGTACGAACGGCCGTTCGTGCAGCCCTGGATGCGGCACTTTCAATTCCGGAAGATCGATTTCCTCGGCGCCGTATAAGAGCAGATCCAAGTCAAGCGTTCGCGGTCCCCAGCGCAGGCCCTTGCGCACACGTCCGTGCGCACTTTCGATGTGTTGCAATTCGCGCAACAAAGCCGGCGCGGTCAATTCAGTATCGAGTGCGGCGGCGGCATTGATGTAATCCGGTTGATCCGGCGGACCCATGGGATCCGAGCGATAAAGCGACGATCGTGCAGTACAGCGGCTCGCGGGAATGGTATCGAGCTCCATGAGCGCACGCCGCACATGCTCGCGCGGATCGTCGAGATTGCTGCCCAAACCGACAAAGGCGCACACAGCCACGAGATGCTAATCGTTGGTAGCGGGGTTGGAGGATTTACGTTTACGCGGACGACGGCGTCGGCGCTTGCCTTGCGCCTTGCCTTGCTCGGCAGCCGTTTTGTGCTGCTGATCGGCGTCCAGCTGTTGGAAATTCGTCCACCAGTCGGCCAGTTCCTGCTTTTCCTCGCCTGCTTCCGCGCGCAACAGCAGAAAGTCGTAAGCGGCGCGAAATCGCGGGTGCGTCAGTACCCGCAGCGCACGCTTGCCGTGATTGTGCCGCAATTGCGCCTGGAGGTTCCAAATCTCGCGCATCGGTAGGCTGAAGCGCTTGGGGATCGCCGTATGCTTGGCCTGCATCGAAACGATGTTGGCGCCTGCACCTTGCAAAGCATTGAGCCACGACAACTCGGAGTTTTCGCTTTGCAGCTGTGCCGCTACGCGACGCGCGGGCTCCCAGAGCAACGCCGCATACAGAAACGCCGGCGTGACGGGCTTGCCTTCGTCAATGCGCGAGTCGGTGTTTTCCATCGCCCGCAAAACCAGGGTCAACGGGAAGTGCTGTTCCTCCGTTGCCAATGCGTCTTCGGTATCCGGGTAGAGGTGCTCGAACACCCGGTAATGTCGCATGAGTTCGAAACTCTGAACGGCGTGGCCCGACAGAAACAATTTCAGCGTTTCATCGAACAAACGCGACGGCGAAATATCCCGCAGCAAGTGACCTAGCTCGTACAGTGCCGCCTCGGTCGCGCCGTCGAGACGAAATCCCAGTTTGGCGGCGAACCGCACCGCCCGCAGCATACGCACGGGATCTTCCCGGAAGCGCACCTGCGGATCGCCGATCAGACGTAACGTACCCGCCTGCAGATCGGCCATTCCGCCGGTGTAATCGGAGACCGAAAAGTCCTGAATGTTGTAATACAGGGCGTTGACGCTGAAGTCGCGGCGCCACGCGTCCTCTTCAATGGTGCCGAAGACGTTGTCGCGCAGGATGCGGCCTTCGTCGGTGAGCAAATGTTCGTCGCCGTTGACGCCGTCATCGCTGCCCTTACCTCGAAAGGTGGTGACCTCGATGATTTCCTGACCGAAATGGACGTGGGCAATACGGAATCGCCGCCCGACCAACCGACAGTTGCGAAACAGACGCCGCACGTCCTCCGGGGTCGCGTCGGTGGCGATGTCGAAATCCTTGGGTTCGCGGCCCAATAGCAGATCGCGCACGCCGCCTCCCACCAGGTAACTCTGGTATTCCGCCTTCTTGAGCCGATAAAGCACTTTCAAGGCGTTTTCGCTGATGTTGGCGCGGGAAATGTTGTGCTCGGAGCGGGGAACGATTGCCTTCGCTGCGGTAGGCTCGGGCGCCTTCAATGACGCCGGCTCTGCGGCGTGCTTGGAATTCGCTCGTCTACGGAACAATTTGAAAAAATTAATAGGAGAACCCTTCCCGTTAGGTTTTCCAGAGCCGACGCCAACGGGCGTCCCTGCAGGCCTGGTGTTTCGCAACCGCGATACCGAAACGTATTGAGCGTTGAGTGCGAATGCGTATAATACCAGCTTCCCCATCCTCGGGAAAACAAGCGCTTACGCTCCCTTCGTCTAGTGGCCCAGGACACCGGCCTCTCACGTCGGTAACAGGGGTTCGAGTCCCCTAGGGAGCGCCAATTCCGTATCAACTTGCCGACTTGCGCGACATCCGTCGCGCCATTGATGCCCTGGTTCGACTGCGTGTGGCCCGACGGAGGCGCAGATCACGATACTGACGCAGACTCAGTCATTCCGAGGTTATTTTTCCCGGTTTCCGGCCGCAAGGTATTATAGGTTCACGCAATCGGAGGTTACGCGTCATGTTTCGCTCCTTAACGGCAGTCCTTGTCTTGGTCCTAACGGCCACCTGTACCTGGGCCGAGGATCGCTCCTTGCAAGGGGAAAATCTGCTTCAAGCCATGCCGGAAGGGTACAAGCTCGCGTCGAGTGGCCGTAACGGCAGTGTACTGACCGACGAGATGATCCCGAAGTCGCAGGAACTGGAACATTGGAGTGAAATGCTCACGACGCAGATCTATATGGGTGGCGTCAACCAGAATGGCCCGAAGTCATTTTACGCGCGCTTCTCCGCCGCCTGGCAACGGGCATGCCCGAACGCGGCAGGGCAATTGATCAGGACGGGTACCGAAAACGGTTATCCCTTTGCGTTCTGGATGCAGTCGTGCCCAGAAAATCCCGGTTCCGGAAAGCCGGAATACACGTGGTTCAAAGCGATTGAAGGCAACGACAGTTTTTATTTGATTCAGAAATCCTGGCGCTATCCACCCGAGCCGCAGGAAATCAAACGTTGGACCCGCTACATGGGCACCATCGCTGTATGCGACTCGCGTATTCCCGCCCAAGGTTGTGCGCCATTGGTGCGTTGACCAGACACGCGGGGCTCCTAGGCAACCCGCGCGTGCACCGGATCGGAGTCATACTCAGCGTTGCCGTCGGCCTCATCCTGGTTGGCCAACTTCAGCAACAACGTACCTAGTTGGCGTGCAGTGGCCATATCCAAGCACATGCACATACGGCCGTCTTCGCGCACCACCAAGGCTGCGTCCGTTTCGTGGGTGAAAAGATCCTCGTAATAATCCGCCGACACTTCCAGGCAACTCTCATCCAGCGTAATTAAGCGATGCACTTGTTCCGACATGGCAGCCTCCTTGGCAGATCCCCATCGTGGCCTTAAGCATAGAACAAACGCGCTTGGCGGGATGTAAGGTCCGAAACTGAAACAATTTGGCAACCCTGGAAACGGCGCCGATACAGTCTAGGATCAATAGCAGCCAACCAACCCGGGCACACCCGCACCACGTCTGGCATTGCCAAGGAGCACCCGATGCGCCTCACACCCGCGTTCACCGCAATCGCGTCACTGACATTGGTTTGTAGCGTGGCATCGGCCGCGGAGCCGCAGTCGCCACCCCGGAACGCCAGCGCTCGTGCCGCAACGGGCGGTGAAGCGGAATTCGGCAGCTTGGATACCAACGCCAACCGCCTGATCGACCGTTCGGAAGCAAAAGCATCGCAAGAGCTGGAATCGAGCTTCGACCGATTGGACGAAAACCACGACGGGCAGTTGTCAGCGTCCGAGTTTTCGGGGTTTGAGAAGGCGCACCCGGGACCGGCGGTATCTCCTGCCAAAACGGAGGCCGTCAAGAAAAGCGCCGAGCCAACCGAACCACGGGAGAGCTGGTTTACCTCACCGGAACACAAGCCGCGCGACGACGAGGAATCCAGCCGCGCCCGCACACCGCGTTGAGGGAGCCACGCCCGGTCAGTCGCGTTCCTCGGCAGCAGCCGCATATTGCGGAATCCGCCCCGCTTGTTGCGCCCAGAGTGCGGACAGGAAAATGCCGCCGACCAGGAACGCCTCTGCACATATCAATCGCATCAGGTAGCTAAACAGCAGCCGGTCGTATGCCGCGGTGCCGGCAAGCTCGCCGGCTTGCAGCACCAGAGTATTGGCTGCAATCCAGGCGACGCCGATCAGAACCGTACCGATTGCGGCAAGCACGGTGAGCCGGTGCTTCGCGCTGTCGGCATGGCCCTGCACCAATCGAACCACGTACGCCAAGATGCGAAAGTAAAGCCCCTTGGATCCGAATCCGTGCATTTCCCCGTGCCTCCGATAGCCCTGTTTGAAGGTTCCGCCAATACGCCAAGTATCGGCAGCGGGCCCCGGGAGTTGAGGCGCGACACGCTGCCGACGCCCGTCATCAAATCGCAACGTCCGGTCGGAAACGTCATAAGTCTGGCTTAGACGCTCAGAGTCGGGGCAAATCCATGGCTGATTCCTTGCAGACGCTGCTGCCTGACGTACCGGAGGAGCGCCGTCATGTGGCGGTAAGGGCAAGACAGAGGCTCGAGCAGGTAGCCGCGTGCATAACGCGGTCGCAAAGCTGTGGAAACCTTGCTCATTATCTGGACTTGCGCCACCTCGACTTGCGGCCGCTGCGAGACCGGCTGGCGGCCGCGGGACTGTCTTCCCTGGGGCGTTGCGAGGCCCACGTGTTCGCCAGCTTGAACAATATTGGCCAGTGCTATCGCGCGCCTGTCAACCGAGCCGATTCCCACACCCAAAACCTGCCCTTTTCGACGTTCGAGGACGGAAAGAAATTGCTGGCCGACTATACCCGCACGCTTTTCGGGTCGGACCCGCACCAACGCACGGCCCGCATCATGGTGACCCTACCTGGTGATGCCGCCGGCGATCCGGGGCCTGGTGCGGGAGCCGCTGCTGCGGGGAATGGATTGCGCGCGCATCAATTGACATCTTGCAGCGTATGCAAGCGCACCAATACAAGAAAAGTGCGCGACTGCGGGCCCTCCATTGGTGAGCGCGCACACTAACCGCCCAGGAACAGCCGCCCTACTTCCGGATGCTCGAGCAGCTCGGAACCGGCGCCCGCCATGGCTACCTGGCCGGATACCAGCACATAGCCGATGTCGGCAAACTCGAGTCCCTTCTTTGCGTTCTGCTCGACCATGACGATGGTCTTGCCTTCGCTATGCTGCAGATCGCTTAATATCTCGAACACCATCTCGATGAAACGCGGCTCGAGGCCGATGGACGGCTCGTCCACCAGCAGCACCTTGGGATCCATGATCAGCGCCCGAGAAATCTCCAGCAGGCGCCGTTCACCGCCCGACAACACCCGGGCCGGTTTGTTGCGCCTTTGCGCCAAGCGCGGATATTTGCTGAAAACCCGCTCCGCGGCTTCTTTGGCCGCCGAATGCGACGCCAGATAGCCGCCCATCCACAGGTTCTCCTCGACGGTCATATCGGGAAAGACCGAGTTGTCCTGGAGAATGTAGGCGACGCCCGCGTCGCGCAGCTTGGCGTTAGGCGATAACGAGGTGATGTCGCGGCCCTCGACGTAAATGCGGCCGGCGAAAACACGCGTGAAGCCGTAAACCGAGTGCAGCACAGTCGATTTGCCCGCGCCATTCGGACCGATCAAGCACAGCGACTGGCCCGAGCCCACCTGCAGATCCAGGTCGTGCAGTATCTGCATTTTGCCGTAGCCGGCGCGCAGATTCTCGATACGCAGCAGCGGTTCGCCCTGGCAAAGCGCCGCCAATTCTTCCCGCGACGGACCAGCCTGCGCCAAGCGCGAAGCTTCGCGCGCCACGTCGTCAACGGAAAGAATATTGTCGCTGTCGCTATCCAACGATCAGTGCCCCCCAAGGTAGGCGTCGATTACGCTTTGATTGTTGCGTACTTCCTCCGGGGGGCCTTCGGCCAGCATCTCGCCGTGGGCAAGGCAGTACAAGTACTGCGCAAGGTTCATGATCACGTTCATGTTGTGTTCGATGACCAGCAGGGAAATGCCCATATCTGCGTTGACGCGCCGCAACCGATCGACCAGACCGTTGATCAGCGTCGGGTTGATACCGGCGGTTGGCTCGTCAAGCAATAACATCTTCGGCTCGCTCATCAGGGCCATGGCGAACTCGAGCAACTTCTGCTGGCCAAACGACAGATCGCCTGCCAGCAGATGACGTTTGGCATACAGACCGACGAACTCCAGCAGGTCTTCGGCCTTGCGGGTGACGCCTCCCGGAATCCGGCGCAGCAGTTCGCGCCAACTGGCGCCGGTCTGGGGGGTGCTGACCTGCATATTCTCGACGCAAGTCATGCCGGAATAGATGCGAGTCTGCTGAAAAGTGCGCAACATGCCGAGACGCGCAATCTGCGGCACACGCATGCGCGAAATTTCCCGGCTTTCGAACCAGATCGTGCCGCTATCGACAGCATGGGAGCCGACGATCGAATTGAACAAGGTGGTTTTTCCGGAACCATTGGGGCCGATGAGCCCAACGATGGTTCCGGCATCGACACGCAGACTCACGTCTTGGTTGGCGATTACGCCGCCGAATGACTTCTGCACGTTGCGCACTTCCAGCAACGCCATCAGTCTGGACTCCGGCTGCTGGTCTGCGGCTCATCCACGCGCTGGCCGAATCGCTCCGGCCAACGCTCCTTGATCCAACCCATGATGCCCCGCGGGAAGAAAACCACAATAATGACGATCAGCAGGCCGAGGGCCACCCGCTGCCAGCCGAGAAAGTAGGTCCAGAACGTTTCTTGAAGCGTGTGGAAAACGACCGCTCCGATGACGGGACCCCAGAGCGTGCCTTTACCGCCGAGTATTGCCATCAGCAGCATCCATACGCCAAACGATGAACTTGCAAAAGCCACGTCGCGCGGATCGATGAAACCGATCATGTTACCGGCCACGGGCCCGATCAGCCCCAGAAAGAATGCCGCCACGCACCAAGCCAGGGTTTTGTACAAGGTCGTGTGCTGACCCATTGCCTCCGCCTTGTCTTCGTCGTCGCGGATCGCATTGATGGCCAAGCGGAAGCGGCCGGCGTACAAACGGCGCAGACTGACAAACGTCGCAACCGCGATCGCGAAACTGAGGAAATAGAAAAACGTTTCCCGCCCGCCGACCTCGCCAGGATACAACGGCGTCACCATCCCCGAACCCGCACCGATGTAATCCCAACCACTGGCGAATTCCGCTGCGGCGATGCCCAGGCCGAGGGTACCGATGGCGAAGTAATGCCCGCGCAGACCCAGTATCCCCCATCCCAATGCCGCCGCCACGATCACCGCCAGCGCCGCTCCGGCCGCCATGCCGACGAACAGCGCGGGAAAATAACTGAGGCCCGAGTGATGCTGAATCACGGCGCAGGCATACATGCCGACACCGAAAAACAGAATGTTGCCGAACGAGTTGTAGCCCATCTGGCCGCCGAGAATGTCCCAGGTCAGGGCAAATATGATCATCACCCACAGGAAGGAGAGCTGAGTACGAATGTCGGGCACCACAAACGGCGCGACGATGCCCACCGCCAGCAACACCCCGTAGCCAAACAGTCGCCTCACGGTCGGATTCAACTCAAATACCTCCGCTGGCGGCTCAGGCGAATGCGCCGCCACACCAGGATGAGCACCAGCAATGCGAACACGAACGCAGTCTGGAACTGAGCACCGAGAATAAACCCGGCAAAACCTTCCGCCACTCCCAGGCCCAATCCTGCCACCAATACGGCACCGACCTGACCGACACCTGCAACCACCACGATCATGAACGAGCGCGCGGTAAACGGCAGGCCAAAATACGGCTGGATAATCCAGATCATCGATACCAGCGCCCCGGCCGCGCCGCAAATGGCAGCGTTGAGCCCGAACGTCGCGGCATACACCCGGTTGGTATCCACACCCATCACCCGCGCAGCACGGGCATTTTGAGCCGTCGCGCGGATCGCCTGGCCGATCCGCGACCGCTTGAGAAACCACAGCAGCACGCCGCCGATCAGCAATGCGACCGCGAACGCCACCACTTTGATTTGCGGGACCGTCACCATGCCGTTGAACAGGAACCAGGTCCCGAGGCCGGATTCGGCAGTCCGAACGTCAGCGCCGAACATTTCGTTGGCGAGCTGTTGCAACAGAATGCCCAGGCCAAAAGTGGCCAACAACGAAGTGAATAGATCGCGGTCTACGATTCGGAAGATCACCGTGCGATAAAGCGCCCAGCCCAGCACGTACAGCACTACTGCAGCCACGGGAACACCGAACAATGGATGGATGCCGGCCTGATAAAGGTAATAGGCGACGTACCCGCCCAGCATGACGAACTCGCCTTGGGCGATGTTGACGATATTCATCACGCCCCAGACCAGCGCCATGCCGTACGCCACCAAGGCGAAGATCGCGCCCACCAATAGCCCGTCGATCAACAACTGCATCGACAACACAGGCGCATCGAACAGGATCTGCAGATTGTCCATCTAGGACTTCCGCCCGTATCTGCGCCATCCCTGCGCAGATACGAGCCGACGGGATTGTCGTGACCGGCCGGTCACTTAAGGGGATAGTTCAACTTGGATTCGGCCCACTTCGAAGGCGCCACTACCTTGTATTCTCCGCTTTGCACTTGATACAACACCATGGGCTTGGCGATATTCATGCCGGCATCGTTGAACTTGATGTGGCCATAGAAAGTATCCAAGTCCGTGGCCGCGATAGCGTCCCGCACCTTCTTCGGATCGAGCGTACCGGCGCGCTTCAATGCGTCCGCATACACGATCACCGCAGCGCTCGATTCCGCGCTTTGGTAAGGCGGCGCCACACCGTATGTCTTTTCAAACAGCTTGGCATAGTCCTCGGCGCTCCCGAACCATTTGTCCTTATAGCTCAAGGAACGATCCCATTGCGACGCGCACAGGATACCTTCGGCCGCTTCCGGCTGATTCTCGGCGATCTTGGCCGAATCGCAGTGGGTGGTGGCCATCATCGGCGGACGAATGTGCATTTCGTGGGTCTGACGCGCCATCAACGCCGCGCCCTTGGCATGACCCGATACCAGCAACGCGTCCGGTCTCAACGCCCTGACCTTGGTCAGCGTCGCGGTCATGTCGCTCAAGTCCGGCGGCAGCTTGTCGTCGACCACGATCTTCATGCCGTATTCCTTCGCCTGGTCCATCACACCCTTGCGGATATCCTGGCTGAAGGGATCGTTTTCGAACGCCATTGCGATGCGCAGGCTGGACGGATCCTTACCGTCCTCTTTCGCTTTCTCATACAGAAGATCGACTGCCGAGCGCAGGTAATACTCGGTCGAAGAGAGAATTGCGAACAGATAGCGGTATCCCTTGTTGAACAGCGACACCGACGCGCCGTTCGCCTCCACCATGGGAATTTCATATTTCTCGGTGACCGGGGCCATGGCCTTTGTCAAACCCGAACTGTAGGGCCCGAGCATGAATTTGACGTTGTCCTGGGAAATCAGGCGCTCCACGAGCTGCGCGCCGCGGGCGGGGGTGGATTCGTCGTCGTAGTAGACGACCTTCAGCTTATAAGTCTTGTCGCCGATCTTCACGCCGCCCATTTCATTTAGGCGGGTGACGGCGAGATCGTAACCTTCTTTGGTGTACTTGCCGTTGGTCGAATATTTTCCGGTCAGCGATACGGCGGCACCCAGCACCAGTGTGTCGTCGCCTGCGGCCAAAGCGCTGGATACTGTCGCCGCCATGCCCAGCATGCTCAACCCGACAAGGAGGAACTTTATTGATTTCGCATACATTGTGTTCACCTCAGGGCGTTTATTGTGATTGTTGGTGTGTTTCCTGTGTCGTAGAACTACCCTTGCCTCCTCGAAACATTGCCTGATGTATCAAATAGTAGGCCACGGGTATTGAAGACGGCAAGGCGAATTCTCCGCCCCATGGAGCCCTCGGCCGAAATCGCCAACAGGTTCCGGGTCAGGAATTTGCAGGCCCCTCGCGTGAGATCTAAGTTCAGGCCAAGCCGCCGCACGGCGGCCCTCGAACCGGAACCGACCCGCCATGCCCGAGCTACCCGACGTGGAAACCTACAAGCGGTATATGGATGCGACCGCGCTCAAACAGAAAATCGCCCGGGTGGACGTGCCGTCGCCGTCGCTTCTAGATCATTTGACGCCGCAGAGCCTCGGGCGTCATTTGAAGGGCACAACCTTTGCGCATACCCGGCGTCATGGAAAATATCTGTTCATCCAAACGGAGAACCATGGTTGGCTGGTGCTGCATTTCGGCATGACCGGTCGGCTGGAATATGTGCGCGGCGAACATGCGCCGGCGAAAGGTACCGGGCTCGCGATCCGCTTCACGAACGGAGCCGAGCTGGCGTACATCGCACCGCGCAAACTCGGCCACATTGCGTGGACCGATGACGCCGACGCGTTCGTCGAAAGTAAACACCTCGGCCCCGATGCCATGGCAACGGACCTGGCGCAGTTTCGAGCGCTCGCCGCACAGCGTAAAGGCGCGGTCAAATCCTGGCTCATGGACCAGAAGGCGATCGCGGGCATCGGCAACGTCTACAGTGACGAGGTTTTGCTGCGGGCGGGTGTTCATCCGCAAGCAGCAGTGCCGAAATTGGACAAGAACGCCGTTGGCGCGCTGCATCGGGCAATCAAACAAGTGTTGCAGCAAGCAATCAAAGCCAAGGCGGATCCTGAACGGATGCCGAAATCTTTTCTATTGCCGAATCGTGAGGAAGGTGCGCCCTGTCCCCGCTGCGGCGGCGAGGTCAACCGTGTCACCGCAGCGGGACGCAGTGCCTACTACTGTCCCAAATGTCAGCCCCGCCCCTGAGTACGGCCGAACTTCGGACGGAACGTACTCGAGTTCAGCCGCCCCGTGGGCCTTCGCCGTCCTTGCCGGTATTGACGTTACCGTCGATTTCCACCCAGACGTGCCGAGGGTTGTCCGCTGCCAACTCCCGTGCGTGCCCGAAATCGGTGCTTGCTTCTTCGTCTCGATCCTCGCGCAGATGCACAGCAATGTGATGATTCTCCGCGTACCGGATCGCGTCATCTCCGTATAGAACTACTCTGCTCATGGCTACCCTCCGTTGTAGGCCCCTCAATTCCGCACAAGCATAGACGCCAGCCTCCCGCCCGCACGACCGGCTCACAGATTGATACGCCTGCCGGCAGCGCATCCCGGTCGGGATCGGCAAGTTCGCAACGGGGCGATGCCGGTGCTCGGGCCCATCCGTTTGCCGGACTCGGACTCCGATTCGGGCTCGGAACCAGACCCGGATACAAGCCAGCGCCCTCTGGCCGCGTTTTCGCTCGGTGGCCTCGCCCCACCCCCCAAACGGCTAATGGCGCCTATAATCGGTATCATCGTTGCAAATGACACAATATTTGCTATTATTTCTCCAATGCAACGATCAAGGGGCCGACCATGACCGCCCAACCCGCACTCCAACCGGATCGCAAAGAAACATTGCGAAAAGCGTTGCTCAACGCCGGCAAGGCGCTTGGAATTCCCCAGGCGGAGCTTGGCACCGTTGTCGGCCGTGACCGCAGCGCCTTATATCGAGGGTTTGACCCGGCCAGCAAACCGGGCGAACTCGCCCTGCTGCTGATCCGCGCCTACCGCAGTCTATATGTATTGGTGGGCGGCGCCCCGGCCGACATGCGCCACTGGATGCATACCGAAAATCATCATACCGGCGGCGTACCTGCCGAACAGATCAAATCCGTGCAGGGTTTGGTACGGGTGGTCGAATACCTCGATGCCATGCGCGGCAAGGTGTAGTGGATATCTGGGAAGCTTGTGCCGGACAGGTACAGCCGGAATCCCTGACGGGGACCGCGATTCGCGTGGTCGAAAGCCAGGAACAAATCGCCACCAATTCCCTGGTGGACGATCTGGCGGAACAGGCACTGCTGGAGTCGTTGCTGGAGAACGCCAAACCGAACGCCCGCGCGGCAACGCAACGCCTGCACTACCTACTCGCCACGCCGTTTCGATATCCGCCCCTGCGCCACGGTTCGCGCTTCGGCGGCCCTAATCAACCGAGTCTGTTCTATGCCTCCGTCGAACTTCGCACCGCTTTGGCGGAAACCGCCTATTACCGACTCGTGTTCTGGAACGGCATGGCACTGCCGCCCCCGAGCGGCAAACTCGTCACCGCCCATACCGTATTCGGCGCCGCCTATGCCAGCGATCACGGCTTGCGCCTGCAAAACCCGCCCTTCGCCGCCTTCACGAAGCAGATCGCAAACTCCGCCCGCTACAGCGACAGCCAACTACTGGGACAACACATGCGCGATGCCGGCATCGAAGCATTCCAATATCCGTCGGCGCGCGACAACCAGCGAGGAATCAACGTCGCACTGTTCAACCCGGCAGCTTTGAAGAAATCGAAACCCACGTTTCAACAAGCTTGGCTATGCGACACCGACGGCGAACGGGTGATGTTCTACAGCACGGAAGAATCGACCCTGGTATTCCCGACGGAGACATTTCTGGTGGCGGGAAAATTGCCGCAACCAGCGCCGTAAGCTGTATCCAATCGCGTGTGCTGCGCGGGTTTTTCCGACCCCGGGCACTCGATCGCGGCTGCTCCCAACGAGCGTCTTCGATGCCCGCCAAAACAGTCATCCCTCAAGGCGTACAAACGTCGATTGCGTCGCACCGCTGCGGATCAACTCCACGCGCTGAACGGCTAATCACACTCAGTCGAAGCCCGGTCCGGGCGGCCGTATGACCGACGACACCATATAGCCATAGAGTTGGGCGCGCGCTCCGGTCACCGATCGCCGCAATTGGGTCCAGGGGCCGGAAGCCCTCGGTACGAGCGGGCAATTGCGGCTGCCGATCTGACACCTGGGACCGATCCAGTCACGCCGGACTCCGTGCAAACCCGGGCTTCATTCACGCGATTGGTTCCCGGGCGGCGCGAGCGCGTTGCACGGTGACCCAAAGGCGCATGCGTTCCCGAATCTCACCGCGTATGCGGCGAAACTGACGCAGGACTTCTTCATCGGCTCCGCGCGCGGCGGCCGGATCGTCGAAGCTCCAGTGGATACGCTCGATATCGCCGGGGAAAGCGGGGCAGTTGTCGCGCGCCCGGTCGCAAACGGTAATGACATAGTCGAAGCGCCGTCCGACGAACTCGCGCAGGTCCTTGCTGTGCAGTCCGCTCACGTCGACGCCCAGTTCCTGTAAGACCTGCTCCGTGAACGGGTGAACGCCTTTCGGATCGGTACCGGCGCTGAAGGCCGCAAAGTCTTCCCCGCCGAAATGACGCAAGAAAGCCTCCGCCATTTGTGATCGGCAGGAGTTTCCCGTGCATAGGAAAAGAACGCGCATTGGATATTGCATAGAACCCCAGCCAAAGTGTCTATTGTTATATTCGGTTGACAGTATATACGGAGCAAGATATATTGCAAAACATGAATATATCGTCCGGATCGTTTTTCGCGGCCTTGGCGCATCCGATGCGCCTTCGGTCCGTGGTATTGCTCACCAAAGAAGCCGAACTCTGCGTGTGCGAATTGACCCATGCGCTGGACGCGGCTCAGCCTACTGTCTCCCGGCATCTGGCACAGTTGCGGGAAGCCGGCATCGTGCTCGATCGACGCCAGGGTCTGTGGATCTATTACCGCCTGCATCCGGACTTGCCCCAGTGGGCACATGAAGTTTTAAGCGCGACCGCGAACGGCCTATCCGACAGCAAACCTTTTGCCGCCGACCGCGACGCGTTGACCGAAATGCCCAATCGGCCCGGCGCACGCTGCTGTGCCTGACACCCTCTGATGCAGATGCCCTCTGAAGAAAAGGAAGCCTGTCCATGAGCCGCTTTCACATTCACATTGCAGTCGATGATCTGGAGCGCAACATCGCCTTCTATTCCGCCATGTTCGGAGTATTGCCGGCGGTGGTGAAGTCGGACTACGCGAAATGGGATTTGAGCGATCCCAAAGTGAATTTCGCCATTTCCACCCGCGGCCGTACACCCGGCGTGGACCATGTGGGGATTCAGTCGGAGTCGGAGGATGAACTGGCGGCCGTGCGCGCACGTCTGGACGCGGCCGGTCTGGCAGGCATCGAGCAAGAGAACACCACCTGTTGTTACGCGCGCTCGGACAAGTACTGGGTCGTCGATCCGCAAGGTATTGCCTGGGAAACATTCCATACCCTTGGGAGGGCGCCCATGTTCGATGAAACCCCGAAGCAGGACTCCGCGTCGGGCGCCTGCTGTACGCCCGACCTGTCAGATTGCTGCAACTGAGAAAACGATGATGAATCTTTTGTTCCTGTGTACCGGCAACTCGTGTCGCTCGCAAATGGCCGAGGGCTGGGCCAAGCAATTGGCACCGGCGTGGCTCCATGTCGACTCCGCCGGCATCGAAGCCCATGGCAAGAATCCGCGCGCCATCGCAGTAATGGCCGAGGCGGACATCGACATTGCCTCCCAGGAGTCGACCAAGCTCACCGACGCCATGATCGACTGGGCGGATTATGTGGTGACCGTTTGCGGGCACGCCGACGAGATGTGTCCGACTCTGCCGCCGAATACACGCAAGGAACATTGGCCCCTGGACGATCCGGCCAAGGCGGCCGGCAGCGAAGAAGAAATCATCGCCATGTTTCGCGCAACCCGCGACGACGTACGCCGCCGTGTCGAAGGGCTGATCGAACGCTTTTCCAAAACGGTGTCGGCCAATACGTTGCGGGAAGGGGAAACCGTGCGATGAGCGTGCAGTGCCAAGTGACGGCAAAGCGCTCAGCGGGTGCCAGGATGGGACTGTTCGAACGCTATCTCACCCTCTGGGTGGGCTTGTGCATCGTCGCCGGCATTGTCCTCGGCCATGGCCTCCCGAACCTGTTCCAGGCCATTGGCAAAATCGAGATTGCGCAGGTCAATCTGCCGGTGGCAGCGCTGATCTGGTTGATGATCATCCCCATGTTGCTGAAGATCGACCTGCACGCGCTCGCCGGCGTTGCCCAGTACTGGCGCGGCGTCGGTGTCACGTTGTTCGTCAACTGGGCCATCAAGCCCTTTTCCATGGCCTTGCTCGCGTGGCTGTTCATCGGCGGGCTGTTTCGTCCGTGGCTGCCCGCTGCACAAATCGACTCCTATATCGCCGGGCTGATCCTGTTGGCGGCCGCGCCGTGCACTGCGATGGTGTTCGTGTGGAGCCGGCTGAGCGACGGCGAACCACACTTCACGCTGACACAAGTCGCACTCAACGACACCATCATGGTGTTCGCCTTCGCGCCCATCGTCGGCCTGCTGCTGGGCCTTTCCGCGATCACGGTACCTTGGGATACATTGTTCTTGTCAGTGGTGCTGTACATCGTGGCGCCGCTTTTCGTCGCGCAACTCTGGCGCAGCCGGCTATTGCGGAGTGACCATGGCGAGGAGCGCTTGCAGCGTACTTTGAAGGTCTTGCACCCCTGGTCGCTGGGCGCGCTGCTGGCGACGTTGATCCTGTTGTTCGGTTTCCAAGGCGAGCAGATCCTCGCACAGCCGTTAGTAATCGCCCTGCTCGCCGTGCCCATCCTCATTCAGGTGTTCTTCAACTCGGGTCTTGCCTATCTGCTCAATCGCGCCGTGCGTTCGCCCCATTGCGTGGCCGGCCCCTCCGCCTTGATCGGCGCCAGCAACTTCTTTGAACTCGCAGTCGCGACGGCGATCGCCCTGTTCGGTTTTCAGTCAGGCGCGGCGTTGGCGACTGTCGTGGGTGTACTGATCGAGGTGCCCGTCATGCTGGGTGCGGTGGCGGTCGTAAACCGCACGCGCGGCTGGTACGAGCGACGTGAAGGCGTGGTGCCGCAGGCGCAATGCTGCCCTGCGGACGCCCAAGTGCGCTGAATAGCCCGGCGAGTATCCAGCCCAGGCCGCGCGATGGCCAACTCGGGTCTCAACCGGCCCCTCACGGGGTCGGAGTGGGTTGCTTGCCGATATTAACGATAAACTGTTTTCACCCCGGTTTTTAAACGGCACCGGCAAAGGGCTCGGTGACCGATCCTGATCGATTCCATTTTCGTTGGTCACCGGCTCCTTCGATTTGACTCTGCAAGACTATGGCGTGGATGCAAACAACCTACACAGCCGCATACCCCGTCGACAAACGTTCAAATTTAACTATGAATTAATGAACGAACGTTGTTCGCAATACTGTCAACTGAGAAGTTAAAGGGTCGTCGTCGGCGTTTGGCCGATTTTCGGACGACGGCACCCGGTGGCATGACCGTGCGCACCACCCAACGGCCTCAGCGATACGGCCGCATCACGCGAGCCTCGCCGTCTCGGCGCTACCCACAACGCTACGTGGTGCGGACACGGTCCCTGCACTCACTGACTGCAATTGTGCGCTCCCAAACGACTCAGACCTACACAAAGAAATAGCGGAGGACAAAACCTCATGGGCGACATGATCAAAGGCTCGCGCCCCGATGGCGAGGCGTTCAACGGCTACCTCGCCGAACCCGAAGCAGGAAACACAGCACCTGGGATCGTGGTGATCCAGGAATGGTGGGGGCTGAACAACCAGATCAAGGGCGTCGCACACCAGCTCGCGGCAGCGGGTTACCGCGCCCTGGTGCCGGATCTGTATCGCGGCAAATTGGCACTGGAGGTCAACGAAGCCGAGCACATGATGAATGACCTCGACTTTGCCGATGCCGCCGGCCAGGACATTCGGGGTGCGGTCCAGTACCTGAAAACCACTGGCAGCCGGCGCGTCGGCGCCACCGGCTTTTGTATGGGTGGCGCTTTGGCAGTGCTCGCCTCGGTGTTCGTGCCCGAACTGGATACCGCGGTCATTTGGTACGGATACCCGCCATTGGAATATGTCGATGCCAGCAAGATCAAGGCACCGCTCATGGGTCACTGGGGGACCGAAGACGATGTCTTCCCCATCAGCGGCGTCGATAAGCTGGAGCAGAAACTCATCGAGGCCGGTGTGGATTACACCTTCCACCGCTATACAGCGAAGCACGCCTTTGCCAACGAGCACTCTGACGAGAAGAACCTGCCCTATCTGCAGTACAACGCCGCCGCTGCCGATTTGGCCTGGGAACGGACGATGGAATTCCTGCGCACACATCTCGGCTGATCCGTCGTCTCGCTCTTCCAGACTTGCCAGCGGACACGGAACGGTCCTCCAACGGCCGCCCGGCTCGGATGTGGCGTTGGCTGAAGCGACTCGCCAGCGACGGGGAGGAGATGACTACCAGGCAGCCACCCTGCCGACGCAGTCTCGCGTCCAGTCGTACGCCATTTGCAAAAGCAGTAGACCTATTTTCTCGGTATCCGCTTGAACCGGCACAGCAGACACGGTGATTTCTTATACAGGCCCCGGGCCGCCCGCAACTCACGCACGCAATCCGAGACCCCGTTGCCTTGAGATCTGTACCGGTTTGCACACTATCAATGTTTAGGTTCGAGCATTTTCACGTGCGAGTGGAGGAACTCCAGAAACGTCTGCGCTACCACCGATAGCTGCTTTCCTTTCGGCCGCACTGCGTACCAGTGTCGTTTTATGGGAAAGCCCCGCACGTCCAGAATGACCAGGTCGTCTGTGCGCGTATCCAGATGCAGGGTACTGCGCGAGATCACCGCCAATCCCAAGCCTCCGGCAACGGCTTGTTTGATGGCTTCGTTGCTACCCAGTTCCATCTTGACCGTCAGCGGTACTTTCTTGCTGGCGAAGACCTTTTCGACCGTCATGCGCGTTCCCGAGCCGTGCTCACGCACCAGGAACTCTTCTTTGCCGAGCCGCGCCAACGGTATGCGGCGGCGCCCCGCCAGCGGATGATCCGCCGGCGCGATCACCACCAGAGGGTTCTCCAGCAACGGTTCGCTTTCGATGTCCCGACCTTCCGGGGGCACGCCCATGATGTACAGGTCGTCGACGTTGCGTTCCAGTCGTTCTAGCAGCTGATCGCGATTGATCACGGCCATGGAGATTTCGATGCCGGGATACTCCGCACAAAACGGACCCAGCACCCGAGGCATGAAATACTTGGTGGTGGTGACCGCCGCGATTTTCAGCCGGCCCTGGCGCAGACCGTGCAGATCGGCGATCGATTGTTCGAACCGTCCCCAGGTTTCGAGCCAGTCGCCACAGGTGGCATAAAGCTCTTCTCCGGCGCCCGTCAGATACACCTTTCTTCCGATTTGTTCGAACAATGGCAATCCGATCTCGTCGTGCAGCAGTTTGATCTGCTTGGAGACGGTGGGTTGGGTCACGTGCAGCTCTTCCGCCGCCCGGGAGAAGCTGCGCAACCGCGCCACGGCCTCGAACACCTGCAACTGGCGCAAAGTCACGCGCATGCCTGCCATTTCGGGGGAACCTCCTCATATAGCCTGTAGGCTATGGATATAATACTAACTATTCATTCGAAGTCATCTCCAATTTTCTCTAGGCTGTGCGCAAACAAACTTTCAGACAGGAGCCCAGCGATGAACGAATTAGCGACGCCACCGCGAAAGCGGAGCCTACGGACGTCCCAGGTCGGTCAACTCCGCCACCGGATCGGTCCGGGCGCGCCCTGCGCACGGACGCCGACGAACCGGAGAGACACGCCATGAATGTGCCGACCGTGATCGCGCCGGCACTTGCCCTCGCCGCGCCCCTGCTGCTGTTGTTGGCCGGCGTGGTGCCGTCGGTTTGGGTGCGCACCAAGCCGTTGCTGGCGGCGCGTTTGAACGGTGCGGCCGCCTGGTTGGCGTTTGCTTGCGCGCTCGCCGTGGCGTTCGCATACGCATTCGGTTCGGATCGGGTCTGGACCCTGTACTCGCTGAAACTGTCCGGGCAGTTGGGCGCGTTTTCGGTGGGCGCCTACGTCAATGCGGTAACGGTAATCATGCTCCTGCTGGTGTCCCTGGTGGGCGCGGTGGTGTCCCGTTACGCCCGAAATTACCTGGACGGCGAGCCCAACCAGGGGCGTTTCCACCAATGGTTGAGCCTGACTCTGGCGGCCATTCTCACGCTGATCGTATCCAGCAACCTGATGATGTTCTCGCTCGCCTGGATTTCCACCAGTTTGAGTCTGCATCAACTGCTGATGTTCTACCGCGAACGTCCGGCGGCGGTATTGGCCGCGCACAAGAAGTTCGTGGCCAGCCGCATCGGCGACCTCAGCTTGCTGATTGCGATCTTTCTCATCGGCTCCACTCTGCACACCCTGGAGTTCGAAGAACTGTACGCGGCCATGGCCACGCTGCAAGGGCCGTTGCCGGTTGCGCTGCAGTGGGCGGCGATGCTGATCGTGGTCAGCGCGGCACTGAAGTCGGCGCAGTTTCCGTTGCACGGCTGGCTGGTGCAGGTGATGGAAGCGCCGACGCCGGTATCGGCCCTGTTGCATGCGGGCATTGTCAACGCCGGCGCCTTCCTGGTGGTGCGCATGAGCCCGGTGATGTCCTATTCGGAGCTTGCTCTGGGCACGTTGGCGGTGGTCGGCCTGGTGACCTTGGCCCTGGCGTCTTTGGTGATGCTGACGCAGACCAGCGTAAAAGTGTCCCTGGCCTGGTCCACGACGGCGCAGATGGGCTTCATGCTGCTGGAGTGCGGGATGGGACTCTACACCCTGGCCATGCTGCACCTGGTGGCGCACTCGCTGTACAAGGCCCACGCCTTCCTGGCGTCCGGCAGCGGCGTGGACGGATTTCGCGCGCCGGCGGTCCGATATCCGGACACCGGTTTTCGTCCGACCCGGTTGATTGCCGCGTTGCTCGTCGGCACCTTGACCACCCTCGCCGTGGCGGCGGTTTTCGGCGTGACGCCCGACCAGCAGCCGGCGCTGGTTGCCGCGGGTAGCATCGTCGCCATCGCCGTCAGCCAGCTGTTGCTGCAAGCGGCCGGGATCGCGCACACCGGTTCGTTTCTGGCGCGCAGTTTTGCTCTGAGCCTGATGGTGAGCGCGGGATATTTTGCCCTGCACACAGCCTTCGAGTGGATGCTGGCCGGCAGCGTGATCCCGGCGCGGGCCAGCAACGGCGGTTTCCACGTCGGGCTGAGTGTCGCGGTGGTGTTGGTGTTCGTGTCGCTCCTGCTCGCCCAGCAGTTGCTGCGTCATGCATCCCGCTCGACGCGCACCGCGGCGCTGTATGTGCATCTCTACAACGGTCTGTATATCGACGTGTTCTTCACGCGCATTCTGCAGCGCCTGTGGCCCAGTCCGGCACCTGCGCCCCGTGTCAACGAACCCCGACTCACGGAGGTTGGCCATGAACTCAAGTGAACTTGCTATGCGTACGCAAAGTCCGGCTGCCGGTGACAGCGCAACACAGGCCGGTGCGGAACTCGATCGCCGCATCCAGGCAGCTTGCGGTCGCATCGCGCCGCTGTGGCCGCTCAAACACTTCGTCGCCGTCAACCCGTACTTCGGCTTGCGCGACCACGGGTTTCAGGAGGCGTCGGACCTGCTGGCGCGAGTCGCCGACAGCAGTTTGTACATGTCGCGCAGCTTTTATCGCGAACAGTTGGCGGCGGGTCGGATCGGTCGTGAGGATCTGGAAGCGGCCATTGCGCTGACCGGCAGTGATCTGCACGTCGCCGACGTGGAACGTGCGTTGGCCTCGAAAGCACCGCAGCCGAAAATGGGCATGGCCACCGTGAGCGAGGTGCTGGAGCGCGTGGAAGGCGGGCTTTGGAAGAGCTTCGTCACCGAGCGCATCAGCCTGCACTGCGCGGCGTATTTCGATCTCGGCCAGGCCATGGTCAGTATGCCTTGGCGCGATCGTTCGCTGTACGCGGCGTGGCGTCGCAGCGCGCGCATCGACCACAGCCCGGCGATGATGGGTCTGGGTGACTTCCGGGCCGATGTGGCGCAGCTTCCCGAACATCCACGTGCTGCCATTGCCATGGCGATCGAACAATTGGGCATCCCGGATACGGCGGTGGAGCGTTACCTGCACGCGGCGTTGTTGAGCATCGGCGGTTGGGCGGCATGGACCCGCTACCTGCACTGGCAGGCGGAACTCAAGGGCGGCAGCGACGAGTCGACCGTGGACCTGCTGGCAATCCGCTTGATGTGGGACGTACTGCTGTTCAACGAGAAACGTTCGCCGGCATTGGAAGCGCGCTGGCGCGAAATGCTCACCGCCAGCATGCGACCGCCGTCGGCCAAGCGCCAGGCGGCAGCCGAAGTGGATCGCATACTGCTCAACGCCATGGAACTCGGCTTTCAGCGCAACGTGGTGTCCGGACTGCAGGCGTCGTCTGCAGCAACGGACGCCGCGCCGGCGGAACCGCGGCCACCGGTGCAGACGGCGTTTTGCATCGATGTGCGCTCGGAAGTGTTTCGCCGCTCCCTTGAGACCGTGGCACCGGCGGCGCAGACGCTCGGGTTTGCCGGCTTCTTCGGCATCTTCATCGAGTACGTGCCGCTGGGCGCCGACCAGGGTTGCTCCCATGTGCCGGTGATCTTCAATCCGGTCCACCGGATTCAGGAACAGGTTCGGGGTGCCGACGCGGCGGAAGGCGCGCGCATGGCGGATACGCGGCGCGAGCGAACGGCATTGAGCAAAGCGTGGAAGAGCTTCAAGCTTTCGGCCTCTTCGTGTTTCTCGTTCGTGGAAGCGGCCGGTTTGATGTACGGGCCGAAGCTTTTGAGCGACAGCTTCGGTTGGAGCCGCCCCGTGCCCGATCCGTCGCGGCAGGGACTCGACCGCGCCACGGCGGCGCGAGTCGGCCCGTCGCTGGCCGCATCGTCCGGCGATGTCGGCGTTCCCGATGCCGAGCGATTGGATCACGCCGAGCGCATTCTGCGCGCCATGAACCTCACCGGCCCCTTCGCTCGACTGGTGCTGCTGGCAGGACACGGCAGCACCACGGTCAACAACCCGCACGCGTCCAGCCTCGACTGCGGCGCCTGCGCCGGGCAGACCGGCGAGGCCAGCGCCCGGGTGGTGGCGGCATTGCTGAACGACCCGAACGTGCGCAGCGGTTTGCGGCAACGGGACATCCGGATCCCCGATGACACCTGGTTCATCGCCGGCTTGCACGACACGAGCACGGATGATGTGAGCCTGTTCGATTTGGATCAGGTTCCGAAAGCGCTATCGGACGACCTGGCGCGCTTGCGCCGCTGGCTGGATCAAGCGGGCGAGCTGACCCGGATGCAGCGGGCCACCATGCTCGGTGTCGGCGAGTCGACCGGTCGCAGCGTGGAGGCCGACGTGCGGCGGCGCAGCCGCGACTGGTCCCAGGTGCGACCGGAATGGGCGCTGGCGAACAACGCCGCGTTCATCGCCGCACCCCGTTCGCGCACCCGCTCAATGGACCTGGACGGTCGCGCCTTCCTGCACGAATACCAATGGCGCAACGATACGGACTTCAGCGTATTGGAACTGATCATGACCGCGCCCCTGGTGGTCGCCAACTGGATCAACATGCAGTATTACGGTTCGGTGGTGGACAACGAGCGCTTTGGCAGCGGCAACAAAGTGCTGCACAACATCGTCGGCGGCGCCGTCGGCGTGTTGGAGGGCAACGGCGGCGATCTGCGCGTCGGACTGCCGCTGCAGTCACTGCACAACGGCCGCCAATGGGTACACGAACCGCTGCGCTTGAGCGTGTTCATCGAAGCCCCGGCCGAAGCCATGGATGCCGTCATCGAACGTCACCAGTTGGTGCGACACTTGGTCGATAACGGCTGGCTGCATCTGTTTCGGATCGGCGATCAGGGTAAAGCGCTCCGGCGTCGCGCACACGGCGAATGGCGCCCGTGGTCAAGCGATCCGCAGTCGACGCGTTGCGCAGGCCGGAAGGTCGACCCATTATCGGCGTAACCGAGGCTGACGCGGACACGAGATTGCGGCGGACAAGCTTCCCCTGGGTGGCCCGGTCGTTTCCGCGATTCGAAGTTCTTATGGCGGCCTTGCGCCGGACCGGATCGAAAATCGCGCTAGGCAGGCACGGCGGCGCAAAGCCGACCGTGGCCGCGAACTTAGCAAATGGTCGCGTCGCTGGTAAGCGATTTTTGTTTCCCCGTCGTCATCCTTTCAACGCGCCTTCGTAGGAAAATTAAACTTGACAGCCGCGCCGCCGCTTATATTCTAACAATCGTTAGATTGTCCGACCGAGTGAGCGTGCCATGAAAAATTCACGCGCAATTAAAGATCTCTTGTACGAGCAAGTTGCCCGCATCGGCAAGGCGGTCTCCAGCCCGAAACGGCTGGAGTTGATCGAAGTGCTCAGCCAGGGAGAAAAATCAGTCGATCAATTGGCCAAGGCAGTCGAGATCACGGTCAAACTCACCAGCGCGCACTTGAAGCAGCTCAAGGCCGCACGCCTGGTGGACACGCGTCGCGAAGGAAAGAATATCTATTACCGACTGACCGATTCGGAAGTAGCCGGGCTATGGGTGGTGTTGCGCCATCTGGCTGAAGAGCGCCTGCTGGAATTGCAGTCTGCAATGAATGGGTTGGTGTCGCGTCCCGGCGAACTCTCTCCCATCGGTGGACGCGAACTGTTGCGTCAGTCGGAACGTGGAGATGTGGTCGTCATCGACGTTCGGCCGGAAGACGAATATCAGGCATCGCACCTCCCGAACGCGCGCTCCATTCCGCTTTCCGAACTCAAAAAGCGCTTGAGCGAACTCCCGAAGAATCGGCCCGTTGTCGCCTACTGCCGAGGTCCGTTCTGCCTTATGGCGAAGGACGCAGTGGATCTGTTGACGAAGCGCGGGTTCAACGCGGTTCGTCTGGAGCACGGCGTTGCTGAGTGGCGAGCGCAGAGATTGCCGCTTGCCCGATAGACGCGATTCAATTGGCGCCTTGCCGACTACCGGCTGAGCGAGGCCCTGAAGCGGCGATACGCGGAGCCGGACGAACACAGGGCGGTACCGACCGATGCGATCGATGCCTGCTGCGATACGCGAAAGACCGTTACACATCATTGAATGGAGGAGCAGACATGTTTTTCAACACCCGACCCATGCCGGACGGCACCGTTTCCTACTTCTTCGGCTGCGGCGGCAAGGGCAAAGCCATCGCAGTCGATGTCGTCAAAGGCGACGAGACCTGGTTCGTAGAACAGGCGCGCAAACACGAAGTATCGATTTCCTATGTGGTCGACACGCACCTGCATGCGGACCACTACACCGGTGGGCCCACGCTGGCGGCGCTTGCCAACGCCGAGTACGCCATTCACGAGTCCTCGCCCATCGAGTTCGACGCCCATCGTCTGCACGGCAATGAGGTGCTTGGGATCGGCAACGTTTCCGTACAAGTGCTGCATACGCCGGGGCACACGCTCGACAGCATCTGTCTGCTCGTCAGCGACCGGCGCCGAAGTGAGGAACCGTGGTTCCTGGTCACCGGTGACACATTGTTCGTGGGCGCGGTCGGCCGCCCGGATCTGGCCGGTCGGGAACGGGAGATGGCCGGGATGCTGTTCGACTCCCTGCAGCAGAAGGTGCTCAACTTGCCGGAATCGATGGAAATCTTCCCGGGCCACACGGCGGGCAGTGTTTGCGGCGCAGGACTTTCGGGCAAACCGATCTCGACGCTGGGCTTCGAGTACCGCTTCAGTCCCGCGTTGGCGAAGGTCAAAGCGGGCGATCGCGAGGGTTTTGTCGACCTGGTGACCCAAGACCTACCGCCGCAGCCGGCGGAAATGGCGCAGATCATCGAAGCCAACAAGCGCGCCGCATGAACGCGACAGAGGTATCTCGATGAACTCGGCAACCGCTGGCACCGTGTCCCACGTCTACGGCATTCGCGACAACGCCCCACAGTTTGCGATGCAGACTCTGCAAGTGGTGTTCGTGGGGCTCACGCTGGGCACGGAACGCACGGTACTGCCCACCTTGGCGGCCGATTTCGGCGTGCCGCAAGGCGCCTTTTTGTGGCTGGCATCCTTCGTGATTGCCTTCGGCTTCGTCAAGGGACTGGTGAACTTCGCCGCCGGCGCCATGGCCGACCGCATCGGCCGCAAGCGGGTCCTGCTGTGGGGCTGGCTGGCGGCGCTGCCGATACCCTTCCTGCTGCTCTATGCGCAGAACTGGGGCTGGGTGGTGGCCGCGAATATCTTTCTGGGCATCAGCCAGGGACTGGCCTGGTCCGTGACCGTCATCAGCATGGTGGACCTGGCGCGTACCAAACAGCGCGGGCTGGCCGTGGGCATCAACGAGTTCGGCGGTTATGCGGCGATGGGCGTAGCGGGGCTGCTCACCGGGCTGCTGGCGGCCGAGTACGGCCCGCGCGTAGCGCTGTTTGGCTTTTCGCTGAGTGTGATCGTCACCGCTTGGTTGACCACCTTGCTGTTCGTGCGCGAGACGCACGGTTTTGCGCATGCCGAAAGTCGCGCACACCGCGAGGGACGTCACGACGGGCCGGGGGCCCGAATACCGCAAACACGTTCTGAGCACCCCGGGTCCGGCGAGATTTTTCTGCTCGTTTCGTTTCGCCATCCGACCTTCCGCGCCCTCAGTCAAGCGGGCGTGGTCAACAAGGTAGCCGACACCTTGGTATGGATCCTATTCCCGCTTTATCTTCACGAGCGCGGCCTCAGCTTGGGCGGTATCGGCTGGGTGACGGGCGTGTACGCGGCGATCTGGGGCGCTTCGCAGTTGTGGAGCGGACCATTGTCGGACCGGATTGGCCGCAAGTGGCTGATCGCCTCGGGCTTGTGGCTGGTAGCGCTGGGCATCGTCGGCGTGTTGCTGTTGCAGGGGCTCACACTTTGGGTTGCCGCTTCCGCGCTTATGGGGATCGGCATGGCGATGCTCTATCCCAACATCATCGCCGCGGTCAACGACATCTCCGATCCTCGTTGGCGTGGTGCGTCGTTGGGAACCTATCGGTACTGGCGCGACACCGGCTATGCCGTCGGCGGTCTACTGCTGGGGTTCGTCGCCCAGGCCAGCCAAAATATCTCGCTGGCGTTTTGGACCACGGTGGCGCTGCTGCTGGTATCAGGCGCCTGGGTTGGTTTTGGCAGCGTAGAAACACACCCGCGGATCAATCCCGAACCGGCACGCGGCAGCGCATCCTAGAGGACACATGCGCTTGCATTTCAGGCTGCCCGGATGTAGCTCCTCTCTTTAACGTACGCGATGAATCCTCGAACTGTAGCAATGCAGTCACCTGCTTTGCTTCCGGCAACTTGGCCAGACGTTGCGCTGCGAAGCGAAGGCCACAGACCGGGGTTTCAAACGTACGTAGCCTAATTGCTCACCCCTACGGGCTCTCACTACCCTTCCCTTACGCCTGCAGCAAAAATTCCATTTGAGCAGCCGCTTTAGCAGGCGTGACTTCCATGATCAGGCACGAGCGAACGTCTTGGTCGAGGCGATTGCCTGGGATCATTCGCTCGATGCCTCCGTGAACGCCGCCAGATTTTCCAAAGTTGACTTCAGCCCCGATTGGTGTTCTTCCAGCCGTATTCCTGTAGGGACATCTTCGCAGCTTACTGTTACCTGGGTGCCTTCGTTTGTCGGGGCGAGCGTTCAAGTGATTCGCATCTCTCCCGAAAACTCCGGATCAGCGCTGTCAAACCTAACCTTCTGTTCGATGCTTCGATCCCGAATCAGCCTGACGACTCGAACATCGACCACGTCCGCGTTGTCTGACGTTTTACCGAAATTGTGCGCGTCGTTGTACGTAAGGCGCATTCGATACCCGCCACCTTCGCGGAATGCGAATGCAAGCATGCGCCCACTCATTCCTTTGGGCGGCAACCACCGTTCCATCGCGTCCGGCTCAGCGAACGCGCGATAGATCGTTGAAGCGGATGCGTGAATCAGTGTCGACGCTGAATCGACTCGTGTGGCCATTGCGCACCTGCGCCCGTCTTCCTAAACAGCATAACGTCTCTATTCATTGCCCTTCTCCTTCCCTGTTGCTTCGAGTTTCACCTTCTCAGCCAAAAGATCAGTGAACGTCTCAACGAACAATGATCTCCTGATCGCTGCGTGCAGTCGGAAGGATTTCTGTTCTGCCCGTGTCGTCTGCGACGACCTGGCTTCAGGATGGTGTTCTGAGAATATAGCGCGATTTCACGGAATCAAATTTACCCGTGAACCCACCGTATGCGGGCTCGCTGACGCTACGAACCTAAGCCGTTGAGGATGAACGGCACCGCGAGCCAGAGGATCAGCACGACTGCGATCAGAAGCACGTAGAGCTTGAGGTGGTGGCGCAGCAGGAATAGAAATCCCACAGCCAAAACGAACGCGGCGATGCTGGTGACCGTGCTCGACCATTGTGCTTCCGCCACGGCGTTGCTCACCAGCACGGTGGCAAACACCGCCATGACCACGGCAAAAAGGCTGACAAATGCCCGGCCCTTGTTCATCAGCGCGCGCACCAGAATATCCAGGGCCAACAGCGGCGCGCGGGCGACGGCAAAGACGCCGTTCAGCAATTTGAAGCCGGAGAATTTGCCGCTCAGCGCGGCGACGACCACTGCGGCCGAACGAGTCGTGGTCAACGTAAAGCGATCCGTTCCCAGTTCCTCCGCGATCGACTCCTCGCCAACCCGAGCATTCTTGAACAACTGCACCAATCGTTCCGGCGCAAGATCCGGCGCATCCGCCATCGGCGAGACTTTCGATCGTTGGTACCCCGCGCACAGTGAGTCCTGGAAACAGCGCAGGAACTTGGGGCCGTTGCTGCGCGGATTGACGCCATCGATTTCATCGGCGCGTACGGCATCGGCAAGCGCCGGCAGCTCTTCGCGAATGATATCCAGGTGTAGCCGCTCGAGCACCATGGACGCGCACTGGGGTAACTGCTCGGGCACGTTGTCGGGGTCGGCGAGAAACAGTAGCTCTTGCTCCATGGCCGGGAGCCGTTGGTCCCAGCGAACCTGCAGAAACGCGCGGTCATCGGTGCGCACGATACCGTCGAACACGGCGCCATAGAGTAGCTTCAAGACGGCGTCGATCGCAGCGGCGGGGCTGGCCGTGGAACCGTAGAGCAGCGCCAGGCGGCGCGGCTCCAGCAGGATGTGAACCAAGCGTTCGGAACCGTCCAAACGTCCGAACATCCAATCGTTGATACGCCAGGAGCGTTTGTAGAATGCACCAAAATGCGCCACTTGCAGACCGGCCAGTTTTTGCTCCACCCGGCTCGGCCCGCCGAACGCGGTCGGTACGTTGGCGCTGAACTGGATCAGCTCCAGGTACTGGTCCTGCGTGGTGTCTGCGCCGAACGCGTAGTGCACCACCTCGAGTGTAAGCAGGCGCTGCAATACGTCCTGCGGCGACAGTACGGAGGGCGGCGTCTCGGAGAGCAGGAAGTCGAACAGGGTGCGCAGCTCGACGTAGCGCTCGAGGCGCTGGCTCGGCATACCCAGTGCAAGTACGTCGCGCAGTAACGGTTTGCTCGTGAGCAGCAAATTCGCGATGTTTTCGGCCAGGCGAGTAAAGGCGCGCGGCGGCCGGAGGGATTCCCCCGGAGCCACGTCGGGATCGAACATCCTTACCCATTCGCGGAGTTCGACTTCGAGCAGCTCCGGCAACCGGTGGGTATCGACGCCGCGCTCGAAGTCCGCCAACAGCGGAGCGAGTTTGCGGCCGCGTCGTACCCAGTGTCCGTGATCCCGATGCCGCATTTCCACCAGCACCGCAAGCAAGTCATAGGCCTGGCGACGGGCGTCCTTCAGTCGTTGCCACAGCGCAGATTCCATCGACTCCGCCGTAGATTCAATGGATTGCACGGCCATCACGCCCACCGCCCTGCGCAGCAGATCCAGTGCAGTGACAAAGATGTTTTCCAGGGTGAACAGACCCCAGTCCCATTCCGCGTCGGTGTCACCATAGAACAGGCCATCCGGCAGCCACGGCAGATGGTTTTGCGTGACCAATACATCGGCGAGCCGCTCGCGCGTTCGCCGACCCAGGGCAACACCGTCACCGGTATCAGGGTGCGCGGCGCCCTCGGCCAGCGACAAAGCGATGTAGTCGGCGGCGCTGTGTGCCCGACGGATCCGGTAGCTGGGGAACACGGCCTCGGCCACGTGGGTGGCCATGGTCCAGTCGAGCGAGCGCGCGATCAACAGCCGGCTGTCGCGTTTCCTGGACACGGCCTGGTTGTGTTGCGACACGGCTCGCAGTTGCTCGGACACGGATTCGACCCGCGGCAGGTTGACCAGCGCATCCAGGGCGGTGTTCAACATCGCCGGGATGTGCTCGCGCTCCTGGGGCGGTGGATCGGGAATACGACCGGGATCCGGAACGATGTAGCCCATCACCCGTCGCACTTCGCCTTCTGCGCGCTGGCGGAACACGGCATCGATGGCCGACTCCAGCGGACTGTTGTCGAGCACGCCGCCGTCCACCACGAATCGGCCGTCCTTCCATTCGGTATTGAAATTGGTGTGACCCTGCAGACAAGGGACTTTGTCCGCACCGACCTTGACTCGTTCGTCGCCTGCCGGGAGATAAAAGGGTTCGAACGCCACTGGGAACGATGCGGTCGCTCGCGCGGCGGTGGCCAGTTTCAAGGCAATATCCGCCTCGGCAAACGGATCTCCGGCGATATCGGGGCCGCGCCGAAACTGAATCAGTCCACGATGACTGATGTCCTGGATCAAGGTGCCGGCGTCGTCGGGAAAATTGCGCACCTCGCCGCACAGCACCGTGGTGGTCAGGGTGAGTTCGATGGGTACGCGGTCCGGCGGCTGCAGTCCCTTTCCGATCTGGTTCTGAACCGAACGAAAACCTTCCACCATCGCTTGGTAGAAATAACCACCGTCGAGCAGCGACGGCGGGTCGTCATCGCCGGGCTTGCGCAGCAAGGTGAGGATATCGCCGCGATTGAGCCAGAGGTCGCGCAGGGGATCCAAGGGTTTGCCCTCGCTCGCCGCAAGAGCGAGCAGTGCGCCGTTGATGCCGCCGGCACTAGTGCCGCTGATGATGTCCACCCGCGGACGAAGCGCCAGTGCCTGGCACAACCGACCGTAGACGGTCTCGCCGCGCACCATGCGGTTAATTTCATGCGCCACGCCGCCGATCCACACCGCGAGGCTGACGCCGCCGTTCATCACCAACGCCATCCGCAGTTCCTGTTCGGGAAAACCGGGCGCCGGTGCACTAGGTTGAGTCGGATTCATAACGGGCTCCTTGTTCTTGTTCTCTACTGCTCCCTCGGCAGCGGATGTGCTACCCCAGCAAACGCATCAACGCCTCTCTATAGGTAACGAAGGTGGGCTCGAGGCTGTCCAGCAGGACACACTCGTCGGGTGCATGAATGTTGCGAAACGTCGCGCCCAAGCCGGCAGTCGCCGGAATGCCGAGGGTCGCAAGGTAGTTGCCGATGTTGGACGGCCCCGCCACCGCCGGCGCAACCTCATGGCCGAAGGCGTCGCCGGCAGCCTCGGACAGTGCCCGGACCATGGGATTCGACGGATCCAGTTGGTAAGCCGGCCACCCCGGGATCCATTCGATGGTGGTGGGCGGAGCGTCTGCATCGGCATCCAGGCGGCGGACTGCCGCGTCCACAAATCGCCGGGCGGCATCCTCGTCGAACTCCGGGGTCAGGCGGATGTCCAGTTCCAGGTGGCTGAGCTCCGGCACCAAGGAGAAGTCGCCATCGCAGCGGATGCTCGTCGGCGAAAGCCGCGGCGGCAGCGGGAACCCATCGTGCGGTGCCGACGCCGGCAAGGCGCGCAGGTCCGCCAGTAAGGCGCTGGCCCGTTCAATGGCGTTGGTACCCCGGTGGCTCGAAGAGCCCGAATGGGCCCCGACGCCCCGAATCGTCAAGCGCGCCCGCAAAAACCCGCGCGCGCCGATCACCAGCCGATCGTTGCCCGGATAGCCAATCATCGCGCCGTCGATTCGCGCTCCGGTGCGGACAGCGATGTAGCCGCGGATGCCTTCGAAGGTGCCCGTATGTTCTTCCGCATCGAACAGGAACTCGAGGTTGCCGGCGAAGCGTTCGAACTGCGGCAGCAGATCCGCCAGCACATGGCAGAACACCGCGATCCCCGCCTTGCTGTCGGCGCTACCGCGACCGTACAACCACCCATCCTCGATGGTCGCCTCACCGGGCGGAAAGCGCCACGCCGACACATCCCCGAAAGGTGCCGTATCCGCCGTGGCATCGAGCAGATAAGTGGGCCCGGGCCGCGGACCCCGGATCGCGCCGCCAATACCGACAGGGCGACCCTCATCATCCCGCAGCCGTTGGTGGGCGATGCCGTAAGCGTCGAGCCAACGGGAAATAGCGGTCAAAACCGGCTCCGGGGAATCGACGCCCGCCCGGCTTGGCCGGGAGACCAACTCCAGCAGCAGATCCGTCATGGACTGTAGATAGCCCGAAGTTCGCAACATGGGTGTTCTTTCCCCGTATCCCGCTGCGTGCAGTATCCAATCACACTTGATTGTGTATCATTTTCGACTCCGGAGCGATGCCCGCGCAACGAGCGGAAGCGTCGAGGAAACTGGAAAATCCCCCAGAACGCGCCCGAGGCCCCTGAGGCGAGCATCACCGGAATGTCCAACGCCAGGAACAGGCCAAACGGCACAAGAGCGTCGAGTTGATCGGGGCTGCTGTCGCTGCAATTCATCGCGGCGTTAACTGGGCGCCAAAAATCGTCCCGCGTTGCTGTGGCATCAAATCCATACCAAGTTCGATATCGGCGACAGCAAGGACTTCTAATACCGGCATCGCTATTCCGACGGCAAGCGAAGCATCGAGGGCAACCTGCGCGACGGACTGCGCGCTGGAGCGTAAGCGCCCATTCTTACAATGCGACAACTCACCGGCGCAAACGCATCGCGAATGTTGCATGGCAAGACCTGGTCTCGATTCTCCTCAGGGTTGCCGTGAGTTCGGGTCGAACGATGCGGCCGCGGCGAACGTCGCGACGGCGGGTTGCGATCCATACATTCCACTCCGCCGAGAAACCGTGGTCTGTCCCTGATTACTCCCGTAGCCAGCCCTAAAGGTACGCTCCGGCGGGCCGATTACACGGATATATCCCGAGAACGGCCGAGAGCGGTACGTACTCACCACGGACTCCGACTCAGCGGTGGCAGTTTCATGCAATTGCCCGACAAGCACGGATCGGCCGATCCCCACCCGATGAGGCGGCGTTCTTTTCCGCGTCACCCGACGCTTCTGCCTGCGCAACTGATTACCGCAGATCGTGCTGTACGCCCTTGCGTGATTCAAGACTATTGTTCCGGCGGTGCTTTGGTGGTGTTCGAACCCGGGGGCGGAGATAGCCAGATCAGTCCCGATGACGAAGTTGAGTTGCGCTGTCTGGCGGCGGGTGGAAGTTCAAACCTGGTGTTTCGTGGCCGGGTCGCACACTGCAACGGCAGCCGTGTCGGACTCGCGCTGCTCGACCCGGATCCTCGCGCCATGACGCGACTTCGGGACGCGGCCCAACAGGCCAACGCCGCTGCCCGACCGGGGACCAACGATCCAACGGTGAGTGCGCGCGACCGGGCAACGGTACTCGCCGCTTGCAACGAGCACGTTCGCACAGCGCTGGGCGGATTGATCGCCCGATTTCACAGCGCCATAGGCAACGAACTCTTCGAAACTGCAAAACATTCGCGCGACCCACGGGTACAGAGCGCAAACTTCGGTGCCCTGGCGGAACTGAACAATCGCAAAAAGGACCTCGAGGAAGGCTTCCTGCGCGAGACCGAGGCACGGCTTCAGAGACTCACATGCGGACGCCTGCCGGACGATGTCGCGACCCGAACCGAGGACCTTTCCGTGGACTCACTGAGCCTGGTGGAGGACCGGGAATTCGATACATGGTTGTCGATCACAGACTTCATGGATGCGGTGCGAAACCGCTTTCGCGAACCGCTGCATCTGTTGGACCAGCGTCTGTCAGTCGTATTCGGAGAACCCGTGGGCGCTGACAACGATCCATACGGGCCCATGCTCTTGGCACAGGGGTTCCAGGCGGCGCTCGACCTCCTGGATCTGCAGCACGCCGCTTATCTGTCCTGCTATAAGGTATTCAAGCAATCGTTTCTTACGCAGGCTGGCCGCTTCTACGAGCAGCTCAACCGCATCTTAATCGAGCATGGCATCCTGCCGCAGCTCAAGTACGGGTACAACGCCGCGGCGCAGCCCAAGCGCGCGCCGCCCAGTGCTTCGCCCGGCGACGTCGTGGGGTCCGCCACGGGCGCTGGGGAGCACGATGGAACGTGGGAGGCGACGGGTGGTCCGCCCGCTGTTCCCGCAGGCGGGTGGGCGACTCACGAAGAGATCTCGCGCCCGAGTCCAGCCGTTGCAGGCGCGTCGGCGCCGCTAGCGGCAGCCCGGGGAGCCGGCTCGGCGAGTTCCGCACCTTCGATCGCGCCACCGCCAGACACCGGAGATGCCGCGCGTCCCGCGAGCGATCTGTTTCAGCTGTTCGGCGCCCTCAATGACTTGCAGCATGGTCTGCATCCCGGTCGGTCCACCGAGGTCAACGTCGGCGACGTCGCGGCCGGTACGGCACAGCCGCTGGTGTACTCGGCTACTGAACTGCAGCGGGCCTTGGCGCGCCCGGTGCTACTCAGCGCCGCACAGAGCGCCGATGCTCCCGACACCAGCCTGCGTGCGCGCATTGAGACTGCGCTGGGGCAACTAAGCGATGGCGATGCACGGTCCATCGGCGGCCACGAAAGCCGCGTGATCGACGTAACCGGCGAGGTGTTCCAGTCGCTGCTAACCGATGCACAGGTCCCGCGGGAAGTCCAGCCATGGCTCAAGGGCCTGGAGATCCCAGTGCTACGGGTGGCGCTCGCCGACAACAGCGTTTTCCTTGACAAGTCCCATGTCGTACGTCACGTCATCAACAAGCTCGCCAGGCTCGAAGTCCTGGCCGATTCCGAGCAAGGCGCAGGGGAAACCGCCATCCGCGCCGCCTCTGCTGAGGTGGTGGACAGGATTAACCGTGACTTCGATGGCACCGCGGCCGCATTCGCGAGCGCCCTCGACAGCCTGGACGAACTCATTCGCTTGCAGAGCGAAATTCAACGCCAGAATCTCAAACAGGTAGTCGCGGAGTGCCTGCGTACGGAAGGCGAGACCCGAGCGGCTTCTCCGAAGGCCGAAGCTGCAGCCGCCGACGATACTTGGTTGCGTCGGGTGGGGCGCCTGAAAGAAGGCCATTGGGTGTTGTTCGACGCTCTGAGCGACGAACCCAGGCGACTCAAGGTAGCCTGGATTGCCACACGAACCAACAAGTACGTGTTCGTCAACCCCGTTGGCAAGAAGGAGCGAGTGCTGCTGGCTGACGAGCTGGCAGCGTTGCTGCGTGAGGGCCGGGCGGTCGTCCTGGATGCGACCGAAGAGCCGGCCATGGATCGCGCGCAGTTCGCAATGCTGCAAAAGCTACACAAGCAACTGCTTTACGAGTCGACCCATGATCGCCTCACCGGCTTGATCAACAGGCGGGAATTCGAAAAATGCCTGGCGGACGCACTGGAGAATGCCCGCGAGCAAAAGGCCAAACACGTCATCTGCATCCTGGACATCGATCAGTTCAAGCTGATCAACAACACGTGCGGGTATGAAGCTGGCGACCACCTGCTGCGTGAGTTCGTGGAACTGCTTCAGCCCGCGGTCGGCGGCGCCGGAATCCTCGGGCGCATCGGACCGGACGAGTTCGGGTTGCTGCTGCACCGCCAGAGCCTCGACGACGCGGTCGAATTAGTCGAAGAGCAGCTGGAGCGGTTGGAAGATTATCGGTTCGCCTGGAAAGAAGAGCGGCGCTCGGTTTCCGTGAGCGTAGGCATGGCCGCCGTCAGCGCCCGCAGCGAAGATATCTCCGCCCTGCTTCAGGCTGCGGAGTCCAGCTGTGCCGTGGCCAAGGAAATGGGGGGCGGACGCATTCAGATGTATCATTCCGGACACGCCGGTCTGTCGCGACGAAAGGCGGAAATGGAATGGGCCGGCAAGATTGACAAGGCACTGGACGGCAACGAACTGCACCTGCGCTGTCAGCGCATTGAGCCTATTCGGGAAGATACTGGCGATCGATGCCACTACGAATTGCTGTTGGGCCTGTCCGACGATCTCGGTGCGCAGGTGGGCTTGCAGGACTTCGTCAAAGCGGCCGAACATCACAAGCGTATTGTGGATCTGGATCGCTGGGTAATCCGCAATGCATTTCAATGGATCGCCGACAACGAAGATTCCCTGCTCGGGATCGGCTCGTTTTCCATCAACCTATCCGGCTCGTCCCTCAACGATGAAGATCTATTTCACTTCATCAGGCGTCAGGTGCGCGAGACTGGCATGCCGACACACAAAGTATGCTTCGAAATTACCGAGACCGCAGGCATCTCGAACCTCTCGGACGCTGCGGAATTCATCAACATCATAAAGGACTTCGGCTTCCGTTTTTCTCTGGATGACTTTGGCAGCGGCATGTCTTCGTATGCCTATCTGAAAAATCTTCCGGTGGACTATCTCAAGATCGATGGGGCTTTCATCCGCGATCTGGTGAGCAGTCCCAGCGATTACGCTGTAACAAAATCTGTGTGCGAAATCGGCCATTTCATGGGCAAGAAGGTGATCGCGGAGTACGTAGAAAATCAGGACACCGTAAGCGTGTTGCGCGAAATCGGCGTCGACTTCGCCCAGGGCTACGGCATCGAACGACCGATGCGTCTTGAGGAACTCCTCCAGGGCTGAGGGCTCCGTCATCTGCGTGACCTTGCTTAATAATTATTTACCGGAACTATCCGCAATTTGACTGAATAAAAACTCAGTCCGACGAAAAGTGGGCGGCGACAAACGCGAATCCTTTATGTTCTCAGTTGTCACCGCCTCCTTTAATTCGTCTTATGGCTGCTATCCCCGCTCATTCACAAGCCAAGCGCCGACTGCAGTTTTCGTTCGGCATTGCTTTCATGGACGCTCATCGCCCAGTACCTGCAAAATCACGTTCACCCATCTTTTAAGCACCGGCAAGTCGTCCTCAACCACACGCCATGTGTAATCGAGATCAACGCCAAGATATTGGCGCACCAGGACGTTGCGGAAGCCGGCGATGCCGCGCCACGGGACGTTGGGATACGAGGCCTTGAGGGCGTCCGAAACCCGTTGGCTGGATTCGGCCAAGATCTGAAGGTTGCGTAGGACGGCGTCCTGAATCAGCGCGGCATCCTTGTATTCGGCTTCTCCACCGGCCGTGTACTGCTCGATACGGTCGATGCACTCGCTGATATGGTATCAGATACAGCCGGTCATCCTTCATAGCCGGACGGCCTCCTTGAGAACCTTGTCGCGGATATACCAGTGCAAGCCCTTCTCCGTGACGACGTCCACCTTGCGACCGAGCAGATCTTCCAGATCCATCAAAAGGCCGCCGAGATCCATCAGACTGCGGCCCGGCTCCAGATCAACCAGGATATCGACATCGCTTTGCGGGGTGGCTTCACCGCGCGAGACGGAACCGAACACATGCACGTTACGCGCACCATGTCTGGCCGCCAGCTCCAGTATCATGGCGCGTTTCTCATCCACCACTTTGCTTATCGTCATGGCTGAATGCTCCGCAACCTCTCCCGCGACTTTATCTATGGCTGGACGGCGCGTCGATCGTCACCGCTCCAAGTTCCACCTTCGGCGCTTCATTTTGCCGCTGATTATCGTGGCTCGGCACGTATACATTGTACTGCGGATCGAACCGGCCGCCGCTTGACTATCGTGCGCTTGCCTTTGCCGAAATCCACCTTTGACAGGTCCATTTGTTTGACCCAGGCGCCCGGAAACAAACCACGCTCAATGAACGAATTTATTTAGAAGCTAATTTAACAGCTTTTTCCTATTGCTTTTGGTTTTCTGGGAACCTCGGTGGGAAACCTCGGGGGCCAGACCACGGTTCCGGGATAAACTGGATTTCCGACGTTGGCCGCACGCTGACCAAAATAATGCGCCTGCTTGGATGTACACGCGCTGTGCTTGATTCTTGCCATTAGCTGCGATTCCTCCCACCACCGCACTCAACACCCCGCAACACACTCCCCGCTCTTATCAAACGACATCGTCTTGCCACTCAACGGTACATGCACGGGCACGTGGGTCGCCTTGATGAAAGCTGCAGTACGGGTGTCCGGTATCACCTTACCGTCCCGCGTTGCTTCTTCATTGGCGTGGGACGGAATCACCGACGCCGGTTTGACCAGATCGTTGATGACATATGCCGCTTCGGTGGGACCGGTGGTATAAACGTCTCCGATGTTCATGACCGCGAGCTTGGCGTGATAGTGCTGGCGTACCACCACATCCTGTTCGGCGGTGATGCCGGTGTCCCCCGACAAATACACGACCAGGCCGTTGCTGAAGGTGAGCACGTAGCCGGTGGGCGGGCCGACGTAACCCTTGAGGCCTGCGGACTTCATGGATTCTCCCAACGAGCCGCCGACCAGGTCCGGCGACAAGCCGTTGCTATGGGATGCGTGCACGGTGGTGATGCGCACGCCGCCCTCTTCCACCGAGCCGCCGAAGCGCACCAGAACCGAATTCTTAGGATCGCCGCCGGCGGCTTTGAGTTTGGCGGCGAAGAAGGTCGGCATTTCACTGCCGGTTACGATTTTTGCTTTTTTGGCGACGGCAATGTCGACAACATTGGAGTTGGGCGTCGCGTCCACTGAGGTGTCCGGCTGTGCGCACGTTCCGGCGTTGACGCCTTTGGTACGGCGTTCGCCGATGTGATCGCCGTGGACGTGGCTGACCAATACCACATCGATCTTGCCCAAGCGCGGATCGTCCGGCCCGGCGACGGTCATGCCGGCGTCGTAGAGAATGCGCGTGCCGTTGGGATCTTCGAAGATCATGCCGCGGTCCAGCCGGCAGAACTCGCCGTCCTGGCCGCCGAGCGGCGTGACTTTAACCACTTCCGCCGCGTTCCCGGACAGGGCCCAGCACAACAGCCCGATCACCACCGTGCCCATTGCAGTATTGCGCCGTGACATGTTGTCCTCCTGTTGTTGAATTGCCTACGTTGCCTACAGCACTCCGGTCGGTTCGCCAACTGCACTCGCATGCCTGCCGGACCGATACTCCCCTCATCCGATATCGCGCTTTTTGCGCTCGAACTCCTCACGATCGATCTCGCCGCGCGCATAGCGTTCGTCCAGAATGTCGCGCGCGCTTTTGTTGCGTTGACGGTCACTCCGACCACCGGATAATCCACGCACCAGTCCCACGATCAGCAGGATAATCACCGCCCAGAAAAGGACACCGAAAACCCAATGTCCGAATCCGAAACCCCAATGCCAATTGCTCCAGTTCATTTGCATTCTTTGTCACCAGTTCGGTCGATATCCTACTTGCGCAGTGCCCAAGATATCGCCACGCGCATTACCCCGAGTTGCCGCCGATCAAGTCGGATGCGGCACGACACGTAACCACAACCCTCGCATACTCACCACCCGCACAGGATTGCCCGGCGCGAGCATGCATTCCGAATCGGCATTCCATAGTTCACCGCCAATCTTGACCCGATACTGCCAGCCTGCAGCAGATGCATCCGCGCGCACCACGATACCCCGACGCCCCACCATGGCCTCGGCGCCCGTCCGCACCCGAACGCGCCTGTTGACCCATCGCGCGAGCAGTCCATCCCCCAAAGCCAGGGCTACGACCAGCATCGACAACAGCGCGATCCACGGTCCTGTCCACAGCGACAGGGCCGCGGCCGATAGGCCGAGCACAACGACGAATCCGATCAGCGCCGCGAGGTCTTTTATTTGGCTCTGTGTATTACGCATTGGAACCGTCATTGTGTTGCCGTAGATCCGGCCGCGGCGGCCCGCCGGATGTCTCAACGGCGCGCGCACGACGTTGATCTCGCGGCGGTCGTGTCAGTGCCGCATGTGCGCGGCGTCAGCCGGCTTCAGCGAGCCGCCTCGATCAACTGACGCAATTCACCTTCGGGCAACGCATCTGAACCTCGACAAACAACCCTGCCGTTGACCACCACGTTGGGCGAGTGCCGGATGCCGTACAGCGCGACAACGTCCGGATGCTCTTCCACGTAGAACAGCTCATAGCCGTAACCCAGATCCTGCAACTCGCGCTCCAAACCGGCGCGATGACTGCAAGTATGGGTCGCAATAACCTGGATTTTCATGGCATCTCCGCAACCGAGTGTTGCTTCCGACGACGCGCGCACGCGAGCTCCGCCTGCCCACTGTCAGCCGCTGAAGACGGCAGCCACGCGGGATCGCATCGGTAATGTCGAAGTATAGCCATTGAGAATTCATGCCGTGAAACCCGGGTCGTGAAGCCCAGCCGCACGGCTCAGGAACCGAACTCCGCCCGCAGATATTGCAGCACGGCGCGGATGTCGTCCTCGGTCAAATTCGGATCGCCGCCTTTGGCGGGCATGGCCATCGTCGAGCCGGGGCTTTGAAAGCCGTCGGTAATCCGTGCGATCAAAACTGCGTCCGAGTTGCGTAACGGACCGTCTTGGGCAGTTAGATCCGGCACGCCCGGAAGCACGCCGACGCCATCGCCTCCGTGACAAGCGAGGCAGGTGCCGTCATACACTTCCCGTCCCCGCGCCAGGGGATCGGCCTGCACCGTGCTTGCCAGCAGTACTGCTGCGAAGGCCAGACTGGTTGCCAGTACTGATTTGTACATCAATTGCTCCTTTGCCGATACCGCCGAGCGTCCCGCTATTGAGCCGGCACAATTATTACGCCGAACGGCTGCGTTTCATCAATTCGCCTTCCCGGAACGGCTGCGTGCATCCGCCTCCGCCCAGGCCGCGTACAAGTCCTGGGGCCACTGCGACTGGAACCAGTAGATCACGGCATTGATTTCGTCGTCGCTGAGCTTGTCCTTCCAGGCTGGCATACTGCCGCCCAAACGCTGCGTGCCGTTGCGGATGGTCTGCTGCAGCGCAGCCATGGGGTGGTGCCAGGAATGGCCGGTGCCGTTCAGGGGCGGTGCCGGGCTTTTGCCATCGGGGCCGGGCTTCTGCCAGTTGTCCGCGCCCTGACCGCGATCGCCGTGGCAGGTCGCACAACGATTGTCGAACACCTGCTTGCCCATGGCCAGGGTTGCCTCGTCGACGTTAGGACCAGTGGCCTTGGGCTGCGGTTTCGCTTGTTCAGGCGCGGCTGCAGTCGGCTGTGGTTGTTCGGCTTCGTCATTACAACCGGTCAGCAGCACTGCCAGAAAAACAAACAGGTATGAACAGCGTTTCATCATTGATGATCCTTTTGCGAGCGAAACTACTCTAACGATAGCGGGACGACACGTTTGGATCCTGCAACGCGATGCCCCGCGCCGGAACCTTTACGGCGGGAACATAGCCCGCCCTGTGGAAACGGCGTTGGCCACCGACCGCAGATGGCGGTCTGGAAAACGATTGACGGAACGCTGCGGTCATCGTACCTCCGTAGGGCGCGCTGTGCGCGCCGTAAACGCTGCCTGCTACCGCAGTCGATGACGTCCCGCGGCGCCGACGGCTAGAACCACATACGTACACCGGCGACCACCGCGGCGCCGCCGGTGTCTTCGCCGTCGGCTTCCGCGAGATCGGCGGTTTCACCCAGCAGTTTGCGGTAGTACACACCGATGTAGGGCGCGAACTCGCGGCGGATTTCATAACGCAAGCGCAGGCCCACTTGCACGGAGTTGATGCCCTGCCCGATTCCGAACGCTTCTTCCTTCTTCGACGAGTAATAGGTCACGAAACGCGGCTGCAGGATCAGCCTTTGGGACAACAACCAGTCGTACTCGGTTTCGAATTCCGCCGAAATCGCACCGCCTTCGTTGAGGCGCAATTTGGCATCGGTCTCGAACCAGTAAGGCGCCAGTCCTTGCAGGCCGACCACCACCGAGCCGCGGTCATGGTCCGGGCCGGGGCCGTAGGCGCGCTGATAACCGACACCGGCCTGCACATCCCAGTATGGCCAGATGCGCCGACTGTACATCACATCCAGATATTCCAGCTCGCCGCCACTGCCACCGGAGGCAACATCCTCACCTTCGGTCTCGATCCAGAGCCGGTTGATGTCACCGCCGTACCAAAACTGCGCGTCCCAATTGACCGTATCCTCGTGATCGCCCCAGGCATACTCGAGCCGGTCGATCATCAGCTTCGCGAACTTCGCTTCGGGCATCACCGTGGGCACGTAACTTCCCGGGACCTGCTCATGGGCCGCCATGCTGGCGGGGCTGATGAAACAAGCGGCAGCCGCCATGCTCACGGCCACCAGTGATTGGATTGTGCGATTCATCTTGTTCTCCCCAAACATTAGGCGACAGTGACCACGCGGAACATGCCCGCTTCCATGTGATACAGAAGGTGGCAGTGAAACGCCCAGTGGCCTTTGGCGTCGGCGGTGATCAGCGCCGAAACCATCTCGCCCGGCTTGACGCTGATGGTGTGTTTGCGCGGCCGGTATTCGCCATGTTTGTTTTCCAGTTCCATCCACATGCCATGGAGATGAATCGGATGATCCATCATGGTGTCGTTGACCAGGATCAGCCGCAGCCGCTCGTTGTACTCGAACCGGATTTCGTGCACTTCCGAGTATTTCCTGCCATCGAACGACCACATGTAACGCTCCATGTTGCCGGTAAGGTGCAGTTCCAGCTCCCGCTGCGGCGGACGCTTGTCCGGCCAGATCACGCGGCTGCGCAGATCGTTGTACACCAGCACCTTGTGATCGAGGTCCTGCAGCCCCACGCCGGGGTCGTCGAGCCGGCTCCTGGGCGCTTCGGCCACCATGGCCGCGCCGGGGCCGTGATTGTCAGGGCCGTGCGTGATTTTGCGGCCTTCAGTGGGCAGCTTTGCCGCGCCTTGCTCCATATTCATGCCGGAGGCGCCGTGGTCCATGCCCGCCATACCGCCGTGCTGATTCATTCCCGACATGGCATCGGCATCGTGACCGGAACGATTCATGCCGGACATCTGCGAACCGGCCATACCCGCCATCGCCCCACCGGCCATCTGCTGAGCGGCGTGACCCGTGCCGGAATCACCCATGTTCATGCCGGGCATTTGTCCGCCGTTGTTCCCGGCTTTCGCGCCGCCCATGTTCATGCCGGACATCTGCTGGCCTTCCTGGCCTGCAGCCATGCCCGCCATGGCGCCCTGCGACTGCATCTTCATGTCATCGGACTTGGACATGTCCATGCCGCCGTGGGACATGCCCTTCATTCCGGGCATGTCCATATCCATGTCCATGCCCATGGCGTCCATGCCGCGCTCGACCACCTGCTTGCGCATTTCCGGGACCGGGCCGCTCATGCCCGCCCGGGTCGCCAGGGTGCCGCGCACGAAGCCGGAACGATCCATGGATTCGGCATACACCGTATAGGCGCGGTCTTCCGTCGGCTCGACGATCACGTCATAGGTCTCGGCCACCCCGATACGGAACTCGTCCACCGGTACCGGCTCGACATACTGGCCGTCGGCGGCGACCACGGTCATCTTCAAACCCGGAATGCGCACGTCGAAGAACGTCATCGAAGAACCGTTGATGAACCGCAGGCGTACTTTTTGGCCCGGCTTGAACAAGCCCGTCCAATTGGAGTCCGCAGGAAGGCCGTTGATGAGGTAGGTGTATTCCGCACCCGTGACATCGAGGATATCGCGCGAGCTCATGCGCATGCGGCCCCACATACCGCGCTCGGCCCAAGCAGTGCGCCAGCCCGTTTTTTGCACGTCGTCGAAGAAGTCCTCCACCGTGCGCTTCTGGTAGTTGTAATAGCCTTCGGATTTCTTCAGCTTGGCGTAAATGGTGTGTGGATCGTGAAATGTCCAATCTGAAAGCATCACCACATAGTCGCGATCGAAGTGAAACGGCTCCGGTTCTGCCGGGTCGATGACCAGCGGCCCGTAGTGGCCGATCTGTTCCTGCAGCCCGGAGTGGCTGTGATACCAGTAGGTGCCGTGCTGGCGCACCGGATAACGGTAGGTGAAGGTCTCGCCGGGTTTGATGCCAGGAAAGGTGACCAGTGGTACGCCGTCCATGCCGTTCGGAAGCAAAACCCCGTGCCAATGGATGGAACTGTCCTCGTCGAGCTGATTGGTGACGTTGAGGATGACGTCCCGGCCTTCCTGGAGGCGGATCAGGGGGGCGGGAATGGAACCGTTCACCGTAATGGGATTACCCATACGGTCGCCGATGCGGGTGGGCTTGCGGCGGATGGTGAGGTCGAACACGTCGGTGATGCCGGCGACTCGCTGCTGAGCGGCCAAGTTGCCGCTGCGATCCCAAGCGAATGCCGGGGTAAGGCTTTCGAAACCGGCCAGCAGTCCCATCATGGCGGTACCTTGAAGGAACCGCCGGCGGTTGAATCGTCTCGATTCGTCGGTCATTTGTATTCTCCATTTCTGAAATGCATTCATGCGGATCGGCGCCGCAGTGAAACGCATGGAAACAGCACCGTGAACGGTGCCCAGGTTCAGTTAGGAGAACGTACGGGGGGGACGCAGTGCGGCTTCGGGGGGCACGTCGTTGGGATGGTGAGGTGAAAATGCGATGAAGTGCCTGACGACTGACGACGGGACCACGAAGGAATTGCTGATGCCCACGGGACAATGGGCGCAGACACCGCAACTGCCGAGGCACGTACTGTCACAGCCATCGTGGAAGGAACTCGCATCTCCCGCCGAAGTTGCTGTGCCGGCATGCATGCCATGCGGGCGTTCGAGTGCGCTCGCCCCCTGCACGTGGGCCATGCTCGGACAGGCTGCCGCTCTGGTGTGCAGCGACGACGCAAGAGTCTGCAGTGGCGCCGTGAATATCATCACGAACGCCATCAGCGGAATCAACCACGTGTGTCTGCCTAGAGCCATGCTGGCATTATGGCTATGCCATGCATCGATGGCAAGGTGCCGCCCAACAGCTTCACGTAATTCGCATATTAAATAGGAGTGGAATCATGGCTTCACTCCACGCCGGACAAACCGTCTCGGGCTGCTTCCTCGCGGCGTGCCTGCACGCGCCGAGAGGGCAGGCGCTGGTCTTCACATCGAGCGCGACGTTGAAGCCCGAATGAGGGTGCCTAGATTGAGGGCAGGATCAGCGGCCTAGGAACGGGCATGAAACGCAACATCTTCGTATTGGGAATCGACGAATTCAATCTGTCCCAACTCAATTCCATACGCAATGCAGCCAATTATCGATTCGAGCCGCTGCTGAGCTTTGACGAAGTCAAAGCGCACGGCAGCTATCCTTTCCGTCAGGTGTTGGATCAGGCACGCGAGACGCTCCACGCCTTCAATGGTCCGATCGACGCGGTGATCGGCTACTGGGACTTTCCCGTAACCTCCATTGTGCCGATCCTGTGTCGGGAGTTCGGCTTGCCAGGTCCGTCCGTGGAAGCCGTTGCCCGATGCGAACACAAATACTGGAGTCGTGTCGAGCAGCGACGGGCGATTCCGCAAATGGTGCCCACGTTTGAAGCCGTGAACCCGTTCGACGAAGACCCCTTTGCCAAGCTGAATCTGGATTTCCCGTTCTGGCTCAAGCCCATCAAAGGTACCGATTCACTGTTGGGCTTCAAAATCGCCAACCGCCGCCAATTCGAACAGGCGTTGAAACAGGTACGCGATAAGATTGGCCCGATCGCCGAAGCGTTCAACGATTTTCTGTCTCACGCCGATCTGCCGGACGAAATCCGATCGATAGATGGTCACCACTGTATCGCGGAAAAATTCGTCAACGGCAGCCAGTGCACGGTTTCAGGCTATGCCTACGGCGGTGAAATCCGCAGTTACGGGATCGTCGATTCGGTCAATTACCCGAACCGCAGTTCGTTCTTCCGTTATCAATATCCTTCACGCCTGAATCAACCCGTCAAACAACGCATGGTCGACGCATCGCGCAAAGTCATGTCCGCCGTCGAGTACGATCAGGCGGCGTTCAACATCGAATATTTTTACGACCGGGGCGATGATTCACTGGCGTTACTGGAGATCAATGCGCGCATCTCTCAATCCCATGGTCATCTTTATGAGCAGGTGGACGGATACCCCAATCACCAGATCATGGTGGAGCTGGCCCTGGGACAGGAGCCGTGTTTTCCACACGGAGAAGGCCCTTACGGCTGCGCGGCCGAGTTTCATATGCGCAAATTCGAAGACGCGGTAGTACGCAAAGCGCCCACCGATGAAGAGATTCACGCGGTGGAAAGCGACATCCCAGGCTCGATCATCGACGTCCAGGTCGAACAAGGCACCCGGTTGTCGGAGATGATCGAACAAGACAGCTACAGTTATGACATCGCCCACGTGTTCATGGGCGCAGCCAATCAGAAAGAACTGCTGCAAAAGTACGATCGCGTAGTGAAGGCGCTGCCTTTCGAGTTCGCGAAATAAGCACAGGAGCCGTGATTGCAGACCGTTATCGATTTGCCTCGCCCCGTAACGGACATCGAGCACCTTTGGATTCCGATGCCCGACGGCGTGCGGCTGGCCGCCCGATTATGGCTGCCCACCGACGCCGAGCGCGATCCGGTCCCTGCGCTCCTGGAATACATCCCCTACCGACGGCGCGAGTCGGTGCGCCAGCGCGACGAAGTCATGCACCCTTACTTTGCCGGGCACGGTTATGCATGCCTGCGGGTGGATCTACGTGGCAGCGGCGATTCCGAAGGTGTGCTGCGCGACGAGTATCTGCAACAGGAACTCGACGATGGTGTCGAACTGCTCGCCTGGATCGCAGACCAACCGTGGTGCGACGGCAACGTCGGCATGATCGGCATTTCCTGGGGTGGCTTCAACGGCCTGCAGGTCGCTGCGCTGCGCCCGCCACAACTGAAAGCCGTCGTCAGTGTGGCGTCCACCGACGACCGCTACGCTGACGACGTCCATCACATGGGCGGCTGCCTGCTGGGCGACAATCTTTCCTGGGCGTCGACCATGTTCGCCTACAACTCACTACCGCCGGATCCGGCGATTGCCGGCGCAAAATGGCGCGAACAATGGATGCAGCGCCTGGAGCACAGCGGTTTGTGGCTGCAGCAATGGCTGCAGCACCAGCGCCGCGATTCATACTGGCGCCACGGCTCGATCTGCGAGGACTACGACGCCGTGCAATGTCCCGTAATGCTGGTCAGCGGCTGGGCGGACGGCTATTCCAACGCGGTTTTCCGGATGCTCAAAAACCTGCGGGTTCCGCGACTGGGTCTGGTCGGTCCCTGGTCGCACAAGTATCCCCATCTGGGTGTTCCCGGGCCGGCCATCGGTTTTCTGCAGGAATGTCTGCGCTGGTGGGATCATTGGCTCAAAGGTCGTGACACCGGCATCATGGACGAGCCCATGTTGCGCGCCTGGATGCAGGAAAGCGTGCCGCCCACCCCGCGCTACCGTATACGGCCGGGCCGTTGGGTGAGCGAACCACAATGGCCTTCGGCCAACATTCAGCCTCTGCGGCTGCGGCTGGCGGCGGGACGCCTGGTAACCGAAGACCAAACCCCGCAGCCACCCATCGTGCAGATCCAGTCGCCATTGAGCGTGGGCCTGTTCGCCGGCAAATGGTGCTCCTACGCCGCGGCGCCCGATCTTCCCCATGACCAACGTCAGGAGGACGGCGGTGCGCTGGTCTTCGACAGCGAACCATTGCAGCAGCGCCTGGAGCTGCTCGGAAACGTATTGGTCGACCTGGAACTCAGTGCCGATCGGCCCGTGGCGATGGTCGCGGTGCGGCTTTCGGACTTGGCGCCCGACGACAAGGCGACCCGCGTCACCTACGGGTTGCTGAACCTCACCCATCGGGACGGCAGCGAGCACCCGCAGCCGTTGCAACCGGGCGAATTCTATCGCGTACAGGTACGATTGAATGAAATCGCATACGCGCTGCCACGCGGGCACCGCATGCGCATTGCCGTTTCAACCTCATACTGGCCGTTGGCCTGGCCGGCACCGGACTCGGCGCGCCTGCGGCTGCGTCTCGAAGCCAGCGCCGTCATCTTGCCGGCCCGGCCGCCACGGGTCGAAGACGAACGGATCGCGCCCTTCGGACCGGCGCTTGGAACAGCGCCTTCCGAACGGACTGTGCTGGAATCCGGCCACCATAACTGGCGCGTGATCCGGGACTTGGAAAACGATATTTCCACCCTGGAAGTCACCAACGACGACGGTATCGAGTACCTGCACGGGCCGGACCTGACCGTAGCCCGCAAAGCCTCGGAATGGTACAGCTTTCGCGCCGACGACTACGGCTCCGTACGGGGTGAAACATTATGGGAACGAGGTGTGCGGCGCGGCGCCTGGTCGGTGCGCACCGTGACACGCACGGTACTCACCTCGGACGCCGAGCATTTTTACGTCGACGCTGAACTGGACGCCTGGGAGGGCGACCGCCGCGCCTTCTCGCGCAATTGGTACGCCGCGATCAAGCGGGACCTGACTTAGAGGCTTTTGGATCGACGCCGATTACGATCACCCGGTCGGCAACGTAATGATAACTCGGTACGAGCAGATTGAGGGGCGCCGGTACGCCCTGATATACCCGGCCGGCCAAGTCGTAGCGCGAGCCGTGACACGGGCAAAAATAGCCGCCGGGCCAATCCGAGCCGAGATCCGGTGCGCCTACCTCAGGCCGGTAGGTCGGCACACAACCCAGGTGTGTACATATCGCCACCACGACCAGGTATTCCGGCTTAATCGAGCGGTATTCGTTGCGCGCATACGCCGGCTGCTGGCTGGCGACGTCCGAGTTGGGATCGCGCAGACGCGTCAGCAATGCAGGATCCTTGAGCCGCTTCAACATCGCCTGCGTCCGGCGCAGCACCCAGATCGGTTTGCCGCGCCATTTCACCGTGATCTGCTGCGCCGGCTCCAACTTGCTGAAATCAATTTCCACCGGCGCACCGGCAAGCCGTGCGCGTTCGCTAGGGTTCATAGAGGCAACGAAAGGGACAGCAGCGAGCACCACCCCGCTCGCACCGACCACAGTAGTCGCCGCGACAAGGAAACGCCGCCGTGGATTATCGCGCGTCTGCGCCAATCGAATCCTCCTCACGCCGTGTGCATGTGCCAGCATGCAATTTGCCGCACAAGACTGACGTGCAGTCTAGAACCTGTACCGGTCTCCGGCGCCAGGTGAAATCCTCTGTAACATGGAGTTTCCACCACGTCGTCACATGCAATTGCGCCGACGCGCGTCCGGGACGTTTCCCGACTTGTTGCTGCCGCTGGTGCCGGCGGCGCGCTCGAAGGTCCATGTCCAGCGCCGGGCTCGGCGTCGCAGCGATGGTGGACCATTGCTGGACGTTCGTTTTATATCCGACGCCCCCTGCGCACGCGTCCCGTGCGCTATCATTCGAGGGGACGCGTGCACCCAAGTTCAGCAGCAGCACACGGGTGGCGGCTTTGCCTTGCGCATGGCGCATTCCGTTCCTCGCGCCGATGGCAGATGCACGAACGAGGGGTTATCAGGAGGTGCCATGTACGAGCGGATCTTGTTTGCAACCGACGGCAGCCCGGTTTCGGACGCCGCCCTGCGAGATGCGGCATATTTGGCGCATGCATTGGGCGCAGCGCTGCGTGTCGTTCATGTGGTCGACACCGTCGACTTCAGTCACGACTCTGAGTTCGAGAATTTGGACGACCTCGCAGCCCCGCTCCGAGGCAGAGGTACCCGTGTCCTCGAGCGCGCCGCTGGCATTGTGCTGGAGACCGGTATGAGCGCCGAAACGCACCTGATCGAACTCGATCAGCTGGGTATGCGCGTCGACGAAGCCATCGTGCGTGAAGCCCAGCGCTGGAACGCAGACGTGATCGTAGTCGGGTCGCACGGGCGTCACGGTGTGCGTCGCTGGATTCTGGGCAGCGTCGCCGAACATGTGGTGCGCACCAGCGATCGCCCGGTGCTCTTGATTCACAATCCGGCCTAGTCCGCGTAGTGACCGTGCTCGCGCACGGGAAGGACCTGTAAACGCAGTCGAAGAACGAACCCGCTAGGCCAACTTTGACGCACCCGAATCATGACGTGCAAATGCCTGCGCCAGCTTCAGGTGATAGCGATTCTGCTCGTAACCGCGACCATTGTAGCCACGCGCAAATGCTTCCCAGTTCTGGTTTTTCAGGGATTCGACCAAACCATTCGCGCGCACGTAACCACCGAACGCGCGTAGGTGCTGCCGTTCGTGAACATGCATGTCGCGGACGAAGGCCTCGATGTCCGACCAGCCGATCGATTGGGCATGATATCCCATCACCTGAAAAACACCCCAAGATGCCGATTCCAGCGCTGCGGCGCGGTTGATCGCCTCGGCCCTGTGCAAGCGCTCGTATTCGCGCAATCCACCAAGGTAGTGACGCGTGGTCCAGTGCGTGTAGAGAATGTCCTCGTTGCCTGGCAGATATTGCTCGGGATCGAGCCCGTGCAATTTCAGCCTTTCAAAAAACACGTGCCCCTCGAAAAGGATTTTCGGCTGCTCGACGATGAAACCCGCGCCTCGGGACTCGACTTCGTTCACCGCCTTTACCGCCGCCACGCTGACGCCGAGTTCCGCTGCCATATCTTGGATATCGGCTTCGCCCAGATAGCGCGACGTAATGCGTTCAACCAGCGCCGGTGAAACGCTGATCAGCGTCAACCAGGTCTTTTCCGCTACCGTGCCGTCGATCACCAAGCCGTGTTGTCGTTGAAAACTGCGCACGGCGCGATCGGTACCGCTGCCGAAGCGGCCGTCGATCGTGACTGGTACTCCGGCCGCTGCCAGCAGAGCCTGCAGCAGGATGACGACGCGCTCCTTACGTGAACCCTGTTTGATGGTGTCCATGGCACCTCTGTGCGGCAGCCACACAAACCGATCCGGCAGACTACCCGGCAGACGACGAACCGATCGTAATTACAGGATCCTCAATTTGTAGCACACCGCAAAGCATGACGGCTTCCGGCTGGCCGGCGTGTGCGGAGCAAAGATCTGCCCTGCCGGTCTTTCTGATCTCCGGGGGGTCCGCCGAACTGCACTGCTTCGGCTCGGCGCAGACCTTCACCGAACCCGATTCCGGCCGCGTTGCGGTACAAATCGCAGCCGCGGCAATGCGGCGGCCCGCAGTGGCTTGAGGTTGATGTGCGCCGGCAGAAAATCCCGCGGATGCGACCGGCCGTTCAGCCAGGATCGACAGCTTGGGCGGTACACGCCGGCCCTTTTTCGGGGCCGGCGCCGACGTCGTGTTTGAGCGACAGGTCAAGCTTCCAGCGGCTTCAGGTAATTAGCCCCTCGCATTTACTTCGGCGTCGCCTATGTGCGACGCAGCAGGCTTTATAGCGGTCCCATGCAGTTCCTTACCCAGCTGAAAACACACCAATTTCTATTATTGGAATGGATATTGCTCCGTGATTCCGAATCGTGCGTCCGGGTTGCGATCGCCGTCGGCCGCCGGTCATGCGGCGCGATCGCCTGCGCGAGTCTCCTCAACGAACACAGAAGGCTAAACAAAACATGCCCAAGCGAACTTTGGCAGTCGTGACCTGCCTATTGGCACATTCTGCATTGAGTCATGGCGCCGAACCCATTCATTGGCCCGATACAGGGTACTTTCCCGCCTATCCGAAGACGCCGGACGACGGCCGCAACTGGGACTTTTCGGTCACTGGCGGCTTGTCCCATGACAGCAACTTGTTCCGACTATCGGATGATGCCGACACCGCGGCGATCCTTGGCACGAGCCAACGCTCCGACACGATCCGCCGCCTGGGCGCCGGTGTACACGGCAGGATTCCGGTCAGCCGGCAGAATATCCTGCTGAATCTGGAGGCGGACAACAATCAGTTTCAGGAATTCGGGTTCCTCGACTATACCGGCCACGACGCCAGCCTCGACTGGGATTGGCAGGCAGGCAATTTGTGGAACGGCGACGTGGGTTACCGGCACCGCCGTTACCTGTCCAGTTTCGCAACCTTGCAAGACCGGGTGAAAGACTTGATCGACGAGAGCCACGCCCATGCCAGTGCGCGTCGCATCATACATCCACGCTGGAGCGCCACCGCGTCGGTGGACGAATACGACTACAAGCACAGCGCCCCGTCACGCTCCGCGCTCGAAAACCAGGTTGTCAGCGGTACCGTGGGTCTCCAGTACCTCACGCCGGCCAACAATCAACTGGGCGTAGAGATGTCCGCTAGTTCGGCGGATTACCCCAATCGGGAAGTCTCGACATCGACGCTAGTGGACAATCGGTACCAGGAATACGACGTCAGCGGTACCGCCAATTGGCGCTTGACTGACGCCTCGAAACTGAACGGCCGTCTCGGTTATACCACGCGGCAGCACGACCAGATTTCGCAGCGCGACTATAGCGGCGCCACCTACAAACTCGAATATCTATGGACGCCGTTGGCGAAAACCTCCTTTTCATTGTCCGGATATCGTGACATTCGTTCTTACGCGGACGTCGCAGCAAACTACATCTTGACCAATGGCGTGAGCGCAGGCGCATCCTGGGCGCCTACCTACCGCACGGTCCTGCAAGCCGAAGTCATCAACGAGGATTGGCAGTTCGATGGCGATCCGGGCATCGCGCTGGCAGGTGCACAGACACGTGAAGACCGCGTCAAAGGTGGGCGACTCAGCGCGGGTTACACTCCTTTCGACAATACCCGTCTGTCGGTCTCCTACGAGCACGGCGTGCGGACCTCGAACGTCGATACCGCTGAATACGACTACGACCTCGTCAGCGGCTCGGTCGAAGTACGTTTCTGACGTTCAGCAGCAGCCGGTTCGCCGGCCACGCTCGGCGGTCGACTTCAGAACGCCGCGGCACGGCGACTTCGCTCTTGCTGAGCGAGCGGCTCCCATATGCTTAGATCTTCAGCTTCGGCGATTCGTTTGTACAGCCCGCCATACAGCGCCCATAGGCTGTCCTTCCGCGGGTGCTTGGTCCAGTCTGCCCGGCGTCGTCTGAAGACCGGCCAGGGAACATTGACACCGAGATAATCGTCCAACTGTTTCCGAATGCCGGGGTCGAACATCGCTTCGTAACGAACCGACGCGAACCGGAATTGCTGGGGCCTGTACCAAGCGTCGAAATGCTCGGCCAAGCGCAACGTGTCGCGCTCGAATAACACATCATTCGGCACAAATTCTTCGGCATGAAGATGGGCGTGGTGGCGCCTGCCCCATTCGTTCATCTTCCGGTGAGTGGAAATCACGCTGTCCATGGGATTGCCGAACAGAAACACCACTTTCACGTGCTCCGCGACCTCGGCCCAGGGAAAGTCATGGGTTTTGTAGACCCGTCCACTCTCGTAGACGCGCTGTTCGGAGAGCGATGAAACAAATGGACTGCCCTTGAGACCGTACTGGCGCAGTGCTTCATAAACCAGCGTCGTGCCGCAACGTCCCATTCCCGCAACGACGAACGCGTTACGAGTGAGCAGCGAGCGAAAACCAAGTAATCGAGCTCGTATACATACCATTGTTCTACCTGAACTGATTTCTCGACACAGTTGTGTCCGGCAACATCCCGTGACGGTACGCGTATTCCATCACCCATCGCTCCTGCCATAGACGTCCTCGAAGCGGATAATGTCGTCTTCCCCCAAATAGCTCCCGGACTGCACTTCGATGAGTTCCAAGGGAACTCGTCCGGGGTTTTCGAGCCGGTGCCGGGTTCCAAGGGGAATGTAGGTCGACTGGTTCTCAGAGAGAATGAACGTTTCGTCGCCACGCACCACCCGCGCGGTTCCGCGGACCACAACCCAATGCTCGGCACGATGATGATGCATCTGCAGCGACAACGCGGCGCCCGGGTGTACGACAATGCGTTTGACTTGAAAACGCTCGCCGGCGTCGATGCCGTCATAGGTGCCCCAGGGCCGCGCCACCTTACGATGCGCTTTGCCTTTCGGCCGCGAAGCTTCCCGCAAGCTGTCGGTCACATATTTGACGTCCTGAGCCCGATCGCGGCGCGTGACCATCACAGCGTCGGGTGTTTCCACTACGACCACGTCCTCCATGCCGACGCACGCCACCAGTCGGCTATTGGCGAGCACAAGAGAATTACGCGTGTCCTGGCAATGCACATCGCCTTTGACCACGTTGCCCCCGGCGTCCTTGTCGCCGAGGCTCCACAATGTGTCCCAGGAACCTACGTCCGACCAGCCGCCTTCAGGCTCCACTACGACAGCTCGATGACCCGTGTCTGCAAGGTATCCGCCATCGATCTGGTCCATGACGGCATAATCGATCGATTGGCTTGGGCATGCCGCGAAATGTTCTTCGTCCACGCAATAGCACCCACGCTCCAATCGGCCTTGCTGGAACGCGATACGACACTGGGCATATGCTTCCGGCATCATCGTTTCAATCAACTTCAACCATACCGAGGCGCGCATCATGAACATGCCGCTGTTCCACAGGTATTGGCCGCTGTCGAAAGATTCCTTTGCCGTAGACGGATCGGGCTTTTCGATGAACTGCGCTACGTGGCGCGTTCTCAGAGCCGCTATCCGCCAAGCGCTCGCCCTGGCGGATATATCCGAAACCGGCTTCCGCCCGGAAAGGTCGAACGCCGAACGTTACCACGTGGCCGGCATCCGCCAACGGCCGCGCGCGCTCCATGGCGCAATGAAATGCGCCGCAGTCCTTGACCATATGATTTGCAGGAGCGACGAGCAGCAGCGGCTCTGGTTCTCCGGCCATCTCGGCCAATAGCAGCGCGGCCAGCGTCAGGGCGGGGGCTGTGTTCCGCCCTACCGGTTCCAGTACAAGCGCACCTGGCGGACTGCCAATTGCCCGCAGTTGTTCCCCGACCGCAAATCGATATTCCTTGTTGCAGACGATGACTGGCTTCGCCCACGTGGAACGTGCGCCAGCGGGCGACTGCAAGCGTGTGACCGTGGCCTGCAGCAACGTCGCATCTCCGGTCATCGCATGCAGCTGCTTGGGGTGCTGCTCCCGCGATAAGGGCCATAAGCGCGTCCCGGATCCGCCGCACGAAATCACCGGGTGCACGTTTCCTTGTACTGCACGGTCATCGGCCAGTGAATCGCATGACGCACCTGATTTCATCCGCATCTCCAGTCTTGATCGGTTAGTCATTCGTTGCGCTTGAACGCTTGCGGAGTGTTTCTGCCCCTGGGACCCGCACCTTTGACGCAATCGAGGGCGGTACGAATTACGAATGTCGTGTTGGTGGTCAAATACCGGCGCCACAGCCGCCGCGGCTCAGACATCAACCGGTATAGCCATTCGAGCCCCGAGCGCTGCATCCAGGACGGCGCCCGCTGCAACCTACCGGCATGAAAGTCAAACGCCGCACCGACGCCGATCATCACCGCATGCACTTGCCCACGTCGTTTCCACATCCACGCTTCCTGCTTCGGGCATCCCAGTCCAACGAAAACGAGCCCTGCTCCTGAGCGATTGATGTCTTCGATGACCTGCGCATCCTCTTCCGGAGTCAGCGTACGAAACGGAGGCGATATCGCACCCTCGATGCTCAGTTCCGGAAAGCGCGCGAGCATTCGTTCCTGGAGCAGATGCAGGGTTGATTCGCTTCCGCCATACAAAAACACGCCGATTTCTTCCTGGGCCGCCAACTCACACAGCCTGAGCATCAGTTTCGGGCCTTCGATACGCGCTTGATCGCGGTAGCCAGCGCGGCGCAACCACCAGACCAATGGCATGCCGTCGGGGGTCGCGAGGTCGGAATCGTTGAGGGCGCGCTGGAAATCGGCATTGCGTCCACCGGTTACGACCGAATGCACGTTGCAGATACAGACATAGCGACTTTCTCGACCACGGGCCCAGGCAAGAATGCGCACTTGTGCAGCGTCCCAGGTGAGTGCATCGATATGAACACCGAGAACCGAGGAACCGACTTTGGGCGCGACTACGCTCATCCGGCTTTTCTTGTGCAACCGGCGGCGCCGAGCGCTTCCGCATAGATGGACATGAAATGCTCATAATTGCGCGACCCGGTATATTCGCGCTCATATACACGCCTGGCATTGGCGCCCATCTCGCGCATGCGCTCTGGATTCTGTTCCGCCCAGCGCAAAGCCCGCTGCAGAGACTCTGCCGACCCAGGCTCGAACGTCAATCCCGTGTGTCCAGGCTCAACCAACTCGGCGAGTGCGCCAATGCTGCTGGCGATCACGGGCAACCCGCAGGCAAATGCCTCCACCAGGGTGCGCGGAAAATTTTCGTACCAGACACTCGGCATGACCAGGTACGCCGCGCGGCGCATATGCTCGCGGACGATGTCCTGCTCCTGCCAACCGAGGCTGGTCACACCCGGCAACGCAGCCAATCGAGACTGCTGCGGGCCGGTACCGATCACGGTCAATTGCAGACCGCTCATGGCACGTACAGCGCGCACCAGCACGTCTGCACCCTTCTCGGGGCTGATGCGCCCCACGAACAGCGCGCCGTGACGGGGACCTGCTTCGAATTCCGGCACGTCGACGAAATTGGGCTTGATCCGAATTCGCTCACGCGGCAGGCCGCCTTCAGCAAACTTCGTTTTGCAGAACTCGTTGAGTGCGATATAGCGCGCAACCTTATTGCGAAATGTGCCCATTACGCGGTGTGTGGTCAGGCTCAGTGCCAATGCGCCGGAGGACGGCCTCGAGCCGCGATAGCAGCCGTGCATGACCCCGCGCCACGGCGTTACACCCAGACAGTCCTCACAAACGACTCCTTCGCGCAGGAACATCGCCTGAACGCAGAAAAGCCGAAAGTTGTGCAGCGTCTGCACCACGGGAATGCGCTTTTTCGATGCCGCCCAATATACGGACGGCGAAATCAACGGAAAGGTATTGTGCACGTGTATCAGGTCCGGTTTGACGTGCTCCAACTCGGCCTGGAAATCGCGCCAGGTATAACCGGACCAGATGGACGCTGCGGCAGTGCGCACCGTGCCCTGCTCGGCGATCTCATGATTGTCGCGCTGATAAAGTTCCACGTCGTGGCCACGGGCGCGCAGCAGTTGGATTTCCGAATCCACCACCTCGTCTTCGCCGCCGCGCTGCTGATAGCGGTTGTGTACGAACAACACCCGCGGCGGTGTCATGAACCTTCTCCCGCCGGGCGTGCAGTTCGCCGGCTCTCGGATCCCAACTGCAGCGGCGCGCCGACTCGCTGCCGTTCCCGTAACAGCGCCGACCAGTCCGGGCGCGCATCGCGCGCACTCAAGGATTTTTCCAGCCCGGGAGGCATTGGCAAATCGATGGCCACTGAATTCTTGTCCTGCCCGGAAGCTTCTCTCCAGGCTTGCAAGCCAACGCGCTTGGGTTGGGTCTTGGAACCGAATCCCTCCGAGAAGCTCGGCCGCTGTCCGGGCTCGGTCACGATCAGGTTGTGATCCGAACGTGCTTGGTCCACGTCATCGGCAATGGTGATCTGTGCGCCGCGGTTCCACGCGAGGATGTTGTCCAAAAATCGGTTGTTACGCGGCTCCAGATCGTACTTGCCATAGTTTCCGTGCCGCGCGTCGACTGCCACGATGCCGCCCAGGCCGTTGTCCACCACCAGATTTTGTTCGATCCTCGAGTCGCGGCTGTTGGGAAGATAGATGCCGCGCTGTTTGTTGCTGAACACTTGATTGCTGCGAATTACGGCGCCGCTGCTGGCTTCATATTGAATGCCGAAGCCGCTGTTATATGCGACGACGTTGTTTTCGATCCGGTTGTTTTCATTCAGCCAATCGAACCAGATTCCGTCGCCATGGTTGCCGATCGCGGTGTTGCCGATGACCACGGAATCCTTGAGACCGCCGGCGCCCACGAATTTTGCTCCGCCCGCCTCCCACCACTTGTTGAAGCCACGCGTGTTGTTGTAGGACACATCGTTGTCGATCACGTGTACATCCGTGCCGCGCGCCTTGATACCCAATTGCCCGCAGTAGCTGGCGGTTACGGAACGGATTAAATTGTGATCGCCGGTGATATCCATGCCGGCGCCGTCTACGTGCTGAATATCGAGGTCCTCCAGCGCCAGACCATTGCCACGCAAGGACACTGCGCCCGACTGTGCCACAGCGGTTGTATTCGCATGTCTGAAGGTCATGTTGCGCAGCGTGAGGTTTTTGACGCCCTCGCCGATCACCAGAAACGGCCGTACACTCACCTCGACGTGATGCTTATTCAGAGACTTCGCGTGGACCCTGACGTATAAATCCTGGCGCTTGCGGTCGTAATAAAAGCTCCCGTACGGCATCTCGTCTGCGCTGCCGTCTGTGCGCCCCGGCCAGATCCCGCCGCCACCGAGGCGAATTTTGGCCAGGGGATGTTGGGCGTCATCCGGGAAGCCATGCAATATCGTCCCGCCGATCTGACGCAACGCCTGGCCGTCCACAAACACCTGCTGGGAGTTCACCTGCCAATTGTGGCGCACATAACGGTCGCCGCCGAGCGCTTCCCAGCCGGCTACGGCATCGGACCCCTTGATGGTCACACTACTACTATCGCGTCCTTCAATTACCGTGCGTGCATCCGACGTCCCGTGGGCAAGACTGGTATGACGCAAATCGATGGATTCGCGGTAACCTCCGGGCGCAATTTGCACCACATCACCGGGCTGAATGCGATGCATAGCCTCGCCCAGCGTGCGCAACGGCTGTGCCGCGGTGCCCGGTCCGGAATCCTTAGCCTGGGGACTTGCACGGTCGACGATCAACACAGCACCTTCGACGGTCGACGCCGCGACTGAAACGAGCAGGGTTGCGAAGGCTATTGTCGTGAACGGAATTCGGCTACGGATCATGATGCACGCTCCGTACACACGGGCGAGGCGATCGCCTGTTCATAAAACCCGGTCATACGCTGGGCCTGACTGCGCCAGGAAAATGTTGTGCGCGCGTGTAAACGGGCTTGCTGCGCCATTTCCGCGCGACGGACCGGGTCGCCCGCCAAATCCGTCAACGCCTCCGACAATGCAGCGATGACTTGTTGCTGCGAACCCGCCGGCACCGAGATACCGAAGTCGCTATGCACCATTTCCCCGGGGCCGCCCAGATTGACGCAGATCACCGGAAGTCCGTGCGTCATGGCTTCCAAGATCACATTGCCGCTGGAATCATGAAGACTCGGAAACAGCAACACGTCGTGTTCGCGGTACTTGAGCATCAATTCCTCCTGCGCCATCCACGGAATCCAACTGATCTGCGGCTCAAGACCCAACCCTCGTGCCATGTCGCGGATCCAGGGCTCATCCCTGCCGCTGCCGATGATCGTGAAGCGCGCTGCGGGATCACCGCGGAAGCTGCGGGCGAAAGCCTGCAGCGCCAGATGAAGGCCTTTCAGGTACAACAGCCTGCCTACGAATAAGACGTGGAACCCATTTTCTGTGTCGCGCTTGTGCAGATCCCTATCGTCCGAACCGTCATCCACGTCCATGCCCAGTTCCAACTGTACCCTGCAGTTGCTCCGATACTGCATCGGCACCCGCGCCAGCGTTTCGCGGGTTTTACACAACGTCAGCGCAGTGCGCCGGAACATTGCGCGCATCACGGGGTCGACATGCACCACCATATTAGCGCCGTCACGCAACGCATCGGCGATATGGCCGCGCAGCGGAAATCCCTTGCGCAGGGCCCACGGTGCGCGTTCGCCACCGCCGACCGGACCGAACACAAACGGCACCCCGAGAAACGCCATGAACGACGGATGGCGATAAACGCCGAACGTGATGTGGTGTATCACGTCGATCGGCACCTGCGTGAGCAGTCGGCGTGCAACTCGGTACGCCCCCAGCTGCCATAGCAGGTAATAAAGGTGTACACCTCGCCCGTTTTTTTTCCATTTGCGCATCCAGGCCGGCAAGTCATAGTACAAAAACGTGACATTGCGGAGCCCGCTCCCGGCCATGGCGGATTCGATTGCTTCGCGGTTGTTGGCGCGCGTGATGATCCAAACCCGATGTCCCAGCGCAGCGAGGCTCATCGCCCATTGCCAGCCGATCCCCGGCTCTGATCCTTTTCCCGGCTCACACGCATACGCCGACAACAGAATCGACAACGTCCGCGTTTGCAGGCTGTCGCTATTCGTTGCTTCGCCAGTGTTCAGGCCATCCATTGGCGTCTCCGTTCCAGCATGTTAAAGAAGTTGCGTATGACCGGATGATCGAAGTTGAGATCACCATCGGCCAACCCATAGAACACCATAGTGTCCAGCAGATAATGCAGTGTCATGCCGCTCACCACGTCGTGTGACCAGCGCTGTAGCCCGTAAGCTGCATTGAGGAATGCAAGTACGGTGGCTTGAACGGAGCGCAAATTGCGTACGCTGAGAGACCTGCCGCGCAGGGCTTTTGGCAGCAGTAACCAGTGCAGGACATCGTGCGCGGGGATTGCGCCGTCCCGGGCATACTCCCAGTCGAATACATAAAGCCCGCCGTTACCGCGGCGAGCGTTCCAAGGCGTGAAGTCGCCATGCGCAGTCACCAGCGGACCCGACCAGTCGCGCAACCGACGTTCGCATTCAGCCGCGGCGGCGACCAGCGTTTGCTCGGCATCGCTCGGCAGCTTTGGTAAAAGCCGCTCCAGACCGCGCTCAACACGCGTTTGCGCATTGGAATTGCGAAACGGCTGTATCCGCATACTGCAGCGGCCGAGCTCCGCCAGAAACCGGCGCGGGTCCTTTCCGAATCCGGCCGAGCAAAGATTTGTCGGTCCGACATCGGTAATCAGGAACCGGCGTCCGCCATCGGCGCCGCCGTGAGCCCGCAATTGTGGAACGTTCGGCGCCATGGTTGGGATAGACGCCATGTGTCGCAGCCACGCCGCTTCCCGATCCACCATTGCGTCGGCGCGGATCCCCATGGCGACTTTTGCCAGACCGAGGGGCTCGCCGTGCTTTTCCAGCAGCAGCACAGTGGCCTTTTGGTAAGGGCCCGATGTGCCTACTTGTACGGCCGCGCAAGCAAGACCATCGATCGGGAAATCGGGCAGCCACAGAGCTTGCCCAGGCGCGCGCTGGTCGAGCCGCAGGGACTGCGATCGTCCTGGCGCGATCCGCTTCCAAACCAACTCCATTTCACCTCTGAGCGCACCGAGACCGCGTCGGAACACGCGTATGCAACGACGCTGGACGCCAAACCGATGCTTCGGAACCAGTAGGTAGCGGGGCCGCTTACCGTACAGTAAGACCCACTCACTGTGTGCGCCGGAACTCGCGATGTCCGGTGCGAACGGCTCGGACACTGCTCCGATTCCCCGCTGGCCGCTCATGGCGTGGACACCGGAATACGATGCCGCGAGATCCAAGTACCCACCGACTCCGGCACTGAGCCGCTGTAGGCGCTGCGCCGCAGCTTGGCTGCTATGCGCACCGTTTTTGCCAACGCATGGCAGGCCGGGTACGTCCACGGAGCGTAGCGATACACCGCGCTGCGGCGTCGGATTTGGGCATCTTCACGGGCGCCTTGTACCGGCCTGCTGCGGGTCTTCTGCTGCTCGTAAAAACGCATGCACGACAACAATTGCGGCATGTGCGCTATTCGCGTAACACGGCTGAACCGTTCCCAAAGGTCGTTGTCCATCGCCATGTCGTAGCTTGCATCCAGTCCGCCAACCCGCTCATACAAACTGCGCCGCCAGAACATGGACGGTTGCGGTATGTAATTGTGGTCGTAAAGGAATACGAACCGGTTGAATGGCATTTCCCGCTTAGCGCGTATCACATTGCCGCCTTCGTCGATCCACAATGAATCGCCGTACACGGCCATGACGTCCGGGTGAGTTTCAAAATACTGTTGCACTTTCTGCAATGCGCCCGGAAGGAGTAGATCGTCGGAGCACAACCAGCCCATGATGTCTCCGGTCGCGAGTCGAAAACCTTTGATCAACGCGTCGGTCTGACCGTTGTCAGGTTCCGAAATAATGCGGCTGCACATCGGCTCGTATCGCTCGAGAACTGCCAGCGTGCCGTCCTTGGAGCCACCATCGACAACGATGTACTCGAGATCGGGAAAATTCTGCCCAATGACAGACCGCATGGTCGCTTCGATGAAGCGGCCCTGCTGGTACGAACAGGTCACCAGTGAAATTTTCAATGCGCCTGCATGGGTGCCGAATCGTCCGTCAGACATTTGCTGTTCCTTTCGCTCGTGCTGTTAAGTCTGCGATCTCGCCTGCCCGCACGCTCATGCCGGCCAGCAGACCCAAGCTGGTCCAGAGCAGGAACGCCATTCCGGGATCGAGCAGTACGGGATTGAATGAGTAAGTAACGACTGCCGCCGCCGACAGACCCAAAAAGGTATGCGCGTACGCGGCCCAGGGGTGTTCCCGATCATCCCGCGCCACGAGCCAACGACGCGTGCGGTAGACGATCATGAGTATTCCCGTTGTCCAAAGTGTGGCCGCCAACAAGCCGCCGTTGGCGAGCAGATCCATTACATCGCTGTGTGTGGGCAACATGCCGCCCGCGATATTGATGCTGTAGAGACTGAACTTCTTCACGCTCACAGCGGCGAAGCCCGTGCCCCACAGAGGCGAGTCCAGGAACCGCTGCCAAGCGAGTTCATAGGTATGGCTTCGATACTCGACATTGCCGCTGGGCAGCAGCTCGTCGCGATGCAAAAAAATGTATACGACCACCGCGATCGCAGTCACGGCCAGGACCAGCATCAGGTAGTAGCTGAAGCTGCGCGCTGCCGGAGACATCCTCCGCAAGCGCGGAATGCCCTGGTGCAGAACGATGTACACGCCGATCAACAGGGCGACCAGGTAGGAGGTGTTTTTGGCGGAAAAGAATCCGAGCGACAGCATGATCAGTGCGCCGAACCACGCCCACAGCCGATTCTTTCGCGCCGACGCGAACCATATTGCGATCGGAATCACCAGAAAGATCTGTTCGTGATAGACCTGAGTGATACCGTGGTACCGCACGATATAGGCGCCCATAATTACGGCACCCGTCACCAGGGCGCCCATATACCAGCGAAGAAGCGCGTGGGGGTTGCTGGACTCGATAAGCATCACTGCGGCCAGCACGACCATCGACATGTAAACGCCGATATTGAGAAAGGTCGCCTGATCCCCGAGCACCAAACGTGCATACAGACTTCCTAGACCGACGAAACCAGCCAGCACCGCCAGCGGCCAGGTCGCCTGCAGCGCCCGGGGCAAGGCGCCGGGTCTGCTCTGGTGTACTTGGAGCTTGCGGCCTACCACGGTCAGCAAGACCCCGCAGACTGCGACCGCCAGTGGTAGATGTTTGAGCGCAGTCACGCGATTGACGTGCCATCCCATGGGGTCCACCACCAGGAACTCGGCAATGACTACGGCGACCACGAACAAGTATTCCGACCATTGCAGGGAAGCGACGTCCTGCATCGGCCATGAACGCATGCGGACGGTCTGGCCGGCCATGGACGCGTTCATGAATCATCCCTCGCCGAGGCGGCGCTCGACACCATGCCGGATCGGTGCCGTGCGCCGTCGACCGGGCGCAAGTGCTCCACCACCGCGCCGTCCAGGTTCCGGGCGGGCGCACTGTTTCTGCCCTGCAGCACGCGGTTGGCGCCTACCACCGTCACCCCTGGCGGTACATCTTTGGTCACTACGGCATTGGCGCCAATAATGGCGCCGCGTCCGATTCTGATGCCGCCCAATACCTTGGCCCCGGCGCCGATGTAGACGTGGTCATCGATGCGAGGCGCCAGATCGGTGCCGTGCTTACCGCCGATCGTGACCTGTTGCATGATGGTGACGCCGCGTCCGATTTCGGCTTGGGAGTGGACGATGATGCCGTAGGGATGGGGCAGACTCGGCGGCCACGCCAGGTGGCAGTAAATGTCGCTATTGAACAGGATGCGCATCATTCTGCCCAACACCGGCACGTCCCGACGGCAGAACGTCACCAGTGCTTTAGTGCCGGTCGGATTGTGAGCGTTTTTCCATGCCGCGCGCTGCATCTCGCGCTCGACTTTGGCGCGCAACCTGGCAAGCATCACGGCGTTTACCTGTGCCCGTACTTGTTCCAATGGACGGTCAGCATCGATGTGCTCCACGCGCGCGTCGCGCCGCTCAAATGCTGCGTAGGCCTGTTGCTGCTGCGCCGAAACCTCCGCGCTCACTTCCTGTTTACGCGCCTGCAACGTGCCAGCGGAAGCGTTGAGCACCAGCCAGAGGTCAGGGTGCGGTACGAGGCGAGCGGCAGCTCGCGCCCAGCGCAATGGAGCGCCAAAGCGATAGCGCTTCGGATCGAGATACAGATCATCAAAGTAACGATCGAATACCACCAGTGCCGAGCGCGCTGTCCACGGGCGGATGCGCAGTACATAGCCGCCGATGTAGTCACAGACAAACCACGTTAATTTGACCAATGACGCCAAGGATCCACGCGGGCGGCGGCCATGGGGATCGGTAACCGCAGCAGTCGCGCCGGCACCGCGCGCAAACAATCTCGGTCGCAAATGGGTGTAGCGGACTTGGCGGAACGCCGGTGCCCAGTCTTCGCGCAATCTGTCGATTACGGTGCTCTTGCCGCTACCGTCGGCGCCGAGCACGGCGAGCACAAAGCCGGTTGGTCGCCGCCAGCGGTGGGTTCTGCGCAACCACTCGCCCCATCGGTCCGCGAAGATTGTCGGACAGCCGCGGCGTAACGCCCGGCGCAATTGCGGTAGCGCCCCCTGTACGGATTCCCAATCACCGCTGGCGGCTGCGGCGGACAACATCGCCCGCCACCGATCGCCGCGCCAGAATCGTTCGATCTGCGCCGCGCCCGCGTCAGGATCAAGACGCCATTGCGCACTCAAATGGGCAGCGTGTCCGGCGTCCAGACATCCTTTGTCGACTTTTTTGAGCAGGTAATAAATGAACTCGATTGCCGGCGCGGCAACGTAAAACCCGCCGCCCTCCGGACCCTCGGCACGCAGGCGACGTGAGGCCAGTACTTCGCCCGCGTTCAACAACCGCCGTCCACGACGCAGATAGTCGCTACAGAAATCCAGTGCCAGGAATCGCGCCACACCGTCTGCTTCGAGCCAGGCGAGAACGAGATAGACCGCGGTCCGTTCGTGTACCAGGCGCTGAACGATCTGAACCCCTTGAGCCTGGCAGAAATCGAGCACCAGTTCCGGCATGCGTTGTAAGTGCTCGTCGAGAACCACCATGTCGACGTCGCTATCGATACACTCGGGGAGTCCGCGGGTGTCGCCCACGACGCAGTACGGAATCTTTCGCTCGTGCAGTTCGCGCCAAAAACGGCGTAACAGGTGTTCCGCGCGATGCATGTCAGTGCACCAGCGCCTGATAGCGGTCGAGCGCGGCGCGGGCGATCGCGTTCCAGTTCAAGGTCTGCAGCGCATATTCGCGCCCACGGCACCCCATGTCGCGCCATTCGGAGCGGCGTTGCACAAGTTCCTCCAAACCTTCCTCTACGGCTTTCTTGTTCGGTTTCACCACCAAACCGCAACCGCTCGCCAGAACATGTCGTGCAATACCGGACGGCTCGCTCACCAACAGCGGACGGGCGGCAAGCATGCCCTCCAGCGCCGCTAAGCCGAATCCCTCGTAGCGCGACGGCATGCATAGAATGTCGTACTCGCTCATCACCTGAGGCGGTGGCGTGTCGAAGTCCGGGTCGAGAAAACGGGTTGCGCCATCGATTCCCAGGCGCGTTGCGCGCTGCATGAGCCTCAATTTTTCGCCATGCCAGTCCGGGCCTTGCACCGTGAGTTCGGTAGGCACCGTCGTGGACAGGGCTGCAACCGCGTCCAACAGCAGGTCGAGGCCCTTTTGTTGCGTGTGCATACGTCCCCAGAACAAAAGCCGCACGCATCCCCGGCCGCTCCAGCTCAGCAACGACTCCGGATATACATCTTCCGTCGCGAAGCCGTTCGGCACCTCGACGCTGGGCGTGCGAACACCTCTGCACGCGGTCCATTTGTCCTGGCGTTCATCCAGCACCTGAATCGCCAATGCGTTGCGCAACGCCGGCCTTTCGAAAGCGTACCAATACGGCCACTTCAGGTGGGCATTGCGTTGAAACACCGGCCGGTCGTACGCGCCGTGGGGGGCCATCACGTACGGTAGACCGCACTGTTGCAGCAATCTGGACATTCCGGAAACCGCCGGATGAAATATTCCGTTCAAGATGACAAGCGATGCCAGGTCTACGGTGTCCTGCAGAAAGGTCTGCAATTGACGCGCCACGCGAAACGAACGGTAAGCACCGGCATTGTGGAAGCACTCCACGTCATAGCCGGCGGCGGATCGGAACGACACCCGTTGGTCTCCTTCGCACAGTACGGATACCTGCGCTCCGCAAGCCGACAACCCTGAGGCCAACCCATGCACGGCCTTCGAGGTGCCGACCCGTAACGGACCCGAATCGCTGGGAAAATGTTTGAGGTAAAGATAGAAGTTCATAGCGAAATCCTTAAGACGCCATGCTGCGGTTGCCCAATTGCGGCAACCGATCCAAGAGTTCCCGCCTCGTGCTCCAGCATTGCGACTGGTCCATGCGCTGCCATTGCTGATCGAGCGCGTTGCGGTTGGCCATTTTCGCCATCAGCTCATCCTCCGTGGCATCGGGGATTTGTAGAAAAAACTCGTCCAGCCCTACGCTTGCAAAGAAACTGCCGATTTTAGGCGATGGCGAAAATCCCAGCACCGGACGCCCACGCGCGAGCGCTACGATAGCCGCGTGCAGCCGGGTTGCGATTACGATTTCGCTGTCGTCCAACACGACATGCAGTTCGCCCAAGGTGGTCGGCTTGACGGAAACCGTACCGGAAGCCGTGAGGCACGCGTGGACACGGGCAAGTGGCGCATCGTCTTGTGGAGTACCGGTGGTGAACAGCACGATCTCCGGTTTGCGTTCGGTTTCCAGCAGAAATCGACGCGCGATTGCGACCAGCGCCTCTTCATAGCGTTTCTGATGGCGGTCCCACGGCGCGGGAATCTGGGACACGTTGATGCCCAGAACGAAACGTCTGGCGGCCGCGGGGCTTCCGACATTGGGCCGAGACGGCAGTGCGAAGTCTCCGAACACAGGAACGCGTCTACCGGTCGCGCTGGCGAGCCGTTGCGCAGTGGCTACGTCACGTACAGCGATCGCATCGCAGCTTTCCAGGAACTCGAGGATCATCTGCTGTCCGCGCGGCGTCCACTCGCCATCCACGCTGCAACCGAGGCACCACATCGGCTTGCGCAGCGCCTGGACGGCTCGGGCGATCGCCACTAACGATTGCGGGAAATGGAGATTGCGGTCGCAGAGCAAGGCGCCTCCGCCGACGCAGACCAGATCCGCTTGAGCCAGCCGCGGCATCAAGCGGCGCACCAACCATTCCTGGCGCAGGCCACGCACCGAACGCTTCAACAACTGAAAGGCAACCCGGTTGCCAGAGCGCGATCCCAGTGGGGGCCGGTTCGGTGCGACGCCGACGCTGGGCGACGGCTGGGAAGTCGGAAACTCGAACGGCCGCAAGGCGCCGCACCGATAGGCGTCGACGACCGTGCCCGGAGCGGAAAAAAATTCGGCGACACCGTGATAAATCGCCCAGTCCCCGAGATTGGTCTCGCCCCATTCGCCGAACACTGCGACGCGCAGTCTCCGCGCTGAGTTGGTGTTTTCTTGACGGGCGCTCATTGCTGCATCTCCATTTGCCCACCTTCGGCGGGCAGTCGTGTGGCGTTGCGCCTATAAATTCCGTAACTCGTACCGAGCAATGTGGTCGCGATCACCAGGGAGGACAGCGCGACACCGAGTATTCCGAAGTGCGAAATCAGCGCGACGCCGACGCTAACCAGCAGCAGAACCGGGATTACGCTGACGAAAAACATCTGTCGTGCACCGCCCATGGCAATTACGGCCACGTCCATCGGAAACCGTAGGAATGCCAATACCTGGGCGGTGGCCGCTGCCGCCAACACCAGGCCGAGACCCTGGCCGGAAAGCTTTTGTCCGTAGGCGAAGCCAAGAATTCGATCCGGCCACAGAACCAGAATCAACAACGCCGGCAGCAGCGACACGCCCAGAAATGCGGAGATGCGTACCACCCAATGGGCCAGGCCGGGCACCCCGTTGCCATGGAAAACCCGGTTCGCACGCGGCGGCAGGTAATTCAGAGCTGCTTGACGCAGCGGATTGATTACGTTGACAAGATGTATGGTGGCGCGATAGGTGCCGAGGGCAACCGGACCCAACAACAGCGCAACGACCCACGCGTGTCCGTTGGTGCCCAACCAAGTTACGGCGTTACGGCCCAGAAGCCACCGCCCGATCGACCAGACGTCGTGCCAAATGCGACGGCGCTCGGCAACTGTGCTGCGCCAACCGCTCGGCCCGAATGTGCGACGCACTTGGAACACGCCAAACAACGCCGCGATCAAAGAAGAACCGCCCAGCACTACAAGCGCCTGTTCGGTCAGCGGACCGCCGGAGCCGGATTGGGTCACGAGCCAAACCACCGCTACCAATTGCAGCCCGTAACACACCACGTCGTTGACGAACGCGGCGGCCACCTCGCTCCTGGCATACAGTGCGCGGCGCACAAACTCCTGACCCAGCCACGGAACCAGGGTGAAGCCGAGCAGGACACCGACAGACGCCACCCGAAACAGGCCCAATGACCAAGCCACGGCTGCGCCCGCTATCGAAACGCAGAGAACGCTGAACAGCAACGCCAGGTGGGCGCGCGTCAAGGCGCCGAGAAATTGCCTATACCGCGGCAGGTCGAGGCGGCTGCCGAGTACGTTTTGCGGCTCGACCAGCAGCGCGTTGTGCAGACTGGTCAGTAGCAGCAACGTTGTCTGCCCGAGAACGAACAGGCCGAACTCTTCCAGCGCCATGGATCTGGCGAGCAGGTATATGGTCAGAAAATTGCTGGCGCTGACCACGGCCTGATCAGCGAGCGCCATGCCAGCCCCCCTGCGCGAGCTGATCGCACCGACACCCCGCGCCATCAGCCCCGTCATAGTCGCGGCGCCCACTTCTCTCACCCGCTTACCCGACGGCCGGTTCGGCATACCCTGTGCAAGAGAAAATCCTGGTAGGTAGCCTCCAGGCCTGTACGCAAAGGGATTCGCGCGTGCCATCCAGCCTCGGACAGTCTGGACACGTCCAATAACTTGCGCGGCGTCCCGTCGGGCATGTCGAGGTCGTAGTTCAACGCACCCGAGTAGCCCACCACGTCGCAAATGGTTTCCGCCAATTCGCTGATGCGCACGTCCTCGCCGACGCCGACGTTGTAGAGTGGCTGCTCGAGGTTGTTTTCCATGATGAACACGCACGCGTCCGCCAGATCGTCCACATGCAGAAATTCCCGGCGAGGTCTTCCAGTACCCCATACATCCATGCTCCGCGCGCCCGCCTCTTTGGCTTCATGTGCCTTGCGGATGAGAGCTGGAATGACATGACTGCTGGCGAGGTCGTAGTTGTCGTTGGCGCCATACAGGTTGGTGGGCATCGCGCTGACGTAGCGGCGGCCGTGTTGGCGGTTGTACGCTTCGCACAACTTGATGCCGGCGATCTTGGCCACTGCGTATGCTTCGTTGGTTTTCTCCAACGGGCCGCTCAAAAGATAACTTTCTTTGATCGGCTGCGGACATTCGCGCGGATAGATGCAACTCGAACCTAAAAAAAGCAGTCGCTGAACGCCTGCTTCGTGTGCCGCCTGCAACAAATTGGTTTGCAGCGCCAAGTTGTCGTACAAAAACTCGGCCGGCCGGGTGCTGTTGGCGAGAATGCCTCCGACTCGGGCCGCAGCGATAAACACATATGATGGCTTGAATTGCGACATGAACCGCTGAACGTCGCCCTGATTGCGCAAATCCAGTTCATCTCGCGTGCGGGTAATAAGGTTGTGGTAACCAACGGCTTTCAACCTGCGTACGATGGCCGAGCCTACCATCCCGCGGTGGCCGGCAACAAAGATCGGAGCTTCGCGTGAAATGGGCTTATTCATGGTAGTTCAGCACCTTGAAACCATTTTCCTGGACTAAACAATCCCGCCTCGCTACCGCGAAATCCTCTCGTATCATTTCGGAAACCAATTGCGCGAATGGAATCTTCGGCGTCCACCCTAGTCGCTCTCGCGCTTTGGTAGCGTCGCCGAGCAGGGTTTCGACCTCGGTGGGCCGGAAATAGCGTGGATCGACCCGCACCACCACGCTACCCGGCTTCAGGGATGGTGCATAGCGCGGTTCGGCCTTGCTCACCACCGCGACTTCATCGATCCCGCGACCACGCCATTCCAACATGACACCGAGACTTGCCGCCGCCTTGTCCACAAAGTCCCGGACGCTGTATTGATGTCCGGTGGCGATTACGAAATCGTCCGGCGTATCCTGCTGTAGCATCAGCCACTGCATCTCGACGTAGTCTTTGGCGTGCCCCCAGTCCCGCTTCGCATCCATGTTCCCGAGATAGAGGCAATCCTGCAGGCCCAGTACGATTCGCGCTATAGCGCGCGTGATTTTACGGGTCACGAACGTTTCGCCGCGCACCGGTGACTCGTGATTGAATAAAATACCGTTACACGCATACATTCCGTATGCCTCGCGGTAGTTCACCGTGATCCAGTAAGCATAGAGTTTGGCCGCCGCATAAGGACTGCGAGGGTAGAATGGCGTGGTCTCCCGTTGCGGAGTCTCCATGACTTTTCCGAACAGTTCAGAGGTCGACGCCTGGTAGAACTTGGTGGTCTTTTCGAGGCCGAGGATCCGCATTGCTTCCAACAGCCGCAAAGTGCCGAGCGCATCTGAATTCGCCGTGTACTCCGGTTCCTCGAACGAAACCGCCACATGACTCTGCGCCGCCAGGTTATAGATCTCATCCGGCTGCACCTGCTGTACGACACGAACCAAGCTGCTGGTATCGGTCAGATCGCCGTAATGTAGAATGAACCGGCGCTGTTTGACGGACGGATCCTGATACAAGTGATCGATGCGGTCGGTATTGAAGAGCGACGCTCTTCGCTTGATCCCGTGAACCTCGTAACCCTTTTGCAGCAGCAGTTCGGCGAGGTACGCGCCGTCCTGACCGGTAATGCCGGTTATCAGTGCCTTTTTCATTAGTCGCCGCTCCTTGCCGCGCAGATCGTCCCGAAGAGAAGTTTGCCTACAGATTCATCACCGCACCCACGACCTGGGCGCCATATTCACGCACCGCGCCGCAGAACTGATCCAGTTCATGCAGCCGGTCTTGATGTGTCTTTACCACCACCAGCGCGTTTCCACAGCGCGCGGAGATCATACGTGCGTCAGCACGCCGCCCGGCAGTCGGGGTATCCAACAGCACGACGTCGTAGTCCCGCCGCACTTCGTCCAGCAACACGCGGAACTCGGTCCGCCCCAGCAGCTCCAGAGGGTTCGGCGGAACCGGTCCGGCAGGCATTACGCCTAGATTGCCGAAGTGCGCGATCGGCTGTATGGTCTCGGTCCAATGCCGTCCTGCGAGGACCGTGGACAACCCAGCGCCGTTATCAAGCTGAAAATATTCCTGCTGCGAGGGGCTTCGGAGATCCGCGTCGATCAACAGGGTCCGCTCACCCAGTTGAGCAAAGGCCGCAGCCAGATTCGCGGAGAGAAAGCTTTTGCCGACTCCGGGGCTGGCGCTCACCAGCGCGAGAGTGTCGTGATCGTGATCCAACCATCGATTCAACAGTTCGGAACGCAGCTCACGCACTGATTCGGCCGTTTCCGAATCCGGATCGCTGGCCACCACCAACTGGTCGACACGACCTCGACCACCGCGGGGAAACGTCGGATAGTCGAACTGCACCGCCAACGCGTATCGAACATCGTCATGGGTGATGAGTTTCAAACGCACTGCAGCTTCGCCGAAACGGATCTTTCGCTTTCGATGCAGTGAAAACACTTTCTCCACGTCTTGCGATCGAAGTTTTCCCGCATCGATCAAGATCTGCCCGATGTTGCGATCAGCGATCAGGTTCGGGGCCGGAATCGAGTCCCGAAGAAGACCGTCCCCCAACTCGCGATCGCCGATCATGCGTACAATGCTCGACTCGTCGGTGTCGTCCCTGTACATGCGTGTCACGTGCGCCGCTCCGTTTAACGTGTTGCCATCATAGAAGTTTCGCCGGCAAGCCGGGCTTGGCGACCGCGCGTGCGTCGCCGCGATCCGCTGCCGATTACAGCAAGCACCGGCACACCCAGGCCGCTGCGCACATCGTCCGCGCTACGCACGGTGCGCTCGCTTACTTCTCGCCATAGTGCAATGCCGATTCCCACCGCCAGACCGAGTATCAATCCAAGCGCCACGTTACGGGTCGCGCTTGGTCCAGAAGGGCTCGCCGGTGCAACCGCTGGATTCACCAGCGAGACGTTACTTTGCGTGCTATGGCTTTCCATGCGCACCGCCGAGACTTTCTGAAGCGCGTTGTCATAAACGTGCTGTGCGTTTTCCACCCTAGCCTTGAGTACCTGCACATGATCACGTTTGGCGCGCAGATCAAGCAGCTTGCGCTTTTGCGCGGCCACGGCTTTCTGCAGCGAATTTTCGCGTTGTTCGACCGCGGCGACGTTGGCACTGGCGCTGCGGGATACCGTGTTGATTTCATGCGCCAGGCGTTGCTTGAGGCTCGCGAGTTCCGCGACGGCTTGCTTGTAGGCCGGATAGTTTGGCCCGACCTGACCGGACAGCTCGTTGAGCTTTGACTGCTGCTCGGCGATCTGCTGTTTGAGATGCAACACCATCGGGTTCGACAGCATGCCCGGTATCAGACCGGCACCGCCGTCACTGGCCGCGAACCGCGCGGCCTGCTGCTTCTTCGATTTAAGGTCGTAGGCCTCGCCCTGGACCTGCGTGAGCTGCGAGGACAAATCCATCAACTTCGCCTGTTCCGTATCCAGTCGCTCGTCGGTGGCCACGATGCCCTGTTCGCGCTGGTAATCGGACAACTCTGCCTGCGCCTGTTCGAGGTTTTTGCCCAACGACCGGACCTGGTCGTCAAACCAGACCGCGTTCTCCTTGGCCGGATCCACACTCAACGCCACCGATGTATTGAGGTATGCCTTCGCGAAGGCATTTACCACTTGCTCGGACACCTGAGGATCGGCCGAGGTGAAACTGATATTGATGATGCTGCTATTACTGCCGTTACTCGTATGAACATGACGCCGCAGGCGATCGCCCCAGATTTGTTCCTGAACCTCACGCGCGGCAGGATCGGCATGCTCATCGGGAGGGGAGAATATGTTGCGTATTCCCGCGAACAGCGTATGCAGCGGCGCGCCTGGGCCGGCTAGCGCCGCGTCGAACCGGTTTCGCCGTTCACCCCGGTCCAGCAGGTGTAGATCCCGAACAGCTTTGACGGCGACCGCCTGGCTGGTTACCAAGTCCATCTGCGTAGCGACGTAGCCTCCGTACAATGGCGCCGGCACACCGGCGTCGGGAGCGGTCGCCGCTTGTCGATAACCGACCATCAGGCTCGCATCCGCTTTGTATTGTTGCGGAAGCAACGCGGTGACGACGACCGCAGCTGCGAATCCCAACAAAACCGCGATCGCTATGATTCGCCGTCTTGCGCGCAGGATTGCCATTAATTGTTGGAAGCTCATTTCGACAACGCCACTTTTATTTTCAAGTCGAATCAGAAGATGCTTTCTTTTACGTACACCACGTCACCTGCCTTGACCGCGCTGGTAAGATCGGCGCTCAGTGTCTGCACTTTGCCGTGATCGTTTGCGCGATTGATCCGCAGGCCGCGTTCCGTCCCGCGCACAGTCAATCCGCCGCCGACCGAGAGCGCCTGCTGGACCGTAAGTCCGGGCTCCAACGGATATGCACCTGGCTTGCGTACTTCGCCGTAGATGTAGAAAACCGGGGCAGCGGGCACGTACAAGATGTCGTTCGGAGCAAGCTGCGGGTCTTTGGGTTGTCCAGCGGAGCTGAACAGGTTGTCGAGATTGACGCGGTAGCGCTTCAATTCGCCGGACGGTCTGTCGTCGCAGCAGCATTACCTGGTCGCCGCCTTTCTCGGTCACACCGCCGGCCTCGGCGAGCATATCGGTGAGACTTCCGCTACCGACGATCGCGTATTTTCCAGGCTTCTTGACCTCCCCCAACACGGCAACCTGTTGACTGCGTTGCTCGGTCACGAGGATGTTGACCTCCGGATTGGGAATGTATTTACCGCGGTCGAGCGCGTGCGCGATGCGGTCTTCGGCTTGGGATTTGGTCAGGCCCTGAACTTTCACTTCTCCGATCAACGGGAAATTGATCGTGCCTTTTTCCGATATCTGGGCCTCGGTCGCGAGATCTGGATGGTTGTAAACATTGATCTTCACCGTATCTCCGGGACCGAGCGTAGATACCGCTCCGGCCATCGAGGCCGCGGCGAACGAGAACAAGAGCATGATGATGAGTTTTTTAAACATGATTTAGAATTCCCTCTCCGTGTTTCTGGTTCTATGCACGTGCAGCCATTGCGATCAATAGGCGCTACGCCCGAAAAAGCCGCCTATCACGGTTCTGATCACAATCCACGTGTCCATCCATAATGACCAATTGCGCAGGTAATCCAGGTCGTAGTGGACCCGCGCCTTCATCTTGTCCACGTCATCGGTTTCGCCCCTCAACCCGTTGACCTGCGCCCAACCGGTGATTCCGGGCTTGACCTTGTGACGCAGCATGTATCCGGGGATGAGTCGGCGGTATAACTCGTTGTGTGCAATTGCGTGCGGCCTGGGGCCGACGACGCTCATACCGCCTTGCAATACGTTGAAGAACTGTGGAAGCTCGTCCAACGAAGTGGCCCTCATGAAGCGCCCGATACGGGTGACGCGGGTATCGTGACGATGCGCTTGCTCGATCCGGTCGCCGTCCTCGCAAACGGTCATGGTGCGAAATTTGTATACGACGATCTCGTGACCGTCGATCCCGTACCGACGCTGTCGAAACAATACGGGGCCCGGTGAGCTCAGTTTTACGGCTGCGGCGAGCAGCAACAGCAGCGGCCAGATCGTGGCAATCACGGCGCTCGAAAACAAAAGATCGCTGACCCGCTTGATCAGCGAATTGATACCGCGGAAAGGCGTTTCCCGGATCGCGATCGCCGGTATACCGTCAATATCGTCGATGTAGTTCTGGATAGGCTGGAAGGCGTTGAGGTCGGGCACGAAGTACACCGAGGCCGTGGTGTCCTCCAAGTCGGCCATTAGCTGCATCACCCGGCTTTGGGCCAGGGTCGGTAGCGCGATATAAATGGAGTCCACGTTTCTCGAGCGCACGAACGCCGGTAGATCCTCAAGCCTTCCAAGAAGCTTGTTGGAAAAAACGTCCGCGATACGGCAGTGCTCCCGGTCATCGAAAAATCCCACTACCGGGCCGCGCAACGGATCGGATTCAATACGACGGGCCAACTCGTACGCGATCCGGTTTGCACCGACAATCACCTTGGCACGCTCCGAACGAGCCGCACTCACTGCTTTCCGCAGCAAACCGCCGACCAGCTCCTGTATCAGAAGAAGCGCGAACGGAGTGATCACAAACCAGGTCAGCAATACCTTCCTGGAGTACAGCGTCGACGTTTTGGTGGCAAATCCGATGAACAGCACGATCCCCATCAATTTGAGCCACTGGAAAAGCAAACGGCGTTTCGGATAGGACACCAGCAGACCCGACTGGACCTTGGTCAACGGAAACTCAGTGACAACATAAAGGCTGAGGACGAACGTAAACCCTGCTAGCGATAAATTCAGGATGGAGAGATAGTGTTCGAACGCCAATGCACAGAACAGCAACGTTGAGGCGATAACCGCTGGACTCAGTAGCCGTTGAACGAGCGCAACCCAAGGCACGTCGTGCAGACTGCCGGTATCGAGGCGCCCAGCGGCCATCGGCGCGACACCGGCCGGCAGATAACCTGCGGATCTCACGCCCGGTGGTAACATCCGTTGTTGTCCCGTACTTGCCATCAGAGGACTGCGTTCCTTTCTCGCGCCAACAACACCCTGCCGCCCGGACCCACGGTCCGCGCCGGGAATCGACAATGCGTGTTTCGGCAACAGTTCGTTGCGTGTTAGCACCAACCCCGATCCATTACCGGACTCGCTGGTCCGTAGGATTTGTTGGTCATTCGTATAAGCGCCGCAAATCGGCTGCCTTCGCCTTCAGCAATCACCGTGCCATCGCGGTTTTTTCGCGCCCATAGAGTGGCTTAGAGAACAGGCGCAAATCGGCGCAGGCTCAGTTCGTCGCCCATCAGCAACGCCTATTGAGCCTTGTTACAACTAAGTGACTGATCACACGGTTGCTGCCGGTGTCACGCAAGAGCAACGACAGCATATGGCGACATCTGTGGCGGAACCTGGACCGACGACTACGGTCGTGATGCCGGGTCGCGGCCGAAGCTGCTGAGAGCTCGAGCGCCGTCGCAGTCGACGCCACCCTGCGATGATCGTGACTGACGGCGACCAACACGCGGGCGATTGCGCTCGGCTGGATCTTTATATAAAGGTGAAAGTCGACCCGGCGAAACCGGTACCGTGATCAATGTGGTTCGATCCGGCGTTAGAGGGGTGTCGGGAGAGCGGAAATCATCTCGGAGTGTCGTAAAAAGCCATCGGTGTCCGCCCGCGCTCTGCCGACGTCCTTGTCAGCGAAACGGGGTAGACTGCTCCGGGAACGGTAGTTCCGCGGAGCGTCCACTTTACTGCGCTCTTACATGTGGCCGGGTGCCGCTCCACTGGCCCCTGGATTCGTGCTGATGCCAGGCGGGGTAGAATTCATGCCGGCGCCAGGCGCTGCACCCGGTTCCGGCATGGTGCCACTCGCGCCCGGGCGGCCGATGCCATTCGGCTGGCCGGCGGGTGCAGCGGCGTTAGGCGCCTTGCTTTCGAATGCAGAGAACTCAGATTGATCCACCTTGCCGTTGCCGTCAGCGTCCATCCGACTCCATTGCCCGGACAGCCGGCCGTTGGCTTGCGCCTCGCTGCGGCTCAGTTTGCCATCACGATTGGTGTCCAACTGATTGAAGCCTTGGGTTCCGGCAGTTGCGTTCGCGGAGGTCCCGACGTGCGCGTTGGTATCGGCACCCAACTCGGCGGCGAACGCGCTGGTGGACATGGCGGCTGCGGCGATTGCAGCGATCAATACATTCCGTTTCATAGTCTGTCTCCTTTCAGTTTCTGACTCGATGGTCGACGCTCATATATGCACCTCGCATGCCAGTTGTGAGCCGCCGTCACGGCGATCTCTCAGACAGCAAGGGGCCAGATGCCCCATAACGCTGCGCGTATAGCACCACCGAATTGGATTTTGGCGCGATATCGCCCGACTCCAACGCTGCACTTCGTGCCGCGCACCCTTCTCTCATGTTGACCGTCGCCCCCGGGCGTCGCGCAATTTACGACTGCCGCCGCTTTGCACCACTCGAAAGCAAGAATCACTCACCATGCGTGAGGTGTAGAAGAGTCTTCGTAATGCAACGTGCCGCCCGAAACACGAAATCGAAACCCTTCGTACCGAGTCGTCGGCCAGATGAAGTTAGTTGCTCTTATTATCGGAATCGATGCAGGCATTGAGGTTCTTTTCGATTTCGCTTGCAAACAGGTCCGCCGCCCGTCGATCTGCGCCTTGTTGTTCGATGATCTGCAGTCGGGTCTCCAAGTCCTGCCCAGCCGGCTGCACCGCAAGTGTGCCCGCCGCATAATTCAGTACGTAGCTGCCGCTCTTTGTGTTGACGATACCTTTGAGGCGTACCACCGAAAGCGTCTGAATCCAGCGCTGCAGCGCATCCAAATCGAAAGTCGTCGTGGCGGGGAAGCGCCAGTTCATAGATTGCCAGCGCCCGGATTGTGCCGCTGACGCAGCGGCGGCAAAGTCGTCCTGTCGATCGCTGTGATCGTAATCGAGCCATGGCAATTGCATCTTGCCGCGCGTGGCCGATGCCACCATGGCTTTCGGAGTAGTGAACCGGTCCGACAACGCTTGAAAGGCCGACAAGGCCGGCGCGGAAGCCAAATCGACCTTATTCGCCACCAGAACGTCGGCGAGCGCGAGTTGCTGGAGAAACAGATCATTGGTGACGCAGGCGGCGTTGAGCAACTGCTCCGGATCGACCAATGCAATGATCGCTTTCAGATCGAGCACGCCGCGGAAGCCCTCGCCTTGCAGCGTATTGAGTACGCCGGACGGATGGCCGATGCCGCTGGTCTCGATCAACAGTCGGTCCGGAAGTGTTTCCCGCAGAAGACGATTAACGGCTACTTGCAGCGGCACACCTTGGGCGCAACACATGCAGCCGCCGGGAATTTCTTTCACCGCAATTCCCTGGCTCTGGTATATCGCGCCGTCGATGCCGACTTCGCCGAATTCATTTACCAATACAGACCACGATTGATCGGCAGGCTTCTGCCGAATCCAATCGAGTACTGCGGTGGTCTTCCCCACACCGAGAAAGCCGAATATCAAGTTGGTTGGAATGTCTTTAATAATGCGCATTGACGTCCCGATTTACGGCGGTGCGATACGAACAATGAACGTTGCGCTGGCATCAACAGGCGCGGATTCCGCGCGGCCGTGCTTTTCGGCCTCACTCCGCTTCGTTGAGCACGACCCGACCTTCCAGCCTCTGGTGTTTACGCCTCGGATGCACCTGACATCGGAATTCGAAACCGTCGGGCTTATGTACCGTCGTTTCCCACCAAAGGGGTTGGTCGTCGTCCAGATATCCCACCGCGGATACAAGCAAGCCTGCGCCACCGGAATCGACCCCAAGAAGAGCGGCTTGATAGTCGTTTAGAATCACGGCCTGAATCGTCTCGTCTGTACGAAGGACCTTCAAACCGTAGGCTTGTTCGAAGATTGCATACAAAGAACCGTTCAAAGCATGTTCCAAGAGGTCGGGGCAGTACCGTGCTACCACGTAGCGATCCTCTAGGATCATTGGCACATCGTTGGCCTTGCGCAGTCGTTCGATCCGATAGAGTTGCTCGCCGGCTTGCACCTGAAGCTGACGGGCGACCATCGAATTCGTGTCGCCGGCGCGCACTCGTTCGAAGCGCAGCACCTCGGTTGAAGGCCGCAACCCCGCTTTTTGGGCGTTGTTCGTGAAACTGGTCAAGGAAGAAAATTCGCCGCGGTTGGGCTTTTCCGCAACAAAGGTCCCCACGCCTTTCCTGAACCGCAGGATGCCTTCTGCGACCAGATTCGACAGCGCCTTGTTAGCGGTTGCTCGACTGACCTCATAACGCTCGCAAATCATTCTTTCGGTGAGGAATTGGTCGCCAACGTGGTATTCGTCGCTCGCAAGAAGCGCCCGCAACTCGCTATTAACCTGCTGATAGATCGGATCTTTATTGATCATTTTCCCTGATTCCAGTGCCGACCGAAAAATCGATCCCGACGGGCGGCGGCTCAGCCAGCCTAGCCGCCGCCGACTTGGCCACGAGTATATCGCCAGCGCCCTTGACTTCGACGATGGTCGGCGGTATTTATGTGGCTAAGCCACTATACCACACGCCGGGTAACCGTACGCCATCCGGCAGGCAGAGCAAATCGACGTCGAACGCCAGGAACCGCCCTTTCAACAACGCCCACGAGGAGGTGCCACCATGTCGATGGTGACCATGAAGCCGATGCTGCAGCGTGCCAAGCGCAACAAATACGGTATCGCCGCTTTCAACATGATCGACTACAACAGCGTGCGCTCGATCGTGGATGGAGCCCATGAACTGGACGCCCCGCTGATCATCCAGGTGTCTGTGAAAACCATCCGCTTGTGGGGACACAAGCCGATCGCCGACTGGGTACGGGGCTTGGCGAACGATGTCGAAATCCCGGTCGCCTTGCACCTGGATCATTGCAAAGACATCGAGGTCATCAAGGGTTGCATCGACGCCGGTTGGACATCGGTGATGTTCGATGGCTCCGACCTGCCTTTCGAGGAAAACCTGGCACAGACGCGGGTGGCCTACGATTTGGCCACTGCCGCGGGCGTCGGCCTGGAGGCCGAAATCGGCGCCATCGGCGGCACCGAAGACGATAAGTTCGTGGCCCAGGACGAGGCGATTCTCGCCGACGTGGATGAGTGCATCCGTTTTTGCCGCGAGCTGCCGGAACTGGCCGTGTTCGCGCCGGCCATCGGCACAGCTCACGGCTTCTACGAAGGAAAACCCAAGATCGCTTACGAGCGGCTCGCGACCATCAACGAAAACATTGATATTCCGATCGCGTTGCACGGCGGAACCGGACTGAGCGACGAGCAGTTTCATCGTTGCATCGACTCGGGCTGCTCCAAGGTCAACATCTCCGCCATGCACAAACGACAGTACATCGAGGCGTTCATCGGTCTGCGCGAAAAAAATCCAAAGGAGAGCGAGCCCATCAAGTTCATCAATGCTCAGTACGATGCGCTGAAAGCCGACGTGAAGAACATGATTCGAATCTTCGGCTCTGCCGGCAAAGCAGCCGATGCGCGCGGCGCATATAACTGATCGCAGCGTGCCGAGATCGTTCCGATGCAGGCATTGATCTTCGACTGCGATGGTGTCCTGGTCGATACCGAACGGGACGGCCACCGCGTTGCCTTCAACCAGGCGTTCGCCGCCAAGGGCGTCGGCCGAGAATGGTCGATCGAGCGTTATGGCCAACTGCTGACGACCGCCGGCGGCAAGGAACGTATGCGGCGCGACTTCGAGGAAACCGGCTGGCCCGTACCGGAAGGCGAGCGAGATCTGTTGATCTCAGACCTGCATCGTTTGAAAACGGATCTGTTCATGGAGCTCATTCGAACGGGACGACTGCCGCTGCGCTCAGGTGTCGCGCGGCTGGTCGATGAGGCGATCAAGCAGGACATCGCGCTCGCCGTTTGTTCGACGTCCAACGAACGCGCAGTCCAGGCGGTGATCGATGTGATGCTGGGGGCGGAAAGAGCCGCACGCATCAGCGTATTCGCAGGCGATATCGTCGCCGCCAAGAAGCCGGACCCGGCGATCTACAACCTTGCCGCCGAACGGCTCGACTTGAACCCTGCCCGCTGCGTCGTGATTGAAGACAGTCACAACGGCTTACGGGCCGCCTTGGGTGCAGGTATGCACTGCGTGGTGACGACTTCGTCGTATACCGGGGATGAAGATTTCACCGGCGCCGATCTCGTTGTGGCTGAGCTCGGTAACGGCGCGTCAGCCCGCATACACTTGACCGATCTCGAAGCCTTGTGCGTGACATAAGGGTCCGGCCATGAAACGCATCGTCATCGCCGATGATCTGACGGGCGCGAACAATGTCGGCGTGCTGCTCACCAAACAAGGACTCTCGACCGTCGTAGTTACCCATGAATCGCCGACGTTTCCGGGCGCGTGCGATGTGTTGTGCGTCGATACCGACAGCCGCTATGTGCCAGCGGGCGAAGCTGCGCGGCGCGTGCAACAGGTCGTAGAGAGAGGGATCGCCCAAGGCACACGTCTGTTCTGTAACCGCGTGGATAACCTGCTGCGGGGAAATATCGGTGCGGAAACCACGGGGATATTGCGCGTCTTGGGACCGGACGCATTGGCGCTGGTGGTTCCCGCATTTCCAGCGCTGAAGCGGCATGTTATCGAAGGGCATCTGCAGGTGGATGGCACGCCTGTACATCAACACCCGATCGCCGCAAACGATCCTCTGTCTCCTGTGCGCCATTCGCGGATCGCTGACATCCTCGGCGCGCAATTCGATGGCACGATCGCCGAAATCGGGGCCCTCGCGGTAACGCAAGGTCCAGACGCGCTCGCACAGGAACTCGAACAACTGGCAGCGTCAGGATGCCGCGCCGTGGTGATCGACGCCAGCACCGATGAGCATCTGGTCACCATCGCCCGCGCCATGACCCTGCTCACCAGACCTTGTGTGCCCGTAGACCCGGGCCCCCTCACGGCAACCTATCTGCGGTTGTATCGCGAACAGCATAAGCCGTCCCGCGGAAACACGATTCTGGTGTCGGTCGGCAGCGTCACGTCGCTATCCCTGCGTCAGGTGGCGCATCTGCTTGCACAGGCGAACATCGAGCCGGTGCGTTTGGATGCGCATGCATTGCTGGGCACTGCAGATGACGCGCAAAACGCGATACAAGCGGCGGTGCGCGGATGCTTGCAGCAATTGCAGAGCGCTCCATCCACAATTGTGCTCACCACCCATCAGACCGATCATCGCTCCATCGATTTGGAGCGCCTGGCGAGCGAACGCCGGAGTTCGCCCCAGCAACTGGCCAAGCGCATCAGCGACGGCCTTGCCAAAGCGACGTTCGATACGATTCGTGAAAGCCAGGGCCGAATCGGCGGATGCTATAGCAGCGGGGGCGACCTGACCGCGTCTCTGTTCAAAACTTCCAAAGCAGAGGCCATCAAGATCCTGGGCGACGTCGTCCCCCTGACCGCCTACGTGGAATTGATCGGCGGCCTTCTGCACGGGCTTCGCATGGTCACCAAAGGCGGTTCGATTGGCGACGAAACGACGTTGTCCGAATGCGTGGGGTTTCTTCGAAATGCGCTGGAAAACGCCTAGCACCAGGACTGCGGCTTCCATTGGCGCAATGGAAGTCCGCAGATGAGGTTATCGAGCGGCGGAGCTGGGCTCGCCCTTTTCAGTTGCTGCTGCGCGCTGCCTGGGATGCGCGCAGATTACGGCTTTCCGGTGCGTATACACCACTTGCGACCCAGGATGCGACGCCTGCATCGGCGCGGCCGCGTTGCAGTTGCCTCAGACGTTGCTTCGTGAACTCCACAAACACCGGGTGTTCAGAGTAGCTGTCGACGACTGCAGAATGGCAAAAGCTCACCATCCAGCTGCATTGACAGGCGCCCTCTTCGCGCACCACCGTTCCAGAACAAACCTGGCGTACACCGGGTATCGCGCCGAGCACCCGCCGTCCCTCGGCGAGCACTTCCTCGATCGCCGAGTCATCCAGACCGCCGCCTACGTCATGGCGTACGACCTGCTCCACGGGGGTCCAGCGTCTGCATTGCGCCAGAACTTCCGCGGCCCGCCCGGCCGCTCCCCATAACCGCAGGCAACGCTCGGTGTCACGATCCACGGCATCCTGTACCGCGCGCATGGCAGTAATGTAGTGGTCCTTGGCGTTGCCCTTGACGCAGGCACGCAACTGCTCAACGGCGGCATCGGCGAGCCCTGTGTAATAGCCGATCTTGGCGACGCCATTCGCGATCAACCGCTGATACTGGCTATCATTGAGGCCCGTGCCTCCGTAAATCGTCAATGGAATCCGCAGCGCCTCGTTGATCTGTTTCAGGCGTTGCCAATTCAGCTTGGGCTTCGCCTTGGTGCGCCCGCGCACGGTACCCACCGCCACAGCAAGGAAATCCACTCCGGTCCTGTCCACGTAACCGCGCGCCTCCGCCACCCCGGTGCACGCCGGGACGCTCGAACCGCGCTGCACATCGTCGCTCCCGGCTGCCGGCACTACCCCGAGAGATCCTTCCACGGGCACGCCGCAATGCTTGGCCATCGCGACCGCCTCGCGCGTGATGTCGATATTTTCGCCCAAGCCCCGCTCGGAGGCATCGATCATCACCCCGTTGCAGCCGCCATTGATAGCGCGTGCTGCGGACTGAACTTCGCGGGCATGGTGAAAGTGGATTGCCACAGGCACCGAGGCACGCTGGGCGGCGCGCTCGACCGCCGACATCAACAGATCGAAATCAAAAGCATCGGAACGCGTATCGTCCAGGCTCAAGATCACCGGCGCCCGGCAGCGCTCCGCCGCGGCGACAATCCCCTGTAATACTTCCAAATTGGCCAATTCGAAAGCCCCTACAGCATAATTGTGCGCGTAGGCGTGATCGACCATATCTTTCATGTTTACCAGCGGCATTGCGAACTCCCCCCGGACGCGGCCGTATCGCCGCATCCGGAGCCCGTGTGGCCACCTGCGGCGATCGCAGACCTTGGCGGTCAGCATTCAGGTTGAATCAAAGAGTCGATGAGTCGGAGTTCCCGACTCCGCTCGTGATGATGTTGAGTCTAGGGCGAGCTTCTGATAAATTACAGTTTAAGTTTTTAAACTGTTCGTTTACGAATGCTTTAACAACGATTATCATTTAATACGCGGCTCTCTAATATAATGTCCGTTCGCAGCGCAACCCTTCATCAGCTCAGAATTTTTGACGTGCTCGTGCAGCACATGAGCATCACCCGCACTGCGGAGGCGCTGCACTTGACGCCGCCGGCTGTTTCCATCCAGGTGAAACAATTGGCCGAGGCCGCGGGCCAGCCGTTGATCGAACAGGTTGGGAAGAAACTCTACCTCACCGCCGCGGGCGAGGTCGTCGCCTCAGCCTGCCGCGACGTTGCGGCGCGCATGGAGCGGCTCGGTCAGGAATTGGCTGCGATCCAGGGGCTGGAGAAGGGCACGCTCGCCGTTTCCATCCTCACGACGGCGAAATACTTTGTGCCGCAGCTGCTGGGCGAATTGAGTGCGAAGCATACCGGGATCGAGGTTTCGCTTTTTGTGGGTAACCGCAAAGCGATTCTCGACCGCCTCGCCCACAACCAAGACGACTTGTATATCCTCGGCCAACCTCCCGAGAACCTGGGCGTGGTGTCCATTCCCTTCGCGCCGAATCCCTTGGTCGCCATCGCCCATCCGGAACATCCCCTGGCGGCAAAGAAAAACATCTCACCCAAGCGCTTGGCCCAGGAACCGTTCATCGCCCGTGAGCTCGGCTCCGGTACCCGGCTGGGGTGCGAGGCCTTTTTTCAACGTCATGGCACGGCGCCCCGCGTGCGCATGGAACTGGGCAGCAACGAAGCCATCAAACAGACGGTCGCCGGTAAACTGGGTATCTCGATCGTCGCCAAGATCACCGTGAACGGGGAGATCGAGCGCGGCAATCTCGTCATCCTGGACGTCAAAGGTTTGCCGCTGGAACGAAATTGGTATCTGGCCTATCCCGAGAACAAGATCCTGGCGCCGGCTGCAAAAGCATTCAAAGAGTTTTTGATGTCCAAGCAAATGAACCAAGACGCTTCGGCCTAATTCGCGCGCGGCCGCAACCGCCGGGTTTTTTCCACCATGCGAAAGGTCGAGCGATTGTTATTGAATCGCGACACTTGGCCGAGCGGCACCCATCTCACGTCGTGGGATTCGTCGTTGCCTGGAACCGCAAGCCGGTCATCGATTTCCACCAGGAAGCGAACGTCGATGTGTTCGTGCTCCGGGCCGCGGTGACTGGCCGGAATACGGTGTATATCCAGATCGAACACGCGACCATCGACCAGGCGGATGTGTTCCGGGTCGATGCCGCTCTCTTCGGCTGTTTCGCGCAGTGCCACGGCTATGATATCGGCTTCACCGTCGGCATGCCCTCCCGGTTGGAACCATTGATCGTGCTTGCGATGATGCATCAGGAGTACGTGCGAACGATCCGGGTTCACCACCCAAGCTGAGCCCGTGACATGTCCCGGCCAAAGATCACAGTGAAAGCAATCCGGATGCGACTCAACGAAGGTCCGCGCCCGGACGATATAGGCGGACTCCTCCATGAACCGGCTGCGGTGGCGATCCAGCAAAGCAAGAAGTTCCTGACGATGCATGAGCTCACGTCCCCGATGGATTCTTAACGGCCGCGATCGCCGCAGCCGCCGCCTCGTCCACATCCGCTTCCCGTCCAGACAGCGTGAGGCGCCCATAAGCACCCACCGCACGCACATCGATGAGCGTGATGTTGGCGGCCTTTTCTGCTTGGTTGGCGGCGTAGACAATGTAGCCGGCGGGCTCGGTTTCCAGAATGAACATGCTCTGTTCGGGTAGAATCATCGACCCGCGACGGTTCTGGCGGTTGATCAACACCGTGTGATCGGGCGTCATACCGCGAATGACTTCCTGCCAGGCAATCTGGCATGGCTGGCGGTCGCGCACCTGGGCGCCCAGGCGCTGGAGTATTACCGCACCGGCTTCCTGCACGTCACTCTGGTCCCGGTGGTGAATCACCATCGAACCATACGCCCGCTCCACCACCTGCTGCGCCAGATGGACCCGCGTCGCCTTCAACGCGATGTCTGTCAGGCGATGAATCGCCATGCCCGGAGACACTTCCACCCACAGGCAGGAGTCACCAGGCACGGGCAGAAAGCCCTGCGAAACCGTGGCCATGTACTCGGCGAGCTGCGGCTGCAACGAGTCGATATAAACGTATGTTCGAAGCTCTATCATCTAATAAACTGCTACGCCCGCATTTCGGCGCACTCTTGGTTGCTTGTGCTTGACTAACTCGGCCGCGCACGCGGCCGAGATTGTGCGAGGCAAATCAGTCCCGGAATTTCACCAATCGGGTGATTTGAATATCGGAAATGAATACGACCCCGGAGTGTTCGTTAAAGAACGGCGCAAGTCCTTCCAATATCGGATTGACCAGGTCTTCCGGCGCGGCGGCGATAATCATAATCAGGACATCGTCCTCATTGAACATGAGGTGGCCTTCGCGGAACCCGTGGCTGCCTTTGCCCGACAAATTGTTGATGATCGTGTAACCCTTGACGCCGGCACGATCCAGAATGTCGGTGGCGAATCCCTGATGCTCGCCGGCGAGAATGATCTCAAGCTTTTTCATCGGACTGAAATTCAGATTCTTCATGACGCGCTAATCTCCTCAATCAATGCCTGTTCGGGCGCACCAGCAAAACGGCGCCGGCTCCATTGACCATCCTCGTATACGTTCACCGTACCCTCCTCGGGGTCGATGATCAGCAGCCGTATCCAGCTGTTGCGTACCAGGGTCTTCACGGCGGCCACGTTTTCAATGGCGCGCCAGGCATGCTCGAACGGCGCCTCGATCACCGTAATGAGTCGCAGCGGTTCATGATAGGGACGTCCATTGTCGAGCACGGTCTGTGCCGGCAGGCCGGTGCGCAGATCGCTGAGATTGCCGCTCATGACGCCGAAGCGGCCGGCTACGTTGTGATAGACCTTGCTGCCGCTGCCGAAGCGCTCATTGTCGACCGTGGAAAAATAGTGCTCCATATTGATCCACTGGCCGACTACAAGCGGACCGGTAAGTATGTTTTCCAGCAACCGGCGCTTTCGATCCACGCGGTAGTCGTATGAATGTAGAAAAGCCCGCCCCTCCAACGAAGAGGAACGAGTCAATGCGCGGCGTCCAATGATGAAATACGCGTTACCCGCCAACCCCCACTCCGGTCGCACCTGAGACCAATCCATGGCATTGCGCTGCGCATACTTGAATGCCTCACTCGGTCCCATGTCACTTCCGTTCGCATCGATCTGCAGCGTAGGCATCCGCTCCTGGGTGCATAAACGGGACGAGGCCCGTAAACCCTTGCGCAAGCGATCCATATACAGCACATGAGAGGGCGGCATGCGGTCCAAGTCGAACAACTGCAAGTCGTCGGTGGTCGTGTTGTGTAGCGCCGGCACGAACCAGGTGTCGTCCGGAATCTCGACGCGCTGTTCACGAAGCCGCGCACGCACCCCCGGCTTATTGGCCATTTGCGCCAACGCCCGGGCATTCGTCAGACCATGGTTGCCCCCACAGGCGCCGCAATCGAGCGCGGACTCGTAGGGGTTATTCTCCGAGACGCTGCCGTGCCCTACCAGAAGCACGAAACGGGAAAAATTGTTTGTCAGTCCGATTGCCCGCAACGCCTGACTGACGAAGCCCACTTGTTCGTCGAGACTGAAACCCAGGCGCGCGAGGCGCTCCATTTGCATCTGCGCAAACGATGGATCGATTCGATATACCCGACGCAGACGTTCGATGAAAGCCTGTTCCGCGCGCGCATCCAGCGATTGGGAACGCGTCAGTTCCGGCGCGCCTTTGCGATTTCCCATAGCCGCTTCGCGCAATTCTCGCACCAAGGCGTCGCTGATACTTTCCGCTTCAAGCCCGAATTCCTGCTCGACGGCCTTGACGATCACGGCCCTTTGTACCGCACGCAAGATGGAATCCGCTTGTTCGCGACTGAGCTTGTCCAACAACAGATGGGTTTGGGGTTTGCTTGTATACAGTCGCTGCCGCCAGGCATTGTATTGCTGCGGGATGAGCGTCTTGCCGACCATATCCAGGCCGAACAACAATCCGATGGCCTCAACGGTTACGAAAGGTGTAAGAACAGACTCCTTCAGCTCGTGGACCACTTTTTCGAGAAAGGTCATCGCTGCGACATCAGTTTTGCTTTCCGAAACCGCCATTTCCAACACTAGATTCTTCGGCGTCAGCAGCACCGGGCAAAGATTGACTTCGCTACCTTTCCCCAGTTCTATGAAACTCACCGGAACGCCGAAGAAGCCTGCGATCCCGAACGTTTGGTAATCGCCCACGTGTTCCAAGTGTCGACGGATACGCTCGGACCGGGTATCGATGCAAAACAGGGCCTGGGCGAAAGGACGTTTTTCATGTTGAGTCGCCGTATCGACACTGACACCTTTCAACAAGCTGTCCATCGCGTGCTGCTCCATGGACTTCAGCCAGAGCATCCCCTCGCGTTGTTCGAATTCGAGCAAGGTATCCAACAAACTGCCCAGCCCGTCTTCGGAAATTTGTTGCAGCACGTCGGACTGGTTTGCTTTGCGCGCCAACTCCGTCAATCGCTGCGCTTGTTGCTTGGCTTCATGGGCGCGTTTCGCAACAATGTACTCGGCAAACAGGCGCTCGATTTTCTTCCTACGGCCGCCAGCCAATGTTTGCTCCACGCGCGCAGCCAGCGGCGGTAGTACGGAGCCGCTGTAGAGCTCGTGACGAAGATACATTTCTTGGGGGCGTTGCTCGATGGCGCGGAGCACTTCGCTCGCCGAGGCAGCCATGCCTTTCCGGCCGCGTTCACTCAATAACGCGAGAGCGAGCGTCAGACGCACCGCCATGAAATCCACCAAATCCGCCGGATAACGCTGCGCCCAGTAGTAGTGCCGCGCGTTGGCACGCCAGCGGATAAAGCCTGCCCAACCATGGAGTCGAGCGAGTTCGCAGGTGAAGTAACTCACCCACTTGTCCGTGGGCACTCCGAGAGTTTCCATGACATGGGCGATAACGCCTTCGGGGCTCGGGTCGTCGCCGATTACGCGATTGATGTGCAGCCCGCGCAGATACAAGCGTCCGTTGTGGCTGGCGACATTGCGCCACGCGTCGAAGAACCCTCGCTCGCGACCGGGCATGCCCCATACCGACTGGCCCTCATCAAAGAAGTCCAGGCAGCTCTTGATGACCAGTTCGTCGAGTTCCGCGCCGATTTCCGTACCGTAGAGCGTATCCACTGCCTCATATACCGGACAGGCACCCAACAGTTCGCATCGCAACGCGTCCAACACAACCTGGTCGTCGGGCGGAGATGTGTCGGGTGCTCCCCCGCGCAACGCTGCCCGAACGTCCGAAACGCGGGCGAGTTTGTTCGGCTTTGCCACCGGCCCATCGGTCTTGGTCAGCAAATCCATCAGCCAACGGTTCAACTCGACTCCCGGTACGGCCGCGCGTGCGCCTGCAAACGAGTCCACGTTGGCGGCCAATTGCGCCTGGTCGACCTTTCCCTGGGTCAGATAACGCTGATATTCGGCTCGCGGCAGAAATCCTCTGGCGCGAAACACGCCCCGGCCTTTTTCGATCGCCTCGGAAAAAGGCAAATGTTCCAACCCGTGCAATGGGTTGTGATGAATGAACGAGCGCATGGGCCAGAAGTACGGTATCGGCTCCCCGGCCACGTAGATCATGCTGCGAATCTGAAGTTTTTTACCGAGCGGCAGCGTCATAGCAGGACTCCGCTGATGTAGACGCCACCGATGAGCAGTGCGAGCAGCACGGCGGCAAAAACCCACGTGGAAGCCAGACTCAAATCCGGAACGTCACCACCATTGGCCGGACCGACCACCAGACCCTGAAGCAGCCGCGCGCCGGCCCAACTCCACAGCACCCAGATCGCCACCACGACTAGCGCCGCCAGGGGCGCCTTCGGTGTCGCAGCGAACACGGTCACGAGCATGGCAAAGAAGCTGGGGAACAATGGCACGGCAATGACCGCAAGGACCACGCCGACCAACACACCGGACAGGCGCGGCAACATTTGCGCAAGACCGCCGTAGAGACCGGTATAGGCGGCCCCGAAACCGCGTTCCAGGCGCGCGGCGAGCAGCGCCAGCAGCACCAACGGCAAACTGAAGCCGAGCGCGTGCAGACGAACCAGCTGCAGGTCGGTGTGATCGAGGACTACCACCACCCAGAGCAATGCCCACGCAGAAGTGGCGAGGTAGCCGATCCAATGCCCCACTTCCCGCAATCCCACGGCGCGAAAGGCATACAGCGCAGAGGTCAGTAACGCCAGTGCGAGGAACCATCGCGATGTCGGCGGCAAACTCGCGGATACCAGGCTCAGACCGATCTGCGGCCACAGCAATAAGAGGATCGCCCGCGCCGCTGCGTTACGAACCCGATTGAACAGGAAATTGAAAATCATGCTCAAAGGGAACAACGGCAGAAATATTCCCGCGAGCCAGGGACCGAACGTCGTCATCTCACACCCACCTCAGCCAAACGTTGAGTCGCGTGGATGCCGCCAGAAGTACCCGGGCCATACGGCTGAACAAATCGATGAGATAAAACTCCCGCGATACCAGGGTGTAGAACATCAGCCACAGGCGGCCTGGAATTGCATGCCGGCGGCGGCCGTTTTGCTCTGCGTAATAGGTCAGTACCCAGCCGGTGACAATCAAACCGGTGAGCACCCCTACCAGCACGTCGAAGCGCAGCACACTGATATTGGCCGCGGCGTAGATCTGCTCACGAAATGCCGCATCGGGATACAGGAACAAGTCGAACGCGTGACTCACCAGGGTGTAACCGAGCACCACGACTGCGAACGAAAATATGCTCAGGGTCACCAGTCGTCCCAGATTCTGGCTGCGCATGCGATAGGTCGCGAAAATCAACTGCGCGCCGGTCACCCATCCGAAGAACAACAGCACGATAGCGCCTTGTTCCTGAAAATGATCGCCCGCCACCAGCAAATGGGCGGCCAACAAGATGGTCACCGGTACCGCCAATGTAATGGCCGCCATCAACATCCAGGGGCGACGCACCCGTGCCGGGCGACGCTCGATGACGAACTTGTAGAGTTCGTCCTTGGGTACCCGGTCGTCCTTGCGAGCCGCGTTGATGACGCCGCCGGCACCTAGGAACAGCGTTCCCTTGAACAACCCATGAGAGATGAGATGGAAAATGGCCAGAGAAAAAGCCCCGACCCCGCACTCCATGATCATGAAGCCCATTTGCCCCATGGTGGAGTAACCGAGGGATTTCTTGATGTCATTTTGGGTCAGCATGAGAGTGGAGCCGATCAATGCGGTAACCAGGCCGACAATGAATACCCAAGGCAGCACGCCGTCGGTATGCACGAATACGGGCGCAAAGCGATTGATCAGAAAGCCGCCTGCATTCACGATTCCGGCATGCATCAAAGCTGAAACCGGTGTCGGGCCAGCCATGGTATAGGGCAGCCAGTTATGGAGCAGAAACTGCGCCGAGCGCGCGAAGGCGGCCAGTGCCACCAGCCCGGCGACCAATTCCATCAATGGGAGACCGAACATTGTGTGCGCCGGCGCGCGCTCACCGATCAGGGCGAAGATTTCAGAAAGCGACCAGGTCCCGTACGCGTGGTACAGCAAACCGGCCGCCAGCACCAATGGCAGGTCGCCCAAACGATAGGTGATGAGGGTCCAAAATGCGTAACGGTTGGCGGAGTGACTACGGGTGTCCTGGCCCAGAAGAAAATACAGCAGCACGCCAATCAGATGCCAAGCGATCAGCAAGGTGATCAGGTCCCCGGCGCTGACCATCACCAGCAGGGTCGCGGTCATGAGATCCAGCAGCGCGAAGAAGCGTCCATAGCCGGCTTCTTCGGCCATGTACCGCACCGAATAGATGTGAACGATCAAGCTGATGCCGGCGATTACCACCGCCATCAGCGAACTGAGCGGATCGAACAGGAAGATGCCCCAGGACCCGGCCAACGCCAGCTGTCCGGACGCGCCGCGAACCACTGCGACCGCAAGCACCACGGCAGCGAGACCGAAGGTCATAGCCGCGGCGATCACGCTCAACCGGGCCACCCGCCGCCCAATGCGCGCGTAGAGCAGCTGTGTCAGCACAGCGGAGAACAGCGGTAAGGCTGCAACCACTACAACGAGCTGTTCCATGGTCATGGTTCGACTCCCCTGCGACGGCCGCGTGGTGCGATGGCGTCTTCAATCGGGCCAGATGCGGCGCCCGCTCTGATACGGGTCGCGACCTCGGCTGTGGTTGCCATCAGCGCGCTGGGCGACTGATTTGGCCTTTGGCCGTGGCTGGGTCTTTTTTTTGGACGACGACGACGTCGCGCTCTGGCTGGCGCCGCCCTTTTTGTCTGCAGCGGCCGCCTTGGTTTTACGCATCGAAGCGACCAGCTTTTCGCCGGTTTTGTCGTTCGCGGTCATGGCTTGACTACCTCACTGATCAGGTTTTGGATCTCGGCGACAGCGGCTTCGCCGCTGCGTCCCATATCCAGCACACTTTTTCCTTCCAGCACGCTGGCGCGATATACGGCGCGGCGGCAAAGGGCCGTTTCAGCGGCCGGCAGTTCCAGCTCTGCCAGGGCTTGGCGCATCATCCGGGAAAGCCGGGTGCGCGGTTCGAGCTGGTTTATCACCAGCAGCGCTCTTAGATCCGGGTTGCTCTTGCGCGCTTGTTCAACAGCCTGTTCGATATGCACGGTCGCCCACAGGTCGAGGGGCGAGGGCTGCACGGGTATCAACGCTACGTCACTCACTTCGAGCGCCGCGTGGGTCTGAGGAGCATGCACCGACGGCGGACAATCAATCACCACGTGATCAAACCCACTGGCGCTCCGAGCAAATCGGTCCGCGAGACCCGTCGCCATTTCGACCACACTGGGGTCCGAGTCGGAACCGGCAATCTGCTGCCATTGCAATACCGAGCCTTGAGGATCCGCGTCGAACACCACGGTAGAACCTCGTTTGGCCAAGGCCGAGGCGAGGTTTACGGCGAGCGTCGTCTTGCCCGCTCCGCCTTTATTGCCCACCAGTGCAATCACGGCCACGGCGGTCGCTCTCAGTCGGTCCCGTCGGGATAGAGCGCTTCGAGCTGTTCGGCAAAACGGCGCTGGGCATCGCCGAGTTCATCCTCGCCTTCTTCGGCGTGAATGGTGATGTTCGCGTAATTGCGGCCGAACCCGATGTCCGGGTAAAGCCCTTCCCGTTCTGAAAGCTCCGCCGCCTGTTCGAGAAAATCTCGCAACGCAGAATAGTCAGGAAACGCGTAGCGCCTCTCCAGGCGATGTGGTCGTTTGCGTTCCTCCCATTGGTTACTCACGGCGTATCTCCTCTAGAAAGTGGCGCGCGGTTGCACCGAGATCGAATCGCCGGGTCGTTCCAGCTCTTCGAGCCAACGGGCGAGCTCGCGCCCATGGGCTTGTTCCTCCCCAAGGAGCGTTTCGAAAAACAAACGACCATCGTGGTCGCCTTGGCGGGCGCAAAAACGGGTTGCGTCCTCATAGAGGTGCACCAGTTCGTGTTCCAGCGCCTGGTCGTGACGCAACAACGTCTGCAGGTCCTGTCCGAACTGTACCGGACGAAGTTGCGACGCATTGGGCGCTACTCCGAGTGCGAGCATGCGAGAGATGATCCGGTCCACGTGACCCAGTTCCTCGGTGGCCTCATTGCGCAGGCGCTTGGCCGGCTCAGCCAGCCCCCAGGCCGCAGCCAATCGCGCCTGGGTGCTGTACTGCTGAACCGCGCTAAACTCTAGGCTCAGCGCCCGACCGAGATAGCCGAGTACACGCGGATCGGATGGTCTCTGCATCATGACGACGGAACGTACTGTTGCTCTATACCCATCAACTCACTTAGCTACGCGCAGGACGATTTCCGGCGATTGCATCTTCGCCCCCGAGCACCGGTTCTACTTCGCGATGCGGACGGGCAATGATGTGTGCGGCAACCAGACCGTCGCCGACGCGCTCGCAGGCGTCGGCCCCGGCGCGCACGGCCGCGTTGACCGCGCCGGTTTCGCCACGCACCAATACAGTGACATAACCACCGCCGACGAATTCGCGTCCGATCAGACGCACCTCGGCGGCCTTGGTCATGGCATCCGCCGCTTCAATGGCGGGCACCAGCCCGCGGGTTTCAATCATGCCGAGTGCAATACCGTAGGTATCGTTGGCCATGGCTGGAATCTCCTGTTGCGTAATAAAGAGTTGCTAACGGGTTGTTTATGCCGCCGCGGTATCGGACGATTCACCGCCCGTGGGCAGAACCGGCTCCACTTCGCGGTGCGGACGGGCAATGATGTGTGCGGCAACCAGACCGTCGCCCACGCGCTCGCAGGCATCGGCACCGGCACGCACGGCCGCGTTGACCGCACCGGTTTCGCCGCGCACCAACACCGTGACATAGCCGCCACCCACGAATTCACGACCAATGAGACGCACCTCAGCAGCCTTGGTCATGGCGTCCGCCGCTTCAATGGCGGGAACCAACCCGCGGGTCTCGATCATGCCCAATGCAATACCGTACTTGTCAGTTGCCATCTTTTTATCTCCGTCGTCGGAATTGAAAAAACAAACTGCGTCTATTTCTTGCCCAGTACCGGCTCGACCTCGCGGTGCGGGCGAGCAATGATGTGCGCGGCAACCAAACCGTCACCGACGCGTTCACAGGCGTCGGCTCCGGCGCGTACCGCCGCATTCACGGCACCGGTTTCGCCGCGCACCAGGACGCTGACGTAACCGCCGCCTACGAATTCACGACCGATCAGACGCACTTCCGCGGCTTTGGTCATGGCGTCCGCCGCCTCGATGGCGGGCACCAGTCCGCGCGTCTCGATCATGCCCAATGCGATTCCGTAAGTTTCATCTGCCATATTCGTGTCTCCTGCTTAGTTTCTTTCCTGTTCCAGGGGCTCGTGACCCTGCGAGTTGCTCTTTCCGTCCCGGCCCTGCCGAGTTTCCGATTCGGCCTCCCAGAAATCGATGATTCCAGCGATGGTGAGATCGGTGAAAACCCCGAAATCACCGCAGGCATAACGCGCCGCCGACCCACTGACCGTGAACACCCAGTTACCCGCGCGCGCGCCGACCGGGTCTACCGCCACATGGCGCGCGCCCTTGGCATCCCGCAAGACGCGTAGACTGGTCTGCTTCAATCCAGCCACTCGTCGTGTGCACACCAATGGTGCTTCGACCTGAAGGATGTCCATTCGCTGCGCCTCAGTCCTGAGCTTCTTCCGGCGGCCAGTGGTCGATGATTCCGACGATGGTCAAGTCGCTGGGATATTCCTTGCTGCCCGCCGCTTCGCGGGCCGCCGAACTGCCAACACAGATCACCCAATCGCCTGGAATACAACCAACGGCGTCTACCGCTACCAGCATGGAACTGCCGTCGCGTACCACCTGCATGTGCCGGTGCTCCAGGCCTGGGATGCGATTGGTCGCTACCAGCGGCCGTTCTACCTGACAAATCTTCATCAGTGCGCCTCCCCTGTTGCCTCGCCGTCGAGCGAGCAGCCCACCACTTCGATGCGGCCATCGCTGGCGTAATCGCGCACCAGCATGAGCGTGTGCAACAACCCGCGATCGATCAGATCGCCATAGCGCCCAGCCAGAGCTTGCGCCACACGCTGACAACGCCCGACCGCGCGATCGCGCGCACCGGGCACGTGGCCCTGATAGTCAAAGCGCACCACTATCGGAATGGGCAAACCATGGGCGATGTTCAAGCGCGAAAAAATCTTCACGCCGACATCCAGATCGGGCGCCGCCTCCTCGACGGTATCGAGATAGGCGAAATAAGTCAGATTGCGAAGCTGTATTTCCTCGAAACCCTTGCCTGCACCGATGAATCGCTCGGCATGTCCGATATCCTGATAGCGTTCGCCGTGGAAACTGCGCACGTAATCGAGCTGGGACAGGTTGTTTTCCAGCAGCCGTGCCATCAACCGTTGCATGCCTTGCGGCACTTCCGCAGCCACCTCGCGCACTTTCGCCTCGATACACTGCTGCGCCTGCTGCGCGGACAAGCGCTGGGTCGCGTCATAGAGTTCGCGCGCGTCGATGTAGCGCACTGGATCGATGTCGCCATCGACATCGGCCACATGAACACGGATGGCATCGGTATCGGTGTCCAATCCGATCAACAGCAAATCGATTGAAGCGCCGCAGCAGTGCGTGTTCTGCACCGCCTGCTGAAAACTGCGCAGTCGCTCAAGTCCGGCATGGGCCGCTGCGACGGTATTGGAACCGTGGGCCGCACAACCTTCGTTGGGATCGCCGGAGCTGTAGTGATACACCACCGCTTTGAGATAGCGCGTCGGTGCGTCGGCGGTATTGGGCAAACCCTCGCGGAACCGCATCAACTCGGTTTCGGTCCATTTTTCCAGACTGTCGTCGATATCGAACAGCGCACCGGCATATGACTTGCGCCGCACGGCGCGATACGGCAACCGCAGCACGAAGCGAACGACGTGGGCCAACCGACCGTCGGCGCAAGGCGAAATATCTAGAGTGTGGAACCCGCATTCCTGCAAAAACGTGTCGAATTGAGCTTCGTCGTGCGAACCCAGCGGATCCGTCGTGAAGAAGTCATCGCTGAAACGGCGATACGTTTCGAATACACACCAGGCGAACAGCCGACGCATGTCGAGCTGTTCAACCCAGGCATCGGCCAGAATGTGTCTGGGCAACTTGAAACCGAGGTGCTCGCGGGCAACACGTTGCGCGCGTGTCTCGAAATCCTCTTCGTGCTGCAAGCCGGAGATGCGCTTGAGGGCAGGCACAATGGCGTCGAAGGAGGACTTGACCCGCTGTTCGTAGTCGCACAAGCGGGCATTTTCCTCGGCCCGCGCCAACGGATGAGAACCACGCACAATCCCTGCGCTCACGCGCCGGGATTCGGCACGCGCGCCCGTCACCGCACCAGGACGCCGCCGCGGGGCGGTCGCCTGAGGCGAGTGACCTTTCAGGGATTGATTGCGATAGTTCAACATGCTCCTAGCTCGGTTCGCTCAATTTTCAATGCCGCCCGACTCAGCCGCGCGCGCCGCCGGAATAAGTCACCAGCGCACCGCGATCGGTATTGCCGCTGCCGCCGGTCACTTTGCTCATCGGTTCGGCCACCGCTTCGTTGCGCTTATCCTCGTGCGATTGCGCCGGCATGGCGCTGATCGGACCACCGCGACGGGTTGGATTGCGCCGCGTCGACGAAGTACCTTCAGTGCCCGTCACTCGATCGCCCCGCGCCCAGTCGTCACCGGTAATCTTCTGGCCGGCATCCTGGCCTTCGCCGGTAATGCGCGATTTGACGCGACCGGCGACTTCTTCGGCTGTGGGCTGCAAGGGCATCGCGGGCTGGGCCGCGCGACCGTCACGGCCAAAGCGCGCTTCTTCTGTACCGGTGACTTTTCCGGTGGCCATGCCGAACGGACCGGTGATCTGCCCTTGCTCATAGGTTGAGCCGGTGACGCCCCCGGTTTCCGCTCTTGCCTGCGCAGCTTGGGAGGGTGCCGTGACACTAAACTGGCCCCAGGGCGTCTCACCCAACGGCTGCGGAAAGTCGGGGCTTCCGGGCTCGGCCGGTACGGCCGGACAAGCGGCTGCGAATTGGTCGGCGCCGACGTACGGAGTGCCGCTTACGGGTTCGCACGCGCCCTTGTGTGCACCGGTCATTGTGCCGCCGATTCCTGGTTGCAGACCGGTCATGACCGAACCCGGCGTGCTGTGGCGTACCGGCGTGCGCGTCGATGCCAGTTGCGCTTGTTCCGGTGCGCAGTAGCCGCGATATTGCTCTGCCCCGGCATAGGGTGTTCCGGTGATCGCTTTGCAGGTGCCGGGTTCGTCGCCGGTTACCTTGTCGGAACGTCCAGTGAGCGTGCCGCTGACCGCTTTGCCCTTCAGCGTTTGCGACACGCCGACCTTGTGATCCCCGGGTTGAGGCGTGGCGGCGCAGAAGTTGCTGTACTGTTCCGTGCCGATGTAGTCATCGCCGGTGATGTTGCGACAGCTTCCCGGTTCATCGCCGGTCACGCGCTCGCTGCGTCCGACCTGCGTGCCGGTCAAGGCGCCACCGCGCAGTGTCTGACTGACGCCGACTTTCGCCGGCGCCCGGCCCTCGCCGAGTTGCATGTATTGCGTACCGGTCAATTCACGGCCGGCACCGGTTTCATCGCCGGTCACTCGATTCGACCGCCCGACATTGTTGCCCGTAACCGATTTGCCCTTGCGGGTTTCGGTACTGGTGATTTTCATCGGACCCGCTTCGCTGGGTTTGGCGCAGTACGCTTCCGATTGGTCTGCGCCGACGTACTGGGAGCCGGTCACGCGCTTGCACGTACCGGGTTCGTTTCCGGTCACGCTACGACTGCGGCCGACTTCGTTGCCGGTGACGCGATTGCCGTGTCCGGTAGGACTGATGCGAACCTTGCGCGGCGCGCTGCCCGGATCGGTCTGACAGAACTGACGGAAAATGTCGGCGCCCATATATTCGGTGCCGGTGACGTTGCGGCAAGTGCTGTACTCGTCGCCCGTCGTTCTGACGCTGCGCCCGACCTGCGTGCCTGTAACGATCTGACCGTACGCGGTTTCACCGGCGCCAACTTTCCATGGTGCGTCGTGAGCCGCCCCCGGCCCGGTGTCGGCATTGTCCGCGGTGTTACCGAGGCGCTTGCGTCCACAGGGTTCGGATTTCTTCTGTCCCGCACCGCCGCGCTGACTGCGCTGGGTACGCACGGCTCGAGCCAATTCCCGGCTCGACATGTCAGGATTGGCGGCGCGGGCGGTCTGCGCTTGGCTCATGCCGCTGCTTCGCAGTCCCGCTTTGCCGCGCGAGGACATCGCTTTGCGCCGCGCCAAAGATGCTGCACGCCCCGGCCCCATGGAAGCCGCTTTGGTCATGGCGCGTCCGGGCTTGACGGTTTGCATCGACGAACGAGGCGCCGACGAAGTTGCAGGCGTTGCATTCTGGACTGCAGAACGCGAAGCCGACTTCGACGCATCGCTACGATCGGGGCGATCCACGGCACGGTCCTGCCCGTCTTTACAGCCGCATCCACAACCAGTTTTCTCGCTACGCTGGGCCGATGCCGTTTGCGTTGCGCCGCTGCGGTCTCCGCGGCTGCGGTCTGAGGCGCTGACCCCGGCCTTGCCGCGAGTGGACATGGCCTTACGCCGCGCCCGCGAGGCTTCCCGTGCAGGCGAATTCCCGCTGCCATCGGATGCCGGTGCAGCGGAGACGTTTGCTGGGCGAGATGCGGCCGACTTGGGCTTGCTGCCCGAGGCACTGCTCGGCACTTTCAAGCCCGCCTTGCCTGTGGTCGACATCGCGCGTCGTCTGGCGCGCGATGCCTCCCGTGCAGAAGAGCTGGTGGTGTTTGCAGTCTGTGCCATGGTTTTACCCCGTCGCGTCGATGTTTGTCTTCGTACCCGAACTCAGCCGCGTCCCTCGAATACGACGAACGCCAACCCCTGACTCTGGGTGTAGTTGTCGTAACCGATCAGGCGGACGTGGTGATCCGGATAGCTACGGTGGCAGGCTTCCAGTTCGTTGAGAACGTTTGCCAGGGTTTTCTCGCCGAAGAACGGCAGCTTCCACATGGGCCAGTAGTCGCTGTTGGCCTTGGCAGGATGCTCATGCTCGATGGCGGGCGTCCATCCCTGGGAGAGCACGTAGGCGATCTGCTCGTGGATCTCGTCCTGGGTCATGGGCGGCAGAAAGCCGAAAGTCTCCAGGGTCGAGGCGGTTTGAAAGTCACCCATCTCATACAACTTAGCCATGATTGTTTCCTCGTATCGATTCGGTTTGATTTAGCGAACAGCGCGCGGTGTCAACCTACGTCCAGCTTGTCCACGGTCTCGAATTCGAACTTGATTTCCTTCCAGGTCTCCATTGCCACGGCCAGTTCCGGGCTGTGCTTGGCGGCCTCGGCCAGAATGTCGCGGGCCTCCTTTTCGATCTCGCGGCCCTGGTTGCGTGCCTTGACGCAGGCTTCCAGTGCGACTCGGTTGGCGGCCGCACCCGCTGCGTTGCCCCACGGGTGACCCTGGGTACCGCCGCCGAACTGCAGGCAGGAATCGTCGCCGAAGATGGTGACCAGTGCCGGCATGTGCCAGACGTGGATACCGCCGGAGGCGACCGCGAATACGCCGGGCATGGAGCCCCAATCCTGATCGAAGAACACACCGCGGGCGCGGTCTTCCGGAACGAAGGATTCGCGCAACTGATCGACGAAGCCCAGGGTGGAGGCGCGGTCGCCTTCGAGCTTGCCCACCACGGTGCCGGTGTGCAGCTGATCGCCGCCGGAGAGGCGCAAACACTTGGCCAGGACGCGGAAGTGAATGCCGTGCTTCGGATGACGGTCGATAACCGCGTGCATGGCGCGATGGATGTGCAGCAGCATGCCGTTCTTGCGGCACCACTTGGCCAGCCCGGTGTTCGCAGTGAAGCCGCCGGTCAGGAAGTCGTGCATGATGATCGGACAACCCACTTCCTTGGCGAATTCCGCGCGCTCGTACATCTGCTCCGGATCGGGAGCGGTGACGTTCATGTAATGACCCTTGCGCTCGCCGGTCTCCTGCTGGGCTTTCTGAATCGCCTCGCCGACGAACTCGAAACGGTCGCGCCAGCGCATGAAGGGCTGGGAATTAACGTTCTCGTCGTCCTTGGTCAGGTCCAGGCCGCCGCGCAGACACTCATAGACAGCACGACCGTAGTTCTTGGCCGAGAGCCCCAGCTTGGGCTTGATGGTCGCACCGAGTAACGGACGGCCGTATTTGTTGAGCTTGTCGCGTTCGACCTGAATGCCGTTGGGCGGGCCCATGCAAGTCTTGATGTAGGCGATCGGGAAGCGAATGTCTTCCAAACGCAGGTGCTTGAGCGCCTTGAACCCGAATACGTTGCCGACCAATGACGTCAGCACGTTGGTGATGGAACCTTCTTCGAATAAGTCGATGGGATAGGCGATGAAAGCGTAGAAGGACTCTTTGTCGCCCGGCACGTCTTCGATGCGATAGGCGCGACCTTTGTAGTACTCCAGATCGGTCAGCAGCTCGGACCACACCGTACTCCAGGTGCCGGTGGAGGACTCTGCAGCGACGGCCGCGGCAACCTCTTCGCGGGGTACGCCCGGCTGGCCTGTGCACTTAAAGCACGCCAACAGGTCCGTATCGAGGGGGACATAGTCCGGTGTCCAGTACATCTCGCGGTACTCTTTCACGCCCGCTTGGTAGTTCGCGCTCATTGAGGAGTCCTCCTATTTGCAACATTGATTGTCGATCGACGGCTTCGCGTACTCGGTGCGCGGCCTCAGCCTCCGGAAGTTAGTCAGAGTGTACGAAGAGGGTAAGATAAATGACAGTTTAAGTTTCTAAACTTCTTCTTTAGGAATCGTTTAACTATGAGGATGGTACTGCGGCATTCCGGGCAGTCTATGCTTAGCGGTACGCGCAGTTACAGTTTAGGTTTCTAACGCTGACGTTTAGCAATTGCTTAATCCATCTGCGCCGGCGACGTGCAACACTCGACCATGTAAACGATACGGCGCAACAGGAATAAAGGAAGCTATCTGCAGTGGAGTGGCCGTCGCGAAGAATCTTTACTCGCTGTCTGACATGCCATACAGTTTTGACCGTAAGGGTTTGGTATCGTTAGGCCAAATCGATCCCTTCAACCGCGCGCGAGGACACCGGAATGAAAGATGAGTTGGAGGAGGCACACAAGCCGCAGTTTGAATCTGCGCCGGGACAAGCGCGCAAAGCCGCAACCGTGGAAGATTCGCTGGCTGCCGCGGCAGAACTCAAGCCAATGGTAGGCGCGGTCCGCCGCATGGCGCGAGAGCGGCGTGCCGCAATCGCCAAACGCGGCAAGATGGCGCTGCCTCCGGAAGAACGCGGCATCGGTTGAGTTAGCGGCTGTTTGCATCGCGCGTCGCGTTCAGCTGCGTGCGCACATACAAACGTAGCGCGAGTAGCCGAAGGGCGACCTGTCTTGCATGCAGCCATGCGAGCGTAACTGCATGGTGCTGCATCGAGGCCGTGCCGCGCGTTGGGACATGGCACGTCGTCGCAGAGCGCATGCCCGGCTCCGCGAAATACCCGGTCGTGACGCGCACCGGAACGCCCGGTCGAAGGTGCACCTGGGGCTACCGTGATTTGCGCCTGTCAGCGGACCGACACCGTAGGTCGTATCCGCCCGTAGCCGCATGAAACTTGAAGCGCAATCTCCGCATATCGGCGGCCATCCAGGATGGCCGTAAGCCGTGTCCGCGCAGGCGAACGAGTCCAACCTGCGAAGTCGGCAGTTTCCCACCAACTGCATTCGATTGATTACTACCGCATAGCGCTTGTTATTCGGGAAAGCCGCGTTTTGCGGTGAACGGTCGCACGTCAAGTGCTCCCGCCCACGACCGTGCAGAGTGTTCAAACCAAGCGTGAATGCCGCGGCTCGTCGACTGCGGCGCAATGGCGAATGCCACCGACTGACCGAGCAGACAACGAACGATCACGACCGCTACCCCGGCCGACCATCAATCCGCGGCTTGATCAACATCGGAATATAAACCAGGGAGAACGTCGCAAATCCGACGATCCACAGACCCTGGGAAAGGGCGATCCATAGCGTGTAGTGGGACTCAACCATAGCCGGCACCAACACCCGGAAAACCGCACCCACGATGAGCAGAGCAAATACCGGAGCCATGATCGCGGGTGGACTGGACACCTCGCGGCCGGTGTGACCCAACGCGACACGTGACATCATCGCGATGGTTATCAATCCGATCCCGCCGAATGCGAACGCATGCACCGCGAGCTGAGGCGCAACCGACTGCCAGACCGACAGCGCTTTCAACAAGAATCCTATCGCCAGGAATGCATAGGCGATATAGAGCGACCACAACAAAGGTACCTTCCAGATTCCCGGCGTGTACCAATCCCGCAGGCGCCACAGATGAATCGCGAACAACGCGACCGAAAGCCATGCGACCGGATTCGACTGTTGCGTGAATATGTCGAGAACGGCCCAAGCCGTAAACAACACCAAGCTACTCACGTCCAGCCAGAGACGATTGCGCGCCGAAAATTCTTCTGCCACACCCCGCTCGATGAAGAATGGAATCACGCGCCGCGCCATTACAAAAACCAGCGCCAGAATTAGATACAGGCCCAAATACAACCCCCAGCGTACGCCCTGATCCAGATAACCGAGGATACCTGCATAAAAGAACCCGTTGGCGAAAAGCATGAGAAGGAGCTTGGAAATGATGCCGAGTTGTTTCCACTGTCTAACCTTGATCACCGGAAGACTCACGCCGACAATCAGACCGACCATGAACAAAAGATCCGCGCCAGCCGCCAGCAGCAGCGCTCGGTCGGTGGGAAGAAAGAATGCGATGCGACCGATGATCCAACAAAGCAGCAGCAGGGCGAGCGGCGGCCCCCTGAACGTGCTTACACCTGTCCAATTCCCGACTGCCGTCAACAGAAAGCCGGCGACCACGGCCATGACGTAGCCGTAGATCATCTCATGGGCATGCCAGTAGATAGGCGCGATGCTCGCCATCGGTAGATGCACTGCGAACACGTAAAGCGCCATCCACGCCAGCACCGACACGACGGCGAACAAACCCGCCGCACTGAAGAACGGTCTAAAGCCGAGTTCAAACAAAGCGAATTTCCCGCCTGTTGAATGCTGCGATTCAATTGTCATGTCAACGCTTTCCTCTCCGGGAAACGACTGAAGCAACGCCGCGCCGGACCGGCGCTCACGACTGTCGATGAGCTCATTTCACGAGCCAACGATTTCATCGGCGCCGCGGGCGCGCCTTGATATGAATCAAGGGTGACAGGAAGCTACCGGATCGGCGTGCGAAACAGCGCAAACGCAAGAAGTAGAAACCCCGTGCTCCAGCACAGCGCCGCCAGCCATAGCAGACTTTCCGCGCCTCCGGCGCCGATCCGCAAACCGGTAGCCAGTGCAATCAGAATGGTGATCGGCGGCAAGACGCGCATCGTAGCCGGATCGCGTTTGGTGCGCAAATAGCGAACGCGGGCCATCACCGAGGCGGACAGCGTGCCCAATGCACCCACGGTGAGCGCATGAATTGCAGTCATTGCGTCGATGCTGCCGGTCGTCCAGGAGGCACCAAGCAGCCAGAAACCGGTGGCAAGCCAAGCGTAGCCGGCGGAAAGGCACAACAGATCCGGACGCGCCCGGCAGCGCCATACGCGCCAGCGCGCCAACCTGACGGTGGTCAGCAATGCAGCCGCCAAAAGCAAAACACCTGCCACTCGCCGGCCGGCCGGATACGCTGCGGTGACGATCGCAGCCGTCATAAGCGCCAGCAACGCACCCTCGATGCGCGGTTGAATGCGGGCTTCCAGGTGTCGTCCCGCGCGTTCGAACGCCGCGGCGATCGCCGACGCGATGATGCGCCCGCCCATGAACAACATCAGCAGCGCAAACAACAGCACCGTCTCCTGTAAGGTGACGTAGGGGATTGCAGTCCATTCGTTCAGCAAAGCGAAGTGAAAGGCTGCCAACGTCAGTGCGAGGGCGACCACGGTAGGACCGAGTGCCTGGTTGCGGAGCTTTTTCGCTCCTTTCATCATCTTCGGCGCCACGGTAGCGGCGAGCAGCAGCGCAAATCCCACATTGGCGGCCGTGGCCTCCAGACTTTGCGGCCACAACAAGTAGCTCCCTCTCGCGGCCAACCACAACCCGAACAGCAGCCACACGCGGCCGGCACTGACGTTTTTCACCAGGAAGCCTGCGGCTACAGCGAGCGCATACCCGAACAAAAGCTCATGGCCGTGTCCGACGGCGGCGCCAAACGCTGGAATCGGATGCGCTTCCGAGAACATGCCATACAGGGACAGCGGCACGGCGGCCGCGGCATAAAGAGCGGCCGCTGGAAAGAACCAACGTTCGGCAGTGTGGAGCCGCCTCCGTCGGGCGCGCTTCCACGCCATGGCACAGACCCGCCCTACCGAAAACCCGGCGATCCCGGCCTCCCCATCAATGCCATTCTCCCCATACGATCCGCGCGGCCCGCAGTCAATACGCGCCCCCGTCCCAATCGGCATCGACATCCTGCTTGGAGAAATCGATGACGACCAGTTCCGGCCGTCGGTGCACATATTCGTAGCGCACACGTGAACCAAAGTGCGCGTGGATCTGACCTAGCAGCGACAGAGGGTCGTGGTCGTTCATGAACCTCATCACCTCACGCGGACCCAGCGCATTTAACGCCCCGAATACAGAAGCGTGTCGAAAGCGCTTGGCGATACCACGCGCGTCAAAATCGTGAACCGGCGCTGCAACCATACGCAGGCTATCGGTCATCATGATCGTTCCTCCGGCATGCTTCGAAAGGCAGTGTATGGAATGCGCCCGCCTCCAGACGGCTCAGCCGGTGCTCCACGCACGGGGTCGGCGCATGCCGGCGATCTTGCAAGCCTGCTGCATGTAGCCGTAGGGAAACAGCCGGTAGAGTTCGCTGCGAGCCTTTCGACCCTTGCCGAGATCGTCACCAAGATACTTGATTACGAAGCGCGCATCCGCGGCGATCTTGTGTTCATCGTAGTAATCGCGCATAAACTTGAGCACTTGCCAATGTTCGTCCGTGAGTTCCACGCCCGCACGACGGGCGAGCTCTTCGGCCACCTCAGGATCCCATTCCGACGGATCCAACAGGTAACCTTCATTACACGTCGCAATTGCGGCTCGTTGTGCATGTGCTGCCATCGTATTCACCTCTCAGCTTGGCTTTGTGCCTGCCAGGCCCGCACCGGGAAATCGCCGGCACCGGAGTTCGATTCCAGCAGGAATCGATACCTGACTGTGTACGTAAGATTTTCAAATGAGCACCTGCGGTTCGCCTTGATATGAGTCAAGACCGTCAGGGACCCACACGCAGCCGGTCGGCTTCGGCAGCCCGGCGATCTTGCACGCCTGTTTGGCGGGGCCGTAGGGAAACAGCTCGTACAGGTATTTGCTGTTGCCCTTTTCCTTACCCAGTTTCTTGCCGATTGACTTGGTCAAGACCCGTACCGCCGGCGCGATCTGGTATTCCTGGTAATACTCACGCAGGAAGTTGACGATCTCCCAACGATCGTCCGTCATTTCGAGGCCTTCGGCTTCGGCAAGCTTCAAGGCCGCTTCCTCGGACCAGTCGTTCAGATCGACCAGATATCCCTCTTCGTCTGTTTCGAGGGTCGTGCCGTCGACTTCGATTGTCATTTTTCAAATCTCCTTATCGTTCGCCCGGTTTGCAACGTGGTCTGACTCGATACCGCAACGACTATCGTACCCTGCAGGCTTGGTCTGGATTGGGGCGCCGCTCAACACGCCAGATGCGCATCGCTTACGTCGTCGTGCTGCATAAACGCGCGCACCAGATTCGCGCGGGTTACGATTCCGCGTACGCGCGCGTTCACGTCGGTCACGATGACCGCGTTGACTCGACTCCTCTTCATGCGTTCCACCACTTGCTCCAATGTCTCGCTTTCCAGCACCTTTACCGGGTCCGCCGACATCCACTCTCGAACCACGCCCTTCAAGCCGTCGACTCGATGACGATGGGAGAACAATCGGTTCAGCTTGCACCACCATCGGCCAACGGGGTGATGACACGGTAGCCCGATCGCGGCCAGCACGTCGTCCTCGGTGAGCATGCCGACAACGCGACCATCGCGCTGCACAACCGGCAAATTGCGCACGTGGTGCTGCAGCAACAACTCGGCGGCATACGCGACGGAAACATCGGGCGCTACCGTGATCACGTCGTGCGTCATGATGTCCGAGACCCGTGCACACTCGGTTTCGCGCAGTTCCGCGTGCTTGCACGCCAGGCGGTACAAGGCCACAAGATCATTCGGCAAGACGTCTATATACGTGCCCATGTCTTGCAGCGCGTGGGCAAAGTCGCTTTCGGTCAGTTCCGGTTGTTCGCTCATAGCGCTCCTCGATCGGTTCGCAGGTGCCGGTCGGTGCCGGGCCGCATGCAGGAGCATGGTGCATACCGCCCGACACCTCCGACTGACGCTGCCGAGTGAAATCCGCGCCTTCTTCCTTCTAAAAACGGATGTGAGTCGAGGTGTTCAGCCCATGTTTGTGAGCGCGCCAGTTCTCGACGTGAAAGCGCGTAAATGGAAAGCCGGTCATTTCGAAAAACCGCGGCCAACCGATCCGGTCTACCCATTCTCCGATCCGTTCCCAGGCATGGGCGTCGCGCTTATAGCACGCCAGAATCGTGCGTACGGCATCCACGGCCTCCGGCCAGCGGGGCGGGTTGTTGGGGATTCCGGCCACCACCAGCTTTTGCAGGCTCGGTTTGCTGCGGGCGTTGGAGTTCTTTCCGCCCACCCAGATCGCCAATTTCGAATTCTCCGGGTCGTTGATCTGCATGGGCGGGCACGGCGGATAGCACGCGCCGCAACAGATGCACTTCTTCTCGTCGACTTCCAGCGAAGGTTTGCCGTTGACCAGCGCCGGGCGAATCGCCGCCACCGGACAGCGGGCCACGACGGACGGCCGCTCGCAGACGTTCGCCACCAGGTCGTGATTGATCTTCGGCGGTTTGGTGTGCTGAATGTTGAGGGCGATGTCGGCCTGGCCGCCGCAGTTGATCTGGCAGCAGGACGTCGACAATCGCACACGATTCGGCATCTCCTCGTTTACGAACTCGTGATGCAACTCGTCCATCAAAGCCTTGACCACGCCGGACGCGTCACTGGCCGGAATGTCGCAGTGCAGCCAGCCTTGGGTGTGGGCCACCGAAGACACTGAATTGCCGGTCCCGCCCACCGGGAAGCCTTCGCTCACCAGCTTGTCCACCAGCGGCTCGACTTTGCCTTCCGACGCGACCATGAACTCGATGTTGCTGCGGATCGTGAAACGAACGTATCCATCGCCGTAGTCGTCGGCGATGCGACACAGCTTGCGGATGGTATCGGTGTCCATCTGTCGACAGGTGCCGGCGCGCACGGTCCAGATGGCTTCGCCGTTGTGCGACATGTGGCGCAGCACACCCGGTCGCGGTCGGTCGTGCCAGGCCCATTGACCGAAGTTCTTTTGCATGACCGGGTGCATGAATTGAAACGGATCGGGGACACCGCTTTCGATCGGGGTTCGCATTTGTGCGCTCATGAAGGCTCCTTACGCATCGGGGGATGGCTACGGTGGACAGGCATGGTCATGAGCCTGCCTCTGCCCGCCGTTGGTGCCATTTCTCGGCCTCTTCGTCCCACATGTCGGTACGCACGAACGAACTGGTGCGCGGCTGGGCGATCATCGCCGGGTCAACGTCGAGACCGACACCCTCGAGGAAGTTGGTCAAACCGATGCGCTCGATCATCTCGCCGCAGCGTTCGTGCTCAAGCCCGTTTTCGGCCCAAAAATCGATGATTTCCGTGGCCAACTCCACCAGGCGCTCGTGATCATCCTCGGTTTCCAGCTTCATAAAGGGCACGATCACGGAACCGAACAGGTCACCGATCTTGAGCGTGCGCTTGCCACCCACCAACAGGGTGACACCGCGGTCCTTTCCGGGTGACAGCGCTTTGGTCATGACGTTGATGCAGTGCATGCACCGCACGCAGTTCTGGTTATCGATCTCGAGCGTGTCGTCTTCCTTCAGACTGATGCAGCGTGTCGGGCATCGGGTGATGACGTTGTCGACCACATAATCGCGGCCTTTGGTTTCGACGAAGGCTTTGACCTGTTGCTGGTCGACCTGTATGTCGTCGCGCCAGGTGCCGATCACTGCCATATCCGCCCGCTGAATGGAGTTCATGCAGTCGTTCGGGCAGCCCGAGAATTTGAACTTGAACTTGTAAGGCAGCGCGGGCCGATGCAGATCATCGGTGAAATTGTTCAGCACCGTGCGGTGGGCGCGCGCCTCATTGAAGCAGGAATGTTCGCACCGGGCCGAGCCGACGCAGGACATGGCGGTACGCACCGAAGGGCCGGCGCCACCCAGATCGAATCCCAGTTCATTGAACTCATCGAAGGCGCCCTGGATGTTTTCGCTCTTGCAGCCTTGAAACATGATGTCGCCGCTTTGGCCGTGAAACGCCACCAGACCGGAGCCATGCCGGTCCCAAATGTCTGCGAGTTGCCGCAGAATTTCGGTGTTGTAGTGCATGCCCGCAGGCGGCATGACGCGCAGGGTGTGGAACTCGCTGGAGGCCGGGAATTTATCCGCCACCTCGGAGAATCGAGGAATGATGCCGCCGCCGTAGCCGAACACGCTGACCGTGCCGCCCTTCCAATACCCTTTCTTGGTCTGATAGGAATGTTCCAACTGTCCCAGCAGATCCGACATCATCTCGTTTCGATCCGCCAAATGCTTGAGTCCGGTGACAAAACTTGGCCAGGGCCCGCCCTCGAGCTGATCCAGCATGGGCGTCGTGTGGTTTTTCTTCGGCATGTCGGCTCCTTGAAAAAAAGTATTTGTCCTGCATCTTTATAGACACAGACGCACGCGCGCTGAATAATCCGTTTGGGATAAACCCGAATGTTTTTGCTTTCTTGGCGTTAAGCGTTACTTATGGGGTCTGCTCATGGAACTGCGCCAGCTTCGTTATCTGCTCGCCGTTGCCGAGGAAGGGCACATGGGCCGCGCGGCGCAGGCCGTTCACATCAGTCAACCGGGGCTTTCGCAACAATTGCGCAAGCTCGAGGACGAACTCGGCGTGTCCCTGCTCGAACGCCATGCGCGAGGTGTGCGTCTTTCCATTGCCGGCGCGGCGCTACTGCCGTTCTTCCGTAACGCCCTGCGCCAGGTCCAGGATGCAAAGGCGGCACTCGCCGATCTCAATCAGCGCATCCAGGGTTCGATCAACGTCGGCAGTCTGCAGGCCATCAACGTCGGGCTGTTGCCCTTGGCGATCGCGCGGCTGGTCACGGCGCATCCGGCACTGCAGGTTCACGCGCAGGAACTCCCGGCGTTGGATATCGAAGTGGGCGTCCAGCACGGCGAACTGGACCTGGGAATCGGCTTTCTGCCGATCGCGCACCACAGCGACGACTTCGAGACCGAACCCCTGTTCGATGAGCGCCTGGTATTGGTCGTATCATCCCACCATCCCTTGGCCGCTGAAACGCGCCTGCCCGTAGCTGAACTGCGCGCGCTTCCGTTGGCACTCTTGCCGGAGCGATTTCAGATCCGGCGCATATTGGACGAGGTCACCGCCGCACAGGGGCTGCCCTTGCGCGTGACCGTTGAATTGGACACAGTGCACAGCCTACTGGCAGTGGCGAGTGCCTCCGGACTGGGGACGGTGCTGCCGGCGATGGCCGTTGCCAAGGCCTCGGAGGACGTCCGAAGCATTGCCTTGGTCGATCCCGTTCCTGCATGCTCGGTGGGCCTGATCTGGCGCCGGGGAAGCTTTCACAATTCGGCAAGCCGCGCATTGGCCAACGAACTGCGCTCGTTGATCAAAGACTACGGCGCCGAAATCCGCGAATAGGCGCTGCATCGAAGCAGCCCAGTGAGCGACATATGCGATTCAACCAATCCACCGACTATGCATTGCGCGTACTCACCTACCTTGGTATCAAGGGGTCCGAGCTCGCCACCATCACCGAGATCGCAGACGCCTATCAGATCTCGCGCAATCATCTGATGAAAGTCATCTACCGCCTCGGGCAGGCGGGATTCATTCACACCCAGCGTGGCAAGCATGGCGGTCTGCGTCTGAATCGGGATCCGGCGGACATTTCAATCGGCGATGTAGTACGACGCATGGAAGAACGTTGGGACTTGGTGGACTGCTTCAATCCGGGCGTGAGCACGTGCCCGATCCAGCCGGCGTGCGCCTTGCAGCACATTCTTCGCCGCAGTCTCGATGCGTTTCTCAGTGTGCTGGATGAATACACTGTGGAGGATTTGCTCGCCAAGCGGACTTCCCTCGAGATCATTTTGCAGACTACGGTCGCGATGCCGCGCTCCGACTGAGCGTCAGCGGCGCGCAGCAGCGCAACGAGGTGCGCAGATCGATAAGCGTTCTATTGCGTATCCGGCGAGCCGCCGCCGGCATTGATCAGCGCCAGCACCCGGTCCAAGGCAGGCCCGATCCGTTTGAGCTCGTCCATGTGCACCGTCGACAGGTCCGCCAGCAACCGTTCGGCGCGGTCCGTGAGCGTCAGCAGCACGCGCCGGTGATCGTCCGGATCGTGTTTGCGCATCACCAGACCCGCCTGGGCCAAGCGGCCGACCAGCTCCGCCGCGCTATGTGGCCGCAGCCGCAGTCGTTCGGCCAGATCGCCCACCGTCACCGCCCGTTGCCCCGCAAATCCCTTGATCGCCAGCAATGCCTGGTGGTGGCGGGGCGTGAGGCCCACCTCGCGGGCCGCGCGCTGACTGAATTCCAGAAAGCACCTGATCGAATACCGAAATTCCGATAGCGCCTCATAATCCGCCTGGGTCGGCATGGCGCTTGCGCGAGCGCCGGATTTTCGACTGATTTGCTTCCGCCCCATACTTTCACCGCCCTCCGGATTGCCTATATTATGTCGTAATACGATATAATAGCGCGGCTCATTGGCGCCGTTTTCCAGCTGCCGCCGGTCGCCATGGTAGCCGAGTTCGAACAGGAGCTGAGATGTCCGACCACGACTGCCACAAGCCCTTGGGGGATTTTACTACCGAGCCCCGCGTCCTCTTGATTGCGGGCATCGCCGTGATCGTGGCCACGGCCGGAGTGGCCGCCGGCGTCGTGCTCCTGAAGCTCATCCGCTTAGCGACCAATCTCGCCTACTTCGGACAGTTCACTTTGGCTGACTTGAAGCTCGGCGACTCGCCGCTGGGCCTGTGGATGGCGCTGGTGCCGGTCGCCGGCGCGCTGGTCGTCGGCTTGATGGCGCGCTACGGCAGCGAAAAGATTCGCGGCCATGGCATTCCCGAGGCGCTCGAAGCGATCCTGCTCGGGCGTTCGCGCCTGGACGCCAAGGTGGCGATTCTCAAGCCGTTGTCCTCGGCAGTCTCCATCGGAACGGGTGGACCGTTCGGCGCCGAAGGCCCGATCATCATGACCGGCGGCGCGATCGGATCGTTGATTGCGCAAACGCTCCCCGTCAGTGACCACGAACGCAAGACCTTGCTGGTCGCCGGCGCGGCCGCCGGCATGACCGCGGTGTTCGGTACCCCGATCGCCGCCATGATGCTCGCTATCGAGCTGCTGCTGTTCGAGTGGAATCCGCGCAGCTTCATTCCTGTATTCGTAGCCGCCGTGGTGGCGGCGGTCGAGCGCACAAGCATTGTGCACATGCCAAGCCCGCTGTTTCCGTTCGTCGCGAGCGCCGAGATTTCCTTTTTCGCCCTCGCATGCTGGGTGTTCGTCGGGCTCTTGGCGGGTCTTCTTTCCGGCATGCTGACACGGCTGGTGTATGCCTGCGAAGACGGCTTCAAGCGCTTGCCCATTCATTGGATGTGGTGGCCGATGCTGGGCGCAGTGGTAGTAGGCGTCGGCGGTCTACTCGACCCGCGCGCGCTGGGCGTGGGCTACGACAATATCTTTGCAATGCTCCAGGGCCAGGTGCTACCGCTGTCCGCACTGTTGCTGCTCACGGTCAAGGCCATCATCTGGTCGGTTGCGCTCGGTTCGGGCACTTCCGGCGGCGTGCTCGCGCCGCTGCTGATCATGGGCGGGGCGTTGGGTGCGGTGGTCTCCGCCGCCATTCCCGGAAACGACCCCGGCCTGCTGCCCCTGCTCGCCATGGCGGCCACCATGGGCGGCACCATGCGCGCGCCGCTCACGGCGACGTTCTTCGCAGCCGAACTCACGGGCAATACGCACGTGCTTCTGCCATTGATCGCCGCGTGCGGAACGGCGCACGCGGTCACCGTATTGTTGATGCGTCGCTCGATCCTCACCGAGAAGATCGCCCGGCGCGGGCACCATATCGTGCGTGAATATCGCGTCGACCCATTCGCTTTGACGCAGGTCAACGAGGTAATGACCGCTTCGGTCGAGACTTTACCCGCTGAGATGACCTTGCGGGCCGCGCTCGCCTATCTGACCAGCCAGCAAGCCATGCATCCGAGCTTTCCCGTGACCGACGACGGTGGCCGCGTGCTCGGCATTGTCGATCCGCCGACGATCCTGCGTTGGCGACGTTCCGGTAAGCCACGCAACGCCACCCTTGCCCAACTGCTCTGTGGAGCCAACTGCCCGGTTGCCTATCCCGATGAGTACCTCGACAGTTTGGCGGACCGGCTGTCGATTGCGAACGTCGCCCATTTCCCGGTGATCTCGCGAGAAAGCGAAACGCTCGTCGGTTACATCGGCTGGAAAGACCTCATGCGCGTACGCACCAGGCTTCGAGCCGAACACCACGACAGGTCGACTTTCATTCGTCTTCGCGCCGGCCGCGCAATGTCGACGCGCGAACGCCAAAAGCCCTGACGGCCAGCCGCGGGCGTCGACGGCCGTGGGTTTGTGCGCTTGCGATTCCACTCCCTGTTCTCGTATGTTTACCCGATACTGCAGCATACGCTTTGGAACCGAGCGCCCGGTCCGCGACTTGTTCGGAGAACGTGCATCAAATAGCGATGAACACCAAAAAGCTCCTAAGTTACGAATGGGACGCGATCGCAGGCGTCCTGGCGGCGATCGCCGCGATTATCCTGCACTTGCTGCACGTGGTGGATGAGCACGTGATTCTGCCGATCGTGCTCGCCTTGATGGGGCTGCTGTTCGTCAACTTCATGCGTCATACACGCAACAATGAGATCACGGCCGAAGAGATCGAACGCACCGGGCATGCGGTGCGCCGAATTCAATCGGCGCTCAAACAGCCGGACGTGCTGTTGATCGGACCGCGACAACTGCGCGCGGTGAGCGAGCAATTTGCCCGGGACATGAGCGGCGACGCCATATGGTTCAATGTCTGTCTGTCGATGTATGTACCTGAACCGCTGTTCGACACGCTGCTGCGGCCTGCCATCGAGAACCCCTTGGTCCATTCCATACAGTTCGTGCTCGACGAAAGTCAAAAGGATTTGTGGGAGCAATCCGTACAACCCGCGATCGTCGCTTGTCACGGCCATGAGAAAGTGCGAGAACCCCGCTGGTGCAATCTCGAAAAGAACGTCTCGTTTATCCTTGGCGACAGCCACCAAAGCAAAGGAACCGAGGCGCTGTTGAGTTTCTGGGGCGAACCGTTCATGGCCCAATCCACCAAGCGCGACGTGCCGCGCTTCATATTTCATGTGCAGAAGAATTCCGAGCTGCTTTCCCATCTTTCCGACCTGGAACGCCGTTGCGTACATGGCTAGACTCAGAGCGACGATCTATTGTTCGATCGGTACCACCACGGGGAAACCGAAAATGCGTCCAAACCTTGCGGAGCGGATCATGGCTTTCAAAACGCATTTGACGTCCATTGTGCTTGGTATGGCGCTCCTCGGCGGCGGGCCCGCCGCCGCGCAAGAGCCACCGCCGGCTTCACAGACGCTTCGACTTTCGCCGCAGTTGCTGCAACTGCTGCGCTCTGAAATGCGTGCACTCGTCACCGGCATCCAAACGATCCCAGCGGCAATTGCCACGGCAGACTGGAAACATATCGCCACTACGAGCGCACAGATCAGTGCGAGCTACATTCTGAACCAGAAGCTCACACCGGCGCAGAAAACCGAGTTGCAGAATGCGCTGCCTGACCATTTCAAACGCCTGGATGCGAATTTCCATCGCGAAGCGCGCAAACTGGAAGCGGCGGCCCACAACCGCGACGCCCAGCTCGCCGCCTTTCACTACTACCGTCTGCTGGAAACGTGTACGAGCTGTCATTCGACCTACGCATCTTCCCGGTTTCCCGATTTCGCCTCCGAAGCGACCGGCGCGCACGATCATTGAACCAGCCGTACCCTTCGTTCGACCGCCGCGCGGCGCGCGCCGGCCGAATTGCGGGCAGCGCACATCCTGCAGTCCCCGTGCGCAACGTCCGCCGATTCCCTGCTCACCTGCCGTAGTTCCCACACCGCACAGATAGTGCCTGCCGCACGGGCTCGCGTTCGTGCACCGGTGTCCTCCTACCAATCCCGCGGGTCCGCAAGCGGCCGAGCGCAGTGCGCGATGACGCCCGGTATGCACCCGGTTTAAACATGTACTTGACATACTTCTTTTGCCTCGGCTATAAAACATGTGCGAAAAATACTTCTTTAAAAACCGACGCACATGAGGGGCGAACAAGATGACGCGAAAGCAACAAAACTCCCATATTTTCCTGGGCTTAGGGCTGATTTTCCTCGGCGTGACACAGCCTGTCTGGGCGGCCACCCAAAAAGTCGACCTGACCGTCGTGGAGAAAGATCTGGCGGTCGACAACAAAGGCACGACTCAGCGGGTATGGACCTACGGCGGCACCATCCCTGGGCCGCTGGTCCGGGTAACCCAAGGCGACACGGTCGACTTCACGCTGCACAACGATCCCAAGAACGAAAACAGCCATTCCATGGACTTCCATGCGGCCGTGGTTGACGTCCTGGACGAGTTCGAGTCGATCAAACCCGGCGACAGCAAGCATTTCACGTTCAAGGCCGAGCATCCCGGCGTGTTCATCTACCACTGCGGCGCCGATTCCATGGCCGAGCACATATCCCGCGGCATGTACGGCGTGATCATCGTCGATCCGAAAGGCGGGTATTCAGAGGCATTCCCCAAACCGGACCGTGAATACGTCCTGGTCCAAGGCGACCTGTTCGAAGCCGGCACCAGTGCCAAGGACCGGGCCATGAACCGGCATTGGATCGGTGCACTGGTCAACGGCAAGCTGTTTCACTACGACCCGGTGCACGATCCCAACGCCGGCAACACGCTGGAAGCCGCGCCTGGCGAACGCGTACGCATCTACTTCGTGAATGCGATGATCAACGAAGCGGCTGCATTCCACCCCATCGCCGGCATTTGGGATCGGGTCTGGGACAACGGCAATCCAAAGAATATCCGCTATGGCCTGCAGACCGTCGAAGTCCCCCCCGCACACGGCATGGTCTTCGACATCGTACCGCCCGCCGGGCGCGCGACCAACAACGCCATTGTCGATCACCGCATGAAGCATGCGCTCAACGGCGCCATTTCGGTATTGATGACCTACGAAGGCGCCGATCCGGCCAAGGGTAAAACCGGCCATCTGATCCTGCCCTGAAACCAGGAGAATCGACATGCAAACCACGACACTGACGACGGCCCTCGCGGCCGTCCTCTGGGCCGGCGCCGTGTATGCACCCGCAGCCCATTCCGACACGGCCGCCGACGTCGCTTCCCGCTGCGGAACATGCCATCAACTGCAACAGCCCTCCGAACGCGGGCTCGAAAGCCGAACGGAGCGGAAAGCCCCGGCGCTGTTTTATGCGGGAGACAAATTTCGTGAGCCGTGGCTCGAACAGTGGCTACAGCACGCCACCCGCATTCGGCCTGCGGGCGACTTTCCGCCGGCCCATGTGAAGTCGACTGCGGACGGCGATGTCGTCGATCCGACAACCCTGTCGGACCATCCCACTGTCGACGAGGCCACTGCGAAACGCTTCGCCGCCTGGCTCATGACGCGGAAGCCGTTCAGCAAAATGCTCGCAGCAGCGTCCTATAAACCCGGGCGCATATCGGAACGCATGGGTGCCATGGACTTCGTCAAATTCAAAGGTTGCGGCGGCTGCCACCGGGACACGCCCAAATACGGCGGACTCTCCGGCCCCGAACTGTACACCGCTTGGCAGCGGCTACAGCCGGCGTTCATCGAGTCCTATATCCGCGAGCCGGTGACCTGGGAACCCGCCAGCTTGATGCCGGTAAAACATCTCAAGACGCCACAGATCCACAAACTGATGGATTACCTGCGCGTCATCGGCGAGAAGGAGCAATGAGCATGCGTCATCCATTCATCTTCGCCGCAGCGGCTGCACTCGCCGCCTCCACCGCAATCGCGGCCCCGGACCCCGGGCACGGCAAGCAGCTTTACCGCGCCTACTGCACCCAATGTCACGGCGTCACCGGCCATGGCAACGGCGTAAACGCCGAGCAACTGTCCGTACAGCCGCGCAATCACACCGACCGCAGTGAAATGGCCGCGCGCACCAACGACGAACTCTTCAAGGCCATCAAAGAAGGCGGTCAGGCAGTCAACAAGTCGATCCTGATGCCGAACTGGGACGGCAATCTCAAAGACAGCGATATCCGAGACATCGTGGCATACCTGCGCAACCTCTGCTGCGCAAAGGGGAACTGAGAACCATGCGAGCCAGAATCATCGAAGCATTTGTAATAGGTTCGGCATTGTTCGGCAGCGCAGTCGCGCACGCCGAGCTTCGACACTTCGACATGACCGTAGAAGAAGTCACCCTCAATGTCGCCCCGGGCTTCAAATACAAAGTCTGGGCCTATAACGGCCAAGTACCGGGGCCGCTCATCCACGTCAAGGAAGGCGACACAGTCGAGGTAGCCCTGACCAACAACACCACGCTCAGCCACACCATTCATTGGCACGGCATGTACCAGACCAACAGCTGGAAGAGTGACGGTGTGCCCGATATCACTCAGAAAGCCATCGAACCGGGCGACAGCTTCACCTACCGGTTCGTCGCCGACAAGACCGGCACACTCTGGTATCACTGTCACGTCAACGTGCCGGAACACGTCGGCCTGAGAGGCATGTGGGGTCCGCTCATCATCGACCCAAAGAAGCCAACTCCTCTGGAGAAGCAGGTCACTAAGGACGCCATCCTGATGTTTTCAGCCTGGAACCCGGAAGTCGCCAACAAATACGGCGAAGGCGGCGCGCCAGGGGAGCCCATCCGCTACTTCTCCATCAATGGAAAAGCGTTTCCGACCACGCAGCCCCTGCGGGTCAAAAAAGGCGACGTGCTTCGCCTGCGGTTGATCGCGGCCACCGTCGATGTAGCATTTCACCTGCACGGTCACGACATGCTCGTCACCCATAAGGACGGTCTACCCATAGAACACCCGTATCCAGTGGATGTGCTACACCTGAGCCCGGGTGAACGCTACGACGTTATCGTGAAAATGAACAACCCGGGCCGCTGGATCGCCCACGACCATATCGAACACCACACCAGCAACAACGGCAAGGCGCCGGGTGGATCGGTATTGGTGGTCGAATACGATGGCGTGGAAAAGACCGACAAGTGGTACGTGTGGAAAGACAAAGCTTATGAGCCGGATTTCTACTACACCGACAGCATGGCCCAAGGCTACGGGATGTTCGATGTCTCCTCCCACGAAGGCGCGTTTCCCGAACTGCGACGTTGACCCTGCCAGGGGCAGCGGTTCGAGGCCGACCACCTACCTCCCCCACCACCGGCCGCGACTCGCTAGCGAGCGCGGCCGCCATCTTGTGTCCGTCCCGCGCCGCCTCGCACGAGGTTCTTTGTCTATGTGCCCTGGGAGCGATCACCACAAGTCAGACGTTGGCTCTCGGCGCCTAGCATGTCTCTACGTGCAATCATAAATGAGAGGATTCCAAAGCGACTTTGCCTCGAAACGGGAGATGCCGAAGCGCGTCTGCCCCTCGGTGAACCGCACCTGGCCTGGTCGTTTGTGCGCGACGGTGAACCACTGGACGAGCTGCTGGAAACACGCGACCGACTCATGCATGTGAACACAGAGGCGAAAGGGCGGCAGCGTTCGGCGTTGCGTTCGCACGCGCACCCACAGGAAGGGGTGGCGGCATTGCCGGGACAGTATCCAAGAGCGACAAAGTCCATTCCAGGTGTGCGCGACAGCATGCACCGGGACTGACCGACACGCGTTCGTCACCGTGCTTGCGGCAAGGAGGAATGCCATGGCAAAAGACCTGGCAAAGCTGCTGGCGGACCTGGCGGAACTGGATTTCGATGCCATCTCCGCCTACGACGCCGCGATCGAACGCCTGGACAGCCACGAGGCGAAGGCGCGCCTCGGCGAATTCAAGAGCGATCACGAGCGCCATGTCCGCGACCTGCAGAGCACCATCCGCCGCATGGGCGGTTCGCCGCCCACGGAAGGCGACGTTAAGGCCGTGCTCACGAAAGGGAAAGTAGTCCTCGGCGGTCTGACAAAACAATAGGGGGCGCCGTTCGGCGACCCTTTTATTTTATATGGCGCGCCCGGAAGGATTCGAACCTCCGACCACCTGGTTCGTAGCCAGGTACTCTATCCAGCTGAGCTACGGGCGCGAAGCTGGGCATTATTACGAACGTGCCGGAATGCGTCAAGGTGCTAACCAACAAAGGAAGACAGAAATGCCAGAATATCCATTGGATACGCTTTCGCCGGCTCCATCCGCCGGGCTTGAGACGGGTCTGTCTGGTTGGGTTTGATCGACGGTCGGAGGTCCGGATCAAACGACTGCGGTTTCAAAATCCCGATGGGTCCGCTGCGCTTGACCCATCCTACGAAACGCGCGTGGGTTCGGGTCCTGCTTTCAGTTTGCCTTTCGCACGGTCCGCTGCGCGGGCCCGTCTGAAAGGCAAATGGCGGAGAGAGAGGGATTACTCGGCTTCGCCTCGCCCCTGCGGGCCGCCGCCACAGGCGGCGTTGTCTCGGCCGGCTGCGCGAGCCTCGGCTCGAACCGGTCGATTGGATTATCGAGGGTTCGAAGCCCACAACATGTTTGTTTTGCTTGTGGGCCCGCTGCGCAGGCCCGTTTGAAAGGCAAATGGCGGAGAGAGAGGGATTCGAACCCTCGATGGAGCTATTAACCCCATACTCCCTTAGCAGGGGAGCGCCTTCAGCCTCTCGGCCATCTCTCCGGTGTGCGCAAATTGTCCAGCGGCGATGCCGCATCATGAAAAAATGCGGCAAAGCGTCCCGCGGATCATAGGATCGGCGGACGCAAAGAATACCACAGACGGCTTTGATGGAAAAAGTAAAACGGCGGGAAGGGATGCCGGGCCCCGCTCAGCGAGGCGCCGACCGTGTCGCGACAGACACCGTGCGCTTATTCCGTGCCCGAGGCGGAATTGTTGCCGGAAATATCCTGCTCACGCTTGATGCGCTCGTAGATCTCCTCCCGATGAACAGCGACCTCTTTGGGCGCATTGACGCCTATACGCACCTGATTGCCCTTGACGCCCAGCACGGTCACAGTCACGTTGTCTCCGATCATGAGGGTCTCGCCCACACGTCGAGTCAAAATCAGCATTGTCCTAATCTCCTTGCTCGTCTCTATCACCAGAATCCGGTCTACAGAGTCCGTTTCACATCATGCCGGGGCGATCTACCTCTATATCGGCGAAGCAACCCAACTCTATAGACCAGCGTATCGCGTTCGCGTTCTTTTTATTGAATTATTATGTGTTAAAGATCGTTATAACCCCGTGAGACACGGGTATTTTCACAACCGCGACGCGCAGTTACCCGGCGACCGGCTCCTTTTCGAGTTCGAACGCATCATGCAGCGCCCGAACGCCGAGCTCGAGATATTTTTCGTCCACGACCACGGAAATCTTGATCTCCGAGGTCGAGATCATGCGGATGTTGATGCCTTCCCGCGCCAGTGCCTGGAACATCGTGCTGGCGATGCCGGCGTGGGAGCGCATGCCTACTCCCACCAGGGAAATCTTCACGATTTTGTTGTCGCCGTTGATCTCCCGCGCACCCAGCGCGGTCGACGTTTCGCGCAGAATGGCCATCGCGCGTTCGTAATCGTTACGGTGGACCGTGCAAGTAAAGTCAGTGGTGCTGCCGTCCGGCGCCACGTTCTGCACGATCATGTCGACTTCGATGTTGGCGTCGGCGATTGGCCCGAGAATTTTGGAAGCCACTCCGGGTTGATCCGGCACGCCGATCACTGTCAGCTTGGCTTCGTCGCGATTGAACGCAATACCGGAAATCAGCGGCTCTTCCATACCCTCTTCCTCATAACTGATCAAAGTGCCGTCACCGTCCTCGAAACTGGAGAGAACCCGCAACGGTACATTGTACTTGCCGGCAAATTCCACCGAACGAATCTGTAACACCTTGGAACCGAGGCTCGCCATTTCCAACATCTCCTCGAAGGTGATGCGCTGCAAGCGCCGGGCCTGAGCCACGACTCGGGGATCGGTGGTGTAGACGCCATCGACGTCGGTGTAGATCTGGCACTCTTGAGCCTTCAGGGCCGCCGCCAATGCAACTGCAGTGGTATCCGATCCGCCGCGGCCAAGAGTTGTGATACTGCCATGCTCGTCGACACCTTGGAACCCCGCCACCACAACTACGCGGCCCTTGTCCAAATCGGAGCGTACCCGCGCGCCATCGATTTCGCGAATGCGGGCTTTGTTGTGGGCGCTGTCAGTGAGGATCTGCACCTGTGCGCCGGTATAGGAACGTGCATCGCAACCGCGCTTTTGCAAAGCCATCGATAACAGTGCAATCGTCACCTGTTCGCCGGTCGCCATCAGTACGTCCAGCTCTCGCGGCATGGGGGCCGGCTCAATCTGGTGCGCCAAACCGATCAGGCGATTGGTCTCGCCGCTCATGGCCGACACCACGACTACCAAATCATGGCCGTTTTTGCGCCATTGGCAGACTTTCTCCGCCACTTGCTCGATGCGCTCTACCGTGCCGACCGAGGTTCCACCATATTTTTGAACGATCAGTGCCATGCCGGGTATTTGAAAGGTTGGAGGATGAACGAAAAAACGCGCGTCGGCGATTACCGCGGCGCCGTTAACCGAGTTGGGCGCGGATCCAGTCCGGCACCGCCTGAAGTGCTGCGTCGAGACCCGCGGGCTGCGTGCCGCCGGCCTGCGCCATATCGGGTCGGCCGCCGCCCTTGCCCCCCACTTGGGTGGCGACCGCATTGACCAATTCACCGGCCTTGATGCGATCGGTACGATCCTTGGTAACGCCGGCCACTAGGCTGACCTTATCGCCACTGACCGTGGCGAGCACGACCGCGGCGCTGCCCAGCTTGTTCTTGAGCTGATCCACCGTATCGCGCAACGACTTCGGATCGGCACCATCGAGACGTGCCGCAAGTACTTTTATGCCGTCGATATCCACCGCTTGCGCGATCAGTTCGGCGCCCGCGGAAGTGGCGAGCTTGCCCTTGAGGCGTTCCAGTTCTTTTTCCAGTTCGCGGCTGCGCTCCAGCAGTTGACGCACTTTCTCTTCCACGGCATCGCGGCCACTCTTGAGTAGGTCCGCGACTTGTTCCAAACGGCGTTCGCCTTCGTCCACGTAGTCCAGTGCGCGGCGCCCCGTAACTGCCTCGATGCGCCGCACGCCGGAAGCAACGCCGGATTCCGACAGGATCTTGAACAAACCGATGTCGCCCGCGCGGCGCACGTGCGTACCGCCGCACAGTTCAGTGGAGAAATCGCCAATCCGCAGCACTCGCACCGTATCGCCGTATTTTTCCCCGAACAACGCCATCGCACCCGCGCCGATAGCATCGTCATAGGGCATGACTCTGGTTTCAGCTTCGGCATTGGCGCGGATCTGGTCGTTTATAAGGTCTTCCAGCGTATCGAGTTGCTCGCGGGTCAGCGGTTCGAAGTGCGAGAAGTCGAAACGCAAACGGTCCGGCGCCACCAGGGAACCCTTTTGGGTGACATGCTCGCCGAGCACCTGTCGCAGCGCTGCATGCAACAGATGGGTGGCGGAATGATTCAGCACCGTGGCCTGACGGCGCTCGCAATCGATCTTGGCTTCCAGCTGATCGCCGACTCGCAGCGTCCCACGCGTCACCTGGCCGACATGGGCATGTAGATCTCCGCGCTGCTTCTGGGTATCGCGCACGGCAAATGACGCATTACTGTTCTCCAACAGGCCGGCATCACCGACTTGGCCGCCGGATTCCGCGTAGAACGGCGTGCGGTCAAGAAACACGCTGCCTTCTTCGCCTTCCGCCAGCGCGTCGACGGGTTCACCGTCGCGCACCAGTGCGCCGATGCGCCCGCTATCGGCCTGCCGATCGTAGCCGGTGAAATCGGTACGCCCTTCCACCCGCAGGCGGTGACCGTAATCGGCGGCAAACTGGCTGGCGGCCCGGGCACGTTGGCGCTGGGCCTGCATGGCCCGATCGAAACCGGCCATATCCATCCGCAGGCCGCGCTCGCGCGCGATATCAGCGGTCAAATCGGCCGGGAAACCGTAGGTATCGTACAACCGGAATACGATGTCGCCGGGAATTTCATCGCCCGACTGCGCGGCGATGGCTTCTTCCAAATGCCGCATTCCCTGCTCGAGGGTTTCGGCGAAGCGCTCCTCTTCAAGCCGCAGCACCCGCTCCACTTGTTCGCGCTGGCGGCTGAGTTCCGGATAGGCCGCGCCCATTTCGCGATCCAGCGCTGCCACCAGCGTGTAGAAGAACGGCTGCGTCTGTCCGAGCTTGTAGCCGTGGCGAATGGCGCGCCGAATAATCCGGCGCAGCACATAGCCGCGGCCTTCGTTCGAGGGCAGCACGCCATCGACGATCAGGAATGCGCAGGCGCGGATGTGATCGGCGATTACTTTCAGCGACGCAGCAGCGCGGTCTTCGGCGCCGGTTGCCTCCGCCGCCGCTTCGATCAGGTTGAGGAACAGGTCGATTTCATAATTGCTGTGTACGCCCTGCATCACCGCGGCCAGGCGTTCCAGGCCCATGCCGGTGTCCACCGAGGGCTTCGGCAACGGATTCAAATTGCCGCCACCGTCCCGGTCGTACTGCATGAACACCAGGTTCCAGATCTCGATATAGCGATCGCCGTCCTCTTCCGGCGAGCCGGGCGGGCCGCCGGCCACGTCGGGACCGTGATCGTAGAAAATTTCGGTGCACGGTCCGCAAGGACCGGTGTCGCCCATGGACCAGAAGTTATCGCTCTCGTAGGGTTTGCCGCCGGGCTTGTCGCCGATACGGGTAAAGCGAGCGGCATCGACCCCCATCTCATTCAACCAGATGTCCGCGGCTTCGTCGTCGTCCTGGTAAATCGTGACCCACAGCTTTTCCGGCGGCAAGCTCAATGTCTCGGTCAGAAATTCCCAGGCATAGCGAATGGCGTCATGTTTGAAATAATCGCCGAAGCTGAAGTTGCCCAGCATTTCGAAGAACGTATGATGGCGCGCGGTGTAACCGACGTTTTCCAAGTCGTTGTGCTTGCCACCGGCGCGCACGCAGCGCTGGGAACTGGCGGCACGGCTATAGGAGCGCTGCTCCTGGCCGAGGAAAACCTCTTTGAATTGCACCATACCGGCGTTGGTGAACAACAGCGTCGGATCGTTTCCGGGCACCAGCGGACTGCTGGGCACGACCTCGTGTCCGCGGGCGCGGAAATAATCCAGAAACATGCTTCGAAGTGCTGCACTGCTGTTCATCGAACGAATCCAACTCCAAAGTCCGAAAAGCGAGAAGGGCCGGTCCCTTCGCCATCTTCAGTAATCACCGCCGGCGAGCAGATCCTGGATGTGCTCGTTGCCGAACCCGCGATATTGCAGAAACCGCGCCTGCTTGGCGCGCTCGGGCCAAGAGCCGGGCACGGCCCGGCCAAAGCGCTTGCGGCGCACATCTTCCGCTTGGCGCCGCCAATCCCAGTCGGCTTCTTGCAATTGCGCATCGATCAGATCGTCGTCCACGCCACGCTGGCGCAACTCGGCGCGGATGCGCACCGGGCCGTAGCCCCGCGCCGCCCGGCTCCGCGCATAGTTGTAGGCAAAACGCGCATCGCTCTGCAGACCTTCTCCGGCGAGGGACGCCAGAACCTGGTCGATCGTCGCATCGGGGAAACTGCGCGCCGCCAGCTTTTGGCGCAGCTCGAGGTGCGAATGCTCACGGCGAGCCAGCAGGCGTAGCGCGCACTCGCGCAACTCGCCGGCGCCGGCTTCCTCTGCCTGATCCGGGTCAGGCTTCGGCTTCGACCTCTTCATCCTTCTTCGGCGGCGCCACGTTGCCCAGCGCCTTGGCGCGGATCTGGTGTTCGATCTCCTGCGCGATCGCGGGATTTTCCTTCATATACGTGCGCGCGTTGTCCTTGCCTTGGCCAATACGGTCATTGTGGTAGCTGTACCAGGCGCCGGCCTTGTCGACGATACCGTATTGCACACCGAGATCGATCAGCTCGCCCTCGTGGGAAATGCCTTCGCCGTAGAGAATCTCGAATTCCGCCTGCCGAAATGGCGGCGCAACCTTGTTCTTCACCACCTTCACGCGGGTCTCGTTGCCCACCACTTCGTCGCCCTTCTTGATGGCGCCGATACGACGGATGTCGAGCCGCACGGAGGAATAGAATTTCAGTGCATTGCCGCCGGTGGTGGTTTCGGGACTGCCGAACATCACCCCGATCTTCATCCGGATCTGGTTGATGAAAATCACCAGGGTGTTGGAACGTTTGATATTGGCAGTCAGTTTGCGCAGTGCCTGGGACATCAGGCGCGCCTGCAGGCCGACATGGGAGTCGCCCATCTCGCCTTCGATTTCCGCCTTCGGGGTCAGCGCGGCGACAGAATCGACCACCACAACGTCGACGGCGCTGGAGCGCACCAGCATGTCGGCGATTTCCAACGCCTGCTCACCGGTATCGGGCTGGGAGACCAATAGGTCGTCGACATTGACACCCAGCTTGCGGGCATAGGACGGATCCAGCGCATGCTCGGCGTCGACGAAGGCCGCCGTACCACCCAATTTCTGCGCTTCAGCAATCACTTGCAACGTCAGCGTGGTTTTGCCCGAGGACTCCGGGCCATAGATCTCAACCACGCGGCCGCGCGGCAGGCCGCCGATCCCCAGTGCGATATCGAGGGTCAGGGACCCGGTGGAGATGGCCTCGACGTCGCGCGCGGCGGTGGAATCGCCCATGCGCATCACCGAACCCTTACCAAACTGCTTCTCGATCTGGCTCAGTGCCGCCGTGAGCGCCTTTTTCTTGTTCTCTTCCATAGAACCCTCCGCCTGCTGTCGCGGGGCGCACTCCGTTGCGCCCATGATCGAATCGAATTCGAAGAATTATCACACACAAGGCGCCATGGCGTGAAGCCGAACTGCGGCGCTAAGCACTTATTGCGCTTGCAACATCCAGGTACGTTCCAGGTGATATCGCGGCCCGTCGGGGAAAGTCCGGGAACTGACCAGCGCGAATTGCTCCACCGGCCAGTGCAGCGGGGCAGGATCAGCCGGCGGCGGCTGCCGGCGAACTTTTCGCGCCAGGGTCAAGTGCAGCCGAAACGGACGCGGTTCGGGATTTCCCCCGCACTGGCGCTGGGCCGCCTGCAGCGCCGTTACCAGGTCCGTCAGCGCCCGCGGTACCTGGGATGCACCCAGCCAATACACCTGAGCTCGGGAGAAATAACCGGTTCGGTCGAGGGTAAAGCCGAAACGCGGAATGCGAATGGCATCTGCGGCCCGTTCCAGACACATACGCATCTCGGTTGCCGTGTTGCCGAGAAAGGCCAGGGTAAGGTGCAGGTTTTCGCGCATGACTGGGCGCCCGCTACTCGCCGTCAGTTCCCTTACCCGCCGATCCAGTGCCGTGCGCAGCGTGTCTTCCGGCCACAAGGCGAAAAACAGCCGCTGAGTGTCAGGGGTTTGTTTCAAGCAGCTCCAACAATCCGCGCAACGCATCGTCGACGGCTTGGCTTCGCACCGCCTCGCGATCGCCGCCATACACCCGATGCAAGGTCGTGGTGGCGAATGCCTCTCCGGCCCAGCCGATCCAGACCGTGCCTACGGGCTTGGTATCGGAACCGCCGCCGGGACCTGCGATGCCACTGATGGAAAGCGCCACCTGGGCGTGACTGTGGCGGAGTGCGCCTTCTGCCATTTCCCGCACCGTCTGCTCGCTCACGGCGCCGTCACGGTTCAGCGTCTCGGCACGGACACCGAGCATTTCCTGCTTGGCGAGATTGGTGTAGGTGACGAAACCGCGTTCGAACCAGTGGGAACATCCCGGGACCGTGGTGATCTCCTTGGCGACCCAGCCGCCGGTACAGGACTCCGCGGTCGCCAGGCAATAGCGCCGCGCCTTGAGTATCGCCCCCAACTCGCGAACCAACTCCTGTACGCTCATGGCTGCGCTCCAGTACCCGGCACCGGATTCAGGTCAGGAATTCCCGGATCTTGCAGGCGACTTCATAACCCCCTTCCGCCAGGGAATCGATCCGAATCACTTCGGCACGGGCGTTCAATGGCTCGACGATGGTCTGCGCGGGGGTCACGTTCACCACCAAGGAATCGCCCACCTGCAAGCGATGCTCCGTGCGGAACAGCATGCCCTTGGAACTGATGTTGCGCGCCTGCGCCGAATAGGCTTCGTGCGAGCCACCGACGCGAAAACTGATCTCGCATTCGATCGGCATGCGCCGGTAATCGCGCTGATCGGAAGAATCCACCATCCCACGCCCCCTCGGCTTGGCGTTGCTTGCAGGCAAGTCGCATTCTGCCGGAAGGGGTACGCGTCTGCCAAGCGGCGGCGGTAGGAGGCTCGCCGTGATTTCGCTACACTGGCGCGGTGAACGCCAACCCCGAAAGTACCGCCGCCCGGCACACGCCGGTCATGCAGCAATACCTGCGCATCAAAGCCCAGCACCCCGGCGTGTTGTTGTTCTACCGCATGGGCGACTTCTACGAACTGTTTTTCGACGATGCGCGCAAGGCGGCGCGGTTGCTGGACATTACTTTGACCGCGCGCGGCCAGTCCGGCGGCGAACCGATCCCCATGGCGGGGGTGCCGTATCATGCCGCCGAAGCCTACTTGGTGCGGCTGGTGCGGTTGGGCGAGTCGATCGCCATTTGTGAGCAGATCGGCGATCCGGCCGCCAGCAAAGGTCCGGTGGAACGCCGGGTCGTACGTGTCGTCACGCCCGGGACCATTACCGACGAAGCACTGCTGGAGGAACGCCGGGACACGTTGCTCGCCGGCGTGCATCAGCTTGGCCAGCGTATCGGACTGGCGGTGCTGGATCTCGCCGGCGCGCGGTTCACGGTCCAGGAACTCGAGTCCGCGGAAGCGCTGCTCAGTGAATTGGAACGCATGCGGCCCGCTGAATTGCTGGTCAACGAGGACACCGGCTTGCTGCAGACCCTGGGTGAACGGCGCGGGTTGCGCCGCATGCCACCGTGGCAATTCGAGACCGACACTGCACAGCGTTTGCTATGCCAGCAATTCGGCACCCGCGATCTATCGGCGTTCGATCTCGAAGACGCCACCGCGGCGCTCGGCGCCGCGGGCTGCCTGCTGCAATACGTCCAGGAAACCCAGCGCAGCGCTTTACCTCACTTGCGCGCCATTCACCTGGAACGTCGCGAGGACAGCGTCATCCTCGACGCTGCCAGCCGCCGCAACCTGGAATTGGAAGCGGGCCTGTCCGGCGACCACGACAAGACCCTGGCGGGCGTCCTCGACCGCAGCGCCACTGCCATGGGCAGCCGACTGTTGCGTCGCTGGCTGCACCGTCCGCTGCGCCAGCGCCGTGTATTGCAATTGCGCCAGCACGTGATCCGGGTGCTGCTGGACGAGCACGCGCACGAAGGATTGCACGGCCAATTGCGTGCCATCGGCGATATCGAACGCATGCTCACGCGCGTCGCCCTGAAGTCCGCCCGGCCGCGGGATCTGTCCGGCCTGCGCGATGCGCTCGGGCATCTGCCGGACCTGCAACACAGTCTGTCCGGGTTGGATTCGCCATTGCTGGGCCAACTGGCGGCTCGCATCGGCAACCATCCCGACAGCCACGCGCTGCTCGCGCGCGCCCTGGTGGAAATGCCGCCGCAGCTGCTGCGCGACGGCGGCGTGATCGCCACGGGTTTCGATGCCGAATTGGATGAATTGCGCACCTTGAGCGAGAACGCCGATGGCTTTCTGCAGGATCTCGAACAGCGCGAACGCCAGCGTAGCGGCATCTCGACCCTGAAGGTCAGCTACAACCGCATCCACGGCTACTACATCGAAGTCGGCCGCGCCCAGTCCGCCAAGGTGCCGGACGATTTTCAGCGTCGCCAGACCTTGAAGAACGCCGAACGCTATATCACCCCGGAACTGAAACATTTCGAGGACCAGGTTCTGTCGGCCCGCGAACGCGCGCTGGCGAAGGAGAAAGCGCTTTACGACGGCCTGCTGGATGCCCTCGCCGAAGTGCTGGTGCCGCTGCAGGAATGCGCCGCCGGACTGGCCGAGCTGGACGCCCTGGTGACCTTGGCCGAGCGCGCCGAGCGCCTGGGCTATTCCCAACCCGAGCTGGTCGACGAACCGGGGATCTGGATTCGCGGCGGTCGCCACCCCGTGGTGGAGCGGGTCACCGAGCAGCCGTTCGTCGCCAACGATGTAGCCTTGGACGAACAACGCCGCATGCTGGTGATCACCGGTCCGAACATGGGCGGCAAATCCACCTACATGCGCCAGACCGCGCTGATCGCACTGCTGGCCCATATAGGCAGTTTCGTGCCCGCCGAGCAGGCGCGCATCGGACCGGTGGACCGCATCTTCACCCGTATCGGCGCATCCGACGACCTGGCCGGCGGCCGGTCCACCTTCATGGTGGAAATGACCGAGACCGCCAACATCCTGCACAACGCCACCGCCCACAGTCTGGTCCTGATGGACGAAGTGGGTCGCGGCACCAGCACCTACGACGGCCTTTCGCTGGCATGGGCGTGTGCCATGCACCTGGCTACGGAAGTACGTGCATTCACGCTGTTCGCCACCCACTACTTCGAACTTACCGCGCTGGCGACGCAACTGCCCGGCGTCAGCAACGTCCATCTCGACGCCGTGGAGCACGGCGACAGCATCGTATTCCTGCATGCGGTCAAGGAAGGACCAGCGGATCGCAGCTATGGCCTGCACGTTGCCGCGCTGGCCGGCGTGCCGGCCGCGGTCATCGCCAGCGCCCGGGCGCGCTTGCAGGAATTGGAGCGCCCGGAACGGACCCTTGAAGGCATGCAGCCCGCGCAGATGCCGCTTACCTTCACGCCGCCGGAGTCACCGGTACTCGACGCCCTGCGGCAGCTGCATCCCGACGAACTGACCCCCAAGCAGGCCCTGGAAGCCGTATATCGGCTGCGTCAGATGCTCGACCACTGATCATCCCTATCCCATTGATTTGCTGCTAAAGACGTAGCTCCCGTCGGCCGATAGAAAGGTCGAATGCGCGGCGTGCGCAGCCTGCCGCCGTGTCCGGATCAGCAGCATCAAATTGACGGCGATGACCACAATAACCAACAAACTCAAAACATTAACCACCAGACAAAAGATGCGCGCAGGCTTCACCGTGGTGTTGATCCTGCTCGCCCTGATCGGCCTGCAGACACTCTGGAATGTCATGACCGTGGGCGGCGACGCCCAACGGGTGGTCAAACAATTCCAGCCGGCGGTATTCAATGCCTTGGCTCTACGCGCGGCGATTCGCGACGCGGCCATGCAGACATCGGCGCAAGCCGAAATCCTGTCTCCCGGATCGGCGCGCGCCATTGCCCGCGCGCGGACGCTGGCATCCGAACTCCAGGAGTTGCTCAGCGAGAAGCGTGACCGGCAAGTGGCATCGGAGGTGGGGCAGGCGCTACGGACGGTTCCGGACATGGCGCCGGCTGCGGCCCGTGCCGCCCTGGCCGAACTGACACAAACGTTGGAGGCGCTGGAAAGCCGACAATTGACGGCCATTCGCGATGCCGGCGAAGCATTGGTTGCCAAAACTCGCGACACGGCGATCGCGGTCATCATCAGTCTGGTGTTGGCCATGAGTGCAGTGGTACTGCTGATGCTGGGTTTGAATCGGGGCATCATCCGGCCGCTGAAACAGACCATCGCCCGCGGTGTCGCGACCATGGCCGCCACCCTCGACGGTCTGGTAGGGGCCGATCATCACGACCTGGCCAGCATCGAACACGGACGCGACGATGAAGTCGAAACCGTGGCCGAGACGTTCGACGCCATGGCGCGCGCGCTGCAGCAGGCGATCCAGCATCAACAAAAAGCGGAACAGAATCTGCGCCGCAAGGTCGACCGTGTCCTGAGCGTGGTCCGGCGCGCGGAACGCGGGGATCTTTCCGCCCGCATCGAAGCCGGTGACGGGAATGAAGCCATGGACGAACTGGCCACCGGCGTCGGCCACATGCTCGAGAATCTCAGCGGTCTGGTCACCCAAGTGCAGCAATCAGGCATTCAGGTGGCTTCTTCGGCCACCCAGATCGCGGCTACCGCGCGGGAACAGGAAGCAGCTACCGCCGAACAAGCCGCCAGCACCAGCGAAATCGTCGCTACCGTTGCCGAAATTTCCGCCACCGCCAAAGAACTGGTGCACACCATGGACGAGGTGCGCGACGTCGCCGAGCACACTGCGGCGTCGGCAGCCGATGGGCAACAGGCGCTGGCGGCGATGGAGACGGCAATGCATCAGATGCGCTCCGCCACCGACGCCATTGGCGCCAAGCTGGCGGTGCTCAACGAAAAGGCAGGCAACATCGGCACGGTGGTAACCACCATCAACAAAGTCGCCGACCAAACCAACCTGTTATCCCTCAATGCCGCCATCGAAGCGGAAAAGGCAGGTGACTACGGCCGCGGATTCGCCGTGGTCGCAAGCGAAATCCGCCGCCTGGCGGACCAGACCGGCGCCGCCACCTGGGACATCGAACAGATGGTGAAGGAAATGCAATCGGCCGTTTCCGCGGGGGTCATGGGAATGGATAAATTCTCCGACCAGGTCGGCCGTGGCGTTGCCGAAGTCGCCCAGGTGAGCTCGCGGCTGGCACAGATCATCGAACAGGTTCACACCTTGACGCCGCGCTTCGAGACCGTGACCGAAGGCATGCACGCGCAATCGGAAGCCGCGGTGCAGATCAGCGAAAGCATGTCGCAGCTCAATGACACCACGCAGCAAACCGCCGAGTCCCTGCGCCAGTCCCACGATTCGGTGGAGCAGTTGAAGCGAGCCGCGTATGACCTGCAAGCCGGCGTCGCTCGTTTCAAAGTCCGCACGGATCACTGAGCATGAACCGAAAACTGCTGCTCACATTCCAGATCGGCTCGGAACGCTACGCCACCGGCGTCGAGCAGATCCTGGAGATCGTGCCGCTGGTCGAACTCAAGCCGATCCCGCTGTCCGAACCGTGGGTCGCCGGCGTATTCGACTATCGCGGCCGGGCGACGCCGGCAGTGGATCTATGCCAGATATTCGAGGGTCGTCGCGCCGGGCGTTCCATGAGTACCCGCATCCTGGTGGTTTCCTATGCCACTGATGGCGGAACCTTTCAACCGCTGGGACTGATTGCGGAGCGCACCACCCAGACGGTGCGCCTGGATCCGAACGCATTCCAGGATTCCGGTGTCGATGTTCCGGCAGCGCCTTTTCTGGGAGGCGTGTATCACCACGAGCGAGGTCTGCTGCAGATGGTGGATCTCACGAAACTGTTGCCGGCGGAGGTCGCGGCGCGACTGTTCAATCGCAGTGATGCGCCACGCGTCGCCGGCGGATTGGTTCAGGGTTGAACGACAGAAGCTGACCAACGTTTCGAGGTAACTCAAGGATGCCATTGAAACACATCGCACAGATTCTGCGGCAACACATCGGTCTGCACGCAGAAAGCGTCGGCCAAAGTGCGATCAGCAGCGCGGTTGGACGCCGCATGGCCAGACTCGAAATCGGCTCGGTGCAGGAATACTTGCACTGCCTGCACACCGGCGGCGACGAGCTGACGCACTTGATCGAGACTGTGGTCATTCCGGAAACCTGGTTTTTCCGCGACCGCAAGCCGTTCCAATTCCTGGAAGCGTTCGTGCTGGAACGCAACGCCGCGCGGCCCCCGCTGCCGGTGCGAGCGCTCAGTATTCCGTGCGCCACCGGCGAAGAACCTTATTCCATCGCGATGACGTGTCTGGGCGCCGGCGTTGATGCCCAACGCATCCAGATCGATGCGATCGATATCAGTCGCCGCGCCCTCGACTTTGCCCTGGCCGGCACTTACGGGGCCCACTCATTCCGTGGCGAGCAGAATCCGGAAATCCTGGCCCGGCATTTCCAACCCGACGGGGCGCGCTTTCAGATTTCCGCAGCTGTCCGCCGTGTGGTGAAGTTCATCCACGGCAACCTGCTCGATCCGCACTTTCAGTCCACAGCAGCCCCTTATGACGTGATTTTCTGCCGCAATCTGATGATTTATTTCGATGACCACGCGAGGTCTCTCGCCTATCGCACCTTGCAACGCTTGCTGGCACCCCATGGCTTGCTCTTCGTGGGCCACGCCGAGTGCGGTACGGTGCCGACTGAACTGTTCCACAGCGCCGGTCATGCATCGGGGTTCGCGTTTCGCAGTGGGCCGGCCAAGTCGAATCCCGCGCCCGCCCACGCAATCGCGCGCAGCGCGCCCAATGTGCGGCGGCAGATCCCTGCGCGGTCGGCGCAACATCGCAGCCAAGCCATCGCCGCGCCGCCGCCGTCGGCGACCGAGCCTCTGGAATTGGCGCGCCAACTCGCAGACCTGGGACGACTCGAGGAAGCACGCGCACTGTGCGAGGCACAACTCGATCGCCCGGAACGGCAGGCCGACCCGTATTCGCTGCTCGGCATGATACACATGGCGGAAGGTAATCTGGAGGCAGCCGAAAAGGCACTGCGCCGGGCGCTGTATCTGGATCCGAAACATTACCAATGCCTGGTACAACTGGCGTTGCTGTTGCAGCAAAAGGGCGATCACGATGCCAGCGCCAAGATGCGCCGGCGGGCTCAACGCGCCGCGCAGCAGCAGTTGGATGGATAAGGGAGGATCCTGATCGTGACCATGGAAGCGGCTATGCAATGGAACGACTGCTGGAACCGTATCGGGGTTTGGGCGCGGGAAGCCAAGAACTGCCCCCGGCTCGCCGAGGTCGTGCATTGTCAGAATTGCGAAGTCTACGCCGATGCCGGTAAACAGTTGCTCGATCGCGAAGCGCCGCCCGAATACCGACGCCAGTGGACCGAGAACCTGCGCCAGCAGAAGGACGATGGCGTTCAGCAAGCCAAATCAGCGTTCGTATTCCGACTGGGCGATGAATGGTTCGCACTGCCGATCGCGGTGCTCAGTGAGGTCACCGAGATCCGCGGCATCCATCGCGTACCCCACAACCACAGCAAAGTTTTGCGCGGCCTGGTCAACATCCGCGGCGAACTGCAATTGTGCGTTTCCCTGGGATTTCTGTTCGGCCTCGAGAAGTCCGAGCTATCACCCCGATCGGGACGGAAGACACACCAGCGCATTGTGGCCATCGAACGGGACGGGGAACGCTACGTATTTCCGGTCAGCGAAGTGAGCGCTGTACATCGCTTCGCCAAGGAAGATGTCTCGGAACCGCCGTCGAACATCACCAACGAATCGGGGACCTTTATCACAGGCCTGCTACGGATCGGTTCGACCAACACCGGGCTGCTCGATCCGGATTTGCTGTTCAACGCTTTGCGTAACAGGTTGACCTGATATGGCTGGCAACGGCTTCACAGACGAATCGATGCTCGAGCTGTTCCGGACCGAATTGGCGACGCACACCTCCAGCATGCGCGCGGAACTGGCGGCGCCAGAGCGCGATCGCCGAGACGCGGAGATTGCGCAACGCTTGAAACGCGCCGCCCACTCGGTAAAAGGCGCGGCGCGCCTGGTCGGAGCCGGAGTGGCCGCGGAACTCGCCCATGCACTGGAGAACGTGTTCGCGGCGGCCGGTCAGGGGAAACTGGAACTACACGGCGACTCCGCCGCGACGCTGCTACAGGGGGTTGATCTATTGGCGCGCATCGCCGCCGACGACAGCCAGGAGGACAACGCCCTGGACCGCGAGGCGGAATCGTTTACCGCAGTAGTCGACACGTTGCTCGATCAAGCTGCCACCCCGGCAGCCTCCGTCCCCCCGCCCGCGTCCACCCCGCCGCCGACGCGACCGGCCCCAGCGACGGCAGCCGACTCCGGAATGCTCGATCTGTTCTGCGCCGAAATCGAGGCGCAAACCAGTGCCCTCGGCGAATCTCTGCTGGTTCTGGAACGTGAGCCGCAGGACACCGCTGCACTGGAGCGGTTGATGCGCGCGGCACATTCAATCAAAGGCGCGGCCCGCATGATCGGCGTGGCACCCGCCGTACAACTCGCCCACGCCATGGAAGACTGCTTTGTCGCCGCACAAAACAACGCGCTGCAATTGCAACCCGCCGACGTCGATCTACTGCTCGCAGGCACCGACGCCCTGCGCGGGCTGGGCGCCGAACTCATGGAAAATCCCGAGGCGCAAGTCGCTCCCGAGCTCACCGCGTCCATCGCCGCGCTATGCACACCCGGACGAACACCGCCGGCAGCAGTCGGTGAGCCTACTTGCGCGCCGAAACGCGAGCGCGAATCCGAAACGCCCGAGCCGTCCGCCGCGGCTTCCCGAGTCGTGCGCATCAGCGCCGATCGGGTCAATCGATTGGTCGGCTTGACCGGCGAACTGACCGTAACCAGCCGCTGGGTGCGCGTGCACGCCGATTCGCTGCTGGGACTGAAGAAACGTCAAAGCGATCTGATTGCCGTCATAGACCGATTGCGTGCCGTAGTGGAACAGAGCACCCTGAGCGATCTCGCCAACAACCTGCTCAACGACGCACAAAAGCTTGCGTACGGTTGCCGCCACAACATGGCACAACGGCTGACGGAGCTGGAAGAGTTCGATCGCCGCGCGAGTAATGTGTCGAACCGCTTGAACCACGAAGTCATCGCCAGCCGTATGCGCCCTTTCAGCGACGGGGTGCAGGGCTTTCCGCGCCTGGTGCGCGACGTCGCGCGTAGCCTCGACAAGCAAGTAGAGTTGGTGATTCGCGGCCGCGACACCCAGGTGGACCGCGACATCCTGGAGAAAATCGAGGCACCGCTGAATCATATCCTGCGCAACGCGATCGACCACGGCATCGAGTCGCCGGGCGAACGTACCGCAGCCGGAAAACCGGCATACGGCTCGATCCTCCTGGAGGCCTATCACAGCGCGGGAATGCTCACCGTAGTGGTGTCCGACGATGGCCGCGGCGTCGACATGGACGCGCTGAGGTCGAAGATCGTTCGCAAAAACATGGTCAACGAGCGCATGGCCGCGGAACTCTTGGAGACCGAATTGCTGGATTTCCTGTTTCTACCGGCATTTTCTACCCGCGAATCGATATCCGAAATATCCGGTCGTGGCGTCGGCCTGGATGTCGTTCACAACGTAGTGCAGGAAATGCGCGGTCATATCCGCGCCAGCAGCGCCGCCGGACAGGGAATGCGGATTCAGCTCCAATTGCCGCTAGCGCTGTCCGTGTTGCGCACCCTGACAGTGGAGGTGGGCGGCGAACTGTATGCATTCCCGCTGGCCCGGATCGAAAATATTCTCCGCATCTCGCGCGACGCCGTACAGACGCTGGAAGATCGACAGTTCGTCACCACGAGCGACGGCCGCCACATCGGTTTGGTATACGGCGGCCAGGTATTCGATCAAGCGGGCGGCGGCAGCCCGGACGCGGTACTGCCCCTGGTTGTGATCGGCGGGCGCGGTCGCAGTTATGGCGTGATCGTCGACCGCTTCCTGAGCGAACGCGATCTTGCAGTACACACCATCGATCCGCGACTCGGAAAAATCCAGGATATCGCCGCGGCAGCGATCACAGACGATGGCACTCCGCTGTTTATCGTCGATGTCGACGACATGCTGCAGTCGATTGAAAATCTGGTGTCCGGTCGCCGGCTACACAAACTCAGCGGTGCCGGTCAGGACGAAACTCAGGAACGCAGCAGGATTTTGGTGGTAGACGACTCGCTCACCGTACGGGAAGTCGAACGTAAATTGCTCGAATCGCACGGCTATTCGGTCGACGTCGCCGTCGATGGCATGGACGGCTGGAACACCGTGCGTGTCAATGAATACGATCTTGTCATCAGCGACGTCGACATGCCGCGCATGAACGGAATCGAGCTGGTCACTATGATCAAAAACGACCCCAAACTGCGCAAATTGCCGGTCATGATCGTTTCCTACAAAGACCGTCCGGAAGATCGGGAACGCGGACTGGAGGCAGGTGCGGATTATTACCTTGCCAAAGGCGGCTTCCACGACGATACACTCATCGAAGCGGTCGTCGACATGATTGGAGAACCGGACCGATGCGCATAGCCATCGTCAACGATGTGCGCGCCATTGCGCAGGTGCTGGCGCAGACGATCTGTGCTCATACCGGACACACGATCTGCTGGATTGCCCACGACGGCACCGAAGCGGTCGACCGCTGCCAGCAGGATATCCCGGATCTCATTCTCATGGATCTGGTGATGCCCAATATGGACGGCGTGGAAGCGACACGCCGCATCATGGCCAACACACCCTGTGCGATTCTGGTAGTCACGGCATCGGTTGCCGGCAACGCCGGCCAGGTCTTCGAAGCGATGGCTGCTGGAGCGCTCGACGCGGTCAACACGCCGCAGTTGCGCGGCTCCGACACCAACAGTCTCGCTGCGCTTTTGCGCAAGCTCAACACCATCGGCAAGTTGATTGCCCGCAATCATGCGCTCCCAACTCCGAAATCCCAGCCGGCGAGCACTGTCTGCGAAACGGGGTTGCCGCTGATTGCCCTGGGCGCATCGACAGGTGGCCCCGGCGCCCTGGCGCACATCCTGTCTCGTCTCGACCCCGGACTGGCGGCCGGCATAGTCGTCATTCAACATGTGGATCCCGAATTTACCGCGGGCATGGCGAGCTGGCTCGACGGTCAAACCGACTTGAAAGTCTGCATTGCGCAACCCGGCGACCGCCCGTCTCAAGGCAAAGTACTGATTGCAGGAACCGGGGACCATTTGATCGTGCAGCGCAACGGGCGTCTCGCCTATACACCTGAACCACAGGAGTATGTGTATCGGCCTTCCGTGAACGTTTTTTTTGAAAGCGCCGCGGCACACTGGCGCAACAGGATCATAGGCGTGTTGCTGACCGGCATGGGCCGCGACGGCGCCAACGGATTGCTTGCGCTGCGTCAGCGCGGAATGCCGACCATCGCCCAGGACCAGCAAACCTGCGCAGTGTGGGGGATGCCCAAAGCCGCGGTTGCGCTGGGCGCTGCGCAGCACGTATTGCCCCTCGACGAGATCGCTGCCGCCATTCGGCGCCATGTTCTGGATGCAAGTCAAAAACGAGCCTGCATCACGGGGACGGCAACATGAATATCGACAAGGAAGCATTCAGCCGCCAGATGAGCGGCGGCAAAAAGATAAACGTGCTGCTGGTGGACGATCAAGCGATGATCGCCGAAGGCATACGCAGGATGCTCGAGACCGAAAGCGACATCGACTTCTTCTACTGCGACAATCCTTCCGACGCAATTAACAAAGCCTTGGAATGCGACGCTACCATCGTGCTCCAGGACCTAGTGATGCCCGACATCGACGGCATGACGCTGGTGCGGTTTTTCCGCGCCAACAACCTGACCAAGGACGTCCCCATCATCGTGCTTTCGAGCAAGGAAGATCCGACCATCAAGAGCGACGCGTTTTCAAACGGCGCCAACGACTATCTGGTGAAGTTGCCGGACAGGATCGAACTCGTGGCACGCATCCGCGCTCACACCAAGCACTATCTTATGCAATTGGAACGCGACGCGGCGTTCTTCGCGTTGCGCGAGATGCAAAAACAACTTGAAAAATCAAACGCGGAGTTGCAGCGGCTGTCTTCATTGGATGGCCTTACCGGCATCGCCAACCGCCGGCAGTTCGATGAGACGCTGAAACGGGAATGGCTTCGCGCCCAGCGCTCGGCGGCGCCCCTGTCGCTGGTTCTGATCGATATCGATTTCTTCAAACTGTACAACGACAACTACGGTCATCAGCGGGGCGACGAATGTCTGCAACGGGTCGCCCACGCCCTGGGTGGCGCCGTCAATCGACCTACCGATCTGGTTGCGCGTTATGGCGGCGAGGAATTTGTCGCTGTATTGCCGGAAACCGATGCCGTCGGCGCCGAGTCCCTGGCGGAAAGGTTCCGTGCCGCGGTGCAGAAACTGGATATCCGCCACAGCGCTTCCACCACCGCCGAAAGCATCACCATCAGCGCAGGCATAGCCACCTATATGCCCCCTTCCGACATGAGCCTGGAACAGTTCATCGAAATTGCGGACCGCGCCCTCTACCAGGCGAAGGAACGAGGCCGCAACCAGACCGCAATGGTCGCGCTCCCGGACTGACACCCTCTCGGGAGCACGGAAATACGCCGCGCCCGGGCGCGGTGTTGCAATCTTCCCGGAACCCTAGAATACTACTGCTCACGCCGTTCCGGCCGTGCCGATCCATTCCGTTTCAGCAAGCCGAAAGAGTTTTTCCATGACCTATGTCGTTACCGAAAACTGCATCAAGTGTAAGTACACCGATTGCGTGGAAGTGTGTCCCGTGGACTGTTTTCACGAAGGCCCCAACTTTCTCGTAATCGATCCCGAAGAGTGTATCGATTGCAGCTTGTGCGAGCCCGAGTGCCCCATCGGCGCTATTTTCGCCGAAGACGACGTTCCGGAAGGTCAGGCGCAGTTCCTCGAACTCAACGCCGAGCTTTCGCAAAGCTGGCCGGTAATAACCGAAAAGAAGGACGCGCCGCCCGACGCCGACGAGTGGGACGGCAAACCGGACAAAATGCAATACCTGGAGCGTTGACCGCTGGTCGGCAGCGCCAACCTCAGGTCTGGCGCAACTAATGCATGCACTAACTGTCGTCGCTCATGCCGCGTGAGCCCCAGACGCCCGCCTTGTTGGTGCCCTATGGCGAGGACATGCTTGCCGCCACTGCGCGCCATGTGATCGACGGGTGCGACAGCGCACTGCCGCTGCTTCAGGATGTCGCGCTTCTTCTGCCGGACCTGCAACAAAGCACGCGTCTGCGCCGCGCCCTGATCACGGAAAGCAACCGGCGCGGCCATAGCGCCTTGCTCGGTCCGCGCATCGATACGATTGCCGGCTATCTGGCGAACCTGCCTCTACCCGCGCCTGCCATTCTTCCCGAGGACGCCCGCGAGCTGGTGCTGATGGACGCACTGCGCCAGCACGCCGATCTGTTCGGCGCCGCCGACCTGTGGCAGCTGTCGCGCAGCATGTTGGCGCTGTTCGACGAGTTGAACCTGCAACAACGGCAATTGCCGCGTCAGCTTGACGAGTTTCAACGGATGTTGAGCAACGCCTACGGCGTTGGCGGCGCAAGTCCGGCCCATTTGGGCCGCGAGGCGCGCATCGTGCACACCCTTTGGCATGCATGGCAGGAGCAACTAAGCGCCGAACACGCGACGGATCATCATAGCTGGTACCTGCGGGCGCTGGCGGAAAGCCTTGCTGTCATCGAGCCGAACCAACAGCTGTTCCTGGTCGCCTTCACTGCATTGCGCCCCGCAGAAGCGTCGTGGGTGAGGGCCCTGGACGAGCGCGGTCAAATCGGCATCATCCTGCAAGGCCAAGCCGCAGAACAAGGCTATCATCCCGATGCGCCGCTGCACGCTCTGCTGCAGCAGTTGAACATCCAACCGCATACAAGCGACAACGGCGATCCGCGCACGAGCGCACTGAACGCCGCTTTCGACCTCCAGCATGGCGATCTACGCCAACGGGCAGCTGCACTGCGCGCGCTACATCCGGTGAGTCCCTTGGCGTCCACCATCAGCGTGTTTGCCGCGGCGGACAGCGAGCAGGAAGCGCGGGCGGTAGATTTTCAGGTTCGACGATGGTTGCTGCAGGGCAAACGCAACATCGGCATCGTTACCGAAGACCGCCGACTTGCGCGGCGCGTGCGCGCGCTGCTGGAACGTGCCGGCGTTGCGCTGGCGGATTCCGCCGGCTGGGCACTCTCCACCACCAGCTCGGCGACCGTCATCGAGCGATGGCTGCAGGCGGTCGAGGAAGACTTTGCCCACCAGCCGATGATGGACCTGCTGAAGTCGCCATTCATGCTGCCGGTCGATCCGGATGAAGCGGAAATATTCAAGCGCGCCGTTTATCGGTTGGAACAGGACATCGTACTGCACGAAAACATACCACGCGGCCTGGATCGCTATCGTCGGCATCTGCAATACCGTCAGCGCCGACTCGGCTGGCCGTCCTCGGTAAGCACAGCGGTGACTGCGCTGCTCGAGCGCCTTGACCATGCCGCGCAACCCTTACTGCGCCTGGTGTCGGGCGGTGCGCGGAGCCTGGACCAATTCATGGATGGTCTGCAGGAAAGCTTGATCCGGCTGGAATTACTGTCCGCCCTCGACGCTGACGATGCCGGCACACGCATTGTTCAGCATTTGGAACAACTGCGCCACGCAGCGCGCCATCGACCGCTGTCGAGCGACTGGCTGGGCTTTCGCACGTGGCTCGGCGCGGGGCTGGAACACACCCACTTCCGCCCCCCGGCAGACGACAACCGGGTGACACTACTGAGTCTGGAACAGACTGAATTGGCACACTTCGACGCGTTGGTGGTCGCCGCCGCAGAACGCGAATTCCTGCCTGGCAGCCCCGGCATATCGCCCTATTTCAATGACGCCGTACGCAACGAACTGGGGCTGACCGGTTGGCGCGAACAATTGTCGATACGGTTGCACCATTTCCGACGCTTGCTCCAGTCTGCGCCGCAAGTCGTGATTACCCGACGCCGGGAGCAGGACGGCGAGGAGCTGCTGCCGAGCCCCTGGCTAGAAGCCATTCAAACGCTCCACGAACAAACCTACGGCAATGATTTGTCGGACCCGGAACTCGAGCGATGGTTACGCAACCCCGCTGCCCAAGTCAGTGCACCCGACGCGGCACCAATGCCGGCGCCGAGCGGCAACCCGCACGCGCCGTTACCCGCAGCGCGATTGCCTAACACCATCAGTGCCGCCGCCCAGCAACACCTGATCGATTGCCCCTATCAATTTTTCGCCGCCGATTGCCTGCGTCTCAAACCAGTGGATGAAATTCGGGAAGCGCTGGAGAAATCGGATTATGGCGAGCGGGTACATCGCTGCTTGGAAGCATTCCACGGCGGCGCGCCCGATCTACCAGGCCCGTTCACCGCATCCTTGAATCACGCGAACCGCGACGCTGCGATCGCATTGCTGGAGGAAATTTCCCGCGCGGTGTTCGCCCAGGACCTGGAAGACAACTTCATTCATCGCGGCTGGCTCAGTCGCTGGACGGCGATGATTCCGGATTACCTCGACTGGCAGATCGCACGCAGCAACCAGTGGCAGCCAGTACAGGTCGAGCGCAGCATCGAACGACCGCTCGCGGGCCCATGGCGCTTGAAGGGCCGTTTGGATCGCATGGACCGCAACTCGGACCAACGCCTTGCAGTCATAGATTACAAAACCGGCGCGACGCCCAGACCTGCCGAGGTCAATGCCGGCGAAGCCGTGCAATTGCTCAGCTATGCGATGTTGTGCGACGAAATCGATCGAGTGGAGTATCTGCAACTCGACAAGCAGGTCCGCTCGGTTTCACCGCTAGCCGGCGACGACTTGTCGCAACTGCGCTCCGCGGTTCGACAGCGTCTGATCGAAATGCTGGAAGCGATTGCGGCCGGCGCGGCCCTCCCCGCCTGGGGCGATCTGGGCACCTGCGAGCGCTGTAAAATGGCAGGGCTGTGCCGTCGGCAAACCTGGGACGGCCCGATACAGTGAACATTGCGGGTGGGAAAATTCCGGAAGTGGAAAAAGGAAAGGCGGCCTTACGGCCGCCTCGGTCCTTTTCGGGCGCTCCCTGCCCGGCTCAACGTCCCTTTGTCAGCTCCGTCGACCAGGTCCCTGAACGCCGTCCATGGACAGCAGATGAGCGGCAATCATATCCGCAAAGACAAACGAAGCAAGTTGAGTCGCAGTGCCGGTGGGGCCTCGACGGGCGCGTTTTCCATCATTCGCACACCTTGTTTTCTTATAAGCTACAGATACTTGTCCGAACCCAGCTGAGTCACCAATCGCGCTTTGTAGAAATCCTACTACATAAAATTCGGGCGATTCCTACAATGCGCTTAGCGCTTCCGAGCGCAGATCCGGACTCCGACGGGATCGGGGCGCCATGAGTCCCAGTCTGTCCGCCGCCGATCCGCACACCAACGCCGCCGTCCTCGCGTCCGCAGGTACCGGTAAGACTTGGCTACTGGTCACACGCCTGGTCCGCCTGTTGCTGAGCGGCGCGCCCCCCGAAGGCATACTCGCGCTGACTTTCACGCGCAAAGCGGCCGCGGAAATGCTTGCCCGCCTCAATCAACGCCTCAAGGCTTACGCGGTGCTCGACGATGCAGCACTGACCGTTGAACTGGACAAGCTCGGTGCGACGGCCGACGCCGAACAACTGCAGCGGGCGCGCGGTCTGTACGAACAACTGCTGTTCGCTGAAAGGCCACTGCGGGCCACCACGTTCCACGCCTTCTGCCAGGAAGTGCTACGTCGGTTTCCGCTGGAGGCGGACATTCCGCCGGATTTCGAGTTGCTGGAAAGCCCGACGCTACTGGCGCAACAGGCAACGGAAGCGCTGCTTACCGAAGCGACCCGGAAGCCCGACGACACAATCGCCTGCGCGCTGGAAATTTTGCTCGATCGATGCGGAGGTCTGTACAACACCCAGACCGCGCTGACCAGCTTTCTCCAACATCGCAGCGATTGGTGGGCGTTGAGCGAAGACCAACCCGACCCGGTGGCCGGCGCGCGATCGCGAATCGCCGAATTGCTCGAGGTGGATGCTGACACCGACGCTTTGCACGAACTCAAACAACACATGGGCGGCGCGCTGCGCGAATGCATGGACTTGCTCGTTCAGCACGATACACGCGCCAATCGGGACGCGGCGGCCTGCGTCGAACGCTGGCTTGCCAGCGAAGACCAGCATGCGCTGGACTTCGCCGAACTGCGACGGGCCTTCTTTACCCAGCAAAACAGTCGCCGCAAGCGCAGCGCCAGCAACGCGCAACGCAAATCGTTGGGCGAACACGGAGAACAACGGCTCCTGGGACTCCACGACCGGCTTTGCGAATGCATCGAGCGCGCTGACGATATCTTCGCGCGCGTCCACAATCTTGAAATGAACGGCGCCTGGTACGTTGCCGGCCAACGTCTGGTCGAGCACTTCCAACGCCTCAAACGCGAACAGCGATTTCTGGACTTCACCGACCTCGAGTGGCTTACCTACCGTCTGCTCAACCGGGCCGACAACGCCCATTGGGTGCAATACAAGCTGGATCAACGCATCGACCATCTTTTGATAGACGAGTTCCAGGATACCAACCCGACCCAATGGCAGCTCCTGGCTCCATTGTTGGAGGAATTGGCCGCCGGCGCGCAGGATCGTTTACGCAGTGTTTTCCTGGTGGGCGACGACAAACAATCTATTTACCGGTTTCGGCGCGCGGAACCGCAGCTATTGCAGAACGCAGCGCAATGGTTGCAGCAACGCATGGATGCTCAGATCGACACCCTCGAGAAATCCTGGCGCTCCAGTCCCGCGGTGATTGCCTGCGTCAACGCCGTGTTCGAAGGACCATTGGCAGGCAAGATGCCAAGCTATCGGCATCACGACACCCATCGCTCGGCGTTGTGGGGCGCAGTGGAAGTGCTGCCCCTGATCTACGACACTTCCGCCGAGTCACAAACGTTGCTCCCCGGGCTACGCAACCCGTTGCTGCAACAGCGACAAGTAGCGGAAGACCAACGCCATTATCGCGAAGGCCAACAGGTGGCGGCTCGCATCGCCGCGCTGATGAATCAGCAAACCCCGGTACACGTGGATGGCCGTACGCGGCCGCTTTCCTATAACGATGTCTTCATCCTGATGCGCAAACGCACCCATGCCGCTGCCATCGAGCGGGCCTTGCGGGAAGCCGGCATCCCCTATCTTGGCGCCGGCCGCGGCACATTGCTGGAGAGCCTGGAAGTCAGCGACATGGAGGCCCTGCTCACCATATTGACCATGCCTTATGACGACTTGGCACTGGCCCAAGTGCTGCGCGCGCCGCTGTTCTCGGTCAGCGACGAGGATCTGCTGCTCGTGGCCGAACGTGCACACGAAGGCACTTGGCGCGCCGCGTTGGATGAACTGGCCACATGGGATTCCCAACGCCCGACGCTGCTCCGTGCTCAGCGCCTGCTCAGCGGGTGGGAAAACATCGCCGGTCGGGTGCCGGTACACGATCTGCTCGATCGCATCTACCACGAAGCGAACGTACCGGCCCGCTACGAGGCAGCCTACCCGGCCGCCCTGCGCCCGCGGGTGCGCGCCAACCTGGCACGCTTCATCAGTCTTGCACTGGAAGTGGACGGCGGCCGCTATCCCAGCCTGCCGAATTTCATCGCCAGGCTGCGGCAGTTGCGACGCAACGCCCTGGATGCGCCGGACGAACCGCCCGCGGAGAGCGGTGAAGCGCGGGTGCGGCTGCTTACGATACACGCCGCGAAGGGCCTTGAAGCGCCCGTTGTATTCGTGGTCGACTGCGCCGCCGGCGAATCGGCGCAACGCGCCAATCGAGCACTTGCGCATTGGCCCGCAGACCAGCGTCGACCCAGCCAGTTTCTACTGACGACGCTCAGTCGTTGGCAGGACAAGGCCACCGGTTCGCTGCTGCAACAAGAGCAGGAAGCGGAGCGCCGCGAAGACCTCAATTTGCTGTACGTCGCCCTGACGCGTGCGCGCCAACATCTGTTCATCAGTGCAAGCGCACCGCGCAACGGCGCCGAGCTGGGGTGGTATGGGCATGTGCACGACGGCCTGGCAGCGCTAGTGGAAGCGGACAGCGAAGGCGTGTTGGCGTTGGCCATGGGGGAGGCACCGCCAGTCGATCCACCACTCCCAAGCGCACCGTCCCAGGAACTGCCCGCCGATGTACGTCTCAGCCAGGAGATCGGCCCATCGCGGGTCACGAACATGATCCGGCCGAGCAATGTCGAGACCGAAGACGGGACCCTGGATCGCGGCCGAGAGGACGGTCGCCCCCGGGGCATCGTCTTGCACAAATTGTTGGAACTGTTGACGGTCGGCATCGACGAGTCCACGGCGTGTCACCGTGCCGCCGCCGAGGTTGGCCTGCCGGCTGATGCGGAGAATATCGCCCAGTGGCTGGCGGAAGCGAAGGCGCTGCTGGACGAGCCGGCGCTGACGCATCTGTTCGCCCCGCGCTGTTACGAGCAAGCCTTCAACGAAGTTCCGTTGCAGTTCAACCTTGATGACCGGCCGGTCAGCGGCATCATCGACCGCCTGGTGGTCACGGAAAGCGAAGTGCTGATCGTCGACTACAAAACCCACCGCCTGCATGAAGCGCGCGACGTCGAGCTCCTCGCAGCCACCTTCGCTCCGCAACTTCGCCTCTACGTCGAAGGCGTGGGGCGGCTATGGCCGCGCCACCAAGTCCGGGCATTCTTACTTTTCACCCACACGCGTCGGTTGCACGAACTCCAACAGCCCGGGACTTGAATCCCGCCCCGAGGACCCCTATCCATATCCAATTACGTTGAGTCGATAACGGCGGCAGCGCCCGCCCGTTTACCGAGCAGGAATCGATCATGAACCCATCGAACTATATATCGGACGCGACTGCGGCCAACTTCGACACGGTCGTCGTCGAACAATCTCACCACGCGCCGGTACTGGTGGATTTCTGGGCCGATTGGTGCGGCCCCTGCAAGTCCCTCGCGCCGCTGCTGGACAAATTGGCGGAGCAATATCAAGGCAAGTTTCTGGTCGCCAAGGTGGACACCGAACGCGAACAACAACTTGCCGCCGAACACGGCATTCGCAGTATCCCGACGCTGAAAATGTACAAGGACGGACGGGTCGTGGAGGAAACGCAAGGCGTCTTGCCCGAAACAAGTTTGCGTCAACTCATAGAACGGCACATCGTGCGTGAGTCGGACTTGCTGCGTAAGCAGGCAATGGAACTCTACGCCACCGGCGATGCCGACGGCGCACTCGCGGTGTTGGACAAAGCCGCGGAGCTTGACCCCGACAACTACGACATCAAGATCGACCAAATGCGCGTCTACGTCGGCGAGCAGCGTCTGCAGGAAGCGCGTGCACTGGCACAAACCCTGCCGCTGAACGTCAGCGAGCGCGGCGATACAAGCGCCCTGCTGAGCGAGTTGGAATTTGCCGAAGCCGTCGCCGCCGCACCCCCGTTGGCGGATCTGGAGCGGCGCGTGCAGGAATCCCCCGACGACAGCGAGGCGCGCTACCGTCTCGGCGCGCGCCTGGTACTGCAACAACAGTACGAATCCGCGCTGGAGCATTTTCTGCACCTGCTGCAGCGTGACCGCAGCTACGGCGATGGCGCCGGACGCCGCGGCATGATCGCGGTATTCAATCTGTTGGGCGGCGAAGGCGATTTGGTGAGTCACTATCGGAGACGCATGTTCAACGCCCTACATTGACGGCTCGGAAGTTCATATCTCTTTGATAACCTGAGTATTTACCTTCGCTCGCTTCAGGTTTCACTTTGCTCGGCCGACAACCTGCTGAGCAGCGGCTCCAGAACCGCGAGAGTAGAACAGCAAGGGTGTGACCGATGACCGAGGGCGTACGCGTCAAGGACGGTGAGATTTTCGTGGGGAAAGCATTGGCGTGGTCGACCTACGATCGTAACGGCCGCCTGCTGCTGCAACGCGGGGAAACCATCGCCAGCCGCCGCCAGCTCGAGATTCTCCTCAGGCGCGGTTTGTACCGCCATGACAACGATCATGCTCGGGACGATCCGTCGCAAAGCGAAGCGCCGGTTAGTCCGTTCGAATTGCTGGGAGACCTCCGGCAGCGGATCGCCGCACTCACTGGAGCGATCGTGCGCGCCCAACCGGAATCCAGAGACCGTGCCGACCGTCTGATCAACGATCTGCAAAGCTTGTGCGATCGCGCGCCCGACGCCGCGCTCGGCAGCATCCACTTATTCAAGGACGCGCACTACAGCGTCTGCCATCCGCTGCACAGCGCCATCCTCTGCGAACTGATCGGAAAGCGCATTAGTTTCGACGACGCACGCCGCAAGTCAGTCATCGGCGCCGCCCTCACGCAGAACGTCGCCATGTCGGAATTACAGGACCGCCTGCGCCGCCAACGCGAAACCGTGACTGCCACCCAGCGGACCGCGATCAACGCCCATCCCGAGGGTTCTGTCGACATGCTACGCAGGGCCGGCATCGATGATTCGGTCTGGCTGGCAGCAGTGGCCCAGCACCACGAACGAATGGACGGCAGCGGGTATCCGCAACAACTGTCGGGCGAGGCAATCGCGTACGAGGCGCGACTGTTGGCGGTTACCGACCGTTATACCGCCATGGTCTCCGAACGTGAGTATCGGACTGCGTTTCCTGCCAAAACAGCGCTTCGGCATTTTTTCGATGCCAACCAGCAGCAATTCGACGCCCAATTCGGCGTCATGCTCATCAAGGAACTTGGCATCTATCCTCCCGGCTCCTGGGTACGTCTTGCCAACGGCGAAATCGGCATCGTCCTCAAACGCACCGCCAATGCCACGCAACCCAAAGTCGCGACATTGGTCGGCGCCAATGGCAGCGCCTATGTGCGCCCCATGCGCAGAGAAACCGATAGCGAAAAATTCCGGATTTGCGACGTCATACCTGCGCGCACGCTGGCGTTCAATCTGAGTACGCTCTGGGGTTATCAGTAGCCGCCACGCCCGTTCGGGGCGTTTTGGAGAATTGCCGCCGCTCAGCCCCGTGGATGATGTAGCAGATGCAAGTCCTTGAGCCGCTCGCGCGCGACGTGGATGTAGATCTGGGTGGTCGACAAATCGCTATGGCCGAGCAACAGCTGCACCACACGCAGATCGGCTCCGTGATTGAGTAGATGGGTGGCGAAAGCGTGCCGCAGCGTATGGGGCGAGAGCGCTTTCATTATACCGACGTTGCGGGCATAACGTTTGATCAGATGCCAGAACGTTTGCCGCGTCATCGATTCGCTGCGCCGGGTCGGAAACAGAAATTCGCTGCCGCGCGCCGGCGCAAATTGATCCCGGCCCTGCTGAATGAAGCGCTCCAGCCAAGTGCCCGCCTCGTCGCCCATCGGCACCAGCCGTTCCTTGTTACCCTTGCCGATCACCCGCACCACGCCCTGGCGCAGGTTGATTTGGCCCACCCGCAAGCTCACCAGTTCCGATACCCGCAATCCGGATGCATACAGCAGCTCCAGCATGGCGCGATCCCGCAGACCCTCACCGGTTTCCAGATCCGGGGCCGCGAGCAAGGCTTCAACTTCAGCTTCGGTGAGAGACTTCGGCAAGGGTCGGCCCAGCTTGGGCGCGTCGATCCTGGCGCTGGGATCCCGATCCATCGCCCCTTCACGCACCAGAAAACGATAGAAGCGCCGCAGGCTCGACAGCAGACGCGCACTGCTGCGCGCTTTGGCCCCTGCCTGTGCGCGTGCTGCAAGATAACCCAGTAGATGTTCGCGCTGCGCCTGCCGCAACGACAACCCGGTTCCCTGCGACAACCACTCCGAGAATCCGTAGAGATCAGTGCGGTAAGCGCTGAGCGTATTGGCGCTCAAACCGTGTTCGAGCCATAAGGCATCGGTGAATCCCTCGACCAGTGCTTCGTCTTGCGCCGGTACACTGCCGGCGGTTCGGCGCCGGTGTGGCATGGCGGTGGGGCCTCCCACAGCCGGTCAAGCCTTACCTTCATCGGGCCGGTGCGAATTCAGCCAGGGGCGCAAGATTTCCATGGGCAGGGGAAAAACAATCGTGGAATTCTTTTCACCGGCGATTGTGCCCAAGGTCTGCAGATAGCGCAAAGTGATTGCATTGGGATTGCCCGCGAGCACTTTCGCGGCCTGGAACAACTTCTCTGAAGCCTGAAGCTCCCCCTCTGCATGAATGACCTTGGCTCGCCGTTCGCGCTCGGCCTCAGCCTGTCGGGCAATGGCGCGGATCATACTCTCGTCGAGGTCGACGTGTTTTATTTCAACATTCGCCACCTTGATGCCCCAAGCGTCGGTTTGTTCGTCGAGAATCGCTTGTATATCGGCATTCAACTTATCTCTCTCGGCGAGCATCTCGTCCAGTTCATGTTTTCCCAACACGGACCGCAAAGTGGTCTGCGCCAACTGGCTGGTGGCGACATAATAGTTCTCGACGTTGATGATCGCCTTTTGAGGATCGATCACGCGAAAGTACACGACGGCGTTGACCTTGACCGAAACGTTATCCTGGGAGATTACATCCTGGCTGGGCACATCCATTACGATCACCCGTAGATCCACCTTTACGATCTGCTGAATCACCGGGATCACCAGAATCAGTCCAGGACCCTTCACTTTCCAGAACCGTCCCAGCATGAATACAGTCCCGCGCTCGTATTCGCGCAGGATGCGCAGCGACGAGGCGATCAATACCAGAATCACTGCCAAAGCCACATAGATGGTATACGCCGTCATATCAGGTCTCCTTCGCCCACGGGCTCGACCAGCAAGATCAAGCCATCCAGCGCGGTGATCCTCACCTTCTGCCCGCGCGCCAAAGGCGCAGTGGAACGCGCCTGCCAGACTTCACCCTGGGCGCGAACGTGGCCGCTGCCGCTGAAATCCTCCGTTGCCACCGCGGTATCGCCGATCAATGCTTCCCTGCCGCTCACCACCGGGCGCCGAAGCGATCGCGCCACCAGGGTCGCGAGGCCGATGAATACTGCAGCGCTTACCAGCGCGATTGCAAAAATCAACGGGCGCGAAATCGCGTAAAACTCCGAATCCGTGTCCATGAGGACGATTGAACCGAACACGAACGCAATGACGCCGCCGATGCCTAGCGCGCCAAAGCTCGGTACGAACGCTTCACTGACCATAAAGGCAATGCCGAGGATGATCAACGCCAGCCCGGCGTAATTAACCGGCAATACATGCAGCGCATAAAGCGCTAACACCAACGCGATGGCGCCGGCGACGCCGGGCAGCACGAATCCCGGGTTGGCGAATTCGAAGAACAATCCGTAGATACCGACCAACATCAACACATAAGCAACATTGGGATTGGTGATCACCGCCAGCAAACGGCTACGCCAGTCCGGTTCCCGGCGTTGCATTTGCAATCCGTTGGTAGCCAACTTCAGCTCGTGACCGGCGACATTCACCATTCGACCATCTGCTTGCCGCAATAGATCATCGATATCTGCGGCGACGAAGTCGATCACGTGTTGCTCCGCGGCCGCCTTCGCGGAAAGACTCTCGGCCTGACGCACCGCGCGCTCAGCCCATTCCGCATTACGGCCGCGCATCTCGGCCAGGCTGCGGATGTAAGCGACCGCATCGTTCACCATTTTGTGGGCCATCGCGTCGCCACCTCCGGATGCGGACCCGGGCTTCTTTTCGGACTCATCGCCTTTGGGAGATTGCAGTTCCGGCGATCCACCGCCGCCCATCAGCTGAACCGGTGTCGCCGCGCCGACATTGGTGCCGGGCGCCATGGCAGCGACGTGCGACGCATAGAGAATATAAGTGCCTGCGCTGGCGGCCCGAGCGCCGCCCGGAGCGACATAGCCCAACACCGGCACGGGGGAATCGATGATGGCGCGGATGATCTGGCGCATCGAGGTATCGAGGCCTCCGGGGGTGTCCATCTGCAGCACCACCGCCCGTGCCCCAAGCTCGCGCGCATGCTGCAATCCACGGCGAACATAGTCGCTGGTCGCCGGTCCGATCGGACCATCGATGACCAGCAGCACCGCGGTTGGCGTATGCGCGGCGGTTTCGGTCTGTTCGGCGGCCCGCGGCACCTGCAAGAGCAGCATGCCGACCAGCAGCAGCAAGCCGAAGGCGAGTGGCCGACTCATGGATTACCTCTAGCCGAGCGAAGGCGCGTAAACACGCATCAAGCATAGCGTGAAAGCGTTGTCCAGCCCAGCCGGTATGAAGTGGGTGCTTTAGCGACTATCATCGACGGACCAAACGGGCTTTCGTCATCAGCATGTCATCACATCCGAGCACCGAGCCTCCGCAACGAACGCAAGCTTTGGCCGAACTGATCGCGGAACTGTCACGCGAGCTCAGCCCCGCTCGCGCGCCTGTGCGCCTGACCGCTACAAGCACGCTGGAACGTGATGGCGGCATCGACAGCCTCGCCCGCGTGCAATTGCTGGAGCGTATTGAACGCAGCTTCGGCGTGCATTTGGATGAATCGGATGTGTTCGCAGCCGAGACAATTGCCGATCTCGAACAACTGATTTCGGCTGCGGCCGCGCCGTCGACTGTGCTCGAGCGCTCGGCGCGTATTTCCAAGGAAAGCGAAGCAGCGGTCGTCCCCGCAGATGCAACGACCTTGGCCGCCGCGTTGCAATGGCATGGCCGGCGACACCCCCAGAGAGTACACGTTCATTTCTATCACGATGATCCCGACAACTCCGGGACATTGACGTATGGCGAACTTTGGCACCGCGCGCAAATCGTCGCCACCCAATTGCGCGCTCATGGCGTCGAACCCGGCCAAAGCGTTGCCTTGATGCTACCCACCGGCGAAGATTTCTTTGTCTGCTTTTGCGGCGTACTACTGGCCGGCGGCGTTGCCGTACCGATATACCCGCCGACCCGGGCAGCGCAGATCCAGGAGCACTTGCAGCGCCAAGCACGAATCCTCGCCAATGCCAGAGCGCGGGTATTGATCGCGCCCGAGGAGGCACACACCATAGGCAGGCTGCTGCACGGGCGCGTGCCGACGCTCGAGGCGATACTGACCCCGGAAAGCGCGCGCGGCTCCGGCGCCATCAGCGCCCTACCGGTGCCGCAAGCCGAGGATCTCGCCCTGCTGCAATATACCTCCGGCAGTACCGGACAACCCAAAGGAGTGGAACTCAGCCACGCCAACCTGCTGGCCAACATTCGCGCCATGGGGCGCGCGCTCGCAGTTGACGAACAAGACGTATTCGTCAGTTGGCTGCCGTTGTACCACGACATGGGACTGATCGGCGCCTGGATGGGTAGCCTGTATTTCGCCATCCCATTGGTGGTGATGTCGCCCTTGGCGTTCATCGCCCGTCCGCAGCGTTGGCTTTGGGCCGTCCACCGCTATCGGGGGACCTTATCGGCCGGCCCCAATTTCGCCTATGAGCTGTGCCTGAACAAAATCGCAAGCCAGGACATCGAAGGCCTGGACCTGAGCAGTTGGCGCTTCACCTGCAACGGCGCCGAACCCATCAACGCGCGCACACTGCGCAGCTTCAGCGAGCGTTTCGCGACTTACGGTTTCAAGGCCACCGCCATGGGTCCGGTGTACGGGCTTGCGGAATCGTCGGTCGGGCTGACGTTCCCGCCCCTGGGCCGGGCGCCACGGGTCGAAACCGTGCGCCGCCGCGCGCTGCACACCGACGGCCGGATCGAAACGGCGGCTGAGTCCGATGACGAAACACTCGATATCGTCGGCTGCGGTATGCCACTGCCGGGCCACGAAGTACGCATCGCTGACGATAGCGATCGTGAAATCGGGGAACGACGAGTCGGAAGAATACAATTCCGCGGTCCCTCTGCGACCCGCGGCTATCACGACAATCCCGCCGCCACCGCAGCCCTGCGCCATGGCGACTGGCTCGACAGCGGCGATCTGGGTTTCATTGACCGTGGTGAATTATTCGTCACCGGCCGGGTCAAGGACCTGATCATCCGCGCCGGCCGAAATCTGTATCCGTACGACCTGGAAGCGGCTGTCGGTGCGCTGCCGGGCATCCGGCGCGGGGGTGTGGCGGTATTTGGCAGTCACGATCCACAGCACGGCGAAAGTCTGATCGTCCTGGCCGAAACCCGCGAACAACGACCAGTACGGCGGGATCATTTGCGAGAGCAGATCGAACAATTGGCGATGGACCTGGTGCAAACGGCCCCGGATGAAGTCGTTCTGGCACCGCCGCGGAGCGTGCTCAAGACCTCCAGCGGCAAAATCCGACGCGCGGCGTGCCGCACGCTATACGAACAGCACCGCCTTGGCCGGCGGCCGCCAGTGTGGCTTCAATTCCTTCAAATTGTCGGCAGCACGTTGCTTCCCCGGCTCGGGCGCGGCGCGCGCGGTCTACGCAGCGGCCTGTATGCCGCATATGCGTGGTCTCTGTTCGGCATGTTCGGCGTGTTCGCATGGTTCGGCGTCATGCTGCTTCCCGGCGCCAGATTGCACCGCGCAGTTTTGCGGCGCTGCGTACGCAGCGCACTGGCGCTGGCCGGTATCGGCTTGCGCGTATCGGGGCGTGAGTACCTGGATCCCGCGACACCTTGCATCGTGGTGGCCAATCATTCCAGTTACCTGGATGCCATGATACTGATCGGACTGTTGCCCGCCGGCTATGGCTTCGTTGCCAAACGCGAACTGGCGCGCAACTGGTTTCTGCGCACATTTCTGCAACGTATCGATACCATGTTCGTCGAGCGCTTCGATCCGCGACGCGGCGCCAGCGACATGCGACGCCTGGCGCGGGCGGCCAAGGCCGGCCAGGCGCTGGTGTTCTTTCCGGAAGGCACATTCACCCGTGCGCCCGGGTTGGCGGCATTCCGTATGGGAGCCTTCGTCGCCGCCGCACAAGCTGAATTGCCGGTATTGCCGGTTGCGCTGCGCGGCACGCGCGCCGTGCTACGGGACTCGGAATGGTGGCCCAGCCGTGGTGATATCGAGGCGCAGTTTCTGGCACCGATCCAGCCCCAAGGCGGCGACTGGAAAGCGGCGGTCGCCCTGCGCGATGCGAGCCGCCGGGCGATTCTCGAGCAATGCGGGGAACCCGACCTCGCCGGCCATTGATTCGCGGGCCCGCGGAACAAGCTATGTTAAAATGCAATTCGGAGGTTATCGCCCGACCATGTCGATCTTTGCGCCCACCGACATTACTGCGGTCATTCTTGCTGGCGGACAAGACCCTATAAACGGAGTCGCTAAAGGGTTGGTGCGTCTGCACGGCCTACCGGCGCTGGAGCACGCTCTGGCGGCCGTGAAACCCCAAGTGTCGCAGATCATGATCAGCGCAAACCGCGATCCGGAGCGATATCGAGGTTATGGGTGCACCGTGATTCGCGATACTCGCAGCGATGCGAAGGGGCCATTGGCGGGGGTGCTGGCGGCCATGCAACAAGCCACCAGTGAATACCTGCTCACCATTCCTTGTGACGCGGCGTGGATCAGTCCCGACTACGCCGCGCGTATGTACAATGCAGCCCGCGACGGTGCGGCACTGGCGGCCGTGGCCCACGATGGCACGCGCGATCAACCGGTCTTCGCGCTGTTTGCCCGCACGCTGTTACAGCCCCTGCAGGCGTTTCTCGACCGCGGCGAACGACGAGCGCGTTGGTTCCTGCGCGAACAGCATGCACTGGAGGTGGATTTCAGCGATTGTCCTGGCATGTTCGTCAGTCTCGATCCAGTCCGCGACAACAACGTCGACGAGAACAAGCCGGTGCGACATGACTGATTTTCAGACGCCAACGCTGGGGTTTGCGGCCTTCAGCGGCACGGGAAAAACCACGCTGCTGACCCGCGTCATTCCTATATTGCGCGAGCGCGCCATCCGCCTGGCGGTGGTCAAGCATGCGCACCACGAGTTCGACATCGACAAGCCCGGCAAAGACAGCTATGAACTCAGAAAGGCCGGCGCGAGCCAGACTTTGATCGCGTCCAACCGACGCTGGGCTTTGGTCTCGGAGCTGGACGCCACGTCTGAACCGCAACTCGCCGAACTCATGGAACGTCTCGATCATGCGCATCTGGATCTGGTCTTGGTAGAAGGGTTCAAACAATTCGTCTTTCCCAAAATCGAGCTGCATCGCGCCCGTTTGTGCAAACCGTTCTTGTTTCCGAACGATCCTTCCATCATCGCGGTCGCCTGTGACGAGCTGCAAGTTCCGGACACGTCTTTGCCAGTGTTGGACATCAACGAACCGGCACAGATTGCCGATTTCATACAAAAGCGCTTTCTCGCATGACCCAGAACACCGAACGGAACGGCGCGAATGAGTAGCGAACACGGCGAGGACTTCGATTCCTGCGGCGCCGCGCCGGACCTGCTGACCGTCGACGAAGCCAAGCAGCGGATTGCGGAGCTGGTGCAACTCCTTCCCGGCACGGAACGTGTGGCACTGCGCGACGCCCTTGGCCGGGTTATGGCCGAAGAAATTCGCTCGCCGTTGAACGTACCGACGGCGGACAACGCCGCGATGGACGGCTATGCACTGTGCGCAGCAGCCTTGAACAGTGGCGACACTGTCGAACTCGAATTGATCGGCGCGTCATTGGCAGGTTCCCCTTATCCGGGTTCCCCCGGACCGGGTCAATGCGTGCGCATCACGACCGGCGCCGTGCTACCGCCCCATTGCGACAGCGTCGTCATGCAAGAGCAAACCCGCAAGCGCGACGGCCGCATTGCGCTCGACCGCATCCCCGCCGTGGGGGAGAACGTGCGCCGCGCCGGCGACGATATCGGCCGTGGCGATGTAGTTGTCCGGCGCGGAACTCGGATCACTCCTGCGGGGCTGGGCCTGCTCGCATCTCTCGGCAATGCGGAAGTCACCGTCCAGCGCCAGGTGCGAGTAGCGTTCTTTTCCACCGGTGACGAGTTGCGCGGAGTCGGTGAATCGCTCGGCGTAGGCGACATCTACGACAGCAATCGCTACACGCTATATGGGATGCTACTCCGCGCCGGCGTCTTGCCGCTGGACATGGGCGTTATTCGCGACCGGCGCGATGATGTACGGGCCGCGTTTCGCGAAGCCGCGCGAATTGCCGATGTGATTATTACTTCCGGGGGCGTATCCGTGGGTGAAGCGGATTTCGTGAAGCAGACGCTGGAAGAACTCGGCAGGGTCGACCTTTGGCGCATCGCCATGAAACCGGGAAAACCGCTCGCGGTAGGCCGCATCGCAGATACTTATTTCTTTGGACTCCCAGGCAATCCGGTTTCGGTGATGGCCACTTTCTATCAGTTCGTACTGCCTGCCTTGCAGCGCATCTCGGGCGCGGCGCTCGAACCGCCGTTGGTGGTACGGGTGCGCTGCGCGGCCGCCCTGAAAAAAGTCCCAGGGCGCCTCGAATACCAGCGCGGAATTCTACAACTCGACGAAAGCGGCGAATGGACGGTAACCAGTACCGGTATGCAGGACTCACACGTACTCACCTCAATGAGCCGCGCCAATTGCTTCGTCATCCTGCCGGTGGATTCCGAAGGCGCAGCCGCTGGCGAGATGGTGGACGTGCAACCGTTCGCCGGTTTGATCTAGGCAGCCGCTCGATTCATCCGCCTGCGCTTTGTTGCTGCTGTTCGGCAACCTGCTTGCGGACTTCGTCCATATCTAGTTCCCGTGCTTTACCGATCAGCTCTTCGAAGGCACTTGCCGGCAGCATGCCAGGCTGGGAAAAAATCACGATTTGATCGCGAAAGATCATCAGCGTCGGGATGGAGCGGATCTGGAAATGCGCAGCCAACTCCTGCTGTTCTTCGGTATTGACCTTCGCAAATACGATATCGTCGTGCTTCTCCGAGGCTTCTTCGTAGATAGGCGCAAAGTTCTGACACGGCCCACACCAGGACGCCCAATAATCCACAATCACGAAATCGTTTCCGCCCACGATCTGGTCGAAGTTGTCTTTCGTCAGTTCTACGGTAGCCATCGCACCATCCCCGCTAGCTGGTAATGAGAAGTAGGACGTTCCAAATGCACTGCGGCCGCCGGTCCTGTGACAGCGAATAGGCAAAGCGATTCGCGTCTGGTCCGGCGGCCGAGTCGATGTTGAAGTGAATAAGACTAGTTTAACGCAGGCGGCAGGCGCTGTCAGGTGAGCACAATTCGACAATCCAGCTCAGGACTTAGCGGCATCTGCGAACTCGACGCGGTCACGCCCGCTGCGTTTGGCGCGATACAAAGCCTCGTCGGCACGGTCGATCAGCCGCTGCGGCGTTTCCCCGCGCTGCAGCGTCGCCACTCCTGCGGAAAACGACGGCACAGGAAAAGCGGTTTCTGCGCCGCGGCAACGCAATCGCGCCGCGGACTCCCGGGCTTTGCGCAAAGCCGCAGCGGCACCGCTGTGATCGGTGTTCGGCAGCAGTACCGCGAATTCTTCGCCCCCATAGCGGGCGACAAGATCATGATTGCGAAACACTGAGAAAATCTGCGTCGCGTAGCAACGCAGCACCTCGTCGCCAGCCGCGTGCCCGTACTCGTCGTTGACGCGTTTGAAGCTGTCCAGATCAATGATGGCCAGGGACAGCGGCATGCCATAGCGTTCGACTCGCGCCACCTCCTCTTCCACGCGTGCCATGAAAGCGCGCCGGTTCGGCAGAGAAGTCAACTCATCGGTCAAGCTCAACTCGCGCACCCGATGCAGTTCTTCATTCAAGTGCCGACTGTCGAGCGTGAGCATACTGAGGTAGCGGTCGGCACTATCGAGTTTCCGGGCCAGCGAGAAGTGGCCGCTATGCAAGCGCTTCACTTGTTCGAGCAAGCGCTCGCGCACTTCGTTGGCGTCACCGATTTCACTGGCACGTTGCAGCTCGGACAGCACCAGATCAAGCATCACCCCGAACTCTTCGTTCTGCGCCAGGGTTTCGCGGATTTCGCGCCCCAGGGATTCCTGCAGCCCGTCAATCTTCGCTTCGCGCTGCGCGGCCACCGCCTGGAAGTTGTCCGAGTCGGATTCCTGCGCGACGGGCTGTTGCGGGTCCCGACCGGTCCACCTCGGCGCCGCTGAGTCGGAAGCGGACTCCTTGGCGGTCTCGATATCATCGGCATCGGCGAAGGGCGTTATCGGCCCGCCAGGGGCTTCGGCGGCAGGCTGACGATCAAGCAATGACTCCAGTCTCGATTTCAACTCCGCAGCATCGGCGGCCATGATCGGCGGCCGCAGGTGCCGGCGCAACACTTCGAATTCGGAGCGCGCTTCCGCGTCCTGATCTTGAACCTGGGCTTGATGCCGCAACAAAAGATCCAGCAGTTCCGAATAGTGACGCTCATCCCGGATGCACGACTGTTGCAGGTCATGCAACATCCGCACAGCGTCCCGGTGGACTGCCGAGCAACCGGGAACGTCGCGTACCAAATCCAGAATCTGGACCAGCTTTCGGACTGTCAGAGACCCCGAACTCAGATCGTCGTCGCGGTCCGAGCCCGGGAAGTGGAGCCTCCCGCCTGAATTGTCGATTTCTGGCGCCGCCCCGCTCGGCGAATCGCGTTCGGACGCCGTGGGGCCGGGACGCCGCGCCGGCGCGGCGGAAGGAAATTCCGCCACCGAGCCAGCGCCGCGCGTTCCCCCCGCGGATCGAGTGTCGTGCCAGTCGGTCATCGCTATTTTTGTTGTACCGTGGTGCTGGCGTTTCGGTGCGGCCGAGAATTGCGCGGCTGTCGCCGCGTGCCAGCTATGAGTCCAAGGCCGCGAATATCCGATCGCGAATTTCTTCTACCGAACCGACACCGGCGACTTTGACGTATTTGGGGGCATGCCCCTCGCCACTTTCGGCCCAACTGGAGTAGAACTGCACCAGCGGCTCGGTTTGTTCGTGATAAACGTCCAAGCGCTTGCGGACCGTATCTTCCTGATCGTCGTCGCGTTGTATCAAGTCCTCGCCCGTGACGTCATCCTTGCCTTCCGCCTTCGGCGGATTGAACACCACATGATACGTCCGTCCGGAGGCCAGGTGAACGCGCCGTCCGCTCATGCGTTTGATGATCTCGCTGTCGTCGACGTCTATTTCCACTACTGCGTCGATGTCTACGCCCTGGCTCTTCAACGACTCCGCCTGCGGGATCGTGCGCGGAAAGCCGTCGAACAGGAACCCGTTCTTGCAATCGGGCTGCTGGATCCGGTCCTTGACCAGGCCAAGGATGATTTCGTCGGACACCAAGCCACCAGCATCCATAATTTTCTTCGCTTCCTGTCCTAGCGGTGTGCCGGCTTTCACGGCGGCGCGCAACATGTCGCCGGTGGAAATCTGGGGAATCGAGTAGCGCTCGGTAATGTACTTCGCCTGCGTCCCCTTGCCGGCGCCCGGGCCGCCGAGAAGAATGATCCTCATCTGTTCGTCCTCGCGTTGTTATACCGTAAAGAGACCATTATGCCTACACAGGGCGGGGATGGCGCATTCGCAGTATGAATATGGGAATGGGCGCGGCTTATGGCCGCGAAAGAAATGAAATTGCTGGGAATTCAGGCAGATATCCTAGGCCACCCACTGATCGAGGCCGCTGTTCCAATCGGCCTGGGCCGCCAGATAGGCAGCCGCGCTGTCTTGCATCCGCTCAGCATCCAATCCCCAGCGCTGTAGCAGCGCTTCCGGCAGAGCCGCGGAGTCGCCGTCACCCAAGCCGTGGCCCTTGAGCAATCGATCGCAAAGTAGAATGAGATGCGCGTAGACCGCGTGCTCGCCGTCGAAATCCGGATTGTGGTGTTCCCGCACCGCGGTGACCACCGGTGCCGGCAAGTTCCAACGCGCCATCAGCCAAGCACCGACTTCGGCGTGACCGGCGCACATCACTTCCCGCGCCTGGCCGCGACAAAGCACTCGTCGCTCCAGGGCCGTGACCGGGATCTCCGGATTCGCCGCGACCATTCGATTGAGCAAATAGAATTCCGGTTCGAACAATCGGCCCAACAACAGGTAACCGAAATTATGCAGCAAGCCGCACAGATAGAGCTGCCCTGGAACCGGTCGCTGCGCGGCCGGGATTGCCTCTGCAATTTGCTGGGCGAGGCCCGCCGACAATGTAGCGTGGCGCCAGAATGCCTTCAGCCCGAGCGGTCCGTCCGGAGCAATCCGGAATGGTTTCAAGGCCGCCAGCCCAAGGGCGAGATTGAGTACCATATCGAAGCCGAGCACGCGGGCAATTGCTTGCGCCACCGAATCAACATTGCCGCTGTATCCGTAGCGCGGTGCACATGCGAACTTCATGACCTGTGCGGCCAAGCTCGGATCCTGCTCCACCACCGCCGCCAGCTCGTCGACGTGCGCTTCCGGGCGATTGCGCAATTCCAGCAGCGCCTGCGCATGCCCGGGCATGAGCGGTAGCTCGTAGATCTCTTCGATGCGCGCGCGCAAATCCCGCGCCGGTGTCAATTCCGCCATCATTGCGGAGGTCACAACGGGCCGGGCGATGCCGATCGGTGTACGCGTCTCGCTCAGAGTCTCGTCCGGACGGGCGATCGCCGCACGCATTGCGCCCTCGGTCAGGCGACCAAAACCGGTACCGGAGACGCGCAGCAAGCTATTGTGCATGCCGCCTTCGAATACGACGCGCTCCAGGGAAAACAAGGATTCGTGATAGATGCCGTCGAAGCCGTAGGCTTGGGCCAAAGGGGGAATACACCCGGCCTCGCAGTCTTCGAAGGCAGCGCCGAGTTCATTGATGGGCAGGAGTCGCGGCGTGTCGTGGAGGAGGCCTTCCAGCGCTTTGAAATCCAGCAAGTGATCTAGCGGCAGCACCACCATGTACCGGCGCTGGCCCGCCTGTATCACCACTGCACGCGCAAATTGTCTCGGCGGCACATGTGCGGCTTCCGCAGCTTGCCGCAAGCTGCTGGTCTGCGAATGACAAATGATGTCGTAGCCAACCGCCTGGCGGGTAAGAAAGCGATCCACTCTCACCGCTACCGTCATCGACTCCACCCCGCTTGATGCTTACCTCAACCATAGACCAAGGGACTATCGACGTCCGGACCGGCATCACACTTTTCCAGCGGGAAAGGCTCGGTGTCAGTTGAGCTGGATGCGCCGCCCCCAGGGCACGGTAGCCTTGCCCTTCACCAACCAGATGACCGGGAAGTGCGGTTCCCGCGGGGGGAATTTTCCTTCGGCGTCGGTAAAATAAATCAAAAGATCCGGCGAGCGGTCCTCCCGTTGCAGCCAATCGAACGCCGGCAAGAAACTGGTGCCGCCGCCGCCGGTGATGTTGTCGGGCAATTCGAATTCGTCCCAGGCTTCGTACTCCCACGGGCCGTTCTCGCACAATTGCTGATCGCAGGCCTGCAAAGTGATGCGCGCCGACACCTGGCCTTTGATCGCGTCCACCTCGGACATGAACTCCTGCATTTCGTCCTGGGAAATGGAGCCGCTGGTATCCAATACGACGACGATGTTGACGTGGGAACTGCGCAGGCTCGGCAGGATGGCACTGCCTTCACGGCGCGATGGGCGGGAATAGTTGTAATCGTCACGAGCGATGGATGTCATGTAGCGCGCCAACAGCATCCGCCACGGCAATTGCGGCTGCAGCAGATGATCGACCAACCGCGCCAGAGCGCCACTCATCTTGCCGGCCTGCATCGCCTGCTGCGCCGCGCCCGCCATGCGCTGGCGCCATTGCACCGCGAGCTGCTCCTTTTCGACTTCGGTCAACGGTTGCGGCTGCGCCGCGCCCCCACGTTCCGGATCGGTTTCGCTGCGGCTGCCGCCGTCTGCCGATTGTTGGGCGTCTCCACTGCCGCCACCGCCTTGGCCGCGACCGCTGTTGTCGGCCTCGTCGTAAAGGTGCTGATCCAAAGTCTGCTGGTTCTCCATGTTTTCCATGTCGTCCAGCATCGGATAGATTTCTTCGGCGGTGAGACCGTCGAACATGTCCATGTACAGCGCATCCGGCGGCGGCGTCAGTCCTTCTTTGATAAGAATCGGGTTGATGGCGAAATCGCAGGCAAGATCCCAACGATGCTTGACCCGGTGCTGGCGGCGCGCGAAATGGGACAAGGCGCAATGCAAGGCCTCATGGGCGAGTATGAACTGCGTCTGCGCCAGACTCAGGTCGGCGATGTATTCCTGGTTGTAATACAGCGTGCGGGCGTCGGTGCCGGTGGTGCGACACCATTTGGAATCGCCCGCCTTCATGGGCAAACGCAGCACCAGCGCGCCCAGGAACGGCTTGTCGAGAATCAAGCGCGTGCGCGCGGCGCTCAGTTTGGTTTCGACGTCTTGCGCACTCATTCAACGCGGCTCCCAAACCATGACGCAACGATCAGTTGCTGAACAGCATGACATCGGCGACCGCTTGCGCCCAATTGGAAAATTGCGGCACGGCAAACAGATCCTGGCCGACGGCCCGGTGCATGTCGGAAACCAGCATGACACCCATCTCCCGCTGCGAAAAGCTGCCGGCGAAGTCGAGGATCCGGCCCCAGACCTGTTGCGCGTCCGGGGTTTCCTTGGCTTTGATGGCCCGGCCCACGAGCGCGGAGGCGACTGCATATTGCAGGTCGATTTCCTTCGGCACCTTCACGCTTTCACCGTTCACTATGGCGTCGATATCGGGCAGCTTGTCGAGATTTTCAACGAACGCACTCAGTTCGATACCGGCTGCAGGACCGACGCAGGCCTGCAGCGAGCCGACGAGCATTTCGCGATTGTGTCCGAACTTCTGCAGCGCGCGATGGGCAAACTCCCAGGAACGTGGTGACGGGAACGCGACCGGGTTGTGGGCCGGGTCGAAATCGAACAACAGTTCCGGGCGAAACCGCAGGAAACCGATCACCCGTTCGTCGATGCCGTGCTGGTACGCCCAGGCGACCCAATCGTCGAGATTGACGCTGATTTCGAAGTGTGAAAAGCGATTCGCCAATGGCGCCGGCATGCTGTAGGTCACGCCCCGATCACCCTGGCGATTTCCCGCGGCAAAGATGGCCCAGCCCAGCGGCACTTCATAGGCGCCCAGTTTGCGGTCCAGGATCAGCTGGTACGCAGCAGCGGAAACGCTCGGCGGCGCGGACGTGATTTCGTCCAGGAACAAAATGCCCTGCGCGCCGTGCCGTTGCGCATCCGGCAGCATGGCGGGCACAGCCCACTCCACGTGTTCGCCCACCCGGAACGGTATTCCGCGCAGATCCGACGGTTCCATTTGCGACAACCGGATGTCGATCACAGGCACATTGTGCTTTGCGGCCACCTGCATCACGATCTGGGACTTACCCACACCAGGTGGCCCCCACATCATGACAGGGGTGTGATGGCCATCGCGTGTGCTTTCGAACTCGCGCTCCAAGATTAACGACAACTGTGCCGGGCGCATGGAAACTCCAATCAATACACCTAAAGAAGAAATGGGTTGAGAACAATGCAGCTTACTAGGATATCAAATCTGCAGCGCGCCTTCCGAACGCGCCCGGATGGTTCAGCGGGGATTGAAGGCCCGGTTGCTGCTGTCGTCGCAACTGCGCAGATAGTCCCGCAGAATCGTGCCGTGGTCGAAAGCGAGGGGTGGAACCGCGTCGGCGGCGAAACAGGCCACATTGCGCGCGTCGTCCGCCGCTTTGGGCGTACCGCGCGCCTCGCCGACGAACACCGCACTGACGGTATGCCCGCGCGGATCGCGGGTTGGGTCCGAATACACGCCCAATAAGCGCACCAATTTGACCTTCAAGCCGGTTTCCTCGTCCATCTCCCGGACTGCGGCTTGCTCGACCGTTTCGCCGACGTCCACGAAACCGCCCGGCAAGGCCCAGCCGTAGGGCTCGTTGCGCCGCTCGATGAGCACGATGGGTTGGTCGGGACGGTCGACCATTTCGATGATCACATCGACCGCCAACAGCGGCGTAGTGGGTCGAGACATGGGGCGCCAAAACGATTGCAGCCGGATGAAGCCAGTATGGTACAGCTCAACCGCCCTGCTTGCGTGTAAAACGCACGATCTGCCGGCGCGCTCGTTTGTCGGGCTTAGTGCCGACGCTCGGGCGCGCCAGTTCCGCGAGCCGGCGCTGCTCGGCGAGCGCGGCACGGGCGGCGATGCTGTCCTCGGTTTCTTCGTAAAGCGTTTGTGCGACAGTGGCCGAGCCGCGCTTATCAGTCAGCGCCCGCACCAGCACCGTGAATTCGAACGGACCTTTTCGCACGCGGACTTCGTTGCCGATCCGCAGCGGCCGTGCCGGTTTGGCTCGCTGGCCGTCGACATGCACCTTGCCGCCAGCCACCGCTTCCGCCGCCAGAGACCGGGTCTTGAAGAATCGCGCCGCCCAAAGCCATTTGTCGATGCGCAATGATTCCTCGTTGGCGCTCACGACTCAACGCTCCTGACGGCGGTCCCGGAAACGCGTCACCTCGGAACTCGCGCCGCTTTGAATCTTGCCCTCGAATACGGCCCCTTCGGCGATGGCGATGGACGGCGCGAAGATATCGCCGCGCACCCGCGCGCTGGCGGTGAGTTCAACCCGTTCCGCCGCCACCGCCTCACCTTGCAGGGTCCCCGAGATCACCAGGGAGCGGGCCTGCAACCGGCCCTGCCAGACGCCGCTACGCTCCAGCACCACGGTTCCTTCCAGCGCCGAATCACCTTCGACCCGGCCGAGTACGATGTAATCGCCGCTGCCGGCGAGTTCGCCTCGCAGCAGGGCGTCCGGGCCCAGCACACTGGCGAAGCGACCGACCGCATCGCGAAGTCGCCGCTTTGGCTCTGGTCGTGACATGAACGCTACTTCTGGCTTCGATGCGCGCAGTCTAACAGATCGCGTGTCACTCCTTGGCCAACGTCAGCAGCAGTTGATTCAACCGCGCCACGAACGCGGCGGGGTCTTCCAACTGCCCGCCCTCAGCAAGAGTCGCCTGCTCCAACAAGAGACTGCTCCAGTCGGCAAATCGTTCTTCGTCCCCAGCCTGCTCCAAGCGCACCACCAATGGGTGCTGCGGGTTGATTTCCAGGATCGGCTGGACTGCGGGAACGTCGTGTCCCGCCTGTTTCAGTACCTTCTGCAGGCTGAGCGCCATGTCGTCTTCCTCGACCACCAGGCAGGACGGCGAATCCGTCAGTCGGTGGCTGACACGCACGTCCTTGATCCTATCGCCCAAGGCCTTGCGCATGCGGTCCATGAAATCCTTATGGGCGTCGGCCTCGCGCTCGAGCTGCTCTTTTTCCTCCTTGTCTTCCAAGGCACCGAGATCGAGGCTACCCTTGGCGACCGATTGCAGCTTCTTGCCGTCGAATTCGCTCAGATGGGAAATCATCCACTCGTCGATGCGATCGTGCAGCAACAGCACTTCGACGCCCTTCTTGCGGAAAATTTCCAGATGCGGACTGCTCTTGGCTGCGGCGAAGGTTTCGGCGGTGACGTAATAGATCTTCTCCTGACCTTCCTGCATGCGCCCGACATAGTCCTGTAGCGAAACCTCTTGCGCCGCAGTGTCGCTGTGGGTCGAGGCAAAGCGCAGCAATTTGGCGATCCGCTCGCGATTACCAAAATCTTCCGCCGGGCCTTCCTTCAACACCTGTCCGAACTGGTCCCAGAATTCGGCGTATTTCGCAGCATCTTTTTCCGCCAATTCTTCCAGCAGCGTCAGCACCCTTTTCACGGATGCGCCGCGGATGGCATCGATCTGACGGTTATGCTGCAAAATTTCGCGCGACACATTGAGCGGCAGGTCGTCCGAATCCACCAGTCCGCGCACGAAACGCAGGAAATTCGGCATCAACTGCTCGGCATCGTCCATGATGAATACGCGGCGCACGTACAACTTGATGCCGTGGCGTTTGTCGCGGTCCCAAAGATCGAACGGCGCCCGCTTGGGAACATACAGCAGTCCGGTATAGCTCTGGGTTCCCTCGACATGAAAATGGGTCCAGCTCAGTGGCACGTCAAAGTCGTGGGCTACATGCTTGTAGAACTCCGTGTATTCCTCGTCACTGATTTCCGATTTGGGACGCGCCCACAGCGCCGAGGCCTGATTTACGGTTTCGTCGTCGGCATCGTCACCCTCGCCGGCCATGACGATCGGCAGATTGATGTGATCCGAGTATCGTTTGATGATGTGGCGCAGGCGGTAGGCCTCCAGGAATTCGTCCTCGTCCGGCTTGAGATGCAGTGTCACTTGCGTGCCGTGCCGATCCTGTTCGGCGTTCTCCAACGTGTAGGCGCCCTTGCCATCCGACTCCCACCGCACGCCGTGCTCTGCGCCCAGGCCGGCGCGGCGGGTAGTCACTGTAACCTTGTCGGCGACGATGAAAGTAGAATAGAACCCGACGCCGAACTGACCGATGAGCTTGGTGTCCTTGGCCTGATCACCAGTGAGCGATTGGAAGAACTGCTGGGTGCCGGACTTGGCGATGGTACCGAGATTGTCCACCACTTCCTGGCGGCTCATACCAACGCCGTTGTCGGCAACCGTGACGGTACGGGCGTCCTTGTCGAACGAGACGCGGATTTTCAGATCGCTGTCGCCTTCGTAGAGCGCGTCATCGGTCAGCGCTTCAAAGCGCAACTTGTCACAGGCATCCGAGGCATTGGAGACCAGTTCACGCAGAAAGATCTCCTTGTTCGAATACAGCGAATGAATCATCAGGTGCAGCAGCTGCTGCACTTCGGTCTGAAATTCGAGGGTTTCTTTATGGGTGTCGACAGTCATGATCCGCGCATCTCCTTGAGTAACCGGCCCATCACGTTCAAAGCAGTGCTTATGGGGGCGCCGCGCGCGACTTTCAAGGGGGGTTGGCAGGAGTCAGGTGCCCTTCTTCGTGGGCCAGGAGCCAATGCTTGAACGCCACTTGCGCGCCCATCGTGTCTCCGGCGAAGCCGCCGATACCCGCCGCCGCTACGACGCGGTGACACGGCACGATGATGGGCAGCGGATTGGCCCGGCAGGCCCCGCCCACGGACCGGGCACCGGTGCCGAGAACGGCGGCCAATTCACCGTAGGTACGCACTTCTCCGAACGGGATGTCGCCGAGCGCCGCCCATACCCGCTGCTGAAACGGAGTGCCGCGCGCTTGCACTGGCACGGAGAATCGAAACCGCGGATGCTGGAAGTAGTTTGTCAGCTGCTGTGCGACCTGTGCCGGCAGCCCAGCTGCCGGCGGGCGCAGCGGGCCGTCGCCGGGCAGCAGTCGCAGGCGCTCCAGGCAATCGCCGCCCATCCAGATGGCCACACGGCCGAACGGCGCCGGGATCACTGCGGCCGCGGTGCTCTCAACGGGAGGATTCGGCATCGGGCTGCAGATGGCCTTCCGTCAGCGACAGTTGCTGCAACCGACTGCGCAGCACTGCACGCCGACCGGGGTCGGCCGTCATCGCCAACAAGCGCTGGTAGATGCGGCGGGCATCGTCGATCATGCCGGCCTGGCGCAAGGCGTCCGCGGCCTGGTATTGCGCCGTCTGCGACCACTGGTCCGCCGTCTTCACCCCCGGCAGCCACGCCGATTCCAGATACAACTGCGCTGCGCGCGCATACTGGCCGAGTGCCTTGTGGGAATCGGCACGCCAATACAGCACTTCGCGCCGCAGTTTGATGTCCTGGTCCGCGAGCGGCAACCGGGCGAACAGCGCCAGCGCACGCTTGTGGGCGCCCACCCGCTGCAGATCGAACAGCACTTGCATCAGCCGGTCCAAGCGCTCGCGGGACAACGGCTCCTTGGCAGCGAGCAAATGCTCCAAGGCATCGGCACCCGCTTCGTAATCTCCGCCCATGATCAGAATGCGTGCCCGTCGCAGTTGCCAGAACCATTGGTCGACGCCTTGCGGCGGCTCGCTCAAGTTCCCCATGAGCCGTGAGGCGAGGGCGAAATCGGAGTCGGCCAAGGCAACGTCGGCCAGACGATGGCACACCTGCGCCGGCAGGTCCGCGATCCGCGCTACCCCGTTTTTCTGCAGATACATGGCGCGCAGCAAAGCGACGCCATGGGGCTGGGCTTCAAGCAGCGCCGCAAGCTTGGCATGGGCGGTGCGTTGACCGGCCGCACTGCCGGTTTCGGTCAGCACCGAATACAGCGCACAAGCCTGCAGCGGATGCGTCGACGCAACCTTTTCCGCTGCCTGCAACCAATCATGATCGTCGCCGGTAAGCAATTGCCGCTGGTTGCCCAGCACGTGCCCGTACTCGCGAAAGGCGCGCCACAACCGAGGGCCATCGGCGACCACCAGGCCGCTGCTGCCTCCCGCCGCGACCGCGTTCGCCAATGCCGCCAAGCGCCGTTCGTGGGCGCCTTCGACTTTCCAGGCCGCGGCGGCCACCGCCCATAGTTCAGCTTGAATGGCGCCGGACACGTTCTTGGCTTGCGCCGCAGTCTGGGCTTGGCGCGCGGTTTCGGCGGCTGTCATGGCGGCACTGCGTAGGGCCGCCAATAAATACAGGGCCCGGGCTTCGCCGTTCGCATCGGCGCCGAGCAATGCGCGGGCTTCCTGGGGACGATCGTTGGCGAGCAACACCCGCGCCCGCAGGCGGCGCCATTCCGGATCCGTAGGCTCGTAGTCCTGCTCATAGCGCAGCACGGTCTTGGTCGCGTCCTGGGGCAGCCCCGCGCTGAGATAAGCCCGCACCAGCAGGCGGCGCCATTCGGGCAGCTCGTCGGCGTCGCGCCCGTAACTCCAGATCAATCGCCGCAACAGGCGCACTGCGCGAGCGCCGTCATTCAGTTGCAGCGCGGCGCGCGCTTCCTGAGCCCGCGCCCATTGCAGAAAAGTCGCCGGCACTTGCGCTGGAAGCGCGTCGGCGCGGGCCAACAACGCCTGCCAGCGCCCTGCCTCGGCCAGCAATTCCATGCGCGCCCGTTCCCAGCGCGCCCATTGTCCGGGGTCGACGATTTTGGCTTGATTTTCATCAATCAGCTTGAGCGCCAGTTCAGTGGCGCCTGCGTCGGCGAGAGTTTGTATGCGCGCCAGCTGGTCGGCGTCCTTTCCCGCCGCAGCCACCTGCGACCCCAGCAGGACGAGCAGCAATAGAACCCAGCAAGTTCGCGCCAGCGCAATATGCATGACGATGCGGTCCACAAAAACAAAATGCGGGCGTCCCGAACGGGACACCCGCATTGTTAGCACATCGGCGGCTGCAGTTGTAGCCGCTGGCGTGCGACTCAGTTCTTTGCAGTGAGCTTTTCTTTGATGCGCGCCGCTTTGCCCTGACGGTCGCGCAAATAGTAGAGCTTGGCGCGACGCACGTCGCCGCGGCGCTTGACCACGATGGAATCAATCTGCGGGCTGTGGGTCTGGAACACGCGTTCTACGCCCTCGCCGTGGGAGATCTTGCGCACGGTGAAAGAAGAGTTGAGGCCGCGGTTGCGTTTGGCGATGACCACGCCTTCGAACGCCTGCAGACGCTCGCGGTTGCCTTCGGTCACTTTGACATTGACGATCACCGTGTCACCGGCACCGAATGCCGGTACTTCGCGGGTCATCTGCTCTTGTTCCAGTTCCTGAATGATATTGCTCATGGCCTTACCCCTGTGGATCACGCCCATCAATTCCAACGATACGAGAAGCCGCCGCCTCAGACGTCGCCGGCATTGTCTTCGCTATGCCGGTGCTCCTCAATGAATTCCTGCAACAACTCGCGTTGCTGTTGGTCCAACTCCAATGCTTGCAGCAGATCCGGGCGCCGCAACCAAGTTCTGCCCAGCGCCTGCTTGCGCCGCCAGCGCTCGATGGCTTGGTGATTGCCTCCGAGCAATACTTCCGGCACCCGCAGTCCGTCGATCACTTCCGGCCGGGTGTAATGGGGATAATCCAACAACCCATCCGCGAACGAATCCTGCTGCGCCGAATTCTCATCGCCCAACGCCCCCGGCAACAATCGCGTCACGGCGTCGACAACGACCATCGCCGCCAGCTCGCCGCCGCTCAACACATAATCGCCGACCGACCATTCCTGATCGATCTCGGTCTGCACCAGGCGCTCGTCGATGCCCTCGTAACGTCCTGCGACCAGGATCAGAGCCGGATGCGCCGCCAATTCATGCACCCCGGCTTGATCCAGGCGCCGTCCCTGCGGGCTGAGGTGGATCACGGGGCAACCCTGTTGCTGGCCGGCTCGCGCTGCCGCGATCGCCGCACGCAAGGGTTCCACCTTCATGACCATTCCCGGTCCGCCGCCGTACGGGCGGTCGTCCACGGTGCGGTGGCGGTCGTGGGTGTAGTCCCGCGGATTCCAGAACTGCAGGTCCAGAATGCCGCGCTCCACTGCCCGTCCGGTGATGCCGCCCACCGTCAATCCGCGCACCAACTCCGGAAACAAGGTTACGACGTCGATACGCATTGGTGGGATCAGAACTCCGGATCCCAATCGACCCGCAGCACGCCACCAGCCAGGTCGACCTCGACCACCACGTCCGGGCGAATATATGGGATCAAACGTTCCCGCTCGCCTTTTACCACCAGCACATCGTTTGCGCCGGTTTCGAGCAAATGCGCCACCTTGCCCAGCGCCACGCCACCGGTGGTCACGACCTCGAGTCCCTCCAGATCGGACCAGTAATACTCGTCCGCCGCCAGGATCGGCAGTTGTTCCCGGTGTACCGCGATGTCGTGGCCGATCCAGGCGGCAGCTTCGTCCCGGTCCGTGCAACCCTGCAGTCGCGCTATCACGGTTTTGCCGTGCCGCTGGCCTTCAGCGATCGAGACCTGGCGCCAACCGTCCGCGACCCGCAAATACCATGGGTCGTACTGCAAAATATTTTCCCGCGGGTCGGTGTAGGCGAAGATCTTGAGCCAGCCCTTGACGCCGAACAACCCGGAGACCTGGCCGACGATCACCAACGGCTCAGTGGCTTCGGTATCCGTGTCAGTGCCGGGCTCCGCAGCCACTGCCCACCCGCGCGCCGTCGCACCCGATAATCAGGCGCTGCGGCTTTCCTTGATCAGTTTGGCGACGCGCTCGGACGGCTGCGCGCCCTGCCCGAGCCAGTAATCGACGCGCTCGGCGTTGAGATTCAACGTCTCGGCGTTACCGCTGGCAACCGGGTTGAAATAGCCCAGACGTTCGATGTATCGGCCGTCGCGGCGGTTGCGGCTGTCGGTGACCACGATGTGGTAGAACGGGCGCTTGTTGGCGCCGCCGCGTGACAGTCGAATGGTGACCATATCCTGGTGATCCTCTGCGTGTTCGTTCGTTCGGCGCGGACAGACCGCGCCGGGAAAACTGGCAATTGTACGCGAAACAGGGGAAAAGTGAAGAGGTCAAGACGAGAGCCGGATCCCATGCCGGGGAGCCGGTGCCGCCCAGGGCGGCACGCTATCGCGGCTACATGGGCGGCATGCCCGGTGGCATCCGGCCCTTCATGGCCCGCATCATTTTCGCCATGCCGCCCTTGGACATTTTCTTCATCATTTTCTGCATTTGCGCGAACTGCTTGAGCAGGCGATTGACGTCCTGCACCTGGGTACCCGAGCCGGCGGCAATCCGGCGCTTACGGGAACCCTTGATAATGTCTGGGAATTGGCGCTCCTTTGGCGTCATCGAGTTGATGATCGCCACCAGCCGGCCCATGTCCCTGTCGTTGACCTTGCTCTTGACGTTGTCGGGAAGGTTGGCCGTACCGGGCAATTTATCCAGCAGACCCGCTACGCCGCCCATGGCGTTCATTTGCTGCAGCTGTTCGCGAAAATCCTCCAGGTCGAAGCCCTTGCCCTTGTTGAGCTTTTTGGCCAGCTTCATGGCCTTGTCGCGGTCGACTTTGCGTTCAGCCTCCTCGACCAGGCTCAGCACGTCGCCCATGCCCAGGATCCGTGACGCGACCCGATCCGGATGGAACGGTTCCAAGGCCGCCACTTTTTCGCCAGCGCCCAGGAATTTGATGGGTTTACCGGTGATCTGGCGAATCGACAGCGCGGCGCCGCCACGGGCGTCGCCGTCGGTTTTGGTGAGAATCACACCCGTCAGGGGCAACGCTTCATTGAACGCCTGAGCGGTGTTGGCGGCATCCTGGCCGGTCATACTGTCGACCACGAACAGGGTTTCCACCGGCTTGAGGGCCTCGTGCAGGCGCTGAATCTCGCCCATCATGTCGGCGTCGATGTGCATGCGTCCGGCAGTGTCCACCAGCACCACGTCGACAAACTGCTTGCGTCCCTGCGCCACCGCCGCCGTGGCGATAGCGACCGCATCCTGATTCGGATCGCTGGGAAACGCCTCAACACCGACCTGCTCGGCCAAGCGTGCAAGCTGTTGGATCGCCGCCGGGCGGTAGACGTCACAGCTCACCACCAAGACTGATTTCTTGCGTTCCTTCAACCAGCGCGCGAGCTTCGCCACCGTGGTGGTCTTACCCGCGCCCTGCAGTCCCGCCATCAGCACGACTGCCGGGGGCTGGACGTTGAGTTTGAGCTCCTCGTTGGCCTCGCCCATGACCGCGACCAACTCGTCGCGGACCACTTTCACCAGCGCCTGGCCCGGCGTCAGGCTGTCCAGTACCTCGCGCCCGACCGCACGTTCGCGTACCCGGTCGATGAATGTCTTCACCACTGGCAGGGCGACGTCCGCCTCCAGCAAAGCCATGCGCACTTCGCGCAGGGTTTCCTTGATATTGTCCTCGGTAAGCCGCCCTTGGCCGCGCAGCTTTTTGAGGGTGCGGGAAAGTCGATCGGAAAGGCTGTCAAACATGGTCAGGCCCGAATTCGGAAGAGGCTGCGATTCTAACGCAACCCGGCGGACCTTACCTAGTCGCGGGCTTAGTCGCGGGCGGCAGCGACGCCACGGCTTTGCAAAATAATCAAAACTCGAATATTTCGCCGCCGAATAATTGCCGTACGTCGAGATGGCGGATGCCCTCACGGCATTGGCCGACGATTTCATCCTCGTCGCCCGGTTTGAGATGGGTCAGGTAGACCTGCGGCCGGTGCCGGAGCTTTTCCAGATCCGTTGCCAGCAGACTCGGGCAATAGTGGTGCGCCAAGCGACACAGATCCAGGTCGCGGTCCGGAAACGCCGCCTCCACGATCAGCAAGTCCAAATCGTCATGGGCATTGAGTGCCGTCCAGAAGGTGTCGTTGGTGGTGGTATCGCCACTGAACGCAAACGCGCCACCGGCACATTCCACCCGATAGCCGGCACCCGGAACCACGTGATTGACAGGGACCATCTCGACACTGCAACCACCGACTCGGAACGTTTCGCCCGGCGCCATGGCCTCGAACCGCAGCACCGGTCGGTCGCCATTCGGAATGGCGGTGAAATCCGGCCATATGATTCCGTTGAATACGTGGGTGCGAAGCGCATCGATGGTTTCCGCTCGCGCGTGCACGGTCAGCGGCTCTTCGAGCGCATCGAAAATCGTATCCACCAGCAGCGGGATGCCGGCGATGTGGTCGAGGTGCGAATGGGTGACGAATACGTGCCGGATTTTCTGCAACGCGGACAACGGCAGACCGCCGATACCGGTTCCGGCATCGAACAAGATTCGATCATCGACCAGCAGACAAGTGGTATCGAGTCCCTCGCCGATACCGCCGCTGCATCCCAGCACACGTATTTTCACGGCTGTGAAATCCAGTTTTGCCGCCCCATCCTGCTGCCGATCATGACATAACGTTTTGATCGGAAAACGAAGGGCAAGTCACAAAACTGCAATTGCACGCGGGCGCCGGCACCAATGCCCGTCTACTTCTATCCAGGCCATGGTTATGCCATTATGCCGCCTGGCAAAATTCGCTTCCGCATATGACTCTGACCGTTCTTAGCGTGCCTGCAATCGCGTTGTACCTGATCAGCGCCGGAGTTCTGTCTGTGCGCCTGGCGCGCGGCGACACGGCACCGGGCGGCCGAATCGCGGCCCTGGCTTTGGGTCTGATCGCGGTGCTTCTGCATGGAATTCTGTTGCACAAGACGCTGTTGATTCCCAACGGCATCAACCTCGGTTTCTTCAACGCCGCCTCGCTGATCGGCTGGCTGGTGGCGACGCTGTTGATGCTGGCGGCGCTGCGAAAACCGGTCGAAAACCTGGGAATCGTGCTGCTGCCGCTCGCCGCCGGGACCATCGCCCTGGAGGAATTGTTTTCCGCCCGCCATGTATTGCATGTGCTCGGCACCTGGCAGCTGCAGGTTCACATCCTCCTTTCCGTAGTCGCCTACAGCGTGCTCACCATCGCGATGGTGCAAGCGGTGTTGCTTGCGATCCAGAACCGCCACCTGCGCAATCGCCAGCCCGGCGGTTTCATCCGCGCGTTGCCGCCCTTGCAAACCATGGAATCGCTGCTGTTCGAAATGATCGCGGTGGGGTTTGCTTTTCTGACCTTGAGTCTGGTCACCGGCATGCTGTTCCTGGAGGACATTTTCGCCCAGCATTTGGTGCACAAAACCGTACTGTCGATCGTCGCCTGGATCGTATTCGCGATTCTGCTGTGGGGACGCTGGCGTTTTGGTTGGCGCGGTCGCGTTGCCATTCGCTGGACACTGGGTGGATTTGTGTTGCTGATGCTCGCCTATTTCGGCACCAAGATGGTTTTGGAGCTCGTTCTGAAGCGTTGACTCGCCCGCTCCATGCTTGACATGGCCGAGTCGAAGCCGGTCAAATAACCCTCCGCACCTAGGCCCTAAACACAGGCACATCCCGACCTTGGCTCTGCAAGAAATCCCATTGAGTGTGCTGATCGGTGCACTGGTGGTGCTGCTGGTTCTTTCGGGGTTTTTCTCCGGCTCCGAAACCGGACTGATGACACTCAACCGGTACCGCTTGCGTCATCTGGCCAAAGCAGGCCATCGCGGCGCGATGCGCGCGGCGAAGCTGCTGGAACGTCCGGATCGGCTCATCGGGCTCATTCTGCTGGGCAATAATTTCGTCAACATTCTGGCTTCGGCACTGACAACCATCATCGCCTTGCGACTGGGCGGCGAAGGTGCGCTCGCCATCGCCACGGGCGTGCTGACCTTGCTGGTTCTAATTTTTGCCGAGGTCGCACCGAAGACGCTCGCCGCCTTGCATCCCGAACGGGTCGCGTTTCCTGCGGCCTATATCTACCAACCGCTGTTACGCATCCTTTATCCTGTGGTCTGGGTCGTCAACGCAATCGTCAACCGCCTTTTGCGGTTGCTGCGCTTGAGCACGGAAGATACCGCCAATCTCAATCTCAGCTCGGAAGAATTGCGTACTGTAGTCAACGAAGCCGGCGCCATGATCCCCCAACGCCACCAACGCATGCTGCTCAGTATTCTCGATCTGGAAAAAGTGACCGTCGAAGACATCATGGTGCCCCGCAATGAAGTCGTCGGCATCGACCTCGAGGACGATTGGGACGCCATCGAAGAACTGCTGGTCACGAGTCAATACACCAAGCTTCCGGTGTACCGGAACGACATCGACGACATCGTCGGCTTTCTGTATTTGCGCAACGTGCTGCATCTGCTGACGCGAGAGGAATTCGGGCGCGACGATCTGCTCGAAATTCTACGCGAGCCCTATTTCATCCCAGAAGGCACGCCGCTCAACAAGCAACTGATCAATTTCCAGCGCCAGCGCCGACGGATCGGCCTGGTGGTCGACGAATATGGGGAAATCAAAGGACTGGTGACACTGGAAGACATCCTCGAAGAAATCGTCGGCGAATTCACCACCGACCCGGCTGCGGTCAGCAAAGACATCCATCCCCAGGAAGACGGAAGCTATCTGATCGATGGCGGCAGCTACGTGCGCGAACTCAATCGCCTGTTGAAATGGGATTTGCCGACTGCCGGCCCGAAAACCTTGAACGGCCTGATTCTGGAGCACATGGAGGCGATACCGGAGCCCGGTACCAGCATGTTGCTGTCCGGATACCAGGTCGAAATCGTACAAACCAAGGACAATGCAGTGAAAACGGTCCGTATCCGCCCGCGTCCGATGCACGAGAATGCGAACCAGGCCTCCCCCTGAAAGCCGCACAGTATAAATTTCGGTGCCCACCGGCCGCTAATGAATAGGATCGTTTGCGCGCAGAGCGCCAACCGCGGCAGCGGATATCGCACAAGTGCCCGGTGGAGCGCCGGAAATTCGGAGTCAAGGAGCAGGTCTGGCAGTGTACAAGCTGACGCTTTCGTTCAAAGGTCGAATCCTCAAGGTCTTCAGTGTCACCGCGACGGACGTGTCGATCGGGCGCGACTCGGATTGCGATTTACGCATCGACAATCTGGGCCTGGATCCGGTGCACGCGCGGATTCGCACCGAAAACGGTGAACTGCTCCTGCACAGCGTCAGCGGCAATGCCGAAGTGCTGCTCAACGGCAAGGCATTGTCGGGGGATCAACGTCTCGGACACGGCGACGTGTTGCTGTTCGGAAAGCACACCGTTTCCGTAGCGCGGGATCACGCTGTCAACGCCGCGGAACCTGCGGGCGAGGACCCGACTTTCCAAGAAGCCTGGTTGCAATTTCTCAACGGACCGAAACTCGGCCGTACCATCCGCCTCGACCGCAGTCTGGTACGCCTGGGCAAGTCGGGCGGCCAGAGCGCAATGATCGCAAGTCGCGGCGACGGTTTTTATATCTCGCATTTGGGCGGTGAGCAGCCGACACTGGTGGGCGAACAGGTGGTCGGCGAGGAAAGCGTGCAGTTGCAGGACGGCGATACCATTCAAATCGGCTCCACGCAGATGCTATTCTTCACCGAACAGCGTTGAATTCAACGCCTCCCACGCACCTCATTCACCGGGCCATGCCATGACATCTTCGTCCTCCGACGACCAGCGCAATTTCAGCCGCATCGCATTCGACGCGGCAGTGACCGTGGACGCCGGCGGCGAATATCCCGGGGAATTGTTGGACCTGTCTCTGAAGGGTGCTTTGGTACGGCTCGACGCGCGCCAGAGCGTGGTTCCCGGCATGGCCGCGACTTTGCATATTCGGCTCAGCGACGAGCAGGCGATCGACATGCAAACGACGGTAGCCCACGTGGAAGGCCAACGCGCGGGGTTTCGTTGCGATCACATCGATGTCGACAGCATCACCCATCTGGCACGGATCGTCGAACTCAATACAGGCGATCCGGAGTTGCTGCACCGGGAACTATCGGCACTGAGCGAACGCACCGCCGTAGAGTGACGGCAGTTAACCACCCAGCAATGGAGCTGCCTGCAGCGAGTTGCCTGCAGCGAGCTGCAATCAGCGTTGGGATTTCCGTCCGGGTGTCGACGCCGCCGCTTCGGCGAAGCGCTCGGCATTGTCGTAGACTTGCTGCGCCGTGAGCAGAAACACCCCTTCCCCACCGCGCTCGAATTCCAACCATAAAAAGGGTACTTCGGGAAAACGCGCCACCAGCGCGTGCTGCGCGCTACCGACCTCGACCACCATGACGCCGGTGGGTTCCAGGTACCCGGCCGCGGCAGCGAGCATCGGCACGACCAAATCCAGGCCTTCGCTACCGGCGGCGAGACCCAGCTGCGGCTCGTGGCCGTATTCCGCCGGCAGCGCCGCGAGTTCCGCCGCGCCCACGTAGGGGGGGTTGCTGACGATCAGGTCGTAGCGCCGGCCACTCAGCGGAGCGAACAGATCGCCTTCGATCAACTCAACCCGATCCGTCAGGCCATGGTGTTCGACATTGACGGCCGCCACCTCGAGCGCACCCGGCGAAAGGTCGACCGCATCCACCGACGCTTCGGCAAACGCATAGGCGCAGGCAATCGCAATGCAGCCGCTGCCGGTACACAGGTCCAGCACCCTTTGCACCGGCGCCGCCAACCATGGCTCGAACCGTGACTGAATCAACTCGGCAATGGGCGAACGCGGCACCAACACGCGTTCGTCGACATAGAACGCCAAGCCTGCAAACCATGCCTCGTGGGTGATATAAGGCGTAGGGATCCGCTGCTCGAGCCGACGCTGCAGCAAATCCAGAATATCCTTGCGCTCATTATCGGTCAGCCGCGTATCCAGGTACGTCTCGGGGATGTCGTGGGACAGGTGCAAGGCGTGCAAGGTCAAGGCCAACGCTTCATCGAACCCGTTGTCGGTGCCGTGGCCATAGTGAAGGCCGGCCTCGTTGAACCGGCTCATCCCCCAGCGCACCCAATCGCGCGCGGTCGAGAGTTGTGCAAGCGCCTGCAGACTATCTTTCATGAGCAATACCCTGGCGGCAGCGGGTTTGCGCCGGTGGCCGCATGATATACGATGAGCGCCCACGAGACATCAGACCGGGGACCATGATCGATACTCGTCCGCATCCCGAATCGGGCCGCTCATTTCCGTTCCTACTAGTCGGCATCGCCTTGGCGGCAATGATCGTCGGCGTGTGGCTGAGCGCCGAATTTGCACCCCGGGCCACCGTGGCACACTCCGGACAGAGCGGTCAGGGGCCCGCGCTGCAATCGGGCACCTTGTTGACCCCGCCGAAACCGCTGCCCGCTTTCAGGCTCGAAGACCAAAACCACAACGCGGTGGACAATGCCTGGTTGCACGGCCATTGGACATTGCTGTTCTTCGGCTACACTCATTGTCCTGACGTGTGCCCCACTACCCTCGCCGAATTGAATCAGACTTTGAAAGCGCTGCCCGAGCACTTGCGCGACCAGACCCGCGTTTTATTCGTATCCGTGGACCCACAACGGGACACTGCCAAACAACTCGGCCAGTACGTAACCTACTTCAACCCGAAATTCGTCGGCGCCCGCGGAACGGCAGCGCAACTGGACAAGCTCACCCGCGCCCTCGGCGTCCTGTACGTTCATAACAAGCCGGATCAGAATGGAAACTACACCGTCGACCACAGCGCCGCCGTGATGGTGATCGATCCGCAGGGCGCACTCGCCGCATTGTTCACCAACCTGCCCCATCAACCGCATCAAATGGCGCAGGATTTGGATATTATCCGCAGCTACTACAAGGACCAATCATGAACCGTTTGCTAGGCGCAGTGTTCGTCGTATTGTCCGCAATCGCTTTGCCTGCCGCCGCGGCAGCGCTGGATGTTGCTGACGCGTGGGTGCGTGAAGGTCCGCCGAACGCGGAAGTATTGGCCGGCTTCATGAAATTGCACAATCCCGGCGAAGCAGCGGTGGACGTGACCAGCGTTACCAGCCCGGCATTCGAACGGGTGGAGATGCATCGCAGTGTCACCGCGAACGGCATGGCCAAAATGATCGCGCAGGACAAGCTGACCGTGCCCGCAAACGGGGACCTGTTGCTGGCGCCCGGCGGTTATCACCTGATGCTGTTCAACCCCAAACACCCATTGCAGGGGGGGCAGCAGGTGAGCTTCACACTACACACAGCCGCTGGGGATTCCGTGACGACACACGCCGAAGTACGAAGCGGCATGGGCGGCATGGGCAGCATGATGGACCACCACCACTAGGGCCGCGTTCCATGGGCTTACATCCGTTTTCGCTGTTGCAGTATGTACTGCCGCAGCACCCGCTTTCGCGCTTGGTGCATCGCATCAGCCGCAGCCGCAGGATACCGGGGATGCGGGCTGCAATCGGCTGGTTCGTACGTCGTTACGGCGTACGCATGGAGGATTCCGCCGACCCGGATCTGAATGCCTATCCGACCTTCAACAGTTTTTTTACCCGCGCCCTGAGACCAGGCGCACGGCCGATGCCAAGCGACCCCCGACAGCCGTGCTGCCCGGTGGACGGATATGTGAGTCAGGTCGGACGGGTGCGCAACGGACGCTTGTTTCAGGCCAAGGGGCAATTGTACTCGCTCCAGGAACTACTCGGAGGCAGCGATGAGCGGGCCGCACCCTTTCAGGACGGCGAGTTTGCCACTCTTTATTTATCGCCCACCGATTATCATCGGGTGCATATGCCATTGACGGGTCAGTTGCAGGAAATGATCCACGTCCCGGGACGGTTGTTCGGCGTCGGACGCATCTGCGCTCGGGATATACCTCGGCTGTTTGCCCGCAACGAGCGCGTCATTTCCATATTCGACACCGACCTGGGGCCGATGGCGGTGGTTTTGGTGGGTGCCGTGAACGTCGGCTCGATCGAAACCGTATGGGCCGGAGAGGTCACACCGCCGCAGGGGCGGCAGATCATCGCGACCCGCTACGGACAAAGCGGCGAACACGCAGTGCGTTTGGAGCGCGGCGCGGAACTCGGTCGTTTCAATCTCGGTTCCACCGTCATCATCTTGTTCGGTCCAGGCCGCGTGCGTTGGCGCAAGACGCTGACCGCCGAAGCACCCGTGCGGCTGGGACAGCCCCTGGCCGATCGCATCGACGCAACCGCAGCGGCGAGCGCTAGCCCCCGGTCACACGCCTGACTACAGGAATGCCTGCAGCGCGCGCACGTCGGTCATGTCATAGCGACTGAAAGCGACACCCAGGCCGCGCGCGCTCTGGCGTACGACTTTGGCATGGAAGCGGTGACTATAGCCGCCGCCGGCCGGCTGCTCTTCGCTGACGACCAGCTCGAGATTGCGTCCGCAGCGCGGCAACGCAGCACGTCGCGCCTCGATGAACATACCGCCGAAGCCGATGTCTCTCGTAACGCAGCGGGCATAGGGGCGGCCGGCACAATAAATCTCAACTCGCAATTGAACCCGGCGCCGGGCACTCCAACGGGTGTCGTTCGTGTCGTTGTCGCTCATGGTGGATCGCTCTTCGTTTTGATGAATAGGTTTGTTGAACCGGATCGGCTGTGCCCCTCGCGCGCGCTCGGTTTTCGGAGATTTTATCATGCTCGGTGCCATGGAAAGGCCAGCGCTTGATCGAGCGCGGGCAGCTGCAACGCCAGCGCCAATAGCCGGTCCAAGCCCAGAGCCACTCCCGCGCAAGCCGGCAGACCGTGTGCCAGTGCCGCCAGCAGCCAGCGGTCCGCCGGCGGACCGGCGGCGCCGTGCTGGGCGCGCAGCTGATTATCCGCTTCGAAGCGGCGCGCCTGTTCGGCCGGGTCTGCGAGCTCGTGAAAGCCGTTGGCCAATTCCACGCCGTCGAAATATAGCTCAAAGCGCTCCGCAACCGCCGGTTGCTCGACGTCCCGAATCCGCGCCAGCGCCGCCTGACTGGCAGGATAGTCATAGATGAAGCACAGCGCATATTCGCGCAGCGCCGGCTCCACGCAGTGGGTGAGCAGCAAATCCAACCAACCGTCCCGGGATTGAAGGCTGGCCGGGGCGTGAATCCCCAACGCCGCCGCCCGCGCCTGCAGTTCGCCGCGGCTGGCTTCGAACGGGTCGACCGCCGCGTGACGCAAAAACGCCTCGCGATAACTCAGCCGTGACGCCGGCCCGAGCTTGCGATAGGGAACCAGCAATTCGATCACCAGGGCCTCGACTTCGTCCATCAGTTGCTGATGGTCGAATCCCGGCCGGTACCACTCCAGCATGGTGAATTCGGGGGCGTGCCAACGGCCCAGCTCGCCGTCCCGGAACACTTTGCAGATTTGATAGATGGCGCCGCTTCCGGCCGCCAACAAGCGCTTCATGTGCAATTCGGGAGAGGTGGGCAACCAGCGTTGGGCGCCTTGCGGGGCACCGGGCCCGGTGTATCGGCAGTGGAAACTCGTCAAGGCGGGATCGGTGTTGCCCGCTTGGGACAACAGCGGCGTTTCGACCTCGAGCACCTGATGCCGATCGAAGAAGCGGCGAATGGCTCCCAACATCGCCGCGCGGGCGCGCAGCGTCTGCTGCGTGGCGCACGGACGCCAGGGCACATCATGGTCGGAGAAATCATCCACGATTGGGGCACCGCGCCGACGGACGGTTGGCCGGCGACTCTACTCCTTGGCGCGCGACACGTACTCGCCCGTGCGCGTATCCACTTTGATGAGTTCGTCGATGTCCACAAACAACGGCACGCGCACCACGGCGCCGGTCTCCAGCGTCGCCGGCTTGCCCCCACCGCCGGAGGTGTCACCGCGCACGCCGGGATCGGTTTCGGTTACCTTGAGCACTACGAAATTTGGCGGCGTGACACTCAACGGTTCGCCGTTGTACAAGGTGACCTGGCAAGTGTCCTGCTCCTTGAGCCACTTCTGCGCGTCGCTCACCGCATTGGCGTCGGCGGCCAATTGCTCGAAGCTTGCCGGGTCCATGAAATGCCAGAATTCGCCGTCCGTGTACAGGTACTGCATTTCGGTCTCGTGGACGTCGGCGCTTTCTACCGATTCACCGGACTTGAAGGTTCGATCGATGACCCGGCCGGTCTTGAGGTTGCGCACCTTCACCCGGTTGAATGCCTGGCCTTTGCCCGGTTTGACAAATTCATTCTCGACGATGTTGTAGGGATCGCCGTCCAGCATGATTTTGAGACCGCTTTTGAATTCATTAGTACTATAGGTAGCCATGGATCTTACCGTTGCATGTTCTAGGATTACGCCGCCCCAGCGGGTGAGCGCGTTATGATAACGCGAATCCCGGTCGCGAGGCAGACACCCTCGTGGCAGCAGGAATTGGCCGAAGCGATACGCAGTCCTGAAGAACTGTTCGCCGTACTGGGGCTCGATCCGGCTTTGCTCCCCGCCGCCGCGCACGCGGCGCGCCAATTCCCCCTGCGGGTGCCGCGGGGGTTCGTCGCGCGTATGGGGCATGGCGATCCTGCCGATCCGCTGCTGCGCCAGGTTTTGCCGCTGGCCGACGAACTTCAATCGACGCCCGGCTACGGCCCCGATCCGGTCGGCGATCTCGCATCCATGGTCGCCCCCGGGGTGTTGCACAAGTATCGCGGACGCGTCTTGGCCGTTGCCACCGGTGCCTGCGCGATTCATTGCCGCTATTGCTTTCGACGTCAATTCCCCTACCCCGACGCGCAGGCTCGGGCGGACCAATGGCGATCGCTGATCGACTATGTCGAGACCCGTGGAGAGATCGACGAACTCATTCTCAGCGGCGGCGATCCGCTCAGCCTCGGCGACCGCCGGCTACAAGAATTGCTGCAAGGCGCCGCTTCCATCGCCCACCTTAAGACAGTGCGCTTCCACACCCGGCTGCCGGTGGTGATTCCCTCCCGCATTACCGATGGGTTTATTGACATGGTCCGCAAAACACGCCTGCAGATCGTAGTGGTTCTGCACGTCAACCATCATCGGGAATTGGACACCGGCGTTGGCGATGCCGCGCGGCGCTTGCGCGAAGCCGGCGCCACGCTGTTGAATCAGGCGGTGCTGCTGCGTGGCGTAAACGACGATCCGGGCGTGTTGGCGCAATTGTCCCAGGCGCTGTTTTCAACGGGAATCCTGCCCTATTACCTGCACATGCTCGACCCCGTCGAGGGCGCCGCGCACTTCGCGGTAGCCGACGATCAAGCCAGACAATTGATGGGCCAGCTAAACGCAACCCTGCCCGGCTATCTGGTGCCGCGGCTGGTGCGCGAGGTCCCCGGCGCCGCCAGCAAGATGCCGCTGGCGATCTGATGGTGGAGCTGCCGAGCGTATGTCATTGGTTGTATTGAGGCCGACGCGCCGGCCGCGTTATCGTTGAAGCTAATATCCGCCGCTCCCGCGGTACGGCAATTGTGGACCGACAGCGAATGATGGATCAGGAACAATACGAGTCTCGTCACGGGCTTCGCGTGCCGATATTGGGTCGTCAGCGACCAGAGCTCGACCTGCGGCCGCGTCGGGTCCAGGAATGGCTCCGGCAACTGCCTTTGGCCGACCCCCAGGAATCGTGCCGCCGGTTGCTGGCTCTGGTTCAGACGTCGAACCGGGCAGCCGTGGATGCGACTACCCGCTATCGGTTCGCCGATGCCATTCACGAAACGGTAGGCTTTGGGACCCGCGCCCTGATCAAAGGCATCAGTCATCGAGGCTTTCCGCTCACCGTAAAAGCACTGCAACAAGCGGACCTGTGTAATTCGTTGCTGCGTTCGTTCGCCGACACCTACAAACTGATCGTCGTCGATGCCATTGCCGGGGGGCGCAGCGAACGCAAGTTATTGGCCGCTTCGCTGCAACACGCTCTGCAGCAACTCGGCCGCTTACTGCTCGATCACTACGTCTTATACGCGCCGCCCAGCGACGGGCTGTGGCTCGACCTGCACCGGCTGCATCGAATCGCCGAGGATCACGAGCTGCTCACGCCCGCTGCGGCGAGCCGCCGCGCGCCCATCGGATCGCGCATCGGCGAACTCTACCGCCAGTCGTTGCTGGTGAGTCTCGCCAACCCCTATCGGCTTCGCCGCGACGAGCTGGGGCGCGTGTTGACGTTGGCCTCGGCACTGGCGCACAAGCTCATTGTCAGTCCGCAACCCACCCAGCACACTACGTTTCAGATACGCACCGAGCAGGACCGGCCGCCCTATCCACGCGCCCAGGAACACGATGTCGGCAACGTCCGCTATGTAGACCTGTCGGCTGTAGTCGAAGCGCTCGACGAAGCAGGCCTCGAGCACAATGAACCCGAGCTGCAATTACGCCGCCGACTGCTGGCGCTGTGGCGGCGACCTCCCCGGCGCGGGTTCAAGCGAATCACCCAAGCATCGGACATCCGCGTCGGCCTGGGACTGGACACTGCCCATTTTTTGCTTGAACGCGAAGCCCCGGCGGTGCCCGAAATACCGGCAGAAATCCCCCCGGCGCTGGGGGTCGTGCCGCCGCTGGACTTACCGACCAATCAAGGCGAAACCCATATCGCGCTCGATCACAGCTGGTACGATGACGGCAACGAACGGTTTTTCCCGACCGCATCGCGGCGCAGCGAGTCGGTACCGCATTATCCGCTGCCGGGAATGGCGTTACCGGAACGCGAATACCGGGATTCCTTGTGGCGCACAGTGGATGTCAGCGCCCGCGGTTGCTGCCTGCTCTGGGATAGCGATAAGCCATCATCGGCGAAAGTGGGCGAGGTCGTGAGCCTGCGAGAGCACAGCAGCCCTTCCTGGACGGTCGGCGTGGTTCGCTGGATGCAATACGAACCCGATCAAGGCCTCAAGCTGGGCATCGAAATCCTGGCGCCGTCCGCCGAAGCAGTTTTAGCGCGCAATACGCGCGATCGACGTCAGGATAGCGCGCTGGAGCTGCCTGCGATTCGTGCGGCCGGGCTACCCGCGAGCTTGATCGTCGCCTCCACCCAACATCACGTCGGGGAACAGCTTGAGGTTTTGCACCAGGGCATGCCCCGGCGCGTTCGGTTGACCGAAGAGTTGGAGCGCAACGGCAGTTTTTCCCACTTCGTCTACGACCGCTTGGACGGCGACCGACCCGGAGCCACATCGGAAAGAGAGTCTCAATAGACGCAAGAAAATTGCGTCGGATAGATAATGTTGCCGCCGCCTTCCAGCGCACCTGAATCGAGCTCCAAAGCCAATACGGCTTCGGGCGGCGCAGGCAGGTTGCAACGCAGCTGCCACTTCGAGGCGGGCTCGAACCCGAACCGCCGATAGAATTCCGGATGACCCACCACGGCGACAGCCGGATAATCCGCCTGCTGCGCCGCCTGGAGTGCGGATTGAACCAGCTCCGAGCCGATCCCCCGATGACTCTGGGAGGGAACGACCGCCATCGGTGCCAAGGCGAGAATCTCCCTGCCTCCATGGTCGCGTTGCAGCCGCACTTTGGTCATCAAAATGTGGCCAACGATGCGGTCATGAAACTCTGCGACCAGCGACAAGCCGGGTTCGAATCCGGCAGTACCACGCAGCGCACTGACCAGATTGACCTCTTCGTCTCCGCCGAACGCGCTCAAGTGCACCACATCGATCGCTTTGATATCGGCCCCGGACTCGGGCCGGACCTTGATCCCATGCATTGTCGCCTCCACACCGTTGCCATTGCCCCGCCGCCGTCGAGCGCAAGCTTGTACCGGATCATTCGACGGCGAGTTCCGGTTCCAGTATGGCACGCGCTCGGAAAGGGCAAAAGTACGCCCCCCGCAGCGAGATTGCCCCAACGCCCTTGCCCGCCGCGCATTCCTCCACGCACCGACGCGGCGGTGTTAATTTGTGTGGCCAACTGCCGATAGCGGGTAAAGGGCGGCCTGCGCTTGGCTGAGTGGTTTGCACCCACCACCGACGAGGCCCCCGAAACAATCTAAAACTGTATAGAATTCAGCGTATTCAGTTCTACAAGGACCGAATCTCAGCAAAGGATCCCGTTAGTGGACAAAGACAATCTATTGCGTGTCCTGATCGTCAACGACTCACTGGACAGCTCGGAAGCGCTGGCCAGTTCGCTGCGCAATGGCGGTTTTGCGCTGCGGCCCAGCCAAGTGTCGAGCGACGACGAACTGCAGGAAGCGGTAAAGGATCAGACCCTGGATTTGATTCTTTGTGCCATCGACGCGCTCGACCCTGGTCTCATGCACGTGTTTGCCGCATTGCGCAAGGCGGAACGTGATATTCCGGTGCTCGCGGTCGCAGACGAGTTCGATCCCGAAATTCAAGCCGAAGTCCTGCGTGACGGCGCGCGCGACTTGGTGGTTTCCAACAATCCCGAGCATCTGCAACTGGCGGTCTCGCGAGAGTTGGGATCACTTGAGGCGCGACGTCGCCTGCGGCAGGTCGAAAAAACCATGCGCGAAAGCGAAAAGCGTTGCCGCACGTTGCTCGACAGCTCCCGCGACGCCATCACTTATGTCCACGACGGCATGCACATCTATGCCAATCCGGTTTACCTGGAAATGTTTGGCCTGCACGAGTTGGACGATCTCGAGGGCATGCCGATCATGGACATGGTCGCACCGGACCACCACTCCGAGTTCAAAGAATTTCTGCGCAACTTTTCCAAGGGCCAATCTGCGAAGGACGAACTTAATGTGATCGGCCTCAAGGCCGACGGCGAGCGCTTCAAAGCGCGCATGGAACTCACCCCGGCCAGCATCGAAGGCGAGCCCTGTACCCAAATCATCATTCGTAACAAGGTGTCGGACCAGGAACTGGAGAACAAACTCAAATTCCTGAGCAATCAGGATCTGCTGACAGGCCTATATAACCGTCAATATTTCATGGACGAGCTGGAACACGTTATCGCGGCAGCCGCAAACGACGGCACGGTCGGCAGTGTGCTGTACATCGAACCGGACCGGTTCAAGGACATCAGTTCGAAACTCGGAATCGCCGGTAGCGACCTGGTGCTTAGCGACCTCGCCGGTGTATTGCGCGGCACTTTGGGAGAATCCTGCGTCGCGGCTCGATTCTCCGATCAGACCTTCACAGTTCTGTGTCGCGAAACTGTCGGGGAGATCGCCGAAGTCTTAGCCGAGCAAATCCGCTCGTCCATCGAATCCCATATCTCTGACGTCAACGGACAGTCGGTGACGGCCACGTGCAGCATCGGAATCAGCACCGTCGGCGAAATCGCCAACGATGCGCAACAGGTACTGTCACGTGCCCAACTGGCCTGCGAGAATGCCCGCAGAAAGGGCGGCAACTGCATCCACCAGCACGACCCTGTTACTGAAGAAAAGGCAGGTCGCGAACGCGACGAACAGTGGAACAAGCGAGTACGCGAAGCGCTTGAGAAAAACGAGTTTTGGCTCGTGTACCAACCCATCGCCAGTCTGCACGGGGAAACACAGGAAAAGTACGAAGTGCTGGTGCGCATGGCCGACGAAGAAGGCAATGAAGTGCTGCCGGGACAGTTCCTACCGGCTGCCGAAAGCGCCAACTTGATCGGCGAAGTCGACCGTTGGGTGATGCGCCGGGCCATCGAAGTCTTGACCGAGCGTCGCCGCGGTGGCCACGACACGGTGTTCTTCATCAAGCTTTCGGTCAAGACCTTGGCCGATGCCACCCTGCTTTCGTGGATCAGCGAACAGCTCAAGACGGCCCGCCTAGAGGGTGATTCCATCGTATTCGAACTGTCAGAATCCTCCGCGGTCACCAATCTCAAGCAAGCCAAAGCATTTCACAGCGGACTTCAGGAACTGCGCTGTGGTTTGGCGCTGGAACATTTCGGTAGCGGAGTGAATTCCTTGCAGTTGCTCAAACATCTGCCCGCCGATTATCTGAAGATCGACGGCTCCTTCATGCACAATCTGGCAGGAAGTACCCAGAACCAGGAAATGGTCAAATCCATTACCGAGACAGCCCATTCCATGGGTAAGACCACCATCGCCGAGTATGTGGAAGACGCCAGCAGCCTGGCCGTGCTGTGGCAATGCGGCGTCAACTACATTCAGGGCCACTTCCTGCAGTCCCCGGGGGAAGAAATGAACTTCGACTTCCAGGGCGAGGAAGCATAGAACTTCAATCCAGAACGTGGGAAACCAGACCGTCGCCGAGCTTCGGTTCGAACCAAGTCGACTTCGGCGGCATGACTTCATTGGCATCCGCTACCGCCATCAGATCCTGCATTGCCGTCGGGTACAGCGAGAAAGCTACCGACATGTCGCCGCTGTCGACTCGCCTTTCCAGTTCGCCCAGACCACGAATACCACCGACAAAGTCGATCCGCTCGTCGCGGCGGGGATCGTCAATACCAAGAATCGGGCTGATGAGATTGTCCGCCAGCAGACTCACATCCAGCCGTGCCACGGGATCGTCAACTGGCACGCGATCCTGCGGTAGGCCCAGTCGATACCATTGACCGCCGAGATACATGCCGAATTCGGCCGCCTGCCTGGGACGTACTGCCTCCGACTGCGCCGACACCTGGAAACGCTCGCTGACCAGAGCCAGAAACGCCTCTGTGGAATGGCCATTAAGGTCCTTGACGACACGGTTGTAATCCAAAATCTGCATCTGGTCGTCGGGAAACAAAACGGACAGGAAATAGTTATAGCTTTCTTCGCCACTATGACTTGGATTGGCAGCGGTACGCAGCGCCGCAACCCGCGAGGCGGCCGCGGAACGATGGTGACCGTCGGCGATATACAGACAGCCCATGGCGTCGAAGCTGCCGGTCAGGGTGTCGATCGCCGCGGTATCGCTTACTACCCACAAGGTGTGGCGCACACCATCGTCGGCCGTCAGGTCATATGCCGGCTTTTCGTGGGTTACAGCCTCCAGAAGCCGATCGACCGCAACATGATGACGATAGGTCAGAAAGACCGGGCCGGTCTGGGCGTTGAGGGCGTCAATCTGGCGGACCCGATCATCCTCTTTCTGCGGCCGGGTAAACTCGTGTTTGCGGATACGGTTACTGTCGTAGTCGGCAACCGAGGCCACCGCTACCAAGCCGGTCTGCGTGTGGTCGCCCATGGTGAGCCGATACACGTAGTAACAGTCCCGCGGGTCCCGGACCAGCACGTCCTCGTCGATCATGCGGAGCAGATTCTGGGCACCCTTTTCGTACACCTTCGCATCATAGGGGTCGGTATCGGCCGGCAGATCGATCTCCGGCTTGGAGATGTGCAGAAAACTCCACGGTCGTCCTTCCGCGCGAAGGCGCGCTTCTGCAGTCGTTAGGACGTCGTAAGGCGGCGCAACCACGTCCTGCGCACGCTCAGGTGCAGGACGCAGCCCGCGGAAAGGTCGAATCAAGGTCATGACGGCATCCGAATTGTCACAAACGGAGTATTGTAACGGCGCGGCTCTTGTGATGCACGGCGTCGGAAGGCGAGCGCGATGCTTGCCGCGCCCGAAGAACTGAGCGGTTCGGCGACGCCGGGTTTCCATGTATTTTCGAAGGTCATGATCCACGGCACGACCGATTCTCTCAGCATCCGCAAATCGGCACGTTGTCGAGATCGTGGCGGGCACGTGTTATCATGTTCCGAGCTTTTCGAGGCCCGGCGACCGAAAATGGAGTTTTCAGATCTGAAAAACACTCGGGGCCATAGCGCCACTTCCAATGCGAACATCGCTGAACCCAACGACCAACCGGCCGGTTGGCGTCGCGTGCTCGATGCCGTCATACAGTTGCCGGGGCGCCTACCCTTCGCGGCCCGTCTCGCTGTTTCCATCAGCCTTTTGATCAGTGTGGTGATGTTGCTCACCGGGGCGCTGATGATCCGCAATCAGTCGGAGCTGCTGGAACGCAACATGCGCACCTTTGGGCAAACCGTCGTGCAGCAGGCAGCGGAATCGGCCAAAGAACCGTTGTTGGCGAATGACAGCCTGCTGTTGCAGGTGCTCACCGCCAACCTGGCGAGCAGCGATCAAATTGTCGGTACCGGAATTTATTCGAAGGAAGGTCGCCTGCTCGCGCGGGCGGGTCTGAGTCCTTTCCAGGCCGGCGCGCCTTTCAGCGGGCGTTCCGAACCGTTCCTGGACGACAGCGATCACACGATCAGCTGGCAATGGAAGCGCAGCACGCACAATCCGGTGGACGCTATCGCATTCGTCAGCCCGGTTCGCTTTCGCGATGTCGTGGTGGGCTACGCCATTATTTCCTTCAGCCGCGAGCTCATGACTCAAACGTTGCGGGAATCGTTGCACTCGATCGTCAAAATCACGCTGGTGCTTGTAAGTCTGGGCGTGCTGCTGTCCTACTTGTTGGGACAGCGGCTGACCCGTCCGATTCGTAACTTGCTCGCCATGAGTCGCGCCATCGGCTCCGGTTTATACGAATACCGGATCACTGAACGGCGCCATGACGAAATCGGTTATTTGATGCATTCATTCAACGCAATGGCGGAAGGTCTGCTACAGAAGCGCCAAGTCGAGCAAGCGTTGTCGCGCTACGTGCCACCGGAAGTCGCACGGCGCGTGGTTGCGGGCCTCGAGCCGGTCGAACTCGGGGGCAACCAAGCATACGGCAGCGTCATGTTCGTCGACATCGTAGATTTCACTGCGCGCTCAGAGACCATGCCTCCGGAAAAAGTGGCTGTCTTGTTGAATGAATTCTACCGCGCCATCAGTAGTGCAGCATCCCTGTACCACGGCACCATCGACAAATATATGGGCGATTGTGCCATGGTGGTATTCGGAGTGCCGGACGCGGACGAAGAGCATGCGTTCCACGCTATCGCCTGCGCCGTGTTTTTCCAGCAGCTTGCACGTCAGCTCAATCGCGAGCGTCGTGCCAACGGTCTACCGCCGATGCACTACAGAATCGGTGTCAACGCGGGCGAAATGCTGGCCGGAAACATCGGCACCCAGGAACGCGTGCAATATACCGTGGTTGGCGACAGCGTAAACCTTGCGTCCCGCCTTTGCTCGGTTTCCACTGCCGGGCAAATCATTATCAGCGAACAGATGTTGGCGTTTCCCGGCGTCAAAGAAGGCACCATGGTGCGGGAGTTCGAATCCATCCGTATCCGCGGTAAAGCCGAGCCCGTCTCCACGTTTCTGGTTGAAGGTTTGCGCACGCCCCACGATACCGATATGCGGGACCGACTGCGTACAATTGCCGATCATCAGCGGAACTGGGCATGAAAGCCGTACACTTGTTCGCCGCCGCTGCGTTGCTGGCGGCGCTGAGCGGTTGCACTGAACTCATTACAATACCGCGCGCGGTGGACGACGTGCGCATCGAGCGCTGGTTGTCCGAGCAGCGTTACGGCAAAGTGCTGGAAGTGCTGGAGCGTCGTGCCCAGAACGGTAACGAACTCGAAGTGGAAAAGCGTCTTGAAGAGGTCCGCGCCCGCGCTGCCGACTACGACCGCGAACAAGCACAAACAGCCACGAAACTGCTCGACGCGGACAAACTCAACGAAGCCGAAGTAGTCCTCAATATGGCGATCGGCCATTATCCCGACGGACCGAAACTGCAGCAGGCTGCAGCCCGGTTGCGCGCCCTGCGCCAAGCCAAGATCGACGCGTTGGAAGCCAAACTTCTGCTGGCACAGGCCGATTGGCTTGCCGCAAGTGTGCCGATCTACGAACGTCTGGCACAAGTCGAGCCGTCCAATCTGGACGCCATCTGGCAGGCCAAGCGTATGGAACAGGAGCGGGACCATGTCGCCCAGCGCCTGGCGAGCCTAGGCTTGACCGCGCACGCCTCCGGCGACAAGGTGGCTGCGGTACGATACCTCAAATCCGCCAATCAGCTCGTACCGAGCGAACCCGTGCACGACGTGCTTACACACCTGGGCAAACAGGAAAAGCAAAAAAAAGAACAAAAGAAGGCGCGCGAAGAAAAAGTCGCCAACAAAAAACGGCGCGATGAAGCGGAACAACTCGCGCAGCAGGCGCGCAAAGAACTGCAACATTCGCAGCTGGTTTCAGCCCGCGATCATGTCGATCAACTGCAAGACGTGGACCCGGACTTTTATCAACTTGATTCGCTGCGCTTTCGTGTGGAACGGGCAATCCAAACACGTGTCGCATCGCTGCTCAAGACCGGCGACGACCATTACGCCGACGGCAGAATCGCAGAAGCCAAGCGGGTCTGGGAGGCGGGATTGGAACTTGCGCCGGATGATGCAGAACTTCTCGCCAGGGTAGAACGCGCGCAACGGGTTTTAACCCGCTTGCGCCAGCTGCGCGAAGACCGCAGCAACAGCAATTGAACATTCGCGCAAGCGATTCTAGTTTTCCGCTACTGTCATTCGCTCCACTTTTCGAAATCCGCGCGGCAGCTTGAGTCCGCGACGGCCACGCTCCCCTGCGTACTCATCCACCTCGCTGCCTTTCAGCGTCTTATGTCGCTGCCCCGAATAGATCGTCAAACTTTCACCATCCTGCACGCATGCGATTGCCGCCACGAATTCCTCCCGCGCAGCCACTTTGGCCGACGGTATGGACATGATCTTCACCCCTTTCCCTTTAGGCAATTCGGGCAACTCGGCAAGCGCGACCACCAACATGTTGCCTTCAGTGGATACGGCCACCACCCAGTCGTCATCGTGGCTGCGCACCGGAACAGGCGGCAATACGCGCGCACCTCTGGGTACGCTCATGATTTTCTTTCCGGACTTATTGCGGGTCACCATTTCCTCGAACTTGGCAACGAATCCAAAGCCGGCGTCGCTCGCCAACAAGAACCGGTCTTCCGGCGCGCCCATCAGCACACCGACGAAACTCGCGCCTTCCGGTGGCTTCAAGCGACCGCTCAACGGTTCTCCCTGCCCGCGAGCGGACGGCAGTGTATGCGCGGGAACCGCGTAGGTTCGGCCGGTCGAATCGAGAAACACCGCCAGCTGATTGGTGCGCCCCATCGCGGCGGCCTGGAATCCGTCCCCGGATTTGAAACTCAGCATCCGAGGATCGAGTTCGTGCCCTTTCGCCGCGCGGACCCAACCTCGTTCCGAAAGCACCACCGTCACCGCTTCGCTTGGCACCAGTTCGGTGACGTCCAGCGCTTGGGCAGCGGCGCGAGACACCAAGGGCGAGCGGCGGTCGTCGCCGAATTTTTCCGCGTCGGCTTCGATTTCCTTGCGGATCAGCGTCTTCATTCGCTGCCGCGACTGGAGTGTTTTGTTCAGCCAGGCTCGTTCTTCCGCAAGTTCCTTTTGCTCCGCGCGGATTTTGATTTCCTCAAGTCGCGCCAACTGACGCAGTTTCGTGTCGAGAATATAATCGGCCTGAAGGTCGCTGAGATCAAAGCGAGTGATCAAGGCCGGCTTCGGCTCATCCTCGGTGCGAATGATGTGTATCACTTCATCGATATTGAGAAACGCGACCAGAAGTCCGTCAAGCAAATGCAATCGCCTGTCGACTTTGTCCAAACGGTAATTGAGCCGGCGGCGAACGGTTTCAAACCGATATTCCAGCCACTCGCTCAATATACCGCGCAGGTCCTTCACCTGCGGCCTGCCGCTCAAACCGATCATATTCAGATTGACACGGTAGGTCCGTTCAAGATCCGTGGTCGCGAATAGATGCGCCATCAACGCCTCGGTATCGATCCGGTTGGAACGGGGGACAATGACAAGTCTGGTCGGATTCTCGTGATCCGATTCATCGCGCAGGTCCTCGACCATCGGCAGCTTTTTGGCCTGCATCTGCTGTGCGATCTGCTCCAATAATCTCGCGCCGGACACCTGATAGGGTAGTGCCGTGACCACCAGCTCGCCGTTTTCGATTTCATAGCGGGCGCGCATGCGAATGCTGCCGTTGCCACTGCGATACATGGCAAGAATCTCGTCGCGGGGCGTGATGATTTCAGCTTCAGTGGGATAGTCGGGTGCGATGACGTGTTCGCAGAGCACTTCGACGCTCGCCTTGGGATCTTCGAGCAAACGAATACAGGCGCTTGCGACTTCGCGAAGATTATGCGGCGGAATATCGGTCGCCATGCCGACCGCGATTCCGGACCCGCCGTTGAGCAATACATTAGGCAGGCGGGCGGGAAGCAACTGCGGCTCATCAAGCGTGCCGTCGAAGTTCGGTATCCAATCCACCGTGCCCTGGCCGAGTTCGGCGAGCAGCACTTCAGCGTAGGCACCCAGCCTCGCTTCTGTGTACCGCATCGCGGCGAACGATTTCGGATCGTCCGGCGAGCCCCAGTTCCCTTGCCCATCGATCAGCGGATAACGGTAGGAAAACGACTGTGCCATCAACACCATGGCTTCATAGCAGGCGGAGTCGCCGTGAGGATGAAACTTGCCGAGAACGTCGCCCACGGTGCGGGCGGATTTTTTGTATTTCGCCGCAGCCGACAATCCTAGCTCCGACATGGCGTAGACGATGCGTCGCTGCACCGGTTTCAGACCGTCTGCGACATTCGGTAGCGCGCGGTCGAGAATCACGTACATGGAGTAATCCAGGTACGCTTTTTCGGTAAATTGCTTCAGGGGCAATCGTTCGACGCCCTCGAAATCAAATTGCGGGGTTTCGCTCATATTGTTTCCGTTCAACTCGATCGATCTGGGCTCGGCGGTAGCGGCGCGGCGCTCTGCTTATTCAACCAGGTCCGCAAGATTGCCTTTGCTCTCCAGCCACGCGCGCCGATCACCGGCGCGCTTCTTCGCCAGCAACATATCCATTACCTGATCGGTGTCGTCGCTTGCGTCGATGGTCAACTGCACCAGACGACGGGTGTCTGCATCCATTGTCGTTTCGCGCAGCTGCATTGGATTCATTTCACCCAGACCTTTGAAGCGCTGCACGTTGACTTTGCCTTTGATTTTCTCCGCTGCGATGCGGTCCAATACGCCTTGTTTTTCAGCGTCATCCAGGGCGTAGAACACTTCCTTGCCAACGTCGATCCTGAATAACGGCGGCATCGCTACATACACATGACCGGCGCCCACCAGGGGTCGGAAGTGACGCACGAACAGCGCACAAAGCAGCGTCGCGATATGAGCGCCGTCGGAATCGGCGTCGGCGAGAATGCAAACCTTGCCATAGCGCAGTCCGCTCAAGTCGTCTGAACCGGGGTCGCAACCGATCGCCAGCGCAATATCGTGTACTTCCTGGGAACCGAGCACCATGGCTGGATCGACTTCCCAGGTATTGAGAATCTTTCCGCGCAAAGGCATCACCGCCTGCACTTCCCGGTTGCGGGCCTGCTTCGCCGAGCCGCCGGCCGAGTCGCCTTCCACCAGAAAGAGTTCGGCTCGCGCCGGATCCTGGCTTGTGCAATCGGTCAGTTTCCCGGGCAACGCGGGTCCTGCTGTGACCCGTTTGCGCACCACCTTTTTGCCGGCCCGCAATCGCCGCTGAGCGTTGTTGATTGCGAGCATTGCAATCTTTTCGCCGGCATCCACGTGCTGATTCAACCAAAGGCCGAATGCGTCCTTGGCGATACCGGAAACGAACGTTGCACACTCGCGCGACGATAGCCTTTCCTTGGTCTGGCCGGAAAACTGGGGATCGGAAAGTTTCACCGAAAGAATGTAGGCGCAACGCTCCCACACATCCTCCGGGGCGAGCCGCACGCCGCGGGGCAACAGGCTGCGAAACTCACAGAATTCGCGGATCGCTTCGGTGAGCCCGGTACGCAGGCCGTTTACGTGCGTACCGCCCTGCGCAGTGGGAATCAGATTGACGTAACTCTCCGCAACCGTTTCTCCGCCTTCGGGCAGCCACACCACCGCCCATTCGGCCGCCTCCTGGTTGCCCTGCATGGTGCCGATGAAAGGCGCTTCGGGAACGGTATCGAAGCCCTGCAGGGCCTCCATCAAATAGTCGCGCAGTCCATCTTCAAAGTACCACTCGTCCTGCTCGCCCGAACTTTCGTCGTGGCAGCGCACCCGTAACCCGGGACACAGAACCGCCTTGGCGCGTAGCACGTGGCGCAAGCGAGTCAGCGACACCTTGGAAGAATCGAAATACTTCGGATCCGGCCAGAAGCGCAGCGTCGTTCCCGTATTCTGCTTGCCTACCTTGCCGACTTCCTCCAGGCCGGAAACCGGCTCGCCGCCGGCGAAGGCCATTTTGTATTCCTTGCCACCGCGCCGCACCCACACTTCGAGGCGTCTGGACAACGCGTTGACCACCGAGACGCCGACGCCGTGCAATCCACCGGAAAATGAGTAGTTCTTGTTGGAGAACTTACCGCCAGCGTGAAGACGGGTCAGGATCACTTCGACCCCCGGTATCTGTAGCTGCGGATGGCGATCGACCGGCATACCACGGCCGTCGTCACGAACTTCAACGGACCCGTCCTTGTATACCTTGACGTCGATTTGTTTGGCGTGGCCGGCGATCGCTTCGTCGACGCTGTTATCAATGACTTCCTGGGCGAGATGATTGGGACGGGTGGTGTCGGTGTACATCCCGGGGCGCTTGCGAACCGGTTCCAGTCCGCTCAGCACCTCGATGGACGATGCATCGTAGTTGCTGCTGCTCATTGATCTGACCGTTGAGGTGTAGGAGGCGTCAATTCACGTACGAGGAATCGTGCACGGACGGAGGGTTGGCAATGCGCCGGACGATCTGTTTGGGATCGAAACGAACGACCGGCCCATCGCAGACGTAGTAGTCCACGAGGTCGCGCCGATAGCGAAACGCCGCCTCGCTATGAATGTCGTGCCAGCCGCTGTCCTGCATCCGCTGGAACGGCCCGGCACCGGTTCCGAAGGCATAGGTCTTGTACTGTCGCTTGTCGCAGCGAATGCCTTCATAGAAGGCATTGCGGACACCGTCCTCGGAGTCGATCACGACGGTATAGCGGGCCACTTGGTCCTCGCCGCCGACTGACACCGACTGCCTATCGATGTAGTACCGGTAACCATCGAACTGAGTGTCGAGGCTGACCAGGTTATTGGTTGTCGGAAACGCCGGAACGTCGAGCTTTTGCTCCTGCCATGGCTTGCCGGGCTGATATTCCGGAAGCTTGTCCATTCCGCTTTCATCCTCAGCGAGCGCCGGACTCAACGCACAAGCCAGCAACAGCACACCGACTAGGCGACATGGGAAATTGGATGAATTCATAGAGAGGGGACCAGGAAGCCAGACCAAGCCTAGGATTTTAAGCGGCTACAGTGTAGCGTGCCTAGCGCCATCAGGCGAGAACCGAATTTCGGGTTCGAGACCGGTCCCGGAAACAAGAAAGATCCGCGAGCCGTTCAGCAGCCGGCCCTTGGCAACAGTGAAGATTGGAGCGCTTCAGTCCAGATCCGCTGCCAGCGCATCGCGTACGTTTGATGGGACAGGACTGAGCTGGTGACGGTAGTGCTCGTGATCGATGCCGATTGAGATTGCGGCGCCATCTTTGGCTGCGCCGATCATCTCGGGAGCCAGATCAAAGCGTAGAAAATGTACCGACGAGGTCTTCTCGGCAGTTTCGCGTTCGATGTCTTCGTCGGCGAGCGCGAAAACACGGTCCAAACCTTCTACCTGCACCCAAACCCGGTCCTCGATGCCAAGCAACTTGGAAAGCGCCACTTTCCGTTCGTCGGCGTCGGGGTACTCGATCATGAAAGTCGCTTTCCAGTTGTCACCATCCGGGATCAGCGGGTTGTAGGAATCCAGCTCTTCCTGGATACCCGCCGCTTCGAAGATTCGCTCAGCGCGCAGCATTTCCTGGACTTGATACTGCATGATGAGCCGATCCTCGAAATACAAGGTCGCATTGGGGCCGACCGCAACCTGCCGATTCTTCTTGTGTTCCATCACTTCGGCTCGGAATTGATTCCGCACTTCGGCGTACTTTTCCAGAGAATACAAGTCGTCGCGGGTTAGCTTCTGCATCGATCTCACCTGTCGCCGTGGTATCAGTCGGACTCTTGCTCGATTTGTACTATCGGCTTGTCGGTAAACAGATAGTCCTTCAAGTGTTGGTCGAATTTGGGATCGCGCCGACGAATCCACTCCAGCACCATCGCTGCATGCTCCTTTTCCTCGTCGCGGTTATGGGCAAGGATCTGCTGCAACTGCTCATCCTCGCACGCGTCCACGCGCTGCTGATACCAATCCACAGCCTCGAGCTCTTCCATCAACGACGAAATCGCCCGATGCATGTCGCGGGTTTCGTCACTTAGATCTTCAAAACGTTCGTGGAACCCCTCACTGCTCATTCATTGCTCCTTTCCTCAGTGCCTCGACCAGTGGTCACAATCCGTACGCGATACGAAGCAGCGTCAGCGGGTGCTTTGGCGCTTCGCCGTTACGCAACCCATTTTCGATTTGATGCCCGGCCATCGGACAATCGCTGGTGTAGTGCTGCGCTTCCGCTTGTTTCACGCGATTGACGACCGGGCGGACGATCTTCATGGAAATCTCATGGAATTCGTTCTTTACCGCGTACGTGCCATCGTGTCCGGAGCAGCGCTCGATGGGCTGTAACTCGGTCTCCGGAACCAATTGCAATATGTCGCGGGTCTTCATGCCCATATTCTGCACTCGCTGGTGGCAGGCGACGTGATAGGCCACTTTCCCCAGCGGTTGCTTGAAAGCGGTGTTGAGTTTGCCTTGCTTGTGGCGCAACGCCAAGTATTCGAACGGATCGTAGATCGCATCGCGAACCTTGGCGACATCGACATCGTGCGGATACATGAGCGGCAACTCTTGTTTGAACATCAACACACAGGACGGCACCGGCGCCACGATGTCCCAACCTTGATCCACCAGCTTCGCCAATACGGGGATGTTGAAATCTTTAGCGCGCTCGACAGCTTCGAGATCGCCCAGTTCCAACTTCGGCATGCCGCAGCATTGCTCCTTCTCTGCAATCCTCACTTCGATGCCGTTATGCTCGAACACCGCAATCAGGTCTTCGCCAAGGTGCGGCTCGTTGTAGTTGCCATAACAAGTGGCGAAGAGCGCCACGCGGCCCTTGGTTGCCCCAGCGGGCTCGGGCTGCGTCACGGCGGAGCGGCGCGCGGAGACGCGTTTGCGCAGGGTCGAACTGTGATAGACGGGTAGCAAAGCGTCGGGATGCACGCCCATCGTCTTGCTTAGCATTTTGCGCGTCGGTTTGGACCGGTTGGCGGCGTTGACCGCCTGCACTACGACAGGGATGCCGGCCAGCTTGCCGACAGTATCGGTCGAACTCAGGACACGATCGCGAAATCGCACCCCGTGTTTTTTGAAATGCACCGCCTTCGCCCGCAACATCAGGTGCGGAAAATCGACATTCCACTCGTGGGGCGGTACATAAGGGCATTTGGTCATGTAGCACAGATCGCACAGGTAACAGTGCTGCACCACTTTCCAGTAGTCATCCTTGGCGACGCCGTCGACTTCCATGGTCTCCGATTCGTCCACCAGATCGAACAAGGTTGGAAACGAATGACACAGACTCACGCATCGGCGGCAGCCGTGGCAGATATCGAATACCCGCTCCATCTCCTGGAACAAAGCGGCCTCATCCCAGAATTTCGCTTCCTGCTGACCCAGCGGGTGGCGGGTCGGCGCCTCGAGATTGCCTTCGCGTGTTCCGGTCGGTGCTGCCATACGTGTCGACGCCTGCAAATTGGAGCCAGAAAAAACGGCAGGGACCGACGGCCCCTGCGCGTCCTACCGATCACTCGCCCAGGGTATCCAGCGCTTTCTGGAAGCGGTTGGCGTGGGAGCGCTCGGCTTTGGCCAGGGTTTCGAACCAATCCGCGATTTCATCGAAACCTTCGTCGCGGGCGGACTTGGCCATTCCGGGATACATATCAGTGTACTCGTGGGTCTCACCGGCAATTGCGGCCTTCAGATTGTCCGACGTGCCACCAATGGGCAGACCGGTAGCCGGATCGCCGCTGGCTTCGAGATATTCCAGGTGGCCGTGTGCATGCCCGGTTTCGCCTTCGGCGGTGGAACGGAATACGGCAGCTACATCGTTATAGCCTTCGACGTCCGCCTTGGCCGCAAAGTACAGGTAGCGCCGGTTCGCCTGGGATTCGCCGGCGAAGGCGTCCTTGAGATTCTGTTCGGTTTTGCTGGTTTTCAGTTCCATGATAGGATCCTCCAATTGCTAACTACCTGAGATAAGATGAATTTCTACGGGAACCGAGTTTAGAATCAGTCTAAACTGTGTCAGGTAATGTAGTTCACGGGCCAGGTATTGTCAACAAGCGCAACACGGGTTTCCCCTAGCGGAGTGCAGGGGTTTCGGCGTGGACATCGATGTACGTGTCCTGTAACTTTTACTCCCCCGATTTGGTAAGCGCAACTGTGTCCCGTAAACCCACCGCCACCCCCCCGTTCAATTTCGAAGCCGCCCTGACGGAGCTCGAACAATTGGTGGAACGGATGGAGCAGGGGGAGCTGCCGCTGGAAGAGTCGCTGAAATCCTTCGAGCGCGGTATCGCCCTCACCCGACAGTGTCAGCAAGCGCTGCAGGCGGCTGAGCAAAAGGTTCAGATCCTGCTCGAGAAAGACGGCAAGACAGTAGTCGAAGACTTCAATCGTGACGAATGACCCCGCCGCATTAGCGGCAGTTTTGAACGCCTATCAGGCGCGCGTGGAACAAGCCCTGGATCGCTGGCTGCCCGCGCCGGAAACCCATCCTGCCCGACTGCATAGCGCGATGCGTTACTCCGCGCTGAGCGGCGGCAAGCGCATTCGTCCGGTGTTGGTGTTCGCCACCGGCAACGCCCTGGCGATAGAAGCGGCCAGCCTCGATGGCATTGCCGCGGCCGTGGAAATCATCCATGCCTATTCGTTGATTCACGACGATCTGCCGGCGATGGACGATGACGAACTGCGTCGCGGCCAACCCACCTGCCACAAGGCTTTCGACGAAGCCACCGCCATTCTGGCCGGCGACGCGCTGCAAGCGCTTGCGTTCTACATCCTTGCCCACGACCGCGCCATGACCGCGGACGCGGCGCAACGCTTGACCATGATCGAGCGCTTGGCGCTGGCCTGCGGATCGAGAGGGATGGCGGGGGGCCAGGCGATTGACCTCGAGGCGGTAGGCAACCAACTCGACATCGCCGAACTCGAGGACATGCATATCCACAAAACCGGCGCGTTGATTCGCGCGTCCGTATTGCTGGCTGCGATGAACAGCGCTACGGCCACCGAGTCGCAACTCGAGAAACTGGACCGTTACGGCAAATGTGTCGGTCTGGCGTTTCAGATCCGGGACGATATCCTCGACATTGAAGGGGAAACGGACGTACTGGGCAAAACGCGGGGGGCCGATCTGGCCCTGGCCAAACCCACGTATCCCGCCGTACTGGGCATGGACGGCGCCAAGCAGCGTGCCCGCGACCTGCACGAACAAGCGATCGAAGCGCTGGCGCAATTCGACAACCGGGCCGACACCTTGCGCGCCGTGTCCCGCTACATTGTCGAACGCATCCGCTGACGATGCCGCCTTGCGCCTGCGCCTGGGGCCACCGATAATAGCGACCTACTCCTCGCCGCACCGCCCGCCGCCCATTCATGACCCAAGACTACCCGCTCCTCGAAACTGTGAACGATCCAGCCGACCTGCGCGGCATGACCAAGCAACAGTTGGTTCAGCTTGCCGCTGAGCTGCGGGATTTTCTCATTCAATCGGTAGCTCGTACGGGCGGCCACTTGGCCGCGAACCTGGGCACAGTCGAACTCGCGGTGGCGCTACATTACGTATTCGATACGCCTCGCGACCGCCTCGTCTGGGACGTCGGTCACCAGAGCTATCCCCACAAGATTCTGACCGGACGCAGGGAAGCGATGGCGGGATTGCGCCAGCATGGCGGCATTGCCGGGTTTCCCCGGCGCAACGAAAGCCCGTACGACGCGTTCGGCGTTGGCCATTCCAGCACTTCGGTGAGCGCCGCGCTGGGAATGGCGTTGGCGGCTGCCGGCACGGGCGCCACTGACAAGACGGTCGCGGTGATCGGCGACGGCGCGCTGACCGCCGGCATGGCGTTCGAAGCACTCAACCATGCAGGCGACGTGGATGCGGATCTGCTGGTGATTTTGAACGACAACGAGATGTCCATTTCTCGCAATGTCGGCGGACTATCGCGCCATTTGGGCAAGATCCTGTCCGGCCGCTTTTATGCCAGCATGCGTGAAGGCGGCAAGAAGGTGCTCTCCGCAATGCCGAGCATGATGGAACTCGCGCGCCGCGCCGAAGAGCACATGAAAGGCATGGTGGTACCGGGAACTTTGTTCGAAGAGTTGGGTTTTAATTACGTCGGCCCTATCGACGGCCATGATCTACCGCAGTTGGTGCGCACCTTGCGCAACCTGCGCGAACTGGAGGGGCCGCGTTTCCTGCACGTCGTTACCCAAAAAGGCAAGGGTTACGCGCCTGCCGAAGACAATCCCTGCGCGCTCCACGGGGTCTCCAAATTCGATCCGCGTACGGGACCGCAGCCGAGTAAAAATTCGGGCCTGCCCACCTACACCGAAGTGTTCGGCGACTGGATTTGCGATCGCGCGCAACGGGATCCGCGTCTGACGGCAATCACGCCGGCCATGCGCGAAGGCTCGGGGCTGGTCGCGTTTTCGGAACGCTATCCAAAACGGTTCCACGACGTCGGCATCGCCGAACAGCATGCCGTGACGCTTGCGGCTGGCATGGCCTGCGCCGGTTTGAAGCCGGTGCTCGCCATTTATTCGACATTTCTGCAACGCGGTTACGACCAACTCATTCATGACGTTGCGCTGCAAAAGCTTCCGGTGATGCTCGCCATCGACCGCGCCGGGCTGGTGGGGCCGGATGGTCCGACCCACGCCGGCAGCTTCGATCTGAGTTATCTTCGCTGCGTTCCGAACATGGTGGTAATGGCACCTGCCGATGAAAACGAGTGCCGGCAGATGCTCGATACCGCTTACGAAATCGAAGGTCCCAGTGCGGTGCGCTATCCACGCGGCCGCGGGCCCGGCGTAACGGTCCGCCATGTCCACGAACCGCTGGAAATCGGCAAATCGCAGTTGCGGCGCAAAGGCCAACGGATCGCATTGCTCGCGTTCGGCAGCATGGTGGAGCGCGCCGCAGCGGTCGCGGAAATTCTGGACGCCACCCTGATCAATATGCGTTTCGTCAAACCGTTGGATGAAGAAGCAATCCTGCGCAGCGCCCGCGAACATGAACTACTGGTCACGATCGAGGAAAACGCGGTCGCCGGAGGCGCGGGCGGCGCTGTGGCAGAGCTGTTACACGGCCTGGGCGAGCCCCACAACATCATGCATCTGGGACTGCCGGATCGTTTCATCGAACACGGCACCCCCGAAGAACAGTTGGCCGAATGCGGTCTCGACGTCGAAACCATCCTGCGCAGCATCCGCGCGCGTATGCCCGGCGTTGCAAAAGCCCAGGCGCTGCAGTAATATCCTACTGTTTTAGTCGTATATAGCTTCCGTCCCGCACGGCCAGGAACCACAGTCAACGTTTCGCGCTCCCAAATCTCGGTCTTTGGTCGATTCCAGGGTCCGAGCGAGGTAAACTGGAAGGTCCCAATGTCGCGTTCGCATGCAGTTCACAGGAACAGCCGAGAGTATGAATGAAATGAGCACAATCGGTACGGCTGGCGCCGAGATCGAAGACGTCCAGAGCAGCGCGGATACGCGCCGCATCGCCATCGACAAGGTGGGGATCAAGGATATCCGGCACCCGGTCCGGATCAAGGACCGCTCGGGCGGCGAGCAACACACGGTCGCAACCTTCAACATGTACGTGAACCTGCCCCACAATTTCAAGGGCACGCACATGTCGCGATTCGTGGAGATACTCAACCTCCACGAGCGCGAGATCTCAGTGGATTCGTTCAAGGAAATCCTGGCCGAAATGACCGACCGGCTGGAAGCCGACGCCGGCCATATCGAAATGCAGTTTCCATATTTCATCAACAAAACGGCGCCAGTGTCCGGCGTACAGAGTCTGATGGACTATGACGTCACGCTGATCGGCGAGATCCGCGACGGTGCGCCGAGCATGCATATCAAGGTCGTGGTGCCGGTAACCAGCCTGTGCCCGTGTTCGAAGAAGATTTCCGATTACGGCGCCCATAACCAGCGCTCGCACGTCACGGTCAAGGTCCGGACCCGTGGTTTCGTTTGGATCGAAGAAGTGATCGACTTGGTGGAAGAAGAAGCGTCCTGTCAGCTCTATGGTTTGCTGAAACGCCCGGACGAGAAATTCGTGACTGAGCGGGCATACGACAATCCAAAATTCGTCGAAGACATGGTTCGTGACGTGGCAGGACGTTTGAACAATGACGAACGGGTGGGCGCCTACGTGGTGGAGTCCGAGAACTTCGAATCCATTCACAACCACTCCGCTTACGCGTTGATCGAGCACGACAAGGAAAAGACCTGATCCGGCGACGGCAACCGCTGCCGCTCAGTGCACTTGCCGCAGCAACATGGCAGTGCCGTGGCTCTCGATCTTGAGTCGACCCAAGAAGCTCATTCCCAGCAATACCTGCTGCGGAAATCCACCCTCGATCACCACCGCTTCGACATCCTGCAGCCGGATATCACCAACCTGCACCGATTTGAGCTGCACATGATATGTGGAAACGATGCCCGCTGCGGTTGACGCCCTTCCCCGCACGCCGTCCATTCGGTAGTGAATCCCGAGTCGTCGCGCCTCGACTTCGTTCATCGCCACCAGCGTCGCACCTGTATCCACCATGAACCGCACCGTTGCGCCATTGATGGTTCCGACGGTCATGTACATGCCTTGGACATCGGGCCAAATACGCACTTCGGTAAGCGCTTGCGGCGCAAAACTGCTGGCGACTTGTTCTCCAAGGCGGAAGCTTTTGCGTCTGCCGTCGACTTCGAGCACCGCTTCCTGGCTGTCCGCACGGATCAATTCCACCCCTTCAGGACTACGCTCACCGAGCTTCAACAAGCGGCGCTTGCCGTCGATCGACACCACTGCGTGATCGCGAAACAGGCCCTGCACAACGATTTTTTCGGCAGCCAGCGCGGTTTGCGCCGAAAGTCCGAGCAATAGTGCGGCGGCCAACCTGCCGGGCCTAGCGATGAACATTGAAACGCTGGCCGGAACTCTTGAGAAGGTCGACTTTCACCCGGTCCGGGCTCCAGCCATGAACCTTATCATGGGCCTCGACATACACGAAACGCACTGAATCCGGGATTTCAATATCGCTTTCACTGCGCGTGAAGGGTTGTTCATCCACGTGGGGGTGCCACAGCTTGCGTGTTGCCAGCACCTGACCACTACCGTCCACCAGTCGCCACGCGTCAGCGTAATGATCCCAGCCCGTGTCGGCGTGACGCAGGGTCACGTCGGCACGCCAGCGACCGTCCTGGAGCGTCAAATCGACATTCTCGATGTGCACCTGACCCGCCGAAACGGCTTGCGCCATCCAGACCAGCAGCCACAGCACGACCGCTCTCGCTCCTTGCATCCCCACCCCCTTTGGACTGAATTCACACCGCGAAGTGCGCCAAAACTTGCATACTGATCAGAGCGTACACAGCCGCGGCCACATCGTCGAGCATGATCCCCAAGCCTCCGGGGATGTGTCGATCGAGCCAGCGCACCGGCCAGGGCTTGAGGATATCGAACAGGCGAAACAACACGAACCCCACGAGCGGCCATTGCCAACCGCTGGGGGCGGCGGTCATGGTCAACAAATAGCCGATGAACTCGTCCCAGACGATGCCGCCGTGATCATGAACTCCGAAACTGTGGGCGGTGACGTGGCAGGCCCACACCCCGACGGCGAACAAACCGGCCATGACCAGCAGGTAAGCCAGTATGGGCAGGGGCGCCATCAACAGATAGAGCGGTATCGCCGCGAGAGTGCCGAACGTTCCCGGCGCGTAAGGTGCAGCCCCCGAGCCGAAACCGCACGCCAGTAGGCGAGCCGGATTCCTCCAGATGCTGGCAGGCAGTCGGTTACGTTTTAATGCATTTTTCACGGCAGAAAATGGTCATATCCCTTGGCCGTTGCGGCGAACTGCAGGCCATCGGCATCGAACATGCGCAAACCGGGCCCGGTATCGATTTCGCCGATGTCTGTGACCTGCGACCCCAGCCGCTGCGCGGCTTCGATCACGTTCTGCGTCCGCTCCGGGGGTACCGTAAAGCACAGTTCATAGTCGTCGCCGCCGGAAAGCGCATAACGCCGCACTTGCTCATCGACTGCGCAGGCGCGCAACGCCTCCGACAAGGGTAGTCGAACCGTCTCCAGCGCTGCGCCGACCCCGCTTGCCGCGAGGATATGCCCCAGATCCGACACCAGCCCGTCGCTCAGATCGATGGCGCTGGTGGCGTAATCGCGCAGCAGCGCACCGAGTTCGAGCCGTGGGCTCGGCCGATCCAGGCGCTGTTCAAGCCACGATTGTGCTTCATTTTCGGGCTTCAATCCTGCAAGCCGCTGACGCAGCCAGTACGCCGCATCCCCCAGGGTGCCGCTCACCAGCACCCGGTCGCCGACCTGTGCCCCCGCCCGGCGCAGGCTGGCGCCCGGCGGGGCCGTGCCGATGACCTCGACGGTCGCCGACAGTGGCCCTTCGCTTAGATCGAAAGCGCTCAAACAGATTCCGAAGCGGAGGGCCAGTGAATCGAAACCAACACGGAATCCGTCGAACCACGCAGCGGACCGATCGGCCGGCAGACGCAACGCCAAGCTCGCCCATCGCGCATGCACCCCCATTGCCGCCATGTCGCTCAGGTTTACCGCCAGGCTCTTGTGCCCGACCGCGGACGGGTCATCGTCGGCGCCGAAATGCACGCCGACGTTCAGCGTATCGACACTGACCAGCGCATGCTCTCGCTCCAAGTCCGGCAGCAACATCTGTTGCAGCGGCAGTCCGGGTGTAGGTGGGCGCAGACTTGCGAACTGTGCCGCCTCGAGCGCGCGAAGGGTCATGTCTACGCAACCGGCTAGCGGCGGCCGGCGTCGACCTCCACGGTACGCAGGCCGCGGGCAGCCTGGTCGAGAACCCCGTTGACATACTTGTGGCTTTCCGCGGCACCAAAGGTCTTCGCCAGCGCCACGGCTTCGTTGAGCACTACGCGGTAGGGGATTTCGATGCGCTCCTGCAGTTCGTACGCGGCGATGCGCAGTATCGCCCGTTCCACGGGATCGATTTCCTCCACGCGCCACTGCATGTAGGGCTGCAGCGCGGCGTCCAGTTTGTCCAAACGCGCCGGAATCTCATGCAACAACTCGCGAAAATAAGGCACGTCTGCGAGGCGGAAATCCTGCTCTTCCAGGAACTGCGACTCGATTTCGCGCAATGCGCCATCCGACAATTGCCATTGATAGAGGGCTTGCACCGCCAGCCGCCGCGCGCGTTTGCGAGCGTGAGCGGGGTTGTGGCCGCCGGCAGCAGGCGCAGGCATCATCGTGCGTCCAGATTGCGCAATACATTCACCATTTCGATGGCGGACAACGCCGCTTCCGCACCTTTGTTGCCAGCCTTGGTACCGGCACGCTCAATGGCCTGTTCGATGGTATCGACAGTCAGCACCCCGAAGCCCACGGGTATGTCGTGCTGCATGGACACGCCTGCGAGGCCTTTGGTGCATTCACCCGCCACATATTCGAAGTGCGGCGTGCCGCCGCGAATCACCGCTCCCAGTGCGACGATGGCGTCGTAGTCACCCGTTTTCGCCAACCGCGCGGCGACCAATGGCATTTCGAAAGCGCCCGGCACGCGCACGACGTGCAGATCGCCTTCTTCTGCGCCGTGACGACGCAGGGTATCGAGTGCGCCCTCGAGCAGGCTATCGACCACAAAGCTGTTGAAGCGTGTGACCAACAACGCGAACCGTGCGCCGCGAACCTGCAAATCGCCTTCTACCGTTTTGAACTTGCTCATAGTTGCTCTCTGAAAACGAAAAATGGTGCAACAGCCTTTCCGCCCCGAACCGGCCGTCAATCGGGCGAAATGTACTCTACCACCTCCAGCCCGAACCCCGACAGGCCATGCATCACTTTCGGGGCACTGAGCACGCGCATGCTACGCACGCCCAGGTCGCTCAAGATCTGAGCTCCGACGCCAAAGGTACGCAGTTCCGACTGCGGCGCGGGAGCGCCCCCTTCGACGCCGATACCCAGTTGCAGGTTACGCACCCGGCGCACCAGTTCACGATTATCCTCAGCTTTGCGCAACAACACGATCACGCCGCTGCCTTCGCGCTGGATGCGCTGCATCGCCCGGCGCAGCGGCCAACCGCAGTCGCTATGCATGCCGCCCAGCACATCGCACAAGGTACTTTGCAAATGTACCCGCACCAGAGCCGGCTCGCGTGGGCGGAGGTCGCCGAGTGTCAACGCAAAGTGAAGCTCATCGTCGATCGTGTCCAGATAGGTTACCAGCCGGAAGTTGCCGTACTCGGTTTCGATACCGCTCTCGGCGACGCGCTCGATGGTGGTTTCGTTTTCGACCCGGTAACGAATCAGATCCGCAATGGTACCGATCTTCAGATCATGTGCGCGTGCGAATACTTCGAGGTCCGGGCGCCGTGCCATGGTGCCATCCTCGTTGAGAATCTCGACGATGACCGCGGCCGGCTCGAGCCCCGCCAAACGGGCTAGGTCGCAACCCGCTTCAGTGTGACCGGCGCGCGTCAGCACCCCGCCCGGCTGTGCCATGAGTGGAAAAATATGACCGGGCTGGACCACGTCCTCCGGTTTTGCATCTGCCGCCACCGCGGCGCGCACCGTAATTGCGCGGTCTGCCGCCGAGATTCCCGTGGTAACGCCTTCGGCCGCCTCGATCGACACCGTGAAGTTGGTGGCGTGTTTGGCGTAGTTGTCGCTGACCATCAGCGGTAACCGAAGTTGTTCGCAGCGGCCCTTGGTCAGGGTCAGGCATATCAGACCGCGTCCGTACCGCGCCATGAAATTGATATCTTCCGGCCGCACCAGGCTGGCTGCCATCAGCAGATCGCCTTCGTTCTCACGATCCTCATCGTCCATGATCACCACCATTTTCCCAGCGTGGAGATCAGCGACAATTTCTTCGATGGTGTTGAATGGCATCACAGTGGCCGTTTCCGATGAATCGCGGGCAGACATCGCCTACTCGTTCCGGGCGAATCCGTGGGAAGCGAGGAATTCTCGGCTGATGCCGGTATCGGTCTGCGCGGGCCGCTCGCCGAGCAGCAAACGCTCCAGGTAACGGGCAATCAAGTCGACTTCCAGATTGACACAACGCCCGCGGCGATATTCGTCCATGATCGTTTCCTTGAGCGTGTGGGGTACGATGTTCAGATCGAAAGTCGAACCGCGTACCGCATTAACCGTCAGGCTGACGCCGTCGATGCAAATCGAGCCCTTTTCGGCGATGTAGCGCGCCAGCGCATCGGGCGCCTTGACCTGGAACTGCACTGATCGTCCATCGCTGCGCCTCGCCGTAATTTCGCCGACCCCGTCCACGTGGCCACTCACCAGATGGCCCCCAAGGCGCGTATGGGGCAACAGCGCCTTCTCCAGGTTGACCCGCGCACCGGTGCTCAGTGTTCCCAAGATCGTCCGCTGCAACGTCTCCCCCGACACGTCGGCCCAGAACCCGTCTCCGGGCAGTTCAGTTACCGTCAGGCACACGCCGCTGACAGCAATGCTGTCACCCGCCCGCACATCGGCGAGTGCGAGCGAACCCGTCTGCACCCGCAGGCGCTGATCTGAGCCGCTGGGTTGCAGAGCGGCGATCTCACCGACAGCTTCGATGATTCCTGTAAACACAGCTCTCCTCAGGGCGTGCGCGGCCGTGGACGCGCGATGATACGCCAGTCGTCGCCCACCGCGCGCACGTCGACGACTTGCAGTTGCAAACGTTGCTCCATTCTTTCAATGCGCGGCAAGTGAAACAAACCGCGTGCGCCGTCACCCATGAAATGCGGTGCGACGTACAACACGATTTCATCCACCAGCCCGGCCTCCAGCATCGCGCCGCTCAATATGGCGCCGGTCTCCAACAGCACTTCGTTGATCTGCTCGTTGCTCGCTAGGTGTTCCAGCATGGCGAGCAGATCAACGGTGTCGGGGCCGCCGGCGATCCGGATCACCTCCGCGCCCGCAGCGCGCAGGCGATCGCTGGCGCCCCCACTCTCGCTGGCGGTGACGATCAGCGTCCGACCTTCACATTGCAGCGTGCGTGCGCTCGGCGGCGTGCTCAAGTGCGGGTCGAGGATCACCCGCAGCGGTTGGCGCGGACTGGCCGTGCTCGCCTCGTGTTCGATGCGCACCGTCAACTGCGGATCGTCGGCAAGGACCGTCCCGATGCCGCTGATCAGTGCTGAGCTGCGGGCACGCAAACGATGAACATCGGCACGGGCGGCGGCGCCGGTGATCCATTTACTTTCGCCGTCGGCCATCGCCGTGCGGCCATCCAGGCTCATTGCCAATTTGCAGCGAACCAACGGTCTGCCGTGCCGCATGCGCATGACGAACCCGGCATTCAGCGCTTCGGCTTGGGCCGCCATCAGACCGACTTCGGTTTCAACGCCCGCCGCGCGCAACTGCGCCAAACCGCTGCCCGCAACCTGCGGATTCGGGTCCTCCATGGCCGCCACCACTCGCCTGACCCCGGCCTCGATCAATGCATTACTGCACGGCGGCGTTCGGCCGTGGTGAGAGCACGGCTCGAGCGTCACATAGGCGCTGGCGCCGCGCGCATCGCCACCGGCATCTGCCAACGCGGCCGCCTCCGCATGGGCGCCGCCGGCCCGCGCGTGCCAGCCTTGACCCAAGACCACGCCGTTGCGCACCAGCACACAGCCTACCCTCGGGTTCGGGTCCGTGGAGTACAAGCCGCGTTCGGCGAGGCGCAGTGCCAGCGCCATGTATTCGTGGTCGGCGGCCGCGCTCACGCCGGTGCCGTCAGCGCTCACTGCCGCCAGTCTCACCCGGCAGCAACGGCAATTGATGCTTTTTCAGCTCCGCCGTGGGTGAGTTCTCAAGCCGTTCGATCTCTTCACGAAACGCATTCACATCCTCGAAACTGCGATACACCGATGCGAAACGTACATACGCCACTTGATCCAATTCCCGCAATTCATTCATGACCCGTTCGCCGATCGTTCGTGAACCGATTTCGCGTTCGCCCGTGGTATGCAAAGCATGCTTGACCCGATTCAGCGCTGCCTCGATTTTCTCCGTACCCACCGGACGTTTTTCCAATGCCCGCAGAAAACCGGTGCGCAGCTTTTCCTCGCTGAAATCCTCACGCGTGCCGTCGGTTTTGATTACGCGCGGCATGCGCAATTCGGCAAACTCATAGGTTGTGAAGCGCTCACCACAGGACAAACACTCGCGTCGCCGCCGGATCTGATCGCCGTCTCCGGCCAACCGGGAATCGACCACCTTGGTATCCTGCGCCGCGCAGAACGGGCAACGCATGCATCAAACCCCGCTAAGTGTGGGATCGCGAGTGCCGACCCCGGCAGACGCTGTATGCCGGCGAGCGCGCTTCGACTGTCATCGTCCGGTCGCCCGATTCACCGGTTCAGTGTTCATACACCGGAAATTTGCGGCACAAACCGAGTACCTGTTCTTTGACGCGCTCGATGGTGTCCGGGTTCTCCAGATCGTCGAGCACGTCGCAGATCCAGCCGGCAAGCTCGCGCACCTGTGCTTCACCGCAGCCGCGGGTGGTGATAGCCGGCGTGCCGATGCGAATGCCGCTGGTGACAAACGGCGACTGCGGATCGTTGGGCACCGCGTTTTTGTTGACGGTGATATTGGCCGAACTCAATGCCGCATCGGCGTCCTTCCCGGTGATGCCTTTGTCCACCAGGCTGACAAGAAACAAATGGTTGTCGGTGCCTCCGGAAACCAATTGGTAGCCCCGCTCCACCATTACCGAAGCCATGGCGTGCGCATTGGCGACCACCTGTCGTTGGTACTGACGAAATTCCGGCTGCAGGGCCTCCTTGAAGGCGACTGCTTTGGCGGCGATCACGTGCATCAGCGGGCCGCCCTGGGTGCCTGGAAACACCAACGAACTGAGCTTTTTTTCGACCTCGGGATTGGACTTGGCGAGGATGATGCCGCCGCGCGGTCCGCGCAGGGTCTTGTGAGTGGTCGATGTGGTGACGTCGGCGATCTGTACCGGGCTGGGGTATACGCCCGCGGCCACCAATCCGGCCACGTGCGCCATGTCGACCATCAAATAGGCCCCGACTGCATCGGCGATGGCGCGAAATCGTTGCCAGTCCATTACCCGCGAATAGGCCGAGAATCCGCCGATGATCAGGCGCGGGCGATGTTCACGGGCCAGGCGCTCGATCTCGTCGTAGTTGATGTAGCCTTCGTTGTCGATACCGTACTGCACGGCGTTGAAAATCTTGCCCGAAAAATTGACCTTCGCACCATGGGTAAGATGACCGCCGTGCGCGAGGCTCATGCCCAGGATCGTATCGCCGGGTTTGAGCAACGCCAGCAGGACCGCGGCATTGGCCTGGGAACCCGAATGAGGCTGGACGTTGGCATAATCGGCGTCAAACAACGTTTTCAAACGGTCGATGGCCAGCTGCTCGGCAATATCGACGAACTCGCAGCCGCCGTAATAGCGCTTGCCAGGATAGCCCTCGGCGTATTTGTTGGTGAGGACGGAGCCCTGTGCTTCCAAAACCCTGGGGCTGGCGTAGTTTTCCGAGGCGATCAACTCGATGTGCTCTTCCTGGCGTACCCTTTCTCCATCGATGGCCGCGGCCAATTCCTCATCGAATTCAGAAATCGTCATATTTTTCGGAAACATACCTACCTCTCTCAGAACGACCCCAGCGGCCGGGCGCTGTCGGCCACGCAAATCGCGTGTTCTGCGCACCGGCTCCGTCCGCCGGCGAAAACAGGGGAATAGGGCCTGGAAAAGTGATAAATGATACCTGATCTGGCCGCTTCCTGCATGGCGCAACGGGGTTTTGCCGACGCTTTGGGATCTTGGGGACGCATGCCCTCAGCAGCAAGCACATACCCAGAACGCCCGCGCGAGCCGCACGCAGATTGCGGTTCCGCCCTCAGCGAGGCTCACGCCTCGAGCATGGATTCGACCACTGCAGTCCAGGCGGTGGCGAGATTCCCCAGATCGTAGCCACCGCCACCCATGGCGAGCAGGCGCCCGTCACAGAAACGTGCGGCCAGGGCGCACATGCGGTCGGTTACGTGGCGGTGCACGGCCGCGCTGTAGCGCAAATGCGTCAATGGATCGCCCGCCAGTCCATCGGCCCCGCACTGCAGCAGAAGCAGTTGCGGACGATGCTCGATCAGGAATTCTTCGATACCGCCCCAGACTTGCATGAACTCCCGATCCCCGGACTCCGGCGGCATGGGCACATTGCGCTTCGTCCCGCGGGCGCGACCGCGGCCACTCTCATCGGCGCTGCCGCTACCCGGATAAAGATAATCACCGTCCTCGTGAACATCGGCAATGAGCACCCCGGGGTGCTCTTCGAACCCGTAGTAGACGCCGTCGCCGTGATGGGCGTCGATGTCGACGTAGCCGACCCGCTCCAGGCCGTAATCGCGAAACGCGGCTTCGATGGCCACACCGCAATCGTTGAACACGCAAAATCCCGCGGCTCCATCGCGGCGCGCATGATGGAGTCCTGCAATCGGCACGAACGCGCGCCGGCAACCGTCGGTTTCGAACATGCGCTGCAGCGCATCCAGCGTCGTGCCCACCACGGTTGCTGCGGCGGTATACATGCCCGGGAACGCGGGTGTGTCGCCGCAGTCGAGGAAGCCCTTTCCGGCAGCGGACCGCAAGCGGATCTCGGCGATGTGACGCAAGGTGTGGAAATACGCCAGCGTCATCGGCACGGCCTGCGCGGGCTCGCAGACGTTGACCTGCGCCAACAGGCCTTCTCGTTGCAGGCGCTCCTGGAACGCCCACATTCGCTGCGGACCGAAGGGATGCTGCGGCCCGAAATTGTAAGCCGCAAGCGCCGCACCCAGATACACCGAAACCCCGGATTGCGTGGGACCGCTCATGACATGCTCCAGGAGGCCGCCCGAGCGAATTTACACGCGCGGACGTAGCGCAAGTATGGCCGACCCGAGTCGGGACGTCGACCGCGTTGGAGGTCCCGGGTTCAGCGCAAAGGCAGTTCTTTGGTCGGCTCGCGATTCGGCATCCGCAGCGCGCCGGACGCACCACCGCCGGGCAGCTATCGGGCTCGTCCACGCTTTTTGCTTCCCGTCGAAAACGCTCGTTATACTAGTCGACTCTCATTCACCGTTGATACCGTCAAAGCGATCCCGATCCGATATGGCACAGTATATTTTCACCATGAATGGCGTGGGCAAGGTCGTGCCCCCGAAACGCGAAATCCTGCGCGATATCTCATTGTCATTCTTTCCAGGCGCCAAGATCGGAGTCCTGGGTCTCAACGGCTCCGGCAAATCGACGCTGCTGCGGATCATGGCTGGCGTCGATAACGACTACCTCGGCGAAGCCCGCCCCCAGCCCGGCATCCATATCGGTTATCTGTCGCAGGAACCGGACCTCGACCCCGCCAAGGATGTGCGCGGTAACGTCGAGGAGGCGGTGAAACACATCACGGACGCACTCGACCGGCTGAACGCGGTCTACACCGCCTACGCCGAACCGGACGCGGATTTCGACGCACTCGCCAAAGAACAGGCGGAGTTGGAGGCGCTGATTCAAGCCACCGATGGCCATAATCTGGACCGACAGTTGGAGATCGCCGCAGATGCTCTGCGCCTACCGCCGTGGGATGCGGATGTGACCAAACTTTCCGGCGGCGAACGTCGCCGCGTCGCCCTGTGCCGTTTGTTGCTGTCCAAACCCGACATGTTGCTGCTGGACGAACCCACCAACCATCTCGATGCCGAAAGCGTCGCCTGGTTGGAGCGGTTTCTGCACGACTTCTCCGGCACCGTGGTGGCTGTAACTCATGATCGCTATTTCCTCGACAACGTCGCCGGCTGGATTCTGGAGTTGGACCGCGGACACGGCATTCCGTGGCAGGGCAATTACTCATCCTGGTTGGAACAAAAGGAAAAGCGCCTCGAGCAGGAAGAGAAGCGCGAGGTCGGGCGAGTGAAAGCCATGAAGGCGGAACTCGACTGGGTACGCAGCAACCCGAAAGGCCGACACGCCAAGAGCAAAGCACGGTTGGCACGTTTCGAAGAGTTGTCTCGCAGCGACTACCAGCAGCGCAACGAGACCAACGAGATCTTCATCCCTCCGGGTCCGCGGCTGGGCGATCTGGTCATTGAGGCCGATCACGTACGCAAAAGCTTCGGTGACCGTTTATTGATCGACGATCTCAGCTTCAAGCTGCCGCCGGGCGGTATTGTCGGCATCATCGGCCCCAACGGCGCGGGCAAGACCACATTGTTCCGCATGATCACGGGAACCGAACAACCCGATTCCGGGACCCTGCGCATCGGCGAATCGGTGCAGCTCGCCTACGTGGACCAGAGTCGCGACGACTTGGATTCGGGCAAGACGGTGTGGGAAGAAGTCTCCGGCGGCCAGGACATACTGCGCATCGGCAGTTTCGAGCTCAATTCCCGCGCCTACATCGGCAGATTCAATTTCCGCGGTTCCGACCAGCAAAAGCGGGTCGGTGATCTGTCGGGTGGTGAGCGCAACCGCCTGCACATGGCCAAACTATTGCAAAGCGGCGGTAACGTTTTGCTGCTCGACGAACCCACCAATGACCTGGACGTCGAGACGCTGCGCGCTCTGGAAGAAGCCATACTGGAATTCCCTGGCTGTGTCGTGGTAATTTCCCATGATCGCTGGTTCCTCGACCGTATCGCCACTCACATCCTGGCGTTCGAGGGAGACAGTCACGCAGAGTGGTTCGAAGGCAACTATGCCGACTATGAAGCGGACCGAAAGCGCCGCTACGGCGAGGCGGTGGATCAGCCGCATCGAATCAAGTACAAGCCGCTGACAGCCTGAGCCGACCGCCGCGACCCTTCAAGTCCTGCGCGCTCTGACCGCTATATCGGGGTGCAGCTGTAGTTTTTTTCGGCTTCGCGCGAGCGTCGACTCGCAGCCAGGGATGACGTAGTGAACTCGAACCCGACCGTAATGATCGTCGATGATGTCAGCATGATGGGCGAACTGCTCCGGACGATGCTGCGCCAGGCTCATTGCCAGGTCATCGCCAGTGCCACCAACGGCGACGACGCGGTGCGCTCCTACCATCGTCTCCGGCCCGACATCGTGTTGCTCGATATCAACATGCCGGGCAAGAACGGCATGGACGTATTGCAGGAAATCATCGGCGACAACCCCGCCGCCTATGTCATCATGGTCAGCGTCGAGAGCAGCATCGAACACGTTCGGCAAGCGGTGCGACTGGGCGCCAAGGGTTTTCTAGTGAAACCGGTCTCCGCCGGCAAGATTCAGGGGCTGGTGCGCAACTTTCAGGCCCGCGCACGGCAACCGGCCCCCTGACGCTGACGACTTGCACCGCGGGCGCGATCCCTGCTATATCTGCCGCCCTGCCCAATCAGTCCGATTTCGCTTCATGAACGAACAAGCCGAGCTGCTGGCGCGAATTGCCGCGCAACTGGAAAATCTCAGCGATGCGGTCCAGCGTCTGGTGCCGCCCGCTGCGGGTGAAACCGATTGGCAGGCATCCAGCGCTTTTCGTTGGCGCCGCCACGGCAGCGAAGGCTGGCTCGCGCCCGTTCCCCATCCGGCGACCAGGCGACTGCAAGACCTACTCTGCGTCGACCGGCAGAAGCGCGAGCTGGGGCGCAATACCATGCAGTTTCTGCGCGGCCTGCCTGCCAACAACGCGCTGCTCTGGGGTTCCCGCGGTACCGGCAAATCGTCGCTGGTCAAAGCACTGTTGAGCGAGCACGCTCACGAAGGCCTGCGGCTCATCGAAGTCGATCGCCAGGACTTGGTCGACTTGCCTCAGATCGTCGAGCTGCTCTATCCGCGCCCGGAACGGTTCATGGTGTATTGCGACGACCTGTCCTTCGAGGCCAACGATCCGAGCTACAAAGCGCTGAAAGTCGTTCTCGACGGCTCCATCAGCGAAACCGCCGACAACGTCATCATCTACGCGACGTCCAATCGCCGGCATCTCATGCCGGAAACCCTCCAGGAAAATCGCGATGCCCGCGCCGTGGACGGTGAGATTCACCCGGGCGAGGCAACGGAAGAGAAAATTGCCCTATCCGACCGCTTCGGCCTTTGGCTGTCGTTCCATCCCTTCCGCCAGGACGATTATCTGGCGATCGCCGCTTACTGGCTGACACGCCTCGGCATTCAGACCGATCAGGATGAAGATGCCCAATGGCGTCGTGCCGCATTGCAATGGGCCTTGGCGCGGGGCTCGCGCAGTGGCCGTACGGCATGGCATTTCGCCCGCGACTGGGCCGGAAGAACTTCTCTGCGCGAGGACGCGCCGCGCTGATCCACGACCACCGTTAGAGCGTTGAGTCGGCACCCAACCACCGCCCGCACGCCGCACCGTAGGTGGGTCAAGTACCGAAGGTCCGGACCCAACGCGGCCCGCTGCACACCGCACCCGTAGGTTGGGTCAAGGGGCCGAAGGTCCGGACCCAACGCGGCCCGCACACCGCACCCGTAGGTTGGGTCAAGGGCCGAAGGTCCGGACCCAACGCGGCCCGCACACCGCACCCGTAGGTTGGGTCAAGGACCGCAGGTCCGGACCCAACGCGGCCCGCACACCGCACCCGTAGGTTGGGTCAAGGCCCGCAGGTCCGGACCCAACAACTGCACGGAAGGCTCACCCCGCGGCGGAGCGCACCGGCGACGGCAGCCGCCGCTTCACCCAAACCCGGGCCCGCAGCGCAAACAGCAGCGCCAGGATCGCGCCATAGATCAGCGGCTCGCGCACATCGGCTTTGACCAGCCAGTAGTAATGCACCACGCCGAGGGCGCCGATGATGTAGACCACGCGATGTAGTTGTTTCCAACGCCTACCGAGGCGGCGCATCATGCCCCGGGTCGAGGTCAGCGCCAACGGCGCCAACAAGACCCAGGCCGTAAAACCGACCGTGATATACGGACGTTTGGCAATATCCTCGGCGAGGAAACTCCAATCCAACCCCAGGTCGAGCAATGCATACACCGAAAAATGCAGCGTGGCGTAAAAGAACGCGAACAAGCCCAACATGCGGCGCGATTGCTGCAGTTCGTTCCAGCCGGTAAGCCGACGCAAGGGCGTCACCGCCAGAACGGTCAGAAGGAACCGCAAGGTCCAGTCGCCGGTGCGGTGTAGCAATGATTCCACCGGATTGGCGCCAAGATTCTGTACCGCGGCCTGCCAGACCAGAATGCCCAGCGGCAGCAGACACAAACCGAAGATCGCGATTTTGTAATAGCGCCGTTTCACCTGCCCCATCGCTCAGAAATTCTTGCGCAGATCCATTCCGGCGTACAGCTGAGCCACTTGATCGGCATAGCCATTGAACATTTCGGTGCGTCGTTTGGAGGCGAACAAGGAATCCTGGCCGATGCGCCGTTCCCGCGCCTGACTCCAGCGCGGATGGTCCACATGGGGATTGACGTTGGCGTAGAACCCGTATTCGTTGGGCGCGATCACGTGCCAAGTGTTCTGCGGCCGAGTCTCTGTGAGCCGGATGCGGACAATAGACTTGCCGCTCTTGAAGCCGTACTTCCACGGCACCACCAAGCGCAATGGCGCACCATCCTGGTTCGGCAACTCGCGGCCGTACAATCCGGTGGCCAGGATTGTCAGCGGGTGCATCGCTTCGTCGATACGCAGGCCTTCCACATAGGGCCAAGGCAGTACACTGCGCCGCTGTCCTGGCATCTGGGACGGATCCAACAACGTTGTGAACTCGACGAACTTGGCTTTCGAAGTCGGCTCATAGCGCTTCAGTATCTCCGCCAACGGGACGCCCACCCAGGGAATCACCATCGACCAGGCCTCGACACACCGCAGGCGATAGATACGCTGCTGCAAACCGGCGCCTTTGAGCAAGTCGTCCAACGCATACTTGCCGGGACGGTTGACTTCGCCGTCCACGGTCACGGTCCATGGTTCGGTCTTCAGCGTGCCGGCGTTGCGGGCGGGATCGTCCTTACCGGTGCCGAACTCATAGAAGTTGTTGTAGGTCGTGATTTCCTCCCAGGTATTCGGCTCTTCTGTGCTGCTGAAGGCGCTTTTCGAGATCCCCTGCAACGCGGCAGGCAGCGTGCTCCCGACTGCAGCACGAGGCGCTAACAGACCCGGCAGCAACGCAGCGCCGGTGACGGCCGCCGACGCTTGCAGAAATTGCCGGCGCTGACGGTAGTGTCGCTCGTCGGTTACGTCCGAGTCTTTCAATTCCCAGGATTTTTTGATTCGAATGAACATCTTCCCTCCCGCAGCGGCCTTCCTGATTTAAAGACCGCCACACGGCAGAATAGTTCACCCGAAGGCGCAAATGGCCCGCCGCTTGCGCTTCTAGCCCACCCAGGCGCGAGCATTGCGGAACATCCGCATCCAGGGCGCATCTTCTTGCCAGTGGGGCGGATGCCAGGAGTGCTGCACGGTGCGAAATACACGCTCCGGGTGCGGCATCAAAATGGTGAACCGCCCGTCCGTCGTGGTGAGGCCGGTGATTCCCAGCGGCGATCCATTCGGGTTGTGAGGGTAGTGCTCGGTGGCGACGCCGTGGTTGTCCACGAAGCGCAACGCCGCCAAACGATCGTCAATCAGAGTCTGCGGATCCTCTTCAAATTCCGCCCTTCCTTCTCCATGTGCCACCGCGATGGGCATGCGCGATCCAGCCATGTCGCGGAAAAACAGCGATGGCGAATCGAGCACTTCGACCATGGCGAACCGCGCTTCGAACTGCTCGGAATGATTGCGCACGAAATGAGGCCACGACTGCGCGCCGGGAATCAGTTCCCGCAGATTCGACATCATCTGGCAGCCGTTGCAGACGCCCAACGCAAAGCTGTCCGGGCGGCCGAAAAACGCCTCGAACTGCGCGCGCGCCCGATCGTTGAATAGAATCGATTTGGCCCAGCCTTCGCCGGCGCCGAGTACGTCGCCGTAGGAAAACCCGCCGCAGGCGACCGCGCCGTTGAAATCGTCCAACCGCACGCGCCCGGCGATGATGTCGCTCATATGCACGTCAACGGCGGCAAAGCCGGCGCGATCGAATGCAGCGGCCATCTCCTGTTGCCCGTTGACGCCCTGTTCGCGCAGCACCGCAACCCGCGGCCGCGCGCCGATATTGATGTAGGGCGCGGCGGTGTCGTCCTGCAAATCGAAGTTTAAAGCGACGTGCAGGCCGGGATCGTCGTGATCCAGCAAGCGGTCGTACTCCTGTTGCGCGCAATCCGGATTGTCGCGCAGCGACTGCATGCGGTAAGTGGTCTCCGACCAGACGCGGTGCAAGTGCACGCGCGATTCCGCAAATAGCAACCGTGTTTCGAAACTGAATTCGACCCGGTCGCGATCATTGAGACTCCCGATCACATGACAGTGCCGGCCCAGCCCGGCGTCGTGGAACTGCTGCAATACCGCGCCGGTGTCTTCGCGACGCACTTGAACCACGGCACCGAGTTCTTCCGTGAACATGACCGCCAAGGGATCTTCGCCGAGCTCGTCCAACTGCACGCTGACACCACAGTGTCCCGCAAACGCCAGCTCGCACACAGTGGCAAACAAGCCGCCATCGGAACGATCATGATATGCGAGCAGCAAACCGGCCGAATTCAAGCTCTGCACGGTTTTGAAGAAGCTCCGCAAGGCGCCGGCATCGTCCACGTCCGGCGGATGGTGGCCCATCTGCTTATACACCTGCGCCAGCGCCGAGCCGGCCAAACGGTTGCGACCTTTGCCGAGATCCACCAACAGCAGATCGGTGTCGCCGCAGTCGGTGCGCAACTGGGGCGTAAGCGTACGGCGTACGTCTTCGACTGGTGCGAACGCGGTGATGACGAGGGACAGGGGCGCCGTCACCGATCGTTGTTCGTCTCCGGCCTGCCAGACTGTCTTCATGGACATGGAGTCCTTGCCCACCGGAATGGCAATGCCAAGCGCGGGGCACAGTTCCATACCGACCGCGTGCACGGCGTCGTACAGGCCGGCATCCTCGCCGGGATGTCCCGCCGGCACCATCCAGTTCGCCGACAGCACCACGCGTTTTAGTTGCGGGATCGATGCGGCGGCGAGATTGGTCAGCGCCTCACCCACCGCCATGCGCGCCGAAGCGGCGTGGTGTACCAGCGCAATCGGTGTGCGCTCGCCAATGGCCATGGCTTCGCCGGTATAGCCGCGGTAATCGGTACACGTCACGCCGACATCGGCCACGGGTACCTGCCATGGGCCCACCATCTGATCGCGCGCCACCATTCCGGTCACGGTGCGATCTCCGATGGTGATCAGAAACGTCTTGTCGGCCACGGTGGGCAACTGCAAAATCCGCTCGGCAGCCTCGGCGATATCGATGCCTGCGGTTTCGAACTCCCGCTTCTGGAACGGGTGGCGTTGCACTTCACGGAGCATTTTCGGCGGTTTGCCGAGCAGCACTTCCATGGGCATGTCGATGGGCGTGTTATCGAAGTGGCCGTCACCCAGGACCAACTGCTGTTCGCCGGTCGCCTCACCGATGAGCGCGTACGGACAGCGCTCGCGCTCGCACAAATCCTGGAACACCGTCACGCGCGCCGGATCGATGGCCATCACGTAGCGTTCCTGCGCTTCGTTGCACCAGATTTCCATGGGCGCCATGCTCTGGTCATCGCTCGGAATGGTTCGCAATTCAAAATGTCCGCCGCGCCCAGAGTCATTGACCAATTCGGGCATCGCGTTGGACAGGCCGCCGGCGCCGACGTCGTGAATGGAGACGATGGGATTTTCGTCACCCAATGCACAGCAACGGTCGATGACTTCCTGACAGCGACGCTGCATTTCCGGATTACCGCGCTGCACGGAGGCGAAATCCAGGTCCTCGGCGCTTTGGCCGGTGGCCATACTCGAAGCCGCGCCGCCGCCGAGACCGATCAGCATCGCCGGTCCGCCCAACACCACCAGCTGCGCTCCGGGTTCGATGCGACCTTTGCTGACCATATCCGCACGCATGTTGCCGACGCCGCCGGCCAGCATGATCGGTTTGTGATAGCCGCGGATCTCCGTACCGGCCGGCCCCGGTACCCGCTCTTCGTAGGTACGGAAATAGCCGCAAATCGCCGGCCGCCCGAACTCGTTGTTGAATGCGGCCGCGCCCAGCGGGCCGTCGACCATGATCTGAAGCGCCGAAACGATACGGTCGGGCTTACCGTGATCAGTCTCCCAGGGACGCTCGGCGCCGGGCAAGCGCAGATTGGATACCGAAAAGCCGCTTAAGCCCGCTTTCGGTTTGGAGCCGCGGCCAGTGGCGCCTTCGTCACGGATTTCGCCTCCGGAACCGGTCGCCGCGCCGGGAAACGGGGAAATGGCGGTCGGATGATTGTGGGTCTCCACTTTCATCAGGATCGGCAGGTGTTCTTCGACGTGGCGGTATTCACCGCTTGCACCGCCCGGCGCGAAACGACTGCCGGTGAAACCGGCGATCACCGCGGCATTGTCCCGATAGGCCGATAACACAGCGTCGTCGTTGCGGGCGTGGGTGTTGCGGATCATCGAGAACAGCGAGCGTTCCATGGGCCGACCGTCGATGATCCAATCGGCGTTGAAAATCTTGTGGCGGCAGTGCTCGGAATTGGCCTGGGCGAACATCATCAATTCGACGTCGGTGGGATCGCGCCGCAAGGCGAGAAAATTCTCCACCAGATAGTCGATTTCGTCGTCCGCCAGGGCCAGGCCCCAGTCCCGGTTGGCCCGTTTCAGGGCGGTTCGCCCTTCGCCGAGAATGTCGACCGTGCGCGCCGGCCGGGGCGCACCGTGGCGGAACAAGGCGTCGGCATCGTCGAAACTGCGCAACACCGTTTCCGTCATGCGGTCATACAGCAACGGCAATGACCGCTTCAGCGCGTCGCCTTGCAGCGGGCCATTGACGCCGTGCAAATGGTAGGCAACGCCGCGCTCGATGCGCGCAACATCTTTCAGCCCGCAATTGTGGGCGATGTCGGTGGCTTTGCTGGACCACGGCGAAATGGTGCCCAGGCGCGGCACGACCACGATCAACGTTCCCGGCTCCCCCGACTGCCGGCCGAGAAGCGGACCGTACTGCAGAATGCGGTCGAGAATTTCGCGCTGCCGGGGATTCAAGGTGCGTTCGATATCGACGAAGTGCACGAATTCGGCAGTCACGTCGGCGACTTCGACACCGCGCTGGCGCAATGTCGCGCACAGCTTTTCGATTCGGAACGAAGAGAGGGCGGGACCACCGCGCAATCGCAGCATGAAACATCCTCGAATGGGAGGTGATCTGGGAAGGGCGTAATGATAAAGGATGCGCCGTCACCGGGCTACCGGAGGACGGGAAATGACTGTGGCGCCGATCGCCGGCCAAACTCCGGGGACCCGGGTGGTTGGGAGATTGTCGAAGGCGACCGGGACTGACAGGGTGCCGGCCGACAGCGTCCCAACGGAACGCCGTCGGCACGCGGGATCAGACTTTGAAACGACCCACCAGGGTATCGAGGCGGGAAGACAGCTCGGAAAGCTCCTGCAGATGCGCGGCGACCTGCCCCGTGCGCGTCGCATTCTCGCTCTCCATCGCCGAGATGGATTCGATATTGCCTGCGACTTCGTCGGTGGCCACGGACTGCTCCTTGGCGGCGGTGGCGATATGACCGGCCTTGCCGCTCATGAGTTTGATGCCGTCACCCATGGTGGTGATCGCCTGGGCGGTCTCGTTGACGCTTTCCAACATGCTGCCGGTCGCTTCGGACACCTTGTCCATGACCGAGGCAAGGTTTTCGTTGGACTGCAGATTGTTGGTGATCAAAGACGTGATCTGCGAGGTGGAGTCCTGGGTCTTCATGGCCAGTTGCCGCACCTCCTCCGCGACCACGGCAAAGCCGCGACCGGAGTCGCCGGCGCGGGCAGCTTCGATAGCGGCGTTCAGGGCCAGGAGGTTGGTCTGGTTGGCGATATCGTTGATGATGCCCACCATATCCAGCATGCCCTTGCTCTTTTCGGACAAATCTTCGACGTCCCGGCGCAAGTGGTCGACCTGGCCGCCCATGTCTGTGGCCTTCGCGGACATCTGCTGCACGCGCCGCGATCCGTCTTCGGAAACCAGTTGCACGCGTCCGGCTTCTTCGGCGGTTTCGGCGGCGCTGCGCGCGATTTCGGCACCCGTCGCAGACATCTGTTCCGTGGCCGCAGCAGTGCTGCGGGCCCGGTCGGCGCCCTGGGCGATATTCGAGGTCACGGCTTCGGTCTCGCGGCTCGCCTCGCCCGAGCGTCCATGTACTGCCTTGGACACTTCGGCGATGTCGCGGATCATCGCCTGCATACTGTCCATCATGTTGTCGAAGTAGCGCGACGCTTGACCCAGTTCGTCCTCGGAGTCCAGCCCTGCGCGCTGGGTAAGGTCGCCCTCGCCCTCGGAAATGTCGCGCAGCAGATCGCGCAGCCGTTGCGCCGGCTTGACGATGAACATGCCGGCACCGACCAGCACCAGCGCACCGATGAACAGCCCGACTACCAACAGCACGAGCTGCGTCACCAGGCTCGAGTTCACGGTTTCGGCGAGTTCGCTGCCGGTGGTCGCCGCGCGGTCGCCCAGGGATTTCACCAGGGTCTTCAACTTGGTTTCGATCCCATTCAACAGCGGCCCGATTTCGCTGCGAACGAGATAAGCATCGGTGCGCCAGCGTTCGCTGCTGTGGACTTCAATCACTTTCTTCAAGTTGCCAAAGAAGTCGTCACGCAGGCGCGCGAACTGTTCCAGGGAATCGGCCTGGTCGAAAGTCAGCGCGTCGCCATGGTCGCGCAATTTCTTCAACAAACGGTCGGTTTCGCCCTTGTAGAGATCGACTTCGTCCAACGACGGTTGGCCGCGAAACGCAAGGTACGCACGTACGCCGTTCATCACATTGGCCCAGGCGTAGCGCAGATCGTTGATGTCGGTGAGAATGCCTTTGCGCTGCGCGTTGGCTTCTTCCATGGCCTCGGATTGCAGCATGCTGGAAAGATTTTGCAGCATCTGCTGGCTAAGCGGATTCAGCATCTGACCGCTCAATGCAATCGCCGGGATGTTCTTGGCGTCGTTCTCGGTGAGTTCGAACAAGCGCTCGCGATAGGAAGCGAACTTGGCAACGTTCTGATCGATGCTGTTGAGGAGCTCGCGATTGGATTCGTTTTCCGCGATGAGCTTCGTCTCTTTGAGCGCGCCAAGATTCGCCTGAGCCGATTTCAGCGCTTCCAGGTAGGACTGCTTGTGGGTATCGTCGCGGCTGAGCAAGTAGAAGCCCAGTGCGCTGGCGCTGCGTTCCAGTTGCGCCATGAGTTGCATGGAGCGCACGACCGTGGGCTGAATTTCCTCCACGACCGTTCCGACTTTGCGGTCGACGCCCGACAAGCTGACGTAGGAAAGCCCTACCAGCGTCGCCATCAGGGCAACCAGCAGGCCGAGGGATCCCCATACCTTGTGTCGGATCGAGAGATTCGAAAGCAGTTTCTTCATTGGCTTCATCCGTGTTTTCGTTCGATACCCGACGCTGTTCGGAAAGCGCGCCAAAGATCAACCGGGCAAGCCGCTTACGCGGCCGTTGCTCAGAGAAAGCGACGGGATCGCGGAAAACTTGAGAATTCCGCCAGGCAGGAGGCAACGAAAAATCTGCCGTATATCAGTAAATTATAATATTGAAGCGACAACTCAGCTCAGATAGCGCCAAGCAAGACCTTCATCCTGATCGGCAATGGCGATCCAGCTTGAACTGCAACCCAGTGCTTGCGCCAACGCGGCGGCAGCCATTTCAGGGGTGTTGTTATCCTGACTGAGATGGGCCGCCACCAGGTGCTGCAAGCGCGAAGCGTCGATGCGCGTCAGCAAGTCCGCGGCCTGGGCGTTGCTCAAATGCCCCATGCGGCCGCCGACGCGCCGCTTCAATCGCGGCGAATAGCGGCCTCCGGCAAGCATGTCGGGATCGTGGTTGCACTCCAACAATAAACCATCAACGCCGGACAGACAGGCTTCTATGTGAGGCGTGCTGGCACCGGCGTCGGTCAACAACCCCAAGCGGCGGCTGCCGTCGCTGAATACGAACTGCGCCGGCTCGCGGGCGTCGTGGGGCACTGGAAAAGGCTGGATCTCCAGGTCGGCAATGACAAAGGACTCGTGGGCGCTGAACACACCCACGCTCGCGCATCCCTTGCAGCGCCCGCTGGCGCGGGTGCCAGGCGTCATCCATACGGTCAGGCCATGCTTGCGCGCCAGCCGTGCGACGCCGCCGATATGGTCACCGTGCTCGTGGGTAACCAGAATCGCGTTCAGTTCGGCGGGGTCGCAACCCAGGTTCGTCAAGCGCCGTTCCGCTTCGGCAACAGTAAACCCGCAGTCCACCAGGACGCGGGTTTGGCCCGTCTCCACCAGCAGGCCGTTGCCACGGCTGCCGCTGCCCAGGTAGGCGAAACGTAGTCCCACCGTCAGCGGCCGGCGCTACTTCAGTTGCTCATAGAGCAGATTCAGAATCCGTTGGGCGGTCTCGGACTGATCCGGTTTACCGTCCTTGTCCCGCACCAGGATGCGGCTACTTGAACCCTCGCTCTTTACGGCCACCTGGTACAGCGACTCGGGCTTCTTTTCGCTACGCCAGAACGCCAGCTTCGACAGGAAGCCTTTCTTTTCCGCGGCCTGGCTCGGATCTTCGTAACGGACGTAGTACAAGCCTTCGGCGCGGTCACGATCCTGGACGGTGAAGCCGACCCGGTCCAGCGCCAGTCCAGCATAGCGCCATGCTCGCGAGAACGACTCGTCCAGTTCCACCGCTGGCTGTCCGTCAGCAGTTTTGATCATGTGCGCTTGCGCTTTGTTGGGTTCCTTGCGCTCGGCGACCACGCGTTGCGCGCGTTGCTTGTCGATGCCCAAGCTGACCATGAGCCTTTTGAGCATCTCCGCTTCCAACTCCGGGTCCCGCGGCCGCGGTTTCCAGACCGAATTCTCGGTTTGCGGGTACTCGCCCTGTACTACTTCCTCCACACCGGAATGGGTGAGGTAGATTTCGGTGGTGCCCGGCTTCTGACCGTCTTCCAGGCGCACGCGGAACCGATCGCGCGTGGCGGCCGAGTAGAAGCTGTCGAATACCTTGCCGATAACCGAGCGGATCGGACCCTGCGGAATATCGGCCCGGTTTTCGGCCCAGTTGGTTTCCATGATGCCGAGAGTCGGATTATCGACCTTCAGCAGGAACCCGTTTTCCAGCCAGAATTCGCGCACGCGCGGCCAAACCTGGGCGGGGTCGCCCTGTACCACCAGCCAGAAGCGGTCGCCATCGTGCTCCAGGCGCACATTGTCCTGCTCGGGTAGCACGCGACTGCCGGCCACTTGGCCGGTGTTCTGGCGCTCGCCGGTATAAGCCGAATAGGTTGCAGTCCCCGAAGGCGATATGTCCGGCACCGCCATGGCGTCGTCATGCCCCGGCTTGGTGAGATCCGGCGGCACTTCCAACGTATTGCCGGTACGGGCTTTCTTATAATCGATGCGTTTGTCCGGCAGGATGCTGTCGAAACTGCAGGCCGACAGGGTCAGCGCCAATGCGCATAGGGCCCAGGTCAAATTACGAAGGGCGAAGGATGACATTTCGATCCTCTGGTCAAAGGGTTTCGACACCGGCTTGTGTCAGTGCCTGACGAATGGCGTCGTGGTAACGCGCGGAAAGCACGGTGAGTGGCAGGCGGATCCCCGCCGGAATCAGGCCCATGGCGTAAAGCGCCCATTTCACGGGTATCGGGTTCGCCTCCAGGAACAAATCCTTGTGCAGCACCATCAGGCGCTCGTTGATCGCACGCGCCTCCTGTTCTCTCCCGGCGAGGGCGGCAGCACACATTTCATGCATCTGCAACGGCGCAACATTGCTGGTAACGGAGATGACACCCTTGCCGCCAGCCAGCAAAAAGTCGAGTGCGGTCGCGTCGTCGCCGCTGTATAGATCGATGCGGTCACCGCAACGCTCGACCAGGTCTCGCGCCCGCTCGATGTTGCCGGTGGCTTCCTTGAGGCCGACAATGTTGGCGATACCCGACAAGCGCTCCACCGTCTCGGGCAACATGTCGCACGCAGTACGCCCGGGCACGTTGTACAGAATCTGCGGAATCGGCACCGCCTCGGCAATGGCCTTATGGTGCAGGTAAAGACCTTCCTGGGTCGGCTTGTTGTAGTAGGGCGTGACCAACAGACAGGCATCGGCTCCGGCCTGCATGGCGCAGCGGGTCAAGTCGATCGCTTCGCGGGTGGAATTGGCACCGGTACCGGCGATCACCGGTACGCGCCCGCGCGCCCGGTCGACGGTACGGCGGATGATGGCGCAGTGTTCCCGCTCATCGACGGTCGCCGATTCACCGGTCGTTCCCACCGCTACGATGGCATCGGTACGGTTTTCGATATGGAATTCAATCAGGCGGTCCAGGGCCTCGTAATCCAGTTCCCCGTCGTCGTGCATCGGGGTTACCAGGGCCACCATACTGCCGTGAAACATCATGCTTCTCCGGGAAAAATTAGCCAAGAATGGTACTTGCGCCGGGCCCCCATGACAAGCGCCGAGGCCGGCATATAAGCCGCGCCTATAGATGCATCGACAGATTCAGATTCGCGAAACCTGACAGAGGCGTTAAATTGGGTTATCTGCCAGGATCTGCCAATGGGGACCGCCATGAGCCAGGATTCGGAACCTACCCGCGAAATTCGCATCAGCCCGATCATTCCCGGCGAGTCCGTGCTGGTATCCACCGCCCGGGGCATGCGTCCGCGCAAGGCCGAAGAGTTGGCGCCCCGTGACACCCGGGCACACGTGGAGACCTGCCCGTTCTGCCGCGGCAACGAAGCCAAAACCCCACCGACCATCGCCAGCTATCCGGAGGCCGGCGACTGGAACATTCGGATCGTGGAAAACCTCTATCCGGTGCTCGGCGACGATCGTCAGCAGCCGGGGCTGGTGCTGGGACTGCAGCAGGCAATCGACGGCTATGGCCGCCACGAAGTCATCGTCGATCACAGCAACCACGGCATCGCGCTACACGAAATGAGCCAGGAACACCTGGCCGCGTTGCTGCGCACCTACCGCGACCGGATGGAGCAACTGTACACGCGGGACGCGCGCCTCAAATATGTTTTGGCATTCAAGAATTTCGGTCCCGCGGCCGGCGCCAGCATCCCGCACACCCACAGCCAGATCATCGCCATGCCGGTAGTGCCCGAAAATGTCTACCTCGAAGTCGAGCACGGTCGCGCCCACTATGCCAAGCACCATGACTGCATCTTCTGCTCCCTGATCGACGAAGCGCTGACCTTCGAAGCGACGATCTACGATCGTAAGTCCGGCCAGATCCGGCGCAAGATCAACGTCGGTCAGTATGTGGTGGAGAGGGGCGAACGCTTCATCGCCATCAAGCCGTTCGCAAGCCGCTTCGAATGGGAGATCCACATTTTGCCGCTCCACCATCAAGCCGACTATCTGGACGCCGGTGACGAGGATCTCGCCGACTTTGCCCGCGTGTTGCAGCGGACCATGGCGCGCCTGGACACGGTCATCGGCGGTGCGCAATACAACTTCTTCCTGCATTCCCTGCCCCACGGCGACGAGTTTGCCGACTGCGGACCGTCCTATCATTGGCACCTTGAAATCTGCCCGCGCACCAGCATCCCCACGGGCTTCGAACTCGGCTCCGGGCTTGCCGTCAACACGATCAGCCCCGAAGACGCTGCGGCCCAATTAAGGGCAGTCGAGCTTTGACCGCGAGCAGCGTTGCCGACCTGTGACTGTGGTAGCATACCGGGCAAAGAGCGCCCGGAACCACGTATGAGCAATCATTTGATTATTACCGCCCTTGGCAGCGACAAGCCCGGCATTGTCAACGACCTTTCCCAGGCCATCATGGAAGCGGGCTGTAACATCGAAGATAGCCGCATGGCAGTGCTGGGCGGCGAATTCGCCGTCATCGTCATGGTGTCAGGGAATTGGAGCACGGTGGCGAAACTCGAGTCCATGGTACCCGGCCTGGAGCGGCGTTTGGACATGTCCATCAGCGCCCGCCGCACCCATCAGCGCCAGGTTGGACGCAATCTTCTCCCGTACGCCGCCGACGTCGTGGCGATGGACCACCCGGGCATCGTCTACCATTTGGCGAATTTCTTTTCCGGACGCAACATCAACATCGAGCAGCTCAATACCGCCAGCTATCGAGCGGCGCACACCGGCACGCCGATGTTCTCCGTGCACATCGAAATCGGCATCCCCTCCGACGTGCACATCGCCGAATTGCGCGAACAGTTCCTGGATTTTTGTGACCAGCTCAACCTGGATGCGGTCATCGAACCAATCAAAGGCTGAGCATATCGGCGCCAGACTCCCCAGTTCAGCATCGCCGTTACGAGGAGCAATATGGCAAAGGTCGAGCTAGGCAAGAAGGTCCCCGACTTCGAACTTCCTGCAACGGGCAACAAGTCCCTCAAGCTTTCCGAATGCAAGGGCAAGAATGTCGTCCTGTATTTCTACCCCAAGGACAGCACCCCCGGCTGTACCCGCGAAGGACAGGCTTTTCGCGACAACCTGGCCAAGTTCAAGCGCCGCAATACGCTCGTGTTCGGGGTCTCCCGCGACAGTGTCGGCTCCCATGAGCGATTCAAGGAAAAACAGCAATTCAACTTCGACCTGATCTCCGATCCAGAGGAGGAGTTGTGCGCGCTGTTCGACGTCATCAAGATGAAGAACATGTACGGCAAACAGGTCCGCGGTATCGAGCGCAGCACATTTCTGATCAACGCCGCCGGCAAACTGCGGCGCGAGTGGCGTCGCGTCAAAGTCGACGGGCACGTGGATGAAGTGCTCGAGGCCTTGAAAGCGCTTTGACGAAAGCACGGCCGCAACGGGACCGCGTTCTCCCCGTACCGCCTTTGCCGAATTGCCGGGCGCTGCGCGTCCAGGACGCCGCCCCCGCGGTATCCAACCTACCTTGAGCGACATAGACATGGTCAAAAAAGAGATCAGCGGCAAACGGCTATTGGTCCTCGATACCAATGTGCTGATGCACGACCCGACGGCGATCTTCCGTTTCGAGGAACATGACGTTTTCCTGCCCATGGTGGTACTCGAAGAACTGGACCGGGGCAAAAAGGGCGTGTCGGAAGTCGCCCGTAACGTGCGCCAGGCAAGCCGCTTCATCGATGAACTGATGAATCGCAACAGCTCCAGCGAAATCGACCAAGGACTGCCCCTGGCGACGCCGCGTCACGGCGACAATGCGGCCAACGCGCGCCCGGCGGGCCGGCTGTTTTTCGAGACTCGTGCCTTGTCGGCACCGCTGCCTCAAGGCATGCCCGGTAATCTTCCCGACAACAACTTGCTCGCCACGGTCATGGGCCTGCAGCAACAACGACCGGACGTGGCGGTCACATTGGTGTCCAAAGACATCAACTTGCGCATCAAAGCAGCGGTTCTGGGCATCCACAGCGAGGATTACTACAACGACCAAGTGCTGGATGACGTCGATCTGCTCTATACCGGCGCCGAGCTGCTGCCAGAGGACTTCTGGGAGAGCCATAGCAAGGACATGGATTCCTGGAAAGAGGAAGGTCGTACCTTCTATCGAGTGCAGGGGCCGCTGGTGGCTCGTTGGTACGCGAACCAATTCTTGTACAGCGATCAGGACAGTTTCAACGCGCGCGTACAAAAAGTGGAAGACGGCCAGGCATTGATCGAACTGAACGAGGACTACAGCCAGGCACGGCACACCGTGTGGGGTGTTCAGGCACGCAACCGTGAGCAGAATTTCGCCCTCAACCTGCTGATGAATCCCGACATCGACTTCGTCAGCCTGCTTGGACAAGCAGGCACCGGCAAAACTTTGTTGACCCTCGCCGCAGGCTTGGCGCAAACGCTGGAAGAAGCTCGCTATCAGGAAATCATCATGACCCGGGTCACGGTGCCGTTGGGGGAAGATATCGGTTTTCTACCGGGAACCGAGGAAGAAAAGATGACGCCCTGGATGGGGGCGCTGATGGACAACCTGGAGGTCTTGACCCACTCCGAAACCGGCGGCAGCTGGGGACGTGCCGCAACCGCCGATCTTCTTCACAACCGGATCAAGATCCGGTCGTTGAATTTCATGCGCGGCCGGACCTTCCTCAACAAATACATCATTCTCGACGAGGCCCAGAACCTGACTGCCAAGCAAATGAAGGCACTGATCACCCGTGCCGGTCCGGGAACCAAGATCGTGTGCCTGGGTAACGTCGCCCAAATCGACACTCCTTATCTCACCGAAACCAGTTCCGGCCTGACTTACGTGGTTGACCGTTTCAAAGGCTGGCCGCACAGCGGTCACATCACCTTGCTGCGCGGTGAACGTTCCCGGCTTGCCGACTACGCCTCGGAGCAGCTCTGACCACATCACGCTGTTCGAGTCATACCGCGGACTGGCTGCCGCAAGTCGGCGGGGGGCGCCGCGGCCAAGCGCGGAGCACCGCCTGCACGAGAGTGCCGAGTGGAATCGCGAAAAACACGCCCCAGAATCCCCATATGCCGCCGAACACCAGGATGGCGGTGATGATCGCGATCGGGTGCAGATTCACCACTTCCGAGAACAGCAACGGCACCAACACGTTGCCATCCAGCGCCTGAATGATGCCATACGCTAACATGAGCCAGGCAAAATCCGCACTCCAGCCCCATTGGAAATACGCAATCACCGCAACCGGCAACGTCACTACGGCCGCGCCGATGTAAGGCACAATCACCGAAAGCCCCACCAACGCCGCCAGCAGCATGGCGAACTGCAGCCCCATCGCGACGAAGGTGATGTAGGAGACCACACCGACGAGCAGGATCTCCATGATCTTGCCTCGCACATAGTTACCGATCTGCCGATCGACTTCATGCCATACCTGACTGGTCAAACCCATAGCGCTGGGATAATAACCGCGCACCCAATTGAGAATTTTATGCTTGTCCTTGAGAAAGAAGAAAACCAGCAAGGGCAGCAGTACCAGATACACGATGAGCGCGATCAGGCTGACCACGGAGTTCAACGACATGGAAAGAACATATTGCCCTACAGCACCGAGTTCGCTGCGCAGCGCGGCCATCACTTCGATGATCTGGTCTCGGGAAATAAAGTTCGGATACTGTTCGGGAAGTTGCAGCAGCAGCGTCTGGCCGCGGGAGATCATGCCCGGGAGCTCTTGCACCAACTGTGAAATCTGTTGGGACAACAGCGGCATGAGCCCGAACAAAACAAAAATCAAAACGAACAGAAACAACAGGAACACGACGATGACGCAGAACAAGCGCGGCAAGCCGGTACGCTCCAGCCGCTTGACCGGCCACTCCAGCATGTAAGCGATGATGATCGCGGCCAAGACGGGGGCCAGCATCTCGCCGAAAACCAGGACGACGGCAAAACCGATGACCAGGAACACGGCCAATATAACGACTTGCGGGTCGGAAAAATGCCGGCGGAACCAATCGGCGATCATGTTCATTCTGGTTGATCGTCCTTGCCGACGAGCTTTTGGTAACGGCGTTCGAACACCACTTCGAGCTCGTCGATTACTGTCTGCGCTTCCTTGCCCTGCATGATGTGCTCGGCCATCAATGCCGATGTTTGGTGCAACACCTCACGCTTGTCCAACATGTGGTAACTGCGTGTTAAACGTTTGATGGCCGCAACGACCGATTCCTGTGGGGGCCGTGGAATCGGTTCCGGTGGCGGCACGCTCGTTGGCGTCGTTGGACGCAGCGGCGCACGTGCGCGCAGGAACTCGGCGAATGCGAGCAAGGTCTCCTGGTCCTGCGCATCCAACGCAGCGAAAAGAGTTGCGAGTTTGTCTTCGTCCGCCATTTTGGCTCCGCTTCAGCGTCGCCACTGAAGCGCTAACGGTTTCACTAAGGGTAGCAAGCGCCGGGGCGCGGTAACAGGCGACGGCGCGCGACGCTCTAGGCCGTCGATGCCAAAACACCGGCCACCTGGTGCTCCTTGCAGTAACTGCGGGCGAACACCAACAGTTCGTCCATGGCACGGTGGCGGAATTTTTGTTTTTGATGCACGAACGAAAACGGCCGTTCCAGAGGCGGATCCAGGTTCACCGCCACCAGACTCCCTAATCGCAACTCTTTCAGGATCGTGGCGCGGGAGGTAATGGAAATACCCATACCGGCTTCTACCGCACCTTTGATAGCCTCCGGGCTCCCCAGCTCGATGCAAATCTGCAACTCTGCGCTGGGGACTCCACCCCGATGCATGTATTCAGAAATGACCTCGCGCGTGCCCGAGCCTTCCTCGCGGCAAATGAACGGGTAGTCCACCAGCGCATTGATCGGTACGCTTTGTTCCTTCGCCAACACGTGGGTCGGCGGCACGATCACCACCAGCTGATCCATCCGGCAAACTTCCACTACGAGATTCTTATTCGCGACCGGTGCTTCCACGACGCCCAGATCAATATCGTTGTTTTCCACCATGGCGACCACGCCATCGGTGTTGGACACCTTGAGGTGTACCGTCACGTCTGGATATTTGGACTTGAACTCGCCCAACAAGGCGGGGAGCATATATTCAGAGATGGTGGTACTTGCGCCAATGATCAGCGCGCCGCTGATTTCGCCGGTGACTTTGCGAACCGCATCCTCCATTTCCGCGTACAACTCGAAAATATGATCGGCGTAACGGAATACCTCCCGGCCCGCGTCCGTGAGACTGATACGGTTGTGGGTACGGTCGAACAATCGGGTGTTGAAATGCTCTTCCAGCTGTCGGACCTGAAAGGTCACGGCCGGCTGAGTCATGTGCAAAGTCTCAGCCGCTTTGGTGAAACTCAGCAGCCGAGCGACCGTATGGAAAACCTGGAGTCTGCGGTCGGCCATATGCGCCTCGCATTGGCGATGGGATCATGTATAACCTCAAATTATAGCAGTATCGCGACATAAACGAAACTTATATGCACTAAGATAGCCGCTTACCCACGCTCCCGGATCTGTTCGGTGCGGTTGCGCATGAACGCGTAATACAGCACCGGGATCACCAGCAGCGTCAACACCGTGGACACCAGAATGCCGAATATCAGGGCGATCGCAAGACCGCTGAAAATTGGGTCGTCGAGAATGAACAGCGCCCCTAGCATGGCCGCCAAACCGGTCAAGACAATGGGTTTGGCACGCACCGCACCGGATCGAATGACAGCTTCCTCGAAGTCCATACCGCGGCGGACCTCTTCGTTGATGAAATCCACCAGCAGGATCGAGTTGCGGACGATGATCCCCGCCAAGGCAATCATGCCGATCATCGAGGTGGCAGTGAACTTGGCGCCCAGGAGGGCATGCCCAGGCATTACACCGATTACCGTGAGTGGAATCGGCGCCATGATAATCAACGGTACCAGGTAGGAACGGAACTGGGCCACGACCAGCAAATAGATCAGGATCAGGCCCACCGAATAGGCAATTCCCATGTCACGAAAGGTTTCGTAGGTGATTTGCCATTCGCCGTCCCACTTCAGACTGTATTGATAAGGGTTTTCGGGCGGATTGATCAGGTACTGCTGCAACGCTGCACCCCCCTCCGCGCTCGAATCGGACAGCGCAGCATAGATTTCGAACATGCCATAAAGCGGACTGTCCAGTTCGCCGGCCATGTCGCCGGTGACGAAGACCACAGGCAGCAGATCCTTGTGATTGATGCTGTGCTCGCGACGGCTGTCCACCACTTGCGCGATTTCGGACATGGGCACCAACGCGCCGCTGCGGGAGCGCACTTTGATCGCCAGGACTGACGCGAGCCGCGCCTTGTCGGCGACCGGCAGCTCAAGGCGGATCGGAACCGGGTACTTCACCTGCTCGGCATGCAAATAACTGACGTCCTCCCCGCCCAAAGCCGTCGCCAGCGCGGCGCTGACCTCCTGCTGGCTCACACCCAGTGTGGCCGCCTTTTGGCGGTCCACCGCCACCACCAGGCGCGGGCTTTGATCTTCGACCGAATCATCGATATCGATGATGTCAGCCGTCCGTTCGAATACCGAACGCACTTGTTTTGCGACCCGGATCTGGCCGTCATAGTCCAAGCCATAGATTTCGGCCACCAGCGGTGACATCACCGGCGGACCGGGTGGGACCTCAACGACTTTGACATTGGCGTTGAAACGCGCGCCGATCTTCTGCAGTGGTCCGCGCACTCCCAATGCGATTTCGTGACTTTGCTCATGACGGTGGCTTTTGTCGCTCAGATTCACCTGGATGTCGCCGACATTAGCGCCCGCGCGCAGATAGTACTGGCGCACCAGGCCGTTGAAATTGATCGGCGAAGCGGTCCCTGCGTACACCTGGTAGTCGGTCACCTGCGGAACGGTCGCCAGATATTGGCCCAGCTCGCCGAGCACTCGCGCCGTTTGTTCCAGGCTGGTGCCTTCTGGCATATCCACGACCACTTGGAATTCAGACTTGTTGTCGAACGGCAGCATCTTCATCACCACCAGCTTCGCCACAGCCAACCCAACCGAAGCGGCGATCAGCACGATGATCACGATACCCAGCAGCCGTCGCTTGCCCGCGCCTTCACGCCCGCGAAGAAACGGCCCCACCAAGCGCTGAAACCAACGGTACATGCGGTCGGATGGACCATCGTGATGGCCCTCCGGCTGCCGCGCGCGCCGCGATAGAACTTTGAACGTCAACCACGGCGTGACTATGATCGCGACCGCCAAGGATATCAGCATGCCGATACTGGCATTGATGGGAATCGGACTCATGTACGGGCCCATGAGTCCGGTAACGAAGGCCATTGGCAGCAGCGCCGCGATCACCGTGAAAGTCGCCAGGATGGTGGGTCCCCCCACTTCATCCACGGCTATGGGAATCGCTTCCGACAAGCTACGACCGCCCATCTGAATGTGCCGGTGAATGTTCTCAACCACCACGATAGCATCGTCCACCAAAATACCGATGGAGAAGATCAGCGCGAACAGGGAAACGCGGTTGAGGGTAAAACCCCAGGCCCAAGACGCGAACAATGTGATTGCAAGCGTGATAACGACTGCAGTGCCGACAATGATCGCTTCCCGCCAACCCAGTGCCACCAGCACCAGCAAGACGACGAACGACGTGGCGAAAATCAATTTACCGATCAGCGTCTGCGCTTTCTGGTTGGCCGTCTTCCCATAGTTGCGCGTAACTGTCGCATGCACGCCGTCAGGAACGAATGTCCCCTTCAGCTGCTGAAAGCGTTCAATCACCTGGTCCGCGATCTCCACCGCGTTGGTGCCGGGCTTTTTGGCCACGGCGACTGTCACGGCTGGATGTTCACCGCGCAACTGTTGCGGCAGATCACTCCCGGGCCCTGTACCAAACCACGCGTAATGCTGCGGTTGATCGGGCTGTTCCTGAACCTCCGCGACATCGCGCAAATATACCGGTGCGCCGTGGTGCATGCCGACCACCAACGCGCCGATGTCGCGCACATCGCTCAAGAAAGACCCGGCTTGAACCGGCGTCTCGCGGTTGTCCGCCACCAATGCGCCGGCGTCGGTGGATGCGTTGGCGGCCCGCAACGCGGTCCTCAGATCACCGAGCGCGATATTGTATCCGGCCATGCGCTGGGCATCGAACAGCACGTGCGCGACGCGCTTCGGTCCTCCGATGGTATAAATATCCCGCGTGCCGGGGACACGCTTGAGTTCGGCTTCGATGGCGTGCGCAACTTTCTGCAACTCGAAGGCGCCGTACCGTGCCTGGTCGGACCATAATGTGAGCGCCACAATGGGTACATCGTCAATGCCCATGGGCTTGATGATCGGCTGGCCAACGCCAAGCCCGGATGGCAACCAGTCCTGATTGGAGTAGATGGCGTTGTACAGCCTCAGTATCGCCTGATCGCGGTTTTCACCTACCTCGAACTGCACCGTCAGCACCGCCATGCCCCGGCGTGAAACCGAATACACATGCTTGACGCCGTCGATCTCGGACAGGATCTGTTCAGCGGGCGTGCTGATCAGATGCTCGACCTCTTGGGCTTCCGCAGCGGGAAAAGGGATCAGAACGTTGGCGAACGTGACATCGATCTGCGGCTCTTCCTCGCGCGGTGTCACCAGAACGGCGAACACCCCCAAAAGCACGCCCACCAGCGCGAGAAGAGGGGTGATTTCCGAGTGAAGAAACTTTTTTGCGATTGCGCCGGAGAAACCTAACCGTTCTGCCATCTGTACACCGTCTTCGATGGTGGCTCGGATGAGCCGTAGTTGTTGTTAGTGATCTGGACCAGCCGTACCGTTTGACAGGGCGCGCGGCGTGCGCAGGCGATTTTGCAATTCGTAATCGGAACTCCGAATACGCTAGGAGGCGCTCGGCGCCCGTTGCGCCTTGAGCACGACACCTGCACGAATCGGGTCCAATGCTACACGTTCGCCTTCCTGCAGGCCGGACAATACCTCGACGCGGTCATCGTACTTGGGCCCGATCCGAACTTGACGGAATCCCACCCGCCCGTCATCGGCGAGTACATAAAGGCCGGTGACTTCACTGCGATGGACCAAAGCTTCGGTTGGCACCAGCAACCGCTTGTCTTCTCCCACCACGAAAGCGATCTTCACCAACATCCCGGGAAACAGCCCCTGCGTACCCGAGGGCAGGCGCACCCGGACCTTGAACGTGTGCGAGGCGGTATCGGCATAGGGAAATACCGTCAACTTCTCCGCCGTCAGCCTGTGCCCGTCCGCACGTACAAGGCTCGCGCGGCCATTGTTACGGATGGTGCCGATGAAGCTTTGCGGTAACTGCACCAGGACCCGAAGCTGCTCCAGTGAAACACCGGTCATCAGCGCCTGCCCCGGATTCGCGGTTTCCCCTACTTCGACATGACGTTCCAGGACGATGCCGCTGTAGGGTGCGCGCACCACCGTGTGGTCGAGTTGTTCCTGCGCCTGCTCGACCTGGGCATTGGTCGCTTTCACCCGCGCGCGGGCGGCGTTGAGTTGCGCGCTGGCTTCGTCGAGCGCGGACTTTGCCACCAGCTTGCGCTCATAAATACTCTTGGTGCGCTCGTAATTGCGCTGAGCCTGATCGAGATGGGCCTGCGCTTCGCGCTCGTTGGCTTTTGCCGCTTCTAATTGCGCACGTTGTTCGGTGTCGCGAAAGCGGATAATGACGTCGTTTTTGTTGACGTAATCATCCACATCAAAATTGACTTCCACGATTCGACCGCTGGTTTGCGCCGAAACGGTGGCGCGGTTAACCGCTTCCACCACGCCGTCGAATACCCTTTCTTCCGGGATCTTCGATTTTTCGACCCTGACCGTATCCAGGGCGGCGGACTGATCGCTGGGCGCGGCGAACACAGCACAGCAGAACAGCGCGGACGCCGCGAGCAGCAGGCGCGATTTGAGCATACTCATTCTCCGGAAAAGATCGCGAACCGAAGGATAGCAGATCAGTTAATATTAGAGATCACTGATATTTAAATCAATTCGTGCATACATCACGCTTCGGTAAATTCCCCTTCAATTTGTACCTTCGTCCCGCCGCTACGAGAGCTGAACCAATGGTGCTTGGGATAGCCGGGGGAAACGTTCATGGGGTTCAAAGGACTGCGCGCTGCACTCCGCATAGGCAGGCGCCAAACGGCGCCGCGCCTGCGCACATCTACTTCCGCCGACCGGCGTCGGCGCAAAGGCCACATCGACCTGAGTCTGGCGATCGACAGGCACCAGATCGAAGGCGCGTACGCACTGGTTCAGGCCCAATATCTGAGAAGCGGCTATGCCAAACCCGGCGGGGCGGTGCGCTTCGTGAGCCATTGCTGTGTACCCACCACCCATACGTTGATCGCAAGCGTCAAAGGTACGGTGGTCGGGACCGCCAGTCTGATACTCGACGGACCATTGGGATTGCCGCTGGAAACCACCTACCCTGCCGAAACGCAAGTCCTGCGCCAAGCCGGCGAACGCCTCGCGGAAATCTCCTGTCTCGCCACCCGCAGACGCGGCGACGCAAAGGTGCTGCTCGGCCTGTACCGTGGCATCTATGCTCTGTGCCGGTATCGGTTCGCGGTTGATCGCCTGTGTATCACGGTTCATCCACGCCAGGGGCGCTTCTACCAGAAAGCGCTGCTGTTCGATGTCATCGGACCGGTGCGCGATTATGCCGCGTGCAATCACGCGCCGGCGATTGCGTTGGGCTTGGACCTGGGAGGCGCGGAGACCCGGTTTCGGCGCGCCCATGGTTGGGGATGGCTAGCCCGCTTTTTTCTCGGCCGCGGAAATCTCTCGGGGTTGGCGCACAGCTTTCAGGTGGGGAATGAGACCGCCGCGCGGCTGGCCTTTGCCAAAAGTCAACCGAACTGGGAGACGCTGGATCGCGCGTTACGCGATCAGATTGTGCGGTGCTACGCCGAGAGTTGATCGCTGCAGAAGTTCATGGCCGGCCGGATAACGACAGGCCGACACCGAGTCAGATCTTGAAGCCGGCCAGCATTCCTTCCAAACGACGCGACAGTTCGTTCAACTGTTCACTCGCGGACGCGGTTTGCTGTGCGCCCGCCGCGGTCTGTTCACTACTCTGACTGATGGAAACGATGTTGCTGTTGATCTCTTCGGCGACAGCGCCCTGCTGTTCCACGGCGCTCGCAATGTGCGCGTTGCGGCTGTTGATGCTCTGCACGGTCCCGGAGATTTCCGCCAGAGACTCAGCCGCTTTTTCGACCTGATCGACACCACCCTGGGCCCTGGCGCGGGTCTCTTCCATCGCCTTGACCGCCACACCCGCCTTGGACTGCAGTCCCTCGATCATCTTGTGGATCTCTTCGGTCGATTGCTGGGTGCGACTCGCCAGCGTACGTACTTCGTCTGCCACCACGGCGAAGCCGCGGCCTTGCTCGCCGGCGCGGGCCGCTTCGATAGCGGCGTTGAGTGCCAACAGGTTGGTCTGCTCGGCAATGCCACGGATCACGTCCAGCACCACGCCGATATTGTCAGTGTCGGCGCGCAACTCTTCCAAGCCCCGCGCCACTTCCTCGACTTTCCCCACCAGCGCATCGATTCCGCCCAGCGCTTCGGTGGCGATCAGCGCGCCGTTGCGCGCTTCCCGTTCGGCTTCTTCCGTGGCGCTCGCCGCCTCTTCGGCGTTGCGCGCGGCCTCCCGAACTGTCGCGGTCATTTCGTTCATCGCCGCTGCCACCTGCTCGATTTCGCTCTGCTGAGTACGCATACAGCGATCGGTTTCGTCGGTAATGGCCGACATGCGGGCGGACGACTCCGACAATTGCTTCGACGAGTCCGAAATTTCGGCGATCGTTTTGCGCAGGTTCTCCGCCATGCGATTGATGCTATCGATGATGATGCCGATCATGTCATGGCTCACCAGCGTGCATTTATGTGAAACGTCCTTGTTGCCGATCGCATCGGCCACATCTGCCAGACGGCGCAGCTTGCGCAGCAGCACAAAGTTCAGCAGATAGAAGTTGCTCACGCCCATCAGCACCCCCGCCACCAGGCAGCTACCGATGAACCAGCCCTCCATGCCGTCGTGAAAGTCGACGAATTGATCGGCGAAGACCGGGAACAGCGCACCCACCACCACCCCGAAGGCCACAAACGTCAGCAACAGATTCTTGAGAATACTGGGCTTGCCCAGCGACCGGAATTGATCACGCATGTCCATCGTCCTTATTTCCCCCAATTCCCATTTACGCTCAGCCCCCGAGCAAAAGTCCGAGTCACGGAACCCCTTCCTGGCCGGCGAGCAACCAGCGGATCCCCGATATTTGTCTCGGGTATCGGCCTAGCGCAAATAAGCTTTAATGCCACCGCTTGCTTCGCGGACACGATAAAGCCCGCGGGAGCGCCCACCCCTAAAGTCCGTGAAAGGTCAACCGCTAGCATATGTGCGCGCCCAATAAGGGCCTTTTTACCCACTACTCGTGTTGATTCACAGGAGGACGAAATGTCCCTGAAGCCCCGCGTTGCCGCCGCTGTTGCCGCCGGCGTCATGTTTCTAGGCTCTCTGCCGGCCATGGCCGACCTCAAACTGGGCGTGTTTCCGCGCCGCCCGGTGGCAGCGACCCACCAGTCATTCAAACCTCTGGCAGAAGAATTGAGTAAGCAGCTCGGCGAAAAAGTCGAGCTGGTGGTTGCGAAAGACTTCAAGGACTTTTGGAAAGGGGTCAGCGCCGGCAAATACGACCTGGTGCACTACAACCAGTATCACTATATCAAGAGCCATAAAGAGAACGGCTACAAGGTCATCGTCGCCAATGAAGAACAGGGCAAGCGCACCATCGCTGGGGCATTGTCCGTGCGCGCCGACAGCGGCATCAACGCGATCGGGGATCTGAAGGGTAAAACGATCCTGTTCGGCGGCGGCCCGAAGGCGATGGGCAGCTATATCGCACCGACGGCCATTCTCAAAAAGGCAGGGCTCGAAGCCGGCAAGGATTACAAGGTGGAATTCGCCAAGAATCCCCCGAGCGCCGTGATCGGCGTGTTCAATAAAGCCGCCGACGCCGCCGGCTCCGGCAACATCATCCTGAAGACCAAAGGCGTCGCCAGCAAAATCGACGTCACACAAATGAAGCTGCTGGCCGAGAGTGAGCCGTTCACCCATCTGTGCTGGGCCGTCAAAGGCGACATGCCGGAAGACAAGGCCGCCAAGATTCAGTCCATCATGACGTCACTGAAAGGAGCCCCGGGCGGTGCTGAGGTCCTGAAGGCGGCCAAGGTCACCGATTTCTACAAGGTCACAGACGGCGATTTTGCCAAAGTTCGTGAAATTACCAAGTTCGCCATCGGCGAAGATTATTGACCACTGGGACAGCGAGCTGCGAAGCGCACAGGCCAAGGACCGGCCACCACCATTCGGGGAGAGGGTTCACAATCATGTTCAGTTCAATGCGTAGTCTGAGTTTGTCGGCTAAATTCATTCCGCCGGTGGTCGCAGGGGCCCTCGTTGCCATGACCATCGGCGCGATGTTCGTCGTCAATGAAACCAAGCGCGCCAGTAGCGAGCAAACCGGCATTTCCCGCCAAGCGCTGACTGCGGAGCAACAGAGCGCCCGCGAAGCGGCCACCAGCGCCCTGGCATCAAAAGCTGACATTATCGGCAGTTTCATGGCCAAGACCGCGGCCGATTTTATTTTGTCCTATGATTTCGCCTCCCTGACGTCGTTTCAGGCGCAGGCCGCCAAGGACAAAGATGTAGCCTATTCGGCGTATTTGAAACCTGACGGCAGCCCGTTCACGCCCTACAAAAAACCGGAAGGCGTGGAAATCCTGGAGAAACGCTATCCGATCGTATCGGACGGCGACACGTTGGGTTATGTGTTGATCGGGATGTCCACCGAATCGGTCGCGTCCGGCATCAAGACGAGCAACGATCGGATCGCAGCCGCGGTTAAGAAAGTCGATGCCGCAGGCGAGAACTCGCTGGATCGTTTTTACGTCATCATGGTTGTCGACATGCTGGCGATCGCCGCGATTCTTTCCGCGATTCTGATGTATCTGTTCCGTTCGCAAGTGGTACGTCCCACGCGCGAGACCACCAAGCTGATCGAAACACTGGCCGCCGGTCACGGCGACCTTACCGTGAAGCTGCCGGTCACCAGTCAGGACGAAATCGGCAAGCTCCGTACCGCGGTCAATGCATTCGTGGAATCGTTGCGTAACATGATCGATACCGTCGCCACCGAGGTACGTCAGCTCGGTGCCGAATCCGGCGAACTCACCCGTTTTTCCGCCGAGCTGTCAGGGCAGTCAGAACAACAGCGCTCCCAGACCACGCAGGTGGCGACCGCCATGAATGAAATGACGGCGACTGTGCAGGAAGTAGCACGCAATGTTTCCGAAGCGGCACAAGCTGCAGAAAAGGGTCAGGCCGAGGCGGAGACGGGTCAGAAAGTCGTGTCCGCCACGGTGTCCAGCATCCGGAAACTTTCCGACGAAGTGGAATCGGCTGCTGCCGTCATTGCGCGGCTCGAGGAGAGCAGCGAGAAAATCGGCAGCGTCTTGGACGTAATCAATGGCATTGCGGAGCAGACCAACTTGCTGGCCCTGAATGCCGCCATCGAGGCCGCCCGGGCCGGCGAACAGGGCCGCGGCTTTGCGGTTGTCGCAGACGAGGTACGCACCCTCGCCTCCCGGACCCACGAGTCGACCCTGGAAATCAGGGAGATGATCGAAACGGTTCAGAGCGGCACCAACGACGCGGTCACGGCCATGGACCGCGGCCAGTCCGCGGCGCGCGACAGCGTTTCCCAGGTCGAGCAAGCCGGAACTTCCCTTCAATCGATCCTGCAAATGGTCTCGACGATCACCAACATGACCACCCAGATCGCCAGCGCCGCCGAAGAACAGAGTCTGACGGCGGAGGAGATCAATCGCAACGTGGAATCGATCCATCAAATCAGCGAACAGAGCGCCACCGGCGCGGAACAGACCGCCCGTTCGAGCTCGGAACTCTCGGAACTCGCCAATCGGCTCGAAGGATTGGTCGGTCAGTTCCGTATCTAGTGGCCTCTATTGATCGCCGGTGCAAAAGCCCCGCATTTGCGGGGCTTTTCATTTTGCGGACTCAAAATTCACTGGATTGCTGGTTACCCGCCACGGCGCGTAACGCATCGTGAATCGAATCCGGCGCACATTTGATGTCCCAGAAGCTGCCCTTGCCCAACATGGTCAAATCCGGAAAGCTTTGGGCGATCCTGAACTTGGCGTGCAAGGCCATTACCTCTCCTTTGGAAATCAGTATCTCGTAGGGAAGGTGAGGCGTCGATTTCAATTTGGCGTCGGCATTGATCGTGTCCATGACGGACTTGTCCCCGCCGCAGCCCTTCGTCATTCCGACACCGATCAATGTCTGGTCGGATTTCGGCAGATCCACGCGGTAGACCTCAGACGTGCCATCGACGCCTTTGGCGAGATTGGCTTCCACTTCCTTCACTGCCGCCCGCTGATTTGGAAACGAACCTAGTTTCCATGGCTCATCGAAATACGGCATGAACATCTTGTAGTGATAGTTGCGCAACTCGTCCGCGCTTCTGCCTTGAGCCCCGAATGTCTCTTCGTTCCCCAGCGCTTCCTGCAGCTTTTGGGCCACATCGCTCAAGTCACCTTGCATGCGGTATACATTGGCCATGTATCGGGGATTGGTGTATGCCACCTGAACTTCGTTTCCCACCACCGTCGCCGTGACCCGTTGCACGGCGCCTAAACCGCCCATATCCGTACGCGCCGCAGCCTGCTTGAGTTCCGGACTCGTTACCGCGATCACGTAGGCCTTCTCGTAGGGCGCATATTCACCAACCGTCTCGAAGCCATGACTTTTCAACGTATCCTTGGTATTACTCACCACCGTTGCCAGATCGCCCGACTTGCGCGCAGCCAAGACGTAAGGACGCAGCATTTCATCGGCACGCACGTTGCCTGCGGCAACGAGTGCCGACGTCAGCATACATGTCACCAGCAATGCGGCGAACGTGTTCAATAGTCGATTCATGACATCTCCCTCATGGGGTCGTTTTTGGTAGCACTTCTGAAATTCAGACTAATCAATGTAAACAACGCGACGCTGCCCTATTCTGCACCGGCCGGCTTACCGTTGACCATGTTCTGTAACGCCGTACGCACAGCTCCTGGAGCACACATGATCGAAAAGAAGCTATTGTTCCCGACCATGCTCAAGTCGGGGAAGCTGATGGCGATCCGGAAATCGGCGGGCAACGCGAGCACCTTGTTGCCGGAAACGAGTACTTCATACGGCAGATGGGGCGTTGATTTGTTTTTGCCGAAATCGATTTTGTCCATGATAAAGGCATCGCCACTGCAACCGTCCGTAAGATGCACCCCGAATAGCGATTCGGGCTTACCGGACAGATCGACTCGGTAGACCTTTGCAACGCCTCCATCCTGCTTGCGCAATCCGTTTTCCACCACTTTCAAGGCTTCTTCGTGACTACCGAAGCTACCCAGTTCATCGACGTCATCAAAGTAAGGGCGCATGAACATGTAGTGATACTTGCGCAATTTCTCCTTGCTCAAGCCTTCTGCTCCAAACGGTGTTCCGCTGCCGAGCGCTTTTTCCAAATGATCGGCGACATTGGATAGGTCACCTTGCATGCGATAGGCATTGGCCATGTAGCGCGGGTTGGTATAGGCAAGTTGAACGTTGTCCCCCACCTTTGTGACCGCAACTCTCTGCACAGCCCCGAACCCACCGTGATCGGTTTTCGACGCGGCAGCTTTCAAAGCGGGCGAGGTCACGGCAAGAATCGTCGCACCGTCGTACGGCGAGTACTCGCCGGCGATCTCGAATCCCGCCTCAGTGAGTTTGTCGCGGGTGTCCGTTAACACCTTTGCCGGATCGCCCGCTGCGTCGGATACCAAGATGTAAGGCTTGAGGTCGCCCTCGGCATTGGCATAGCCCGAGGCGGCGAATAACGCCACGACGATCAACAGAAAAACACGTAAGGCCGCAAGAACAGGTGGAACACGCATGGGAAGTCTCCTCATCGCTATAAGACGACGCGCGGCGTTGCACCGCTGCGTCGATGCGCAAAAAAAAGGGCCATGCGAACATGGCCCTTTTTGGCATTACCTTATGAATCGAAACGCACGCTGGGACCGATCAGAACTTCCAAGCCCAGCTCGCCTCGATTTCGTATTGCTTCATTTCCAGTTCGATGTTCTGACCCGGACTCAGCGGATTCGGTCCGGAGACCTTCTTGGTGGGCGCATACATGAACGCCATGCTGAGTTCGTTGTTCTTGCTCATTTCCTTGGTAAAACCGAACGTAACGTGATTTTCCATCACGGCCGGGGCCAGGATATTGAACAAAACTTCGCTGTCCGGAATCGGCTGATTACCGTGGCTCACGCCTACGCGCCAGGTCCAGTCACTACCGGTTTTCCATTGATAACCGAGCTTGTAGATGGTCATGTCCTCCCACCCAAAACCGGCGCCGTTGTCGTTGCCCAATTGTGCCGTTTGCAGATTCGGAAGCAAGGGATTTGCAATAGAACGGACATTGCTGTACCAGATCCGCTGGATGTCGAAGGTCAATGCCGAATCCTGGGTGGCATGCCATGCCAGGCCAATAGTGGCGCTGGCAGGTATATCGAAATCGCCTTGCTCAGCGAACAAACCCTGGTATTTGTCGAATTCGCTCATTTTGATTTTAGAGGTGTAAGCAGCACCCAGCGTCAATCCGGGTGCCACATCACCCTGGATTCCAAGCCGCAAACCTGCACCGTAGGACGTGTCATGGCCGTTATCCGTCAAGTTGCTGGAGTCACTCGAGTAAGGTCCAAACGCACTTAAGCCGCGTGCCTGGAACGTTTGGCCTGCCAACACCAGACCAACGCCCCATGAGGCGCTGTTGTTGAACTTGCGCGAATAGGTCGGCGTGATGAACAACTGCATCAGGTCCACACCCGCCCGGCCGCCGTAATAGCTGCCCATACCGCCGTTGGCGCTGGCGGGGTAATCGGTATTCATACCGCCGTTGCCATACATCGCTACACCGAAGGAACTGTCGGCATTCAACATCCAGTTGGCTGCGAAATGCGGAATCAAGAAATAATTTTTGTCACTTTTGACGGTTCCAGGCGCCAGACCAAATGCTGGCGGCGGTGAAGGATTGCCGCTTACCGTGTATTGCCGCCGCGGGCTAAATACTGCCGCGCCCAGATCGAACCGCTTTCCAACCCAGACCATCCCAGCGGGATTGGTGGCTGCCGCCATCGCATCCTGGGGTAGTGCCACACCTGCGCCGGCCATGCCTTTGTCTTTCGTGCCGTAACCGTGTGCGAAATAACCGTTTGTAGCGTTTGCCGCCGTCGGCGCCACGACCACGGCGACCGCTATCGCAAGCAGAGAGTGCTTGAACGTCGATCTCATAGCTTGAATCCTCCAGTCCGGCAGCCGCGAGGCAAGGTTGCAGACTGCCACAATAATTGTTGTTGGAATGCCACACCCCTGAGTGGGATAAAACTATCGTTGCAGGCATCCTGCAATATGTCAATACGTTTATATGGTTTATTGCTAATACGATTTGCATGTGCAAAAGCGGCAGCGTGCGAACGCAAAAAATCCAATATCGGCCGACGGTGCCGATATAGGCCTTGCCTGGCAGCGTATTGCTTTGCAATCGGCGGCAGCCACTTTAAAGTAGCTTGCGCACAACAATGGGGGTTAAGCGGAATGACGAAAAGAAATCCATCCCTGACTACAGTCGTCGCGGGAACTGCGATGCTCTTGGGGGCACATGCACATGGCGCGGGCTTCGCTATTATCGAACAAAGTGTCACCGGCCTTGGCAGCGCGTTCGCCGGCGGTGCCGCGAGCGCCGAAGATGCGAGTACGGTGTATTTCAACCCGGCTGGCATGTCGAGGTTGGGGGACTCTGAATACAATTTGGGTCTGCATGTAATCTCGCCCTACAGCCGGTTCCACGGCGATGGCACGTCCAAAATCGGTGGGGTCGTACCATTGACTGGCGGAGATGGCGGCGAGGCCGGCGTCACCGGGTACATTCCGAATTTTTACTATGTGCGGCGTTTGAATTCCGACTTCAGCTTCGGTCTCGGCGTAAACGCGCCGTTCGGCCTGGCGACGGACTACAACGAGGGCTGGGAAGGCCGCTACCATGCACTGAAATCCGAAGTGCTCACCATCAATATCAACCCGTCGCTGTCCTGGAAAGTGTCCGAGCATCTGTCCTTGGGTGCCGGAATCAACGTGCAGTACGCCGATGTGCCCGAACTCAGCAACGCAATCGATTTCGCAACGGTCTGCGGCGCGTACGCCAAAAGCAGCAATCCCACAGTCGCCGCAAGCGCGGCTACTTGCGCCGGTCTACCGACCTCGCGCGACGGCAAGGTGAACCTGAATGGCGATGACTGGAGTCTCGGCTTCAACATCGGCTTGCTGTACCAATTCACCGACGCGACACGTGTCGGCGTAGCCTACCGCTCGAAGGTGGATCACAAGCTTGAGGGAAGAGCCGACTTCACCAATACGCCGACTGGTTTGAGCAATCTCGGCATCTTTGTCGACGACGCCATCAGCGCAGATATTACACTGCCGGAAACGCTGTCGGTGAGCGCTTATCACGAGCTGGATCCCCGCTTGGCGGTAATGGGGGATGTTACCTGGACGCGCTGGGATCGGTTCGATGAACTGCGGGTGAAGTTCAAAAACAATCCGCAAGGCGATCTCGTCACACCCGAGCAGTGGGACAACAGCTTCCGATATTCCCTTGGACTCAGCTACCGCTACGACGATCGTTGGACCTTACGCACCGGGTTCGCCTATGACGAGACGCCCGTGCCGTCGGCACAACTGCGCACCCCTCGCATCCCGGGAAACAACCGGCGTTGGCTGGCACTGGGCGCGAGCTACCGCGTTTCGGACCACACCAAGGTCGATCTCGGCTACGCGCACTTATTCGTGAACGACAGCCCGATCAACAACACGAACACGACCGGGGCGACGCTGAACGGAAGCTTCGACCTGGCCGTTGACATCTTCAGTGCCCAAGTAAGAATGATGTTCGATTGAATTGAAATTCACCGGCGACACGAAAAAGGCCGCGCCAGCATGCTGGCGCGGCCCCTTCAATCCGTGACTTGATGTCGTCTCAGATATACAAGCAGATATCGGACTCGCCGGCAAACTCAAAGAATGTAGCGGCACCACCATATTCGATACCGTCGATGAATGCCGAAGGATTCATGTCGAATAAATCGACTGTCATCTGACACGCGATCATTTTCACGTCCGCCTCCAGGCAAAGGCCGCGCAACTCATCTACGCTGGCGACGCCCTTAGCCTTCATCTTCGACTTCATCATCGCCGTCATCACGGATTCCATACCTGGGATTGCAGTCCCGAGCACCGGAAACCATTTGTCCATACCCATCGGCATCGGCATACCCGGATTACCGAGCGGCGAAACCTTCAATGCCAATTTCTTCTTCAACAACTGCAGGCCGTAGAAAGTGAAGAAGATCTGGGTTTCATAACCCAACGCCGCTGCGGTCGACGCGAGGATAAACGGAGGATACGCCCAGTCGAGCGTGCCTTTGGTGGCGATAATTGCCAGCTTTTTTTCGTCTGACATACATTGACTCCCTCATCCGCTCAGCGGTGCCGAGCACCGTCCGCGTGATGACTTAGGCTTTCTTGATCAAGAAATAGAATTTGCCACCATCTTCGCGGGACTCCATCAGGTTGTTACCTGTCTGCTTGGAGAACGCTTCGAAGTCCTTCACCGAACCGGGATCGGTCGCGATGATGTGCAGGACCTGGCCGGAAGACATCCCTGCCAGCGTCTTTTTTGCGCGCAGGATCGGAAGCGGACAATTCAGACCGCTTGCATCCAGTTCTTGATCGAAATTCGCCATTGCTCAGCTCCCCTTCAACGATATTAGCTTGTGTTTACCCGTGATATCGGCGTTCGTATTAGCCGCTCCGGATATTAGAATTCAGCGCTACACTTATATGACAACTATGGCAGAAACGCAAGCGCATCGACACCACCCAGGCACATACCAAACGGCCGTGGATTTCGCAATTTTTCGACTGTGGTTCAGTCTCTTACGCGACGCTCTCGACGACTGGCAGACCTTGGCGAGCCCAGCCCATAATGCCACCCCGAAGATTATAGACGCTGTCGAATCCCCGTTCCGACAGGAACATGCACGCCTGAGTGGAGCGCGCGCCAGTGCGGCAATAGAGCACGATTTCGTGGTTGCGGTTCAACTCATCCGCCCGGAGGGGCAGCAGGTGCAACGGCAGTTGCTCTCCCCCCGGAATTACGCCCTGCGCAACCTCACCCGCGGACCGAACGTCGATTAACCGAAACTTCTTGTCCTCTTCAAGCCACTGCACCAAAACCTGCGGTTCGATTTCCTGGATTGGGTTCACTTTGCCTCCTGCGGATCAGCCATCGACGCCAATGCTTAGTATATAAGTTTTTTATTATATAGATGAGGGCGCGGGCACTCAATCGCGCAGGACTTTCACATCTGCGCCTGGCTCTGACTCTGGAATCCGGTATTATCGAGCGCGTCTCTTTCAAATCCGCTCGCAACCACGATCACCCACCAAAGCATGTTGAGCCGCCTGGTAGCCCTGTTCCTTTCCCTTGTCATGGGAATTTCCTCTACGGCAGCCGCCGAAATCCAATTGCCGGATATCGGGGATCCGTCAGGGTCCGCGATCTCACCGGACCAGGAACGCGCACTCGGTGAAAGCGTAATGCGGCGGTTACATCAGGAATTGCTCATCATGGATGACCCGCTGCTACAGAGTTACATCGATTCGCTGGGCTACAGGCTGGTATCCCACAGCGATCGGCCGAGCGAACACTTCACGTTCTTCATAGTCCACGACTCCAGCATCAACGCCTTCGCCGCGCCGGGTGGTTACGTCGGAGTCAATTCGGGCTTGATTCTCACGACCGAATCCGAAAGCGAACTCGCAGCGGTGATGGCCCACGAAATCACGCACGTCACGCAGCGCCACATGGCACGCACCTATGAAGCGGCAGGGCACTACCGCATGGCCGCCGCCATCGCGCTGCTCGCCGCGATTCTGGTCGGCGGGCATAGCGACCAAATGGCACAGGCCGCAATCGCCGGTGGCGTCGCAGCCAGTGCTCAGATGCAGATCAACTTCACCCGAGCCAACGAGCGGGAGGCCGATCGCCTGGGCATCCAGACCATGGCCGCCGCTGGCTATGACCCCGACAGCATGGCCACGTTCTTCGAACGCATGCAGCGCACTTCGCGTCTGTATGGGACACGACCACCGGAATTTCTCAGCACTCACCCGGTAACCACGACGCGTATCGCCGAAGCCCGCAGTCTTGCGCACAGCTTCGGCGCGCCGAAATCCCGCGACCAGACCAGTTACCAGTTGATGCGCGCGCGCCTGCGCGTGCTCGGCGACAAAGATCCACGGACCGCCGAGCGGCTGTTCTCGGAAGAGATGCAAAAAGGAGAAAAGGATCAGACCGCAGCGCGATACGGCGATGCGCTTGCGCTGCTGACCGAGGGTAAGGCGGACGAAGCCCGCAAACAGGCCGATCATCTGTTGCAGACCGACCCGGACCGGATCGCGTACCTTATATTGAGCGCACGCATCGATATGGCGCGGGGTCGCCATCAACAAGCGCTGGACACATTTCGACGCGCTTTACTGAACTATCCCGCCAATTATCCACTGAGTTATTTCTACGCCGAAGCGCTGCTGAGCGTCGACAAAGCGGCAGAAGCACGCGATGTGTTGCACAAATACATGAACAGCAGCGCTCCCAACGGTGCTGTGTTTAAACTCTATGCCCAAGCTGCCGGCGCGTCGGGACACCTTGCCGAGGCCTATCGCAACATGGCCGAATACTATTTCCTCAATGGCCAGACACACGCAGCGATCGATCAACTCACCCGCGCCTCCCAGCTTAAGGACGTCGATTTCTACGAGGCGTCACAAATCGAAGCACGACTGCAGGAGTTGAAACGGATCGCCGCCGACGAGCGCGAGTGACGCGCAATTATTCTTTTATATTAGCGATTCTTAACATTCTGGGCTTTTCCCCTTTCCCTCTTGCGATCTGTGCTTGTTTGGGTATGCTAGTCGCCAAGCTGCGCTCAATTCCGGATATGCAGTGAAAATAATTACACCGGTTGCCGCGAAGCGGCCTTCAATAATTTAGGTGTACATCGGTGCTCTGCGCCGACTGATCACCAACATAAAGCATCCAAACGTAACGTATCGAGGAGGAAATCATGCGGCACACCGCAAAGTTGATCTCCACCGTAGCATCCGTGGCCGCGCTGCTCGGCAGCATGGCACTCGCCTCCACGGGCGCTCTGGCGGCCGATGATGACAGTGATAAGAACATGACGCCCGTCGAGCAAGGCAAAAAGATTGCTTTCGACCGCAAGAAAGGCAACTGCCTCGCATGCCACCAGATCGACGACGGTAGCCTGCCCGGCAATATCGGACCACCGCTGGTCGCCATGAAGGCCCGCTTCCCGGACAAAGAAAAGCTGCGTCAGCAGATCGCTGATCCGACCCAGAACAATCCGGGAACGGCAATGCCGCCTTTCGGCAAGAACAAGATCCTCAGCAAGGATGAAATCGACAAAGTGGTCGAATATATCTACACGCTTTGAGGACCTGAATTGGATCCGCCGGTGGCGGATCCATCAATAAAGATGTCGACTAATAGGAGAGTGCAGTCGTGAGTGATATCAAACGCAGAACCTTGCTGAGGGGTACGCTGGCTGCGAGCGTGGTCGGTGTAGCGGCCGGTGCCGGTCTGCTGACGCCGCGGATGGTGTTGGCGGCGTGGCCTGAGAAGGCTTTCGATGCCAAGAGCGTGGACGCGGCGCTGCAGGCATTGACAGGCAAAGGCGATGCGAGCCAGAGCAACGACATCGAGATCAAAGCCCCGCCGATTGCCGAGAATGGCGCGGTGGTCGGTGTGACGGTCTCTTCGAGCCTACCCAACGTGGAATCGATTTCCATTCTCGCCGAAAAGAACGCCTCGCCGCTGGCGGCGAGCTTCAACTTGGCCTCCAACACCGAGCCTTTCGTGGGCACCCGCATCAAGGTGGCCAAGACCTCCAACATCATCGCGGTGGTGCGCTCCGGCGGCAAGCTCTACAGCGCCAGCCGGGAAGTGAAGGTCACCATTGGCGGCTGCGGCGGTTAAGGGCCAAGGCGCAAGTCAACGGCAAGGATTGAACAGAGGACACGACAATGTCAGGTATCAAAGCACGTGCCCAGGTACAGGGCGACACCACTACGGTCAAGGCGCTGATCAGTCATCCGATGGAGACGGGTCTGCGTAAAGACAAGGCTACCGGCAAGCCGATTCCGGCCCATTTCATCCAGGAGCTGAAGGTCGATCACAGCGGCAAGAATGTGCTCGACTGCCTGTGGGGCCCGGCGGTTTCCAAAAACCCCTACTTGTTCTTCAAGTTCAAGGGCGCCAAGGCCGGTGACAAGATCACCATCTCCTGGGTCGACAACAAGGGCGAGAAAGAGTCCGAGAGCTTCGAGATCAAAGCCTAGTTCCGATCGGTTTCCGCGATACTGGAGGAGAAAATAGATGAAGAAACTTCTGCTCGTTGCCACTGCACTGGGAGTCATCGGCGCTGCGCCGATGATCGCCCAGGCCACGCCGCAGGATGACCTGTCGGCATTCCGAGCGTACTTCAAGCAGCGATTCCCGAATGTACCATTCGAGGATTTCAAGAACGGTATTTATGCACTTGATAAAGACCGTCGCGCAGCTTGGGAGGATTTCGAGGCTTTCGCACCTCCGTATGAGGAAGGCGTCGAAATCGGCAAAAAGCTGTTCAACAAGCCCTTTGCCAATGGTAAGACTTACGCCAGCTGCTTCCAGAACGGCGGTATCGGCGTGCGCCAGAACTATCCGCACTTCGATGCGAACACCGGAGAAGTCGTGACGCTGGAAGGCGCCATCAACGACTGCCGCGTCAAAAACGGCGAGAAGCCGCTGAAATGGAAGAAAGGTGACTTGGCCGCTATTTCCGCGTACATGGGCTACACCTCCCGGGGCAACAAAATCAACGTCAAGATTCCCGACGATCCCCGGGCGCTGGCGATCTATGAGCGCGGAAAGCATTTCTTCTATGCCAAGCGTGGGCAATTGAATTTTTCCTGTGCCGATTGCCACGTCTACAATTCGGGCAACATGGCGCGCGCCAATTTGCTGAGCCCGGCCTTGGGCCAGGTTACGCATTTCCCGGTGTGGCGTAAGAAATGGGCCGGCAAATCCGGTGGCGCGTTGGGTGGATTCGGCACCTTGCATCGTCGTTATGGCGGTTGCAACAAACAGGTCCGTGCGAAGCCGTTCAAAGCGCAAGGCGATGAATACAAGGCGCTGGAATATTTCCATACTTACATGAGCAATGGTCAGGAAGTGAACGCGCCCTCGCTGCGGCAATAAGGCGCAACCGCAACAGTTCTTTTTCTTAGCGAAAAAGGAACTAAGCGTAAAAGGCCCGGTCCTAAGGATCGGGCTTTTTTTTGTAAGCAGAGTGGTGCCGGCTCCCGCGCTGTTACCGCCATCGTCGGTAGTAATTTGGCCGGGCAGCGGGTATGATTGGCCGATAAAACCAGTATAAAAGGCGGATAAAATTACTGCCTACACAACCCCTTAGATGACACGCAGCAGCCCTTTCCGAGTCCTGCGCGCGCCCAGTAATCAGCCGCTAGATCCAAGTTTCTCTGGAGGTAGAACAAGATGAATATGTCCCGTCGCGAGTTCCTGCAGATGTTGGCCATTGCCAGCGCCGCCGGCTTCAACCTGAGCGCCTACGGCACGAGCTCGCAAGCGGGCGAGTCAGCAGTCAGCAAGCCAGGCGCAGGTGCGAAGACGCAAAAAGGTCCGAGTAATCTGTACGAGCTGCCCCCGTTCGGGAACGTTTCGCTGTTGCATTACACCGACTGCCACGGCCAATTGCTTCCGATTTACTTCCGCGAGCCGAATATCAACCTGGGTGTAGCCGACATGCGCGGAAGGCCGCCGCACATCGTTGGTGAACAGTTTCTGAAGTTCTATGACGTTAAGGACAATACGCCGCGCGCGCACGCATTCACCTATCTGGACTATGTCGAGGCAGCACAGAAGTACGGAAAGCTGGGAGGCTTCGCTCATCTCTCTACCCTGGTGAAAACAATGCGCGATCAACGCCCGGGAGCACTTCTGCTCGACGGCGGCGACACCTGGGGCGGCGGCTCCGGCACCGGACTATGGACCAATGCTCAAGACATGGTCGATGCCCAGAAGCTGCTCGGCGTGGATGTCATGACCGGCCACTGGGAGTTCACGTTCGGGGCTGATCGTGTCAAAGAAATCATCGAGAAGGATTTCGCCGGGCATATCGATTTCGTCGCACAAAACGTCGTCGATAACGACTGGGGCGAGCAGGTCTTCACACCCTACGTCATCAAGGAAATGAAGGGAGTCCCGGTCGCAATTATCGGTCAATCTTTCCCCTATACCCCCATCGCCAACCCTCGTTACCTGATCCCGAACTGGTCATTCGGAATCCGCGACGACAGCATGCAGAAAATGGTCGACAAAGCCCGCTCGGAAGGCGCGCAGGTGGTGGTCGTGCTCTCGCACAATGGCATGGACGTCGATCTGAAGATGGCCAGCCGAGTCAACGGCATTGACGCCATTATGGGGGGCCACACGCACGATGCGGTCCCGCAGCCGGTCGAAGTCTCGACTCCGAACGGCGGCAAGTGCCTGGTCACCAACGCAGGCTCCAACGGCAAGTTCCTGGCCGTCCTGGATTTCGACGTCAAGGACGGGAAAGTGCGCGACTATCGCTATCGCTTGTTACCGGTGTTCTCGAACTTCATCGAGCCAGACCCGGCGATGACGGCGTACATCGAGAAGATGCGCAACCAGGATGTGTCCTACAACGGCGAAAAATTCAATATGAAAAAGCGCCTGGAAGAGCAATTGGCCGTAACCGACGATCTGCTCTACCGGCGCGGCAACTTCAACGGTACGTTCGATCAGCTGATTTGCGATGCGTTGATGGCGGTGCAGGATACGCCGATTTCGTTCTCGCCGGGATTTCGCTGGGGTGTGAGCGTGCTTCCTGGGCAACCCATCACATTCGAACATGTGATGTCTCAAACTGCCCTCACCTATCCGGTAGTCACCCGCAATGAAATGTCCGGCGAGATGATCAAAACGATCCTCGAGGACGTTGCGGACAATCTGTTCAACACGGATCCATACTATCAACAGGGCGGAGATATGGTGCGGGTGGGCGGTCTGAAGTATGCCATCGATCCGACCAAAGAGATCGGGCAACGCATCACCGATATGCAACTCGACGGCAGCCCGATCGACGCCAATAAAACCTATCCCGTTGCCGGATGGGCCAGCGTCGCGCAACCTTTGGAAGGGAAACCGATTTGGGACTTGGTCGCGGAATATTGCCGCGACCGCAAGAACGTCAAGATCTCGGAACTCAATGTCCCACAGATCAAGGGCATCCATGACAACCCGGGAATTGCGGACGTCTGAAACGAGATCGCGTTCTGCAATAAAAAAGCCCCGCAGCGCGGGGCTTTTTTATTGCTCTTAAAGCGGGTTCCGGAGATGCCTCCTCAAAACGAAGTCGCACTACGGATGGGCTTTGAATTTGGTGGGCCGTGAAGGATTCGAACCTTCGACCAGCGGATTAAAAGTCCGATGCTCTACCGACTGAGCTAACGGCCCGACAAAGTGCGGAATAATACAATATTAAGGGCCAATCACAAAGCCCCGCGGCCGACGACCGCCGCGAGGCTCAGGTGACAGATTAAAGCGCTTCCAGCTTTCGCATTCCTTTCGGAAGCAGATGCATATCCACCAAAGAAGTCACCAGTGCGGAACCAAAGCTGGCGTCTTCGTGGAGCATTCGGTAGTACTGGACCTTCATGGTCGTCGCACTGCCCCACACAATGCTGGCGAAGGTGATGAACGAGCCCAGCGCCAACGCGGACACGCCGGTTACGCCCTGACCGATGGTGCAACCCAGGCCCAGCACGCCGCCAAATCCCATCAGCACCGCACCGATGAAATGGTTCACGAAGTCACGGAACGACGCGAACCATTCCCAGCGAAAACTTCGCGTGAATAAGGACCACAGCAAGGAACCGGCAATCACGCCCGCAAGCGCCATCACGCCGAAGGTCAGGTAAGGCTTTTGAAAGCCGTTGATGCCGTAACGCAAGGTGTAACCCATCGGGTTGATGAAGGTAAACGATTGCGTATTCAGCGAACGGGCCTCGGCGGGTTTGACCGGGGCGGGTTTGGCGGCGTCCCCGTCGGATCCCATTCCGAGCGAATCGTCCTGATACATACTCCAATTGGCGACGTACTTATCCAAAGTAACGAGTTGCTGTTCACCGAAGAAATTCGCCTTCACCTGCACCGTGCTGGTCACGTACCAGGCGCCGATTACAGCCAGGCCGACGATCAATCCGCCGAGAATGTTGTCGAAGCTGGTGCGGAAATCACGCGAACGGAAAATGAACGCAAACAGTCCCAGCGCCACCACGGCGCCGATAACCGTCCGGGCCATCAGTGCGTGATCGGGCGAAATCAGCGAGCCCAGATCCTGATTGCGGGGCAAGGTCACGCGCAGTCCCTGCATCCAAGGAAGGAAAAGCTCTGACATCAACGTTTTGTCGGTACCCGGGAATGGATACACCATGAAATAGGCGATCACCGCGATCACCAGCAGGACCATGACGGATTTCAAATTGCCGCCACCGACGCGAATGAGCGTTTTGTTGCCGCAGCCGCTGGCGAGCGTCATGCCAATGCCGAACATCACGCCACCGAACAGGTTCTCCGCCCAGATGAAAGTGTTGGATCGGTACGGCGGGAAAGAATCGGTGACATTGATGACGCCGGAATACTCTAGAATCACTACTCCCACCATCGCCACTGCGATCGCCAGCAGCCATGCACGGAAGCGACCGGTGTCGCCCATGTTTACCCAATCGGATACTGCACCCATGGTACAGAAATTGGTTTTATTGGCGACCGCCCCCAACACCAGCGCGATGGCGAAAGTCGACCACAACATGACCATCCAAGCTTGACCAAAACTTTCGAATACCATGGCAATTGCCCTCTAAATGCGTTCCCCGGACTCATCGGCGGACTTCATTCTGAAAGGTGCAGATGGCTGGAACCTTTCGTGACGGACCGCTCAAGAAGCAAATCTGGCTGATTATACGCCGAACGCCGTCAGAGTGTCATTCCAGCAAAAAACACTTGAAAGCCAGGGAAAATCAACGGTAGCGGGTTGGGTCGGGGAAAGCAGCGGCTGCGAAACCGGCGGCGCGGAGACGGCATGAATCGCATCGCCCGCACGCTGCCCCTGTGTCAGTCGCGGCATAGCAGGAAACTGTGAGCGAATAATCCACGCCCAGGTCGACGCCTCGGCGAATGATTTCCGCTTTACTCAAGTCGATGAGCGGGGCATGCACCTGAAATCGGGCCCCTTCCACGCCCGCTCGAGTAGCAAGTTTCGCCAACTGCTCGAAACAGGCGATGTATTCTGGACGACAGTCCGGGTACCCGGAGTAATCCACCGCATTGACGCCGATGAACAAATCCCGGGCGCCAAGCACTTCCGCCCAGCCGAGTGCCAGCGCCAAAAATACTGTGTTGCGCGCGGGGACGTAGGTGACCGGTATGCCGCTGACCGGCTCGGTGGGAACCTCTATGGCGTGATCCGTCAACGCTGAACCGCCGATGCTACCGAGATCGATTTCGACCACCTTGTGCTCGGTTGCGCCCAACGCTTGCGCAACCCGTTCAGCGGCCTGCAACTCAGCAGCGTGACGCTGACCGTAACGTAAGCTGAGTGTGTGGCACCGATAACCCTGTTCCCGCGCAATCGCGAGCACGGTCGCGGAATCCAGCCCGCCGGAGAGCAGCACCACCGCATCGCCGGCCGCACCGGTCATGTCGAAACCGCCAATCTCAACGGAGTCGCCAAGAACAGTTTATTCATCATGGGTCAGCGGCCGGGTTCATCGCCCCACAACAGTTTGTGGAGCTGCACCTGAAAACGCACCGGCAGTCGATCTTCCAGAATCCACCCGGCAAGGGTGGCGGGAGGCAATTCATCGGCCACGGGCGAAAACAGCACGTCGCAGCGGCCGCTCAACTGCAGCAGCCGTAATTGTTGCCGTGCCCACTCGAAATCGTCCCGGTCAGCGATGACGAACTTCACTTGGTCGTGAGTACCGAGCCATTGCAGGTTTTCGTATCGATTGCGTGCCGATTCGCCCGAGCCGGGGGTCTTCAGATCCATGACTTTGATCACCCGCGGATCGACCTCCGCCAGGTCCATGGCGCCGCTGGTTTCAAGGGAAACTTCATATCCGGCGTCGCATAGTGCGGCCAGTAATCGCGTACAGCCGGGTTGCGCCAGCGGCTCACCGCCGGTTACGCAGACATGGTGCGCGCCATAGGAGGACACCTCAGCGGCGATGGAGTCGAGCGACCACCAGTCCCCGCCCTGGAAAGCGTACGCGGTATCGCAATAGCGACACCGCAGGGGGCAGCCAGTCAGACGCACGAAAACCGTGGGCAGGCCGACGCTGCGCGATTCGCCTTGAATCGAGTAAAAGATTTCTGTGATCCGCAGCCGTGCGGGCTGGGTTTTGGGTGCGGCCCCGGCGTTCATCCGCTTATTGTACAACAGCTGCCCGGCGTTGAACGCCGGGCCGTCAGTGGCCCTCTTTGCGCATCCGTTGCAAACGGGTTTCGGCCAAACGTGCGGCGGTGCTATTGGGAAATTGCGAGACCACTTGCTCCAAGGCCTTGCGCGCCTCGCCCCACTGCTGCAGTTCGTAGCGCGTAAACCCGAGCTTCAGCATTGCATCGGGCACTTTGCTGCTGTTCGGATACTGTGACACCACTTTCTCAAACTCTGCCGCGGCTGTTTTGTATTCCCGTGATACGTAATTCGCCTCGCCCAACCAATACTGGGCATTGTCGGCGTATCCGCTTTGCGGATAGGCCTTGAGAAACTTCTGCAGAGCCTCGATCGACTGCGGGTAGCGGCCTTCCTTCAGGAGAGTGAAAGCGCCCTCATAGGCAGCCCGTTCATCGGCGCTGGGCGCCGCCGAAGCGGCCTGCGGTGCTGACCCCGCAGCTGGCGTGGATGCCGAGGCACCGGCCGCAGGCGGCGTCGCGGGAGTGGAGCTTTGCGTGGTGCGGTTGCTCGCCCCAAGCTCCAGTTCCCGTAGACGCCGGTCTACGTCCAGGTACAACTCGCGCTGTCGCCGTTTGACTTCCTCGAGCTGGTGATTGGTCTGCTCTGCATCGCCTCGCAACTGACGCAACTCTCGTTCCAGTTGCTCGACTCGCTCGAGCAGGAACACCATGCGCTGCTCAACCGGCGTTGCGCCCGCGTCGACGCGCGGCGTAACCACAGGTGGCGATGCGGACCAAGCGATCGGCGTCCCTGCCACTGCGGCGAGCAACAGCCCGCCGCCCCATGCCGAACGCTTACCAACCATGCCTTTACCTCTTGTAAATGATTTCCACACGCCGGTTCTGCTGCCACGCACTTTCGTCATGGCCGGTCGCGACGGGGCGTTCTTCGCCGTAACTCACGGTCTGAATCTGGGAATCGGCCGCGCCCATGAACAACATCAGGCGCCGGACTGCTTCAGCGCGCCGCTCACCCAGGGCGATATTGTACTCGCGCGAGCCCCGTTCGTCCGTATGCCCCTCCAAGGTGATATGGGCGCGGGGGTTGGCCGCCAGAAACTGCGCATGAGCCTGCACGATAGGACGATATTGGTCCTGAATCTCGCTTTTGTCGTAATCGAAGTAGATTACCCGTTTGGACAGCGGATTGGAGGGGTCCTCGGTCATGGGGTAGGCCTGCACCCCTTCCTGCTCCGGCAACGGCGTCGCAGTCGAACCCTCCGCACCCGGAACTCCTTCCTGACCGGAACGGTCTTCGACCGAAATATCTGAGGGCGCCTTGGTCCCACCCGTGCCGCCACAAGCAGCGAGCAAGGTCGCAAGCATTGCAACCGAAATCAGCTTTCCAATGATGTTCATTTCGTCTCCTTCGATTTGTCGGTAAATGGTCCCCAAGCCGGTTCGCGGACATCTCCCTGCTGCACACGCAGCCGTTGCCGAACCTTTCCGTCCACCGAGACGGCGGCCAATTCGCCGTGATCGCGGTGTGCGGTGGCATACAGAATCATGCTGCCGTTGGGCGCGAAAGTGGGTGATTCGTCCAACGGCCCTTCCGATACGACGCGCAGCGTGCGGTCGCCGAGATCCAGGATAGCGATCTGAAAGCCTTCGCCGCTACTATGCACCATCGCCACAAGCTTGCCATCCGGCGAGACTTCCGGTCGGGCGTTGTAGTTTCCTTCAAAAGTCAGGCGTTCGGCACGACCGCCGGAAGCCGGGACCTGATAAATCTGCGGGCCGCCGCTTCGATCGGAAGTGAACAACAGACTAGCGCCATCGGGCGTCCAGGCGGGTTCCGTATCGATGGCACGATTGTAGGTAATCCGCCTCATGTTGCCGTTCGCGATCTGGATCACGTAGATCTCGGGATTTCCGGGATCATCCCGGGAAAGTGTCACCGCCAATTGCCGCCCGTCGGGTGACCACGCCGGCGCGCCGTTGATGCCTTTGAAGGCCGCCACTTTGCGTGCGGTGGCGGTCTGCAGATCATGCACGTATACGGCAGGCTGTCCGCCTTCGAACGATACGTATGCCAGACTGCGGCCGTCCGGCGACCAGGACGGCGACATGATCGGCTGGCTGGAGCTGACCACCTGGAATTCGTTGTGACCGTCGTAGTCTGCGACCATCAGGTTGTAACGCCGCGCCTTGGCAGCGCCGCTCGCCGTTATGTATGCGATGCGAGTACTGAACGCGCCGCGCACGCCTGTCAGCGCCTCGAAGATCACATCACTGATGAAATGAGCGGTGCTGCGCAACCGATTGGCGGGCGTCGGCAAATTGTAGCCTGCCAATTGCTTGAGCTTGTAGGCGGGACGATCCGGCGCCATGGACCCGGGCTTGTAAATATCGAACAGTTGGAACTGCACCAGATAAGAACCGTTCGCGGTCGGGTGGACTCGACCGACGACCAGATTGTCCACGCCGATGGCGCGCCATTTTTCGAAGTTGACTTCGCTGCCGTGATGGGGCGTTTCCAGAAAATCCGATTGCGGCTTGAGCTCGAAACGACCGCTACCACGCAGGTCATTGGCGATAACGGCGCTTACGTCCTCTGGCACCGGTCCGGAGCCGGCCCATTGGAACGGCACGATGGCGATCGGGATTCCACCCTCCGTGCCACCCGTGATATGAATTTCCAGTAGCGCTTGGGCGTTGCCGGCCCAGAGCCAGGCTCCGGCCAGCACTACGGTTGCGATCAGCTTGCGTATCATCATTCCAATACCTCAGAACTTAATCCTTGACCTCAAATGTAAAGCGGATGTCCCGGTCGAATACGTCCGGATCAGGCGCGGGCGGCAACGGCGAAGCCTTGTACACTGCTGTCTCGACCGAACGGCGGAACAGGTCGTCGCCGGTGCACGAGGTCACCCGTACTGAGACCACTTCACCGCCCGGGATCTGGCTCACCAATACCTCGCAGGTCGCGCCCTTGGCCACATGCGCGGGCCGCCGCCAGTACCGCCGCACTTTGTCCGCGATGGCCGCGACGTAACGCGCCTTTTGTTGCTCAATCTCCTTGCCCCGCTGCGCCTTGAGCCGGGATTCCTCCACCGCCAGCTGCTTTTGCAATTCCGCTTCGCGGGCTTTGCGTTCGGCTTCCTCTTTGCGATGCTGCTCCTCGGCGGCACGCTTCTTTTCCAACTCAGCGAGCCGCTTCTTTTCCGCTTCCGCCTTCTGGCGTTGCTCCTCGGCCTGCCGCGCCTGTTCTTCGCGCTCCTTTTTCATCTTCTCCAAGCGCTCGGACTCGGCCTTCTGCTCGGCGCGAAGCTTTTCCAAACGCTCCTGCTCGGCTTGCTTCTGCTGCGCGAGCCGTTGCTGTTCCTCGCGCTGGGCCAGGCGCTGCTTTTCCTGCTCTTCGCGCACCTTTGCGAGTCGTTCCTGCTCGGCCTTCTTTTCCTTTTCGGCCTGCTGCTGCTCCTGTTCGCGCTTTTGCTTCAGCTCAGCAAGCCGCTGTTGCTCCATTTTTCGGGCGTCCCGCGCTTCCCGGGCTTGCTGTTCCAGACGCTCCTGGCGGGCTTGTTCCTGGTCCCGTTTGCGCTTTTCCTGGGTGCGGAGCTTTTCCATCTCCTGCTGGATCTTGGACTCGTCGACGGCCACCGCTTTGATCGGCTCCACCTTCGACTGCGAGTCAGCCATCGGTGTCGGAGACCGCGAGAAACTCAATATCAGCATGCCGATCAAGGCGATATGCACCACTATCGCAAGGGTGAGGGGTCCCGCATATTTGCGCAACGAGCTACGTGCCACGGCTACGCCTAACGCTCCGGAGGCGGCTGCGTCACCAGTCCCACACTGGGCGCGCCGGCCTGCTGCAAAAGCACCATGGCGCGCGTCACTTCCTGATACGCCACTTCGCGATCGCCCTTGACGACGACCGGCGTATCGGGCCGGTTGCGCAGCACCGCAGCCACCCTCGCCACCAATGTCGAGTCGTCCACGGGCTCGGGCTCGGCCTGGCCGATCGCGATGTAATAGTTACCTGTCTTGTCCACCGTAACCTGGACCGGCGTGGCTTCATCCGGTGGCAACGGCTTCGCCGACGCCTGCGGCAAATTCACTTTCACGCCTTCCGTAATCAGCGGCGCCGTGACCATGAAGATCACCAGCAGCACCAACATCACGTCGATATAGGGAACCACATTGATCTGCGACATCGGCGGCTTCTTGATTCGCTGGCGCACTAGGTTTTACTCCGTGACTGCTGCGCACCTGCGCTGTAAGCACCCTGATCGTGCGCGTGCCGGTGCAGGACACTGGCGAACTCCTCGACGAATACATCGTAGCGGTTGGCGAGTCGCTCGACGTCGTTGGCGAACCGGTTGTAGGCGATGACCGACGGAATGGCTGCGAACAGACCCGCAGCGGTGGCGATCAGCGCTTCGGCAATACCCGGAGCGACCAGGGCGAGCGTCGCCTGTTGCACATTGCCGAGCGCGCGGAAAGCATTCATGATTCCCCAGACAGTACCGAACAAGCCGATATAGGGGCTGGTCGAACCGACCGTGGCCAGAAAGGACAAATTCGTTTCGAGTTCGTCGATTTCACGCGACATGGCGACGCGCATGGCACGTTGCGAGCCTTCCATCACCGCATCGGCATCGATCACGCCTTGTTTTCGCAAACGGGCGAATTCGCGAAATCCCGCTTCGAAGATGGTTTCCATGCCGCTGGTGTTGTCGCGCCGGGACGCGATCTGCCGGTAGACCTCGCCGAGATCGGCGCCGGACCAGAACCGGTCTTCGAAAGCATCGGCGGACCGGCGCGCTCTGCGCACTGCAGCCCATTTCGAAAATATCATGACCCAGGCGACGACCGATGCGAGCAGCAACAATGCCATCACCGCCTGGACCAAGTGGCTCGCGCCGACGACGAGGTGCAGGAACGAAGTATCAACCTTCAACAGAAATCTCCCTAGTCATTGCTGCGGGAATCGGGCACGGCCGGAAACCGGTGGCGTCCAGGCAAACGAGCCGGATACGGGCGGTCGCGAGCGCGTCGGTGCCCTCAGCAGGCCGCACGGTCTGCTCGACGCTGAGACTCGCTCGGCCCAGTTCCACGAGCCGCACGCTGACCCGCAAGGCATCGTTGAACCGCGCCGGCTTGAGATATTCGATGGACGCCGATCGTACCGCAAAAATGACGCCTTGTTCGTCGCGCAACCGGTCCTGTTCGAACCCCAGTTCCCGCAGCCATTCCGTCCGTGCGCGTTCCATGAACTTCAAATAGTTCGCATAGTACACGACACCGCCGCAATCGGTGTCTTCGTAATAAACGCGCACCGACCAATGAAACTCTTTCAGCATTTCGGTATGACTTGTGTGCGCTTCGGCGTATGACCACAAAAAAATACACAAATTCCTTCGGACGTCATTGTAGGCAACGGCGCCGCCGGATGCATGGGGTCTCTTCCGAGACCTTAGTCGTTGTCGGCAAGATTCAAGCTGGCCTGGGCCTGAGCGGAAGGTGTCAGCCCGAAATGACGGTACGCACGTTCCGTTGCCACCCGACCGCGGGGCGTACGCATGATGTAACCTTGTTGAATCAGATAGGGTTCCAGCACGTCTTCGATGGTGTCCCGTTCTTCGCCGATTGCCGCCGCGAGGCTATCCAGGCCCACTGGGCCGCCGCCGAATTTTTCCATGATGGTGCGCAGCAAGCGGGTATCCATGTGATCGAAACCGCTCGCGTCGACGTTCAGCATACGCATGGCGGCACCGGCGACCTCGGCGTCGACCCTGCCGTCCGCTTTCACCTGGGCGAAATCCCGAACGCGGCGTAACAGCCGGTTTGCGATTCGGGGCGTGCCGCGGGAGCGGCGGGCGATTTCCGCGGCCCCGGCGGCGTCCGTCTGCACATCGAGAATGCGTGCCGAGCGGCTGACGATCGTGGCCAGGTCGTCGACGCCATAGAACTCCAGGCGCTGCACGATGCCGAAGCGGTCGCGCAGCGGCGATGTCAGCAGGCCGGCCCGGGTGGTGGCACCAACCAATGTAAACGGGGGCAGATCCAGTTTGATGGAACGGGCCGCGGGGCCTTCGCCGATCATGATATCGAGTTGATAATCCTCCATCGCTGGGTACAGCACTTCCTCGACCACCGGGCTGAGGCGATGGATTTCGTCCACGAACAAAACATCGCCCTGCTCGAGATTGGTCAACAGGGCGGCGAGATCGCCCGGCCGCTCCAGCACCGGACCCGATGTATGACGCAGGTTGACGCCCAGTTCGTTGGCCACGATATGGGCCAGCGTGGTCTTGCCGAGCCCGGGCGGACCGAAGATCAGCACGTGGTCCAATGCCTCGCTGCGGGCACGCGCGGCTTCGATGAAAATTCCCATTTGTTCGCTCACGGCCGGCTGCCCGACGTAGTCGGCGAGACGTTTCGGACGGATGGCGCGATCCACAGCGTCATCGTCGTCATGAGCGGCGGAAGTGACTAGGCGGTCGGACTCGATCATGGCTCCCAGGCAGCGGCGTAGGCGATGCCGGCTCCTCCAAGGTCCGATTATACATATCCGCGTGACCGGGGCCCTGTGGAAAAAGCGACGTGAGGCGACGGCGTGTGGCGACAGCGACGTGACGCCAGTCTCCGATGGGGGAGCTTGCCGATATATTCGGTCGGGCGGGCTTCAGGGCCGCACTGTGCCCTGCAGGGCCAGGCGAATGATCTCCTCGCTGGCAAGGGCTTTGGCATCGGCTACGCCGCTGACCATGCGGCTGGCCTCGGGTGGTTTGTAGCCGAGGGCGATGAGTGCGCTGACGGCGTCTTCGATGGCGGATGGTTCCGGCGCCTGGATCCGGCCGGCCGGTGCGGGCTGAAGGGAAGCGGTCTTGTGCCATTCGCCGATACGATCGCGCATTTCGATAATCAGGCGCTCGGCGGTTTTCTTGCCCACGCCCGGCAATTTCACCAGCGCCGCGCTGTCCTGGTTCTGCACACAGGCGACAAAGCCGCCGGGGCTGATACCGGACAATATGGTCAGCGCCATACGTGCACCGACGCCGGTCACTTTGATCAGACTGCGGAACAAGCGCCGTTCCGCCTGATCGGCGAATCCGAACAAGGTGTGACTGTCTTCACGTACCACCAGATGGGTGTGCAGGGTCACTTCGACACCGACCTCGGGAAGCACGTAGAACGTGGACATGGGGGCCTCGACTTCGTATCCGACGCCAGCCACGTCGAGGAGCAGCTGTGGCGGATGCTTCTCGAGCAACACACCGCGCAACCGGCCGATCACGGTACCAACCTGCCGCGCCGTCGGCCGCGCACCGCCGGCAGTTGCGCCAAGCCCCGCGCCGTGTGGCTGTGGCACAGCGCCACGGCCAGCGCGTCGGCAGCATCCGACTGCGGACACGCGCTTAACTCCAACAATGCCATGATCATGTGTTGAACCTGACTCTTCTCGGCGCCGCCACGTCCGACAATCGCGAGCTTCACCTCCCGCGGCGTGTATTCGCTGACCGGAAGATCGCGCAGCACTCCGGCGCAAATGGCGGCGCCGCGGGCCTGCCCCAGTTTCAGCGCCGAATCCGGGTTGCGGCTGACGAATACCTGTTCCACGGCAAATTGGGTCGGCTGATAGCGGTCGATCAACTCGCCGACCGATTCGAAAATGACTTTCAAGCGCGCCGGCAGCGCACCGGCTGCAATGCGTACACAGCCGCTGGCGACGTAGCGGCTCTGGCCACCGTCGCAGTCGATCACGCCATAGCCGGTGAGCCGAGAGCCCGGATCGATGCCGAGAATGCGGATCATCGCCTGCGGTCCTCGCCCCGCCCGGAGCGGCACGAAGCCGTATCGACCGCGGCGGTTTGGGCCATGTGGCTCATCCGAGCTGCGCCAGAACCTCGTCGGAAAAATCGGCATTAGAGTACACGTTCTGGACGTCGTCGAGGTCTTCGAGCATGTCGACCAGTTTCATAACCGATTGAGCATCTTCCAATTCCAATTCGACATTGGTGGCCGGGCGCATGGTGACTTCCGCGGCGCTCGGCTCCAACCCTTTGGCTTTCATAGCCTCTTTGACCTCGACGAAGGCCTCGGGCGCTGTCACCACCTCGACGCTGCCATCTTCGTCGCTGGCGATATCTTCCGCCCCCGCCTCCAACGCCGCTTCCATGATCGCGTCCTCGTCGCTGCCGGGCGGATAGTTCAGCACCCCGATCTGTGTGAACAAATAGGCAACCGAGCCGTCGGTGCCCAGATTGCCGCCGCACTTGGTGAACGCGTGGCGCACATCAGCCACGGTACGATTGCGGTTGTCGGTCAGACAATCGACCATGATCGCTACGCCGCTGGGACCATAGCCTTCGTAGCGGATCTGCTCATAGTTGGCGTCGTCGCCGTCGCCGGAACCGCGCTTAATGGCGCGCTCAATGGTGTCCTTGGTCATGTTGTTGGACAGGGCGGTATCTACCGCCGAGCGCAAGCGCGGATTGGCGGAAATGTCCGCGCCGCCCATGCGCGCCGAAACCGTGATTTCACGGATCAGTTTGGTGAATAACTTCCCGCGCTTCGCATCCTGCGCCTTTTTGCGATGTTGGATATTCGCCCACTTGCTGTGCCCGGCCATACGAAACGAATCCCTCTTGAACCCACAAATATGCAGCTGATCTTACCACGGGCCTGGCGCCACCCGGCACGCACGGACTCATCAGTGCAGGAATTTTCCGTGGCGCAGAAAGGCGCAAGCCTGCCTGGCGACCGCCGGCGAGAACAGCAAGCCAGTGTGGGAGGTACGTATCTGGATGTGATCTGCCAAGCCAGCCACTTGGGTCTCGCTCACCGCAACCGCGCCATCGCCGGGGGCGCCCAGGCCGCCCATGAGGGTGCCCAAACCGACGCCCACGGTGCCGGCAACGGCACCGGTCTCGCGGTTCGCGGGCCAAGCGGGGCCATCGCCCAACAGCCCCCGCTCGAGACTGGCGCCAAGCAGCGCGCGACCGCCCGGCAATCTGGCGAGACGCGCGGCACTGCGGCTACCGTTCAGAGGCGTGCCGAGCAATACCACCCGCCCTGGCGGCTGGTCCGGAAAGCCATCGAACAAGTGGCACAGCACCAGACCGCCAAGACTGTGCGCGACATAGTGCACAGGGGACGCCGGATGGCGACCCAGCCAGTCCTGCAATATGTTTGCGTTCTGCCGCGGGCTGCGGCCGACGCTGGCGTAGGCGAAACGCGCCACTTCGAAGCTGCAACGGCGTAGTCGGTGGGCGAGCACAGCGGTCACCACCGGTTTGCACCATAGCCCGTGGAGCAGCACCACCAACGCACCCTCCTGATCCACGCCGTTGCGTTCAGAGGTCGCCACGCACGCCTTGAGCTTGCATCAGCTCCTCGATCGCATCGCGATTGGTCCAAGAAGAAACCCGGGCAAGCGCATCACTACAGGACAACCAGGCGTATTCGGTGTGCTCCGCCGGGTTGAGACGCACGGGCAACGGCCGCGGCAGACGCAGGACGAACAGGTACTCGGTATTTTCGCGTACATCCGGCGCGTAGCGTTTGCGCCAAGCCGGCAGAATCGGAAAACGCTGTACCCGATCGGTGGGGCGCAGTCGATATTCGGTGCCGAGCTCCGTTTCTTCCCCCAGCCCCGTTTCTTCCCGAAGTTCCCGCCGTGCCGCAGCGTCGGCACGCTCACCCCACTCCAAGCTGCCGGTGACAGACTGCCAAAAATCAGGAGGATCTCGACGGCGCAGCAGCAGTATTTCGCCGGTGTCGCTGTAAATCACGACCAAAACCGATTCCGGCCGCTTGTAAGCCGGACTCATTGGCGCCCAGCGCGCCGGGTATCTGGCCCGCCGGCAGCGGCCGTCGCGCTCTCAGCCGGCTTTCTGCTCGCTCGCATTTGGGCGCAACCGAATCCCCAGCTCCCGCAACTGTGCATCGCTGACGCTGGAGGGCGCTGCGGTCAATAGACACGCCGCAGTCTGGGTTTTGGGGAACGCCATGACGTCGCGGATCGAAGCCGCACCGGTCATGAGCATCACCAGGCGATCGAGGCCAAAGGCGATGCCGCCGTGGGGCGGGCACCCGTAGTCCAGCGCCCGGAGCAGGAAACCGAACTTGTCCTCGGCTTCCGCATCGCTGATCCCGAGTTGCCGCAACACGCTACGTTGCACATCGGGACGGAAGATACGCATGGAACCACCGCCGAGCTCGGTGCCATTGAGCACCATGTCGTAGGCGCGGGAAAGACACGCGCCAGGATCGGATTCCAACAATTCGATGTGTTCTTCCCTCGGGGACGTGAATGGGTGATGCAACGATACCCAGCGGTTTTCCTTCTCATCGCGCTCGAACATCGGAAAGTCGACCACCCACAGGGGTTTCCAGCCGTGCTCGACCAGGCCCCGGTCGTGACCCAGCTTGACCCGTAAAGCGCCCAACGCTTCGTTGACTACCTGGGCCTTGTCGGCACCGAAGAAAATCAGGTCTCCGTCTGCGGCGCCGCTCCGTTCCAGAATGGCGCTGACCGCAGCGTCCGGAAGGAATTTGAGTATCGGCGATTGCAGGCCTTCCCGGCCGGCGCTGCAGTCATTCACCTTGATATAGGCGAGCCCTTTGGCGCCATAGATGCTGACAAACTTGGTATAGTCGTCGATCTCCTTTCGGGTCAGTTCACCGCCCGCGGGCAACCGCAGTGCCGCAACCCGGCCATGGGGATCCTTCGCGGGCGCGGAAAACACCTTGAATTCGACGTCCTGCATGACGTCGCCGACGTCCACCAACTCCAGCGGAATGCGCAGGTCCGGCTTGTCCGAACCGAAGCGCCGCATGGCCTCGGCATAAGTCAAGCGAGGAAAAGGATCGGGCAGCGCGACTTCCAGCACCTTGGCGAACAGCGAGCGGATCATTTCCTCCATCAGGCCCGTGATCTGTTCCTCGTCGAGGAACGAGGTTTCGATATCGAGCTGAGTGAATTCCGGCTGTCGGTCGGCGCGCAGATCTTCGTCGCGGAAACAACGCACGATCTGATAATAACGGTCCATGCCCGAGACCATCAGCAGCTGTTTGAACAATTGCGGCGACTGCGGCAGGGCGAAAAAAGCGCCCTGGTGGGTGCGGCTCGGCACCAAGTAGTCGCGGGCCCCTTCCGGCGTGGCGCGGGTCAACATCGGCGTTTCGATGTCCAGGAAACCGTTGTCGTCCAGATATTCCCGCAGCGCGCGGGTGATCCCGGAACGGAATCGCAAGCGGCGCAGCATCTCCGGGCGACGTAAATCGATGTAGCGGTAGCGCAGGCGGTGTTCCTCAGACACGCTGTCGTCGTCCAGCTGAAACGGCGGCGTTTCGGAACGGTTGAGGATGACGAGCTCCTGACCAAGCACCTCGATGGCGCCGGTAGGCAAATCCGGGTTCTCCGTACCTTCCGGGCGACGCCGGACTTTGCCGCGCACGGCGACTACGAATTCGCCGCGTAGCGTCTCGGCAAGCGCAAAGGTTTCCGGCAGATCGGGGTCGAACACCACCTGCACCAAGCCCTCACGATCGCGCAGATCGACAAAGATGACACCGCCGTGGTCACGCCGCCGATGCACCCAGCCGCAAATCTCCACTTCCTGATCGAGCTCGGTTTCATTCAATTGGCCGCAATAGTGACTACGCATGATGTTGTTCCGATGTGACGGCGCTGGCCGCCAAAATGCCGATTTTAACGAATTAAGCGGCAGAAAGCCGCAGGAGCGCGAATGTTACGTGCTCGAATGGGGGGGCGCAACCGTGCGCGGGCGGGGGCCGCCGGTGCCTTTTGGGAAAGGATCGCCGGCGGCCCGCAAGGCGGCCCCGCCGGCAGGTCACTCAATCGTTGCAGGACGCGCAACTGCCGGCGCCGCAGGCGCTCGGCTCGGCTTTCTTGGAACCCGACTCCGGCTTTGAACCTTCGGCCAGATTCTTCTTGTTGGCGGACTTGAAGTCGGTTTCATACCAGCCGCCACCTTTGAGGCGAAAGCCGGCTGCGGAAATCATTTTCTTCAAGTTGGGGGTGCCACAAGCCGGACAGTCGGTCAGTGGGGCATCGCTCAGCTTTTGCAGCTTTTCCAACCCGTGCCCGCACGAGGCGCAAAGATATTCATAAATGGGCATAGACCTATCCTCAACCGAACCCGAAACTAGGCTTGTCTATAAGGCCAGAGAGCACATTATTCAAGCGCTAATACGCCAAATTTATCGCCCATTATACAGAGACTTGGATTGTGATAAAGGAAAAAGACGCTGCGCGCCAACCCGACGCCGCAAAAGGTTTTTCGCTTCCTGGGCTGCCGGTATCCCGTTTCGTCCGAACGGCGGCGCCCTGCGGTGTTGTCGGCGTCGGAAATCTGCCAATATGCTGACGCTCCCCCGCCCTGCCGCGCCCGAGTGACTCCACCATGACCGCCTCGTACCGCAACCACACTGACCTGCCGAGCCAGCAGCGCGACGACTTCCAGACCCTGCGCAGCCTGGCGCCCTATCTGTGGCAATACCGGGGCCGAGTCATCGCGGCCCTGGCGGCATTGATCGTCGCCAAACTTGCCACCGTCGCGGTACCGCTGGCGTTGAAACATATCGTCGATTCCCTCGACGCATCCAAGTCCCAGCACATCGTGCTGCCGGTAGTGTTCCTGGTCGCCTACGGAGTGCTCCGCCTGGCCTCGTCTTCGTTCAATGAAATTCGCGATTCGCTGTTTGCACGGGTGCGCCATGGGGCCATGCGCAACATGTCCCATAAGGTGGTCGGTCATTTGCACCGGCTTTCTTTGCGTTTCCACTTGGAACGCAAAACCGGGGCCATCACCCGCGACCTGGAGCGCGGGACGCGCAGCGTCAGTGCACTGCTCAACTACATGGTGTTCAGTGTCCTGCCGACGCTGGTGGAAGTGGGGCTGATTTCCGTCATTCTGCTGACCAAGTACAGCGTCTGGTTCGCTGTGATCACCTTCGCGACGGTGGTCGTCTATATCGCCTTCACCATGAAAATCACCGAGTGGCGCATGAGCTACCGGGTGGAGATGAATAATGCCGATTCGTTGGCCAATAATCAGGCGGTGGACAGCCTGATCAATTACGAGACGGTGAAATACTTCGGCAACGAGCGCTTCGAACTCGACCGCTACAATCGTACGCTCACGCGCTGGGAAGACGCCGCAGTCAAAAGCCAGACTTCGTTGTCGGCGTTGAACATCGGCCAAGGCGCGATCATCGCCGTCGGCGTCACCGCGATCATGTTTCTGGCGGCACGCGGCGTGGTCACCGGCACGATGAGTCTGGGCGACCTGGTGCTGGTCAACGCCTTCATGATTCAGATGTTCATACCATTGAACTTTCTGGGCGTCGTCTACAGCCAACTCAAACACGCTCTATCGGATATGGAGCGAATGTTCCGGCTGCTGGAGGAAACGCCGGAAATCCAGGATGCCGCCGACGCCCAAGCGCTTGAAGTGGGAGACGGCGCGGTGCGATTCGAGCACGTCGATTTTCATTACCAGGACGACCGCCCGATTTTGCGGGACGTAAACTTTGAAATTCCCCCCGGCAGTAAATTGGCCGTGGTCGGCCCCAGCGGCGCCGGCAAATCGACTTTGGCGCGATTGCTGTTTCGCTTCTACGACGTCAGCGCTGGTCGCATTCTGATCAACGGCCAAGACGTGCGGCGCGTTACCCAGGAAAGTCTGCGCGCCGCCATCGGCATCGTGCCGCAAGACACTGTATTGTTCAACGACACCATCTATCACAATATCGCCTACGCCAAGCCCGGCGCGACCCGAGAGCAGGTCGTGGACGCGGCACGGCTGGCGCACATTCACGGCTTTATCGAATCCCTGCCGAAAGGATACGAGACCCTGGTGGGCGAACGGGGTCTGAAATTGTCCGGGGGCGAAAAGCAGCGCGTGGCGATCGCGCGCACAGTCCTGAAAAGCCCGCGGATTCTGATTTTCGATGAAGCCACCTCGTCCTTGGATTCCGAGTCGGAACAGGCGATTCTCGGCGCCTTGCGCGATGTCGCCGCGGACCACACGACATTGGTTATCGCGCACCGCTTGTCGACCATCGTGGACGCCGACCGCATTTTGGTGTTGGACGGCGGCCGCATCATGGAGGACGGGGACCATTCCAGCTTGCTGCAACGTCGCGGTATCTATGCCCGCCTTTGGGAGTTGCAGCAAGAGGAACGCAGGCGCCTGCACAACGAAACGGAGAACACGCGCATCATGTCGGGGTGAGATGCCAAATAGCAACGGCTGCGGTTTCAGGCCAGCCTCCGCGCTCAACCGGATCATCAGATCGTCGAACCAAGCGAGTGGTAGTCTGCTCGACACTGCTATGAATATTGCTGCGCAGTCCCGGGCGGCTTGCGAGTACGCGAACTCCGCCCGCTTGGGACTGCGCCTCCACCGGTTGCGCGCGGTTGGACGCTGCATCGTTTGCCCGGTCCGAAGAGCAAAGCCGTTACGCGAATCCGTGACTTGTCCCGGGGAAACCGGTTCGCACTGCGTTCACGACTACGCGGTTCAGAAAGCGCTCGACAACGCGCTGCAGCACGCTGTCGTATCCTGCATAATGAACCACACCGATTACCAACGGCCTGCAGACAGATGATTTCGACCCACGCTCCAGCAAACGCTGCAGAGACGCTGACATTGCGTCGGGTCGCCATCGATACCTATCGCGAAAACGTCGCCTACCTGCACCGCGATTGTGCCGTCTATCGCGCCGAGGGATTCCAGGCGCTATCCAAGCTGGAAATCAGCGCCGACAGCCGTCGCATCCTGGCCGTACTGAATGTCGTCGACGATCCCCGCTTGGTCACCACCACCGAATTGGGCCTTTCCGAGCAGGCATTCGATCAACTGGGTTTGGAACCGGGCAGTCGGGTCGCGATTGCACACGCCGCACCGCCGGCATCCATGAATGCCGTACAACGTAAAATCGCCGGAGAGCGACTGTCTGAGGAGGATTTTCTGCAGATTTGCCGCGACATCGCCCAGAGCCGCTATTCGAAAATGGAAATGGCTGCGTTTCTGGTGGCCTCGGGACAAACCGGCCTCGACCGGGACGAAGTGCTGTACCTCACCCGGGCGATGGTCGACACCGGCGAACGTCTCAATTGGGATGAGCCGCTGGTGGTGGACAAACACTGTATCGGCGGCATACCCGGCAATCGCACCTCGATGATCGTTGTGCCTATCGTCGCCGCCCACGGCATGCTGATGCCGAAAACCTCGAGCCGCGCGATAACTTCGCCCGCGGGGACCGCCGACACCATGTCGGTGCTGGCTGACGTGGAGCTGGCACCGGAGGCCTTGCGCGGGATCGTACACCGGGTGCGCGGATGTATCGCCTGGGGCGGCACCGCCCGATTAGCCCCGGTGGACGATATGCTGATCTCGGTGGAACGCCCGCTTTCCATCGACTCGATGGGTCAAATGGTGGCCTCCATTCTGTCGAAAAAGCTCGCTGCCGGCGTCACCCATCTGCTCATCGACGTACCGGTCGGTCCGTCCGCCAAAGTGCGCCACATGAGCCAGGCGCTGCAGCTGCGCAAGTTGTTTGAATTCGTCGGCGACCGCCTCGGTATTCATCTGGAAGTCATTATCACCGATGGTCGCCAACCCGTGGGTGGCGGTATCGGACCCGCTCTGGAAGCACGCGACGTCATGCAGGTACTGGAGAATCATCCAGACGCTCCGGCCGATCTGCGGCAAAAATCATTGCGCCTGGCAGGCCGCGTATTGGAATTCGATCCAGACGTTCGCGGCGGGCGAGGATTCGCAATCGCCCGGGATATTCTGGATTCAGGTCGCGCGCTGCAAAAGCTGAAGGAAATCGTCGAAGCCCAGGGCTCCCACGCCTACCCGCCGCCAGCGGCTAGACTGAACTACGAGGTAAGCGCGCCGCTGGCGGGTTACGTTTCCGGAATCGACAACTTGCAGCTCGCACGCATTGCCCGCCTCGCCGGCGCGCCACTGGATCAAGGAGCAGGCGTCGAGCTGTTGAAAAAATTGGGCGATGCAGTGGCGCAGGGCGAGCCGCTGTATCGGGTCCACGCTGAATTTCCCGCCGACTTTCGCTTTGCCCGAGCGTTGAGCGGACAAGACAGCGGCTACCGAATCGGCGCCGCGGCGGCCGATCGTGGCGATTTTCCGGAAGGCTGAACCATGGTGGACGATCCGCCCGAACTGTTGTTGACGTTCCCCGAGTATCGACTGGCTGGCGAACGACTGGCCGGTGCGCTCGCCTGTCCCTGTGCGGAAGTGGATTTATACCGGTTTCCCGACGGTGAAGTACGCGTTCGGCTGCCGCAACGACTACCGCGGCGCGTGGCGCTGTGCCGCAGTCTGTTCAATCCGGACGCGAAACTGATCGAATTGCTGCTGGCGTCGCGAACCGCGCGGAAACTCGGGGCCGGATACGTGGCCCTGGTGGCACCGTATCTGTGCTACATGCGCCAAGATATGGCGTTCGTACCGGGTGAGGCGGTCAGTCAAACCATTATCGGCGCATTCCTGGCGGCGCAGTTCGACGCCATCGTTACCGTCGATCCACATCTGCACCGTATCGAGCGCCTCGATCAGGCACTACCGATGGCCGGAGCCCAAGCACTCAGCGCTGCACCGGTATTGGCAGCGTTTTTGTCGCAGCAGCTACGGCAACCGACCCTCTTGGTCGGGCCGGATTCCGAGTCCCGCCAATGGGTCGCCGCGGTAGCCGGTGGCTGCGGACTCGAATACGTGATCGCGCAAAAAACCCGCCGCAGTGATCGTGACGTCAGCGTCCGCTTACCGACGCTGTCGCTTGCCGAACGAGCCGTAGTGCTGGTGGACGACATGGTCAGCACGGGCAATACCTTGGCGCGTGTGGCGGAGCAACTGAAACGGGCCGGCGCTTCCCGAATCGATGCCCTGATCACCCATGCGCTGTTCGATGAACAGGCGCAAGCACAACTTCATGACGCCGGTATTGATCGAATCTGGAGTACCGACAGCGTTCCTCACCCCAGCAACGCCGTGTACCTGGCGCCTTTGCTGGCAGGCGCGCTGCGACCCAGTTGAACGTCTAGTGCGACAACCGTCGTTCAATCTGTTGCTGCTGTTGGGCGCCCTGATCGTGCTCATGACCGCGATTCAGGTCGGCTTGGTCGGCATTGTGTTCGAAAAACTCGGCTTGTCACGCGAGGGCGCCTTCGCGCTGTTGCTCGGTTCACTGTTCGGCAGCGCCATCAACGTACCGCTGTTTTCGGTTCGCGCCGAACGACATTCGAACACGCCCGCGGTGCGGAACCCCCTGGGGCGCGACATACCCTTCACCGGCCGCACCCGGATCGCGGTCAATTTGGGCGGCTGCCTGATTCCGGTAACATTTTGCGCCTATCTCGCCAGTCACAGCTTGGTCCCGGCTTCGCGCACGCTGATTGCGACCGCGCTGGTCAGCGCAGCATGCTATGGGAGCAGCCGTCCGCTGCCGGGAGTCGGGATCGGAATCCCCTTTCTGGTAGCGCCGTTGAGCGCTGCACTTGTTGCAATTTTACTCGCGCCTGATCAGAGCGCGCCGCTTGCTTACATATCCGGCACCATGGGCGTATTGATCGGCGCCGACCTGCTGCACCTCGGCGACGTGCGCAAACTGGGCGCACCACTGGCGTCCATCGGTGGCGCCGGCACTTTCGACGGCATTTTCATTACCGGTATCGTAGCCGTGCTTCTGGCATGAGACCGCAGTCTGAACCACACAAAGGGATTGGCATGTCACGTTCGAACCTGGCCCGGACCGATTTTAGGCAACGCGCGATATTGATCACCGGCTGCTCCAGCGGCATCGGTTTGTGCGTAGCTGAAGGTCTGCATGCGCGCGGTTACACGGTTTTCGCGACGGCGCGGCGCACAGAGGACGTCGCAAAGTTGCGCGAACGCGGGATGCAAGCTTTGCACTTGGACTTGAACGACTCGATCTCCATTCGCGACGCCGTACACACTGTTCTGGAACATACCGGCGGCACCCTATACGGCTTGTTCAACAACGGCGCATACGGACAACCCGGCGCTGTCGAGGATTTGAGGCGCGAGGTATTGCGCGCGCAATTCGAGACCAATCTGTTCGGCACCGTGGAACTTACCAACGCTGTGCTGCCGATCATGCGCCGCCAAGGGTTTGGGCGCATCATACAGAACAGCTCCATACTCGGGCTGATCGCCTTGCCATACCGCGGCGCATACAACGCCACTAAATTCGCACTCGAGGGATTGACCGATACACTGAGACTGGAACTGCACGGCAGCGGCATTTACGTTTCACTGGTTGAACCGGGGCCGATACGAAGCAAATTTCGGGACAATGCGTTGCGCACCTTCGAAGCCCATATCGACGTCCAGAACAGCGCTCACAAGAACGCATACGAGGGACTCGAAGCCCGGTTGCGCAAAGAAGGTGCGGCAGCGCCATTCACGCTGGGGCCTGAGGCAGTGTTGCGCAAGGTGATCCATGCCCTGGAAAGCCCAAAGCCGAAAATCCGCTACTACGTCACTTTCCCCACTCACCTGTTCGGATTCCTGCGGCGTGCGCTTCCGGCGCGTCTGTTGGATCGCGTGTTACAGCGCACCGGAGGTGGCGGCCGGCACTAGTGTCGCCCGTTGCCTACACATTCGCGCTAGCGACGAGAGGCCGCTGTTCTATCCTGATTGGTCATAAGGATAAATAACCGAAGATCACCGAGAGCAATTCTGGTCCATGAGGGGATATCAAATCTCAGTCGACGCTCCCGCCTTCGGTTCATCCTTGACCGCGAAATACGGATATAGAACCCAAACAAGGAGACACGCCATGCAATCCAAAGCCGCTATTGCAGCAAGTATTCTTTTGATCGGCGCCGCAGGTGCCTTGACCGCCTGCGATGTGGACGTGGACGACAAAGGCAAGTTACCGGAAGTCAACGTCGAGCCGGGGCGCGCGCCCGATGTGGACGTGCGAGGTCCCGACGTGGACGTACAGGGCGGACAAATGCCGAAGTACGACGTTGAAAAGACACAGGAAGGCAAAATGCCCAGCGTCAACGTCACGCCGCCGGCCGAAAACGACGCTCAGCAGTGATTGGCGATTCGGCTCCGGTTGCCTCGTTCGACCGAGGCAACCGGCCGTCGATTGCGCTTCACGCAGCCGATACCTCAGCCCTGCCCTTCTCGAATACCAACTGATTGTCACGCACGTCTACGTCAATGACATCGCCGGGGCCGTAATGGCCGGCGAGAATCTCCTGCGCCAGCGGGTTTTCGAGTTGTTGCTGGATTGCCCGCTTCAACGGGCGGGCACCGTAGACGGGGTCGAAACCCGCAGTGCCCAGGCGATCCAACGCGGCATCCGATAGCGATAGTCCCATATCGCGGTCCCGGAGCCGGGCGCGCAAATAGTCGATCTGAATATTGGCGATTTCCCGAATCTGCTCCGCGCCCAGCGGATGAAACACCACGACCTCATCGATACGGTTGATGAATTCCGGTCGGAAATGGCCGCCCACGATCTCCATTACCGCATCTTTCATTGCGTTGTAATTATCTTCGCCCGCCAGCTCCTGAATCTGCTGCGAACCAAGGTTGGATGTCATGACGATCACGGCGTTGCGAAAGTCCACCGTGCGGCCCTGACCATCGGTCAACCGGCCGTCGTCGAGCACCTGCAGCAACACGTTGAACACATCCGGATGCGCTTTCTCCACCTCGTCGAGCAATATCACGGAGTACGGTTTGCGGCGCACGGCTTCGGTTAAATAGCCGCCTTCCTCGTAGCCGACATAACCTGGAGGCGCGCCGATCAGACGCGCCACGGAATGCTTTTCCATGAACTCCGACATGTCGATGCGTACCATCGCCTCTTCGGTGTCGAACAGAAAATTCGCCAGCGCTTTGGTCAACTCGGTTTTGCCAACGCCCGTGGGGCCAAGGAACAGGAACGAGCCGTTGGGCCGGTTGGGATCCGACAAGCCGGCGCGCGAACGTCGAATCGCGTTCGAGACCGCTTTGACTGCTTCAGCTTGTCCGACCACCCGTTGCTGCAACGCATCTTCCATCTGCAGCAACTTGTCGCGCTCCGACTCCAGCATCTTGGAAACCGGAATACCGGTCCATTTCGATACCACTTCTGCGATTTCCTCATCCGTTACCCGGTTGCGCAGCAACTTGGTCTCGTGCATTTCCGCCTGCGAGGCCATGTCGAGCTGCTTCTCCAGTTCCGGTATACGACCGTATTGCAACTCGGACATGCGGGCGAGGTCGCCGGCGCGGCGAGCGTTCTCCAGCTCCGCGCGAGCCCGTTCCAGTTCCTCTTTGATATGGGTCGTGCCCTGCACCGCCGCTTTTTCCGATTTCCAGATCTCGTCCAGATCCGCGAACTCGCGTTCGAGTTTGTCGATTTCCTCCTCGAGATTGGTGAGTCGCTTTTTCGAGGCCTCGTCGGTTTCCTTTTTGAGCGCTTCACGCTCGATCTTGAGCTGGATCATGCGCCGTTCCAGCCGATCCATTTGCTCCGGCTTGGAATCGATTTCCATGCGAATGCGGCTCGCGGCTTCGTCAACCAGATCGATGGCCTTGTCGGGCAACTGCCGGTCCGTTATGTAGCGGTGGGAAAGGGTGGCGGCAGCCACGATCGCTGGGTCGGTGATCTCGACGCCATGATGCACTTCGTATTTTTCCTTCAGCCCACGCAGGATCGCGATCGTATCTTCCACACTGGGCTCATCCACCAGCACCTTCTGAAACCGGCGTTCCAGAGCGGCGTCCTTTTCGATGTACTTGCGGTATTCATCCAGCGTGGTCGCGCCGATGCAATGCAATTCTCCGCGCGCCAACGCCGGCTTCAACATATTGCCCGCGTCGATCGCGCCCTCCGCCTTGCCTGCGCCGACAATGGTATGCAACTCGTCGATGAACAATATGACCTGGCCTTCCTGTTTGGCCAGGTCGTTCAGCACGCCCTTCAGACGTTCTTCGAATTCACCGCGGAATTTCGCCCCCGCCAGCAGCGAGCCCATGTCCAGGGACAGCACCCGCTTGCTCTTCAGTCCTTCGGGAACCTCGCCGTTGACGATCCGCTGCGCCAGGCCTTCGACGATGGCAGTCTTGCCTACGCCCGGTTCGCCGATCAACACCGGATTGTTCTTGGTGCGGCGCTGCAACACCTGAATGGTGCGCCGAATTTCATCGTCGCGGCCGATCACAGGGTCGAGCTTGTTCTGCTCGGCCCGCTCGGTAAGATCGATAGTGTATTTTTCCAGCGCCTGGCGCTGTTCTTCGGCATTGGGGTCATCGACCCGCTGGCCGCCGCGCAGTTGCTCGATAGCCTGCTCCATAGCACCCTTGCTGGCACCCGCCTTGCGCAGCAATTCGCCTACCGGCCCCTTGTCTTCCAGTGCCGCCAGGACGAACAGCTCACTGGAGATGTAATTGTCTTTGCGCTGTTGCGAAAGTTTGTCAGTAAGATTGAGCAACCGGCCGAGATCGTTGGACAGGTGGACATCGCCGCCCGCGCCCTGCACGGCCGGCACCCGGTCCAGTGCCTCGCCGAGGCTTGAGCGCAAGCTATTGACGTTGACGTCCGATTGCGCCAGCAAATGGCGCACCGTCCCGCCCTCTTGATCGAGCAGCGCTGTCAAAACGTGGGCCGGCTCGATGAACTGATGATCCCGGCCGACGGCAAGGCTCTGGGCGTCTGCCAACGCCATCTGAAACTTGCTGGTGAGTTTGTCCATTCTCATTGCTGCTAACCCCTTGAGCTCGAACGAGTCGAACGAAGCGTGTCTCTACGATAGTCCTAAAGATGCGGGCTAAATCGAGGGTTTCAAGTCAACGCCGAAACTCTGCCGGCGGGATATGGGTACAACTCGTCCAACGGCACACTGCGGCCGGGGGCTTGTACAATCCGCGCGTGTTCGCGACGGAATTGCCGCGCGTGGGCCAAGCCGCAGGCATGTGCCAGGCGGTCCACCTCATCGTTCATGCCGCGGGCGTAATGCGCCACCCGGCGCGATTTGTCCTCGACAACCAAGCCGTGTTGCAACCGCCGGTTGTGAGTGGTGATTCCCGTCGGACAGGTGTCCTTGTGGCACTGCAGCGCCTGGATACAACCGAGCGCGAACATGAAACCTCGCGCCGTGACCGTGAAGTCGGCACCCATACAAAGCGCCCAGGCGACATGGGCCGAAGTCACCAGCTTGCCCGAAGCGACGACCCGCACTCGCTCCCGCAGGCCGCTGCCAAGCAAGGTATCGACCAGAATTGGCAGGGCCTCGTTTAGTGGCAGTCCCACATGATCGGCCAGCACTTGGGGCGCGGCGCCTGTGCCGCCGTCACCGCCGTCCAGGGTAATGAAATCGGGCGCATAATCGACGCCGCGCCGCTGAATCGTTTCGCAGAGATTGACGATGGGACGAGCCGATCCAAGCACCAGTTTGATTCCCACCGGTCGCCCGGTGGCATCCCGCACCTGAGCGATCATATCGAGGAGGTCGTCATCGCTGCGGATTTCCGGGTGGCGATTGGGACTATAGGATGCGACACCGGCCGGAATGCCGCGAATTCTTGAGACCTGCTCGGTCACTTTGGGCCCCGGCAATAAACCACCGCGACCAGGCTTGGCTCCCTGAGCCAACTTGATCTCGAACGCTTTGACACGCTTGGCGATTTCACGCAGGGATTTTTCATCCAGGCGACCCTGCTGATCGCGCACGCCGTACTTCGCTGTGCCAATCTGAAAGATCAAGTCGCACTGGCCTTCAAGGTGGTACGGAGTCAGTCCCCCTTCTCCGGTATTGAGCCAGATGCCCGCCTGCCCAGCGCCGATCGACAACGCGCGCACCGCAGGTTCGGAAATCGCCCCGAAACTCATACCGGAAATATTGACGATCTGGGAGGCGACAAACGGATGTTCGCATTGCGGACCGATGGACAAGGGCGGCCTGGGTTGCCGCTCCTCCTCCAACACCGGATACGGCGCGTTGACGAAAATAATCGAGCCGGCTTCGCGCAAATCGTTGGTGCCGCCGAAGCCAATGGTTCCGCCCACGTTCTTGGCCGTGCGGTAGACCCAGTTACGGGTGGATCGATTGAAAGGTAACTCTTCGCGATCGTTGGCGAAGAAATATTGCCGAAAGTATTCGCCGAGCCACTCGAGAAAATATCGCATCCGGCCGATGACCGGAAAGTTGCGTCGCACCGTATGCTCGGTCTGCAGCAGATCCTGGAAGAACATCACCAGCAGCCACAACACCACCAATCCGCCTCCCCAGCCGAGGCCGACCACGATCCAATGCAGGACGCCGACGCTTTGTTCCATTGCACCTCCTGCGCAATTGCCGGCCCCAGTATATACGTGCGAGCGTCCGAGGCGTGCAACCGGGACAGGGGGTTCCTGCGGGGCGCTGTCGGCGGCGGCGCAGCGCCCGGAAAACGGCGGGCTCGGGCTATCTCAATGCAACAGGGTGTGGGTGACCGGTATCACCAGCACACCCACGACGATCAGCGTGATCTGCTGCACTGTTTCGATGAACCGGGTCCGGTGGTGCAAGCTCGGGATCAGGTCGGCGACGGCGATATAGATGAAGCTGGCCGCAGCGGCCGCAAGGATATACGGGATCACGGTTTGACTCGGGGACAAACTTAGATAAGTCAAAACCGCCCCAACGATGGTGGTCAGACTGGACAACACATTGAAACCGAGCGCTCGCGCCCGGCTCAGACCGCCGTGCAGCAGCAAGGCAAAATCGCCCACTTCCTGGGGAATCTCGTGTGCTGCAACCGCGATGGCGGTAACAATACCCAACTTGATGTCGGTCAGAAACGCAGCCGCAATCAATATGCCGTCGACAAAATTGTGCAGCCCGTCGCCAACGACAATCATGCTCACCAGGGAAGTCTTGCGACCGCGATCGAAGGCCTCCGGCGCATGGGCTTCGCAGTCACCGGAATGGCAATGACGCCAAAGAACCATTTTCTCGAGCAGAAAGAAGCCGAGCAGTGCCAGCAGGACAGTCCCGGTCAAGTATTCAATGTCGTGAGCCGGAGTCGCTTCCAACGCGTGTGGCAGCAGCCCCAGAAACGCCGCCCCCAGCAGAGCGCCGATGGCGAAGCTGACGAAGTGCGGCAGCACCCGTTCGTGAACCCGATCGGGCAAGAGCAGGAACACACCGGCCGCAAGTACGCTCAGCACGCTGCCGAGCAAAGCGAACAACAGTATCCAGACCAGCAGGGGCATCGCGCACGCAGTTCGGTAGACAAAGCCGGCATGATACCGTATTCAGGCTTTGCCACCAGCCGCCCAACGAAGTCCGGTCAGGGTTCCAGCCAGATCAGACTCGCCATGCGTCCGGTCACGCCGTCACGGCGGTAGGAAAAAAAACGCTCCGGTTCGCTGAATGTGCACCAGCCGCCGCCCCAGACCTGCGAGACGCCGCAGGCCGCGAGACGCCGCCGAGCCAGCTGATACAGATCGGCGTTCCAGTGGCCGGGCCGGGTCGCGACGAACGCCTTGCTGCATGCGCGGTCGTTGGCCACGAAAGCGGCGCGCACCTCTTCACCCACTTCAAACGATTGCGGCCCGATGGCCGGGCCCAGCCACGCCAGGGTCTGTTCCGCACGGGCGCCCCACGCCGCCAATGCAGACTCGATGACGCCGGCCGCCAGTCCGCGCCAGCCCGCGTGCAGCGCGGCCACCCAGCGCCCCCCTTCATCACTCAACAGGATCGGCAGGCAATCCGCCGTGAGCACCGCACACACCGTGGCGGTGCGATCGGTATGGCTGGCGTCGGCGCAGGCGCCGGGGGTCACGGCTGCGGCCGGCAGCGCGTTCGTTCCATGGACCTGGCGCAACCAAGCGGGCTCGCCAGGCAAATCGCCGGCGAAGCGCAGGCGGCGCCGATTTTTAGCGACCGCGCCAGCCTCATCGCCGACGTGGTCGGCCAGATTGAGACTTTCATAGGGACCGCTGCTGACACCGCCGCGGCGCGTGGTCGCCAGGGCGCGCACCCGGCCTGCAGCGGGCCAATCGGGCACGATGAACTCGGCGTCGGTCATGGCCCTCAGCCCATCCGGTTCCTGGATTGAGGCGCGCCGCCGGCACCCGCCGCGGCATCGTCGGCCAGCACCTGTAGCAGTTGCGCCATATCCGCCGGCAGCGGCGCCTCCCATTCGCGAAAGCTGCCGGAACCGGGATGCAGCAGGCCGAGCACCTGGGCGTGCAGCGCCTGCCGGCGGAATCCGCGCAACGCCTCGGTCAAGGCCGGGCTTGCGCCTGCCGGCAGCCGCAGCCGTCCGCCGTACACCGGATCGCCCAACAGCGGATAGCGCAGGTGAGCCATGTGGACGCGGATCTGATGCGTCCGCCCGGTCTCCAATCGCACCCGGATCAGGGTGTGGTGGGCAAAGCGTTCCAGAACCCGATAGTGGCTGACCGCCTCCTTGCCCGACGCCACCACCGCCATGCGCTTGCGGTCGTTGGGATGGCGGCCGATCGGCGCATCCACACTACCGCCCGCCGTCATGACTCCCTGGACCACCGCCAGGTATTCACGTTTCAAGGTTCGCGCCTGAAGCTGCTCGACCAGGGCTTTGTGCGCGCTCAAAGTGCGCGCCACCACCAGCAGGCCGCTGGTGTCCTTGTCCAGTCGGTGGACGATGCCCGCGCGCGGTACCGCGGCCAACTCCGGCAATCGGTGCAACAGCGCGTTCTGCAATGTGCCCGCCCAATTGCCAGCCGCCGGATGCACCACCAGCCCGGCCGGTTTATTGATCACCAACAGCCATTCATCTTCATGCACCACGTCCAGCGCGATCGGCTCGGGGGTGCAGGCGGGCTCGTCTTCGAGCCGGGCGCGGATCACCACCTGCTCGCCGCCGCGCACGGCATCGCGCGGCTTGAGCAGCCGGTCGTCGACTCGAACCGCCCCGGCGCGCACCCATTGCTGGAGGCGCGCCCGGGAAAAATCGGGAAACATCTGTGCCAGCGCCTGATCCAGCCGCATGCCGCCCAGTTGCTCCGGAATTTGTTGTTCGAGGTCAATTTGCATGGCTACGCCGTACCGGATCGCCGCTCACGCCATGGGCGTGCAGCAAGTGAGGAATTGTCAACGCAGCAGACGACGGCGTGGGCTGCGTCGGCTTTCCAGCCGTCGGGAGATAGGATACCCTTAGCGCCATCATGCGCACCGCAAAATTTGTCTCCGTTTTTCTCATACTCGTATTGACCGCAGGTTGCTCCTGGCTTCCGAAGCCCAAGGACGAAACCGAGGGGTGGTCCGCCAGTCGGATTTATTCCGAGGCGAAAACCGACCTGAACGAAGGCGATTACGAGCAGGCAATCAAATATTTCGAAATCCTCGAGTCGCGATATCCTTTCGGCCGCTATGCACAACAGGCGCAACTCGAGGTTGCCTACGCATACTACAAATACGACGAGCCGGAATCCGCCATCGCGGCCGCCGACCGGTTCATTAAACTGCATCCGCGTCATCCGAACGTGGATTATGCCTACTATCTGAAAGGCTTGGTCAATTTCAACCGCAACAGCGGCATCGCCGAGCGCTTTTTCCCGCAGGATCCCTCGACCCGCGATCCAGCCTCGGCGCGGCAGGCGTTCTTCGATTTCCGCGATCTGGTGCAAAAATATCCCGACAGCCGGTACGCCCTGGACGCCGATAAACGCATGCACTATCTGCGTAATGTGCTGGCAAAGCACGAGGTCAACGTAGCGCAGTACTACCTGCGGCGCGGAGCATACGTCGCCGCCGCCGACCGGGCGAAATATGTGGTCGAAAACTACGATGGCGCATTGCCAATGCCCGATGCCCTGACGGCGCTCGCCGAGGCTTACCGACACATGGGCATGGAGAAGCTTGCTCAGGACGCCGACCGGGTATTGGCCGCCAACTATCCGAACTACTCTGCAAAACCGGACAAAAGCGGCTGGTGGCCGTTCTGACCAACTCCTAAGCCGCTGGACATCGCGCCAAGGAAAACGACCGATACCGGCCGCGCGCGTGACGGCGACTGGCGGACGGGGGATGGTCACGAACGTTCTGCCCCGCCCCGGTTGCGCAATACGGTCGCCTGCGGCCGAACACGGAGACAGCACCATGTGGGATTTCTTCGAAACCGTGCATCGCCGCCATTCCGTGCGCAAATACCACACCGACATGCCGGTGGAGGAGGAAAAGCTACACGCCATCCTGGCCACCGCCTGCGCCGCACCGTCCGCGGGTGATTTGCAGGCATACAAGATCGTGGTGGTCAGCGACCGCGATACCCGCAACGCATTGCGGCAGGCGGCCAGCGATCAGGCATTCATCGCTGAGGCGCCGATATGCCTAGTGTTCTGCTGCGAGCGCCAGCGTTCCGCGGAAGAATTCGGCGAGCGCGGTAAAACCTTGTACGCCATCCAGGACGCCACCATCGCCGCCGCATACGCCCAACTCGCGGTAGTGGCAGCGGGCATGGGCTCGACCTGGGTGGGCTATTTCGACGACGCTAAAGTTCGCGCCGCGCTCGACCTGGAGTCGAACTACGAACCGGTGGCGATGCTGAGCTTGGGGTATCCGGCCGAACTACCGCAACCGACCACCCGGCGACGCTTGGACGACGTGCTCGAATATCGATAAGCGGTTCGATGGTCGTCTGCACCCGATCGGGCATAAACGCGACGCGCTAGACCCATCCTACGCGCGATCCTCTGTACGTTGGGTCAAAGCCAAAGGCCGGACCCAATCCGCCGAACCGTAGGTTGGGTCAAGGCCAACGGCCGGACCCAACGCTGTAGGTCGGGTCAGCGCCAAAGGCCCGACCAATCCGCCGGACCGTAGGTTGGGTCAAGGCCAACGGCCGGACCCAACTTTTCGGTTCCGCGTGGCACCAACGCCCATCCTGCACGATGGGTCCGCGCTACGCGCTTGACCCATCCTACGGTTTTCGTTCCCACCGATCGCCCCGTGCACGGCGCCCGACCGCTCCTTTACCGCAACGACGTAGGTTGGGTCAAGACCAGCGGCCGGACCCAACGCTGTAGGTCGGGTCAACGTCAAAGGCCCGACCAATCCGCCGAACCGTAGGTTGGGTCAAGGCCAAAGGCCGGACCCAACGCTGTAGCAAGACGTGCGACGAAACCAAGAACGCGGATTCACCGCGGGCACGTGGCGCCTCTCCGTCAGGATGCGCGCGACGTCCAGAATGGTCAGATGGCCGCCAGATCCTCTTCGCCGGTGCGAATCCGGATGACCTTGCCTACGTCGGTGACGAAGATTTTGCCGTCGCCGATCTTTCCGGTGCGCGCGGCTTCGGTAATGACCTCGATGCAGCGGTCCACCTGCTCATCGCTCACCACGATTTCGATCTTCACTTTGGGCAGGAAATCGACGACGTATTCGGCGCCGCGGTACAACTCCGTGTGGCCCTTCTGGCGCCCGAAGCCTTTGACTTCGATGGCCGTCATACCCGTGATCCCGATCTCGGAAAGGGCTTCACGGACATCGTCGAGCTTGAACGGCTTGATGATGGCCTCAACTTTTTTCATGTTCCGTCCCCCAAACTGAAACTTACACATTACAAGAAGCCAGGACGAAGTGAAAGCGTGGCCTCACGCGCCATCGCCGCGGCCGTAACCGGACGTGATGGGATAGCGACGGTCGCGACCGAACGCGCGACGCGTGATGCGAACGCCGGGCGGTGCCTGACGGCGCTTGTACTCGTTGCGATCGATCATGCGCACGATCCGGCGCACCGTGTCCGGCTCGAAACCCGCCGCGGCGATGTCCTCGATTGAGCGGTCCTGTTCAACATACATCTCCAAGATCGGGTCAAGGACCTCGTAGGCCGGCAGACTGTCGACGTCCTTTTGATCGGGCGCCAGTTCCGCCGACGGCGGCCGGTCGATTACACGCTGGGGAATCACCGCGGACACGCCGTTGCGATATTCGCACAGTCGATAAACGAGCGTCTTGGGTACATCTTTCAAGACACAGAAGCCGCCGGCCATGTCGCCGTAAAGGGTGGCGTAGCCGACCGCCATCTCGCTTTTGTTGCCGGTAGTGAGCACCATTTTGTTCTTCTTATTGGAAATCGCCATCAGCAGTACGCCGCGGCAGCGCGCCTGGATGTTCTCTTCAGTAGTATCCGCCGAGCGCCCGGCAAATTCGTCCCGCAGCAAATCCAAAAATGCATTGAACGCCGGCTCGATGGGAATGACGTGGAACTCCACACCAAGCGCTTCGGCCTCGTCGCGCGCGTCGCTGATACTCATGTCGGCGGTATAACGAGAGGGCATCGACACCGCTTCCACCGCATCCCTGCCCAACGCATCGGTTGCCACCGCCAAGGTCAGGGCCGAATCGATACCGCCCGACAATCCGATGATCGCGCCTTTGAAGCCATTCTTGAACACATAGTCTCGCACTCCGAGTACCAGCGCATGATAAGCACTCGCTTCCGCGGACATCGGCACTGGCAACAATTGCGGCTGCGGCACCATGCCGAAGTCGGTACGGTTGAAATCCACCGAGTAGAGATCTTCCTCGAATGCCATGCCGCGTTGTGTGACTTTCGCGTCGCGGTCCATGACGAACGAATCGCCGTCAAATACCAACTCATCCTGGCCACCGACCAAATTGACGTACACCACCGGCACCTTGGCTTCGCGAATTCGTTCGGCCATGACCCGCTCACGGTCACGGCCTTTGTCTATATGAAACGGCGATGCATTGATATTGACGATCAACTCGGCACCAGCCTCCGCGCACCGCTGCATGGGCCCAGGGCTCCAGGCGTCCTCGCAGATCGTGACGCCGACCATCACGTCGTTGACGTTCACCACGCATGGGCGGTCCGAAGGCTGGAAATAGCGCTTTTCGTCGAAGACGCTGTAGTTGGGCAGATGAAATTTGTGGTACACGGCAAGTTGCGCGCCGTCGCGCAGCACCGCGGCGGCGTTGAAGGTCCCCTCGGCGGTCTGATGGGGGAGCCCGACGATCAGGTGAATCCCGTGGACCTCTTTGCGCACGCGCTCCAGCGCCCGCAGCACACGCATATGCAGGCCGGGCCGCAGGAGCAGGTCCTCCGGCGGATAGCCTGTCAGGCTGAGTTCGGGGAACGCCACCAGGTCAGCATGCAGGTCATCCCGCGCGCGTTTGGCGTAAGCGATGATTTTGTCCGCATTGCCGCCGATATCGCCCACGATCAGGTCGATCTGAGCCATGGCGATGCGCAGTGTGGGAAGCGATTCAGTCACAGGAAATACCCGCCGGATTGAAAGACCGCCGCCCGATCAGGGCGTCAGCAGTTCGCGCATGCGATTGCCCATTTCCGCCGGCGAACGGACGGTCGCCACACCCGCCGCTTCCAGCGCCGCGTATTTCTCCTCGGCGGTACCTTTGCCGCCGCTGATAATGGCACCTGCGTGCCCCATACGCTTGCCTGGCGGCGCCGTAACGCCGGCGATGTAGGCGACTACCGGCTTGGTGACATGCTCGCGGATGAAGTCGGCGGCCTGCTCCTCGTCCGTACCGCCGATTTCGCCCACCAGGATGATGCCGTCGGTCTGGGAGTCACGTTCGAACAACGTCAGGCAGTCGATGAAATCCATGCCGTGGATCGGGTCGCCGCCGATACCGACGCAAGTGCTTTGGCCCAGATCGAGGCAAGTGGTCTGATACACGGTTTCATAGGTCAAGGTGCCCGACCGCGAAACGATTCCCACCCGGCCCGGGCGATGGATATTGCCGGGCATGATGCCGATCTTGCAGCCGCCGGGGGTGATAATGCCGGGGCAGTTGGGCCCGATCAGCCGTGCCTCGGAGTCACGCAAGGCGGCTTTGACCTTCAGCATGTCCTGCACCGGAATCCCCTCTGTGATGCAGACGATCAGCCGGATACCGGCGTCGGCGGCCTCGAGTATGGCATCTGCGGCATAAGGTGCGGGCACGTAGATCATGGTCGCTTCCGCGCCGGTCTCCTCCACGGCCCGGTGCACGGTGTCGAACACCGGCAAGTTGATGTGCTTGTGCCCGCCTTTGCCCGGCGTGACGCCGCCCACCAGCTTGGTGCCATATGCGAGGGCCTGCTCGGAATGAAACGTTCCCTGCTTGCCGGTAAAGCCCTGGCAAATCACCTTGGTGTCCTTGTCGATCAGAATGCTCATGGTTGTCTCTTCGTATCCAGGCGACCGGCGTTGGCCGGTGCTTTCCTGCGATCGCGATGGGTCCGGCCTTCGGCCTTGACCCATCCTACGCGCGATCCTCTGCAGGTTGGGTCAAGGCCGAACGCGGGACCCAACGTACTCATCCTATGGCGCGGCGAATCGGGCGGTCCATTGGCCATCATTTTACGGTCGCATAATCACATCCCAAGCCGCCGCCACCGTAGGTTGGGTCAAGGCCAAAGGCCGGACCCAACGCGCCGAACCAAAGGGCATAAACGCCTTGCGCTTGACGCACCTACGGGGCGGCGAATCGGTTGGTCCATTAGCCACCATTTTCCGATCGCATGATCGCATCCCACGCCGCCGGCACCGTAGGTTGGGTCAAGGCCGAAGGCCGGACCCAACGCGCCGAACCAAAGGGCATAAACGCCTTGCGCTTGACGCATCCTATGGCGCGGCGAATCGGTTGGTCCATTAGCCACCATTTTACGATCGCATTATTGCATCCCACGCCGCCGCCACCGTAGGTTGGGTCAAGGCCGAAGGCCGGACCCAACGTGCATCATCCCTGCGCCGCCGCCACCGCTTTCCGGGCGGCATCGGTGAGATCAGTCGCGCTCTGAATGCTCAAGCCGCTGCGGTCCAGGATTTCGCGCCCGCGCTCGGCATTGGTACCTTCCAGGCGGGCGATCACCGGCACATTGACACCCACCGTTTGCGCCGCGGCGACGATGCCTTCTGCAATCAAGTCGCAGCGTACGATGCCGCCGAAGATATTGACCAGGATGGCGCGCACATTGGCGTCGGAGACGATCAACTTGAACGCCTCGGCCACCTTCTCCGCGGTAGTGCCGCCGCCCACGTCGAGGAAGTTCGCCGGTTCCCCGCCGTGCAGTTTGATCAAATCCATGGTCGCCATCGCCAACCCTGCACCATTGACCATGCAGGCGATGTTGCCGTCCAGCGTGATGTAGTTCAGGCCATGGGCGGCTGCGGCGTGCTCTTTCTCGTCTTCCTGGGACGCATCACGCAGTGCTTCGCGCTCGGCATGACGGAATTCGGCATTGTCATCGAGATTGATCTTCGCATCCAAAGCCAGCAGCTCGCCCTTGGCAGTAACGATCAGGGGATTGATTTCGATCAAGCTTGCATCCTTTTCACTGAACAAGCGAAACAGTGCCAGCATGATGCGGGTGAATGCGCCCACCTGCGCGCCGCGGAGTGACAGACCAAAAGCCAACAGACGGCACTGGTAGGGCTGCAGTCCCGCGGCCGGATCCACCGTTATCCGCAGGATCTTCTCGGGCGCTTCCGCTGCCACCTGTTCGATATCCATTCCGCCCGCCGCCGACGCCATGAACACCACCCGTTCGCTGGCGCGATCCACCAGCACGCCAAGGTAGAGTTCGCGTTCGATGTCGGAGGCTTCCTCCACCAGGACGGTGTTGACCGGCAGGCCGTGGGAACCGGTCTGCGGTGTTACCAAGCGCGTGCCCAACAAGTCCCGGAGTGCGGATTCCATGTCGCCGGCGCTGCCCACCACTTTGACGCCACCGCCCTTGCCGCGTCCCCCGGCGTGAACCTGGGCCTTTACCACCCAGCGGGCGCCGCCCAGCTCATCTGCCGTCGCCCGTGCGCCGGCCGAGTCGTCGAGCGCGCGGCCCGCAGGCACCGCGATACCGTATTCGCGGAACAGGGTCTTGGCTTGATATTCGTGCAAATGCATGGCGGTGTCCGGCTGTGAAAGGCGTAGTTTGGATCAAACCCACGACCGGCGCAAAGGCCGCGGCTTGCGTCCGTCGGCCGAATTACGGACACTGACTGCGGCCCGACTTTGTCTCCTTCTTGATACCTATGCGCCTGTTGTTACTGATCGTCGCCATTTGGGTGGGCATTATGGTCGTGCGTCATTTCCTGCACGCCCACCGCCAGGCCCAATCGCCTCGGGAACTACCCGAACAGGACATGGTGCGCTGCGCGCAATGCGGCGTACACCTTCCGAAACGGGAAGCCTTGCAGACGGCGGGTCATTTCTATTGTTGCGACCGCCATCGGCTGCAAGGCCCGGCACGCGACCGCTGAATCGCTCCATGCCCGCCGCAGCCGAAAGCCCCCAAAACGAGCGTTACCTCGCGCCGCGCAGCGCCCAAACGTGGCGGCCCCTGCGTTATTTCAACTACTACCGCATCATTCTCGCGACTGTTTTTTCGGTAGTATTTCTGGTCCGAATCGGCCCGCGCATACTCGGCAACTACCAGCCGCTGGTGTTTCAAACCGCCAGCCTGACATATCTGGCACTGGCGCTACTGAGCGCCTACACCATCCACATCAGACGGCCCGCGTTCACTTTCCAGGTCAATGCCCAGGTCCTGATCGACATCGCCGCCCTGACGCTGATGATGCACGCCAGCGGCGGACTCACCAGTGGCTTGGGCATTTTGATCGTGGTCGCCATTGCCGGTGCGGGCGTGATGATGGTCGGCCGCCTGGCCATGCTGCACGCGGCCCTGGCAACGCTCGCGGTGCTGGGCGAGCAGACCTACGCACACCTCACTTCCAGTTTCGACACCACCGCCTACACCCAGGCCGGATTGCTTGGAATCACGTTTTTCGCCACCGCGCTGCTCGCCTACGTCCTGGCCAACCGGGCACGGGAGAGCGAAGCCCTGGCCCGCCAGCGCGGGGTCGATTTGGCGAACCTGGAGCAGGTCAACGACTACATCATTCGCCACATGCAATCCGGGGTGGTTGTCGTCGACGGAGATGAAAACGTTCGCCTGATCAACGACGCCGCATGGAATCTGCTGGCGCGCCCGACCCTGGCGCGCGAACAGGGACTGGAGCAACTGTCGGCGCCGCTTCGCGAACGCATGCACCGCTGGCGCGACAGCGGCGATCCCCAAGATCAACCTTTCCAGCCGGCGCAGGACGGCGCCCTGGTGATTCCGCGTTTCGCACAAATCGGCAGCGATCAGCAGGCGGCGACTGCCATCTTTCTGGAAGACGCCACTGAAGCCAATCAACGTCTGCAACAGCTGAAATTGGCGTCGCTGGGCCGCCTGACCGCCAGTATCGCCCACGAAATCCGCAATCCGTTGGGTGCCATCAGCCACGCCGCCCAATTGCTGGGTGAATCACCGCAGCTCGAACGTAATGAGCAGCGCCTGACCCAGATCATCAGCAACCATTCCAAACGCATGAACGCGATTATCGAAAATGTTCTACAGCTATCGCGTCGAGAGACTTCCCATCCACGTAGCTTCGCCCTCTTGCCTTGGCTGCAAGGATTCGCCGAAGAATTGCGAGCAGTCCAGAACCTGGCGCCGGACCAACTGGAAGTCCAGGTGCAACCGGCCGAGTTGGAGACCCATATCGATCCAACCCATTTACAGCAAGTGCTTTGGAACCTGTGCGGCAATGCGATTGAACACGCCGCTGCGCCGGATCGTATTCCCCGGGTCCAATTGATTGGCGGACTTAGCGACTACGGCACGCCCTATTTGGATGTGGTCGACAACGGCGACGGGATCGCGGCGGAAATCGCCGAACAGATTTTCGAACCGTTTTACACCACAGCCGCCCACGGCACGGGATTGGGTCTCTATATTTCCCGCGAGTTGTGCGAATGCAATCGAGCGCGACTGAACTATTTGCGATCGGCTACCGGCGGCAGCTGTTTTCGCATATCCTTTGCAACACCCCAGCGTAAGACCGCCTGATTATGGCAGCGCACAGCGCACTGATCATCGACGACGAGCCCGATATCCGCGAGCTGCTCGAACTGACGCTCGGGCGTATGGATATCGACACAGAGTCAGCCGCGGATATTGCCGCGGCGGAGCAACTGCTCGGGCGCAAACGCTTCGATCTTTGTCTCACCGACATGCGCCTGCCCGATGGCAACGGGATCGATCTGGTACGCTTCATTCAGAAACAACATCCGGACACGCCTGTCGCGGTGATCACCGCCTACGGCAACATGGATTCCGCGGTGGAAGCCTTGAAGGCCGGGGCGTTCGATTTCGTCTCCAAGCCGGTCGATCTGAAAGTATTGCGCAATCTGGTCAATACAGCATTGCGACTCAACGAACGGCCCTATCAAGACCGCCGCAGCCGCAACGACCTGCTCGGCGAATCCAAAGCCATGCGCGCCACTCGCTCGAAAATCGCCAAATTGGCGCGCAGCCAGGCGCCGGTGTACGTCAGTGGTGAATCCGGCACCGGCAAAGAACTGGTCGCCAAGCTCATTCACCTCAAAGGGCCCCGCGCCGACAAGCCATTCGTGCCGGTCAACTGCGGCGCCATACCCACCGAACTCATGGAAAGTGAATTCTTCGGCCACAAGAAAGGCAGCTTCACCGGCGCCAGCACGGACAAAGAGGGCCTGTTCCAGGCCGCCCACGGCGGCACCTTGTTTCTGGACGAAGTCGCAGAGCTACCTTTGCACATGCAGGTGAAACTGTTGCGCGCGATTCAGGAAAAAGCGGTACGGCCCGTCGGCGCAGCGCAGGAAAATCCGGTCGACGTGCGCATCCTCAGCGCCACGCACAAGGATCTTGGTCAACTGGTGCAGCACGGCGATTTTCGCCAGGATCTGTACTACCGCATCAACGTCATCGAACTGCGGGTCGCACCCCTGCGTGAACGAACCGAGGACATCCCATTACTAGCCGATCACATCCTCGACCGGCTCTCTGCCGCCCACGGCGAAACAGCGCCCCTGCTGTCCGAAGACGCGGTGCGCGCACTGGAACGCTATCCCTTCCCGGGCAACGTGCGGGAACTGGAAAACATCCTCGAGCGCGCCCTGACCCTGTGCGAGGGTGACGAGATTCAAGTCCAGGACCTGCAGCTTCCCGAAGCTGACGCCACGGACCAGCCGGGATCGGGAATCGCGCTGGACCAACACCTCGGCCAGACCGAACGGGAAATCATCCAGCGTGCGCTGGAGCAGACCAAATACAACAAAACCGCCGCCGCCAAAGTGCTGGGCATCAGCTTCCGGCAACTGCGCTACCGCCTGAAGAAACTCGACCTGGAGTGACAAAACGAAGTGACCATTTTTGTCAGTAACTGACAAAGTACGTCACCCCCGCATAACCTCCTCCAGTCAGTCGTATCGACGATCCCAGCCCCAGCGACGACCGATTGACGCACACGGCTCTCCCGCGCATCGCGCAAACCAGCTTCAATCAAGTCGCTTATCGGCGCAAAGCATTTTGTGATCCAGTTCCGTAACCACTGGCACATTCCCTGCTTATTCAGACCGCAAGGCGAACGCCTAACAGCGTAAACCCTCCGGGGGAGCAAAGCGGGAGGGAAGCGCCGAACCTTAACCAGCACCACTGCATGCATGCAAACGGAGAGATCTATCATGAAGAATGTCCAACAGGGTTTTACCCTTATCGAACTGATGATCGTAGTCGCGATCATCGGCATCCTGGCCGCCATTGCGATTCCGGCGTATCAGGATTACACCATCCGCGCCAAGGTCACAGAAGGTATCGGCTTCGCAAATGCTGCGCGCACCGCGCTCGCTGAGTATTACCTGTCGAACAACGACTTTCCGACCCAAACCCAGTCGGGGGTGACTAACGCTTCGACGGCCGATATCGTACAAGGCGTAACCGTTGCTAGAACAAGCACTACGACCGGCACGATCAGCATCGCCTATCGCGCTCTTGGAGGCGACACCACTGCTGGCGACACCATCATCTTTACCGGCACAGGCGGCCCCAACGGAGTTCAGTGGACCTGCGCAACCGGGACACTGGACAACAAGTATCGCCCGGCGAATTGCCGTCCGTAAGCGGCCACTCGCTACGTGTTTGATAGCCAAGCCCCATGGTGACATGGGGCTTGCTTTTTTCTCGCTAGAGCAAGTCCTGGTGGGCGGCAAGAGATGAGCACCTTCAAAGCCAATTTACTCAGGACCACCCTGCTCGGGATTACACTCATACTTACATGGCTCGTCTACCAGCCGGGTCTCTCCGGCGCGTTCCTCTTTGACGACTATCCGAACATCCTGCGCAACGAAGCGGTCGCGATAGATTCCTTGCGTGTTGATGAACTCAAGCACGTTGTATTCTCGGGTACGGCAGGTCCTCTCAAACGCCCGGTAGCGACTCTGTCGTTCGCCCTCAACTATTACGTAGCCGGCTTCGACAGTTTCTGGTTTAAAACCGTCAACTTGATCATTCATTGCACCAACGGCGTTGGTATTTTTCTGCTTACCTCGCTTCTGCTAAGCGCCTATCAGCGCGTCCACGGCATCGGTATGCCGTCGAAGCATTTCATGTTCGTCAGCATCGTAACATCGGCCGCTTGGTTATTACACCCACTTCAACTGACGTCGGTGCTCTATGTCGTCCAGCGGATGGTTGAACTGGCTGCTTTCTTCTGCATCGCGGGATTGATCCTTTACTGCATAGGCAGATTGCGGCAGCTCAAAGGTCAGTCCGGGCTCATGTGGATCGTGTGTAGTGTCTTCGTCGCAACGCCCTTGGCGACTTTGAGTAAGGAGAACGGGATATTGTTACCAGCCTGGCTCGCCGTTGTTGAGATTGCCGTTTTCCGATTTAAGCTGAAAGATCGAAAACGTAGTTCGGCCCTAATCGCGATGACCGCGACGATCATCTTGGTGCCAGCACTCACTCTCCTATACGTACTGACTTTCAAGCCAGAGATCTTGCTCGGCGGATACCAAATGCGAGATTTCTCGCTGACGGAACGTGTCCTAACCGAGACGCGGGTAATCTGGTTCTATATTTCACAGATCCTTGCGCCCATGAATCACCAACTCGCCTTATACCATGACGACATCCGCATCTCTCGGAGCCTGCTCGACCCTGTGACCACTCTGAGTTCGATCGTTGGGTTAGGGTTTTTGTTTGTAACCGCAATTTACGCTATATCTCGCGCTCCTGTGCTCGCTTTTGGGATCTTATTTTTCTTTGTCGGCCATAGCATCGAGTCGACGTTTCTGCCGTTGGAAATCGTACACGAACACCGCAACTACCTTCCTTCCTACGGGCTGATATTTGCCCTGACCTACTATGTGAGCTGCTCATTCCGGTTCGCAGACTCTTTACGCCTACGCCAAGCGGGAGCGATTCTATTCATTGGCGCATTCGCATTCGTAACCGCATCGCGAGCACAACTATGGTCGGATCCATTGAGCCAAGCCACGGCGGAAGTGCAAAGCCATCCGGATTCACCGCGCGCGAATTCGCAGATGGGCGAAATCTACATGAACCTCGGTCTCGCCGACAAACGCAACAGGGCAGTTTTTCTCGACGCAGCCGAGTCTCATTATCGGCGGGCAAGCCAGTTACGAAAGAGCTTTGAAGATGGTCTGTTTGGCTTGTTGGTACTGTCCTCGAAAACCAAGGAGACAATGCCAGACGGCGCCTTCGAGGAACTCATCAAACGCCTAAGAACTCAACCGTTCGCAAGTAACACTGTCAATTGGATTGACTATCTTTCCAAATGCACCGTAAACACCGAGTGCCGAATTTCCTCTGAAAAAATGACGACGATCATTCAAGCCGCGCTCGCCAATCCAACCAGCGGAAGCCGACTCAAGGCTGAACTCTCTACTGCCGCAGCCAACTATTACTTCAGAATACGCGATTATGATAGCGCCCTATATCTATCTGCTAAAGCATCCGGCGAACGCCCTCACAGTGCACGAATGAGATTGAATTTCGTTAATATGCTGATCATACTCGGGCGCATAGACGACGCGCGAACAGAGTTCGCGCGGGCTAAACTCGATGACAAATATGGAGCTTTTCATTCTGAAGTAAATCGCCTCGCATCCATCCTCGACGCGGAAAATTGACAAGCTGTAACAAGACGCTTCGAATTATTATGCAGCAACAAGGAACGAGAGCAGCGGCGCACCATTCGTACTACATTGCGCGCGCTATGGCTTTGGCAGCTACAGCGAATTACCTTCTAAACAAGCAACGCAATGCCACTCAATCATTGCGCCTTGTATACCAAGCTATCAAGTTAGACCCGAACAATCTAAAGCTTCGCCTGAACCTTGCAGAGGCTCTGATTACCGTGAAACGATATGACCTCGCCAGTAGACAATTAGACGAAGTCGCCCGACGTGATCGGTGGAATCTCTATAGAGCCGAAGTCGACGCGTACCGCGACCAAACGACAGCTCGATAACTGGATGATCCGTCCTATTTCAACATAGGAGGCTCTGAGCTCAGATTACTGTACTACGTACTGCCATGAGCAAGGTTGCTAAAACGATTCGTTATGATTTAGCTGAGATCGGATACGTTTCTACGAAATATATCGCGCCTTTCCAACACGCGATATATCTCTTTGTCGGAGAGTTACAACCTGATTCGCATGAGAGACTCTACATGGCGCCGGTGAGTATCTATTACCTTACGTAACGAGGGCGCCGGCTTCTTTTTTGTTTACTTTTGAACGTAATTGACGGAACAGCACCGTGGGTACGATTCAACAAATACGGCAACCGCGCTCCCGGCTCCACGAGCTGGACGCTGGACGACTCGCTGCAATTGTGCAGCTGCGCGGAGACCCAGAAATCTCAGAGAGATCCAACCGGCGTTTACCCGGCTGCCGGGCTACGTCAAGATGCAATTTGGCGCGACACAGTCTCTCTATGGATGCGTTGCGCGGGAGACACCATGCATAGCCAGCGGCCCCAGCTTGCCGCGGTGCTCCAATTGCGCTCACGCCTGGTTCGCGCAAGTCCGTCAACCAAGCGCGCTCTCGTAATCGCTGCATGGTCAATAATCGCAGTTGGCGTTTTATTGGCGTTACGAAAGAGCCCCGTACTTCCATCTCATTACAATTGGGCTTACATTGCCGTATTGATCGCAGCTTCGGCGCCGCTTAGTTTGAGTTGCAACGCGGCGGGACTGATAGAAACGGCCCATATTTTAGCGAAGGACTACAAGTTTCCCTCCGCGCTTTTAGTCGTAACAACCGGGACTATCGCAAATCAATTACCGATTCCCGCCTCATTTGCAATGCGCGTGGGGGCAATGCGCGCAACCGGAGCAGGACTTTTCGAGAGCTTTGACGCCACGGTTTCAGTTTCGCTGATCTGGCTCGGCAGCGCGACGTGCGCGGCGAGCATTGCCGGCTATCTCCTTGGAGCGAACAACACAGCGGTTCTATTACTTTTGGCGGCCTTCTCAGCATATTTATATGGAATTTGGCGCTTAGGCAAGCATTCACGTCATCGATTCGCGAAGATAGCGCTGCTGGGTGTGGCACTATCACTTATCGAGGCGGCTCGTTTGTTTGTTGGGTTCCGCGCAATTGGGATCCATGCGAGTTTCATCGAATGCATTCTGCTTAGTGCCGCCGGCGCACTTGCTATTACGGTCGTTCCAGGTGGCCTCGGCATCAGAGAGTTCGGGGCCGCAGCTCTCGCTGCCTTCACGACGGTAACGCCCGCCCAGGCTCTAATCGCGGCGACCTTAAGTAGGATAGCCGGCTTGCTGAGCGCAGGAATTCTGTTAGTTTTTCTTCAAATCACGCGTAAGGACGCCACGCGCACTTAATTGCCACAAGGCATTTTCGACGTCCCGCTCACGCTGGCATACTTTTCGGACAACGTCTCAACGATTTTTTGCGATGCCGAGAGCGAATGCCTAAGTTCGTGTTCAGATGGCTTCGCGCCTATCCGCGCTCTCAGAAACTCCCAATCGCTAGTCGCGTCCCAACTGGTAAGTCGCGCGGTGTCTCCCAATCCGTGTCCCCGCTCCGTACATTCCCTTAGAATGATGCACGGCTTGTTTAAATATGACGCCTCTTCCTGTATCGATCCACCATCCGTCATGATAAATTGAGAAATCCGAAGGTGCTGCGCAAAAACATCATATTTCTGTAGCGGCAAGCACTCGATGAAGGGTGATGTCGTCACACGAGTCATCAGGTCGAACCTTTTTAGAGCCTTTTCCGTCGGCGGATGCATAACGAATCGCAGACGTCCGGCGAAAGTAGCGATGCCCACAACAAGTTCGACAACCGCTTGTAGTCGACGTCGACTCGAGAGGGTCTCTAACCTATGAATAGTGACGATCGGTAGCGGTTCCAAATCACTCTCGGACCCATGGTGTGCGATCAGAGCGAGGGCGTCTCTCCCGGTGTTATAGCCGGTATTTACGATGTGCTTTTTTCGGTACCGATTCTTCAGGCGCATCGTCTCCGCATCGCTCGGCGCATATAGCACTTCACACCAGCGCTCAACTAAGCGCCGGATTATTTCTTCAGGAAATGGGTAGAGCAGTGATCGGCTTCGCAACCCAGCCTCCACCAACGCCACAGGCAGTCGATTACGCCGTGCCGCCCATGCGCCAAGAAGCGTCGACATCGTGTCTCCGTGCACTATCGCAACGCCGCCTTGATCGCCAAAGATTTCCCGTCTCACAAAACGGCGCCGAAACGCGATAGTAAACGTAACGCGTATCATCCATCCGATACCGCCCGCAATAGAACTAACCGAAGTCGCCCGCGGGAGTGGTACGTACACCTCCGGATCTACGCTGAAGGAGCGTAACATCTCTTGACCGAGCCGTCCGTGCTGAGAGAGATCGACTACCCGGTAGCGACGCTTGGCGCGTTCAAGCGCCACCATCACCGGAGCCATCTTGATGAACTGGGCTTTGGTGCCGATAACGATATGGATCATACCAAATTCAACGATCACGCGCGGCGGAAAATTCTCGCGCAACGTCTCCATTACGCTCGGTGCGACGCTGGTCGTCATCTGCTCCTTTGTAATGGAGCGATGAGATTTGCTCCGAAATGATCCCCATTAGAAATGTCAGCAATGATGAACTGAACAATAACGCGCTCATATTTGTGAAACGTTGAACCGTAACGTACGTATAGCCGTAGTAGGCAAGGCCTGTGGAGACGAGCAGAGCACTTATTGGAAGAAACAATCGCATGGGTGAAAACAGCGCACCAATTTTGATTATTATCAGGAAAAATCGCAAACCGTCCCGATAAAGTCTGATCTTACTCTTTCCCTCTCTTCGTCCTGCACGAATAGGGACATAAGCGACAGGAAACCCCGATCGAAAAAAGGCCATCGTGCTCGTAGTGGGGTACGAAAATCCATTGGGAAGCAAATATAGGAACTTACGAAAGTGTCGCTCTCGCACGGCGCGAAATCCTGACGTCAAGTCATCGATTTGATGCCCAGTCATCAGCGAAGCCAAACGATTGTAAATAATATTGGCCACACGCCGACCAAACGAAGCATGAGTATCAGCCTGTCGTGCACCTACGACCAAATCGAACCCTTCGTCTAGTTTGTCCAGAAGCCGTTGAACATCGTTCGGGTCATGCTGCCCGTCAGCATCCATGAACACAAGTGTGTCACCCGTAGCGTTTCGAGCTCCCGTCTTTATTGCCGCCCCATTGCCCATGCTATATGGGTGACGTTGCACTCGCACTGGATAACGCCTACATACTTCGAGGGTCTGGTCGTCGGAACCGTCGTCCACAACGACAACTTCTGCGGCCGGATAGCTCTCGCAGAGTCTTGGTAACAACACCTCTAGGTTCGCCGCTTCGTTCTTTGCGGGTAAAATTATGCTAAGTTTCATAATGGGTCTGCTGCTTCCCCCGTCGGATTAGCGCCTGTTTCATTATTGACTCGTACGGTCGTATACCACGCCAAAAACGCAAAAACCACAGATAGTGAAGCGTCACGCATCCCCGCGGGGCGCCTTGTTCGTCGCATTTCTCAATCAAAAGGCAGCGGTGCAATATCGTTTCCCGGCCGTCAGCAAGCGCTGCATCGAAACTACTTTGCCCTTTTGTCCGCACAGTTTGTTAGCTCGTCTACTTATATATCGTGACAGACAACACGATTCAGGTTCGCAGCCTTGAACGATTTCGCACCGACAACAGAGCATTCGCATTTGCGACCAGCGTGCATTGAAAAAAGCCCGTTGATGAGCCCGCGGATTCGAGAAGATGCGCGATGGTCCGGAAATCCAGCCCGGTCCACGAGCGAGCGCGGCAGAATCGTCTTTGTCTCGAATCGCAAAAAAGGGCGTTCGCGAACTCTGGTGCCGCGCTAACCAACGGACTTATTACCCAAATCTGCGACAGTGGGGCAGGCAGAGTACGCGGCGGTTTGGCGCGTGCCCGTCTAATTGCGCTCACTCGCACGACAAATCCGCGCTTGAAGATTTTGGGTCAGGCCACGCAATGAAGACGCCAGCCATACCTGTCCGTTTGTACCGCCTCCCGCCCCCGGGTCGTCAATTTTTTGACCACCCGGCTTGCCGATCCTCCGGACGCGCTTCCCGCCCTTCAAGAAACCGCACGCGCGCCGATAAAGTGAAACAATGATCCGAGACGGCGACGCATGCTAAATAGTTCATAGTTTTCGTAGACTATCCACATTTTCCACGATCTTTCGGACGTGCGTCACGGTACTCTTAAATGTTGCAGATGAAAATGGAAGCAAATGGCGACCACTAATCCTCAGATGAACTTGAGCGGGCTCGCGCGCCGCCTCGTCCAGGACGATCTGCTAGATGAATCGTCCGCCGGTCGGGCACTGGACGAGGCGCGCAAAAAGCGTATTCCATTCGTAACTTATCTTGTGGAACATAAGGTTGCGGTCTCGAGCGCAATCGCCTGGTCCGCCGCCCAGGAATTCGGCGTTCCGGTTCTCGACATCAGTGCCATGGACCTGGAGCACGCCCCGGTCAAACTGGTGGACGAAAAGCTGATCCGCCAGCACCGTGCTCTGCCCCTGTTCAAGCGCGGCAACCGGCTGTATGTGGCAGTTTCCGATCCGACGAATCTCCAGGCCCTCGACGAAATCAAGTTTCATACCGGGGTCAACACCGACCCGATCCTGGTCGAGGACGACAAACTCGCCAAAGCCATCGATCGCGCACTGGAAGCCAACGAGCAGCCGATGGACCAGATGCTCGATGAGGATCTGGACAATCTCTCCATCGAGGGCGGCGACGACCTCGATCGACAGGAAGCGGTCAGCGAATCCGATGCCGACGATACGCCGGTGGTTCGTTTCGTCAATAAGGTGCTGCTGGACGCGATCAACAAGGGCGCCTCGGATATTCATATCGAACCCTACGAGCACAAATTCCGTGTCCGGTTCCGCCAGGACGGCATCCTGAACGAAGTGGCCAATCCGCCAGTGACTCTCGCCACCCGCGTGGTCGCGCGCCTCAAAGTCATGTCGCGCATGGACATCGCCGAGCGCCGCGTGCCGCAGGACGGGCGTATCAAGATGACGTTGTCGAAGAACCGCGCCATCGACTTTCGTGTCAACACATGTCCGACCCTGTTCGGTGAGAAGGTCGTATTGCGTATTCTCGATCCCACCAGCGCCAAGTTCGGCATCGATGCACTGGGTTACGAGGACCACCAGAAACAGTTGTTCATGGAGGCGATCCACAAACCTTATGGCATGGTGCTGGTGACGGGCCCCACCGGTAGCGGTAAGACGGTTTCGCTGTACACCGGCTTGAACATACTCAACACGACCGACCGCAATATCTCCACGGTCGAGGATCCGGTGGAAATCAACCTGCCCGGCGTCAACCAGGTCAGTATGAACCCGAAGACGGGTATGACCTTTGCCGCGGCCTTGCGCGCGTTTTTGCGCCAGGATCCGGACATCATTATGGTCGGCGAAATTCGAGACCTGGAAACCGCGGAAATCGCCATCAAAGCAGCCCAGACCGGACACTTGGTGCTATCCACATTGCACACCAACGACGCGCCGCAGACGCTTTCCCGCTTGGTGAATATGGGCGTCGCGCCTTACAACATTGCCTCGGCGGTGAACCTGATCATCGCCCAGCGTCTGGCGCGACGACTGTGCAATAACTGCAAGAAGCCCCATGAGGGCATCCCCCATGAAGCGCTCCTCAAGGAAGGTTTTACGGAAGAGGAGATTCCCAGAGTGACCATTTACGCGCCCGTGGGTTGCGACCAGTGCACCAACGGATACAAGGGACGGGTGGGTATTTATCAGGTGATGCAGGTGTCGGAGGAAATGGGCCGCATCATCATGGAAGGCGGCAACGCCATGCAACTTGCCAAGCAGGCGGCTGCTGAGGGAATTCCGGATTTGCGCCGTTCCGGATTGAATAAAGTGGCTGAAGGTATCACCAGCCTGGAAGAGATCAATCGGGTTACCAAGGATTAAACCGTCATGGCCGAGAAAGCATTGAAACTGTCTTCGTTCGCCTGGGAAGGGCTCGACCGCCGGGGCTCGAAGGTCAAAGGCGAAGTCAAAAGCAATACCCTTGCCACCGCCAAAGCGGAATTGCGCCGCCAGGGCATCAATCCGAAAAAAGTACGGAAAAAATCCGCGCTGTTCGAATCGGGCAAGGGCAAGGCAATCACGCCGAAGGACATCGCCATTTTCAGTCGACAGTTGGCGACGATGATGTCCGCAGGTGTGCCGCTGGTGCAGTCATTCGACATCATCGGCCGCAGCCACGAAAAGCCGCGCATGCGCGACATGCTATTGGCGATCAAGGCCGACATCGAGGCGGGTAATACGCTCGCCGACGCGTTGGCGAAATTCCCGCTCTTTTTCGACGACCTGTTCGTGAATCTGGTCCGTGCCGGCGAGCACGCCGGTGTGTTGGAGTCGTTGCTGCACAAGATTGCGACATACAAGGAACGCACGGAAGAGATCAAGTCCAAAATCAAAAAGGCGCTGTTTTACCCCGCGGCCGTGATTGTGGTCGCGTTTGTGGTAACCGCGATTCTGCTGATATACGTGGTTCCGCAGTTCGAAGATCTGTTCAAGGGATTCGGCGCGGCATTACCGGCGTTCACGCAGATGGTCATCAATCTGTCCCGGTTCATGCAGGATTATTGGTGGGCGGTATTCGGCATCATAGTTGGTGTCATCGTCGCCGCGGTCCAAGCGAAGAAACGATCACGGAAGTTTCGAATATTTTTGGACAAGGCGACGCTGAAGATGCCCATCATCGGCGCCATCGTCAACAAGGCCGCTATTGCCCGCTACGCGCGCACCCTGTCCACCATGTTCGCAGCCGGTGTTCCCCTCGTGGAAGCCATGACGTCGGTCGCCGGCGCTACCGGCAACCAGGTGTACTCGGAAGCGGTCATCCGCATGCGTGAGGACGTCTCCACCGGCCGCCAACTTCAATCCGCCATGCGTGACGTCAATCTGTTTCCGCCCATGGTGGTACAGATGGTTGCCATCGGCGAAGAAGCCGGCTCGTTGGATGAAATGCTGTCCAAGGTCGCGGACTTCTACGAACAGGAAGTCAACGACGCGGTTGATTCCATGAGCAGTCTGCTGGAACCCTTGATCATGGCAATCCTCGGCGTTCTGGTGGGCGGCCTGGTCATTGCCATGTATTTGCCGATCTTCAAGCTCGGCTCCGTCGTATAACAATAAGCGCGCCTACGAGGCGTGTTTGCTACGGGGCGACGTCGATGACGCCGCCCCCTTTTTTTGGAAATCTGAACGATGGCATTGATTGAGCTGTTACAGCGCGAGGGTCTGTTTCTGGTAATGGTCGCCGGCGTACTCGGGCTGTTGATCGGCAGTTTCCTGAACGTGGTGATTTACCGCCTTCCGGTAATGCTGGAACAACAGTGGACCGAGCAATGTCAGGAAATGCTCGGACTAGAGCGCGGTCAGTCCACCAAGCCATTCAACCTGGTCACCCCCCGTTCGCGTTGTCCCGAATGCGGCCACGCGATCAGTGCCTGGGAAAACATTCCGGTCGTCAGTTATCTGGCGTTGCGGGGCCGCTGTCGTCAGTGCAGCACCCCGATCAGTGCGCGCTATCCGTTGATCGAATTGCTCAGCGCCGTGCTCTCGGCCTTGGTGGCGTGGCATTTCGGATTCACGCTGCAAGCAGCCGGTGCACTCGTGTTGACCTGGTCGCTGCTCAGTCTCGCATTCATCGATATCGATCATAAGCTGCTGCCCGATGCCATTACGCTCCCACTGCTGTGGCTCGGGCTGCTGATGAATGTGAGCGGTACCTTCACCACGCTGCAGGCAAGCGTCATCGGTGCGGCGGCGGGCTATGTTGTCCTCTGGGCGGTGTTTCAGGGCTTTAAACTGCTGACCGGCAAAGAAGGCATGGGCTATGGCGATTTCAAACTGCTGGCCATGCTTGGCGCCTGGCTCGGCTGGCAATACCTGCCGTTGATCATCATATTGTCTTCCGTGGTGGGCGCCGTGGTCGGCATTTCGCTGGTATTGATTCGTCGGCATGATCGCACGGTGCCAATACCGTTCGGCCCGTATCTCGCGGCAGCCGGATGGATTGCGTTGATTTGGGGATCGCAACTGATCGACACTTACATGCTGGTATCCGGACTGCAACGCTGATCGCGCACGTCTTAGGTCTGATGTATCCGGGCTGCCGCGACAAGAGTCATGATGCGTCCGCGCTGCGCGCTTGACACATCCTACGTCGCGATGTCGTAGGTAGGTTGCGTCAAGGCCCGAAAGGCCGGACGCAACATTGCACTGCCGCAATAAGAGACATGATGCGTCCGCGCTGCGCGCTTGACGCATCCTACGTCGCGATGTCGTAGGCAGGTTGCGTCAAGGCCCGAAGGGCCGGACGCAACATTGCACTGCCTTGCAATAAGAAATATGATGCGTCCGCGCTGCGCGCTTGACACATCCTACGTCGCGATGTCGTAGGTAGGTTGCGTCAAGGCCCGTAGGGCCGGACGCAACATTGCACGGTGCCAGCGTGTAACGGCAGCCGCGATAAGAAATATGATGCGTCCGCGCTGCGCGCTTGACACATCCTACGTCGCGATGTCGTAGGTAGGTTGCGTCAAGGCCCGAAAGGCCGGACGCAACATTGCACTGCCGCAATAAGAGACATGATGCGTCCGCGCTGCGCGCTTGACGCATCCTACGTCGCGATGTCGTAGGTAGGTTGCGCCAAGGCCCGTAGGGCCGGACGCAACATTGCCCCATGCGACAATGCGAGACGAGGACAGAGCAGGATCGGGGCCCGATCGGCCACGCCAAGAACCCGTCGGCTTTTCGCTGATGCTGGTTATGCAGATTCCCGGAGGCTCATGTACAAGGTCGGACTCACTGGCGGTATTGGCAGCGGCAAATCTACCGCCGCCAACCTGTTCGCCGCTCGCGGCGTGCTCGTGATCGACGCCGATCGGGCGGCACGCGATGCGGTGATGCCCGGCAGTCCGGCCCTGGCGAGGATCGTAGAAGAGTTCGGTCCTGGCGCGCTCGACGCCGACAACTCCCTCGATCGCGCCGCGCTGCGCGAGATCGTGTTCACGGACCCGGCGCGCCGCCGTGTGTTGGAATCCATTTTGCACCCGGTCATCATTGCGCAGATGCATGCCGAGGCCGAACGCGCGTCCGGTTACTACTGCCTGCTGGCAATGCCCTTGTTGCTGGAAGCTCACCAGCAACACGCCGTGGATCGCATCCTGGTCATCGACTGCCCCCCCGAGCTGCAACGTGAAAGAGCCATGTCGCGCGATGGTGCAACCGCCGACGAGGTGGAACGCATCATGGCGGCGCAAGTGCCGCGCGAGCAACGCCTGGCCGCCGCCGACGACATCGTCGTCAACGACGGCGACATGCAACACTTGGAAACACAGGTGGATATGCTGCATCAGCGCTACTTGGCGCTGGCGCGCACCTGAGTGGCGTTGCGCCCTCCGGGGATGTGGTGGACAATAGTTGGATTCCGGGGCCACCCGAAAACAGCCATTCGTGCAAAACGCCGTCACATACGAACAACCGCTCAATGAACGCATACGATCCTTCCTGCGCCTTGAACATCTATTCAAGCAAGCGGGATTTTTCGTTCGCGGCACGTCTGTCTGGAACAGCCAGGCGGCGCTGGAGACGATCCTCGGTATCCAGAACCTGCTAGGACGTAACGACGTCAAAACGGAAGTACTCAAGGAGCTCGAACGCCACACCGCCAACCTCGCCCGGCTGGAACAAAACCCGGATGTTGACCGTGGTCGTTTATCGGAGATCCTCGACGAATTGGATATGCTGATCGACCGGCTGTACTCCAACAGCCAACCGCTGGGTCACGAGTTGAAGCAAAACGAATTTCTCAACAGTATCCGGCAACGGTCGATGATCCCAGGCGGCACCTGCGATTTCGACCTCCCTGGCTACCATCACTGGCTCCAGGGACCCAGCGAAGATCGCATCCGCGATCTGAGTACATGGCTGTCGGCGTTTGACGTACTCCGCCAAGCGATTACCATTATCTTGGGTTTGATCCGGGAAAGCTCGGTATCCAAAAACGCAGTCGCTGAACAGGGTTTTTTCCAGCGCTCCATGGACCCAAACAATCCCTGTCAGATCCTACGGGTGACGTTGCCGGCCGAGGCCGCTTACTTTCCCGAAATCAGCGGCGGCAAACACCGCTTCACCATTCGCTTCCTGCAACTGCCGTCTCTCGGCGAGCGTGCAGTACCCTTACAGGAAGACATTGAGTTTCTGCTGTGCTGCTGCGCGGTTTAATCCGTTCGGTATCCGATCATGAGCCAAACGCGCAAAAACACCGTAGTCCGCTGCCCCACCTGTGGCACGAAGGTGGTCTGGTCCGACGAATCCCGTTGGCGCCCATTTTGCAGCCAGCGCTGCCGAACCATGGATTTGGGCGACTGGCTCGCCGAGCGTCATCGCGTCCCCGGGGAACCGGCACCCCCGGACGACCCTGAATCCATGAACTGAGCCGGGCGAAGTTAATCAGACGCATTCGGATTCCGGCCCGGCTGCAATCGTCGACAAAAGCCACCCCGCTGCAACAGCGCCTTGTCTCCGGTAGCGGATGCCTGTCGATTGCGAGCTACCGCGAGCGACGATCCCGGTAAGTCAAACGTCCCTCTATTCCACGCCGGCGGCAAACCCGAATGTCGCATGGCGGGTGCTGGAGGCCGTCTCCACCTCGATCCGCGCCAGCCAATCGGCCCGGCCGCTGACGCACACGGGCAGTGTGGCGCGACCTCGCCAGATTCCCGGCTCTGCTTCCTCGAGTTCTGTGCGGTTCATTCCCATGTCCATGCCACGCATATCGAAGGTAATGGTCACAGACGACGCCCGCGGCCCGAAAACCTGGACCTGAAGCGGGAACGGTGTCATCAACGGAACTGGCCGA
>CAVZBR010000007.1:0-21747 GCA_963773585.1 uncultured Gammaproteobacteria bacterium
CGCAACCTGGTGATGGTGGCAGCGCTGATCATCGAATCTGCGCAGCGGCGCAAAGAAAGTCGCGGACTGCATTACACGCTGGATTATCCGCAACCCGACAATCGCGACACACCCCACAATACCGTGCTCGAGCCGGACAATTTCACCGGCAAGCGACGCCCGGCGGCGTGAAGGGCTCGCCGTTCAGTCGTCTTTATCCTTGAGTCTTTCCAGGCGCAGCCGCACCAGCAGGCGCCGGAAAGTATTGCGGTCGAGCGAGTCCGGCAGCAATACCACCGAGCGGTGGCCGCTGCTCTCCAGCGCGAAATTAAGCACCATCATACGCTGATGCACATAACTGCCGGGCATCAGCCTGGCAGCCCATTGCTGACCGCGGCAAGAAGTAACCGTCCAATCCCCTTCTGCATCCCACACCAGTGCGCACACGGAACTCTGGCCTCGTCCGAGCACGTGGGTATTGACCGTGTAGTAAAGGCTGACGATGACGCTGCCGGCGAGTGCTGCCAGACCCCAGATCGGCATCACCAGGTTGACTACTGCAACCATGGCGGCGCCGTGCAGGAGCAAGAGTGCCAGCGCGAGTTGCCGGGAACTACGAGGTTCAATGTGTAGCGGAGGCTCTGATCGAGTCGACGACACGGGAAATCTCCGGATCGGTGCTGGTTGCGCGGTCCATTAGGAGTTCCAGGAGGACAGCGTCTGGATACTCCAAAAGCGTGGCAAATGCCGCACGACCGCGATGGTCTAATGCATCGTACCCATGCTGCAGAAAATTTCTTAGCAGCAAGTCTAGTTCAAGCATGCCCCGGCGACAGCGCCATTGCAGACGGGCCAAAAAGAGATCGGATCGGACATGGCCTTGGCCGAAAAGGCGTCCGCTATACGGATCGCTTGAGCATGAGATTGCGGATATTGCCGATGGCCCGGGTAGGGTTCAGACCCTTGGGACAAACGTCCACACAATTCATGATTGTATGGCAGCGGAACAAACGGTACGGCCCTTCCAGGTTCTCCAGCCGCTCCGCTGTAGCCTGGTCGCGGGAATCGGCCAGGAACCGCCAAGCCTGCAGCAACGCCGCCGGACCCAGGAATTTGTCCGGGTTCCACCAGAACGACGGACAGGCGGTGGAACAGCAAGCGGACAAGATACATTCATAGTAGCCATCCAGCTTTTCCCGGTTTTCCGGGCTCTGGCGCCGCTCCACCTCGGGTTCCGGGTCGTCGACCAGCAGATACGGCTTCACCTCCCGGTACTGACGGTAAAAGCCGCTCAAGTCGACCACCAGATCGCGCACCACCGGCATCCCGGGCAGGGGCCGGATTTCAATCGGCTCCTTGAGCCCGGCGACGGGCGTAATGCACGCCAAGCCGTTGCGCCCATTGATGTTCATGGCGTCGGAACCACATACGCCTTCCTGGCAGGAACGCCGGAAGCTCAGGCTCTCGTCCTGCCGTTTGAGCGCGACCAATGCTTCCAACAACATCATGCCAGGCTGCGTGCGCTCGAGTTCGAACCGCTCCATGCGTGGCGCGGCATCCTCGTCGGGATTGTATCGATAGATCGAAAAGCGCATCGGGTGCTCCTAATACACGCGGGGCTTGGGCGGAAACGAATCCACGGTCAACGGTTTGGTTCGCACCGGCTTGAAGTCTAGCCGCCCGTCCTGGAAGTACAGACTGTGTTTGAGCCAGCGCTCGTCGTCACGTTCGGGGAAATCGATGCGGGTATGGGCGCCCCGACTCTCCGTGCGCGCCGCGGCCGAAACCACCGTGGCAAGCGCGCAGTCCATCAGATTTTCCAACTCCAGCGCCTCCACGCGCGCGGTGTTGAACACCCTGCTGTGGTCCGTCAGGCGCACATCGGGAAGACGCGCGGCAATCGCCCTGAGCTTCTCGACGCCGTCATTGAGCACGCCCGCTTCGCGGAACACGCCGCAATGATCTTCCATCGCCTTCTTCATATCGGAACGCACGCTGTCCACCGTCTCCCCGTCGCCGCGGGCATCCCAGCGGGTCAGGCGTGCCATGGCGCGTTCCACGCTGGTTTCGTCCAGGGCCCGGTGGTACCGATTGTCGCCGAGAAATTCGATGATGTGATTTGCGGCAGCTCGGCCGAACACCAAAATGTCCAAGAGCGAATTGCCGCCCAACCGATTCGCGCCATGTACCGATACGCAGGCACATTCACCTGCGGCGTACAGGCCCGGTACCGGTTCTTCCGGGCCGTGCCGTGCCGGCGCTACCACTTGCCCGAAACGATTGGTGGGGATCCCCCCCATGGTGTAATGCGCCGTGGGAAACACAGGAATCGGCTCCTCGGCCGGCTCGATGCCGAGAAAGGTGTGACACAGCTCGCGGATACCAGGCAGTCGTTTGGCGACCACGTCGGGACCCAGATGATCGACTTTCAGCAGCACATAGTTCTTTTCGGGACCGCAGCCGCGGCCTTCGCGTATTTCAGTGGCAATGGAGCGGCTGACCACATCGCGGCTCGCCAGATCCTTGGCTTTGGGCGCATACCGTTCCATGAAACGCTCGCCTTCACCATTGATCAGGTATCCGCCTTCGCCCCGCGCGCCTTCGGTAATCAGCATGCCCTTGCCGGCGATGCCGGTCGGGTGGAACTGGAAAAACTCCATGTCCTGCAGCGGGACACCCGCGCGCAATGCCATCGCCATGCCGTCACCGGTGTTGATCAACGCGTTGGTGCTGGTACGGAAGATCTGTCCCGCACCGCCGGTGGCGATCAACGTGGTCTTGGCCTCGATGATCATCGGCTCGCCGGTCTCGATTTCCATCACCAGCGCACCGAGCACGTAACCTTCCCCATCGGTCAACAGATCGATGGCGAAATACTCGTCGAAAAAATGCGTCTTCGCACGCACGTTCTGCTGATACAGCGCGTGCAGAATCGCATGCCCGGTCCGGTCCGCAGCAGCACAAGTGCGCGCCGCCTGCTCGCCGCCAAAGTTCTTGCTCTGGCCGCCGAAGGCGCGTTGGTAGATGCGCCCGTCCTCGAGGCGCGAAAACGGCACGCCGTAATGTTCCAGTTCGTACACGATCCGCGACGCCGCCCGGCACATGTATTCAATCGCGTCCTGGTCTCCAAGGTAATCACTGCCCTTCACCGTGTCGAACATATGCCAATGCCAGTTGTCGGACGTCACATTGGCGAGCGCGGCATTCACACCGCCCTGAGCGGCAACGGTGTGGGAACGGGTTGGGAACACTTTCGAAACAACCGCCACCTGGGCGTCTGCGCGGGCGAGCTGCAGCGCTGCGCGCAGGCCGCCGCCGCCGGCGCCAATGATCAGGGAATCGAATTTCCGACGCGCGATGGTCATAGAGTTGCTGCCAGCATCAGTATCCTTCCTACCCAGGCAGCGCACAGCAACAACGCCAGCGCCAACATGATCAGCAATGCCGCGCGCAACACCAGATTGGAGGCATAATCGAGAATCACGTCGCGAGCACCGACCCAGGCGTGAGCGAGCAGCATGATGAAGAACACAGCCACCAGCACCGTAACATGCGGCTGCGCCACCCACCCCCGCCACGTGACGTAGTCGCCACTGCCGACAAAGGCGAAACGCAACAGTAGATACAATACGAAGGCGCCGAGATACAGCGCGCTTACCCGCTGCAGTATCCACGCCCGCAAACCGTACATGGGACGACTCACAGCACCGCTCCCAGAACGATCAAGGCGATCACGACGCCGGCGATATTCACCGCCCAGGCGCTGCGCCGGGCCGGCGTCCGCTGCACTCCCACGTGCACATCGAGCAGCAGAAAGCGAATGCCGGCGAGCAGATGATGGGCCAACATCCATGCCAGTGCGACCACCAGTATTCGGCCGGGCACGGAACCGAACCAGGACTGCAAGCGCGCATAGCTGTCTGGACTGCGAACCGAAAGGTCGAACAAATAGATCAGCAAGGGCAGCAACAGCACCATCAAAACGCCGGAGATGCGGTGGCCGATGGAGAGCACGGCGGGAGGCGGTTGTCGAATGAGAAGCAGATTCAGAAAGACGGGTCTTTTGTTCGGATTCGCCATCGCCACCGACTGTGTCGCCTCCCTGAGATGAATTCGCGGCGCGTCAGGATCAAGAACCCGATCGCTGCGCTGTCCGCCCATCATAGTGCCGCCCGAGGCCGCACTCAACCTGGCCTGCCGGACCTCGGCTGACAAAGCCGGCACGTTTGACTAATATGTGCGCCACCGCAGGTCACCTCAATGCAGGTTATTTCCGCATGAAATCCGAATGGAAAGCGTTTTTGCTGAACAAGGGCGCGGAAGTGTCCGACGATGATGTCGTCAAATCCTTTGGCAATGAGGAACGCGAACTGCGCGTCGTCACCACTGGCGAGGTCATCGCGGATCTTTCCCACGTGGGTCTGATTGGCGTCCATGGCGAAGATGCGGCGAGCTTTTTGCAAGGTCAGCTCACCGGGGACGTGCGTCAAGTGGATGCCGGGCACAGTCAGCTTTCCGCCTATTGCAGTCCCAAGGGCCGGATGCTGGCCAGTTTCCGTATCTTTATGCGCGGCGAGCGGTATTTCCTATGCCTTCCTCGCCCCCTCGTGGACGCAACATTGAAACGGCTGCGGATGTTCGTATTGCGCGCCAAAGCCTCTCTCGAGGATGCCAGCGACAGCTTGGTGCGAATCGGATTGTCCGGGCCACAGTCGGAAGCGGTGCTGCGCGACTACCTGGGCAACCTTCCGCAGGAATTCGACGGAGTCGTGCAGGCCAAGGATTTGACCGCCATCCGCCTACCGGGCCCACACCCCAGGTTCGAGATCCACGGTGAGCGCGAACCCATGGAAAAATTGTGGACCAGCCTGGACGTGCGCGCAGCTCCTGTGGGTCGCGGCCCGTGGGAGTTGCTGGATATCCGTGCGGGCTTGCCAATGATATTCGAGCAGACCGCGGACGCATTTGTGCCCCAGATGACCAATCTGCAGGCGCTGGGCGGCGTGAACTTCAAAAAGGGCTGTTACACCGGCCAGGAAGTCGTGGCCCGAATGCAATATCTCGGCAAGCTCAAACGCCGCATGTACCGCGCTCGGGTGGACGCCAGCGAGCGGCCGCAACCCGGTGACGCCGTGGTCGCCGAGGGCTCCGACGGTCAGAGCGCCGGCAAAGTGGTGCGCGCCGAGTGCGCTCCCGACGGCGGCTTCGAACTGCTCGCCGTACTGGAAATTGCTCGCGCCGACACCCGGTTGCACCTGGTAAATGCCGGCGGCCCGGTACTGGAGTTGCTCGACCTGCCTTACACCCTACCCGAACCCGCGAGCGACGACGCCTGAGTCGAACATCGGGGCGCAATTCCTTAAAGGCGCTGCGGAGTATGCCGCTAAGTAAGGAATAGAATTCCACGAATCACTATCTGCGCCTTTCCGGGGAGACATCGGTTTGATCAACGAAGAGAAGCTGCTTTCGGATCTGCAGAGCGAAATCGAGAACAACGAGCTGATACTGCCCACGCTACCCGAAGTCGCCCTACGGGTGCGGGATGCGGTGGAGGCAGACAATACCTCAGCTAGTCAAATCGCAGAAATCGTGGCCACCGACGCAGCCCTCTCCGCGCGGCTGTTGCAAGTCGCAAACAGTCCGCTGTATCGGGCGCGCAACCCGATCGACAATCTGCAGAATGCCATTGCCCGCATGGGCTACGCCGTGGTCCGCAATCTGGTTACCACGTTGGTGATGCGGCAGATGTTCCAGGCCACCTCGGAAGCGCTGGACACGCGCTTGCGCAGGCTCTGGGAACATAGCGTGCAGGTTTCGGCGATCAGCCGCGTGCTGGCAGGACAGGTGAACGGGCTGCAAAAGGATCAGGCAATGCTCGGCGGCCTGATTCACGATATCGGCGCATTGCCGATCTTGGTGCGTGCGGACGACATACCGGAATTGCTGGAAGACGAATCGTTGCTCGATGAGGTGATCTTCAAGCTGCACCCGATACTGGGTGAGAAAATCCTCCGCAATTGGGAATTTCCCGACAGTTTGGTGGCGGTAGCCGCGGAACATGAAAATCTCGATCGCGCACCGAATTCGGGCCCCGACTACGTCGACGTGGTGATGGTGGCGAATTTGCAATGCTATATCGGTGCCGATCATCCACACGGAAAACTGGATTGGAACGAAGTTCCCGCCTTCGAACGACTGGGAATCGCCACCGACATCAACGTGGTCGAAATCGAAGACCACAAGGAAGAGCTCGAGGAAATCGAGCACATTCTGATCACGGCTCCGTAGGACGCCGCAACGTCAGTGGGCCGCCGCTTGCCGAGTAAAACAGACGGGCCGTGGATTCTGAATAAGGATTATTCCGGACGCATGTGCGGGAACAACAGTACATCGCGGATCGACGGCGCGTCGGTGAACAACATCACCAGACGATCGATGCCGATGCCTTCGCCGGCGGTTGGCGGCATGCCATGTTCCAGGGCGCGGATATAGTCGGCGTCGAAGTGCATGGCCTCCTCGTCGCCGGCGTCCTTGTCCTGCACCTGCTTCTGGAAACGCTCGGCCTGATCTTCGGCGTCATTGAGCTCGGAAAAGCCATTGGCCAATTCGCGGCCGCCGACGAAAAACTCGAATCGGTCGGTTACCGACGGATCCTGGTCATTGCGGCGCGCCAGGGGTGATACTTCGGTGGGATACTCGGTAATGAACGTCGGATTCATGAGTCGGCTTTCCACCGTTTTTTCGAAAATTTCGATCTGCACCTTACCCAAGCCCCAACTGTCTTTGAGCGGCAAATCCAGACGTCGGGCAATCTCCCGCGCCTGCTGCAAATCTTCAATCTGCGACGATTGCAGGTCCGGGTTGAACCGCAGGATGGACTCCTTCACCGTCATGCGCGCAAAGGGTTTGCCGAAATCATAACGCTCGCCCTGATATTCGATTTGCGTCCTGCCGAGCACGTCCTCGGCAATGCCCCGCAATAACTGCTCGGTCAGATCCATGAGCACATGGTAATCGGCATAGGCCTCATAGAACTCCAGCATGGTGAACTCAGGGTTGTGGCGGGTGGACAAACCTTCGTTGCGGAAATTGCGATTGATTTCGTACACCTTCTCGAAACCGCCGACCACCAAGCGCTTCAAATACAGTTCCGGCGCAATGCGCAGGTACAAACCCATGTCCAAGGCATTGTGATGGGTCACGAACGGACGCGCTGTGGCACCGCCCGGAATCACCTGCATCATCGGCGTTTCCACTTCCAGGAAACCGCGCGCGTTGAGAAAGTCGCGAATATAATTGACGATGGCGGTGCGGGTGCGGAACACCTCCCGCGATACTTCGTTCATGATCAGATCGACATAGCGCTGGCGATAGCGGGTTTCGGTATCCGACAGGCCATGGAATTTATCCGGCAAAGGCCGCAGGGATTTGGTCAATAAGCGCACCTGATCGACCTTGATCGACAACTCTCCGGTTTTGGTTTTGAACAGCACACCCTCGGCGCCGAGGATGTCGCCTACATCCCAGCTCTTGAAATCCTGGTATACGCCTTCCGGCAGCGCGTCCCGCTGCAGGAACAGTTGAATCCGTCCCGACATATCCATCAACTGCGCGAAGCTCGCCTTGCCCATGACCCGCTTGGCCATCATCCGTCCGGCAACGCTGACCCGTACCGGTTCGGCTTCCAGGGCTTCATGGTCTTTATCGTCGTATTCCGCATGCAGCTCGCCCGCCACTACGTTGCGGCGGAAATCATTCGGAAACGGCGTTCCGCGTTCGCGCAGGGAACCGAGTTTGGTGCGTCGTTCGGCGATGAGGCGGTGCTCATCCGCGGGATTGTTCTGTTCCGGTGTATCGCTCATGGTGCCTACAATAGGTCGGTGCGGTTGCTCAAAGGCCGCTCTTCAGGCTGGCCTCGATGAATGAATCCAGATCGCCGTCCAACACCGCTTGGGTGTTGCCGGTTTCGATACCAGTGCGCAGGTCTTTGATCCGGGACTGATCGAGCACGTAGGAACGAATCTGACTGCCCCAACCGATGTCGGATTTGCTGTCTTCCTGCACTTGCTGCTCGGCACGACGCTTTTGCATTTCAAGTTCATAGAGCTTGGCCTTGAGCTGCTTCATGGCCGTGGCTTTGTTCTTGTGCTGGGAACGGTCGGTCTGGCATTGCACCACGATGCCGCTGGGTTCGTGGGTGATGCGCACCGCCGACTCCGTGCGGTTGACGTGCTGGCCTCCCGCGCCGCTGGCACGATAAACGTCGATGCGAAGATCCGCAGGATTGACCTCGATGTCGATATCGTCCTCGACTTCCGGCGAGACGAACACCGCTGCAAATGAGGTGTGACGGCGGTTTCCGGAATCGAACGGCGACTTGCGCACCAGCCGGTGCACGCCGGTTTCGGTGCGCAGCCAGCCGTAGGCGTATTCGCCCTCAAACCGCACCGTGGCACTCTTGATGCCCGCCACTTCGCCGGGGGAGACTTCGATCAGCTCGGTTTTGAAGCCGCGCCGTTCTCCCCACCGCAGGTACATGCGCAGCAGCATCTCGGCCCAGTCCTGGGCTTCGGTGCCGCCGGAACCGGACTGGACGTCCAGGAAGGCGTTGGCGGGATCCATTTCGCCGGCAAACATGCGTTGGAATTCCAGGTCGGCGACCTGCTGCTCCATCCGTTGGAGATCGCGTGCGACTTCGCCGATGGCGCCTTCATCATTTTCTTCCGCCGCCAGTTCCAACAATTCCTGGGCATCGTTGAGACCGGCGCCCAAAGTGCCCAAAGTGCTGACGATTTTTTCCAGGCTCGCCCTTTCCCGCCCCAGCGATTGGGCCCGTTCCGGATCGTTCCAGACGTCAGGTTGCTCTAGTTCGCGGGTGACTTCGGTCAGACGCTCGCTCTTGGCCGGATAGTCAAAGATACCCCCTCAGGGCTTCAGCACGCCCTTGCAGGTCTTCGATTTGGCTGTAGAGAGGGTTGATTTCCACCATGGTCATGCACGTCCGGAGTTTGAATTGCAAAGTCTCCATCATACTACAAAGGCACAGCGGCCCGCGCGACCCCGCGAGCGGGATCGGCGATCCCGCCACGCGTCAATATCTTTGCAGCGGAGCGCGAGTCCCGGCTTTGAGTGCCTAAAGCAGGTCCATGTGTTCGACCACCAACTGCGCTGCGCAGCAGCCACGATATTCGTTGACGTCCAGCCGATAGGCCAGGCGCACCTCCCGGGTTTCCGGCCATTGCCGCTCCAGCGCGTTGAACGCAATGGCGTCCATACAAATGCTGCCGGGCAGCGGTCGCACGACCATTTTCCAATGCCGATCCCCGACAATGCGTCGTTCCATGACTTCGAAATTGCCGTCGAAGATCGGTTCCGGAAACCCCTGGCCCCACGGCCCGGACGCACGCAGGCGCTCGGCCAACTCCAGGCACATGTGGGCTTCGTCCAGCTCGCCGTCGCTCCAGATCACGCCCTGCAGATCTTCGGGACTGAGCTGGCGGCGCACTTGCGCGTCGAACGCGGCTTTGAAGGCTTCGAAGTGCCGATGCTCGAGGCTGAGCCCTGCCGCCATGGCGTGACCGCCGAACTTGTCGATCAGTCCGGGATGATGTGCTGCCACCGCGTCCAGGACATCGCGTATGTGCAAGCCTGGAATCGAACGCGCCGAACCTTTCAGTTGCCCCTCGCCTGCCGACGCAAACGCGATCACCGGACGATGGAGATGCTCTTTGATACGCGAGGCCACGATACCGATCACGCCCTGGTGCCAACTCGCATCGAACAAGCACACGCCGTGGGGCAGCGTTTCGTCGTCCGGCGCCAGTTGGATGCGCGCAATCTCCGCCAGGGCTTGATCGCGCATCTGAGCCTCGATTTCCCGCCGATCGCGATTGAGCTGATCGAGCTGTTGCGCCATCTGCGCCGCGCTGTGCGCATCGTCGGTCAGCAGACATTCGATGCCCAGCGCCATGTCCTCGAGGCGTCCAGCGGCATTGAGCCGCGGACCGACCGCGAACCCCAGGTCCGATGCCACGATCCGTTGGCTCTGGCGCCCCGCGACCTGCAACAACGCGCTGATGCCCGCGCAGCACTGGCCGGCACGAATCCGACGCAGGCCTTGCTCGACCAGGATGCGGTTGTTGGCATCCAGCGGCACCACGTCGGCTACGGTGCCCAGCGCCACCAGATCGAGAAAGCGGGCCATGTTCGGCTCCTGCAGCCCGCGCGTCGAGAACCAACCGGCGTCGCGCAGATGCGCCCGCAGGGCCAGCATGACGTAGAAGATCACGCCGACTCCGGCGAGATGCTTGCTGGCGAAATCGTCGTCAGGCTGATTCGGGTTGACGATGGCCTCCGCCGCCGGCAGCACCGCACCGGCCAGATGGTGATCGGTGACCAGGACGCGGATTCCGCGGGCACGAGCAGCATCGACGCCAGCGATGCTGGAAATGCCATTGTCGACCGTGACGATGAGGTCAGGCGCGCGCTCGGCGGCAACGGCCACGATCTCCGGCGTCAGGCCGTAGCCGAATTCAAAGCGGTTGGGCACCAGATAATCCACCTCGGCTGCGCCCAGCGACCGAAGGGCCCGCACTGCCAGCGCGCAGCTGGTGGCGCCGTCGGCATCGAAGTCGCCGACCACCAGAATGCGGTGTCGCTGTTGCAGCGCCTCGTCGAGCAGCGCCGTGGCTTGATCGATACCTCGCAACGCGCTCACCGCCAGCAACCGCTCCAGACCGCACTCCAGATGCGACGGGTCGACCACGGCACGGGCGGCGTAAATACGATCGAGGACCGGCTCGAGCGCCGCCAAGGCGCGCAGGTTTGCGCTCGGTACGTTTCGACGCTGGATTCGTACTTGGCTCATTGGTCAGGCTCCACAGCGGCGACGATCGGGATGCCCTTCGACCGACGCCAGAATCGCCACGTGGCTTTGCGATCCAACACATACCTCGACCTGCCGCCCGGCCACCATTGTATGCGCTGCACGGTGCCCCGCCCCAGGGCCTGCAAAGCGGGCGCGAGCCAATTTCGCTCCAAGGCAGCAACCGCGTCGGACCACGACGGCAGCTCGCCTTCGGCATGGCGCTGCTGCAATGAAGTCAATACCAACAAGTGGTCGCCAGCCACGGCCATGGCCTCCCATCGGGCGAAGTCTTCCGGCGCCGACATGGGCGTGCCGCCGGCACACAGGGCAAGTCCTCGCGCCAGGGGCTCGTCGCTGGCGATGCTGCGCCAGTTGCTGCGTGCATCTTTCGGTAGCGACCCACCGCCCCAGAACCAGACACTGTTTACCGGCAAACGGCCCCTCGCCTCACGGGCAACGTTGACCGGATGATCGTGCAGCAGCATCTGTACCTCATTCAATGCCGCACGCCATTTACCGCCATCGTTACCGCTGGGCATGTGCAAATGAATGTCACGCCCCATGACGTGTTCTATGGCGACGGTGCCTAGCGCCGGGACATACGCGGGCTGGAGATACCAGCGTTGTGCGTGTGGCGCTTCGAAGTGCCATTGCCGGTCCTGGAAGTGCGCATCCAGGGACGCGCACAGGGCTTGGGCTTCATCAAGCCGCAGTTGCAGGGTTTCACCCGCAAACAGGATGAGGCGGTCCTGGTCGGCGCGCAAATGCACCGGGTCGGCACGTAGCCAGTAACCATCGCCGGGCCGACCGCCATCGGCCAAATGGGTGAGCGCCGCGACGCCCGCAGCGCCCGTGACTGCAAAACCGTCGAACAGTTGCTCACGCAGGTCCTTGCATGGAGTCGAGCTACGCGCACCGCGTGCCAGCATCCGCTGAGCCGCCGGCAGTTGCGGCAATCGAACGCCTTCGGCCTCCGAAGCCGTCAGTTCCGCCACCAGTCCCGGCGTCAACAAATGCAGATTTCGTGCTGGCGGGGCCATGGCTACCTTGGCAAGCCGAAACCGATCGCTTCGGCTGAGAAAGGACCCGGTGCCGCCCCTCGGGCCAGCACCGGTTGGTACTCAGAGCTTGTCGAGAATGGCGCGCTTGACGGCGTCCAGATTCGCGTCGATCGCCTCCATGGGCTGGATGCTCTGCTTGATCGCCGTGTCCGGGTCCTTGAGTCCGTGTCCGGTGAGCGTGCACACCACGGTACTGCCTTCGGGAATCTTGCCGGAACGGATGTCGCGCATGGCTCCAGCCAGGGAGGTAGCCGACGCCGGCTCGCAAAATACACCTTCCTTCTGCGCCAGCAACTTTTGGGCATCGAGAATTTCCTGATCGCTGCACTCGTCGAACCAGCCGCCGGACTCCTTTTGCACCTTCCAGGCATGTTCCCAGGATTGCGGGTGGCCGATGCGAATGGCGGTCGCCACGGTGTCGGGATTGTCGACCATCTTACCGCGCAGAAACGGCGCGCTGCCCGATGCCTGGTAGCCCACCATGCGCGGACGGTTGCCGACGATTGCGCCGCCGGCGTAACGGCACTTGCCCTTGCAGAAGCTGCACGCTTCGGTGACATGCGCACCCGAAGCAGAGGAATATTCGCAGTAACCGATCCAATGGGCGGTGATATTGCCGGCATTGCCCACGGGCAAACAGTGAAAATCCGGCGCCCGTTCCAATTCCTCGATGATTTCGAATGCCGCGGTCTTCTGGCCTTGCAGCCGGAACGGATTGATGGAGTTGACGATGGTCACCGGCGCTTCTTCGGCCACCTGTTTCACCAGGCTCATGCCGGCATCGAAGTTGCCTTTGATCTGAATCACCGTCGCGCCGTGCATCATGGCCTGGGCCAACTTGCCCAGGGCGATCTTGCCGTCCGGGATCAATACAAACGACGTAATGCCGGCCCGTGCCGCATACGCGGCCGCCGCTGCCGAAGTATTGCCGGTGGACGCGCAGATGATCGCCTTGCTGCCTTCTTCCACCGCCTTGGTCACCGCCATGGTCATGCCGCGGTCCTTGAACGAACCGGTGGGATTTAGACCTTCGAACTTGACGTAGATATCCACGTCCTTGCCCAGGGTGTCGGGAACATTGTGCAGACGGATCAGCGGCGTGTTGCCTTCGCCGAGACTGATTACGCGGGTGTCATCGTGCACCGGCAGACGGTCGCGGTATTTGTCGATCAAGCCGGTATAACGGGGTCGAAATGGCATATTGATTTTTCCTGTGCGAACACGGCGCCACGTCGTCCGCGGCGCGCGCAGTCAAGAGAGATATTCTAGGCGGATCCGCGTGACCTTGCCGACGATGGAATCCAAGCCTTCAATGCGACCAATGGCGTCGTTCATCGCCCGTTCGCGCACTTGATGGGTCAGCATGATCAGCGGCACGGAATCGGCATCGTCGAGCTGTTCCTTCTGAATCAGCGCTTCGATGCTGATGCCTTGTTCGCCGAGAATGCGCGCAACGTCGGCAAGTACGCCTGGCTTGTCTCGCGCCTGCATGCGCAAGTAGTAGGCTGTCTGCACGTCATCCATCGAGAGAATCGGAACGTTGGACAGCGATTGCGGCTGAAACGCCAAGTGCGGCACGCGGTTTTCGGGATCCGCGGTCAGCGTGCGGGTCACGTCCACCAGATCCGCCACCACGGCCGACGCGGTGGGCAGGGAACCGGCGCCGGCGCCGTAATACAACGTCGGGCCTACGGCATCGCCTTTCACCACCACTGCGTTCATGACACCGTCGACATTGGCGATCAAGCGGCGATGCGGAATCAGCGTCGGGTGCACCCGCAATTCGATTCCCAGCTCCGTGCGCCGCGCCATGCCCAGGTGCTTGATGCGGTATCCGAGTTGTTCGGCGTAATCGACATCTTCGCGGGTAATATGGCTGATGCCCTCCGTGTACACCTTGTCGAACTGCAGCGGCACACCGAAGGCGATGGAGCCGAGAATGGTCAACTTGTGGGCAGCGTCGATACCTTCGATATCGAAGGTCGGATCCGACTCGGCGTAACCGAGTTGCTGTGCTTCCGCCAGGGCGACATCGAAGCTGCGGCCTTTATCGCGCATTTCGGAAAGAATGAAATTGCCGGTGCCGTTGATGATGCCGGCGAGCCATTCAATATGGTTCGCCGCGAGTCCTTCTCGGATCGCCTTGATAATGGGAATGCCGCCGGCGACCGCCGCCTCGAATGCTACCATGACGCCGCGTTCGCTGGCAGCGGCAAAGATCTCGTTCCCATACATGGCGATCATGGCCTTGTTGGCGGTCACCACGTGCTTGCCGTTCTCGATCGCCTTGAGCACCAGCTGGCGCGCGGGATCGTAACCGCCGATCAGCTCAACGATGATGTCGACTTCGGGGTCGTTGACCACGTCGAACGCGTCATCGGTAATGTCGACGCCTTCGAGGCTTTCCAGACGGCCGGGATCGTAATCCCGCGCTGCGGCGCGGGTGACCACAATCCCGCGTCCGGCGCGGCGGGTAATTTCATCTGCGTTGCGCAGCAGCACGTTGAACGTACCGCCGCCAACCGTTCCCAGCCCTAACAGGCCAACGCGAACCGGAGTCAATGTTCTTCCCCCACTGCTTTCTGCAGCACGTTGTCTTTACGCAGCATGCTGCGGATACCGCGCAGCGCCTGGCGCGTGCGATGTTCGTTTTCGATCAGACCGAAGCGCACATGGTCATCACCGTATTCACCGAAGCCGATGCCCGGTGACGCCGCGACTTTGGCTTCGGCCAACAATTTCTTGGAGAATTCCAGCGAACCCAGATGCCGGTAGGCTTCCGGGATCGGCGCCCAGACGAACATGGTGGCCTTCGGCGGCGTAACCTGCCAACCCATCGCATTCAAACCGTTGCACAACACGTCGCGGCGCTTGCGATACATTTCGGCGATTTCGGCCACGCACTCCTGCGGACCTTCCAATGCGGCGATGGCCGCCACCTGTATGGGCGTGAACATGCCGTAATCCAGATAGGATTTCATGCGCGCGAGCGCTGCCACCAGACGCTGGTTGCCGCACATGAAACCGACCCGCCAGCCGGGCATGTTGTAGCTCTTGGACAGGGAATAGAATTCCACCGCTACTTCCTTGGCGCCCGGCACCTGCAGAATCGAAGGCGCCTTGTAACCGTCGAATACGATGTCGGCGTAGGCCAGATCGTGAACGATCCAGATACCGTGCTCGCGGCCGATGGCCACCACTTTCTCGAAGAATTCCAGATCGACGCATTGCGCCGTCGGGTTGGCGGGAAAGTTCAGCACCAGCATTTTCGGCTTCGGCCAGGAGTCCTTGATCGCCTTTTCCAACTCGGCGAAAAAGTCGACGCCTTCGATCATCGGCACGTGGCGAATGTCGGCGCCGGCGATGACGAAACCATAGGGGTGGATCGGATAGGCGGGATTGGGCACCAGCACCGCATCGCCCGGACCGATCGTCGCCAGCGCCAGATGCGCCAAGCCTTCCTTGGAACCGATGGTGACAATGGCTTCGGAATCCGGGTCCAGCTCGACGCCGTAGCGCTGCCGGTACCAATTGCAGATCGCGCGCCTCAGCCGCGGGATGCCGCGGGAAACCGAATACCGATGAGTGTCCGGGCGCTGCACGGCCTCGATCAGCTTGTCGACCACGTGCTGGGGCGTAGGCTGATCGGGATTGCCCATGCCGAAATCGATGATGTCTTCGCCCCGCGCTCGGGCCTTGGCCTTGAGCTCGTTGACGATATTGAACACGTACGGCGGTAAGCGCTTGATTCTATGAAACTCGTCCATCAGCCGAGCTGCCCCGATCGGAAAAAATTTCGAAACTTCATGTGGTTAAGGGTAAAACCGTCACACCTTACCGGCAAGCGCCGAAGCTGTCAATCGGTGCAACTTGCCGCCACGTCCAACGGCGATTATTCTGGCCTGATCCTGAAGCTTGACTGCCATGAAACTCAGCCTCGACGACAACGCCGCCCACTACACCATACGCGCGTACGGCCCCGGACACGTGGTCGTCAACGAGGAAGTCATTCGTGCAAGCGTGGTGATATCTCCGGAGCGGCTGCTGCGGGACTGGCCGCCGGCATCGTTCGAAGACCTCACTGCGGAGCACATCGAATCGCTGCTCGCGCTGGAGCCGGAAATCATACTATTGGGTACCGGTGAAAGCATGCGCATGCTGCATCCGCGCATTACGGCCGCGGCCGCAACCCGGCGGGTGGGTATCGAAGTGATGGACACGGCCGCCGCCTGCCGAACCTATAACATTCTCGCCGCCGAGAGCCGCAACGTCGCTGCAGCCCTGTTGATGATCTGAACGTTTTACTTCAGCAAGGTGTCTTCCGAAAATCCCTCGGCTTCCAAGATTTCCCGCAAACGACGCAGGGCGTCCATCTGAATCTGCCGCACCCGTTCCCGAGTCACGCCGATTTCGTGCCCGACTTCTTCCAGGGTCGAACGCTCGTAGCCGTGCAGACCGAAACGGCGCTCCACAACTTCGCGCTGCTTGTCGTTTAATTTCGCAAGCCAAGCTTCGAGATTTCGATGGACGTTCTCGTCTTGCAGCAGCAGCGATGGGTCGAGGTTGTTTTCGTCGGGAATCGCGTCCAGCAATAATCGATCCTCGTCGTCGCCAATGGGCGTATCGACCGAAGCCACGCGCTCGTTGAGCCCGAGCATGCGCTTCACTTCATTCATCGGTTTATCCAGCAGCTGCGCGATCTCCTCGGCGCCCGGTTCGCGCTCCAGGTCCTGGGCCAACTGCCGCGCAGCGCGCAGATATAAATTGATTTCCTTGACCACATGAATCGGCAAACGAATCGTGCGCGTCTGATTCATGATCGCGCGCTCGATGGTTTGACGTATCCACCAAGTGGCGTAAGTCGAGAACCGAAAGCCGCGCTCCGGATCGAATTTCTCCACAGCCCGGATCAATCCCAGATTGCCTTCTTCGATGAGATCCAATAACGCCAGGCCGCGATTCATGTAACGACGCGCGATTTTGACCACCAAGCGTAAGTTGCTTTCGATCATACGCTGGCGCGCACTTTCCTGGCCTTTCTGCGCCAGGCGCGCGTAATACACTTCCTCCTCCGCGGTGAGCAACGGTGAGAAACCGATTTCATTGAGATACAACCGGGTTGCATCCATCTGTCCGTCGGGAAACTCGCCCGCTCTGAACACTTGTTCTTCTTCTACTTCTTCATCGGCGTCTTCGTCCGGCTCTTCCGCTTCGAGATCTTCGTTCTCGACCTCGTCGTCAGCTTCCAGCGTTTCCGCGGCCAGCTTCGACTGCGGCTGTTCCTTGCTCTCACTGATCGACGTACGGCTACGACGCGTCGACATCTGCCTACCTCCGTAAGGAACTGAGCGTGGCGCGATCATTTGGCATCGGTCATCGCGCGACCCTGGAAGTCAATAATGCGATTTTGCCGCTCCGTCTGCAACTGGACCGGGAGCCGGTCAGTGCGGCAGGTAGGCAAGCGGATCGACCGGGTGGCCGTTGCGTCGGACTTCGAAATGTAACATTGGCCGTGAAGTGCCGGTGCTGCCCAATTCCGCAATCGTCTGCCCTCCCTTGACCCGCTGGCCTTCGGTGACCAGCAACACCCGATTGTGAGCGTATGCGCTGAAGAAGGTCTGGTCGTGTTTGATGATGATCAACTTTCCGTAACGCAGCAGTCCCTGCCCGCTGTAGACCACTTCGCCGTCCGCGGCGGCACGCACCGGTTGCCCGGAATCACCAGCAATGTCGATGCCCTTCTTGCCATTGTCGGTCGCGGAGAAGGTGCGGATCACGCTGCCCCGGGTCGGCCATTGCCAGTGCAATGACCGCTGTCGCGGGGTCGGATCCTCGCGCTTGGGGCGAGGCGCGGGGCGCGGCCGTGGCGCCTGTCTGGATTGCGTGCGTGCTTGGCGCGATGGAGCGCGGGCCGCCGGCGCGCGCAGCCTGAGGTGTTGACCGGGATAGATGCGATAAGGCGGGTCGATGCCGTTCCAGTTGGCTACGTCCCGGTAATCCAGCCCATAGGAGAAGGAGATCGAGTAGAGGGTGTCGCCACGCTGGACCCGATACTGGCCGGGAGGTGCGCCGCGGGAGGCTCGGTGCTCGGCCGCGCTGCGATCAGTGACAGGCGCCATCGGCGAACCACAGCCGGCGAGCACGGTGCCGACTAGCAGGGTTGCGATTCCGAGGCGACTTACAATCATCAGCTCCTGAATACCAGATACAAAACCAAGACCGCGACCAGCATGATCCAGCCGACGCGGTCGATGTAGGTCCGGACCAGGTGCTCCATCCGCGTGCCACCCCATTTCATGAGGCCCGCGACCAGAAAAAACCGGGCGCCGCGGCCGACGATCGATGCGATGAGGAAAGGCGCGAAGGGCATCGCGACGACGCCGGCGGCGATGGTAAAGACCTTATAAGGGATGGGCGTGAAGCCCGCCAAAAATACCGCCCAGAAGCCCCATTGCGCAAACCATTCGCGCGCCTGCACGAAGGACTCCCAGTACCCATATTGGTGCAACAATGGTGCAAGAAACTCGAACGCGAAACGTCCGATCAAATAACCGAAGGCGCCGCCGAGTGCCGACGCGGCCGTGGTCAACCCGGCGAAAAACCAGGCTCGCTGCGGACAAGCCAGCGCCATTGGCGCCAACATCACATCGGGAGGAACCGGGAAAAACGAGCTTTCTGCAAAACTCAGGCCGGCGAGATAGCGCGGCGCATGACGATGCGTCGACCAGCGCATGACGCGCTCATACAACGCCGAAAACAGCTTCATGACTCACCGCCAACCAAAGGCACGAAGCTCACCCGTTCATACATGGTTTGTTCATACCCCGAAGGCGTGTGCGAGATCACCGCCAGGTTCTGCTGTCCTTGACCGCCCACCGGAATCACCATGCGCCCTCCTGGTGCAAGCTGTTCGAGCAGCGCCATGGGCACTTGCTCCGGCGCAGCGGCCACCAGAATTGCGTCGTAGGGCGCAAGTCCGGGCCAACCCCAGTGTCCGTCACTGTGTTTGGTGCGAACGTTGCGGATTCCAAGGGTGCGAAAACGGCGGCGCGCCTGGGAGAGCAACGCGCCGATGCGTTCCACAGTGAATACTTCCTTTGCCAATTGCGCCAGGATTGCCGTCTGGTAGCCGCATCCTGTGCCGACCTCGAGCACTTTTTCCGGCGCCGATTCCCCGAACAACAGCTCCGTCATCCGCGCCACCACATAGGGCTGGGAAATGGTCTGCCCGTATCCGATCGGCAGCGCCGTGTCTTCGTAAGCGCGGCTCGCCAGCGCCTCGTCGACGAACAGGTGCCGCGGCGTGTTGCGCAGTACTTCCAGAACTTCGCGGCGTTGGATGCCCTGCTCGCGCAAGCGGCCGATCAGGCGTTCGCGGGTACGCTGCGATGTCATGCCGATGCCGCGGATCATCGAGTCCGTCGGGTTCATCATGCGGCTCCGGCAATCCAGCTGGCGACCTTCTCCAAAGCGGCGTATTGGGTCAAATCAACGTGCAAAGGGGTGATGGATACTTTCGCGTTACGTACGGCATGAAAATCGGTGCCCGGCCCGGCGTCCTGCTCGGCGCCCGCGGGCCCGACCCAATAGATGGCGCGGCCGCGGGGATCTTCTGCGCGCACCACCGGCTCGGCTTTGTGCCGATGACCGAGTCGCGTGGCTTCGAAACCGGCCAACTGATCCCATTCCAAATTCGGAACATTGACGTTGAGAATGGTGTCGCTCGGCAACGGGTCGCGGCGCAAGCGTTCGACCAGTTCCACGGCAACGCGCGCGGCGGTTTCGAAATGATAGGGAGCCTGCTGGGACACCAATGAGATCGCAATCGCCGGCAAACCAAGGAATCGCCCTTCCACCGCCGCCGCCACCGTACCGGAGTAGATCACATCGTCTCCCAGATTGGCGCCCGAATTGATGCCCGAAACCACCATGTCCGGTTCCGTTTCCAACAACCCTGTAATCGCCAAGTGCACGCAATCGGTCGGCGTGCCGTCGACACATACGAAGCCGTCATCCATTCGCCGCGGTCGCAATGGCGAATCGAGCGTCAGGGAATTGCTCGCGCCGCTGCGGTCACGCTCCGGCGCGACCACGGTGATCTCGGCGATAGTGGAAAGGGACTGCGCTAAGCAGCGGATCCCCGGCGCCTGAAAGCCGTCGTCGTTGCTGATCAGGATGTGCATGTTTTGGGCGGCGTCGGTAGTTCGGTCATTTATAACGCAACTATACTGGATTCCCCCGCGCCGATATAGCGCCGAGGTTCCGTACTGTCGCCCCGTTCACGTATACTGTCGCGGTATAACCTGCTGCCAGCAAAGGTCCAGCCGCGTGCCCCGCAAGCCACCGCCAGCAGACGAGATCGCCTTGTTCCGCGCCCACGTCGGCCGCGTCCGGCAATTGGAGCAATTGCGTGCCGAACCGCGCCTGCGCCGCCCTGCTCCGGTGCCGCGTCAGACGCTCGCGGACGAACGCCGGGTATTGGCGGACATGTTCTCCGACGAGTTTCATCCGGCCGAACACGAAACTGGCGAAGAACTGCTATTCGCCCGTCCGGGTCTGCAACACAAACTGCTGCGCAAACTGCGCCGCGGTCAGTATCGGGTCAATGCAGAACTCGATCTGCACGGTATGACCATTCAGATTGCGCGCCAGGCGCTGGCGGAGTTTTTGCAGCAATGCCGTCTGACCGATCGGCGCTGCGTCCGGATCATCCACGGCAAGGGAAACGGCTCGCGCAATCGCGGTCCGGTGCTCAAAACCATGGTCAACCGCTGGCTGCGACAGCGGGACGAAATCCTGGCCTTTTGCTCCACTCCACCCCACGACGGCGGTACCGGCGCGGTATACGTTTTACTCAAACGTCAGTAATGCCGTAATCCAGGTCGGGGCCGTCGCCGAGCAATTCCCGCATCACACTGGTAGCGTAATTGCCGCGATCGAGAAAGAACGCTACCTGCAAGGCCGATTGGTCCTGCCACTGCCATTGCAGATCGCGCACGGCGTGACGCAACGCCCGCCGCTGCTGCTGCAGTCCGGCGCGTTCCAGACCGGCGCGGATCGCTTCATCATCCGCCAGCACCGACTGTTCCAGGATCAACGCCTGCCCTGCGCTCGCCAGTTCGCCCCGCCCCCACAAGGGGCCGGTGGGATGGACATCGAGCCGCTGGCATCGATCGGCCAAAACCGCGTCGACCGACACCGCACAAAACACGCTGTGGCTGCCGTCCAACATGGCCACGTCGCCGTCCATCAACTGGTCCCACTGACCGCGGCGAACCCGTTCCGCCAGCACCCTGTTGAACAGCCAACTTCGTGCCGCCGACAGCAAGACACCGCGCTCATGGCGCGATACCCGCGTACCATCGAACATCGCGCAGGCACGCTCTACATTGCCTCCGTCGCGACCAAAACGGTGTGCGCCGAAATAGCCCGGCAATCCTGCAACCGATATGTCCGCCGCAAGCGCGCTTCGATTTCGGCCGGATCACCTTGCGCCTGACGGATCACCAGGGCGAACCGATTGCCGCGCAAAGCACCGCAGCGCAGCTTGCATGATGCCGCGTGGCGTCCAACAGCTCGGTCTCGGAACCGTTCAGCGCGGACCGGTCCGGATCTTCACGGCCGGGCAGATGGACGCTGAACCACTGCGTGGTGACCGCGTGGGGTCCCATGCCCGCGTAGCTCACCGCGCGGCGGCACTTGCGCCACCTGGGCGATGCGCCATGCGACCCACTCGGTGTTCGCACCACGCTTGCGTATCCGTATCAATACATGTTCGCCCGCGCCGGTAGGCTCGAAGCCAAGTCGTCGTCGACCTGGAAATCCTCGAGTTCGGCGCGC
>CAVZBR010000008.1:0-149755 GCA_963773585.1 uncultured Gammaproteobacteria bacterium
TGATGTCGACTTCGGGGTCGTTGACCACGTCGAACGCGTCATCGGTAATGTCGACGCCTTCGAGGCTTTCCAGACGGCCGGGATCGTAATCCCGGGCTGCGGCGCGGGTGACCACAATCCCGCGTCCGGCGCGGCGGGTAATCTCATCTGCGTTGCGCAGCAGCACGTTGAACGTACCGCCGCCAACTGTTCCCAGCCCTAACAGGCCAACGCGAACCGGAGTCAATGCTCTTCCCCCACTGCTTTCTGCAGCACGTTGTCTTTACGCAGCATGCTGCGGATACCGCGCAGCGCCTGGCGCGTGCGATGTTCGTTTTCGATCAGACCGAAGCGCACATGGTCATCACCGTATTCACCAAAGCCGATGCCCGGTGACGCCGCCACTTTGGCTTCGGCCAACAATTTCTTGGAGAATTCCAGCGAACCCAGATGCCGGTAGGCTTCCGGAATCGGCGCCCAGACGAACATGGTGGCCTTCGGCGGCGTGACCTGCCAACCCATCGCATTCAAACCGTTGCACAACACGTCGCGGCGCTTGCGATACATTTCGGCGATTTCGGCCACGCACTCCTGTGGACCTTCCAATGCAGCGATGGCCGCCACCTGTATGGGCGTGAACATGCCGTAATCTAAATAGGACTTCATACGCGCGAGCGCGGCCACCAGACGCTGGTTGCCGCACATGAAACCGACCCGCCAGCCGGGCATGTTGTAGCTCTTGGACAGGGAATAGAATTCCACCGCTACTTCCTTGGCGCCCGGCACCTGCAGAATCGAAGGCGCCTTGTAACCGTCGAATACGATGTCGGCGTAGGCCAGATCGTGAACGATCCAGATACCGTGCTCGCGACCTATGGCCACCACTTTCTCGAAGAATTCCAGATCGACGCATTGCGCCGTCGGGTTGGCGGGAAAGTTCAGCACCAGCATTTTCGGCTTCGGCCAGGAGTCCCTGATCGCCTTTTCCAACTCGGCGAAAAAGTCGACGCCTTCGATCATCGGCACGTGGCGAATGTCGGCGCCGGCGATGACAAAACCATAGGGGTGGATCGGATAGGCGGGATTGGGCACCAGGACCGCATCGCCGGGGCCGATCGTCGCCAGCGCCAGATGCGCCAAGCCTTCCTTGGAACCGATGGTGACAATGGCTTCGGAATCCGGGTCCAGCTCGACGCCATAGCGCTGCCGGTACCAGTTGCAGATCGCACGCCTGAGACGCGGAATGCCGCGGGAAACCGAATACCGATGCGTGTCCGGACGCTGCACGGCTTCGATCAGCTTGTCGACCACGTGCTGAGGCGTGGGCTGATCGGGATTGCCCATGCCGAAATCGATGATGTCTTCGCCCCGCGCTCGGGCCTTGGCCTTGAGTTCGTTGACGATATTGAACACGTACGGCGGTAAGCGTTTGATTCTATGAAACTCGTCCATCAGCCGAGCTGCCCCGATCGGAAAAAATTTCGAAACTTCATGTGGTTAAGGGTAAAACCGTCACACCTTACCGGCAAGCGCCGAAGCTGTCAATCGGCGCAACTTGCCGCCGCATACGACGGCGATTATTCTGGGCCGAGCCTCAAACCTGACTGCCATGAAACTCAGCCTCGACGACAACGCCGCCCACTACACCATACGCGCGTACGGCCCCGGACACGTGGTCGTCAACGAGGAAGTCGTTCGCGCAAGCGTGGTGATATCTCCCGAGCGGTTGCTGCGGGACTGGCCGCCGACATCGGTTGGAGACATCACTGCGGAGCACATCGAATGGCTGCTCGCGCTGGAACCGGAAATCATATTGTTGGGGACCGGTGAAAGCATGCGCATGCTGCATCCGCGCATTACGGCCGCGGCCGCGACGCGGCGGGTCGGTATCGAAGTGATGGACACGGCCGCTGCCTGTCGAACCTATAACATTCTCGCCGCCGAGAGCCGCAACGTCGCTGCAGCCCTGTTAATGATCTGAACGTTTTACTTCAGCAAGGTGTCTTCCGAAAATCCCTCGGCTTCCAGGATTTCCCGCAAACGACGCAGGGCATCCATCTGAATCTGCCGCACCCGCTCCCGGGTCACCCCGATTTCGTGCCCGACTTCTTCCAGGGTCGAACGCTCGTAGCCGTGTAGACCGAAGCGGCGCTCCACAACTTCGCGCTGCTTGTCGTTCAATTTCGCAAGCCAGGCTTCGAGATTTCGATGGACGTTCTCATCTTGCAGCAGCAGCGATGGGTCGAGATTGTTTTCGTCGGGAATCGCGTCCAACAGCAAACGATCCTCGTCGTCGCCGATGGGCGTATCGACCGAAGCAACGCGTTCGTTGAGTCCGAGCATGCGCTTCACTTCATTCAGCGGTTTGTCCAACAGCTGCGCGATCTCTTCGGCACCCGGCTCCCGCTCCAGGTCCTGTGCCAATTGCCGCGCAGCACGCAGGTACAAATTGATTTCCTTGACGACATGAATCGGCAAACGAATCGTGCGCGTTTGATTCATGATCGCGCGCTCGATGGTCTGGCGTATCCACCACGTGGCATAAGTCGAGAACCGAAAGCCGCGCTCCGGATCGAACTTCTCCACTGCGCGGATCAAACCCAGATTGCCTTCTTCGATGAGATCCAATAATGCCAGGCCGCGATTCATATAGCGGCGCGCGATTTTGACCACCAAGCGCAAGTTGCTTTCGATCATGCGCTGGCGCGCACTCTCCTGGCCTTTCTGCGCCAAGCGCGAGTAATAAACTTCCTCCTCGGCGGTGAGCAACGGCGAGAAACCGATTTCATTGAGATACAACCGGGTTGCATCCATCTGTCCGTCGGGAAACTCGCCCGCACTGAACACTTGTTCTTCTTGTACTTCTTCATCAGCGTCTTCGTCCTGCTCTTCCGTTTCGAGATCTTCGTTCTCGACCTCATCGTCAGCTTCCAGCGTTCCCGCGGCCAATTTCGACTGCGGCTGTTCCTTGCTCTCACTGATCGACGTATGGCTACGACGCGTCGACATCTGCCTTACCTCCTTAAGGAACTGAGCGCGGCGCGATCGATTTGCATCGGTCGTCGCGCGACCCTGGAAGTCAATAATGCGATTTTGCCGCTCCATCTGCAACTCGACCGGCAGCGGCTCAGTGCGGCAGGTAGGCAAGCGGATCGACCGGGTGGCCGTTGCGGCGGACTTCGAAATGTAACATTGGCCGGGAAGTGCCGGTGCTACCCAATTCGGCGATCGGCTGCCCGCCCTTGACCCGCTGACCTTCGGTCACCAACAACACCCGATTGTGAGCGTATGCGCTGAAGAAGGTCTGGTCGTGTTTGATGATGATCAACTTTCCGTAACGCAGTAGGCCCTGCCCGCTGTAGACCACTTCGCCGTCCGCCGCGGCACGCACCGGTTGCCCGGAATCACCGGCAATGTCGATGCCCTTCTTGCCATTGTCGGTCGCGGAGAAGGTGCGGATCACGCTGCCGCGGGTCGGCCATTGCCAGTGCAATGACCGCTGGCGCGGGGTCGGATCCTCGCGCTTGGGGCGAGGCGCGGGACGCGGCCGTGGCGCAGGCCTGGGTTGCGCACGGGCCTGGCGCGATGGAGCGCGGGCCGTCGGCGCGCGCAGCCTGAGGTGTTGGCCGGGATAGATGCGATATGGCGGGTCGATGCCGTTCCAATTGGCCACGTCCCGGTAGTCCAGCCCGTAGGAGAAGGAGATCGAGTAGAGGGTATCGCCGCGCTGGACCCGATACTGGCCGGGAGGTGCGCCGCGGGACGCTCGGTGCTCGGCCGCGCTGCGGTCGGTGACAGGCGCCATCGGCGAACCACAGCCGGCGAGTACGGTACCGACTAGCAGGGTTGCGATTCCGAGGCGACTTACAATCATCAGCTCCTGAATACCAGATACAGGACCACGACCGCGACCAGCATGATCCATCCCACCCGATCGATGTAGGTCCGGACCAGGTGTTCCATCCGCGTGCCCCCCCATTTCATCAGACCCGCGACCAGAAAAAACCGGGCGCCGCGGCCGATGATCGATGCGAAGAGGAAGGGAACGAACGGCATCGCCACGACTCCGGCGGCGATGGTAAAGACCTTATAAGGGATAGGCGTGAAGCCCGCCAGAAATACCGCCCAGAATCCCCATTGCGCAAACCATTCGCGCGCCTGGACAAAGGACTCCCAGTACCCGTATTGGTGCAACAAAGGTGCAAGAAATTCGAACGCGAAACGACCAATCAAAAAACCGAAGGCGCCGCCGAGCGCCGACGCGGCTGTCGTCAACCCGGCGAAAAACCAGGCTCGCTGCGGACAGGCCAGCGCCATTGGCGCCAACATGACATCGGGGGGGACCGGGAAAAACGAGCTTTCTGCAAAACTCAGGCCGGCGAGATAGCGCGGCGCGTGACGATGTGTCGACCAGCGCATGACACGCGCATACAGCGCCGAAAACAGATTCATGACTCCCCGCCCACCAACGGCACGAAGCTCACCCGTTCATACATGGTTTGTTCGTATCCGGAAGGGGTGTGCGAGATCACCGCCAGGTTCTGCTGTCCTTGACCGCCCACCGGAATCACCATGCGTCCTCCTGGTGCGAGCTGTTCGAGCAGCGCCATCGGCACCTGCTCCGGCGCTGCGGCCACCAGAATCGCGTCGTAGGGCGCAAGTCCGGGCCAGCCCCAGTGGCCGTCACTGTGTTTTGTGCGAATATTGCGGATTCCGAGGGTGCGAAAGCGGCGGCGGGTCTGGGACAGCAACGCGCCGATGCGTTCCACAGTGAACACTTCCTTTGCGAGTTGCGCCAGGATTGCCGTCTGGTAGCCGCATCCTGTGCCGACCTCGAGCACTTTTTCAGGCGCCGATTCGCCGAACAACAGCTCCGTCATCCGCGCCACCACATAAGGCTGGGAAATGGTCTGCCCGTATCCGATCGGCAGCGCCGTGTCTTCGTACGCGCGGCTCGCCAGTGCCTCGTCGACGAACAGGTGCCGCGGCGTGTTGCGCAGAACCTCCAGCACTTCGCGGCGTTGGATACCCTGCTCGCGCAAGCGACCGATCAGGCGTTCGCGGGTACGCTGCGATGTCATGCCGATGCCGCGGATCATTGAGTCCGTCGGGTTCATCACGCGGCTCCGGCAATCCAGCTGGCGACCTTCTCCAAAGCAGCGTATTGGGTCAAATCAACGTGCAAAGGGGTGATGGATACTTTCGCGTTGCGTACGGCATGAAAATCGGTACCCGGCCCGGCGTCCTGCTCGGCGCCGGCGGGACCGACCCAGTAGATGGCACGGCCGCGGGGATCTTCTGCGCGCACCACCGGCTCGGCTTTGTGCCGATGACCGAGCCGCGTGGCTTCGAAACCGGCCAGCTGATCCCATTCCAGGTTCGGAACGTTGACGTTGAGAATGGTGTCGCTCGGTAACGGGTCGCGGCGTAACCGTTCGACCAGCTCCACGGCGACGCGCGCCGCGGTTTCGAAATGATAGGGAGCCTGTTGGGACACCAATGAGATCGCAATCGCCGGTAAACCAAGGAATCGCCCTTCCACCGCCGCCGCCACCGTACCGGAGTAGATCACGTCGTCGCCCAGATTGGCGCCCGAATTGATGCCCGAAACCACCATGTCCGGTTCCTTTTCCAACAACCCTGTAATCGCCAGGTGCACGCAATCGGTGGGTGTGCCGTCGACACTTACGAAGCCGTCATCCATGTGCCGCGGTCGCAGTGGCGAATCGAGCGTCAGGGAGTTGCTCGCGCCGCTGCGGTCACGCTCCGGCGCGACCACCGTGATTTCGGCGATCGTGGAAAGGGACTGCGCCAAGCAGCGGATCCCCGGCGCCTGAAAGCCGTCGTCGTTGCTGATCAGGATGTGCATGGTTTGAGCGGCGTCGGTAGTTCGGTCATTTATAACGCAACTATACTGGATTCCCCCGCGCCGATATAGCGCCGAGGTTCCGCACTGTTGCCCGGTTCACGTATACTGTCGCGGTATAACCTGCTGCCAGCAAAGGTCCAGCCGCGTGCCCCGCAAGCCACCGCCAGCAGACGAGATCGCCTTGTTCCGCGCCCATGTCGGCGGCGTCCGGCAATTGCAGCAACTGCGTGCCGAACCGCGCCTGCGCCGCCCTGCTCCGGTGCCGCGTCAGACGCTCGCCGACGAACGCCAGGTACTCGCGGACATGTTCTCCGACGAATTTCATCCCGCCGAACACGAAACCGGCGAAGAACTGCTATTCGCCCGCCCGGGCCTGCAACACAAGCTGCTGCGCAAACTGCGCCGCGGTCAATATCGGGTCAATGCGGAGCTCGATCTCCACGGTATGACCATTCAAGTTGCACGCCAGGCGCTGGCGGAGTTTCTGCACCAATGCCGCCAGACCGATCGACGCTGCGTGCGGATCATCCACGGCAAGGGCAACGGCTCGCGCAATCGCGGTCCGGTGCTCAAAACCATGGTCAACCGCTGGCTGCGACAACGGGATGAAATTCTGGCTTTTTGCTCCACCCCACCCCACGACGGCGGTACAGGCGCGGTATACGTTTTGCTCAAACGTCAATAGTGCCGTAATCCAGGTCGGGACCGTCGCCGAGCAATTCGCGCATCGCGCTGGTAGCGTAGTTGCCGCGATCGAGAAAGAACTCCACTCGCAAATCCGATTGTGCCTGCCACTGCCATTGGAGATCGCGCACGGCGTGACGCAACGCCCGCCGCTGCTGCTGCAGTCCAGCGCGCTCCAGACCGCCGCGGATCGCTTCATCATCCGCCAGCACGGACTGTTCGAGGATCAACGTCTGTCCCGTGCTCGCCAGTTCGCCCCGCCCCCATAAGGGGCCCGTCGGGTGGATATCGAGTCGCTCGCATCGATCAGCCAAAACCGCGTCGACTGACGCTGCCGAAAACACACTGTGGCTGCCGTCCAACATGGCCACGTCGCCGTCCAGCAGCTGATCCCACTGACCACGGCGAACCCGTTCCGCCAGCACCTTGTTGAACAACCAACTCCGTGCCGCCGAGAGCAAGACACTGCGCTCGTGGCGCGAGACCCGCATACCGTCGAACATCGCGCGGGCACGCTCGACATTACCTCCGTCGCGACCAAAACGTTGCGCGCCGAAATAGCCCGGCACCCCTGCAACCGAAATGCGCCGCAAGCGCGCTTCGATTTCAGCCGGATCACCTCGCACTTGACGGATCACCAGTTCGAACCGATTGCCGCGCAAAGCACCGCGGCGCAGCTTGCGATGATGCCGGGTGGCGTCCAACAGCGCGATCTCGGAATCGTTCAAGGCGGACCAGTCCGGGTCCTCGCGCCCGGGCAGATGGACGCTGAACCACTGGCTGGTGACCGCGTTGCGATCCTTCATGCCCGCGAAGCTCACCGCCGCAGCGCGCACTTGCGCCACCTGGGCGATACGCCGCGCGACCCACTCGGTATTGGCGCCACGCTTGCGTATCCGCAGCAAAACATGTTCGCCGGCGCCGCCAGGCTCGAAGCCAATGTCTTCGTCGACCTGGAAATCCTCGGGCTCGGCGCGCAGCACGCCCCGCGCAGGCGGCGTGCCGTGCCCAAATGGCAGGGAAAGGGCGTGGGACATGAAATCGAATTTGAAGCGGCGCGCACGTCGCGCAGGATACCGACTAGTCTATCACTGCTTGCCGTCGCAACCCGGTCACTACCTCTTGCGCCAATTCTTCCGCAACGAATTTCGTCAACACCGCATCGGCGCCGCAACGCTCCGCCCGCTCGAGGTTGATGCTGCCGTTCAGTGAGGTGTGCAGCAATACGTACAGACCTTCGAGCTTCGGGCGCTGGCGGATTTCCTTGGTCAACGCGTACCCATCCAACTCCGGCATTTCGATGTCGGAAATGACCATCGCGACCCCGGCGGAATTGCCGTCGCCGTGCACGCCCAAGCCGTCTAGCGCCTGCAGCGCCTCGCGGCCGTCCCGCGCCAAGGTGTACTGCAAGCCCAGTTGCTCGAGAATTCGACTGGTGTGGGCGCGGGCTACGCTCGAATCGTCCACCACCAGCACCTGTGCCTCGGGCGTGAGCAGCTGGGGTTTCTCCTGGACTTGCAATTCCGGCTCGCCCACCCCGGTCACTTCGGCAAGCACTCGTTCGACATCGAGTATCTGCACCAACTCGCGTTCGATTTCGGTAACGCCGGAGGTATAACTGTTACGACCGCTACCGCGGGGTGCCGGTAATACCGATTGCCATGGACGCTCGACGATCCGGTCCACGCGCCCTACCAACAGGCCCTGGTGACTGCGATTGAACTGCGTGACGATTATCCAACATGGGCCGGCTTCGTCCGGTATCCAGCCACGCCCCAGGGCCGCCGCCAGATCGATGACCGGCACCGCCCGCCCGCGCAAATGGGCGACGCCGCGAATCGCACGATGGGAGTCCGGCAGCCGGGTCAGCGCCGGGCACGGAACGATCTCCTGTACTTTCAGGACATTGATGCCGAACCGCTGTTTGCCGTACAGATCGAACAACAGCAGATCCAAGCGGTCGTCGCTTTTATTTCGTGATAAACGGTCGCTGGTTGCAGACATGAGAATTGGCGTTTGAAAAACGTGGTTGGCAGCGCTGTGCGCGCCGACGATCCTTGCATCGGCCGGCGCCGTCAGGTCTTGAATCAAGGGGGGCGCTATTTGGAAGAAAGTTCAGGCGGGCGCCGGTCCTGCTGTACGAACCGATTGCGCCGCTCCGGGATTCTCGTGCAGCAGCACCACGGCAAAGGCTGCGATCCCTTCCTTGCGGCCGGTAAAACCGAGATGCTCGGTGGTGGTGGCCTTGACGTTGACCCGATCCTCCGGGATTTCCAGATCCGCCGCCAGATTGCGCCGCATGCCTTCGATGTGCGGCGCCAGCCGCGGCACCTGCGCGATTACCGTCGTATCGGCGTTGGTGACGCCAAAGCCCTGGGCTTGTATCCGGCGCAGGACCGTGCGCAGCAGTGCTCGGCTATCAGCATTGGCATATCGATTGTCGGTATCGGGAAAATGGCGCCCGATGTCGCCCAGCCCGGCGGCGCCGAGCAAGGCATCGCAAAGCGCGTGTATCAACACGTCGCCGTCGGAATGGGCCGCCAAGCCCAGGGGATGATCGATGTGCACACCGCCGAGAATCAGTGGGCGATCCGCGGCGAATGCGTGGACGTCGAAACCCTGACCGACTCTCATGCCAGGATTCCCTGCTGCCGGAGATAGAATTCCGCCGAGATGAGATCCTCGGGACGGGTGATCTTGATGTTGTCGCTGTGGCCCGGCACCACCCGCGGTGCAAATCCGGCGTGCTCTACCGCCGATGCTTCGTCCGTGACCAGGAAGCCCTTCTCGATGGCCGCGCCCAAGGCGTCTCGCAGAGGACCGAGACGGAACATCTGCGGCGTGAGGGCGTGCCAGAGATATTCGCGCGCAACGGTTTCCAGGATCGTCCCGGTGGCATCGCAGCGCTTCATGGTATCGCGCACCGGGGATGCCAGCAGTCCGCCGACAGCGTGGTGGCGGATGCTTTCGATCAGTCGATCGATATCGCTGTTGCGCACGCACGGCCGCGCGGCATCGTGCACCAGCACCCAGTCGCTGGGGCTTGCATATTCGGACAGTGCGAGCAGCGCGTTGAACACCGAATGGCAACGCTCGACACCGCCGTCGACCCGCGACACCGGTATCGGGAAGTCCACATCCATTGAGTTCCAGCGATCATCCCCGGGCGAAAGTACCACCACCAGGCCGTTGATCTGAGGCTGAACGGACAAGCGTTCCAGAGTCCACTGCAAAACGGTTTTTCCCGCCAGTTGCAGATATTGCTTCGGCGTCGCAGCGCCCATGCGCGTGCCTATCCCGGCCGCTGGCACCACGCCCCAACATCCCATCCCGTCGCTCACCGGCGCACGCTCCGCAAGGTCCGCCACTCAAGGTTGCCGCGACGGCTGCCCGGTGGCCGTGGACTTCTTCGGATCGACGATTTGATAAAACGTTTCTCCATCGCGAATCATGCCCAATTCGGTGCGCGCCCTTTCTTCGATCGCTTCCAAGCCCTGCTTGAGATCGCGCACTTCACCCTCCAGCGCCTGGTTGCGCTCGCGCACTTCTTCATTGGTTTGCTTCTGCGACCGGACTTCGTGACCGATGCGCCAGACATCACCCAAGCCGCCGTCAGCCACCCACAGCTTGTATTGCAACGCCAATAGCAAGGCAACCAACAACACGACCAGCCAGCGCATCAGCCCCTCTCGACGCCTGCCGGCGCCGTTTTCGCCATGGCGCAATTATTATTTTGCAAAGACGTTGAAAGCTTCCGCGCCCGCATAGGTTCCGCGCCCACGGAGCTGTTCCTCGATCCGGATCAGTTGATTGTATTTCGCCACCCGGTCGGAACGCGACAATGAGCCGGTCTTGATCTGCGTGGCGGTAGTCGCTGCCGCTAGATCGGCGATGGTGGTGTCTTCGGTTTCACCGGAACGATGGGAAACCACCGCCGTGTAACCCGACTGGTGAGCCAACTCGATTGCGTCCAGGGTCTCGCTGAGACTGCCGATTTGGTTGAGCTTGATCAGGATCGAGTTGGCAACCTTGCGTTCGATGCCCTTGCGGAAGATCTCGGTGTTGGTGACGAACAGATCATCGCCTACCAGCTGCACTTTTTTGCCGAGCCGCTCGGTGAGCACTTTCCAGCCTTCCCAATCGTTCTCCGCCATGCCGTCCTCGATGGTGATGATCGGATAGCGATCGACCCAATCGGCGAGGTATTCCACGAATGCCGCCGATTCGAAACGCTTGCCTTCCGAGGCAAGATCGTAGACACCGTCTTGATAAAATTCCGAACTGGCCGCATCCAAACCCAGGAAAATGTCCTCTCCGGGACGGTAGCCGGCCTTTTCGATGGCGCTCAGAATAACGCCTATGGCTTCTTCGTTCGATCCCAGGTTGGGCGCAAAGCCGCCTTCGTCGCCCACTGCCGTGTTCAAGCCCATGTCGTGGAGTACTTTACGCAACGCGTGGAAGACTTCCGCACCATAACGAACCGCTTCGGTGAAGTTTGCGGCGCCGACCGGAAGAATCATGAATTCCTGCAAATCGACACTGTTGTCGGCATGGGCTCCGCCGTTGATGATGTTCATCATCGGCACCGGCAACTGATAGCGCTCCTGGTCGTTCAGGTAACGATACAGTGGCAAGCCGGCGTCATTGGCTGCTGCGTGCGCGGCCGCCATGGACACCGCCAGGATTGCGTTGGCGCCAAAGTTACGCTTGTTCGGCGTGCCGTCGGCATCGATCATGGCCTGATCGAGTTCGCGTTGTGCGCTCACTTCGCGCCCCACCAGCAAATCGCGGATAGGGCCATTCGCGTTCGCGACTGCTTTGCGCACACCTTTGCCGCCGTAACGATTCTTGTCGCCGTCGCGCAATTCCAGGGCTTCCAATTCGCCGGTGGATGCACCGGACGGGACGGCGGCACGGCCGATCACGCCGCTTTCCAGCACCACGTCGGCTTCTACCGTGGGATTGCCACGCGAGTCGATTATTTCGCGGGCATGGATGTCCTTGATCTTGGCCATTACTGCTCCAGTGTCGGTGTCGACGAAAGTTAAAAGTCGCGGTCGCGCGCGACTATACAGCAGCTTGGTGACGGTTGCATGCCACGACACCGGACGCCGGTGCGAGCTGCGCCGAAGCCGATGCGGCTACAGCGAGGCTTCCGGGAACGGTTGCGCTTTGACTGCTGCATCGATCCGCTGCAGCGTCCGCAACAGGGATTCCAGCAACGCCAGCGGCCATGCATTGGGACCGTCGCTCAACGCTTTGGTCGGATCCGGATGGGTTTCCATGAACAAACCGGCGACGCCGGCGGCCACGGCAGCGCGCGCCAGGACCGGGACGAATTCGCGCTGACCACCGGAAACGGCACCCTGGCCGCCCGGCAATTGCACCGAATGGGTGGCGTCGAACACGACCGGACAGCCGGTGTCCCGCATCACCGCCAGCGAACGCATGTCGGACACCAGATTGTTGTAACCGAACGAGACACCCCGTTCGCAAACCATGATGTCGCGGTTACCGGTGGCAAACGCCTTGTCGATCACGTTCTTCATGTCCCAGGGCGCCAGGAACTGCCCCTTTTTGATGTTGACGGGTTTGCCCTGGCGGGCGACGTTTTGAATGAAGTTGGTCTGACGGCAAAGAAACGCGGGGGTCTGCAAAACGTCCACCACGGCGGCCACTTCCTGCAGCGGCGTATCCTCGTGCACATCGGTCAACACCGGGACACCGATTTCCTTGCGCACCGTTTCCAGTATCCGCAAGCCCTCATCAATGCCCGGTCCGCGAAAGCTGCTTGCCGAGGAGCGATTGGCCTTGTCGTAGGACGACTTGTATATGAACGGCATGCCCACCCGTGCAGCGATTTCCTTGAGTTCACCGGCGGTATCTAATGCCAACTGTTCGCTCTCGATCACGCACGGGCCGGCGATCAGGAACAGCGGCTGTTCCAGACCGGCTTCGAAACCACAAAGCTTCATACGCTGACTGCCTGTTTCGAATGCTGCGCCTGATATTCCAGTGCGGCGCGCACGTATCCGGAAAACAAGGGATGGCCGTCCCTCGGCGTGGATGTGAATTCAGGATGGAACTGACAAGCGACAAACCAGGGATGACCGGGCATCTCTACGACTTCCACCAGCGCGTCGTCCGTGGACTTACCCGCGATCACCAGTCCGGCTTCCTGGAGCCGGGCGAGGTAATGATTGTTGAATTCATAACGATGGCGATGGCGCTCTCGGATCACGTCTTTGCCGTACAGACCACGTACAGTGGTCCCCGGCGTCAATCGGCATTCCTGGGCCCCCAGGCGCATGGTGCCCCCGAGATCCGACTGTGCATGACGTTGCTGCATGCTGCCGTCGGCATCGCGCCATTCCGTAATCAGGGCTATCACCGGGTGCGGGGTATTGGGTTCGAATTCGGTGCTGTGCGCCCCGTGCAAATCGGCTACGTTACGCGCGAACTCGATCACCGCAACTTGCATACCAAGACAGATACCCAAATACGGCACATTGTGTTCGCGCGCATAACGCACTGCGCTGATCTTGCCTTCCACGCCGCGTTCGCCAAACCCTCCCGGCACCAGAATCGCGTCCATGCCCTGCAAACAGCCCGGCCCTTCGCGCTCGATCTGCTCGGAATCGATATAGACGATATTCACTTGCGCCCGATGTCTGAGACCGGCATGGGCCAGGGCTTCGTTCAACGATTTGTAGGATTCAGTCAGGTTCACATATTTACCGACCATCGCGACATTGATGCGATGCTCGGGATTGCTCATGGCGTCGACCACATGCTCCCATTCCGACAGCTGCGGCGGAGGCACGTCGAGGTGCAGTTTCTCGACCACGAAGTCGTCCAGACCCTGGGAATGCAGCCAGAGTGGGATTTTGTATATGTTGTCCACGTCGATCGCGGAAATGACCGCGCGTTCATCGACGTTCGTGAACAACGCGATTTTGCGCCGCTCGTCTTCGGGAATCGGCCGGTCCGCGCGACAAAGGAGAATATCGGGCTGAATACCGATCGAGCGCAGCTCCGCCACCGAGTGCTGGGTCGGTTTGGTCTTCAATTCGCCCGCACTCGAAATATACGGCACCAGCGTCAGATGCATGAACAAGGCGCGATCGTGGCCCAACTCGACGCCCATCTGCCGGATCGCTTCCATGAACGGCAGCGATTCGATGTCGCCGACGGTGCCGCCGATTTCCACCATTGCCACGTCCGCATCGGCGGCGCCAGCGCGAATCGATCGCTTGATCTCATCGGTGATGTGAGGGATGACCTGCACGGTGCCGCCGAGGTATTCCCCACGCCGTTCCTTGCGGATGACGTTCTCGTAGATCTGGCCGGTGGTGAAGTTGTTCTTGCGGGTCATGCGGGTGCGCAAAAAGCGCTCGTAATGACCGAGATCCAGATCCGTTTCGGCGCCGTCGTCAGTAACGTACACCTCGCCGTGCTGGAATGGACTCATAGTGCCTGGATCGACGTTGATATACGGATCCAGCTTCAACATGGTGACTTTTAGACCGCGGGCTTCGAGGATTGCGGCCAGGGAGGCCGAGGCGATGCCCTTGCCCAACGATGAAACAACGCCGCCGGTAATGAAAATAAAACGCGTCATACGGTTCCGCCAAGGGAAGGTCTAAGCTGCAGCCGGAAGGCCGCCGGATGGGGTTACAACTTACCAGATCGGCGACCCTGGCTCAATGCGAACCGCGGCAATCAGGAACCAGTCAACGGTTCGAGCAGCAACTCGAATCCGTCTTCGTCTGTGGACGCCGCCAATGACTGTTCGAGCCACAGCGACCCGACAGCGGCGAGTTGTTCGCCCACATAGAACAGCGGAATTCGATTCCGTTGCCAGGGGGCGACTCCCCGCTCCTGAAACAAAGCCTTCAATGGCCGATGGTGGACGCTGCCAAGCGGACGCAGACGTTCGCCGCCGCGGCGGAAACCCACCTGCACGGGATTGGAAGCGCATGCGTCGCAGCGCACACCGCGGGCGCGCGCGCGGCGTGCCGTTAGGCGCAGATTCAGCGCGGGGAGCACCAATGGCGCGCGCAGATCCCAGGGCATGCGCTGCTTTGGATCGTGCAGCGACAGCGGCGCCATGGCGTAGAGGTGATCCCGATAACGGCGCACCTCCGCGCCGTCCCAGCGCACCATGGGCTCGGCATCGACACGCGCCATCACTACATCGTCGAGTACCCGCTGCAAGTGGGCGCGGGTTGGCGTCGGTAGCCGTAACCGGCGCAGCCAGGTGCGGATGACGTTGCGTTGGCGCACTGGGTCCAGCTCCTTGAGGGCCAGCACGTCGATTTCCCCCGGACTCTCACCAAGCACCTGCAGGAGGTCCAATTGTCCCAATTGGTCCGTCAGGTAAGCGGCTTCGGCGCTGTTTTCGGCGGCCCGGGCCAAGGTCGCATCCCACGCCGGCCAGCGTTCTGCAACAGTAGATACGAGCCGTTGCCGAACGAAATTGCGCTCGAAACGCGCATCTGCATTGCTCAAGTCCTCGACCCACTGCAGACCGAGCCGTGCGGCATAATCGGACAACGACTGCCGCGGGAAACTCAACAGTGGGCGCAAGTGCAGCCCTGCCCCCAGCGGGCTGCTCGCCGGCATAGCGGCCAGGCCGCGGGGCCCGGCCCCGCGCAACAACTGCAACAGTACGGTTTCGGCTTGGTCGTTGCGATGGTGGGCGGTCAGCAGTGCATCGCCGGGTTGCAGCAGACGGGCAATAGCCTGGTAACGGGCGTCGCGCGCGGCGGCTTCGGGACTCTGTCCTGCTTCCGCTTGCGCATCGACCCGGATGCAGTGCAAAGCAACACCGAGATCGGCGCACACCTCGGCACAGTGTCGTTGCCACTCGTCGGCCTCGGCATGCAGGCCATGATGCACATGCACGGCACACAACTCAGCTGGCGCCGTCGCGGACATGATCTGTCGCGCGCAATGCAATAACACGTGGGAGTCGCGGCCGCCGCTGTATGCGACCCAATAACGTCGGGCTGACGGCAGTGCGCTCAGCCACTGGCGCAGGTTGTGGGGCGTCAAGTCCATTGCAGAAATCCGCCGGGCCCGTGAGGTTCGGCGGCCGGGGTGGTCAATGACCCTTGAACTCACCGTAGCCCATCAAGCGCTCATGACGCGACTCCAACAGTGCATCGATCGGCATGGATTGCACCTGATTGAGCGTTTCGATCAGCCGCTGCTTCAAACGTTGCGCCATGGCGTTCAGATCCCGATGGGCGCCGCCGAGCGGTTCATCGATCACCTCGTCCACCAGCTCCAGTTCTTGCAGCTTGCGGGCGGTGATACCCATGGCCTCCGCCGCTTCCGGCGCGCGCTCCGCGCTTTTCCAGAGAATGGACGCGCAGCCTTCCGGAGAAATTACCGAATAGGTGCTGTATTCGAGCATCAGCAGGCGGTCGCCGACCCCGATCGCCAGCGCGCCTCCGGACCCGCCCTCGCCGATCACCGTGCAGATGATCGGCACCCGCAGCCCGGCCATGGCAAACAGGTTGCGGGCAATGGCCTCGCTCTGGCCGCGCTCTTCGGCACCGACGCCGGGATATGCGCCCGGGGTGTCGATGAATGTGAATACCGGCAGCCGGAAGCGTTCGGCGAGGTTCAGCAGACGAAGTGCCTTGCGATAACCTTCCGGGCGCGGCATACCGAAGTTGCGCCGCACTTTTTCGTGGGTGTCGCGCCCCTTCTGCTGACCGATGACCATCACCGGCCGGCCTTCCAGGCGTGCCAGACCGCCGACGATCGCCGGATCGTCGCCATACGCGCGGTCACCATGCAATTCCTGAAAATCGCTGAACGCCCGCTCGATATAGTCGAGCGTATAGGGGCGCTGCGGATGGCGGGCAAGCTGGGAAATCTGCCAGGAGTTGAGGGAAGAGAAAATCGACTCAGTCAGGGATTTGCTTTTGTTCTCCAGGCGGGTGATTTCTTCACCGATGTTGATTTCATTGTCGTCGCCTACCAGCCGCAGTTCTTCGATCTTCGCTTCGAGCTCGGCGATGGGCTGTTCGAAATCGAGAAAGTTCAAGTTCATACGGTGGTTTCCAAATATCGTTTCGAGGGCGGCATGCGCCATTATGTCACAGCCACATGCGGTTTTCAGGCGTGCCGGGCGCCGCTCTCGCCGTAGTCCAACCAGACGCCGCTGGGTCCGGTGAGTCCGCGCAATCGGGTCAGCAACTCGTCTGTGGGACGGACCCGCCATTCCTGGCCGAGAGGCATCTGGGCCTCGGCGTCCTGGCGACGATAGTGCACCCATACCGGACAGTGGCCCTCCCGAAAGGGCGTCAATGCATCGGCAAGCGAGCGTACGAAACCGTTGCCGCCGTTTTCTTCCGCCATCCGGATCACCAGGCGCCGTGCAAACCGCTCCCGTGCCTGGTCCACTGAATAGACCTGCTCGACGCTGACGCGCCAACCACCGCTGTACTCATCGGGCCCGAGTTGGCCCTGGAATACCAGCACCGTGTCCTTCCCCAACAGGTGGCGGTATTTTTCGTACACCTCGGCGAACAGGGTCGCCTCCAGACGCGCCGTACGATCGTCCAGACTCAGCACCGCCATGCGGCCGCGGCGGGTGTTGATGGTCCGGGTGGCGACCACCAGACCCGCGACCACCACGGCGCGTTCCTGGGCAACGGCACCGCCGACTCCGCCCACGGTATCGCTCCCGGTCAGCGCCCCGATCCGACCGCTGGTGATGCCCCGCAGTTCATCTTCGTAACGTTCGATCGGATGTCCGGTCAGATAGAGCCCCAGGGTGTCCTTCTCGCCGGCCAAGCGTTGCTCTTCGTCCCATTCGGGCAGCTCTGCTCGCACACCGTCTTCGGGCTGCACCTGGCTGAGAGCCTCGCCGCCAAACAGGTCGAAGATCCCCACCTCGGCATTGCGGCTGTGCTGCTCGGCGGCACGCATGGCTTCCGGCAGTAGTGCCATCAGCGTGGCGCGATTGCTGCCGAAACAGTCCAGCGCTCCGGAACGAATCAGCGCTTCCTGGGCGCGCCGATTGGCGCGGCGAAGATCGATACGTTGACAATAATCGAACAGATCGCGGTAGGGCCCGTTCACTTCGCGCTCTGCAATGATGTTTTCGATCGCGCCTTCGCCGACGCCCTTGATCGCGCCCAGACCGTACAAGATGGTTTCGTCGTCGGCGGCGGTGAAACGGAAATACGAGGTGTTTATACTGGGCGACACCACCGGCAGACGCATGTCCCGGCATTCCTCGATCAGCGTCACCACCTTATCGGTGTTATCCATGTCCGACGACAGCACCGCCGCCATGAAGGCGGCCGGATAGTGGGCTTTCAGCCAAGCGGTCTGATAGGACACCAGAGCGTACGCTGCAGAGTGCGACTTGTTGAAACCATAGCCGGCGAACTTCTCCATCAGGTCAAAGATGTAGGTTGCCGTTTTGGCCTCGACACCGCGTTCCAGGGCGCCCTGGGTGAAGATCTCGCGCTGCTTGGCCATTTCTTCGGCTTTTTTCTTGCCCATGGCCCGGCGCAGCAAATCGGCGCCGCCGAGCGTATAGCCCGCCAACACCTGGGCAATCTGCATCACCTGTTCCTGGTACAGGATCACGCCATAGGTGGGCGCCAGGATCGGCTCAAGGTCCGGATGGGGATATTCGACTTTGGCGCGACCGTGTTTGCGGGCGATGAAATCGTCGACCATGCCCGACTGCAAGGGGCCGGGGCGGAACAACGCGACCAGCGCGACGATGTCGTCGAAACAGTCCGGCTGCAGGCGCTTGATCAGGTCCTTCATGCCGCGGGATTCCAGCTGGAACACCGCGGTAGTGGCGCAGCGCTTCAACAACTCGAACGCGGCGCCGTCGTCCACCGGAATGGCGGCGATATCCAACGGCACTTCACCGGCGCTGCGACGCACCGCATTTACGGTCTGCAGAGCCCAGTCGATGATCGTCAGGGTCCGCAGACCGAGGAAATCGAACTTCACCAAGCCCACGGCTTCGACGTCGTCCTTATCGAACTGGGTAACGACGCTGCTCGATCCCTGTTCGCAGTACAGCGGCGAAAAATCGGTTAATTGCGACGGCGCGATCACCACGCCACCGGCGTGTTTGCCCGCGTTGCGCGCCAGCCCCTCGAGCTTGCGCGCCATATCCAAGAGCGCCGCGACGTCCTCGTCCTGCTCGTAGAGCACACGCAGGTCCTGCTCCTGATCCAGCGCCTTGTCGAGGGTCATGCCGATTTCAAAGGGAATGAGTTTTGCGATCCGATCGACGAAGCCGTACGGATGGCCCAGAACCCGGCCCACGTCGCGCACCACCGCCTTGGCGGCCATGGAGCCATAGGTGATGATCTGGGAAACCTTTTCGCGGCCGTAGCGTTCAGCCACATACTCGATCACCCGATCGCGCTGCTCCATGCAGAAATCGACATCGAAATCCGGCATCGAGACGCGCTCAGGATTAAGAAATCGCTCAAACAATAGATCGTAAGCTATTGGATCAAGGTCGGTAATCTGCAATACGTAGGCAACCAACGACCCCGCACCGGAGCCGCGCCCCGGTCCGACCGGAATCCCGTTGGCCTTGGCCCAGCGGATGAAATCCGCAACGATCAGGAAGTACCCGGGAAATCCCATCTGGATGATCACCCGCAGTTCCAGCTCGAGGCGTTGCTGGTACTCGGCCACCCGTTCGCCATGGTCCGCCGCCCCGGGATCGAGGATCCGCTGCAAGCGTTCCTCCAAGCCGCGGCGGGACTCGGCTTCCAGAAAGCGCGCCGTGTCCATGCCTTCGGGTACCGGGAAATCGGGCAGGAAGTTTTTCCCCAGGGTCAGCTCCAGATTGCAGCGCCGCGCAATCTCGACACTGTTCTCCAACGCCTCCGGTATATCGGCGAACAACTCCGCCATCTCGGCCGCGGAACGCAGGTATTGCTGCTCGGAATAGTTGCGCGGTCGACGGGCGTCGTCGAGGGTGCGGCTTTCGCGGATGCAGACCCGGACCTCGTGCGCTTCGTAATCTTCGCGAGTCAAGAAGCGCACGTCGTTGGTGGCAACAACGGGCAGGCCCACCGTCGCCGCCAAGTCCACCGCCCGGTGCAGATATTCCTCTTCGCCGGCACGCCCGGTGCGCTGCAGTTCGAGATAAAACGAGTCCGGAAACAGGCCTTGCCACCCGGCCGCCAGCTCGGCGGCGAGCTCGAGGTTGCCGGCCAGCAGCGCACGGCCCACGTCGCCTTCGCGCGCGCCGGACAGCGCGATCAGGCCCCGCGAGGCGCCCACCAACCAGTCCCGCTGAATCATCGGGACGCCTCGGTGCTGACCTTCCTGGAAGCTGCGCGATACCAGTCGGGTCAGGTTGCGGTAACCTTCGTCGTCGCGGCACAGCAGCACCAATCGGAACGGCTTTTCCGCCTCGGTCTCGTTGCGTAGCCACAGATCCACGCCGACGATCGGTTTGACGCCCGCCGCGGTGGCGGCGCGGTAAAATTTCACCATCGCGAACAGATTGGATTGGTCGGTGACGGCGATCGCCGGCATGCCGGCCGTCGCTGCGGCTTTCGCCAGCGACTTGATGCGCACCAGGCCGTCGACCAGCGAGTATTCGGTATGGAGTCGGAGATGGACGAACCGCGGTTGCATGGTCGGTATTGTAATGTAGCGGCATACCCGGCGGCGACTCCGCCGAGAGCCTAATCACAGGCCAGTGAGCGTGGTCGCCGATAAGCGGGCGCCGGCGTGCGCGCGCACTTGCCCCGCCCGGCGAATTCGTATAGTTTTCGGACGCACAATAACCATAATGAATCCAGTGCATTCGTTGGTCAGCCTAAACCATTGACGCGGTTGGCCGATTACATATCCGAATAGCGGCACTCGTGCGACGCCGCGATCGCAACGAACAACAGATACAGGAACGGTTTCGTGTTTACACTGAACGCCAACTTTTCTTTTCCCGAGCATTGGGTACTGATCGCCGTGTTCTTCGCCATCTTCGCCGGCTGCGGTTTGTTTGAGCGCCGACGCCGCGGCGGTGCCGGTTGCATCGGTCTCGGATTGCTCGCACTGACGACCAACGCCGCGCTGCTTGCCGTTGCCAATCGTGTCGGCTATGGCCAGTTCGACTTGCTGCAATTGCTCACACTGCAGCACGCCACCGTCGAATCGACGCTGATCGTGATCGGCTACTGCCTGGTGATCCGCGGACTTGCGCAATCGGTACGCATGCGACTACAACCGCGCGCTTACCGCGGGCTGGTATAAAAGCCACGAACTGAAATTCTCAGGCGGTCCCTTCGGGACTGGTCGGCAGGTTGCCCGCTTCCATGACCTGGCGCGTGATGTCGATCACTTCACCTACTGCTGCAATCTGCTCGAAATCCGTCTGCAAGCGATTGGCGCGATGCGCCGATTTTGCCATCAGCGGTTCGACGACCGCATGCACCTCGGTTTCCTTCGGCCTGCAAACAGGCGCCAGCACCAGTTTGGCGAAACAATGATCGTGCTCCAGTGCTTCGCGCACAAATGCAAATTTATCGTGGGCACCGGAAAAATCAGCATCGCAAGCGGTGTGCAATTCGAAACGGTTGGTTTCGTTTGACCAACTCTTGTACATGTAGAGCGTCAGATCGGCGGTCTTTTGTGCACGCAAGTCACTCAACATTCTGCCCAGCCGCTGCGGTTCGGCCAATGGGCTGAAATCGTACTCTCCGGACGCGACCTCGAAAAACGTCGCGAATGAACCCGGAACACGCGGCAATGTAACTTTGATTTCCCGCTCGCCGGACTCCACATTCTTGAGCACAAAGAACGGCACGGTACCGGCGCTTTCCGCTGCCATTGATGCATACAAGCGGGAGTTGGCCGCCGTTACCGCGTCCTCCAGATCCGGTTGCAACTTTCCTTGGTTGCGGGCAATCAGATCCTTGAGAAATACCGTCACTTCGGCGCCCCTGGTGTCGATCACCCGCTTCAGCGCCAAGCGCACACCGCCGCCTTCGACTTCGATGCGGGTGACCTCGCACGGAATGTCCCGCAGCCGCACCTTGCTGCCGGCCCGCTTTTGCAAGCCGGGAAGGTTCACGTGCACCAGATCGCCACGACCGAGGCCGTTGGGCAGTTTTTTCAACTTCACACACAGACCGCGCAAAGAAATGTCGCAGGTTTCGCCTTCCGCGTGCTGATTGGAAAACGTAACTTCCACTGCCAGCGCCACCCGGTAGCGGTCCTCGTGGCGCTGTTCCACGTAGCCGAAACGCACCACCTCGGGCGCCGGGCCGTGAGCCGTAGCCGCTTTCTCCGCCAACGGCAGCGCTGCCTGCACGACTTCGGCGCCGAAAAACCGCTGTCCGAACCCCCAGGCGCGAATCTGAGCGGTCAGGTCCACCAAGACGCCGGCCGCGACATGCCGATCCGCATGGCAAACCAGCTCTTCTGCCTGCTCAGTGGACTTTTCGCTCAACCGCTCGATCTTTTCGTAAATCTTGCGGCAATCCGGGCGATGCACCGGGCGCAGCACGGCTTTATAGACGCGAAACGCTTCCCGGTTGCACTTCGCACTCAACAGAGCGAGCCACTGTTGTGGATTTTCGAACTCGAACTCCGTCACCACGCGGGCGGACTCGTGGTCGTTTTCCTTGTACACCGCAATCAGCGGGTCTCGCTGACCGTCTTCGCGGGTCAGTCGGTACAACTCCGCGACTCGGTGAGCGGCGGACAATCCCGTAAAGTCGTAGCCTTCGCGCTCGGCACGGAAAATCTCGAGCGACGGCAGCGCATTGTCATTGTGACAAACGACTTCGAGCTTTGCCGATTCATCATCATCCATGGTCAGGAAGAACGGGATCACCGGCGTAGAGGTGGCGTAGTACTGCTCGGCGAGCAATGAATACGCGGTAAGGCGTTCGTCCTCGAAATCCTGTTTGCGCTTTCGCTGCGCACCACGCAACTGCTGATCGATAAAACGGCCCAGAATCGCAGACGGTTCCGAATCTGCGTCTTCGAGGCGGGTCATGCGGACACGGCACTCGCGTTCAGCGGCCTCGACACTCACGATCCGATATCCGATTTCATTGAGCTGGGCATCGAGCTCCTGATTCAAGTCGGTGAAACTGATTGCGACTTCCTGTTCCGCCTGCAACCGCAGCGCATGCTTGACGGACAAGCGCAATCCGCGCGGCGACAGGTCGATGGTCTGAACCGGTATTGACTGACCGTCCGTGTGCAGAATCGCATTGCTACAATGTTGCAGTCGCGCTTCGCACCGATCCCGGTAGTAGCCGAGCAGGATGACATCCGGACGTTCGACTGTCCCACCGGTTTCGCTGGTGTATGGCAATGCGGTTTCCGAGCCCCGAGCCAACGGGGCAGGTCTGTCCGCGACACTCGCTGGGGCGGAACCGTCGCGCTCTTCGTGGTTCTGCTCCATCGCACGGAAGGTGTGATCGGCCGACATGATCTGCTCGAAATTGGCGACCGTAAATACGCCGTCGTTTTCGCGCAGTCCCTTGATGAACGTTTCATACGTGAGTTCGTCCATCCAGAACACTCGATTGCGATAGGTATAACGTTCGCACTCATAGGGCACTTTGCCGCGCATATCGACAGTCAGCTGGCATTCCTGTTGCAAGCGGCGACGTTCCATGCGCTGGAGAAACTGGAAGGTGGGCGAACCGTGCTGAATGCGCTCGGTCACAAGCTCCTTGTCCCGGGCGTGGGCGTCGGGACGGATATAGTGCTTGATCTCCCCTGCGGGTTCCGAATTCCGGTCGGACATGGGCACGCTTCGCGGCGGGTATTGGATACCCGCGGTTCATATCAAAGATGGATGCATCCGGCCTTTTATCGGCCCGCGGCAGGGTTTTCTTGAGGCGAGGCTAGGAGCAGGGGGACGAGCGGCGGCGAACCGGGGCGTAGGAAGCACGATGATGAAGACAGGCGCCGAGCCGGTCCAGGGCCTCAAGGTGGTCCCGTGTCGCGTAGCCCTTGTGCTGGGCAAAGCCGTAGCCGGGGAACCCTACGTCCAGTTCGATCATATACCGGTCGCGGTCCTGCTTGGCGAGAATCGACGCCGCGCTGATTGCGGGAACCAGCAGATCGCCCTGTACGATGGCCTGGGCGGGAAGTCCGAATTCGGGGCAACAATTGCCGTCCACCAGCACCGTTACCGGAGCGCGGCTCAATGAGCTCACGGCCCGCTGCATGGCAAGAAATGTGGCCTGCAGAATGTTGATCCGGTCGATTTCCTCGACCGAGGCGCGGCCCACGCCCCAGGCCAACGCGGATGCCATGATCTGGATTTCCAACTCGGCGCGCCGCTCCAACTTCAGCAGCTTCGAGTCGGCAAGCCCTTCGATCGGGCGCTCTGGATCGAGGATCACGGCCGCCGCGACCACGGGGCCCGCCAGCGGGCCGCGCCCTGCTTCGTCCACCCCGGCGGCGAATTGCTCACCCATCCAGGGGGCGACCGGCGTGCTTTTAGGTTTGCGGCGTGCGGGGCGTTTAGCCATGGCCGACCAACTCCAACACCGCTTCTGCCGCCCGGGCGCTGGCACCCTGCCGCAAACTACGGTGCACTTCTTCGAAGCGATGCGCCAGTGCGTGCATGTCCTGAGGATGGTCAAGCCAACGCAATACAGCGTTCGCCAAACGCTCGGGACGGGCGTCGCCTTGTATGAATTCCGGAATCACCTGTTCGCGGCACAACCAGTTCGGCAAGGAATAATACGGAACTTTCAACAACCGAAGGCCTCGTACCAGCCAGTATGTCAAGGTCGAGATCCGATACGCAACCACCATGGGCCGCTTCAACAGCAGCGCCTCCAGCGTGGCGGTTCCCGATGCCAGCAGCACCACGTCGGCTGCGGCGATCGCCTGTTGCGCGCCGCCATCCGTCAATTTCAAGTTCAGGCCGGCGCCATAACGGTGTGCTGCTTCGGAGAAAATCGCTCTCACTGCAGCGTGCGCCATGGGCGCGACAAAGTGCAATGACGGACGATGTTCGGCGCAGCGTCGCGCCGTAAGCACGAAGGTCTTTGCCAAGCGCTGCACTTCGCTGCGCCGACTTCCGGGAAGCAAAGCCACGACTGCCCCGGTCGGCGGGAGATCCAAGTCACGTCTCGCCTCCGCCCGGTCGACCAGCGACGGGATTGCGTCGGCCAGCGGGTGGCCAACGAAGCGTGCATCCACGCCGTGCCGTTGGTAGAACGTCTGCTCGAATGGAAACAAGGTCAGTACGCGGTCGACGCTGGCGGCGATGTGTTGCACCCGGCCCTGTCGCCACGCCCATACCGAGGGACTGACGTAATGTACCGTCCGGATCCCGGCTTCGTGCAGTTTGCGCTCCAGACCGAGGTTGAAGTCCGGCGCGTCGATTCCGACGAACACCTCCGGCGGCGACTGGATAAAATGCCGCAGTACTTGTCGCCGGATGGACAATAATTCGGGGAGGTGCCCAAGTACCTCGAAAATGCCCATCACCGACAGTTTTTCCGATCCGAACAACGCGCGGCAGCCCTGTTCTCGCATGCGCGGACCTGCGATGCCCTCGAACTCAGCCTGGGGATGACGTTTACGGATCTCCGCGATCAGCTCAGCTCCGAGCAGGTCGCCCGACGCCTCCCCCGCCACCAGTCCGATACGCACAGAAGGTCTCCGCTAACGCACGACGCCGCGGCGGCTGTCGCCGAGGAAATCCCGCAGAATCTCCAGCTCGGTATGTTCTTCGCTCATTTCCGCGATACGCTGCTGGGCCTCCGCAAAACCCAGTCCCGAGCGGTAGAGGGTCTTGTAGGCTCGCCGCACGGCTTGTACCGCCGCCGGACTGAAGCCACGGCGTTTCAGGCCCTCGGCATTAATGCCTCTGGGTTCGGCCGGTTGACCGTCCACCGTGATGTAAGGTGGCACGTCCTTGGCGATGTGAGCACCCATTGCGGTGAAGCTGTGCGCGCCCAGCGAGCAAAACTGATGCACCAACGTGAAGCCGCCGAGAATGACGTAATCGTCAATGTGCACGTGTCCGGCCAGGGAAGCGCAATTGGCGAAAACGGTTTCGTTGCCGATGACGCAATCATGAGCTATGTGAACGTAGGCCATGATCCAATTGTCGTCCCCGACGCGGGTAACGCCACGATCCTGGGCCGTGCCGCGGTTGATGGTGCAGTACTCTCGAATGACATTGCGGTCACCGATTTCCAATCGAGTCGGCTCGCCGGCGTATTTCTTGTCCTGCGGATCGTCACCCACCGATGCAAACTGGTAAATGCGATTATCGCGGCCGATGGTCGTCGGACCTCTGATCACCACATGCGGCCCGATGCTGGTGCCAGCGCCGATTTCCACGCCGGGGCCGATGACCGAGAACGGACCGACGCTCACGTCCGAATCCAGCTGCGCACTAGGATCAACAATTGCTCTTGGATCTATCAAACGTCGACTTTCCGTTCAGCACACATGATTTCGGCCGAGGCCGCGACCCTGCCGTCCACCTTGGCTTCGCATTGAAACACGCCGATGCCGCGTTTGGAGCGCAGCAGGCGCACATCCAACACCAGTTGATCGCCGGGTTCGACCGGTAGTTTGAAGCGCGCGCCATCGATACCAACCAGGTAATAGAGCAAATCGGGGTCCGGCGTGGCCCCCGGGCGGCTTTTGAACGCCAGCAGGCCAGTGGCCTGGGCCATCGCCTCGAGAATCAACACTCCCGGCATAACCGGACGATGAGGAAAATGGCCAGGGAAAAACGGCTCATTGATGGTGACGTTCTTGATTGCCGTCAGCCATTCGCCCGGGGCGTGATCCAGTACGCGGTCTACGAGCAGAAAGGGATACCGATGCGGCAGGTATCGCAGGATTTCGTGTACATCGAATCCGTTGGAATCCATGGGAGTGCCTGTGTTTGCTCAGTCGCGATTGATTTTCTTTTCAAGCGCCCGAAGACGCCGCGCCATCTCGTCAAGCCTGCGGAAGCGCGCGAAGTTTTTGTGCCATTCATCGTTGGGCTGCAATGGCGTGCCCGAGGAGTATACACCCGGCTGGCTGATCGACTTTGTGACCAAGGCCATAGCTGTGATCTGAACCCCGTCGGCGATTTCCAGGTGACCGGCAATCCCGACCCCCCCTGCAATGGCGCAATGTCGGCCTATTTTCGCGCTTCCGGCAATACCTGCGCATCCGGCGATGGCGGTGTGGGCGCCGATCCGAACGTTATGGGCGATCTGAACCTGATTATCGATTTTGACACCGTCTTCAATGATCGTGTCCTCGATCGCGCCGCGATCAACCGTGGTGTTGGCGCCTAACTCGACGTCATTGCCAATCACAACCCTGCCGAGCTGCGGAACCTTGACCCAGCGTCCTTTGTCGTTTGCAATGCCGAAACCGTCCGCACCCACCACCACGCCTGGATGGAACAACGCACGCTCACCGACGACGCAGTCGTACAGCACGGTGACGTTGGCGACCAATTGCGAGCCGGCACCGATCACGGTGCCGCGGCCGACCACGCATCCGGGCCCGATGCTGACATCGGCCGAAATCCGCGCATCGGTGCCGACAACCGCGTTCGGACCGACCCAGGCAGTGGGATCCACCTGGGCGCCGGCTTGCACCACCGCCGACGGATCGATGCCCGCCGACTCGCGGAACGGCGGACACAGGATTGTCGCCGCCTCGGCATAGGTCAGATACGGATTTTCCGACAGCAGCACCGGCACCGGGCACGCGTCGGCGTCGTCTTTGCGCAGAATCACCGCCGCGGCTTTGGTATCTGTCAAGTACCGCTTGTACGTGCGATTCGCCAGGAAGCTGATGCGATCGGACGATGCCCGCTGCAACGTCGACACACCAACGATGATCGCCCCTCCGTCGCCGGTGAGTTGCGCACCGATCCGGTCCGCCAGTTCTCTCAGCGTCAGCGCCACCTGCGCGATCCGTCCGATCTACTTTCCGGCTTTGAACTCATCCGACAATACCTTGAGAACCTTGTCGGTGATATCCACCGCGGGGCTGGCGTAGATCACGACGTCGCCGAGCACCATTTCGTAATTCTCGCTTTTTGCGAGATCCACGATGGCATCGTACGTGCGCTTTTGCAGTTTGCGCAGTTCGTCGTTGCGCCGGATGTTGAGATCTTCCCTGAAGTCCTCCTGAGCGCGCTTGATTTCCCGCTTGCGGCCGCGGATGTCCAGCTCGAGCTTGCGCAGTTGCGACTCGCTCATGGTCATTCCTTCACGCGACAAACGGTCTTCCAGAGCTCGCACTTCCTTGCGCAATTCATTCAATGCGGAATTGCGCGGCTCGAATTCCTTTTCCAGGCGTTTGTTCGCCTCGATCGCTTGCGGCGCCTGCTCCAGTACCTTGTTGATATTGACATAGGCAACGCGTTTGTCCTCTGCCGACACAGGCATCGAAACGATGCCCAGTATCGCCAGAGCGCAGAGTATGCTCCCGAATTTGCCGCTCATGAGATATCGCTACGCCTTGCCCAACTCAATAGAAAGAGCCGCCCAACGTGAATTGCAGAAATTCCGTGTCGTCGCCCGGTTTGTCGTTCAAGGGCTTCGCTACGCTCAAAGCCAGGGGCCCGATCGGCGACATCCAAACCGTGGACAGGCCCGTGGAATAGCGCAATTCGGCGGCATCGAAGTCGGATACGCTACCGTATACATTGCCCACGTCGACGAAGACCCCGACCCGGAACTGCTTGCTATCTCGTATAAAGGGTACCGGAAAATACAGATCCGCGCCTCCTGCTACTTTGAAACTGCCGCCGATCGGGCGGTTGGTCGCCGGATCCCGCGGACCCAGACTGTTGGCCTTGTAGCCACGCACGGACCGCGGGCCGCCAGCGAAGAAGTTCTCGAAGAACGGCAACGTGCTCGTAGTGCCGAACCCATCGGCATAGCCAAGCTCGCCGTGCATCAGCATCGTCAGCTTTTTCGAAACCGGAAAGTAGCGCTCGTGGCGATAACGCAGGCGGTAGTATTCCAAATCTCCGCCGGCGACTTCGGCGGACAGATGATGCAGAACGCCCTTGTCGGCAAATATCGCGCGGTTTCTGGTGTCATGTGCATAGCTGGCGCCGACCTTCACGCTGTCGAACTGATCGGTGCCCTTTTCCGTGACGAAGTCCGTACACACTAGCGGCGGGTTGGTCGCGGCGCAGTTCACGGTATTGCGTTCCAGGCTGCCGCTCAGATTGATGGTGTCATACTCGTTGATCGGGATACCGTAATTGACTGAAAGCTCGTCGGTGTCCAACGAATAGTCCGACAGGTTGGCAGCCGCGGCATCAGTCTTCTGACTACCGAATGTAAAGCTACGGCTGATACCATTGTCGGTGTAATACGGATTGGTGTACGAGATCTTGAAGCCGCGCGTGATATCGCTGTCGTTTGCGCTTACCGAGACACGCTTTCCGGTACCGAGGAAATTGTCCTGCTCGATACTGGCGCTGAACAACACACCGCCGGTCTGGGAGTAGCCAACGCTTGCGAGCAGGTTTCCCGACGGTCGTTCGACCACGGTGAAGTTGACATCCACCTGATCGCTGGTGCCCGGTACCGCCGGTGTCTCCACATTCACCTCGGTAAAATACCCAAGGCGTTCAAGACGCGTACGGGACCGGTTGACCTTCTCGGTCGAGAACCAGCCACCTTCCATCTGCCGCATCTCGCGCCGCAACACTTCGTCAGCGGTGCGCACATTGCCGGTGAAGTTGACGCGCCGAACGTATACACGGCGTCCTGGATCGACGACGAAGGTAAGGCCTACGAGTTTGTTCTTTTGATCGACTTCGGGAGCCGTATTGACGTTGGCGAAAGCGTAGCCATCGTTACCGAGGCGCTCCACGATCGCCGAGGTGCTGTCTGCGACCAACGTGCGGGAATAGACGCTTCCGGGCACCACCTTGATCAGCTTCTCCAATACTGCCGGAGGCAGGATCGTTTGGCCCGCCAACTTCACATCCTTGACCTTGTATTGCTCGCCCTCGTCGACGTTGATCGTGATGTAAACGAATTTTTTGTCCGGTGAGATCGACACCTGCGTCGAAGTGATGTCGAAATTCAGATATCCGCGGTCCAGATAGTAGGCGCGCAGCGTCTCCAGATCGGCAGCCAGTTTCTGCTTCGAGTATTGGTCGTTGTTCGTATAGAACGAAAAGGTGGTCGGCGTCGTCAGCTGAAACTCGTCCAGCAGCGTGTCGTCGCTGAACACTTTGTTGCCGACGATATTGATTTGCCGGATCTTCGCGATGCGCCCTTCCGATATGTCGAGCTTGATCGCCACGCGGTTGCGCTCCAATGGCGTGACGACAGTATCCAGCTTGACCGCATATTTGCCCAAGTTGAAATATTGACGGCGCAATTCCTGCTCGACCTTGTCGAGCAAGGAGCGATTGAATGTGCGCCCCTCGGCGAGTCCTACGCGCTTGAGACCCTCCTTGAGTTGATCCGTCTCGATTTCCTTGTTACCGCTTATATTGATATTGGCGATCGAAGGACGCTCGTCGACGACTACCACGAGGACGTTGCCCTCGCGTTCCAGGCGCACGTCTTTGAAAAAACCGGTCTTGAACAATGCGCGAACCGCTTGGGCCGAGCGCTGATCGTCGAAGCGGTCACCGACTTTGAGTGGTAGATAGTTGAATACGGTACCGGCGGAAATTCGCTGCAGTCCTTCGACTCTGATGTCTTGGATGGTGAACGGCTCGATTGCCCAGACCAGTCGCGCGAAACTGAAAAACAGGGCGAGAGCGCAGAAAAATATTCTCATTACAAATCCAAGTCGATGTGTGGATATCAAAGAGCAGCTCAGAAAAACAAGCGCATGAAATCGTTATAGAATGCGAGCGCCATCAGCATAAGTAACAACGCGATCCCGACCCGCTGCGCAATCTGTTGCGCATGCTCAGATACGGGGCTCCCCTTAGCAAGCTCTATAAGGTAATACAATAAATGTCCGCCATCCAGTATCGGTATGGGTAACAAATTCAGCACGCCGAGGCTCACGCTGACGACCGCGAGAAAATTCAGAAACGGCATGAATCCCATCGACGCAGTGTCGCCGGCGTATTGGGCGATGGTCAGTGGGCCGCTGATGTTACTGAGCGACGCATTCCCCGTAACAACTCCGCTCAATACCCGCAACATCAGCACCGACATGTCCCAAGTTTTTCGCGCCCCCGCCGTCAGACCGTCGATAGGTCCGTAACGGGTTTCGGCGAACATATCCTTGGGAATGGCGGGACGTTCGACGCCCGCGAAACCGATTTGTTTCCCTTCCTCGTTCCGGGACTCGGGGCGCAATTGCAGATGTCGTGTGCCGGACGCACGTTGCACGGTAACATCGATCTTTTGCTGCGGGCGCTCGCGCACATAAAGCACCCACTCGCCCCAGTAGCGAACCGGCTTGCCATCCAACGCCACGATCCGATCCCCTGCTTGGAATCCGGCTCGATCGGCCGCGCTGCCGGCCTGCACGCCGGCAACCTCGGCTGTTGGCTGCCAGGGTTTAAACCCAACCGCATCGAACAAGCCTTGCGGCTCCAGTGGCCCGGAGCCTGGCGCGAGGGACAAGGTGCGAACTTGAGTTACGCCAGCGGCGGTACGCGTGGTCAGCGCGATCGGTTTACGGGTCAAGGCCGCCTCGAACAACGCCAGACGCGCGGTTTCCCAGGTGCTCGTCGGCTCGGAATTGACGGCAACGATACGCGAGTCCGATTGCAGCCCAGCTTGTGCGGCGGGGCTACCTGGCTCCACATAACCGATCACGGGCGCCACGCCGGGGACGCCGACCATGAAAATCGCCCAGAACGCCGCAATGGCAAACAACAGATTGAACAACGGGCCGGCGCTGACCACGGCGATCCGTATGCCGACCGATTTATTGTTGAAAGCGCGCGCTTTCTCGGCTTCGGCGACCGGTGCCTCGCGCTCGTCCAACATCTTCACATAACCGCCCAACGGCAACGCGGCGAGCACGTATTCCGTCTCGCCGTTGCGGGAACGGCGCGCCAGCAGGGGTTTGCCGAAGCCCACGGAGAATCGCAGCACCTTTACACCAAGCCGACGCGCGACCCAAAAGTGACCGAACTCGTGTACGGTGATCAACACCCCGAGTGCCACCACGAATGCCAACACGTATATCAGCGCACTGCTCATGCACCACCCTCCTGCAACCGTGCCGATGGCAGCGCACGCGCGTATTCACGGGCTTGTCGGTCGGCTTCGCACACCGCCTCCAGCGAATCGGCCGCCCGCACGGCGATCGCGCCCAGCGTTTCTTCGATCACACGGGGAATATCAGTGAATGCCAGTTCATGGGCGAGAAAACCCTGCACCGCGATTTCGTTTGCCGCGTTGAGAATGGCGGGCGCCGTGCCGCCTGCGGCAACGGCCTCATAGGCCAGTTCCAGGCACGGAAACCGGCCCGGATCGGGGGGCTCGAAGTCGAGTCGGCCGACCGCACACAAATCGAGCGGGGCGACCCCGGATTCGATGCGCCCCGGCCAAGCCAGGGCATGCGCGATGGGCGTGCGCATGTCAGGATTGCCCATTTGCGCCAACACCGAACCATCTTCGTACTCGACCATTGAGTGCACGACGCTTTGGGGATGGATAACCACTGAAATCTGTTCCGGCGTGGCATTGAATAACCATCTCGCTTCGATGACCTCCAGCCCTTTATTCATCATGGTGGCCGAATCCACCGAAATTTTTCGCCCCATGCTCCAATTCGGATGTGCGCAGGCCTCATCCGGCGTGACCGCCCGCAATTCCGCCTGGCTGCGGGTACGGAATGGGCCGCCCGAGGCAGTCAACAAGATGCGTCGGACCCCCACCGCTCCCAGACCGCCCGCATATTCGCGCGGCATGCATTGAAAGATCGCGTTGTGTTCGCTGTCTATGGGTAACAGTTCCGCGCCGTGCGCACGAACCGCTTCCATGAACACCGGACCGGCCATGACCAGTGCTTCCTTGTTCGCCAACAGCACCCGCTTACCGGCTCCGGCGGCAGCCAAAGTCGGCCCCAGACCGGCCGCACCAACGATGGCCGCCATCACCACCTGCACGTCGTCGAGACTGGCGGCGCGCGCCAGCCCATCGCTGCCGCTCCAGACCTCCGTCGGGAGTCGTTGCGCGCGCAATCGGCCCTCTAGTTCCTCCGCCGCACGCTCGTCGGCCATGACGGCATAGGCGGGCCGGTGTTGCGCGCACTGTGCGGCCAGACTCTCAACGTCACGATTCGCGGTCAAAGCGATCACCCGGAAGCGTTGCGGATGCCGCGCCAGTACATCGAGCGTGCTGACCCCGATGCTGCCAGTCGAACCAAGCACGGCGACGCCAATCATGTCGGGATGTTTAGCCATAGGAGACCCAGCAAGAAGACGGGAGCGGTGGCGGTTAAGCTGTCAATGCGGTCCATCACCCCGCCATGTCCCGGTAACAGCGCACCGCTGTCCTTGAAGCCACTTAGGCGCTTGATCAAACTTTCGAACAGATCACCAACCACGGACACCGGCACCAGCACCACACACAATAAGACGAATGCCACGAACCTCGATTCAGGTACGTGCAAAAACCAACCGGCCGCTATCGCGTACACCAGGACAAGCGCCACGGCCCCGTAAACGCCTTCGCGCGTCTTGCCGGGGCTCACCCGCGGCGACAATTTCCGTTTCCCCCAGCGTCGACCGAAAAAAAACGCGCCGCTGTCGGCAATCCAGATCAGGGCCAAAACAAACAATACCCATACCGGACCGTGTTGGGGCGCACTGTGCAACGCGATCAACGCTAACCATGCGGGCACCAGCACGAAAACCCCGGCGATCAGGCCGACCACGGTTACTGCCGGGCGAGCATTCGGGCCGGCCGGATAAACCATGATCCACAGGAATGCGAGCACCCACCATAGCAAGGTGGCGATCAGTATCGCGCCGAGCAGTCCAGGGCGCTGCCACATGGTTGCCAACACCCAAAGCAACAACGCGGTAGCCGTTACATACAGTACACGGGACAACACACGGCGCAGACCGCTTAGGCGTGACCATTCCCAGGCGCCCGCAAGAATCATCGCGGCGAACACCCACTCAAGCGCCGAAGTCGGCAGCAACAGGATGGCGGCGATCGCCGCCGGCGCCAGCACCAGGGCCGTGAGCAGGCGCAGTTTAAGCATTGCTCGGCCGTTTCTCGATCTGTTCGCCGGTCTGGCCGAAGCGGCGCTGGCGTGTGCGAAAGGCAACGAACGCGCGCTCCAATTCGACACTATCGAAATCCGGCCACAGACAGTCGGTGAAATAGAGTTCCGTATATGCGAGTTGCCAAAGTAGAAAATTGCTGATGCGCTGTTCACCGCCTGTGCGAATGAACAGATCCGGCTCGGGTAGATCGGCCAGCGCAGTGTATTGGGCGAATAATTCAGGCGTGATATCTACGGTCCGCAACCGGCCTTCTTCGACCAGCGCGGCCAATTGGCGCGCGGCCGCGGCGATATCCATGCGGCCGCCGTAATTGGCGGCGATATTGAGCGTCAGACCGGAGTTCCCGGCGGTGCGCTGCTCGACCGTATCGATTTGATTGCGCAGCTTCTCCGAAAATGCATCGCGGTCACCAATGAAGCGCATACGCACCTTATTTTCATGGAGTCGCTTCGATTCCCGTTGCAGCGTGCTCACGAACAGTTCCATCAGCAAGCTGACTTCGGTCTTGGGGCGGCGCCAGTTTTCACTGCTGAACGCGAAAACCGTCAGCGCAGGCACCTGCTGCCGTGCGCACTCCTCAACTACCGACCGGGTCGCCTGTACTCCCGCCCGGTGACCGGCATGACGTGGCAGACGGCGTTTACGCGCCCAGCGCCCATTGCCGTCCATGATAATCGCCACATGCTGCGGTAGCTCATTCATTCAGTCACTCGGATGGTTGGCTGCAGAAACGGTGGAACCCGCAGGATTCCGAAGCGCAAGCAGGAAGCCCTACACTTCCATAAGATCCGCTTCTTTGGCTTCCAGCAGCCGGTCCACTTCGGCAATGTATTTGTCAGTGAGCTTTTGGATTTCGTCCTGGCCGCGACGATCCTCGTCTTCGGAAATCTCCTTTTCCTTGAGCAGTTCCTTCAAATCGTTGTTTGCGTCGCGGCGGATATTGCGTACCGCAACGCGGGCGTTTTCTGCTTCCTGACGCACCACACGGACCAAATCCCGCCTCCGCTCTTCGGTGAGCGCCGGCAGGGGCACCCGTATCACCAGGCCGGCGGTCGCCGGATTGAGACCCAGGTCGGACTGCATGATTGCTTTTTCGATCACCGACACCATGTTGCGTTCCCAAGGAGTCACGGCGAGCGTACGTGAGTCCTCGACGGTCACGTTGGCGACCTGCTTCAATGGTACGTGACTGCCGTAGTAGTCGACCGTGATGTGATCGAGCAGACTGGTGTGCGCACGTCCGGTTCGGATTTTGCTGAATTCGTTGCCCAAGGCTTCCACGCTCTTGGACATGCGGCTGGCCGCGTCTTTCTTGATGTCATCTATCATTCGACTATTCCCCGTTCAACAACGGTCCCAACATCATCTCCGCACATCATGCGTACCAGATCGCCTTCGTTGTTGATACTGAAGATGCGCAGCGGCATTGCGTGATCGCGGCACATGACGACGGCCGTTGCATCCATGACCATCAGCTTCCGCTCCAGGACTTCGTCGAAGCTCAAGCGGTCGTAGCGCGTCGCATTCGGATTCGTAACCGGATCGGCCGAATAAACACCGTCCACCTTGGTCGCCTTGATCATGAGATCGGCGCCGATTTCGATCGCTCTCAGGCTGGCAGCGGAATCGGTCGTGAAAAAGGGATTACCCGTGCCGGCCGCGAAAATCACCACGCGTCCCTTCTCGAGGTGACGGATCGCCCGGCGGCGGATATAGTCCTCGCAGACCTGGTGAATACTGAGTGCGGACATGACGCGGGCGTAGACGTTGCTTCGCTCCAGCGCATCCTGCATTGCCAACGCGTTGATCACGGTGGCCAGCATACCCATATGGTCGCCGGTGACGCGGTCGATGCCACCTTTGGCCAGACCGGCGCCTCGAAAAATGTTGCCACCGCCGATGACCATTCCGATCTGCACGCCCATACTGACTACTTCGCGCACTTCCAATGCGATTCGAGCGATGATGCCGGGGTCGATGCCGTAATCACCGCTCCCCATCAATGCCTCGCCGCTGAGTTTGAGCAGAATTCTCTTGTACTTCGGAGACCGGTTGGACATCGTCATCGCTGCTGGTATTCGATTAGTCTACGGCGCCCCGTAGGACACCCCCGCCCGGTAATGAATACACCGGCCAATCGTGCGAACGGCCGCGGATGCGGCCGTTCGTGGATCGGATTTTAATCGCCGCGCACTTGCGCCATTACTTCGTCGGCAAAGTTCTCGGATTTCTTCTCGATTCCCTCTCCGACTTCAAGCCGCATGAAGCGCGTCACTTCGGCGCCCTTTTGTTCCAGCAGCTTGCCGACCGTGATATCCGGGTCCTTGACGAAAGGCTGGCCGACCAAAGTGACTTCGGCCAGGAACTTGCGCACTCGTCCTTCCACCATCTTTTCAACGATGTTGTCGGGCTTGCCGCTTTCCTTCGCCTGGGCAGCGAAAATTTCGCGCTCCTTCGCCACCAGTTCTGCCGGTACGTCGGCTTCGGAAACGCACACCGGGCGGCTGGCCGCGATATGCATCGCCAGATCCTTGCCCAGGTCGCTGTCACCGCCTTTGTAATCGACCACCACGCCGATGCGCGTGCCGTGCATGTACACACCGAACGCGTCCTGGGTGCTCAAGCGCGCGAAACGACGCACCTGGATGTTCTCACCGATTTTTGCAACCAGCTCCTGGCGCGTGTCGTTGATGCTCTTCGAATCGCCGTCCTTCACGCCGAGAGCCATCAGGTCTTCGATGGTGCTGGGATTTGCTTCCAGAACGCGCCGAGCAACGTTGTTGACGAAATCACGGAAGTCATCGCCGCCGGCGACGAAATCGGTCTCGCAATTCACTTCCACGACCGCCAGATCCTTCCCGTCACCGCTCAATTCAATGGCAACCAGTCCCTCCGCCGCTACACGCCCGGATTTCTTATCGGCTTTTGCCAATCCAGCCTTGCGCATCTGTTCGATTGCGGCATCGATGTCACCTTCGGTTTCAACCAGCGCCCGTTTGCATTCCATCATGCCCGCGCCGGTGCGTTCACGCAGCTCCTTTACCATCGCCGCTGAAATCGCCATGGGTTACACCTCTGATTTAACGTATTTGTGTTCTCAACGAACCGACCGGGCGGCGCGCACGCCGCCCGTCTTAACCTTCGGACGGCGCCTGCTGCTCGGGCTCACCCTCCGGCTTGGATGCAGCGTCCGCCGGCGCTGCTTGCTTCCGCGGAGCCGATTTGGCGTCGCCGCCCTTGCCGGCCGCGCTTTTGCGCGCCGGCTTGGCGCCCGGGGCCTGGCCTTTTTCGTCGACTTCGATGAATTCGTCGTTGCCGCCCGCCAGCAGTTGCTGGGACGAGCCGCGGCCATCGATGATGGCGTCGGCGATCCCGGTGGTGTACAGCTGGATGGCGCGGATCGCATCGTCGTTGCCGGGAATGACGTAATCGACGTGCTCCGGGGCGTTATTGGTATCCACTACCGCAACCACCGGAATGTCCAATTTGCGCGCTTCGGCCACGGCGATCTTTTCATAGCCGACGTCGATTACGAACATGGCGTCCGGAAGTCGCGGCATATCCTTGATTCCGCCCAGGCTGCGCTCGAGCTTTTCCATCTCGCGACGATTCATGAGCGCTTCTTTCTTGCTCAGCCGATCCAGGCTGCCGTCCTCGGACATGAGTTCCAGGTCCTTGAGGCGTTTGATGGACTGGCGTACCGTACGGAAGTTGGTAAGCATACCGCCCAGCCAGCGATGGTTGACGAACGGCATGGCGGAGCGTTCCGCTTGTTCCCGGACCGTGTCGCGTGCTGCCCGCTTGGTGCCGACGAACAGAATGGTGCCGCCATTGGCGGCCAGGCGCCCGACGTAATTCAGGGCGTCATTGTACAACGGCAGGGTCTTTTCCAGATTGATGATGTGGATTTTGCTACGCTCACCGAAGATGAATGGTGACATCTTCGGGTTCCAGTAGCGGGTCTGATGACCGAAATGCACGCCAGCTTCCAGCATCTGGCGCATTGTTACCTTAGCCATGGAGCTACTCCAATTTTTCGGGGTTGATCCTCCATACGTCCCATGGACGCGACCCGGCATGGCGGGCACCCCGCTCCACGTGTCGACGTATGTGTGAATTTGCCTGAAAGGCGAGCGCTTTATACCATAATCCGTTTCACTCAACAATCAATCCCGTGATTTTCGGTGATTTTCCGCCGGAATAACCCTGAGCCGGAAGCCGTATGACCGTAACCATCAAAACCCCCGAAGAGATCGAAAAAATGCGCATTGCCGGCCGCCTCGCCGCCGACGTGTTGGAAATGATCGGCCCCCACGTGCAACCCGGTGTCACGACCGACGAGCTCGACCGCATTTGCCACAACTTCATCGTCGAAGAACAACAGGCGATCCCGGCGCCGCTGAACTACCGCGGTTTCCCGAGATCGATCTGTACCTCGGTCAATCACCAGGTCTGCCATGGCATCCCCGGCGACAAGACCCTGAAGGACGGCGATATCGTCAATATCGACGTGACGGTGATCAAGGACGGGTTTCACGGCGATACCAGCAAGATGTTCTGCGTCGGTCAACCGTCCACGCTGGCGAAACGCCTAATCGAGGTAACCTATGAGGCCATGCGCATCGGTATCGCTATGGTGCGCCCGGGCGTGCGCTTGGGCGATATCGGACACGCCATTCAGCATTACGCCGAAAGCCATGACTATTCGGTGGTGCGCGAGTACTGCGGGCACGGCATTGGCCGAGAATTTCACGAGGATCCGCAGGTACTGCACTATGGTACGCCGGGAAGCGGCTTGCCCGTGCAAGAAGGCATGACCTTCACCATCGAGCCCATGGTCAACGCCGGCAAACGCCAGGTGAAGCTGTTGGGCGACGGTTGGACCGTGGTCACCAAGGATCGTAAGTTGTCCGCGCAGTGGGAACACACCGTCCTGGTTACCGCGGACGGCCACGAGGTCCTCACCCTGCGCTCGGACGAGGCTTCCATCTAGTCAACCGGCGGCTGTACCGGCCGCATCCGGGATCCGTATGACTGCCGAAGGCACCATTCTGTTCGACGACGGCGCCCTGGACGAGGCCCTCCTCGATGATCAGGCATCTGTCTCGGATTACCGCCGGGCGCTGCGCGCTGGCGCCGATGCGTTACGGCGACAATTCGAGGCCGGCACGCCGGTGGATAAACTCGTAACCGGTCGCGCCCATCAGGTCGATCAATTGCTTTTGCGCGCCTGGCACCGACATTTCGATACCGGTGCCACGGATATCGCCTTGGTGGCGGTCGGCGGCTACGGTCGGGGCGAACTGCATCCTCATTCCGACATCGACATCATGATTCTGCTCGCCACCGATGAGCGCGAACGTCTCGGGGAGTCCATCGGTGCATTTTTGACCTTTCTCTGGGACATCGGGCTGGACGTGGGACAAAGCGTGCGCACGGTCGAAGACTGTGTGCGCGAAGGCGGTGACGACATTACGGTCGCCACGAATCTGTTGGAAGCGCGGCTGCTGGCCGGGCCGCGACCATTGTTCGAACGCATGATCGCAGCGACGGGCCCCGACCGGATCTGGCCCAGCGATCGATTCTTCGAGGCGAAGTGGAAAGAACAACAGGCGCGTCATCACAAGTTTTTCGATACCGCCTATAACCTGGAGCCAAACGTCAAAGAAGGTCCCGGCGGTCTGCGCGACATCCAGATGATCGGCTGGGTTGCGAAGCGCCATTTCGACGCCCGCACTTTGCACGACCTGGTCACTCACGGCTTTTTGACCGATCACGAATACCTGGCGCTGATCGACGGCCAGAACTTTCTGTGGCACGTGCGTTTTGCGCTCCACACCATGACGGATCGGCGCGAAGATCGACTGTTGTTCGACTATCAGCGCAATCTCGCCAGACAAATGGGTTACGAAGACGGCGATGCCAATCTCGCAGTCGAACAACTCATGCAGCGTTACTACCGCACCATCCAGGAGTTGCGCCGGTTGAACGAAATGCTGCTGCAACTGTTTCAGGAAGCGATTCTATACGCCGACGACCCGGGCGAACCAGTGGTCATCAACAAACGCTTCCGTGCCCGCAAGGGCTTTCTGGAAGTCAGCAATGCGCAGGTGTTCAAACGCTATCCCTTCGCGCTGCTCGAACTGTTTCTGGTGATGCAGCAGAATCCGGAACTCAAAGGTGTGCGCGCCTGGACCATACGTCTGGTGCGAGATCACACGCACTTGATCGATGACAAATTTCGCGCCGACGTACGCGCGCGCAGTCTGTTCATGGAAATTCTGCGCCAACCCGTCGGTATTACCCACGAGTTGCGGCGCATGAATCGCTATGGAGTGCTGGCGGCCTATCTGGTGCCGTTCGGCCAGATCGTCGGACGCATGCAATACGATCTGTTCCATGCCTATACGGTGGACGAGCATACGCTGTTTCTGATTCGCAACCTGCGCCGTTTCACAGTCCCGGAATTTCAACATGAATTCCCGCTATGCAGCGATATCATGCAGCACATCGCAAAACCGGAACTGCTTTACCTGGCGGGCCTGTTCCACGACATCGCCAAAGGCCGCGGCGGCGATCACTCCGAACTCGGCGCTCAGGACGCAACCGCATTTTGCCTGCACCACGGCCTGAGCCCCTTCGATGCACGACTGGTAAGCTGGCTCGTACGCAATCATCTGATCATGTCGATGACGGCCCAGCGCAAGGACATCAGCGACCCTGAAGTCATCGCCCAATTCGCTACCACCAACGGCGATCAGATGCATCTCGATTATCTTTATCTGCTCACCGTCGCCGACATCCGCGCCACCAATCCAACGCTCTGGAACTCATGGAAAGATGCGTTGCTGCGGGAACTGTACGCAAGCACCAAACTTGCGCTGCGCCGCGGTCTCGAAAAGCCTATCGACGCCGAAGACCGTGTCCTCGAAGTCCAGGACGACGCGCGCGTACTGCTGCTGGAGCGCGGCCTCGATCCCAAAGTCATCGATCGGCTTTGGAGCAATCCCAGCAGCGACTATTTTTTGCGCCATAATGCCGAGGAAATCGCCTGGCATACCGAGGCCATTGCCAAGGCGCGCGCCGACGAACTTCCGCTGGTGCTGGTGGAATCCCACCCCATGCGCGGCAGCACCGCGATCTTCGTCTACGGCCCGGTGCACGATCACCAGTTCGCCGTTACCACCGCCGTGCTCGAACAATTGGGGATTACCGTGATGGATGCACGCATCATCACTTCGAGCGACGGATATACACTCGATACGTTCCAGGTGTTGGAGGAGTCGGGTGAGGTGATCGAAAACGAATTCCGGCTGGATGAAATCCGCGATACCCTCAAGCGGTCGTTGGAACATCCCGAGCGATATGATCTATCGGTGTCACGGCGCCGTTCCCGCCGGGCGCGGCATTTCGAGGTGCCGACCGAAGTACATTTCCAGGAAGACCCCTACAACGACCGCACGATCGTCGAAGTCGCCACCGCCGACCGTCCCGGCGTGTTGTCCCGCATCGGCCGTGCTTTCATGGAATCGGGCGTGATCCTGGAGAACGCGCGCATTGCCACCATCGGCGCGCGCACGGAAGACGTGTTTTATATCACAGCGCCGGACGGCAAGGCCCTGCTTAGCGACGAACAACGCCAACAACTCAGACATGCCATCGTCGAATTGCTCGATTAGCGAGACAGCCGGTGCGCAACCACGCCGCAGCGGAGATGTCGCCCTATCGCGCCCTCCCGGGCGTTGCCCGAGTCCGCTGTAACTTCCATAGGGCGCGCTGCGCGCCGAACGCCAACCCCGCGCCGACCCTGTCGAGGTGACGGCGGGCACAGCCCGCCCTATAGCGCCACACGCTCGATGAGTTCCAGACCATTGCCATCCGGATCGCGGCAGAACAGCGCCCGACGGCCGGACTTGCTCATGGTGTACGCAACACCGGCTGCGCGAAGTGCGCGCTCCAACGCTTCCAGGTCGGTGACACTCAGTGCCAAGTGCCGATCGCGGCCGCCGTGCTGTGGCCTTCCCCCGATTGGATCAGGATTCGGCAACTCCAACAGGTGGATTTGGTGGTCCCCCACTTGCAACCAGGCGCCCGGGAAACCCAAGTCCGGGCGTTCCGGATCGCATTGCAAGCCCAGCACGTCGCGATAGAACTTCAGTGACCGATCCGTATCGGCGACTACGACGCTGCAATGATGAATACCGTAGATATTGGTCATTCGGAATCCTCCTTCCAGCGCGCCGCAATCAGCGCCGCCCCGACGATCAGGCAGCCACCCAGCCATTCCCGTGCCTTGAGGACTTCGTCCGCCAGCAACTGTGAAGATATCGTCGCCACCACCAATTCGAACAGGAGTATCACCGCCGAGCGGCGCACCGGCAGATGAGTGACCCCGTACTGAACCGTAACGGTCATGATCACGATGCCCAACAGCCCCAGTGCCGCGGCGCTCCACCAAGCGTGCGGCGCGGCACTCGGTACCGAAGACAGAGTGAGCGCAAGCCAGAGTCCCGCGAGCAATGCGCCGCCGATCCACGCGGCGGACGTTTTCGCGTGCAGGGACACCTGACCGGTGCCGCGGACGATGACATTGTTGGCGGAAAACGCCAACCCGGCCGAGATCGCCATCCAATCCGACTTGCTTTGCGGCCAGGGCGCGCCCATGTGCGGATCCCACAACATCAGCATTGCGCCGCTCAAGGCGACCGCGAGCACCAAGGCGGCGGCCCGGTCGATGGGCTCGCCCAAAAACAACCAGCCCAGCAGCACCGTCCACAGGGGGGACAGGTAGAACAGCAATACAACCCGTACCACGTTGCCGTCGACGATCGCCAGTATGAATGCGACGTTGCACCATCCGGCCGCAAGCGCCAAGCCGAGCAGCCAGCCGGGATAACGCACGAAATCGCGCCAGTATCGGGCACTGAACGCCAGTCCCAGCGCGCTGGCGACACTGTAGGCCACCAATGTCGTCCATAGCCCCGGCAATCCCGCTTGTTCCAGCAGGCGCATGGGATACCACAACAAGCCCCACATGGTCGCCGCCAACAGCAGCGCATTGACCGCCAGCCAGGGGCGGGAGAATTTGGAAGCCATAAGCCCTTATCCTATACTAGCGCGCCTGTCGTGCGGTCCCGGTCCGCTCTCCATTGCGCGCAAAATTCATGAATCCCGATCTGAGCAAACTGCAGCCCTATCCGTTCGAACGCCTGGCGCAACTCAAGCAAAATACGCATCCGCCATCGGACAAGGCGCACATCGCACTTTCCATCGGCGAACCACGACACCCGACGCCGGCATTCATCGGCGATGCGATTCAGCAGCACCTCGACGGTCTGTCGAACTATCCGATTACCAAAGGCTTGCCGGAATTGCGCCAAGCCATTGCACACTGGTTGCATGCGCGCTTCGGACTGCGTGCCGGTTCCCTCGATCCGGAGCGCCACGTGCTGCCAGTCAACGGAACCCGCGAAGCGCTGTTCGCATTCGCCCAAACCGTAGTGGATCGAAACGCCGCTGCACGGGTGTTGATGCCGAACCCGTTCTATCAGATTTACGAGGGTGCCGCGCTGCTGGCCGGCGCACAGCCCCAGTTCCTGTCCGCGGATGCGCGATCCGGATTCTTACCCGATTATGACAGCGTGAGCGAGCAGAGCTGGCGGGCATGTCAATTGCTCTACGTCTGCTCGCCGGGCAACCCCACCGGCGCGGTGGCCGATCAGAGCCATCTGCAGCGCCTGATCGAGTTGGCCCATCGCTATGACTTCGTTATCGCCTCCGACGAATGCTATTCCGAAATCTATTTCGACGAAGATGCACCACCGCCCGGACTGCTGAGCGCGGCGGCGGCGATGGGCGACGACACATTCGCGCGCTGCGTCGTGTTTCACAGCCTGTCGAAGCGCTCCAACGCACCCGGGCTGCGTTCGGGCTTTGTCGCAGGCGACGCCAATATTCTCGAACGCTTTCTGCTCTATCGCACCTATCATGGTTGCGCCATGGCACCGCCGGTACAGCAAGCAAGCATTCTCGCCTGGAACGACGAACAACACGTGTGCGAAAATCGCGAACTTTACCGGAAAAAGTTCGACGCCGTGCTCGAAATACTGCAACCGGTTCTGGAAGTGGAACGACCGGACGCCGGATTTTATTTGTGGCCGAAGACGCCGGTTTCCGACACCGAATTCGCGCGCGACCTGTACGCCGGGCAGAACGTGACCGTCCTCCCCGGCAGCTTTCTGTCCCGCCAGGCGGACGACGGCAGTGATCCCGGAGCCAATCGCGTGCGCATGGCGCTGGTGGCTTCGTTCGAAGAGTGCGTCGAGGCCGCGCAGCGCATCCGCGCCCACGTCGAAGGCGTGTGAGGCTGGCCTCGGCCGATCCACGTACTGCGCTGGAGTTGGGCTCGGCAGTCCCTTACAATTCGAAAGCTACGCGGCACGCGCCGCGCCCGCATCAGCCATCAGTCAGAGGATCGAGCCATGAGCAACACCCAGGCCATCATTGAGCAGGCGTTCGAGCAACGCGCCGACATCACGCCGCGCAATGTCGAAACGCATGTCAAAGAGGCGGTGCTCGACACGATTGACTTGCTCGACAGCGGCAACGCCCGGGTCGCCGAGAAGCGCGACGGCGGATGGGTCGTGAATGAATGGTTGAAGAAAGCGGTGCTGCTGTATTTCCGCATCGAAGACAATCGTTTCATCAAAGGCGGCTTCACCAACTACTGGGACAAGGTGCCCTCCAAGTATGCCGACACGAATTCCCGCGAGTTCCGCGACGGCGGCGTGCGCGTGGTACCGCCTGCGGCGGCGCGGCGCGGCTCGTACATCGCCTCCGGCACGGTGCTGATGCCTTCCTATGTCAATATCGGCGCCTACGTCGACAGCGGCACCATGGTCGATACCTGGGCCACCGTCGGTTCCTGCGCCCAGATCGGCAAGAACGTACATCTTTCCGGCGGCGTCGGCATCGGCGGCGTGCTGGAGCCGCTGCAGGCAAGCCCCACCATCATCGAAGACAATTGCTTCATCGGTGCCCGCTCGGAAATCGTCGAGGGCGTGATCGTCGAAGAAGGTTCGGTCATTTCGATGGGGGTCTACATCGGCCAGAGCACCAAGATCTACGACCGCGAAACCGGCGAAGTCAGTTTCGGCCGGGTGCCCGCCGGGTCGGTGGTCGTGTCGGGCAATCTGCCTTCCAAGGACGGAAAATACAGTCTCTATTGCGCCGTGATCGTGAAAAAGGTCGACGAGAAAACCCGCTCCAAGGTGGGCATCAACGAACTGCTGCGCGACATCTGAATGCGATTGTCATGCTGACGATCTACGGCATCAAGAACTGCGATAGCGTGAAAAAGGCCCGCGCTTGGCTCGAGCATCACGGCGTCGAATATCGGTTCCACGATTTTCGCACCGATGGCTTGACGCCCGGCTTATTGCAGCGCTGGCTGGATCAACTCGGTTGGGAGGCGTTGCTCAACCGCCGCGGCACCACTTGGCGCCAATTACCGGAAACGACCAAAGCGACGGTGGACGCCGAACGGGCCCGCATGCTGATGCTCCAACAACCGACGCTGATCAAACGACCGGTACTCGATGACGGCAAAATCAGCCAGGTCGGCTTCAAGGAAGCCGACTATCAGCAACGGTTCCAAGCCTGAATGTCCACCACCCTGACGCTCGCCGAGGAACTGATTCGTCGCCCTTCGGTCACGCCCGACGATCACGGCTGCCAGGATTTGCTGGCCGAGCGCCTGGGCGCGATCGGTTTTCGCATCGAAGCGATGCCCTTCGGTGAGGTCGCAAACCTTTGGGCGCGGCGTGGCGACCGCGCACCGCTGTTCGTTTTCGCCGGCCATACTGACGTGGTTCCGACCGGCCCCAAGGAACAATGGCATTCGGATCCCTTCCAGCCGCAGGTCCGCGATGGCTTTCTCTACGGCCGCGGCGCCGCCGATATGAAGTCCAGCATTGCCGCCATGGTCACCGCATGCGAACGTTTCGTCGCCCAACATCCGGACCATCGCGGCTCCATCGCCTTCCTGATCACCAGCGACGAGGAAGGACCGAGCGTCGATGGTACCGTGAAAGTGGTCGAACGCCTGCAGCAACGCAACGAACGGATCGACTGGTGTTTGGTCGGCGAACCCACCAGTACGGAGACAGTGGGCGATGTCATCAAGAACGGCCGCCGCGGTTCATTGAACGGGCGCTTGAAAGTCAAAGGCCAGCAAGGGCACGTTGCCTACCCCCACCTGGCGGACAACCCACTGCATCGATTTGCGCCGGCCTTGGCGCGACTGTGCGCGGAGCAATGGGATGCCGGCAATGAATTCTTTCCGCCCACGACGTTTCAGATCTCCAATCTGCATACCGGCACGGGTGCCGAAAACGTAATCCCCGGCGAACTGGACGTCGTGTTCAATTTTCGTTTTTCCACTGAAAGCGACGAGCAGAGCTTGCGCCGGCGGGTGCATGAAATCCTCGATCGCCATGGCCTGAGCTACGAACTGCAATGGCGCCTGTCAGGAAATCCATTCCTGACCGCGAGAGGCGAATTGGTCGAAGCCATGTGCGGCGCGATCCGCGACGTGAGCGGCATCGAGACCGAACTGTCTACCGCCGGGGGTACTTCAGACGGCCGCTTCATCGCACCCACCGGTGCCCAGGTGGTCGAACTGGGACCGATCAACGCCACTATTCACAAACTGAACGAATGCGTGCGCGTCGCAGACGTGGAGCAGCTTTCGGCCATCTACGAAGGTATTTTGCAGCGGTTGCTGGCCTGAGGTCCGCCCGCGACCCGGTCGCTGACGAAATCGGCCGCGAGGTTCAGGCCGAAGGCTTTCCCAGCGGCGGTTTCTCGGCCACCCGATCCCGCAAGTACACCGGCAGCGCCCGCTCGGCGCTGAGGCCGCGACCGTTTTGCAGGCCGGCCGCACCCAGCACCGCGATGTCCTCGGCACTTGGAAATCGATCCGGATAGATCGTCAGGAGACAATCCGTCAGGCGCTCGGCCAACGCCTTGCGATACTGCGCCCAACCGCTGCCGGCACCATGCCATGCATGGTCCGACGGCACGGGTACAAGTCCGGGCGTCGTCACCCGTTCATCGCCACTCAACTCCATCAGGCCGCTGGCGCCAAGCCGATACGTGGCCCAATACACTTCCTGCATGCGGGCGTCGATCGCGGTCAACACCCGTTCGCTGCCGTGCTCGCGTCGCATGCCCTGGGCCAGCGCGGCCAGGCTCGATACCGGCACCACCGGCAGATCCAAGCCGAGGGCGATGCCCTGCACTGTCCCCGCAGCGATGCGAACCCCCGTAAATGATCCCGGACCACGACCGTAGGCCAGACCATCCAGCGCGTTGGCCTTGATGCCAGCCTCCGCCAGTAACGCATCCAGCATCCCCAGAATCAGTTTACTGTGCTCCCGCGGCGCGATTTCGTAACGCACGCTGGTGCGCCCGTCGATGTACAGCGCTGCCGAACAAGCCTCGGTCGAAGTATCCAACGCCAACAGCTTCATCGCCGCCAACTCGTCATGCCCGAGGTTCGGCATTCCACTCGCCTTCGATCAGGTTTTGTTGCTCGCGCTCCGCGCCAGCGTCAAGGAATCGCAACACGCCGGCAAGGTCGCGGGTATCGCGCATCGGGGGCAAACTGGCGCGGAACAAGCGCCCGTAGGGCCGAGAATACAAGCGCGGATCGCACAGCACCATTACGCCGCGGTCGTCGACATCGCGAATCAGACGTCCGACCCCTTGCTTCAGGGACAACACCGCGGCGGGCAGTTGATAGTCCATGAACGGATTGCCGCCCGCCGCGCGCATGGCGTCGATGCGCGCCTGCAAAACCGGATCGCCGGGAGATGCGAATGGCAGCTTGTCGATGATGACGCAGGACAAGGATGGACCGCGCACGTCCACGCCTTCCCAGAAACTCCCCGTGCCCAGCAGGACCGCGTTTCCCAACTGCCGGAACCGTTCCAACAACTGTCCTCGGGGCGCCTCGCCCTGGACCAGCAACGGCCGCGCAAACCGCTCGCGCAATTGCGCTGCGGCATGCTGCAACGCCCGATGGCTGGTGAACAACAGGAATACGCCGCCGGCGCAACGTTGGATGACCGGTGTGGCCGCAGCGATCACCGCGTCGGTATAACCCGGGGCCGCGGGATCGGGCAACTGTTTCGGCACGTACAGAAGCGCGTTTTCGGCATAGTCGAACGGGCTGTCCACGCACAATGTTTGGGCGTCCTGCAATCCCAGGCGGCTGGCGAAATGGCTAAAGCTACCGCCCACGGTCAGGGTTGCGGAGGTAAATACCCAGGCCGCGGGCCGCGCTTTGACGTGGGACTGGAAACTGGCCGATACATCCATGGGCGTGAGATGCAGCGTGAACGAACGCCGGTGCACGTCGATCCATTGGATATGTTCTTCGCCCGCTTCGGCGGTGACCGCATGCAGGCGTTGCAACAGACTGGCACTGCGGCGCCAGCAGTTTTCAAGGCCCTTGCCTCGTTGCGCGGCGTGTTCCAACCATTGCTCCAGTTCCGCCAGACGCTGTTGCAACCGCTCCAGGGCAGTTACAAAGTCCTGCGACCGTCGCGCCTGCAGCCACGGCAACCGTTGTGCGGACTCGCCCAGGGCAATGCGAGCGTCGGCGGCCGCTTGATCCAGCTTGTCCAGGGCATCGGGCAGTTCGGTCATGTCGCCGGCTTCGCGCACATGTTCGTCACGGGTGTCGCGCACCAGCTCCTTAAGCTGTCGCGCCGACAAGGAAACGCCGAAGAAACTGCTCGCCGTCTCCGGTAGCTGGTGCGCCTCGTCGAGTATGAATACGTCGGCGCCCGGCAGCAGATCGCCGAAGCCGTCCTCTTTGAGCGCCATGTCGGCGAATAACAAATGATGATTGATCACCAAAAGATCCGCTTCCTGGGCGCGACGCCGGGCACGCATCACGTGACAATCCGAGTACATCGGACAGTCTTGCCCCAGGCAGTTGTCGACCGTGGACGTCACCAGCGGCCAGATGTTCGATTCTTCGGGCACGTTGCCCACTTCGGCAATGTCGCCGGCCTTGGTGCGTCCGGACCAGGCACGGATTCGTTCCAGCTCGGCGACCAGGCTTCGGGATCGCAAACGCCCCTGCATCAAAGTCAGGTCGAGGCGATACAGGCATAGATAGTTCGAGCGACCCTTGAGCAGGGCCATGCGTTGCGAGCTGGCGAGGGCGTCGCGTACCAACGGCAGGTCGCGATGAAACAACTGATCCTGGAGTGTGCGGGTGCCGGTGGAAATCACCACCCGGCGGCCGGATTGCAGCGCGGGCACCAGGTAAGCAAAGGTCTTGCCGGTTCCGGTACCGGCCTCGGCAACCAGTGTGCCGCCTTCAGCAATGGCATCGGCAATGGCGCTGGCCATCGCCTGCTGTTCGGCGCGGGGAGCGAACTGGGGAATGGATCGAGCCAACGGTCCGTTCGGACCCAGCGTTTCGGCGGCGGAAACCATGTGTTGCGATATCGCGAGGCCAGCGGCTACCGGGGTCGGTCAGGAGCCGTGGTGCTCCCACACTTCGTCTTCAATCAAACCCTCGTCCGCCAGCCACACCAGGCGCGCAATGTTCTTGAAGCGGCCTACGGACATGGCGCCGCGCTTGTTACGCTTGCTGTTCTGGCCCTCTTCGAGAGCCGCCATGACGTCCGCCCGCTCGGCTTCGTAGATCTCGCGCGGATTGTAGTCCTCGTCCATGAGCACGAGGACCACGCTGTCCCATTCCTGATCGATCTTGAGCTGGCCGATCCGTTGGCCGGACTTGCGGTCATCGAAAATCGCGCGGCCTTTGATCTGCACCCGCTTGCCGTCGCGAGCCCCGCGGCCGACTGCATCGTAGCCGCCGGGCTTTTCCTGGCAGACTTCCAAATTCAACAACCGGGCGGCATCGTTTTCAGCGATCTCGCCGCTGACGCCACCCAACGGTTTGCCGGTGGCGCGCCGGTAATCTGCCGCAATGCGCCGTGCCTCGGCAATCAGCTTATCGACTGAGTACAGCCCCACGTGCGCAGGCCTCTCTGAAATTGCCCGGAGAATCGCATCCTGCGTCCATCATATACGATTCGGTCGGCGCCGCCCAGAGAGACACCCCCGGGCTCATCGGCCGCCAGCAATGGCGCTCGCCTGGCGCTCCGCATCACGGGCGCCGCTGCTGTTACCTTGCCCGCGACGCGCCTCGGCAATGACACGCCAATTGCGAAGTCGCAGATCCGGCGCTCCGGCAGCATAAAGGTTCGATTTCAGAGCCAGGGATTCGGCTTGCGCGTAACGGCCCTGCTGCAGACGCTCCAGCGCCAACCGGTTCCACACCAGCGGATTGCGAGGTTCGATGCGTTGCGCTCTTTCGAGCAGCGATACGGCATTGCTGTGGTCGCCGTTCCTTGAGGCCGCCAGGGCCTGAGCCAACAGCGATTCGACCGCCGGACTCGGGGGTCGCTGCGGCGCGGGCTGCGGAACCTCGACGCGGGCCTGTGGCGGAATCTCGATAACCGGCGGTGGAGAGGATCGTTCTTCCACCCGCACCGCTTCTCCGCCCGTGGAGGCGCAAGCGCCGATCCCAAGGGCCAGCAACACGACCAACGCCGGGCGCGCAACGCCGACTAATTCAATTCTCATTGCAACAATCTCCTGAACCAGTTCATGCCCTGCTGCACACACGGCGATTGCTCGTGGGGTGCGCTGCCGGCGGCGAACGGAAGCAACACAGCGCCCTCACAGCGCTGTTCGGCAAGCAAGCCATTTGCGGGATCGATCCACGCCTGTTCCAAGTCGACGGGCACCGCAGGCTGCAAAGGCATCGGCCGCACATGCTTCGCCAACGCGCTCCATACCGGCAAAGCGCCAGTGCTACCGGTCAAGCCGGTGCTTTGATTGTCGTCGCGCCCGACCCACACCACCGCAAGGTAGTCTTCACCAAAACCCGCAAACCAGCTATCGCGGGTATCGTCGGTGGTGCCAGTCTTGCCGGCGAGGCCCGCAGACTCACCGAATGCCGTCCCCACTGCCGCAGCCGTGCCTTGCTGAACCACCATTTCCAAGGCACGGGTCAACAAGTAGATGCTAGTTTCATCGAACTCCCGCGCAACTGTGAGCGGATAGCGACTCAACGGCTCGCCGCGCGAATCCAGGACCGCGCGGATGCTTCGCAGCGGAGTGCGGAACCCGTTTGCGGCAATGGTCTGGTACATCTGGGTTACTTCCATCGGTGTCAGGCTGGCGGCGCCCAACAGCAACGACGGATACGCCTCCAGACGGCGGGAAATACCCATTCGCTCCAGGGTTCTGACGACGTTGGGAACGCCCAGATCCATACCCAGGCGCACCGTGGGTACGTTGTAGGAATGCGCTAGCGCCATGACCAGCGGCACCTCGCCGTGGAACTGCTTGTCATAGTTTTGCGGCTCCCAGACGGAACCGTCGGCATTTTTGAGTTTGATCGGGCTGTCATCCAGCAATGTCGCCAGCGTGTAACGGGAAGGGTCTGCCAGCGCCGTCAAGTAGACAGCCGGCTTGACCAGGGAACCGATGGAACGCACCGCATCGAGCGCTCGGTTGAAGCCGGCGTAGCTGTTGTCGCGCCCGCCCACCAGCGCAATCACTTCGCCGTTACCCGGGTGCACCGCCACCAAGGCGCCTTGCAGCGAACCGCGCGGTCGCGATGCAGGGCCTTCCAAGCGGTGCAGTTCGCCGGAAAGCGCCTGCTCCGCCTGACGCTGAACAATGGGATCGAGGGTCGTGAATATCTGCAACCCTTCGGACGTGAGATCTTCGTCGCGGTAGTCGCGCCGTAATTGGCGTCGCACCAGTTCGACGAAATTCGGGTACAGCGTGGTGCCGCTGGGCGCTTCGGCGACTACATCCAGCGGCTGTTGCTTCGCGCGAGCCGCGTCCGCCTCGCCGAGCACGCCTTGCGCCGCCATGAGATCGAGCACCAGATTGCGCCGCATCAAAGCCCGTTTCGGATGCCGCCGCGGATCGTAATAGGAAGGCCCCTTGATCATTCCCACAAGCAATGCGATTTCGTGGGCGCGCAGTTGCGCCAGCGGTCGCTGGAAATAAAAGTAGCTGGCCAAGCCGAAGCCATTGATGGAGCGGCGGCCGTCCTGGCCCAGATAAACTTCGTTGAGGTAGGTCTCAAGAATCTCGTTCTTGTCGTAGTGCAACTCCAGCAGCAATGCCATGGCCGCTTCGTTGAGCTTGCGAGCCAGGGTACGTTCATTGCTGAGAAAAAAATTCTTGACCAGCTGCTGCGTCAGAGTGCTGCCGCCCTGAACCGTTTGTCCGGCGCGCAGATTCGCCCACATCGCACGCGCAATCGCCATGGGCGCTACACCGTGATGCTGATAGAAGCCGCGGTCTTCGACCGCGATCAGCGTCTTGGTCAGCAGCGGCGGCACATCTTCCAACTTCACGAGAATGCGGTCCTCGTTGTGCGCCGGATACACGCTGCCGATCAGCACCGGATCCAGTCGCACCAGGGGCAGGGATTTACCCTGGTCGTCGGTGAGACCCGCGACCTCGCCGTTATCGAACCGAATGCGCACATGTTGGGCGGGTTCGCTTCCGTCCCAGTAGCGGAATGCGCGTGTGGTGAGATCGATGCGGGTCCCGTTGCGGGAATACGCGCCCGCTTGCGCCGCCGTTCGGCTGCGGTGGTAGTGCAGCAAATCGAGCTCATGGGCAAGATCGGCCGGCGCCAGCCGGCGCCCTGCGAACAATTCCAAAGGCCTGGCATATACACGCGCCGGCAGTTCCCACCGTCGACCCTGGAATTGTCGGCGCACGACGTGGTCCAGATAAAGGCCGTACACCACCCCCGCGATCAGCAGCACGCCGATCCCGTACAGTGTCAAGCGCCGCACGCCGCTCCGCCAACCGCGGCTACGGGCCCGTTTGGTCCTGGTCGTGGTCCTGGTCTTGGAACTCTTGGCTGATTTTTTTCGACTTGTCTTGCTACGCCCGGCCATAAAACCTGCAGAATCTGGCTAAGTGATGGATCGGTAAGGCGCCGTCTTCGGACAACACACGCGACCGTTGTGTACATTTGGCCTGATCCCGGCTTTCGCCGGTAGGCCATCTTTCCATTCTGCCCGGGTGCGGCATTGCCTCGGTGCTACAATGCGAGCCATGTACAGCGCCGCGGCGCAGCAACTTTTGCCGACCTGTCGATGCACGCACCGGAGTCCACAATCGAACAGCAGCAGGCGCTGATCGCGTCGCTGCGCAACCGTGCGTCGTTCCCTGAACCCTGCAGTTCGGTGGAATTGATCGAAACCCATATTTCGTGGGTTCTGCTGTGCGGGCGATACGCTTACAAGATCAAGAAAGCCCTGTATCTCGGATTTTTGGATTTTAGCACCCTTGCCAAGCGCAAACATTATTGTCTGGAAGAGCTGCGTCTGAACCGACGCCTCGCTCCGCATTTGTATCTGGACGTGGTCGCCATTGGCGTTACGCCGGATGGCCCGTTACTGGGCGCAGACGTCAACCCGATCGAATATGCGGTGAAAATGGCGCGCTTCGAGCAGTCCGAACTGCTGGACCGACGTTTGCGCGAGGGGCGGTTGGACGGCGCGCATATCGATCGCCTGGCGACTTTGATAGCCGATTTCCATGCCCGCCAACCGAGCACCCCGCCCCGGTCCGATCTGGGTACTGCGCAAGCCGTGCACGACCCAGTCCGCGCGAATTTCAAAGCGCTGAGAAGCACGATTCGCGATGCGGCAATGCTGCGACAAATCGCCACCGTCGAAACCTGGAGCGAACGCGAATACGGATCTCTGCGCGAACGCTTTGACCGCCGCAGGCGCGACGGTTTCGTGCGCGAATGTCACGGCGACATGCACCTCGGCAACATGGCGGTTCACGAACAGGAACTGATGGTATTCGACGGCATCGAGTTCAACCCGGCATTGTATTGGATCGACGTCATCAGCGAAGCCGCATTTCTGTTCATGGACCTGGAGGATCACGGTCGCACCGACTACGCCTGGCGTTTCCTGAACCGCTATCTAAACCAGACCGGTGACTATCCAGGCGTGCGGCTGCTGCGTTACTACCTTTGTTACCGTGCCATGGTGCGCGCCAAAGTCGCCGGCATCCGTGCCGTGCAATCGCCGAGCACGGATGCCACCGCCGCGCTACGCGAGTATCTTTGCCTTGCATCGCGTTACAGCGCACCGATGCAGCCGACGCTCATCATTAGTCACGGAGTCTCGGGCAGCGGAAAATCGACGGTATGCGCGCCACTCGCAACTCGCATCGGCGCTTTGCACTTGCGCTCGGACCGCGAACGCCAGCGCTTGTTCGGGCGCGGCGGCGAACAGAGTATAGACGCTGGCGCTTACACTGCCGACGCCAGCGATCGAACGTACGCGCGGCTCTATGAGTGTGCCGAACTTGCGCTGGCGGCACGATTCTCCGTAATCGTCGACGCCACGTTTCTCGATCCCGAACGCCGAAACCATTTCGCCGCCCTCGCCGCAAACCAGGGCGCCCGCCATCGAATTCTGCAATTCGACGCCGAAGCGGGGCAATTACGTGACCGGATTCGTCGGCGTCAATCCAGCGGCGAAGATATTTCGGAAGCCGATCAGGCGGTGCTGGAACATCAACTGGCCCACTACACGCCGCTCACCGAATCGGAACTGGGGTTCACGATTCGCACCGATACCGCGTCCGCCGGTGTGGACGAACTGGTGAACCAGATCTCGCGCCAGCTAGCGACTGAGTCCGCAACCGCCTGAGCAGACACCCGAACGATCGCGCAAGTCTCCGGTCAGGAGCCGCCCAGCGCCAGTACCGCGGCGGTCAACACCGCGGCACTGAGCAGACCGGCGCCAAAGGCTGCCAGCAACCCGACCGTGCCTTGCAGCACCAACGCCTTCCATTTGCCTTGCACTGCACTCATAGATCGTGGCCTTCACTTTCGACTTGCGGGTCTTCCGGCGGCTCCGGGTACCGGTCAATGGTCTCGGGGTCCCAATACAGAAAGTCTTCCGATTCCGGTATCAAGAGTCTGGTCATGACTGCGGCTCCTCAATATCGATGCGGATCAACACCCGGCGTTCGAAGCCGCGCCCCTCGGGGTCGTCGGCGGCGTACAGTGGCCGGGATTCGCCGAATGCTTCGGAGGTGATCCGGTCTTCCGCTATCCCTTCGGCAATCAGCGCATCGCGCACCGCGCGCACCCGCGCCGAAGACAGTTTCAAGTTTTCCGGCGCCCGGCCGCGCGGGTCGGCGTATCCAGCCAAATGCACCGCGGCGTGCGGCAGGTCATTGACGAACGCGGCCAGATGACGCAACTGTTGCGCAAAATGGGGCTCCAGTTCGGCACTGCCGGTGCGAAACTGCACGCTGGCTTCCAACGCTTCCCGCGGCTGCCAGAGATTCAACTCCACCGGCGCCGTGCTGGCGACAGTCGCTACCGCGGCGGGCGCGTCGCTACGCGCCGCAGCACGTACCTTGGCCTGTTCGAGTTCGCCCCGAAGGCGCTCGATTTCCGCGTCCTGGCGATCGAGCGTTCGTTGCCGCCCGTAGGATCTGCCGCCCAGGCCACCGCCGATTGCGCCGATCACAGCGCCGGGCGGGCCGCCCACCGCGGCGCCCAGCAGCATGCCGGAAAACAGCCCGACCCGTTCATGGGCCGCGCTCACGCGTTCGCTGGCGGCCGCCGGACCGCTCAGCACTGCCACACACAGCGTAGCGACCACGGGGCGCAGGAATGAACGGCGCGTAATGGGTACAGTATTCATTTGATTTACTCCTGTTGCGCGTTGGCCCAGCGCGCCTTCCTTGGCAATCGTCCGCGATTGCGGGCGGGCATACCTGCCGGCGCCGGATGATTCGAGGTTCACTTGCATTGAACCGCGCGGAAATGGCCCCTCGCCGTCAGAATCGAGGCAATCGGCCGATGAATCATGGCAATCCGCGGGCACCGTCCGGCGGCGGTTCGAAACCGCGCTTGGCGCTGTGATACCTTCGATCCGGGGTACGAGGACTTTGATATGCGCAAGACCATCGCCATCGTCGAGGACGAGGTCGCGATCCGCGCCAACTATATGGAAGCGCTGCAGCGCCAGGGCTACGCCGTTCAGGGCTACGGCAATCGCCGGGAAGCAATGCAGGGATTTGCTCGCGAACTGCCCGACCTGGTGCTGCTCGATATCGGCCTGGAGGAAGAAGTCGACGCCGGCTTTGAGCTGTGTCGGGAACTGCGAGCACGCGATGCCAAGCTGCCGATTATTTTTCTCACTGCCAGGGACAGCGACTTCGACACCGTTTCCGGCCTGCGCCTGGGCGCAGACGACTATCTCAGCAAGGACGTCAGCCTACCGCATCTGCTTGCGCGGATCGCCGCGCTGTTCCGACGTCTCGAAGCATTGCGTGCACCCGAAGCACGCGATCGGGCGCTGCAGCGCGGTGCACTGCGTCTGGACATGGACCGGCTCGAAGCGCGCTGGAATGGCCATGCGGTACCGCTGACCCTGACCGAGCTGTGGATGGTACATGCATTGGTGCGCTACCCCGGCCACGTAAAGAACCGCGATCAACTCATGAGTGAAGCCAACGTGGTGGTCGACGCCGGCACCGTCACTTCCCACGTCAAGCGTATGCGGCGCAAATTCATCGAGCTGGATCCGAATTTCGACGCCATTCAGACCGTGTACGGCATGGGCTATCGTTGGGCCGAAGATGTCACCGACTGACCACCGGCTCGCCCCACCGCCGGTGCGCGGATCTTCGGTCAAGCCTGCGCGGCGAGGCTATTTCAGCTTGCGATTGAAGCTGCTGACATTGTCTTTGACCTTGCTGGTCATTCCCTGGATCGGCTACCGCTACTTGAACGAAATGGAGGCATTTCTCCGCCACGGCAAGGAAGATGCATTGCTGGCGGCAGCTGGTGCCGTCGCCCGCGTGCTGCACGAACAGCCGGCCCTGTTCACCCACGGCGGCCCCCTGCTCAGGACCGCTGGCGAGCACCAGCATCTGTACGTACGTGCGCTGCCCACTCCCATCCAGCTGGACGGTTATGCCGACGACTGGAGCGCCTACCGCGAGCGCGCCCGGCACTACGGACCGGCCGACGACGCGAACGCCACTTCGTTCGATCTGCTTACCGGTACGCGCGAACGATATCTGTACGCGCTACTGCAAGTGCGCGACGATCACGTGGTCTACCGTGAACCCGGCGCCGGCACTGCCATAGGTGCCGATCACCTGCGGGTCGCTCTGCAGACCCCGCAAGGCGAACTGCGCCGCTATGTGCTTGCCAGTACTGCGCCGGGCTGGGTGGGCGCGCAACAGCTCCCGCCGGGCAGCAGCGAAGTCGACGCCAATCTCAGCCGCCGCATTCGTGCCGAATGGCAGGAAACCGGCGCAGGCTACACATTGGAACTCCGCATTCCGTTGGCCATGGTCGGTAGCCGCCTCAGTCTAGCCATCGTCGATGTGGACGACCCGCGTACCCGCGCGACCGCGGCAGTAGTGGCAACCGCCGGCACCGACACGCTGCAAAATCTGGGCACCCTCACGGTCCCGACGCCGGCGATGGACCGGCTGCTGCAGGGTATGGAACGCCAGCAGGGCAGACTGTGGATCGTCGACAAACAGCAGCGGGTACTGGCCATGGCTGGCGATCTGCGCACCGACGGCGAATCCCAGGCCGCCCCTGCCCGTGGCGTGCTGCACGCGTTGTATCGGCTGATCCTGAAAGAGCCGGCATCGGACTTTCAGGACGACCTGTCCGATGTCTCCCGGCTGCAAAGCCCCGAGGTCAGCGCGGCGTTGCGCGGCCGCGAGGCTACCCGCTGGCGCCGTTCGCCGGACGACCAGGCGAATATCGTATCGGCGGCGTTTCCGATCTGGGTCGGAAACCAGGTGGTCGGCGCCGCCGTCGCCGAAGAGACCAGCCGCGATATTTTATTGTTACAGAATCGCGCCCTCGAACACCTGTTTAACCTCAGCCTGGGCACCTTCCTGGTGGCGCTGGTGCTGCTGTTGACCCTGTCCACGAGGTTGGCGCAACGCATTCGCCATCTGCGCAATCAAGCCGAAGGCGCCATCACCGCCGACGGCAGAGTGACCGGGAGGATCGATCCGGCCGCGGCCGGAGACGAAATCGGCGACCTTTCACGCAGTTTTGCGGGGTTGTTGGAGCGCTTGCAACAATACACCCGCTATCTGGAAACCATGGCCGCGAAACTTTCCCACGAATTGCGCACGCCCTTGGCAGTGGTGCGCTCCTCTCTCGACAACCTGGACGCCAATGGCGTCACACCCGAGCAGCGGGCGTACAGTGAACGCGCGCGCGGAGGTCTTTCGCGCCTGGAGGGAATCGTCAACCGCATGAGCGAAGCCAGCCGGTTGGAGCAGGCCTTCGAACACGCGGAACCCGAGACCCACGATTTCGCCGAGCTGGTCGCCGGCTTTGTCGCCGGTTACCGCAGCGCCCATCCGCAGCGGGCGTTCACATTCCACGTGCCGGCAGTTCCGGTGCCCATGCGGGGAGTTCCGGACCTATTGGCGCAGATGCTGGATAAACTGGTCGCCAACGCCCTGGATTTCGCCACCGGCGGCACACCCATCGAGATCAGTTTGGAGCCCGGCGAGTGGGTGATTTTGCGGGTGCGCAATCAAGGTCCTCCCCTACCTGCCGAAATGGAGGGTAGCCTGTTCGATTCCATGGTTTCACTGCGCAGTGCCCGTTCGGACGAGCCCCACCTCGGGCTGGGTCTGTACATCGTGCGCCTGGTAGCGCAATTTCACGGTGGGCGGGTACGCGCCCGAAGCACAGTCACGCCCGCCGGAGCCGAATTCGTGGTCGAGCTTCCGGCAGCCGCGACGGATGTCGAACAACGCCTGCAATCGCATCGACGAACACTGACTCACGGAACCGCACATCGATGAGCGCCACCAAGGAAGATATCGAGCTCGAATTGCAGATCGGAGACAATCTGCAACTCCAGTTTGTTGGTGACGAACGCAACCGTCGGTACAGTTGCCGCGTCATCGGCTACCTGGCCGGTCAAAGTCTCGTCGTCACGACCCCACGGCGCGACGGTAAGATCATGCTGGTTCGCGAAGCACAGCCCTTGGTGATCCGGATGCTTTCCGGCAACAGCATCTATGCGTTTTCCACCCAAGTGCTGTGCAGCAGCAGTAAACCATATCCCTATCTGCATCTAGGTTATCCGAAACAACTTGAGCGTATCGTCGTGCGCAAGGCGCAAAGGGCGCGCGCTGACCTCATCATCTCGGTGTCGCCCAGCGGCGATCAGGCGCAACGCGAACCGAAATCCGCCGTGATGCTCGACATCAGCACTACAGGCTCACTGCTGCGATCCTCGACCGTGCTCGGCGAGCTCGATGAAAACGTCGCCCTGAACACGCCCATCACAATCGGCAACATCCAAACCTACCTGGCCATTCCCGGCGTTATTCGCAACGTACGCGAAGAACAAACCAACGACGGTCGGATCCTGTACTACACCGGAGTTGAATTTCAGCTCAAGGAACAGCAAGACGTCATTCTATTGCACGCCTTCGTCTACGAACGCCTGTACAGCAACCTCCGCTGACCCCACGTCCCGGCGCACTTGAGTTCCCGCCGAGGTGTGTAACAATCATTAGATAAGAACAGGGAGGCGAGGCGTGCGGATTGCATTATTGGAAGATGAAGCGATCGTCGCGGAACTGTTGACGCTCTGGCTATCGGAACATGGCCATCATGTGAGTGCTTACACCTGTGGAGAGCGTCTGATCAATTCCTTACGGCGAGAAAGCTACGATCTCCTGGTGCTGGATTGGATGGTGCCGGACATCAACGGTGAGGAGGTGCTCGCCTGGGTACGTGAGCACGTCGAATGGCCGATTCCCATCATCTTCGTCACCCAGCGCGACGCCGAAGAAGACATTGTCCGAATTCTCGGCCAAGGTGCCGACGACTACCTGACCAAGCCGGTCCGGCAACGGGAGCTGCTTGCCAGGATCGGCGCCCTGGCCCGCAGAGCTCATGTTGAAGAAAGTATCGATCAAGTCCTTAATTTTCCGCCCTATACGATCGACAATCGCGACCGCACGGTGACATTCAACGACCGCACGGTACAGCTGACGCAAAAGGAACTGGATTTGGCAGCATTCCTGTTTCGCAATGCCGGACGCATACTGTCCCGCGACCATATTTTGGAAAGCGTCTGGGGACATCGTCCCGGCATGAACACCCGCACCGTCGATACTCACATCAGCCGGCTGCGCAACAAGCTGGAACTGTCCGCTACCAATGGTTGGCGCTTAAGCGGGATCTATCACCATGGATACCGTCTGGAGCACTTCGGTTCCGCACCCGCGGCGCATTTCGAGATCTGAAAACCGCCGCCCGCACTTCGTTTCAGCTTGATTTCAGCTTCGCCTATTAATGTGACGCGTATTCCGGAAAAGAGGATTCGCGCCATGCATATCGACAATCAAATCAATGTCTGGGACCCATTGGTCCGGATTTTTCACTGGACGCTGGTGGCGGCTTTCACCATCGCCTATTTAACCGAAGAAGACGTGCTCACGGTGCACGTGTGGGCCGGGTACACGGTTCTCGCCCTGCTTCTGGTCCGCATCGCCTGGGGCTTCGTCGGAACACGACACGCGCGCTTTTCGGACTTTGTCACGCGCCCGGCAACCGTGATCGACTATGGCGCCGAGACCCTGAAAATGCGTGCCAAACGATATATCGGGCACAATCCGGTTGGCGGTGCCATGATTCTGCTGATGCTGCTCAGCCTGATCCTGACCGGTTTGACGGGATTGGGAATATACGGTGCTGAAAAACATGCCGGACCGCTTGCCGGATGGTTCGTCGGTAACGGCGAGCGATGGGAAGGCGCGCTCGAAGCGTCGCACGAGTTCTTCGCCAACTTCACTTTGGCGCTGGTGTTCATACACGTGGCAGGCGTGTTGGTCGAAAGCTTGCTGCATCGGGAAAATCTGGTAAAAGCAATGGTTACTGGCCGCAAACGCGCATGAGAGCACGAACCTTGAAATTGCTCCGCTACAGCACTTTCGCCATCCTCGGACTGTCCGCGCTGTGGGGCTCCGTGCAAACCGCCCACAGCTCGGACCACGTTTCCGCGCGCGAACTGCAGCAAGCAGGAAAAATCATGTCCCTGGACGAAATCCTGAAACGTGTCGAGGTCCGACAAACAGGTAAGATCATCGAGGCGGAATTACACCGCGCCGGTGATGGGTTCGTGTACGAAATCGAGTTTTTGGACGACCACGGCAGGGTGCAGAAACTGCGCTTGGACGCCCGAACGGGCAAGCTGCTTTCACGACATCGCGACGACTGATCATGCGTCTGTTGCTGATCGAAGATGATGCCGAACTGGCGGGATGGCTACGCTCCGACCTGGAGTCCGCCGGCTATGCGGTGGACGTCAGCAGCGATGGAATCGAAGCACAATCTCTCGGCAATGAGAGCGGTTACGACGGTGCAATTCTCGACCTGGGCCTGCCGGGGAAATCCGGCCTGGAGGTACTGCGCCACTGGCGCGCCCAGGGCAACGATCTGCCGGTGGTCATACTCACCGCGCGGGACGCCTGGCACGAAAAAGTCGACGGTTTCAAGGCAGGGGCGGACGATTACGTAGTCAAACCGTTCCATTCCGAGGAGCTGTTGGCGCGCATAGCAGCCGTGCTGCGCCGCCGACACGGCCACTCAGGCGGCCATGTGCTGGAAGTCCACGGTGTACGGCTCGATGAGGAACGCCAGCTGGCTTTCGTCGGCGACGGCCCGGAAATACAGCTCACCGGCACCGAATTCCGCTTGCTTCGCTATCTCATGCTGCATCCCGATCGCGTACTGTCCAAATCCCAGCTCGCCGAACACGTGTACGATTTCGACTCCGACAAGGACAGCAATGTCATCGAGGTCTACGTCAATCGTTTGCGCGGCAAGGTCGGACGCGAGCGCATTGTCACCCGCCGTGGCCAAGGTTATATCTACGGCGGCGAACCATGAGATCTCTGCGCGGGCGAATCGTCAACGGCCTGCTGATCAGCTTGATTGCGGTATTCCTGATCCAGGCGATCCTGGTTACGCTCGCGATCCGGCAAGTCACCGAAAATTATGCTTCGTCGCGACTGGAACACGAAATCGAGAATCTGGTTGCCATCGTACAGTTCGACAGCAACGGCCACCCGCAACTCAATGACACTCGGATCAATCAATTCTACGAGCGTCCTTTCTCTGGCCATTATTATCTCGTTTCTACCGCTTCCGGCACCCTGGCTTCACGTTCGCTTTGGGATTGGCGCTTGGATTCACCGCTCCTATCACCTGGCCAACAGCAGCGCCTGCATCTGGACGGCCCGCAGTCGCAGGCGCTGTTGATGCTGGTACACGGGTTCAGCAAACAAGGTGTTCATTTCACCGTCACCGTCGCCGAAGATTTTTCACCAGTCAATGCCGACATTCGCCGTTTCCAAATCGGCTTTGGCGGGTTGAGTATCCTGTTTCTACTGACCATGGCGGTACTGGCGGCTTGGACCGTGCGCAAGGGTCTGCGACCGTTGCAGCATGCCCGGACAGAACTGGAGGCACTGCAAAGCGGCGAAGCCCGCACGCTCGACGAACGGGTACCCCGGGAAATGCAGCCCCTGGTGCAAGAAATCAATCGCTTGTTGTTGCTCACCCAACAGCGTCTGGAACGCTCGCGCAAAGCCACGGGGAACCTGGCCCACGGCCTGAAAACGCCATTGAGTACTTTGGTTCGGCTGAGTGAGGATCCGGCATTGACGCCCCACGTGGAACTGCGCCGAAACCTCGAGACTCAGGTCTCGCGCATGAGTGATTTGATTCAGCGGGAACTCAAGGTCGCACGCCTGGCGGGCAGCGGTCCGAGCGGTAGTCACTTCGTCGCCGCGCAAGAACTGCCGGGGCTGATCGAGGCTTTGGAACGAATCTATGAGCCGCGCGGTGTTCGCATCGACCTGCAAGCCGATCCCGCACACCGCTTTGCGGGCGATCGCGAAGACATGCTGGAACTGTTCGGCATTCTACTCGACAACGCCTGCCAATGGGCGCGGACACAGGTACGCTTGGTGATCGAACCAGATCCCGGGCTCGCCGCCACGATCGCAGATGACGGGCCCGGCGTGGATGAAAGCAAGTACGATCAACTGTTGGAGCGCGGCGCACGCCTGGATGAAGTGGGAAACGGTCATGGCCTTGGGCTCGCCATCGCCGGCGACATTGTGCGCCAATATGGCGGCGAACTGGAATTGGCCCGCTCCTCGCTGTTGGGCGGGCTGCAGGTGACCGTACGCCTGCCTCCCCAGCACGCTCGGGCTACTCAGAACTGACGGGCGTTGATCAGCATGTGTATCCAGATGCTGGCCGCATACCCGAGCGCGATGGCCGGGGTCCATTTCAGGTGTCCGAAGAAGGTGTATGTACCCCGGGCCTGGCCCATGAGCGCCACGCCTGCGGCGGAACCGATGGATAGCAAGCTGCCGCCGACGCCGGCCGTCAAAGTCACCAGCAACCACTGACCGGTGGGCATATCGGGGTTCATGGTCAACACCGCGAACATCACCGGGATATTATCGATGACGGCCGACATCAGGCCGATGGTGACATTGGCCGGCGTCGCGCCCCAATGGTTGTACATGACTTCCGACGCCAGCCCCAGGTAGCCGAGGAAGCCCAGTCCGCCGACACACAACACGACGCCGTAGAAAAAGAACAAGGTATCCCATTCGGCCCGGGCGACGCTGTTGAAGACATCGAACGGCACCGGGTCGCCCACCATGTGATTGGCCTTTTCATTGCTATCACTTGGTGTCGGTTTGTGGGTCTTGCGCAGAAAATAGCCGTAGAGTTGCAGGTATGCCAACCCGGTCATCATGCCTGCCACTGGCGGGAGTTCGAGCCAATTGTGGAACGTCACCGCGGTGGTGATCGTGAGCAGGAATAGCACGATGATGGCGATGGCCCCGCGTTTCAGCGCAACCTGTTCATCCAGAGGCGCCGGCTTCGATTTGGGTAGCGCGAAATGCATCAGCAACGCGGGCACGACAAAATTGGTTGCCGCAGGAATGAAGAGCGCAAAAAAGGTCCAGAATTCCACCACCCCCTTCTGCCACACCATCAGGGTCGTGATGTCGCCGAATGGGCTGAAGGCGCCTCCGGCATTGGCCGCGACCACGATATTGATGCACGACAGCGCCACGAAGCGCGGGCTGTCGATGCCCACTGCCATGACCACCGCACACATCAGCAGCGCCGTGGTCAGGTTATCGGCGATCGGGGAAATGAAAAATGCCAGCGTACCGGTGAGCCAGAACAACGCCCGATAGCTGAAGCCCTTGCGCACCAGCCAGCTGCGCAGGGCGTGAAACACGCGCCGCTCTTCCATGGCATTGATGTAGGTCATCGCTACCAGTAGAAACAGCAGCAGTTCAGCGTATTCCAACAGATTGAACCGCAGGGCTTGTTCGACTGCCTTGGAGTGGGTCGTCCCGTGGTAGACGAAGGCGATCATCGCCCAGATGATTCCCGCCGCCAGGATAACCGGCTTGGATTTGCGCAGGTGGGTGAACTCTTCGAGCATCACCAGCAGATAGGCGAATGCGAATATGATCAGGGCACCATAGCCGACCCCGCTTGCAGTCAGATCAAGCGGCGAGCCGCCGTGTTCCGCTCCCCACGCCACGCCCGCCCACAACCCACAACTACCCAGCACTGCTTTCGCAATCGTTCTCACGCCATACCCCGGATGCAAAAATGGTAGGTTCCGATCCAAATCGGAGGAGTCTACCAGATTCCGGAGCGGCTCCGGTCGGGGCTTGCACTGGTAGCAGGAGCGCGAGCGATCGACCGTTCGAACCACCGACAACACATCGTGGGCTTCAACCATTTTTTCGGCTGGAGTCAGACCATAACGTCGCTTTCGGAGGTTTGCGATCGGATCGGACCCCGGCCGAAGTTCTACCCTATTGCCTCTGGCGGGCCAGTCAGGTACGGGGCTGCCGAGGCGGCGAGAGCAATTTCCAGCGGCGAGGCGATGCGAATATGGCAGCGGTCTGACATAATCAGCCTCCGCCCAGTCGTCGCAACGGCCAATGAAACGCTCGGTATTCTTTCTCTCGGATCGCACCGGAATCACCGCCGAAGCGGTGGGCCGTAGTCTCTTGACCCAGTTCGACAACGTTGACTTCGTGCTGCGCACCGTGCCGTTCATCGACAGTACCGAGAAGGCGCAGGAAGTGGTCGAGCGCATCAACAAGACCGCGGACGTCGAGGGCAAGCGCCCATTGCTGTTCGGGACCCTGATCGATCCGCAGATCCGGGAAATCATCGCCCATAGCCGCGGCTTGCTACTGGACCCGTTCGACGCCTTCATCACGCCGCTGGAGCGCGAGTTGGGTGTGCATTCCACTCATACCGTGGGCCGCTCTCATGCTATGGGCGACTACGCCACCTACAAGCACAGGATCGACGCGGTCAACTACGCCCTCAGCCATGACGATGGTGCCACCACACGCCACTACGGGTCCGCGGACATCATCCTGGTAGGGGTTTCGCGATCCGGCAAGACGCCAACCTGCCTGTACCTCGCCCTGCACTTCGGGATGTTGGCTGCCAATTACCCGCTTACCGATGACGACTTCCAGGAACAAACACTGCCGAAGGTGCTGCACCCGTTCCGGGAAAAGTTGTTCGGGCTGACCATCGACCCCGAACGCCTGCGCCAAATACGCACCGAACGGCGTCCCGACAGCAAATATGCGGATCTGAAGCAGTGCCAGCGGGAAGTTCAGGCCTCGGAGGCAATGTACCGGCGCGAGCGCATTACCTATCTGGACACCAGTTCCATGTCCATCGAGGAAATCGGTAGTACAATCCTGCACCGTACCGGCCGCGAACGCCGGCTGTATCCCTGAACCTTCCCGAATCCGATCGATTCAGCCGTAATGTCCGGAGAACCCGCGATGACTCAAGACCCGCAGGCGTATCAACGCGCCACCGAACTGATCGACGCTGCCAATAGCGAGGATCCGAACCAGGAAACTGCGGAAGGCCGGGACTGGCCCAAAGAACTGCTTTATTCCCAGCGTATGTCGACGATGATCGAGCGCTATGCGCCCGAGGCCGACGAGGCCATGAAACTGGCTGTGCGGGCGCAGCATATACAGCGCTGGAAGACGCCCCGCAGCGACTACCCCGTCGGACGCCAGGGCTATCTGCAATGGCGCACCGGTCTATACAAGTTCCACGGCGACACCGCCGCCCGGCTGGTGCGGGCAGCCGGCTACGGCGAGGACGTCGTCGAACGCGTCAAGCAGGCGGTCAGCAAGCGGGCGTTGAAGAAAAATCCGGACACGCAACTGGTGGAAGATGTCACCGCGCTGGTATTCATCGAACATTACATGCTGGATTTCGCCGCCCGACATCCGGAATACGATGAACAGAAATGGCTCGATATCATCCGCAAAACCTGGAACAAGATGTCGGGCCGCGCCCATGAATTCGCCTTGGCGGGAAACATCCAACTGCCGGAACCCTTGGTGCCGTTGATTCAAAAGGCCTTGGCAGGCGATTGAGCACGCCTCTGCCCGCCGTCAATTCAATCGCAAGCGCCGCTTCAATTGCGCTGTGTCCAGATTGAACAGCGCATCGAGCAACAGCGGTTTCAAGGTGCCGGGCCCGTCTGCCTGCTCGGCAGCGATTTCCCCGGCAACTGTGAAGTGGGCGACAGCGGCTTGCGCCGCGGCGAACGCGTTTTCCTCGGCGACCGCCAGATAACAGGCGATCACGGAGGTCAGCATGCAGCCGGAACCGATCATTTTGCCCATCAAGGGCCGGCCGTTGCTGATTCGCACTTCCCGTTGGCCGTCGGTGATGAGGTCCCGCTCGCCGGTCACCACCACGGTGCAGCCATATTGCTGGGCCAACGCCCGGGCCGCGGAGCGCGCCTCGTCGACTTCGTGGATGCTGTCGGCGCCCCGACCCGACTTTGCCGCTGCGGCCAGCACCATGATCTCGCTGGCATTGGCCTTGAGCACGGTCGGGCGCGTCTGCAAAAGGTCCCGCGCGGCATCGGTACGATAGCGGGTCAGGCCGACGCCTACTGGGTCCAGTACCCAGGGCTTGTGCATCGCCGACGCCACCTCGATCGCGGCGCGCGCACATTCCAGCCACGACGCACTGAGGGTGCCCGGATTCAGGGCCAATGCCGCGCACACCCGCGCCGCATCGTCTGCTTCCTCCACTGTGTGCAGGGTTATTTGCGTGGCTCCGACAGCGGCAATTGCATCTGCCGTGTCATTTTGCATAACCAAATTGGTAATATTGTGGATCAGAGGGGCGCGCTGGCGAATGGTATCGGATAATTCAGCGAATTCGATTGCGGATGTGATCAGCGTCATGACAATTCCCGTTGCAGCGCGCCATCGTCGCGGCGTGCGGGAGGCTGCGTGCAAATAAGAGTATCCACAAAATCGCTTCTCGATGCCCTGATCGGCTGGCAGGGCGCGGCAGCGAGCACGCGCTCGCGCTTGCTGGAAAGCTTCTGCTCCGGCATCCGTGGCCGCAGTCTCGTCAGCAACAGCATCACGGCACTGATTGTCGCGGTGTTCATCATCGCCGACACCCGGCATCCGGCGCACATGATCTGGTTGCTGTTCGCACTCCTCGGCGGCTTGATGCCCCGCGCGTACGCCGCCCGCTTACGACGCCATCAGCAGTATGGCCGTAATCCCGAGCGCATTGCCTTGCATTTCATCGCCATCAGCGCGATATACGGCTCCATCTGGGGCATCGGTCCGCTGCTGCTGTTGCCCGATATCCACGGCACCTCCGTCGGGCTGTTGCTGATCATCATCATTTTCGGAACCATCATGGGCCCCTACGCGGCCATGCCCGGCATATTGTACGCACGCCTGGTCACTACGGGAATTCCGACTTTGATCGCGATCGCCTTATACACCGACACTAAGCTGACAGTGGTCTCCATTGTCCTGGCAGGCTGGCTGGTTCTGCGTACCGACGTCTGGCGCGGCTATCACCGTATTCTGCGCCGGCAGATGGAACTGCGTGAAGCGCTGGAAACCCAACAGCGCAAGCTCGAGGAGACAAACCGCGCCAAACAGCGAGCAAACGAAGACCTCAGGGTCATGGCGGAGACAGACCCGCTCACCGGTATCGCGAACCGGCGCCATTTCATGAAATTTTTGAACCAATTGACTGGACCGGCGGCATTGGTCCTGTTCGACATCGACCGTTTCAAAACCATCAACGACACACTGGGACATCACGCCGGCGACGCCTTGCTGTTGGATCTGGTGGGCGTTGCGCATCAGCACTTGCGCAAGGAAGATCTGCTCGCCCGCCTCGGCGGCGACGAATTCGCCATCGTTTTGCCCGGGGTCAGTGAATCCTCGGCCTGGACCATAGCTGAACGCATACGGCAGAGCGTCGCCCAGCACGCGACCGACCTCGGCGGCGACACCGTATGCGCAACCATCAGCCTGGGCATCGCGGCGATATCCGAAGAACCTTCCGCGGCGGATCCCTCAATGCTGTTGCGCGCTGCCGACCTCGCGCTCTATGCAGCAAAAAATCAGGGCCGTAACCGCACTCACTGCACCGGCAGCGACGACGAACGGACACTGCTTGGCGCCTGAAACGCGCAACTGGTGAACGTAATCGGCGCGGGGAGTACGACGGATCTCTCTGCCCGCCGCGCTTCATGCACTGCGCTGCAAAGCGCCCCACGAGGCCGCCGACAGGCGCGCGGAGTCGCCCCAACTACAGGACACGTCCATGGACGATCAGACTTCCGGACTTGTGAACGCGGTGCAAGGCGGCGGCTCAATCGAACGGCTGATCGAGCCCAAAGTCGAAGATCTCGGCGGCTTCACCGTGCGCCGCGCACTGCCGTCGCCGCAGCAGCCCATGGTTGGACCGTTCATATTCTTCGACCACATCGGGCCGGCGGAGTTTGACCCCGGCCAAGGTATTCAGGTGCGTCCACATCCCCACATCGGGCTGGCCACTATCACTTATCTGTTCGAGGGCGAAATCGTCCACCGCGACAGTCTGGGTTTCGTGCAGCCCATTCAAGCCGCAGCGGTGAATTTGATGACCGCCGGGCGCGGCATCGTCCATTCCGAACGTACGCCGCCTGCAACCGGCGCCGCTACCAAGCTGCACGGCATTCAATGTTGGATGGCACTGCCCGATGCAGAAGAAGAGCGCGAGCCCGCGTTCGTGCATTATCCGGCGGCGGAACTGCCCGAGTTCGAAATCGCCAGTGCGACGATCAGGGTCATCGTGGGCGCGGCCTATGGCCGACACTCGCCGGTAACCACCTATTCGCCAATGCTGTACCTCGAATGCCGCGTGCCCGCGGGAACGGAATTGCCGCTGCCGGAACATTGCGGCGAACTTGCCGTGTACGTGGTGTCGGGCGACATCGCCATCGACGGGCGCACCATCGGAGACGGCGTGATGGCGATCGCACGCGCAGGACGATCGATGGTGTTGCGCGCAGGCAGTGACAGTCACGTCATGGTGCTGGGCGGTGATCCGGTGGGACACCGGCACATCTGGTGGAATTTCGTGTCCAGTTCCCGCGACCGCATCGAGCGGGCCAAAGACGACTGGAGGCAGGACCGCTTTGGCTACGTACCAGGCGAAACCGAATTCATTCCATTGCCCGACTGATGCGCTTTCGCGACCGCCGGCATAGCAACGCCGGCATGCCAGCGAACAATCCAAGCAGCAGCACGTATACAACGCCGGCGACCGGATCGCGGCCGGCGATGTATTCAGGGAGCGTCAACCCGCGCACGCCGAGGACCACCCCGAACTCAGCGGCAAGCAACAGCGCGAGTGCGATGGCTCCAACCAGCAACGGTTTCCCGACAGTGCCGGCCAGGGCGAAGCGCCGCACGATCCACCGTGCCGCCACCACGATGACCGCGAACATAATCGGCGCTTCCAGGATTTCCGCCGCACGTTCCCCGATCTTCGGCACCAGCCACAGAACACGAATAGGTCCGAGCACAAAGCCCGCTGCGAACACCAGCAGGAAATAAACTGCCCCAGCGATCAGCGCTCTCATCCCGCTCGCAGGCACGCCGTCGTCTCAATCGACCAACTCGAGCCGGCCCCAATCGCCGTCGACCGATTGCAGCAACGCGCATAACGCCTTGCTCTTCTTACGGCACTCATCGGCGTCCGCATCCCAGCGCAGTTTCACCGACCGATGTAGCGGCCCGGCGATAGTGCGAATGAGTTCCCCGCGCGCCAGGTAGATCCCTTTGCGCTCGTTATGGGATTTGTCGATCGGATCCGGTTTCAGCGAATCCAAGAAGCGCGGCTCAAGCTCGAATCCAAATCCGCTGGCTTCCTTTGCCACCCATTGCGCCGCACAATTACTCAGTCCTGGTTCAGCGTAACCGCCGCCGACATCGGAATGCACGCCGGCGAACCACACCTGGCGCAAATCCAACCCCGGCTTTTCACTCCAAAGCGTCGGTTCGAAATCAATGCGATTTTCATCGATCGAAACCGCGTGACGTGCATGATTGATGATCTTGCTCGGCTCGGTATCGTGAAACAGGAACTCCCGTTCACCCAGCGTGCCCCAGAACGGCAGCGGAATGCCAAGTGCACCGACCGTATCCCATACGCCGACAAATTCGATTGGCGTAATATCCGCCCATGCAAAGTCCTTACGAAACTGCACCGCCTGACCCTGGTTCGGACCGCTCGATTTGGTCCGCTTGCGGTAGAGCCGGTAGGCCGCGGGAATCTGATCCGCGTGCTCTTTCTTGAGCAGCCCGCAATTGCGAATAAAGCCTCCTAGCGATCGAACGGTGTACGCGCCGCGACTGAACCCGAAAAAAAACAGCTGATCGCCATCGTTGAAGTTATGAACGATGAATCGGTAGCAATCCATGATGTTCTTGTCGATCCCTGCACCGCTGATGCCGCCTGCTAGTTTCTCGCGGTCCGTGCCGACACCCCAGTCGTAGAACGAAACCTGCTCCGCTCCATTCGCAGACGGTCGCACCGCGCGAGCCATTTGCAGCACGTTGGTCGCACCGCCCTGCTCCGGAGAATTCCAGGTACCATCAGCGAATATTGCGATTCTTTTCATGACGCTGTTCCCTATGGTTGAAACTTCCTCCCGATCCCGACGACTCTCACCAGGTCTGTATCGTTGTGTGGTGCGCTTGGTGGTGAGCTCCTTATCCGATCCATTTTTTGCTCAGGACTCCGACGACGAATCCCGCTACCGCACCGAGAGCGGGTGTCCAGTGCCGCCGCAACCGCGCCTGCGGCGCGATATCCTGAAACACAATATACAAAATTCCGCCACCGGCGAATGTCATGAGTCCGGCAGTCAGTACCTGATTATCGTCCAGCAGTGCATAACCCGCCCACGCAGCAATGGGCCCGAGGAGACTCGCATAGAAGAGGCCCTTCAATGCGGCTGTCTTCGACACGTGCCGCGCCAACGACTCGCGATAGGCGTTGAAACCTTCCGGAAGATTCTGGGCGCCGATGAAAGCCGCGAGCAGCATTCCCAATCTTCGGTCGTGACCGAACACGGCGCCGAGCGACACTGCTTCCGGAACGAAATCCATCAACATGGCCAGAAACTGCGCCCTGGAACCACCGCGCCGCGCCAAGTTGACGTCCAAAAAACAAAATACCAGTCCGCCGGCGCAGAACGTCACGGCAAGTGCGACACCGGACAGGACCGCGATACCTTCCGGCAGCAACGCAAACGCCACCGCCGAAACCAGGATTCCGCCGCCGAAAGCGGTCACGGCGTGAATGATCTCCCGCTTGGTCTCTGTCTCGGCACTGCCTTCCATGCGCGCCACGGCGCCGCCGATCAGTGCAGCGATCCCCGCCAACCAGGACGCCAACAGAATCGTACTCAATTCACCCATCACGCTACGACGTTCATTCCGCCTTGGCGTCGGCGCCGTGTTCGGAAAGTTGGGCGCCGAACCAGCGGTGCAGCGACGTCAGCAGCGCCACGTCCGGAACGGTAAAAATGAGTTGCGCGCCGGCCGGCAATTCGGCGTATTCCACTTCGACCTCGGAGGCCCGTGCTTCGAGTTCCTTCAGTCCCGGCATATCAGCGCCGTGCAGCGCCGCCGGATCTCCGTAATCTCCGCGCTGGAACCGGTCTGCCTCGTGCTTCAGGTGCTGTCGAATGAGCGTAATCTGGTCTGTCGATTGCGGGTCTCTTGCGATCACCTTTTGGACGCCGCCAGTCTCGGTCATCTTGAAAATGTGGAGGGTCTTCGCGATCTCGAATGGCATTACGTCGTGTGACAGATGGTGCACGTGCTCTTGGGTCGTTTCCCCGGACGCACCGAAGCTACACACCGCAAGCACAGCCGCCGATGCCACATGCCGCCAACCTTGGAACTGGTTCATCATGTCGGAACACCTTTTACAGCATGGTCAATTCGAAGGCGCGCCCTTGGAGCCTGAGCGCGCACCGCCGTCATCGATTGTATGCGTTCGCATCCGCACCATTGGTGGCAGCGCAAGCAAGTTCCGGAAATTGTCGTAGGCCGGCGCGCGGATTTCAACGCAGCGCGCACCCCGTGCGCCATTTTTGTGCGGCGGCCAACGGCGACCGAAACTTTTAGCTGCTCGCGGCTGCAATGGTGGGCGGCCTCCGGCTTCCATTCGACGGCTAGGCCGGTCGCAAACGCAAACCGGTGCCGGCAAACTTTGCCGCGCCCGGCGCGGCAAGTATATTTGAAATATGGCTAGCCTAATTCCCTTGGATGGCCTATAGTGACAGCGCCTACAGATATTGTTACTGGCATATTCAGCCGTTTCCTTTGGTTACTTCTCGAATACCCTCTTCATTACCTGTAGACACAACAACCCTATATCGTTTCAGATCCATCTTAAGGTGAAAATTTAATGGCTACAGGTACTGTAAAGTGGTTTAACGAATCCAAAGGCTTTGGTTTCATTTCCCAGGATGAAGGCGGCGCGGACGTATTTGTTCACTTCAGCGCGATTCAAGGCTCCGGTTTCAAGTCCCTCGCCGAGGGCCAGGCTGTCAGCTACGATGTGGAAAACGGTCCCAAGGGCCCGCAAGCCAGCAACGTTGCAGTCCGTTAAAAAGCCGTCAGACGGATTGAATTGAAACGCCCGGTACACGCGTTTCAACCAAGCACGAATATGCGGGTCGGAGTTTCGCCTCCTGTTGCGGGAGGGCCGAAGCTCCGGCCCGTTTATCATTATCCTTCCCTCGCCGCCCTGCCATGGCCGACCGCATTCGGGGTTGGGGTTGACCGCGGGCGCAGTGGATTAATCCGCTTCGGGAGCACATTCATGAAAACTCTTTTCGTCGGAAACATTCCCCCGCAAGCCACCGAAAACGACATCACACAACTGTTTTCCGAGTACGGTACCGTACGCAAGTTGGAAATGCCTCGGGACATTTTCACGGGCCGATGCAAAGGGTTCGCTTTCATCGATATGGAAGGACACGAAGCCCGGGCGGCCATGACGGTATTGGATGGTAAGACGTTCATGGAGAACAGCTTGAAAGTCCGGGACGAAAAGCCAAAGGTGAAAGGTAAGGGCCGTCGCCGGTAGTGCGGACGCGTTCCGGATGCCGCCAAGCTGCGGCGCGGAGCATGGCTGCCGTCAAAGCGAAATCGGCATCGTGTAACAGACCGCAGTCCCTTCCAGCACGATACTACCGTCCGCGAGGCGAACCGTTGTCTCCAACTCGGTGATCGGCTTGTCCTCACGCACTTTCGTGATCCTGGCCTCACCCACGATGGTGTCGCCGGGGCGCACCGGCGCTTTGAAGTTCCAGTTCACCTGCAAAAACACACTGCCGGGACCCGGCAAGTCTTCGGCGACGACCGCATTGAGGATCGCACTGGTGACACCGCCCTGAACGACGATACCGCCGAATCGCGTGGCTTTGGCTATTTCGGCGTCGTAGTGCAGCGGATTTCGGTCGCCGCTGAGAGCGGTGAATGCTTCGATGTCCTGTACCGTGACTTCGCGGGCACGCCGAGCGGTTTGTCCCACTGTCGGCATACCATTCGGCCAAACTTCGCTGCTTGCCGCCATACCGTTGCCTCATTCCGGGCCGATGTCCGCGAACCCAGCCTGGTTTTCATGCAAGCACTTGCGCCTCAGCTCCTGGCGCCAGTACGTCTACCCGCTACAAGATTGTATAGCCACGCGAATATCCCGCCACCGATAGCGCCATCCACCAGCGCCCATAAAGTCCCCACGATCACGGATCCGAACCCCGCGCCGGGATGGTACCCCGGATAGATGGAAGCGATGAATTGCAGGAATGTCCCGCCGTAGGGCGGCACCGCGAGATTGAGCACAGCAACGAGCAATACGGCCGACCCCCAAATCAACGCGGTCGTGACAGCAAATGCGATTGTATCCAGGCGCATATCGACTCCTCAATTCCGTTTACTGAATATTCGTCATAGCGCGCGTCAAACTGTGTTCGCGCCCGCCTGTCCTGCCGCCAACACGGAACCCACTTGGAACAGCAATGTCTCCTGTCCGGGTGCCGCGATCAATTGCACTCCCACGGGCAGCCCGCCCACCTCGCCGCAAGGTACCGCCAGAACCGGCAGGCCGGTCAATGTCCAGAGCGCTTGCAGTAACGGTGAGCCCGTTCCTTCCTCCATCAAGGGCGCCGTTGAGTCAGTCGCCGCCGCAAGCATGACCGTGCCTGGAATATCGAGTTCTCGCAGCAATATCTCGCGATATGCCTCTGCCTGGGCGAGGGCCTCCCCATAGGCGTCATCGCTGATGCCGGACCCGCGGTCGATCAATTCGCGCACTCGAGCGCTCATGTGGGCGCCGAATTGACGACGGTCATCTCCGTGATGGCGAGCCATATCCCGGCACAGGATGGTAAAGATGTGACCCTCGACCTGCTCGAAAGAGTCCGGCGCAGCAAATGCTGCGTTTTCCAAGCCCGCATCCCTGATCAGTGCACGAGCGCGATTCAGCGCGGTTTCGCTGGCAGGTTGCACCCGCTGGCGTAGCGGACCCGAAACACCGAGCACGCGCAACGATGACGGCATGCGTTGCGCAATGTCGTCCTGACACAATGCACGCCAAGCATATTCCATATCCGCCCCGCTACGGGCGAACAAGCCGACGTGATCCAGCTGCTCCGACAGAACCATTACGCCGCGAGTGCTCAACACACCCTTGGTAGGCTTCAGGCCCCAGACGCCGCAGTAGGTTGCCGGACGCACCACCGAGCCGATACTTTGCGATCCCAACGCCAGCGGTACCATTCCAGCGGCCACAGCGGCGGCCGATCCGCTCGACGATCCACCGGGGGTCCTGCGCGAGTCATGGGGATTGACCGTCGGACCGGCAGCGGCGATCGCGTATTCGGTCGATACCGTCGTACCCACTACGATGGCCCCGAGGCTGCGAAGCGTATTCACGACTGGCGCGTCGCGACTCGGCACCCTCCCGGCGTGGATCGGAGTTCCCCAATTGCACTGCATCCCGGCCACGTCGAATACTTCTTTGACAGCGACGGGGATTCCGTGCAACGGGCGGCGGCGATCGCCATGGTCGTCCGCCGCCCGTGCCTGTTGCAGCGCCCAGTCGGCACGGAAATCCACGAACGCATGGATCTGCGGATCCAGCGCTTCGATGCGTTCGATACATTCGCGCATCGCTTCAACGGCACCATGCCTAACGCCTCTCACGCGTTGAACCAAATCGCAAAGTCCACCGGCGGGAGTTGCACTCATTGCGAATGCTTGCTCGGCTGAAACGTTTTCGCCAATTCGTCGTCCAGGAGGGCAAAAATCGTCCGCTCGTAATCACGAAACTCGTCCGCTGTGATATCCCGTGGATGAGGCAGTTCAATCCGTATCTCCCGCTTGATCCCACCCGGACGGGCGGTCATGACGATCACCCGATCGCCCAGGAATAGGGCTTCGGCAACGGAATGCGTGATAAACACGACGGTGCGGCGATGCTGGCGCCATAGATTCAGCAACTCGCCCTGCAAAAACCGCCGCGTCAGTGCATCCAACGCCCCGAACGGCTCGTCCATCAGAATTACCGAAGGCTCGGTTGCAAACGCGCGCGCAATTGCCACTCGCTGTTTCATGCCGCCGGACAGCTCGTCGATCTTCTTGTCGGCGAATTCGTCCAACGCCACCATACGCAGGCAGTCCATCGCCCTGGCACGCCGCTCCGGTTTCGGCAGCCCTTTCGACTCGAGGCCAAATTCAACATTCCCGATTACCGACAACCACGGGAACAGAGCGTAATGTTGAAACACCATGCCGCGATCGATATCCGGGCCGGTTATGACATCGCCATCGACCCGCGCCTCTCCGGAAGTCGGCGGCATGAAGCCCGCCAGCATCTGCAACAAAGTGCTTTTGCCGCAACCCGAAGGGCCGACCACCACCAGGAATTCGCCTGCCTGAATTTCCAGGTCCACGGGCAACAGCGCCTCGACCGACTCGCCTGCCTCGTTGGTGTAGGTCTTTGCCAGGCCGCTAAGACTCAACGGTTTGCCCGTACTCATATTTACCCCGCGTCAAGACCAGGAAAAGCGTCGGTGCAGGTAGCGAAAAAAACTGTCGAACAACACGCCCAGAATGCCGATGGCGATCATCCCCACAAGCACGGTGTCGGCACGCAATATCTCCATACCGTTGGCAATGAGGTATCCGAGCCCCGATCGCGCTGCCACCAGTTCCGCGGCAATGATCGCCGCCCATCCGGTGCCGAACGAGATTCTCAAACCGACGACTATGCTGGGCAATGCTGCCGGCAGAATGACCCGGCGAAATAGCGAATAGCTGCTCTTGCAGCCGTACACCTGTCCCGCGTGAATATAGAGCGGGTCGATACATTTCACACCGGCGACGGTACTGAGCAGGATTGGAAAGAACGTACCGATGAAAACAATGAAGATTTTTCCCGACTCGCCGATCCCGAACCACAGAATCGCGAGCGGAATCCACGCAAGAGGTGAGATAGGACGGAACAGCTCGATAAATGGGTCGATCAGTTTTTCCAGTCTTCGTGACCAGCCCATCGCCATTCCGAGCGGCACCGCGACGATTGCCGAGATCAACCATGCCGAGATCACACGGCTCAGACTGGCCCAGATGTGGACGAACAACTCTCCCGAACGAACCAACTCACCGAGCGTTTTGGCGACCCGAAGCGGCGCCGGCAGAATCGAAGGATGCGCGTTGGTAAGCACCACCACCAACTGCCACACGATCGCGATCACGACGGCCGCATAAACGTACGGCAGACCATTTCCAAGCCCCTGCAACGCCAAAGACGCGCTGCGAACCGCTTTTCGCTCTCCGGCGGCCGTATTGACCGGCACTTCAGTGCCCGGCTTGCTTCATCGCTTCAGTCGCGAACTTGGTTTCGAACTTGGGGTCGTCACTGGCCTGCAGGATACCCGCGTCCTTCAGGAACTTCGTATAGGCTTTGACCGTCGAAGCCTCCGGCACGATGTCGCGGTTGTATACGGAGATTCCCTCATCCAGTGAGTAATTCACGACCTCGATCGGAAAGCCGATTTGCTCGCTCCACATCTTGGCGGCGTCTTTTGGATGGTCGACGATGAATGCAATCGCTTTTTCATTCGCCGTCACGAGATCCTGAACCAACTCCGGACGCTGCTCGATGAAGTCGATGCGCGCATACTCACCGTTGCCGATATAATGCCCGGCTTTGATCGGCATAATCGATTCCGCTTTGATCAGGGTGCGCGAATGTCCTGCTGCCAGCGCGTTCGACACATGGGGGTCCCAGGTGATACCGGCGTCCACGGAACCGTTCTCCAACAAGGTGGGAACGTCGGAACCCTTGGTCTTGAACAACTCGACATCCTTATCGGTCAGACCGGCATCCGCCAGCGCCTTGAGAAGCAGCGGGTATTGCTGCGAACCCTCACCCGGGAATGCGATTCGCTTTCCCTTAAGATCCTTGACCGAGTGCACGTCTGAATCTTTCGGCACCAGTATCGCCGTCTGTTCCAGAATCGAAATGGCGATGAGTTTTGCCGGTAGCCTGGCAGCGGCGACAATGGCCGGTCCCATTCCGGCGGAGGCGATCTGCAACTCTCCGGCCGCCATCGCCTGATTCTCGGGTGCTCCGTAGGAGAACTTGCGGAACTCGATCTTCACGTCGTGCTTCTTTTCGATCGGATCCAATAATCCCAGAGCCTTGGCAATGTAGATCGGCTGGGTGGCCGGCTGCACGCCGTAGTTGATCACGTCTGCCGCTTGCGCCACGCCCCCCAATGCCGCCAACAACAGCGCCGTCATGATCGGTATTCTTGTGATCCCCATCGGACTTCTCCCTGCGGTTTGGCCGGCACGCCGGCGCGCATTAATGGTTTACGCTTTACTTATCTATCTCATATAGCACTCTTGAAAACTATAACCTGTCCGACGTGTTAAGCAAGAACGAGCGCTGAAGGCGCGCGGAAGCCTGGCGGGCTGCGACAGTGACACCAGTGTCAGGTGGATCACCGGAAAATGCCCCCTTTTTCTTAGGCATGCCGGCATCGAGGCGACCGCAAGCGGGGACTTTACTGCGCGGATTCAACCAGGCTGCTGTGCTTGCGCGAATAGCTGAAATAGACGACCAGGCCGATCACCAGCCAAATGACGAATCGCCACCACGTGGTTGCTGGCAGATTCGACATCAGGTAGAGACACGTCGCGACACCAAGTAGCGGCACCACCGGGCTGCCGGGCGTGCGAAAGGGTCGCGGCAACTCGGGGCGGGTCATCCGCAACACGATCACGCCGCTGCACACGATCAGGAAGGCGGCCAGCGTGCCGATGTTCACCAACTGCGCGACTTCGCCGATGGGCGTGAAGCCGGCGATGGCGGCCATGAATACGCCGCTCACCAGAATGACGCGTATGGGCGTTTTGGTGCGCGGATGAATTGCAGAAAACACGGGCGGCAGCAGCCCATCCCGTGACATGGCGAGAAATATCCGGCTCAAGCCGTAGTACATCACCAGCATGACGGTGGTCAGGCCGACGATGGCGCCGACTGCGACCGCACCGGCCGCGCCACGCTGGCCGATGCGCAGCAACACGTCCGCCACCGGCGATGCGACATTGAGCGTTGAATAAGGGGCGATGGCGGTGAGCAGGCCTGCAACCGCGATGTAAATCAGCGTGCAGATTGCGAGCGAACCGAGAATTCCGATCGGCAGATCTCGCGCCGGATTGACGGTTTCCTCGGCAGCCGTCGACACTGCGTCGAATCCGATATAGGCAAAGAAAATCAGCGCCGCGCCGGTCACCACACCGTGCCAGCCGAACGGTGCGAACGGGTGCCAATTTGCCGTGTTGACGTGAAACACCGCGACGCCGATGAAGATTGCAATCGCTGCCAGCTTGACCATCACCATCAGCGCGTTGACTTTTGCACTCAGATGCACGCCCACCGAGAGCACCAGCGCCAGGACGACGATAATGAGGATCGCGGGCAAGTTGACGATCCCGCCGTCGATCGGAGCGTGCTGCCAAACAGCCGGCAACCCCAGGCCGATCGCCTGCAATGCGTTGGACGTATAACCCGACCAACCGATTGCGACCGCTGGAAGCGCAACTCCGTATTCGAGGATCAGATCCCAGCCGATTATCCAGGCGACGAACTCTCCCAAGCCGGCATAAGCGTAGCCGTATGCACTGCCGCAACCGCCGACGGTGGAGGCGAGTTCCGCATAGGCCATGGCCGAAAACGCACAGGCGAGACCGGCGAGTACAAAGGACACCACTAGCGCCGGTCCGGCTTGAGTCGCCGCCGCCACGCCGGTCAACACGAAGATCCCGGCGCCGATCACCGCTCCGATGCCCAGCAAGGTCAGATCCGTGGCCCGCAGACACCGCCGCAGGCCGGTATCGCAATAAGCGTCCGAATTAATCGCTTTGGTGCGAAACAAGCTCATCATGCCCCCCGGTGCCGCGTGGTGCGCGGCTGCAGTGTCCCATCACATATTCGATCAGGCAGGCTCCGGATGCGCCGTGCCATGTCGGCGTTCGACGCAGTTACGTCCGTTTTGCTTGGCCAGGTAAAGGCGGCGGCCCACGAGATCGAAAAAGGCTATGATTTGGTATTCGGCGGTCGGCACAATACTGCCGGCACCGACACTGACGCTCAGGATATCCGCAACCTCGGATCGCGTGGGGAATCTGTTGCGCAACAATCAATTCGCGCAAACGTTCAGCGACGGTCGCGGCAGAGTCGATGTCGGTTTCCGGGCGAACCAGCACGAATCCCCCCTCCAAACCGGGCGATGAAATCCCGAGGCCGGGTCGCCGCGAAACGCGGCACCTTCGCAACCGCTTCAAACATTCATCGCCTTGGATGTGGCCATATTCATCGTTGAACTGCTTGAAGTAGTCGATATCCAACAACAGCCATGACAGCGACTTCTGGTGGCGGCGTGCGTTGCCCCACTCGATCCCCATGACGGAGTCGTACATGCGTCGGTTCGCGATACCGATCACGCCGTCTTGGGATGAAAGTTCTTCCAGCTCCTTCTGCACGCGAAGCAATTTTTTCGATCGGTTCACGGTCGTTGATATCGAACATGAAACCCACGAGTGCCTCGGCATCGCCCTGCTTGTTGCGCAGCACATGCCCGTAAACAACTTAATCGACGTTTCGCATCGTGTGCCGCGATTACTACGGTCTTTGCCCCCGCGCCAATTTTTTCCCTACGGCTTCAACTACGCTCGGCAACTCGGCGACACTGTCGACAATGTGGTGAGCGCCGGCAACTTGCAGACGCCGACGTGCGCTGTTACGCAGTGCACGTCTTCGGTCGAATTTGAGTTCGGCAAGTTCGCCTTCATCAAGACCCACATAGCTGCCGGTGACAGTGACTCCAGCTGTCCACATTCCGGCGTTGCGCCCGGCTTGGATACCTGGCTGGGTGTCGTCCACCACCAGACACGAGGCCACCGGCCAAACTTCGAGTCTACGCATGGCCTCCAACACCATGAAGGGCGCGGGTCGTCCGGCGACGACGTCGTCATCACAAACTACCGCTTCGGGCCGATATCCGCCCTGCGCAGCCGCGGTAACCATGGCTTGCACCACGGACTTCGGATATCCGGTGGTGGAACCGATGCGGATGCCCTGCTCTCGCAGCGCAGACAAAGCCGTGGTGAGTCCGGCGATCGGGCGAGCCCGCTCAGCTGCCAGGCGCGGTTGGATACGCGAGTAAGCTTCATAGAGTCGATCGGCGTCGTCATCCGTAAACGAGCAGCCATGCTGTTCATTCCACTGAGCGGCCACGTCCGGTAACGCGCCGAGGACCACGATATGCTCGCGCTTGCCGACCCCCATTGGCCCACGGGCCTGTGACGGACTGATCGAAATTCCAAACGCTGCGAAAGTTTCCGTCAACGCTTGCGTAGGTGCGATGCTGCCGTGATCGACAGCGGTACCGGCCCAATCCAATATCACAGCGCGCAACGGCCCGCGGAATCCACGGTATCGGAGACTGCTCATAGCCGCTTCTCCCGCGTTCTCATGTTCCGGTCGCGCAACATCGGCGCTTCGCCCTGGCTCGACACCACTCAGCACATGGTACGCGCAAGCTGTGCAGCCGCATTGCGCAGCGTCGGTATATGCTGTCGCGCCACTTCGAGTGAAAACCGCACCTTCGGCGCATGGACCGCCACCGCCGCGCAGGCTTCGCCGGATCGATCCATTACCGGCACTGCCACAGCCACCATCCCGGCTACGAATTCTTCGTCGTCGGTACCGACCATGTCGGTGCGTATGTGTTCCAGTTCCGTGAGCAAGCGCTCCGGATCCGTAATGGTACGCTCCGTGAATCGCCGCAAGGTAGCTGCCGTTACTAGTTCTCGCCTGCGCCGTTCCGGCAGCAGACTCAACAGCAGCTTGCCCGTAGCGGTACAGTGCACCGGCACTCGCGAGCCCGGATTGAGATGCATCCGCAGCGGCCAGTCGGTCTCGACCCGGTCGATATAGACGACCTCGCTGCCGCACAAAGTCGTCAGGTTGCAGGTTTCGCCCAGTTCGTCCACGAGACGCTGCAGGACACGATGTCGCGGCCCGGTGATCGTCGAATTGGACAACACCGAAACCGCCATCTTCGAGAATCTAGTGCCAGCGAAATAGCCGCGCCCACTGGGTTCCGGAATCAGAATCCGCTCCTCTTCCAGGCGTGCACAAATGCGGTGTGCCGTCGCCCGGGGAATTCCGAGATCGTCCGCCATTTCGCCGGCCCTGAACGGCGACCCGTGCGCAGCGGCGTATTCCAGCGCGGCAAGCATGCGCGAGATCATGTCGAATTTAGGCGCCTTTGCTACCGAACGGGGATTACTACGCTTGGTCTTGACAGCCATTTTGTTCCTCGGGTTGTTCTGCAATCGCGTTCATCAATCGCCGCGACCCACCGAAGCGCCCGCTTCTCCTGCACGGTACCCGCGCTGATCTTCCAGAATCAGATCGGCCGCCTTCTCCGCGATCATGATCACGGGGCCGTTGGTATTGCCGGATACGATGGTGGGCATGATGGACGCATCGACCACACGCAGCCCTTCGACGCCGCGCACGCGCAAGCGCGCATCCACGACCGCTGCGTCGTCGACTCCCATCTTGCAGGTGCCGCTCGGATGAAAGATGGTGGTGGCCTTATCGCGAATATACTCGAGCATGTGATCATCGGTATCGGCCGCCGGACCCGGTGCGACCTCGGCGTCGATCAACTGTGCCAATGGCGGCGCGGCCGCTACACGGCGCGCAAGCTTGAAGCCGTCCAGCATTACTTGGCGGTCCTCCGTGGTGTCCAGGTAACACGGCTGTATGCTCGGGTGGGCGAACGGGTCCGGCGAATTGATTAGGACATGGCCGCTGCTGCTCGGACGCAGCTGGCAAACCGACGACGTGAAGCCCGAGAAAGGATGCACCGGGCCTCCCGGCACGTCGGAACTGATCGTGCCGAAGTGAAACTGGATATCCGGACGGTCCACCTCGGCGCGGGTACGGGCAAAAATATAGGCGTGGTTGATGCCAGACGCGATCGGTCCGCTCTGGTGCAGCAAGTACTGCATGCCCATGTGAATCATACCCATCGGACTGCGTATCAGATCATTCGTGGTAAGTGGTCGGTTCGCTTTGTAGGTCAAACGCACCTGTAGATGATCCTGCAGATTACTACCCACCCCCGGCAGATCGGCCACTACTGGAATGTCGTATTGCTGCAGCAAGCTGCCCGGCCCGATCCCTGAGAGCTGCAACAGCTGTGGTGAATTGATCGCGCCAGCCGCGAGAATCACCTCGCGAGTCGCCTTTGCTTCCAAGGTTCGATCGTGGTGACGGTAAACGACACCGCAGCCGCGGCGTCCGTTTATCAATACGCGCAGGGTGCAGGCCTCGGTTTTCACCGTCAGGTTGCGCCGATGCTTCGCGCGTTTCAGATACGCCGACGCGGAGCTGCAACGTAAGCCGCGGCGGGTGGTGATTTGAAAATAACCGGCGCCCTCCTGGTCACCGGAATTGCAATCCGGATTGGCGGGGATGTCACAGTGGGCCGCCGCTGCGATGAACGCATCGCACAAAGGGGTCGGCGCGATCGGCGTGATGTGCAGCGGACCATCAGTGCCCCGGGTCGGGCTTTCCGGTCCGTGATAATTCTCCAAGCGGGTGAAATAGGGCAGCACGTCTCGCCACGACCAGCCGTTATTGCCGCTAGCGGCCCAATCGTCGTAGTCCTGTGGCTGCCCACGGATAAACAAAAGCCCGTTGATTGAACTGGAACCACCGATCACCTTGCCGCGTGGCCAATAGTTGGGCCGGTTCGCCAACCCCGGTACCGGGTCGGTATAGAATCCCCAATTCAGTCGCTTGTGGAACATGGTCTTGGCGTAGCCGATGGGCAAATGAATCCACGGACTGCGATCCCACGGACCGGCTTCCAACAACAGTACGCGATACTCGCCGCTGGCACTCAAGCGATTCGCAAGCACGCAGCCCGCGGACCCGGCCCCGACGATGATGAAATCGTAGACCTCCTCCACTGTGCGCTCACTCGCCTGGTGTTCGCTCATGTTGATTCACGGGTCGCTATCCACATCTGCCGTGTCAGCCGCCGGACCAATGCATCGGGCGCTGCGGCGGACATTCTAAAGCGGATCGAGATTCTCAATTTTGAGGCAGATTTGCATCAACGATAGCTTGACAAACCCGATTCGTCTAGCTAAGCGTTAAACCTGATACGAAGATGTCTCAAAAACCGAGATGGCGCGAAGCCGTACCGTTCGCGCACCCGATGTCCAACCTCCGGTGGGGCGAGGCCAAGGTGACTGCACCGCGCGCCGGAACGGCTCAAACCGAAACGGCAACCCCGATGGTGGGAGCGTTCCCGCTATGAACGTCAGTAATAACATCCGAGGACCGATCAACGCGCAGCCATCCCCGTCGTCCGACTCGAATGCGCAATGCGGTCGCGCAAGGGAGCACCTCGCACTGCTGCTGCGTTCTGCGGGCAGTCCCCTAATCACGCCCGTAAGCACGGCTCATGGCTGAGCATCGCCGACCATCCTCAGGACTCGAACTGGCCGTTGCGGTGCTCGATTTGCCCGGTGTGGTGGTAGCGAAAATTGCGGCTTGGCTCATTTTGCCGATGATGGTCGCACTGGTATACGAGGTTATTGCCCGTTACCTGTTCGGTAGCCCGACCATGTGGGCCTACGACACCACCTACATGCTGGCGGGAACATTGTTCATGCTGGGTTCGGCTTACGCACTACGTAACGGCAGTCACGTGCGCGCTGATTTTCTGCTCAGCACCTTGTCGCCGAGATGGCAGGCATCGGTCGACATTTTGCTGTACATAATCGTCTACTTCCCGGCCATGGGCTTATTTTTCTGGGCCAGTTACAAATATGCGTTTCAGTCCTGGGCGCAGCATGAGACCTACCCTCAAAGTCCGTGGATGCCGATCATCTACCCACTGAAGTCGATCATGCCGTTGAGCATTGGCATTCTCTTTATCCAAGGCATTTCAGAACTGCTCAAAGGGATATGGACGGTGCGGCACAACGTACCGTTTCAACAAAGCGAATAATACATGTCGAATCCCGTTCTTGGCCTGATTTCGCTCGGCGTCGCCATAATCGGCGTGCTCACGGGCTATCCGATGGCGTTCGTATTTATTTTTGTCGCCTTGGTCTTTGGCCTGATCGGTGTCGGCCAACAGGTTTTTTATCTACTCACCTATCAGTTCTTTTCGTTGATGACCAGCGTCGAGTTGGCCGCCATCCCGCTGTTTTTGCTGATGGGGTATATCCTCGAGCAATCCGGCCTCATGGATCGGATGTTCACGGCGTTGCGACTGATGCTCGGCGGCATGAAAGGCTCGCTGTATCTCATCGTGTTGATCGTCGCCACCGTATTCGCCGCCGCGACAGGCATTGTCGGCGCTTCTGTAACCGTGCTCGGCGTCATGGCGGCGCCCATGATGATCCGTAGCGGATATGACACGCGCATGTCGGCAGGCGCCATCGCCGCGGGCGGGACGCTGGGAATCCTGATTCCGCCCAGCATCATGCTGATCGTCATGGGACCTTTGGTAGGCGTTCCGGTATCGACGCTGTTCGCGGGAGCCGTGATTCCCGGACTGATTCTGGCCGTCGTCTATGTCGCATATACCCTGATCCGTGCCCATCTGAATCCAAAGCTCGGTCCGCCACTCGGGCGTGACGAGCGCGCCGCATCGGCGAGTGAAAAGCTTCGGGAACTGATACTGGGCGTGGTGCCGATCGCTTTCGTCATCGCCATGACGTTGGGGCTGATCCTTGCCGGGATTACCACCCCGACGGATGCGGCAGCGACCGGGGCCGCCGCGTCTTTGATCCTTGCGTTGGCCTACGGGCGCATGGGTTGGCAGCGCTTGAAAATCTCCGTGTTCAAGACCATGGAAACCACCGCGTTCATCATGTTCCTGATCGGCGCGGCTAATTTTTTTGGCGCCGTGTTTTCACGCCTGGGCAGCGGCCGACTGTTGACCGATTTGCTGACCTCCATACCGGCTTCGCCGACCATGATGTTGATTTTGATCCTGCTGTTGATCTTTGCACTCGGCGGTCCACTGGAGTGGATTCCCATCGTCCTGGTCGTAGTTCCGATCGTCTTGCCGGTGGTGAAACAGCTCGGCTTCGATCTCCTGTGGTTCAGCATCCTGGTCGCTGTCACGCTGCAGACGTCTTGGCTGACGCCGCCGATGGCGCTGTCGTCGTATTTTCTCAAAGGTGTGGTTCCGCAGTGGAAAATGCGCGACATCTACATCGGTATGGTGCAGTTCGTGGCATTGCAACTGATTGTGGTCGTGCTCCTGATCAAGTTTCCGATTCTGGTGTCGTGGCTGCCCAGCGTCACCGGATTGGAGTAGACCGGCGCGAGCGCGCCATTTCATTCCGAAGTTTTCAACGTCAGGGCCGGTTCCGCATTGGCGAACCTGAACACAGGGATAGTAACGGTAATCACAGGAGAAACAAAAAACACAACCTGATCATGTACGCACGAACGACAGCCTCCAACCGGTGACCGCTGGCGATCTCCGGCCAAAGAGGCAACCACAGGAGGAACTCATATGAAAACCAAACGGACAAGTCTGAGGCACATACTTGCCATCGGGTTGATCGCGCTGTTCGCTCAACCAGTTGCGCAAGCGGCGGATCAGAAAGTGTACGAGTTCTCTATACAGACCGCGGTGCCGTCTTCCAGCCTTTATTTCCAGCTGCTGGAACGGTTCTCTAAGCAGATTCAAACCATGTCGAACGGCAGGCTCAAGGCCGAAGTTCTATCGGCCGGAGCCGTAGTGGGACCGTTCCAGATCTTGGATGCGGTCAATAACGGCGTCGTCAAGGCCGGCTACGCCTGGGGCAATTACTGGTCTGGTAAAAACTCGGCGTTCGTCCTGTTCAGCAATGCACCGGCCAGCACCGGCCTCGACCAGCGCAGCCTGGTGGCTTGGTACTATCAGGGCGGTGGCGAAAAGTTGTATCAGGAGTTCCTGCACGACGTCATGCATCTGGATCTGCAAGCGTTCCTGATTCAACCGATGGGACCGGACCCGCTTGGCTGGTTCAAGCAGCCGATCAAAGACATGGCAGATTTCGCCAAGTTCAAATACCGCGCACCCCCCGGCATACCGGGCCAGACTTACAAAGACATGGGTGTGGCGGCCGTGGCCATGCCCGGCGGCGACATCGTCCCGTCCGCACAGCGTGGCGTGATCGACGCCGCTGAATGGATCGGACCTGCAGACGATCGCAACCTCGGGCTGTCCAAAATCTGGAAGTACTACTATCTGGAAGGGCTGCACCAACAAACCGACGTCGGGCAGATTATTTTCAATAAAGAGTTCTGGGATTCACTGCCGCCGGATCTCCAGGAAATCATCCGCGTCGCGGTCATGGCGAACGTCGCGGAAACCCTGAACGCGAACATTTACGACAACTCCATGGCGCTGAAGCAGTTCGTCGAAAAAGACGGCGTGCACGTGGAAACCACGCCTGCGGACTACTATCCGAAGTTCATCGCCTCGGAGCGCAAAATCACCGCTCAATACGCCAAAGACAACGCGTTCTTTAAGAAAGTATTGGACTCGCAAACGGAGTTCGCCAAAACCGTTTACCCGTATCGGGTCCGCATCCTGGAACTCTACTACAACATGCTGAAAACGGCCCACGAGCACAATCAATGAGCCGCTTCGGTTGCCGCACTGCCGACGAGCAGCGCGGCAACCGTGGCTTGGGCCGCGCAGACGGCCAGTCATACTCCCGGCGTACTTGAGTAATCATCGAAAGCCGGGCGCGAATGGCGCCAAAGCTTGGAATTGTGGCGGTTGAATGCGACACCGCCGCAATGCGCCGATGCCCGGGACCGGCGCAAGCCGGTGGCGGCGAGTACCGCAGCAACCCACGCGTCCGTCCCCGTTACCAACCGTACACCACATTCTGCTTGAGCAGATTCTGTCCGGCGTAGTCGCCCTGCTCGGGGGCATGAATCCATTGGCGCTGAAACGCGCCAGCAGTGGCGCCGCGGCTTTGCGGCCGTCGTCGCTGCTGAGCGATGCCGCCAACCTCTGGCGTGCGGCCGCATCGATCCGGCTGCTGACGGTGATGCCTTGGTGTGTGAGCGGTTTGCTACGGGTCAGGACGTGCATGGATTGGCGCTGACCGTCACCGAGTTTCTTTTCATAGACATCACTGCGCATGACACCGGTTACACATTCGCCGCCTTCGATTTTCGCAGCGAGTTGTGTCATACCGCCGCGCACCGGAACGAACCCCTTCTTGATTCGCCAGGCAGCGAAGTGCGGTCCGTCGAATATGATGTCGTACTTGCCGGCGCGCATATTGCGCTCGTAGGTATGCCGGCAGAATGAGCGTAAGCGACCTTATCGCCCAGCAATGCGCTCAGATGGTCCGCCAAGGGGCCGTACAGCGACTGACCGGCATCAGCGGTCTCGCGGGGCGGGCCGTTAGCACCAGTTGAGCGGCGGCAACCGAGGATGCAAACAGGGTCGCAAGCGTGTAGGCCCCAACCAATAGACGATTGATTCGTTTACGCATAGCTGTCACCTCACCGCGGTAGTGGGTAGTTTTTGCCCAACTCGCCGGTCGGTCTCGGCCCGATAACGGCAGCATGGCAACAACTTTAGCCTATTACTATGCGCTAACTCATGCCTGGATTTCCTGGCACCGGCGAACCCTGGCAACGGCTCGATCAGGTAGGGTGGGCAGTGTCAGCGATACCGGGGCCAACCGGAGGCCGGCAGCCGGTCGTAAACCAGAAATGGGCTGGGGAGCAATTCGCTAACGATCGTACGCGAACCGCGCGATCAGGGTGCGGCTAACCTGCGCTTAGCTGCGCGCGCCAACCGGCGGGCTAACCATGGGAGAAACGTTTGGTTCGCGTTGTGCGTGGTAACCGAGGCGTTCCGAGATCTCGCCGGCGGCCTCCATCACCAGTGCGATCCATTCCTCCCGGCGTCGGTCCATGGGTGCAGATACTGAAAGCCCCGCCACCGCGTTGCCGCTGCCATCGCGAATCAGGGCGCCGATACAACCGACGCCCATTTCGGCTTCCTCGTTGTCGAGCGCGAAGCCTTCGCCGTGGCAGTACTGCGCTTCTTTGATCAGTCTTTCAGGATCGACGATGGTGTTGAGCGTAAAGCGCGGCAGGCGAGTGCGCGACGCGTAAGCGCGTATCTCGGTCGCGTCCAATTCTCCCAGAGCTAGTTTGCCCACGGCGGTGACGTGCAGCGGCGCGCGGCTGCCGATGACCTGCTCGACACGCATGATACGGGTGGTGACGATGGCACGCGCAACGTACACGATTTCGTCCCCTTCCCTGACGGTCAGGTTGACGGTTTCGCCCACTTGATTGCGCAGTGCTTCCATTACCGGCAACGCCACCTGCTCCACGGTGGCATCACCGCGCATCCGGCAGCCGAGTTGCACCAGCTTGTAGCCCAAGCGATAGGCGCCGCGGGCATCTCGTTCGACAAAGCCTTCATTGACCATCGCCGCCAGAATGCGATGCGCCGTGGACGGATGCAGGCCGGTATCGGCGCCCAGCACCTTCAGAGTGACCGGGTGATCGTAGGCGGAGACCGCATCGAGGAGCCGCGCCATGCGCTCTATGACCTGAATGGAACTGGCGTTATTGCGTTTCATGTTTTTCATGATACGAAATGGTTCTTGTCTTGTAAAATGCTTTTTGGGCCGGTACCGTTTCAATCATGCACCGCCGGTTCCTCCGCGCGGGCCGTTCTCCAGGGAGAGACGCGATGAGCACCGCCAGTAAAATGCAACCCGAAGCGACCGCCGGCTTCACCCAAGGCATCCAATACTTTGGCGACGAGTGGCAGGACTTCGCCCGCTATGGCGCGCAACCGGCCATCGCGGCGGGCGAAACCGCAGTGCTCGATCACAAGGATCCGAAAGTGGTGTATCAAACGTTGCTGGGTGCCGAAGCGCTGCGCTATCTCACCTTGCAAGTCACCGGTTCCAAGGCTTCCGGCCATCCGGGTGGCTTCGCCAGCAGCGCCGAGGCCTACGCTGGCTTGGTGATGCTGGGACACACCAACATCGTGACCGAAGTCGGCCACCACGCGCCTGGTTTCTACAGCGCCATGTTCCTGGACCGGTCCCTGGAAGACATGGGCATCGCCACGGTCGAAGAATTGTGCGCGCGCTTTCGCGAGCGCGAGGGATTATTGGGTCACTTGTCCGGTGCCATCCCGGGCATCCTCGCCCCCGCCGGCCCCCTGGGCCAAGGCCAGCACTTCGCCATGGCCGGCGCCCTGCTCCATCCCGACAAGCTGTTCCCGTTCACCTTGGGCGACGGCGGCATGGGCGAACCTTATGTGTTGTCGTCGATGATGCATTTCCACACCGCCTATCCGAAGTCCACCAACTTCCTGCCGGTGCTGGTGTGGAACGGCTACAGTCAGGAACACCACTCCATGGTGTCGCGCTTCAGCAATGAGCAAATGCTGAGCTACTGGTACGGCCATGGGTTCGAAGAAGTCATTCTGATCGACGCCAAGGAATTCGACGACAGCAATCAAGATGGCGCCTATGCCGACAGCACTCGGTTTTCGATGGAACGCAGGCTGGCGTTCACCGCAGCCGTGCTCGACGCCTTACAACGCGCTGCCGACAATGCTTTTAACGGTAAGCTCACCGCCGTGATTCTCAAGCAGATGAAAGGCGCGGGTGTGCATACCGTTGGTTCCAAGTCCCACAACCTGCATCCGGTCGACACGCTCGACAAGCCCCACATCATCGACGCACTCAAGCGTCGTGCGTTGTCACCGAAAGGCTGGAAACTGGTGCGCGACAATTTCGAACGCGCCGGCGGCGGTCCGGCGGCACGCACCTCGGTCACCGAATCGGTATTGGAACTGGCGTCCTTGGGTGAGCTGCCGCTGCAGGAATTCAAAGTCGGTGACAAGCAAGTGCCTTCCACCGCCATGGGTGCTTTGGTCGCCGCCGTGGGCAAAGCCGATCCACGTTTCGTGGTCAGTAATGCCGACGGCAACGAAGCCTCCGGCATGAAGAACATCAATGAGGCACTGCAGATCCGCCACCCCACCGAAGACGAACTGTACAACCAGGGCCCCAACGGCCAGGTGTATGAACCGCTGAGCGAAGATGCGTGCGCGGGCCTCGCGGCCGGGTTGGCGCTGTTTGGTTCCCGCTCTTTGTGGCTGTCCTATGAAAGTTTCGCCATCAACGGCTTGCCCATCGTGCAAACGGTGACGCAGGCGATGGCCGAGCTGCGTCGACGCACGCCTTCCGTGGTCTGCATGTTCACCGCGGGCGCCTTGGAACAGGGTCGCAACGGCTGGACCCATCAGCGCCCGGAAGTGGAAAACTATTTCGCCGCCATGATGCGCAACGGCAACGTTTATCCGTTGTTCCCGTGCGACGCCAACATGATTCAGGTGGCCTACGAATGGGCTGTCAACAGCTTCAACAAGGGCATGGTCATCATCGGCTCCAAGAGTGCGCTGCCGGTTCACATCACGCTCGATCAGTCCCGCGAGGCGATCGAACGGGGCGCGATCACCCTGTACGAAAGCCAGATCGGTACGCGCGGCACAGTGGTGTTTGCGGTCACCGGCGACATGATTCTGCTACCGGTGTTCGAAGCCAAACAGCGCCTCGAACAACAGGGCTACCGGGTGCGCATCAACGCAGTGGTCAATCCGCGCCGGCTGTATCGCGCCGAGGATGTCGCCTGGAACACGGTTTCCGAGCCGGACAGCAAGTTCATGGATGATGCCGAGTTCCACGCTCTGTTCGACGGCGATCTGCTGCTTGCAGTCAGTGGCGGACCGGGCGCACCGCTGGAACCGGTGCTGGTGCGCAGCCGTGCTGCCAAACGCGATCTGTTCACTTGGCGCCGCGGTGAAACCACGGCTTCCGCCGGCGAACTCATCGAGTTCAACGGTCTGACCGCCGATGATCTGGTGCAACGGGCGAGCCGCCTGTTGGCTTCATGACCGACACCAAGATCGTTGTCCTGGATGACGACCCGACGGGTTCGCAAACGGTACACAGTTGCCTGCTGCTGACCCGTTGGGACGTCGACACGTTGCTCGAAGCGTTGATCGATGACGCGCCCCTGTTTTTCGTCCTCACCAATACCCGCGGGCTTTCGGCTCAGCGGGCCAGCGAGATTACGGGTGAAGTGTGCGGCAACCTGCGCCAGGCATTGGCGCGGCTCGAGGCCGAGGGTCGCGGGATAAACCCGATTCTGGTCAGCCGCTCCGACTCCACGCTGCGCGGCCACTATCCCGTGGAGACCGACGTGATCGCCAGGGCGTTGGGGCCCTTCGATGCTCACTTTTTGGTGCCCGCTTTCTTCGAAGGCGGCCGCATCACCCGCGACAGCGTGCATTATCTGATAGTCGACGGCCGGGACGTGCCGGTGCACGAAACCGAGTTCGCCAAGGATTCGGTGTTCGGCTTTCGGCATAGCTATCTGCCGGACTACGTCGAGGAGAAAACCGCCGGGCGTATCCATGCAGACCAGGTCGAGCGCTTTCTGCTGGCCGACGTGCGCGGCGACAGCCTTGCTCGGCTGATGGCATTGCAAGGCAATGTCTGCTGCGTCGTGGACGGCGAGCGTCAAAGCGATTTGGATCATTTCTGCGAACAGCTCATGAAGGCCGCCAGCGCCGGCAAGCGCTATCTGTTTCGTAGCGCCGCCAGTCTGCTGACCTCCCTGAGCCAGTTGCCGCCCCAACCGGTCACGGCCGATCACATGTCATCCTACGTGCGCGGCAGCCGCGCGGGAGCCGTGATCGTCGGGTCCCATGTGCGCAAAACGACCGAACAACTGCAGCACCTGTTGGCGATGCCGGAAACGGTTGCGGTCGAAGTCGAGGTCGAGCGTATTGCGACCGAACGCGATCTGCTGCTCGCCGAAGTGCTCGAGCGCGCCAACGCCACACATGCCGATGACCGCACGCCGGTCATTTTCACCAGCCGCAGCGAAAAGCAGTTTTCGAATCAACAAGCCCGCTTGGCGTTCGGTGAAACGGTTTCCGCCTTGCTCATGGATGTCGTGCGCGGTCTACCGCAGACCCTTGGCTTTCTCATCAGCAAAGGTGGTATCACGTCGAACGATGTATTGAGCGATGGGCTGGACCTGCGCACCGCGCGCGTACTCGGCCAGATCCTTCCCGGTTGCTCAGTAGTCCGTTGCCCGGAGAATCACCCGCGCTTTCCTGACCTGCCCGTTGTGATTTTCCCTGGGAACGTAGGAGATCAAAATGGTCTGGCGACGGTCTACGCGCGTTTGAGCGGTCGCGCTGCAACGGCCTGACGGCCAGCCGCAACGATGGGGGCGCCTTGGACCGCGCGCATCTCGGGGCTCTAGAACCGCTTTGGACGGCGAAGGCGCTGGGCTACTCCTCATCATAGATGTCGACCATAAGGCGGCCAGCCGCGCCCAGCAACATGAAAAATGAGCCGACGATGAAGAGCCAAACGCCAATGGTTTTGTAGGGCTCGAACTGCGGCAGAAACAGAATGCTGCCAACGAAGAAGGCTGCGTTGCCGAACAGCCCCAGACCGAGGTGGACCCAGCCAAAGTCCTGCACCAGGATCTTCAGCGGATTCCGGCGCCGGTTTTTCCAATCGATGGTGTGGTTCACGGGTGTCTGCTCCTTTTGAAATAGTCAGCGAAATCCTGTCGCCAAAGCTCCCGCCAACGCGCAACAGCGCCAAATCACGGGATGAGCGCGCCGCATGGGATGTAGTGCAACGGGTTCGCTCGACGTGTTGGTTGCCGGCCGTAGCCGAAGATGGCGGCACACTCGTGCCTGAATTGCGCGCGCTCGCGGCTAAACCAGGCCGCTGCTCAATCACTTGCGATGGATGTTTCCACCTACCGCGCCAATATAGATTGCGCTCTTGGCTTATCAACTTGCGGATCGGTGCCATATGGGGGTTCAAGAAAGTACAATCCCGCAACCTACGAAAGGTCCGGGCAAAAAAATGCCCGCGGGGAGGCGGGCATAAAAGGAGGAGCCGGTTGCCGTTAAACTGTTTGCTGCGGATCGAACCAAAATCGGCGACTGCTTATTCGCATCGGCCTTCAGCGTGGCGTGTTCTGTCACCGCTGCACCATGCAGCGGAGCGCCACAGCAGATGTCGGGAGCTGTGTCCCATCAGCGCGAACAGCCTCAAGATGGTGCGCGCGATGGTCTCATTACGTTGCTGCTGTGCATGGCATATGTGCCATTCGAGCTGCTCGGACGTCTGCGAAAGTTCTTTCGCTCGTCGGCACTCGGTGTTCATAGTGGCTGCGCTCCTGGGTTGCCCGGTATCAAACCGGATGCTCGGATTACTATAGCGAGCATGCGCGTTAAACATTAGTGGTGTTCTGGGCACAGCAGCTGTGCCCCGCAATCACAAGCGGAGATTGATGGAACTGGCAGCGCAAATGGTGACTTTCGCACGAACCGTGCAGGAAGGCGGCTTCTCGGCTGCTGCGCGTGCCTTGGACTTGACACCGTCGGCAGTCAGCAAGCAAATCAGCCGACTGGAAAACCGCCTTGGCATGCGCCTGCTGAACCGCACCACGCGCCAGATCAGCCTCACCGAGGAAGGCAGGGAGTTCTACCAACACTGCGTGCGCGTACTGGCGGAACTGGACGAGGCGCAACAGTGGATCAGCGACAGCCAGGGCTCGGTAAAGGGCAGCCTTCGGGTGGCGGCGACGGTGGCGTTCGCCAAACATCATGTGTTGCCACTGATCCCCGAGTTTCTCGAACGCTACTCGGCCCTACAGGTACATCTCGAAGTCACCGACCGCCACGTCGACCTGGTCGAAGAAGGCACCGATGTCGCCATCCGCTTTACCGAGCAGTTGACGGATCCGTCCTTGGTGGCGCGACGCTTGGCGGTCAACCGGCGTGTGATTTGCGCGGCGCCCGCCTACATTGCCCGGCACGGCGCGCCTCAAACGCCCGATGATCTACGGCACCACAATTGCCTGCGCCTATATACCGTGTCGACCTTCAATGAATGGGAATTCGAAGAACCAGAGGGTGCCCGGATCTTGGACGTGCCCGGTAATTTCGAAACCAACAGCGCCGATGCGCTATACCATGCCGCGCTCGCGGGCGTCGGTATCGCGCGATTGTCGACTTTCTTGATCGAGCCCGACCTCAACGCAGGCCGGCTCGTGGCGCTGTTGCCGGAGTATATACACGAAAAAGCCTCGATCCTGGCGGTATTCCCTAAACGCCAGCACTTGTCGCCCAAGGTCAGGGTGTTCATTGACTTTCTGGTGGAGAAATTCACGCCGATTCCACCTTGGGAAGCACGTGGCTCGGACGCTGGGAAGTAGCGGGGGCGCATCGCGCCCCCCGTACTCCTGCATCGTGGCGCAACCGCGCCGGCAGGATTTCTTCCGATCAATCAACGCCAGCCCGTCAGATCGACAATTACACCGTGGCCGGTGACGTTGTGCTGCACGCTGAAATAGTAATGTTTGCCCCGGTCATCGAAAAATCCGCCGGTGGATTCTGCACTCAGATCGTTCAGTGTCCCGATGCGCAAGCAGCCGTCGCTCAGGGTGTCGACATCGCTGCCGTCTTCCAGACACATCCAGATACTATTGTTGAACGGATAGCCCTCACCGCTCATACCCACGGCGTCGCGATCTTCGTGCATCACCCAATTGCCACGGCGGGGTTCGTAGGCGATGTTGTCCATCATCGCGAAGTCCTTGGTTCCGACCACGAACAGCTGCAGTTCCGGAACTGCGGTATTGCTGAGCGCTTCGTCCAGAGTACCGTCGGTTATGCATACGGTATCGCCCCAGTTACGATCGCTTTCTTCATTGCCGGTGTTATTGGCGCAAAAACGAACATTGCCCTTCGCCAGCTGCTTGAGATCGGCGTTCGCGTCTTCCGGACGATAGAATCCGGTCAACTGCAAGTCCGCCGCCGCGGCACGCAAATCGCCGTCATAGGCGTTAACCACCGGAACCCAGACGCCGCGGCCGGTGTTACTGCCCTGGCCATAATCGGTGTTGCCGCTGCGCGTACCAAGGCGCAGTCCGAAGACGCTACCGGAGGCCAGCGGTGACTGGTCGAGATTGCTGATGGGCGCACCGCCGCTCCAGGGCACGCTCGGCACGAACTTGAAATAGGCGCCACCCGGCACGCCCCTGGACGGCCGATTCTCGTCGCCGTAATAGACAATACCATTGGGATATACAGCCACGCCTTCGAACGACAGGTGTCCAATGGCCGGGCGTTCCGTAATGTGAGTGGCGTCGGCGCCACTGAACGTCCCCGTGCTGCGGTCGTAGACCACGCCTGTGGTATGCAGCGGATCGATAATTTCTAGCAAAGTACCGGTATTGCCCGCCTCTTCGCCGAAGACCACGGTGCCCCATGGCGTCGTGTGGGCCGGATCGCAGGAAGAAGTACCGCTCAAAATCGTGTCCACCTTGCCATCAGACAACCGCACCCGTTGCAGGCCGGGCTCGGCGGGCCCCTGCTCGTTGCATACAATCAGGTGCGTCGGGTGCTCGGCCGGCCACAAGGTCATCATATCGATATTCGCACCGAGGGCCGGATCCGCCGATACCACACGGACGCGCAGGCTGTCGGCAACAGTGACCAAAGTACGCGGATCGGCTTCTGCGGTGACGGCATCCACGCTGCGCGTCGATGCGCTGTCCAATGCCCCTTTGATCCCGAGCAACTGCATGGAGCGCGCATCCAGCAACCGATCCCGCATGACGCCGAAATCTTTTTTGCTACCATGCTCATGATGATCGTCGCGGCGATCATTATGAGCATGCACGACGACAGGCGCGGCGAGCGCGCCGGCTAGCGCCAGATTCAGCGCGCCTATGGTAAGCGTTTTATTGGACTTCACGAATTGCTCCTCAACGTGGTTGGCTGCACGGCTCAGACGAATTGCGAACTGAACCCGTATCTGAAGGGCACCAGGCTATTGGCCAATTGTTGTGAACAAGTGACAAGCACATGAAACGTGAGGGTCGATTGAACCGAATACGCCGATGCGCGCTCAGCGCTAGGTCACTCGGCGATGAACTACTGCGTGCGAGGTCGACCGATGGTGGTTACGCCCAGCGGCTGACCGGCGGCGTCACAGTCCCAAGCACAAGCCGGCAGCTTCCACGATTCGGCGTGACCCGGCGACGGATCAGGCCTTGAAATGGCGCGCCGGCGCATCGCTCGGCATGCGCTTTCGGGTAGAGACTTCGGGGTCGTGGATGAGTGGCAGATGAACCACGAACTCTCGCGCGTGATCCTGGGCTTTCAGAACGAACGATGCACAGCACCGGTGGACACTCGAATATCCACAGAAGTGTAATGCCTAAGGCTGGTCGAGCGGAAAGCGTGGGGGTAAAGCTCGGCAGGCGGCGCCTCCGTCGGCGGCGGCAATCCTATACGCGGTTCCGCGTCAGTGAAAGGCGGCTTGATTTGCGGGGAGCGTACCTAAGCGCTGTGGGCGGACAGAGCTGGATCCATCTGGTAGCCACGTACGACTTCCGCGTTACCCTCAGCGTCTTCAACGGAAACAGTCTGATCGGAGCCGACCTTGTAACGGTGAGTCCAGTGAATGGTAACTTTTCCGCTATCCTCAACGATATGTTCGTTCAAGTCCAGATCGATGTCGGGGTGCATCAGCGGTAAGGCGAAACCCTCGTTCGTGTCCAACAGCCACGCGGTCTGCTTGCGGCGCGCGAACAAGACATAGGGTCCAACGAACGTATCAACTTCATGATCCTGAAAAGCGTCCAGAATCGTGCGGTGGGCGGCGTCCTGCAAATGCAGACCCGTATCCAGATCCTTGACGCGACTCGAAATCACGGTCGTCGACTTCATTTGTCAGTACTCCCCGTCGCCGGCAGCGACGATGCACCCGCGATTGCTTCTCCCCGGCCTGCATTTGCGGCGTCAGGCATCGGCAAGACCGGCGTGTCGGAAACCCGCAAGCCGTACGATCAAATCGAACAATTGCGGACTCCATGAGACAAAAATGAGGCCGATGTCGCAGCTCGAATGTTGGGAAACCATGGTCCCAACGCCCTCGACTGCGGTACCCGGCAATGCGATTTCGACATAGGTTCCCAACGCCAAGCTGGGATTGGACAGCCGAACAACCAACCCGTCTGCATTGATGCGATTCACTGCCGCCACCGCCAACGGTGCGCCCCGCAGGAACAGGCGCACTCGCGGCATTGAACCGCGTTCGACAAGCGCTGACGATCCGTTGCTTGTGAGCATCTCAGATGGCCGGGCCCGGATAATCCAGAGTCGTCAGTATGGTGGCCCGGCGGCATGCGAGGAATAGGAGAATCCCTTATTCCGGGTGGCCCGACAGGGAATGTACTCAACTGATTGAAATCTATCAGGAACCGAGACGGGCCGCCAGCATCACGCGGACCAGTTCGGCATTGGTACGAAGTTTCAATTTGGCAAGAATATGGGAACGGTGAACGTCCAGGGTCTTGACGCTGATCCCCAACTGCGACGCGATGGTTTTGTTGGGCAGGCCTTCGGCGATCAGGTCGGCCACTTCCCGCTCCCGCGCGGTCAAGTTTTCAATCAAGCCGTGCAACTCATCGAGCTTGGCTTGCTCGCGGCGTCGTTCCGCATCGTGGCGTAAACATTTCTGCACGCGATCCAGCAACAGATCGCCTTGGATCGGCTTCTCGATGAAATCCACCGCGCCGCGCTTCATGGCTTCGACCGCCATGGGAACATCGGCGTGGCCGCTGATGAGCAGGATGGGTATGAAGCCGAACTCGTCGTTTAGATGTCGCTGCAGATCAATGCCGCTCATTCCCGGCATCCGGACATCCAGCAGCAGGCAACCGGTGCGCGTCGCATCGAACTGTTCCAGGAATCCACCGGCAGAATCGTAGGTTTCGACCTTCAGTCCAATTGAACGCAACAGCGCGTCCAGTGCGTCGCGCATTGCCTCGTCGTCGTCGACGACGCAAACGATTCTGTCATCTTCGGGCTGATTCATGAAGCTGATTCCGTGGGAATAGTAAAGCAAACCTGAGCACCGCCCGCGGCAACGGGTTCCGCCCACAGGTGGCCACCGTGGGCCTCGACCAACGAACGGCTCAGTGAAAGTCCGAGTCCCATGCTACCGCTGCGCCCCGACACGAAAGGCATGAACCATTGCTCCAAATCGCCTTCTCCGAATCCATTGCCGTTATCCGTCAAAGAGACTTGAATCCACCCAGTGGTCGACTGCGCGACGCGAATGGCGATTTCCCGACCGTAGGGGCGAGCGTCGGATACAGACTCTATGGCATTGCGCAACAAATTCACCAAGACCTGCTCGATGAAAATCGCGTCTACCAACGCGCACACATCGTCGTCCGTACCTTCGACGTGGATCGCGATATCTGCATCCTGTATATCGTCGTCGACCACCGCGAGGGCATGCTGCAGCAATCCTGCCACGGTATGCGGTCGCAGATGCGGAAGTTCTTTGCGGACGTAACTTCTAATACGGCGTATGACTTCGCCAGCCCGTTCGGCTTGGCGCGCGACTTTCTCCAGACTCAGCTCCAACTCCGCCGCCGCGTTCGGCCGATCATCCTTCAGCAGGTGCTGACCGGCACGTGCGTAAGCGACGATTGCCGACAACGGTTGGCTCAGCTCGTGAGCCACACCGGATGCCATTTCGCCTAGTGCGTTGAAGCGGGCAGCCCGGGAAATGGTGCCGATGTGACGTCGCGCTTCGGCCTCGGCCTGGCGCTGCTGTGTAATGTCCACCAGCCGGATTTGGCAACTCTTTCGACCATCGCTCTCGTCTGCAAAAGTCCGGCTGTCCAAACTGGCGCGCACCAGTCGACCGCTGGTATGACGCAAGCGTAATTCCATGGCACTGTTCTGCTCTCCGGCCCGGATCAGACTGAGGTGCCTGGCCAATTTCCAACGGTCTGCATCGTGTACCAATTCCGCGAGAGGTCGGCCGACCAATCGGCCGTCGTAGATACCAAAAAAGTTTTCGGTAGCGCCTCGCGCCCGGACGATCGATCCTTCACCGTCGAGCTCAAGTATCGCGTTGGCTGCGGTTTCGACGGCTTCATCCAACGTTTCACGCACGTCCTGGGCTTGTCGCGACGCGTCGTGCAGGTCACAATTTTTGAGTTCCAGCTCAAGCTGACCCACACACAGCTCGTGCGCCAACCGCTCCGCGTCGGTCATCGAACCGTCTCGCAGAGCCTCCATTTCGGCGCGCAAGCGCGCAGTGAGATCCGCACGCGACAGACGATCGTAGCGCTCCGTCACGAAAAACGGATCCAGTAATGACCGACGGGGATAAAAGCGTTGTTCGAACTACGGGTATCGAGCATGAAGGTACGTGGAAGACGACAACGACTGTCGATCATCATAGAACCAGCTCTACGCTGAAGAATCGGAACAACGACCTGTATAGTAACACATTTGACGAATTGCACTCCACGTGCGGCCTACACCATTTCCTTATTTCGATTCCGGCCCATCTGGCTAATACTCTCACTCCCAGCAACGAGTCAGGACCATGGTCAGCCCAGTCCCGACCAGCGAAATTTCGTCCCCCTAGCCGAGAGCGACCAAGATGGACAACGATCTTGAGCAAGACCAAGAACACACCGTACGCAAGGCGATTCAGGACGTTGTGGAACGCGAGCGCGGAGCGCTGAGAGAGCCCTACGACCCGCCTAGCGATCCGGACCTAAAGGATTTGTACGATTCGATTTATGATCTTGTAACAGAGCCGCGCTAATGTAGGTCGGGCTTTACCATGGCCAACGGAGGGAACCATGAAAGCCGTGATAGTTATTCTGACCTCATTGTTCGTAATGGCCGCCATGACGGCGGCGGACAGCGCGCTCGCACTGATACGTTAATCTAAGTCAAACCACAGACGCCATGGCGTGCATCGCGCGCCATAGGCCCCGAACCACCATTTGTCCGAACCATGCGCCCGCCGGATTGCGGTTGGCGGCGCGCCACGCACCGTTTAAGCTCAACATCCATGCCGAGCGAACTCACCATAGGACGCCTTGCCCGCGCGGCGGGTGTGCATGTGGAAACCATCCGTTATTACGAACGTACCGGACTGCTGCTCCGGCCGCCGAAACCTGCCCGCGGCTATCGCCACTATCCTACCGCCGCAGTGCAACGCATCCGCTTCATCAAGCGCGCCCAATCCCTAGGGTTCAAGCTCCACGAAATCGTCGAGTTGTTGCAGCTCGACAATGGCGATTGCGTGGACGTGCGCGCACGGGCTGAACAGAAGCTGGCGCTGGTACAGGCGCAGATCCACGACCTCGGTCGCCTGCGCAATACACTTCAGGAACTCATCCGCGCCTGCCACGCCAACCGATCTGCAGACCACTGTCCGATTGTGGACGCCTTGTCAGACGAACCCGACACATAACGCCGATTCCAGCTGCTCCGCCGTTGACTCCGTACCGCGGTACGGCGCTTAGGCTGGCGTCTCCTACCGTTCGATAAGTGGGGACGTCCATGGCTCACGCGTCGACCGTACTCGTGTTCCGGTTCGCCTGCACAGGGTGTACGCGATGAACGGCAAGCCCAGGCAGATTACGATTATCGGCAGTGGCGCCGCTGCGTTCGCGTGTGCGCTGCGGGCAGCCGAAGATGGCGCCCGGGTGACGCTGGTTGAATCCGGCACCCTGGGAGGTACTTGCGTCAATGTCGGCTGTATCCCGTCCAAGGCGCTGATTCGAGACGCCGCGCGCATCCCTCCGGCGACGCACCACGTGCGCGGCGTGCAGCAGCAGATCCACGTCAACGGCCGCGCGCTGCTCGAACACCGCAGCGATCTGGTGAGCCGAATGCGGCAGCGCAAATACGCCGACGTACTGGCGGCGTCCGCAAACATACGCCGGCTCTCCGGGCACGCGCGTTTTCATGATGAACACACGTTGCACATCGAGCGCACCGACGGCCACACCCGAACGGTGCGGCCCGAGTGCATCCTGATCGCAACCGGCGCCCGCCCCAATGTCCCCGACCTGCCCGGCTTGGCTGGAACGCCTTTCTGGACTTCGAACGAGGCGCTGGCTTCCCCGGAAATCCCACAGCACTTATTGATCGTCGGCGGTTCGACCGTGGCGGTGGAATTGGCCCAGGCCTATCGGCGGCTGGGAGCGGCAGTAACCATTGTCGCGCGCAGCGCTCTGCTACCTCGTGAAGATCGTGACATCGGTGCGGCGCTGACGAGGATCTTTCGCAATGACGGAATCGCCGTGCGCGAAGGCACTGCTGCACTGTCCGTCGCACATAGCGGTAACGAATTCCAATTGCAGACCCCGCAGGAGATTCTGCGCGGCGACCGATTGTTGATCGCTGCCGGTCGTCGCGCCAATACATCGGCCTTGAATCTTGCCAACACCGGGGTCGAGACGGACGCCGAGGACAGAATTCGGGTCGACGCTCGAATGCGCACCAACTGCGCTCATATCTTCGCCGCAGGTGACTGCACCACCCTTCCGCAATACGTATACGTAGCCGCAGCGGCCGGCAAACGTGCCGCGATCAACATGCTCGGTGGCGAAGCCCGGCTCGATCTCGACACCCTGGCATCGGTGACCTTTCTCGACCCGCAGGTCGCCAGCGTCGGTTTGACCGAACATGCTGCCCGGGAGCAAAGGCTGAATGTGGAGGCGCGCCTGTTACCCGCGAGTGAAATACCCCGCGCATCGGTCAACGGCGACCATCGCGGCTTCATCAAACTGGTCGCGGAACGCGGTTCCGGACGGCTGTTGGGCGCCCATATCATTGCCGACCAGGCGGGCGAAATCATTCAAGCGGCGGCGCTGGCGATGCGGGCTGGGTTCACGATCCAGGATCTGGCCGATGAGATGATTCCTTATCTCACCATGGCGGAAGGAGTGAAACTTTGCGCGCAGACTTTCATGCAGGACCTGACGCGCTTATCGTGTTGCGCCGGTTGACGCCCTTTCCCATTCTACACTCGCGCCGTCGGCTCGTGCCGGTCAGTCTGCGGCCAACGCCGCTTTCAGGCGCGGCAGTTGTTGCGCGAAAGTGCCATAGAAAAACGCATCGCCGATCACCGTGATGGGCGCGACGCGCACCCCGTACCGGGATTTCGCCTCGTCAGCGATACCCGGCGCAGTGATATCGCGTTCCTCGAATTCGAGCCCCTGTTGCTGCAGCCATTGCTTGACCGCTGCGCAGTCCGGGCAGCCGGGCGATGTGTAGACGAGCACCGGCTTCGACGTCATGCCGGCGCTGGGAATTCTGCCGAGGCGATCTGCTGGGCGCCGTTCACTGCACGCTGGCCTCGTAGCCTTCCTCTTTCACTGCAGCCACCAGGGCGTGGGGATCGGCATTGCCCGTCACTACGGCGCGTTGCGGATCAAGGCTGACTTGCGCCTGGTCCACGCCAGGCACCTGCTGCAACGCTTTGGTCACCGCGGATACGCAATGACCGCAGGTCATGCCCGAGATCTCGAGGGTGGTTTGCATCTTGAACTCCTTGGTCTCGATTGAATTCGTTCAGTGGATCCCGTGCGCGGCCCGGTGCGCGCCGGCCAAGTGCGCGCTCGCTTCCGTCGTGGCCCCGTTGCTTGGACCACCGTAGTCGACAGCGCGCAGTCGCCGCAGGCGCAAACTGTTCCCGAGCACGAACACGCTCGAGAATCCCATGGCCACACCGGCGACCATGGGATTCAGATGCCAGCCGGTCCAGGGGTAAAAAATGCCGGTCGCCAGCGGAATCAGCAGAATATTGTAGAAAAACGCCCAGAACAGGTTGCCACGGATGGTGCCCATGGTGCGCTGCGCAGCATGCAGAGCGGTCACTACGCCGGACAGATCACCCCGCGTCAGCGTGACGTCAGCCGCTTCGATTGCGATGTCCGTACCGGAACCGACCGCAATACCCACTTCGGCCTGCGCCAGGGCCGGGGCGTCGTTGATTCCGTCGCCGACGAACGCAACCTTTCGCCCTTGTCCCTGCAATTGGGCGATCGCAGCTGCTTTACCGTCCGGCATCACCTCCGCATGAACTTCATCGATCCCGGCTTGCGCGGCGACGGCTTCGGCGGTGCGTCGATTGTCGCCGGTGATCATCGCGATGCGCAGGCCTCGCGCTTTCAGAGCGCCCAATACCGCAGCCGCTTCGTGCTTCAACGGGTCGGCCACGGCCAGAACGGCGCGCACTCGTCCGTCCACGGCCAGATACATGGGCGTCTTGCCTTGCCGCGACAATCCCTCAGCCCGCTCGGAAACCTGAGATACGAAAATGCCTTCCTTTTCCATGAATCGCGCCGCGCCGAGCAATACCTCCTGGCCGCTGACCTTGGCGCGCACACCGTAGCCGGGTATTGCCGCAAAATTTTCGGCCGGCTCCGACCGCACCCCTTCCGTCTGTGCGGCCTGAACGATGGCGCGCGCCAAGGGGTGTTCGCTGCCGCGCTCGACCGCTGCCGCAAGCGCAAGCACAACGTCGCGATCGCCATCGGCCGCTTCCAGGTCAGTCAACCGCGGGTGGCCTTCGGTCAGCGTGCCGGTCTTGTCGAATACGACCGTATCCACATGGGAAAGAGTCTCCAACGCCTCACCCTTGCGATACAGCACGCCAAGTTCCGCCGCCCGCCCGCTGCCGACCATTATCGCTGCCGGTGTCGCCAAGCCCATGGCGCAGGGACATGCAACGATCAGCACAGCCACAGCACTGACCAGTGCCATCGTGATTGCAGGCGATGGTCCCATCAGCAACCAGGCAATGAAAGTGACCGCGGCAATGGCGAGTACGGCCGGCGTGAATACTCTGACGACCCGGTCCGCTACACCCTGAATCGGTAGTTTCGAGCCCTGCGCCCGCTCGACCATGCGAATGATCTGGGCCAGTACGGTGTGCTTGCCCACCTGGGTCACTTCGACGTGCAGAAGGCCGTGTTGATTGACGGTGCCGCCCACCACTTTGTCGCCGATTCGCTTGGTCACCGGCGCGGGTTCGCCTGTCAGCATGGATTCGTCGACATAACTCTCGCCTTCGACTACTTTGCCGTCCACCGGCAGGCGTTCGCCGGGTCGTACTACCACTGTATCCCCCGGTCGAAGCTGCGCGACCGGGACGTCCTGTTCGACTGCGTCACGCAGGACGCGCGCCGTCTTGGCCTGCAGGCCGATGAGTTTTTTGATCGCGGCGGAGGTACGTCCTTTCGCCGTCTCCTCCAGCAACTTTCCGAACAGGATCACGGTAACGATGACCGCCGCCGAATCGAAATAGAGGCTGCGCGCTTCGGCAGGAAACCAGGCCGGAAACAGCAGCACCAGGATACTGAACAACCAAGCGGCCCCGGTTCCGGTCATCACCAGGCTGTTCATGTCGGGGGACAAATGCCGATAGGCGATCCAACCCGGCCGGAAGAAACGCCGCCCGGGACCGAACAACACGATCGTGGTCAGCAACGCCTGCAGCCAGTCCCAAAACACGGTCGGTGCCAAAGACCGCATAACGTGCTCGATGGGCGGCACGAACATGGCGCCCATCGAAAACACCAACACCGGCACCGTCAGGGCCGCTGCCACCCAAACGTCCCGGCGCATCGACCGTAGGGCGGCATTGCGTTGCCCGGCTTGCCGCGCGTCTACGTCCTGAACTTCGACCTGATCGAGGCGATGTGTGCCGTAGCCGGCATCTTCGATCACCGCAGCCAATTCGTCCGGACCGACACTGGCAGGCAAGTAACGCACCGTGGCCCGTTCGGTGGCGAGATTCACGCTGGCCTCGATCACGCCCGGCAATTTGTTGAGGGCGCGCTCCACCCGGGCCGTGCAGGACGCGCAGGTCATACCCTCGACTCCGATTTCAATTTCAATCACTACCGGCTGGTACCCTACGTCGGTCACAGCATCGACGATCGCTTTTGGTTCCAGCACACTCTCGTCATAAACGACACTGGCGCGCTCAGTCGCCAAGTTCACGCTCGCCTCGTCCACGCCTGACAGTTTGCCGAGCGCGCGCTCCACCCGGGCGGAACAGGAAGCGCACGTCATACCTTCTATGCCAAGCTGCAGTCGTTTCATGTACAGAGCCTCCTCCGGGCGTTTCGCCAGGACTTCGCTACGCCGACCCGTTCAATCATCGTTGTCGGCGAGCGCGGCGAGGATTGGGCATTTGCCGGTGGGACCGTGGCCGGAGCAACGCCGGTCGAGCGCCGATAGGCCACGTTTCATCCTCTGCAGATCACGGATGCGCAGTTCGATATCGGCGAGCTTGCCGTGGGTCAGTCGCTTTACTTCGGCCGCGCTTTTACCGGGGTCATCGCTCAGGGACAGCAATTCGGCGATTTCTTCCAGCGAAAAGCCCAGCGCCTGAGCGCGGCGAATGAAGCGCAACCGACCTGCCGTATCGGGCGAGAACAAGCGATAGCCGGACGCACTGCGTCGCGCCGCAGGCAGCAAACCGCGCCGCTCGTAGTAGCGCAACGTCTCGACCGCAACGCCGGTCTGTTTGGACAATTTGCCGACTGTTAATCCGTTTAATCCGTTCATATCGGTTTCCACGCTGCCGAATCGAAGTCTAAACCCTGTGGTAGAGTATAGAGTCAAGGCCCGCTCCTGGCGATCTGGGCACACCGGCGAAAAAGCTACATAAAGCGGGTGACCCGCTGTCAACGAGGGGGCCGGAGTAGGGCCGGTGGGGGGCACTCGTATCGGCAAGACATCCATGCCCGCGCCATCGCGGGTGCTGGGGGATAGAGTCGCGACAGTGGGAGGTACTCCTATCGGCCTCGGGAGAGGAAAAGCCGCCCGGCAGCGGCGCAGCGAACCTAGCGGTCTCCGAACGCGGTCACTTTTTGGACGCGGAGTACGCCAGCGGCACCGCCGCTTCCGGTGACAACACCCGGAACGTGAAGCTTTCCTGCAAGTAGAGGCGCACGCTCGTCGCATTATGCTCGAGATAGCCGATCGAGAAATCCTGGCCGACGGTGAGTTCAAAATCGCCGCCTCGCATGCTCATTACCACTGCCCCATCCACCGCCGGAGCGGAAACGACCGGGCCATCCAACAATTTGCGCACGTGTTCGATCACCGGGAAACCGCCTTCCAGTGTTTTGTGCAAGCCGGTATAGCAGCGCGGCCCCAGGGCAAGCGCATAGGGACCGTCGACACCGGCCGCACGCAACTTGTACAACGCCTCGCCGACGACCCCAACGTACTCGGTATAGTCTTCGGTGAGTGCGCACTTGCTGTCGCCGGCGGCTTCCACGATTCCGCCGACACCGCCGTCGCGGTAGCCGTGAAATATGGCTTTGTCTTCGGCCAGGGCGATCGCCCGCGCGGCTTCGCGCACCGGGTCGAGTTCCGGATCGTCTGCGCCACGGCCGACCGCTTCCAGCTCATCCCGGGAAAGGTCAAAAGGAATACGCAGCTCCATCAACGTCAACGCCCGCCGCAGGCGCGCTTCGACACCTTTTTGCGGTTCGGATTTCAGGCGAGCGCTCCGGCCCAGGCTGATCGCCGAAGCGCCCCAGCCGAGAGGCCCGACGAAATCCACCAACTTGCGCGCGCCGAGGGTGGCCGTAAGCGTGCGTCGTGCTTCCTCCTCGATCTCTGTCCAGGCTTCAGTGGAGATCGGCGCCAGATCCCTTAGTAGATCGTTCATCGTTTCACCTCCGCCCGCAGACTGCCAATCCCGAGGGAACCGTCGCCACCTGAACCGCCCTCCTCGCCGTGCTCCAATTCCGATTCGCGTTCCAGCGGCGATTTGTCGATGAACAGGTAGTTGCGAAGATGCCCGTCGAGTTCCGGATCCCGGCGCCGCAGCCATTCCAACACCATGGCCGCATGCTCCTTTTCCTCGTCCCGGTTGTGCGCCAGTATGGCAGCGAGTTCCTCGTCATCGCTGCTATGGACCCGCTGATCGTACCAGTCCACTGCCTCCAGCTCTTCCATGATCGAGACGATGGCGCGGTGTCGGTCGATCACCTCGGGACCGAGTACTTCGGCCGATTCATGAAGATCAGCACTAGATGCCGCCATGATTGCGTTCTCCTTGCCTTGGTCACGGGGATTTCCGGCGGGGCAGCCGGAAGCGACTTGGTTCTACCTCTCTAGGTCTAGCGTGCATGCGTACTTTGGCAAGTTCTGGCGTGGTTGGCACGACGGCCGCGTCGGGCCGAGAAGCCCGCACCCCATGTTCGCGTGTGGAACCGATGGGCGTTCCTGCTGCCAGGAACGCGTGGGACAGCTCCTTTGCCCGGCGATCGAAGGATGGTGAGGGCGCTTGCTTGCTGTGCTTCTGATCGGGCGCCCAGCAAGCGTTGAATGACAAAGTCCGCGTTGTCCCGCGCGCGGCAACTCAAATCGGCGGTGGGCGGGCGGACCTTGTCCGCCCGCCATTCCCGGCGATCAATAGCGCCAGCTATACATCAATTGCCAGGCATCCTGCGCATGACTGATGCGAGTGCCATTGTAGCGGTTGGTGACGGAGACTTCGGGCGCATAGGTATAGGAGAAGTTCAACTCGCCGCCGCCGCCGAAGCGGTAACCGAAACCCAGGGAATAATGGTTTTCGACAATGGCCGGAAACAACGGATTCACCCAAGCGTCAGGGATCGGATTATCGGCGCGGTTGGCACCCGCGCGCAGTACCAGTGCCTTGGTCGCCTGGAATGCCGCGCCCACGTGCAGCACGGTCTGGTCGTTCCAATCCTGCTGCATCTCGACATCCAGATTGCCGTAGCTCGCGCTGTGGTAAGTCATGCGAAAGCGATCCATGACATCAGCCCAGAAAACCCGCTCGACATCGCCCGCCAACAGCAAGCGCGCCGACGGGCGCCAGGCGAAGCCCAATGCAGCCGATGCCGGCCATTGAAAATTGCGCACCTTCACTTCGCCGCTGTCGTTAAAACCGCCCTCGGCGCTCAGGCTCGCATTGCCCTCCAGGTCGGAAAGCCGGGTCGCGGAATGATAGGACGCACCAACGGAGAACGCCGGGCTGATGCGGTACAAAGCGCCGAGCTTCCACGCCAGCCCGTACCCGGTGGCGGCACCGGTGTAATCGCTGCCATTGGAAAAGTCGAAACGCGCCCATCTGGCCGAGCCGAGCGCACCGAACAACGGGCCCCAACTGGCGTCATAACCGGTCACCATGCCACCAAGTTGTGCACCGCTGACCGCCATCCGCAGGTCCATGCCGGCCCAGACCACGTCCACGCTGCCGCCGAGAATCAATCGATCATTGACTTCGAAGGCCACCGGAATCAGTAAACGTCCCACTCCGACTTCCGAACGCACCGGCTCGCCGGAACCCATTGCCAGCGCCGAATCGGCCCCGTATTCCGTGCCCATTCCGCCCTGGGCATAGACTCCAATGCCGTAGACCAACGCGCCGTGGCGGCTGATCCAGCCCAACCCGGGCATGAAGAAGGCATCGCTGGATGATTGCGCGCTAGGATAGCCAGGCACGGTACTGCTCACGTCCGGGCCCAGAAAACCGAGCGCCAGATCGGCGCGGTGGGGGGACTGCGACAACCCCAAGGTAGCCGGGTTGTTCATCATGGCCGCGGTACCGTTGTCGTATGCCATGGCTGCACCGCCCATCGCTGCCGAGACGGGTCCGTATCCGTCCATGTTCATGCCGTTGGTAGCGTATGACGTGCCTGCGCACAGGCCGAGCGCGAGCCCGGCCATCCGGCTGAAGTGACTAATCTGCATGGGTTTTTACCTCTTTTTCGTATTTTGCACGGAGGACCGACGGCCACTACAAAGGCACGCGTGGCAACCGTCGGTCGGGGTGTTTAGCGGCATCGAACATTAGTGCTTTAGAATTTTGTGATTTACCTCACAAGATGCGCCACTGGCGGGGACGCCGGGACTCGCTGTGCCCGCACCGTTGCACGGACGCGCGAGCGTGCCATGATCATCAGGGACCACAATGACCATGACGTACCTACCCACGCTGTTCGTCGCCCACGGTGCGCCCACCTTCGCCCTGGAGCCCGGCATTGCAGGACCGGCCCTCGCGGCGCTGGGGCGCAGCCTGGCGCGTCCGGCCGCGGTGTTGGTGATATCCCCGCACTGGATCACCGCGCAGCCCCGCGTAACGAGCGCCGCGCAGCCGCACACGATGCATGATTTTGGCGGTTTCGATCCAGCGCTTCGTGAGATCCGGTATCCGGCGCCGGGGCGACCGGCGCTCGCTGCGCGCACGGTGGCACTCCTGCGGGCCGCCGGCTGGGACCCAACGCCCGATCCCCAACGCCGGCTCGATCACGGCGCCTGGGTACCCATGCTGTACCTTTACCCGCAAGCCGACGTGCCGGTGGTCCAACTCTCGCTTCCGTCGCGCCTCGACGCAGAAGGCGCGTTCGCGTTCGGCCGCAGCCTCGCGCCGCTGGCCGGCGAAAACGTATTGGTCATCGGCTCCGGGAGCCTGACCCATAATCTGTACGAGCTCCGCCCCGGCGCCGAGCAGGCTGCGGACTATGCTGTCGAATTCTCGAACTGGATTCGTGACGCAGTACGCGAAGGAGATCAGCAGCGTCTACTGCAAGCTCTGACCATTGGCCCCCATGCCCAGCGCGCGCACCCGACTCCCGAACACTTTTGGCCGCTTTTGGTCGCCGCCGGTGCCGCCCATTCGATGCGACCGGCAACGGCAATCGACGGGGGTATGACCTACGCCGTGCTGTCGATGGACTCGTTCCTGTTCGGGCAAGACCTTCAACTGAAGATGGGTGCGGACTTCGTGCCGCCGGTATAAGGGTATCAGCATCGCGCCGGCCGGCACGCAGGCTGTGCGCACAATCGAACTGGAGACTGCAGATGAAACCAACGTCCACCCCAGCAGCACAGGTCCAAATCACCCGCGACGGCCCGTATGTGGTATCCGGTGATCTATCGCTTTCAAAACAGTCAATCGGCACCAACAGCGACGGCGAGTCCGTGGGCTGGGAGCAGCGCGGGCAATTGTCACACGAAGCCAAGTTCGCGCTGTGCCGCTGCGGACACAGCGCGAGCAAACCTTTCTGCGATGGCACCCACGCCAAGGTTGGATTCGATGGCCGCGAGACCGCCAGCCGCCAGTCGTACCGGGCACAAGCCACCGTGACGAAAGGGCCTGCGATGTCCTTGACCGACGCGGAGAACCTCTGCGCTTTCGCACGGTTTTGCGACGCCCACGGCCAGATCTGGAATCTGGTCAACGAAACCGATCGCCCTCAAGCACGGGAATTGTTTATTCGCGAGGCCGGTAATTGTCCCTCAGGACGGCTGGTGGCATGGGATAACGAAAGCGGCGAACCGATCGAGCCGGATCTGGAACCGTCGATCGTGTTGGTGGAAGATCCGGCACAGGGCTGCTCAGGACCGATATGGCTGCGCGGAGGTGTGCAGTTGCTCGGCAGCGACGGCTTCCATTACGAACGCCGCAATCGCGTGACCTTGTGCCGCTGCGGCGCCTCGCAGAACAAACCGTTCTGCGACGGAGCCCACGCCTCAATCAAATTCCACGACACTTGAAAACCTCCCCCGGCACGCGACTTCAACTCGGCAGTGAGTCATGGCAATCTAACGCCTTTCGCCCGCGGTCGGGCTGCGACCGCGGGTCCGGGCATAGATGCTGACTGGCATAAAAGGATCCCAACAACCATGCCGACTTCTGTTTCCAGGAACACCTACAGCGGTACCGCAAAATTCTTGCATTGGCTGATCGTCGCACTCCTGATCGTACAGTTCGTGCTCGCTTGGACCATGCCCCACATAGGGCGCGATACAAAAGTCACAACGCTGATCGGCCTGCATTTCTCGTTCGGTATATCGATCCTGTTGATCGCCGTGGTGCGGCTCTCCTGGCGCATGATCCAGGGAGACCCGGTGCCGCAGGACGGCATTCCACCGTGGCAGGTGCGCAGCGCGCGGGCCGTACACTGGCTGCTCTATACACTTTTGTTCGTAGTTCCGATCCTGGGCTGGCTCAATGCATCCTGGCGCGGTTTCCCGGTATCCCTGTTCGGCTTGTTCGAAATGCCCAAACTACTGGCGACTCGGGCCCAGGGCTGGGGTTGGACCGGGGACATCCACGGCGTCTTGGCCAATTATCTGCTGCTGATACTGGTGGGCATCCACGTCGCCGCTGCGTTGTATCACCAATTCGTGCGACGCGACGGGGTACTGCAACGTATGCTGCCTGGAGCTTGAGGGGGGTCGGAGCTGATGCAGATGTGCCGAACGACGTTGCGCCGGCGACAGCGCGAGTGCGCGTACGCTGTATTCCTGCACCGTATGCAGCCGCACTAAGCACCCGGCACCCGAAGGCCGAAAGAGCGACGTAATTTCGGTGCGGTATGCGCTCAGCAAGTCGGCACCAGAGCGGTCCCAGTGATCGCTCAGCGTTCGTGCGACCGGTCAGGAAGCAATCGACCGCTGTGTCGGCGACAGTCGGCCCGTTAGAACCCGCTACTCGCGCCCGGAAAGGGCCCGCGCGGCGTTTGCGTTGCCTAGATAAAGTTCCATTTCGGGCGCCGCCAGCGGGCGACTGAACAAAAAGCCTTGCACCAATTCACAGCCGAACGTGCGCAGCATCTGCAACTGCGCCTCGGTCTCAACGCCTTCGGCCACCACACGCAAATCCAGCCGTTGCGCCATGGCGAGGATCGCTGCGCTTAACGCTTCGTCGTCGGGGTCTTCCGTAATATCCCGGATAAACGAACGATCGATTTTCAAAGTCCGGATCGGAAATCGCTTGAGGTAGCTCAAGGAGGAGTAGCCGGTTCCGAAGTCATCGATCGCCAAAGTCACACCCAGCCCGTCCAACGCACGCAGCATGTCGGACGTCGCCTGGGATTCCCGCAGGAAAATGCTCTCAGTCATTTCCAGTTCCAGGCGCTCGGCCTCTAGCGCGCACGACTCGAGCGTGCGCTGCACGGTGTGGAGAAAGCCCGCATCCGTGAACTGACGCGCGGAGATGTTCACAGCCATGCGGCCCCGCACGATTCCCTCATCCAACCAGCGACGCATTTGCGCGCAAGCCTGCTGCAACACCCAGTTCCCCACCGGGAGAATCAGTCCGGTTTCCTCGAGCAGCGGGATGAATTCCGCCGGTGAAACGATGCCGAACTCGGGATGGTTCCAACGAAGGAGCGCCTCCATGCCGGTCACGCTCCGGTCCCTGACCCGTACCTGGGGCTGGTAGAACAGTTCGAACTGGTCGCGTTCCAAAGCGTTTCGCAAGCTGCTTTCCAGCGTCAATCGTTCGAATGCGCGAGCGCTCATGTCCCCCGAATAGAACCGATACGCATTGCGGCCCGATTCCTTGGCCCGGTACATGGCATTGTCGGCGTTGCGCAGCAGTGTCTCGGAGTCCGGGCCGTCTCCCGGGAATACGCTGATGCCAATACTGGCCGTGACATAAAATTCCATACCGTTGAACTTGAATGTCGGTGCCAGCGCCTTCAGCAACTTATCGGCGATGGCGGTGATCTCGTCCGCGGTAGCGAGGTCATCGGCGACGATTACGAATTCATCGCCGCCGAAACGCGCCACCGTGTCACCTTCGCGGACCTGCGCCAGCAACCGCCTTGCGATCTGCACCAGCAATTCGTCCCCAACCTCATGACCGAGGCTGTCGTTGATATACTTGAACTGGTCCAGGTCCATGAACAGCACTGCCACCAGCCGCTTCCGGCGCCGGGCCCGCGCGAGCGATTGCCGGATACGGTCGAGCAGCACCTGCCGATTCGGCAGTTCCGTGAGCATGTCATGCTCGGCCAGGAACCGCAGTTGCGCCTGCGTCTCCATCTGCTCGGTAACGTCTTTCCCAGTGGAGATGAAATTGATCACCTGGCCGTCTGGGCCGGTCACAGGAGTGATCGTTTTGGCTTCGTAATACAGCGAGCCGTTCTTACGACGATTCACGAAAACGTCGTTGAATACCTGTCCGGCGAGTATCTGCTCCCACATGCGCTTGTAGAAACGCCGCTCATGGCGGCCGGAGTTCAACAGGTTAGGGGTTTGCCCGACCGTCTCGTCGCGGCTGTAGCCGGTGATGGCGGTAAACGCCGGGTTGACGTAGTCGATTACGCCGTCCCGATCGGTAATCATCACCACATCGGCGGTCTGCTCCAGCGCACTGGAGAGCTGATACATCCGGGCCTCGGCGCGGCGCTGCTCGGTAACGTTGCGGGCCGTACCTTCCCACACCTGCACAGGAACATCCGCGCCGTGCAATCGGTGCGCATTGATCGAGACGCGCACCTCGGCCCCGTCGCCGCGCCTCCAGCGCGCCTCGAAATTGTCTACCATCGCGGACTCGTCATGCAGCAGCTCCGCGAAACGGTCGGCCTCCTGCTTATCGACGAACAACGCCTCGAAAGGCACGCCACGCAACTCGTCGGCTTGGACTCCCAGCAGCTGTTCGGCATAGGGCGAGCAGTGCTGCAGGCAACCGTCGGCATTGATGCGAAAATACATGTCCTGCAAGTTATCGAGGATGCGGCTGAGTTCTCGCTCCGATCGCTGCAAGCCGCCCATCAGCTGCCCGTGGATACGGGCACTCGCCCACTCCCGCAACCCCAGAAACACCGCCAGTGCGGTACACAACAGCGCCACCCTGCGCCACAGCGCGGCATCCGCGCTGGCGCTGTTGAACACCGAGAGCATGCCGATCGCAGACAACGTGCCCGCAAGTAAAATGGCCTCCACCCGCCGCATAGGTCCATCCAACGCCGGCAACGTGGCCGCAGGCGCCGTTGCCGGCCCGTCCTTCTGCGCGATTGCGGCCACGCCAAGAAGCGCGAACGCCGCCACCCAGAACGTGTCCAGATAATTCCCGGGCTGAAAGCTGTGATCCAAAAGCGAATAGGCATACAAGCTGTCGGTGAAGGCGTGCAGGGCCAGGCTTCCCATCAAAAACAGTAGTACTGGGCGGGCGATGTTCCGTGCTATCGCATGCCGCGACAGCACCAGGAACGCCAATAGAAACGTGCTGACGTACAGCACCGGGTAGGCCTGAGCGGTTATGCTGTAGAGTGGTGTCAAGCCCGGGTCGCGTAGCGGTTCGACCAGCACCACAGCGGTGCCGATCATGGTCGCGCACACGATCAGACCAACGTCCGCCAGATTGCGGACCGTCAACACCATGTTCGGTGCCGTAGTGGCGTGATACACCAGGCCCGCCATAAACAACGGTGCAAACGCCAGGAAGCCGATGTCCGCCCACCCGGGAAACGGCGTCACCTGCCCGAGAACCAGTTCCTGGTAGTCCCATACCAGCATGCCCAGGAACCACGCCAGGCAGCCGAGGCCATAGAACACCCAAGCCAGACGCTGACGGCCGCGCAACCGCCACGCCGCCGACAGGCACAGCAGGCCCGCGGTCAGTGACGCCGCGGTCCAAGCAATGTCGCTCCACCAGCGCTGCAGATTCCCGTGGTCCGCGATCAGCACGTCACCGCCGAGAAATACCGCCACCAGCACCAGCGCTGACAGAAAAGCCCGTCGCTTCAGAAATCCATTGTCGGTCAACGGCAGCCTCCTAGGCGCTAATGGAAAGTATGCCTGAGCATGTAACGCGGCGACATAGCGGACCGTAAACATTCGTCACGGTTTCGAACTCCGGCCGAGTCGGCGTTTGCCGGCCGATTGTCCTGGCCACCGATGCCCTGCAACCCGGCGCGAGCACCGTTCGGCCAAGCTGTGGTTTTCGTCTACTTGACACATAATATGCTAGCACCCCCCGCGCAATGGTGTTTTCAGGTGAGTGACAACCGTTTGACCCTGGTTCCCAGCGCTGCAGTGGAGATGGCAAGTGCCGGAAACGACTACCAACAACCGCCTGAATCGCGCTGTTGACCCGCACTACGATCACGTACTCGGTCCGACGAATGCGCAAATCACGCTGGTCGAGTACGGCAGCTACGCGTGCCCGAGCTGCAGAGCGGCCAACGAAGCTATTTCCGATGTGCGCGATCACTTCGGCACGCGTATGCAATACGTGTTCCGGCATCGGCCCATACCCGGGAACGAGCTGGCACTGCGCGCCGCCGAACTCGTGGAACTGGCGCCTGATCCGGAACGTTTCTGGAAAGCTCATATCAAGTTGATGACCCGTTCCGAAACGCTGACCGAAGACGACTTGCGCGAAGTCGCGCGGGATCTTGCGGCGCCGAACCTGACGCGCGCCGAAGCTGAAGTTGCCACCAAGCGCGCAGCGCAACGAGTACAAGCGGACATCACCAGCGCGCAAGCCGGCGGCGTCAAGATTACGCCCACGTTCTTTATCAATGGTAGGCGCTATCGGGGGCCATGGGACCAACATTCGCTCGTCGACGCGATGCTCGGCACGCTCGGCCACCGGGTGCGATCGGCGGTACTCGAATTCGTAAGCTGGGGGCCGTCGGCGGGGGTGTTATTGCTGCTGGCTACGGTGTTGGCTGTAGTGCTGACCAACTCAGCGCTGGGCGATGACTTTCGTGCCCTCTGGACCCAGACCTTGGGCTTTTCGCTCAGCGATGCAGCCTTTCGCATGTCCCTATTGCATTGGGTCAATGACGGCCTGCTGACAATTTTCTTTTTAGTGGTGGGGCTGGAAATCAAACGCGAATTCACGGTCGGACATCTCGCCAGCCGCAGATCCGCGGCTTTGCCGATTGCCGCTGCGTTGGGCGGCATGCTGATTCCAGCGCTGCTCTACATGCTGGTCATCCCTCGAGGGCCGTGGGCCCATGGCTGGGGAATCCCGATGGCGACGGACACAGCGTTCGCCGTTGCGCTGATCGTCGTGCTGGGTCGCCGGGTACCGGTGGAATTGCGCATTTTTTTGACCGCTGCGGCGATCGTTGATGACATCGGCTCGATTCTCGTGATCGCCGTTTTTTATTCCGAGACACTGCATTATGAGTTTCTCGCCGCTGCGGCCTTGATCAGCCTCGCCTTGGCAATGCTCAACCGCGCCCACGTATACCGTCTGTCGCCCTATATGCTGCTGGGTATCCTGCTGTGGGCGTGCATACACGCCGGCGGACTGCACGCCACATTGGCGGGCGTGATCCTGGCATTGTTCATTCCGACTCGTCCACCGCCCAACCTCAAAGCCCTCATCGCTCAGGCCAACACCATCATCGGCGCTGAAGCGTCCGCCGGCGGCGAAGTGTTACGGCATGGCCCTTCACTACCCGCGTTGAGCGCGTTGGACGGCATTCACGAGCGCCTGGAGTCGCCCGCGGCCAGACTGTTGCGGCATGCAGGCGCCCGTTCCAGCTATCTCGTCCTGCCGCTGTTTGCGTTTGCCAACGCGGGCGTCGCGATGGCCGCGGACATCATGCAAGGTCATGGGCAACTGATGTTCGCTATCGTTGCCGCACTGACGGTGGGCAAACCCCTGGGGATGCTGGGCGCATCTGCGCTGGCGGTATGGTCGGGTATAGCAGTGAAACCGGATGCATACTCCTGGGGCCACTTGTGCGGCGCTGGAGCCTTGGCGGGCATCGGCTTTACGATGTCGCTATTCGTCGCCGGTCAGGCATTTCCAAATCAAGCCGACTTTTCCGCCGCGAAAATCGCGGTGTTCGCCGCGTCGATACTGTCGTCGATCATAGGAGTAAGCATACTTTGGCAGGCGAGCCGCACCGCGTCGCGACAGCAACCGCTATAGTGGTCTATACGTAAATCGGCAGCCGGGTAAAAGTCATCCCAGCGTGCACTTTGCCGGCGCGACCGGCTTCGTGCCCGATCCGGGTGAGTGTCAATGCGCGTGACTACGCGAGCGAACCGACGACGAGCGCCATCGATGCATGCAGGAGCGTATTGACCGCGCCTCCACTGGCGCCATAGCACATCGCTTCCAGACCGTATGACTGGTGCAGCGGATAGCGGCTCCGATTGGTGCCGTACTGCAAATTGTGAACAATCCGGGGGAAACCTGATCGGTTAGTCACGAGACGGGACGACCGCGCCGTCTACTAGGCGTTCCGAGCCACGCTCACGCTGATAACGAAAAACGTCGCGAACACTTCACCGAAACAGTCAAGTGTCATGCCGTCGCATATTGCGGCATATTCCGTTGCGGCTCAGAACTTCTGACCCAGCACAGTTCCGGCAAACACCTCGAACTTCCTGGTAGGTAGGCGGCTTACCTGCCAGTCACCCACGGCCAGCTTGTCATCCGCCAGCAATGGAAAGCTCAATTCGTTGATTCGCACGACCTCGGCGCCCTGATCGCTGACCGGGCCCGCATGGATTGCCACGACTGCCAGTCCTTCGGTCTGCAGCCGATCGTACAATCGCTGCAACGAGACCATTGCGCGACGACAGGGCACATACCAGTCGGCCCAGAAATTCACCAGCACCAAACGTCCCCCGTATTCCGCCAGGTCGTGGCGTTGTCCGTCAGCGCCCGGTAGGTTGAAAGCGGGTGCCGGTGCTGGTGTCTGCGCGGCCTGAACGGTTTTGGTGATCGCAACCGTTTACGGTTTCTTGATGCACCGCAGCCGCCGTACCGCCAAGAGCGCTGCGGAAACTCAGTCGGCCGACTGCCATGTCCAAAGACATTGAATCGATTACCCGTTGACACTTGAATTTCACGGCAAGGCGACCGCCGTTGCGGCGGTCCCCGAGAATATGTGGGTCACGACGCCCGATGCGCCGCGACCCAAGGTCAGATCAACGCGCGCGGGCGAGTTTACGGTCGTCCGCGGGTGCTTTCTGCGAGTACAGCGAATAGGCGCCAAAACGCATCTGATGCGGACGCCCCAGCTTCTTGTCGTAGAAGTTGATCTCGAACTTCTTCACCAGCTCCTTGCCGTTCCAGTCATAAGCGGCGAAGTACTCATCCAGGTTTTCACCCTTCTTGTCCCAGTTGCCCAGCAGCGAACTGGTGAAGTACACCCGGCTGCCGTCCCAGCTCGAAGAGGCCATGTTCACCTGCTTGCCGATCTGCTTCTCGTACACCTGCTTCGGGTTGAACGGGTCCGAGATGTCGAACAGCCGTGCTTTGCCGTCCATGAACGTGTCCACCCACAAGTGGTTGTCGTCCGAGCTGATGGAGATGTCCACCGGCAGCGGGATCTTGGACGGATCGCCTATGTCGGCCACCGCCTTCGCCTGCCACTCGCCACCCTTGTCCTCATAGATTAACCAGATCTTGGAGGTCAGCGCGGTGGTCGTAAAACAGTAGTTATGGTTCGGCCCCCATGCACAGCGCACTTCCAACGGCGCGCCCGGCACGTCTATCACCTTCTTCGCTTTGCGCGAATGCAGATCCCACACCACCACCGTGTTGCCGAAGCGCTTCATCGCCTCTTCGTCCTTGAGCATCTTGCCGAAATCCATCATGTAGTTCGACCAGCCCGTGAACGAGGAGGTGACCATGACATTACGCCGCGGCAACGCACGAATATCATAACCATAGCCGTCGGCGAACTTGCCCGTCTTCTTCGCACCGCGCAGATTGTCGTCGGTCGGCATCCAATGGGTCGTCACATACTCGCCCTCATTGGTGTACTCCACCAGCGCTGTGCGACCACCGTGGTCTTTGTTGTTCGACAGACCCGAAATCATCATCCTACCCGGCAACGCATAGGTGGTATGCGGGCCCACCACCCCCCCGCTCTTGGCCACAAAGTCATCAATCACCTTGTGCAGCTTCGGATTGCGTGGATCGCTGTGCACATCGAACACAAAGATCTTGCTCGTATCCAGGCTCGCCGCCCACAGGTACTTGCGATCATCCGTCAGCCCCGAATGGTGCGCCTCGTTGCGTCCGCCCACCGACACCGAATCCACCACCTGACCATAGGTCTTGGACTTCGGGTTGACGTCTACCGTCACCAACTTGTCCTGCCCGTCCCCAAGACCCTCTACTCCTAGAGTCCATACGTATACGTAATCCTCCTGACCAACGATCTTGGCCATGTATGGCGAACACGCAGTCTCATCCGCGTAACTGGCGGTCGGCGTCACAACGCCCACCGCGAGCGTGCCCAACGCCGCGAATGCCGCCGCAGCCATGTGCTTCTTCAGCCGTGACTTGATCATCTCTTCTCTCCTCAACCTGGTTTGCTCGATTCGTTCTAGTTTTAACATGCAAACAAGCGCCTCGCGCCTGATAGCACCATTTTTTCTTTTATAGATGGTAACCGTATATCGATCGCGACCCACCGCTACCGTCCGGCTTCACCCTCCTGGGCGACCTTGACCCTCTCATTGTCCCTGCAGATATCGACTGTACGACTCCGGATCCATCAACTCTGCCGGAACCTCTCCGTCGCACTTGACCTTGAGTAACCATCCCTCTCCGTAGGGGTCTCTGTTTGCAATGGAGGGATCCGTTTCGACGGCGGGGTTCAATTCGACCACTGCACCCGTGATCGGCCCGATCAGATCGTTCACAACCTTCACCGACTCGACAGTACCGAACGACTCCCCGGCCACGATTTCGGTACCGGGTTCCGGAAGCTCGAAATACATGATCTCGCCCAGGCTCTGCTGTGCGTGATCGCTGATACCCACCTCCAGAACTCCGTCATTTCGTTCGCGACACCACAGGTGTCCTTGGTTAAACTGACATCCGTCGGCGTTGTTCATTCATCGACTCCTTGGTCGTACGTGGCTTGTGTAGCGCTTGACCCATGGCATCTTCCGCCGCCTCCTGGATCGCTTCCGAGAGCGTCGGATGCGCATGCACGGTATTAATAAGCATCTCCATGTCGCATTCGCGCGACAGCAATACAGCAATCTCGTGTATTAACTCAGCGGCGTGCGCGCCAATGATATGGGCGCCGACAATCCGAGGGGTTTCCGGGTGCCCGACCAACTTGACGAACCCCGCAATCTCTCCGAGTGCATGGGCCTTTCCCAGGCTACGGAGATCGAAACGCCCGACACGTGCGCCTCCAAAGCGTGCACGTGCGGTTTCCTCGTCCAGCCCGACGCTCGCGACTTCCGGGTCGGTGAAGGTTACTCGGGGTACGTTTTCGTTTACGTAGGGGGCCCCGTCAACCTCAAGCATATGGTGTACGGCCACGCGAGCCTGGGCGGAAGCTGCGTGGGCAAGCATCAGCTTCCCGGTGACATCGCCCGCGGCGTACACGCGCTCCACGCTTGTTTGCATGTGATCGTCAACCAGGATCTCACCACGACGCCCGGTTGCGATCCCCATCTCTTCCAGTCCCAGTCCGCTCGCCTTCGATAACCTGCCGACGGCGACTACGGCCCGTTCGCCCTGAGCAATCACGTCGTCGCCTACGTATAAAGAGACCCTGTCACTATTCCTGCCGATTCCCGTGACAGCCGTGCCGCCGACGAACCGGATCTTGCGCTTTTTCATTTCCCGAGCCAGCACTCTGGACACTTCCGGGTCTTCCGCCGGCAGTGGACGATCCGCCATTTCGACCATGGTCACATCCAAGCCCAGTGCACGGAATACGAACGCGAACTCGCATGCGATCACGCCGCCGCCGATCATTACAACCGAGCGCGGCAAGGTTTCCCATTTGAGTACTTCGTCGCTACTGCAGACTTGCTCTCCGTCCAACTCGAATAGAGGGGGTATCAAGGGTTGCGAGCCCGTGCAAAGCAGAAGCTGATCTGCATGGATGTTCTTGCCGCTCACCCGAATCGTAGCAGAGTCGATCATGCGTCCAACTCCGCTCACCGTTTCGACGCCACGGTTGCGCAACAATTCTTCGATGCCGCGTTGGTTCGTGGCTACGACTTTTGCCATTCGCTCCCGTAGTGCACCCCAATCGGCTCTTACATTGCCGTCCAGCACCAACCCGAACTCCGCCGCACGGTTGAACTGCGTCAACACCTTGCAGCTGGCGATCAGCGTCTTTGTTGGGATACACCCTCGGTGCAGACATGTACCGCCCACATCCTCTACACCGACCAACGTGACATGCGCCCCGAGATCCTTAGCCTCGATGGCTGCGACATACCCGGCCGGGCCCGCTCCGACAATCACAACATGCGGCACCATACAGTTTTCCTATTTGGCCTGAGCTTTCTGCGCTTGCTGCGCCGGACTGCGAAAATCCACTTCGACATGCGTTTCCGGTGACTGTTTCAACGTATTCATCACTTTGCACGCGCGCTCACATATGCTGACCATCTTGCGAACGTCCTTCTCATCCATATCGGCTTCTACCGATACGTGCGTCTGAATTTCTGCAATGCGAGACGGACCGCTGACCAATTTCCCGGTGCACTTGACGTGCAGGTGCTTCACCGGAAGGTCTCTCGCCTTGACATATTCCACCAGAAAGAAATTCAAACACGACGCGGCCGAAAGCAACATCAATTCAACGGCGCGATGGCCATTGTCACTGAACATCGGGATTTGACCGCACGGTGTCTGCGCATCGTAGCCTTTATCTGAATCCCAACTACAGTTGGCGTAATGCTCATCTGACATATTGTTCGCTCCACACGATCGGCGGTTCGGCCGTACGGCCACGCGCGGGGCTCCTTGCCCCGCGCGGCCGCATACTGTCTTAGTTCTCCGCGAATTTACTGTGCTGGGCCTGGCCCACAACCTCGCCTACAGGGGCCTGCATCTTCAATTCCGCGAGTGCCTGCTTCAAAGGCTGCTCGTTGATCGGATGCGGAGGCATATCGGGAGAACTCAACACCTTAACCTCGTGCAGGAAGGCGTAGCCCTTCTTCATCAGATCCATGACGTCGTCGTCAAACACCATTTTTCCGATATAGTTCACTTTCGCACCGCCGATGGCGGCCGGATTCTTCTTATAGAGCGCCGACCAGATCGCTTCACGCGAGTAACCCGTCAGCTCGTCATGAAGGATCTCCACAGTCTCGTCCGGGTGCTCCACCATGAACTTAACCGCTTCGATCTCGGCTTTCATCCAGCCCTTCGCTGCCTCCGGATGCTTTTCGATGAAGTCCTGGCGCATCAGGGTAAAGTCAGCGTCGGTCTCATTCCACGGCGCACCTGTTGCGGCGTATTTCGCGTTCCCGAGGACTACCTGGCGGCGAGCGTGAGGCTCCCACATGGCGGCTGCGTCCAAATTCCCTGCTTCGAAACTGCTCGCAATAACCTCGATCGGCATGTTCAGCACCTGCGAGGGCTTGAACGCGCCTTTATTGATGATGGATTCAACGAAGCGATTGGCGCACGTGCCGCGATGTACGGCGAATTTCTTCCCGTTGAGCCACTTGGTAGCCTCCTCAACTGAAGCAAAGTCCGGCGCGTCTTTACGCACCAGAATCTTGTTGCAGTTCTGCCCGTTGCTGAACATCGGAACTGATACCAGACGAATGTCGGCGATCTGCCCCTTTGTGGTTGCAACCAACGACGGCATATCCCCCATGGTTCCGATTTGCATCTTGTCGGCCAACAATGCATTTACCATCGGAGGTCCTGTCAGATGCGGCTCGAAGCGCACTGTGCTTCCCTCTGGCAGATATTGCTTCCATAGACCCTTCGCCTTGATAATTACGCCGTTCCAACCGCCGGTCCAATAGGGATGATAGCCATAAGTAATATTTGCCGCGTCTTCCGCGCGAACCTGCATCGAACCCGCAACCACTGCGGTTGCCAACACCCAACCTAGGTACCGTCTCAGTTTGATCATTTCCGACCCTCCGGTTACTGTATTTGTCGTTATATGACGCGTCCCGTGCGCCGATCAGCCATGCGCACGGCTGTTTCGCCCTTTGCGTCAAGCAAAGTCTTCGGTCTCCTCTGAGTGAGCATAAAGCTGCTGCATCGCGTCCCGCTTGATGGCCAGATATTCGTCACTTCCCATGACGTCGAAGGTACGAGGATGCGGCAATCCGACCTCAATCGTGTGCACGATCTGGCTCGGACACTGCCCCATGATCATGATGCGATCAGCGAGAAAAATCGCCTCCTCAAGCTCAGAAGTGATGAATAAGGTTGTAAGACGCGTCTCTTCGAAAAGGCGCATGTAGTATTCCTGCATCAGTTCCCGCGTCATCTCGTCAAGCCCCCGAAACGGCTCATCGAGAATCATCACCTTTGGGCTGTTGATAAGCGCTTGGGCAAGCTCTGCGCGGCGTTTCATTCCGCCCGACAGTTGACCCGGATATTTGTCGCGAAAATCCTGCAGTCCAAATCGAGTCAACAGCGTCATCGCCTTTGTTCGCGCGTCCGCTTTGGACAGCTCCTTACGGGCAAGCGGTCCGAACATAACGTTGTCACTCACCGTCATCCATGGCCACAAGGCGGTCTCCTGAAACACCAGCACCCGCTCGGAACTCGGCGCGCTCGCTGTAGCGCCATCGAGTTTCACAGTGCCGCGGTCGGGCTTGATATAACCCGCGAGGATATAAGCCAGCGTCGATTTACCGCACCCAGAGGCACCCATGACCACCGTGAGCTTACCCGGCTCCACATCGATCGAGCAGTTCTCAAGCACCGGGGTAGGTTCGCTCCCCTTTCTCACAAACGATTTGTTCAAATTTTCAGCACGGAGATGGCCGCTATCACGATTGGTACTCATCGGTTACCCTCCACTCAGTTAGCCCCACGCCAAGGCATCATCTTTTTTTCAACGACGTCGACTATGAGCGTCGACAGATAACCGGCTATTCCAATTGAGATCATGCCGATGAGTACCACGGGTCCGGTGTGACTTACGTAACCTTCCCAGGTGAGCCGTCCCAGCCCGCTGTCACTCGCGATCATTTCCGCCGCAATCACGACGTTCCACGTCACAGCGATACCCAGGGTCATGCCAACCGCGATCGACGGAATCACGGACGGAACAATAATGCGCCTGAAGATCGTCCCCCGGCTTGCACCTAGCGATTGCGCCAACCACATGTGTTCTTTCTTGATCCCACGCACGGCGTCGTGGACGTTGATGACGATAATGAAGAACGCGCCGATGAAGGTTATGAAAACGATGCTCAATTCCGTGGTCGGCCAGAACAAAATCGACAACGGCACCCACGCGAGAGGCGGGATGGGCCGCAACAGCTCGATCACGGGGTAAAAAAGAGCGTTCAGCGTCGGCCGCGTACCAAGCAACAGCCCGAGTGGAATGCCCAGCAACTGCGCTACCGCAAACCCGTAAAATACGCGCTGAAAGCTCACCGCCCAAGAGGCCCAGTAGCGGGACGAGAACATGTAATCCGCTACGAACGCGTTGGCAACTTCAAGAGGAGATGGAATCTGCGCGAACCCGCCAATCTGTGCGCGTACCAAAATGTCCCAGAGAACAAAAAAGCCGATCACCGCTGAGGCGCCGCGCCAGTCCGGCGCTTTCAGCCGGCTCCATCGCGATCGCAGTGCGCGCCCCGTCGCGGTTTTCCCGGGAGCCGCTGATTTCAGGTCTTGCTCTACCGCACTCATTATGTCGTGTCTCCTCTAGGCTTGTTCCCGTTCACCGCGTTCAAAGGCCTTCTTGGCTTCTTCGTGTACCGTTGCCGATAGTTGAGACTTCAGATCCTGGAACTCTTCGCTTGCGAGCATGTCCGCAGTACGGGGCCGCGGCAGATTCACCTCCAAGGCTTTCTTTATCGTGCCAGGGCGCGAAGTCATCACCACGACTTTGTCGGCGAGAAAAACAGCCTCTTCCAGGTCGTGCGTAATGAACATGATGGTTTTCCTGCACACGTGATACATCCGCAGTAAGTGCCGGTGCATGGTTGTCTTGGACACTGTATCCATGGCACGGAACGGCTCATCGAGCAGAAGAATCTTCGGATCGTTCATCAATGCCCGCACGATCTCCACCCGTCGTTGCATGCCTGAGGAGAGTTGGGCAGGATAGGAATCAGAGACACGATCCAGCGCGCCGCATTTGTTCAGCAGGCTCATCGCTTTTTCTCGAGCGGCACTCTTCGAAAGCTGCCCTTGAATGAGTGGCCCGTACATCACATTGTCCGCGACCGTTTTCCACGGAAACAACGCTCCGTTCTGAAACACCACCACGCGATCGGAACCCGGACGCGGCGCCCTGTCTGGCGTCGCCAACGGTTCGTTGTCAAGCAGGATTTCGCCGCTGGTGACATTGTCGAACCCGGCAACGGCGTTCATGAGCGTGGATTTTCCGCACCCGGACGGACCGACAATCGCCAGGAAGTCCCCCGCCTCCACCTCGACGTTACAATTCTCGAGAGCCAGTACCGCGGCGCCCTCTGGATCGTAAATCTTGCCGACATTCCTGATCGAAAGCCGCCCGTTGGCGGGTCGTTCGGCAATCGACTCAGACGCTGCAGGGTGCTGATCGAGGGCTGTTGCAGTGCTCACGGTCATTTGAGTCACCCCTCCATTCCGAGCGCTTGGTCACGCCATTGCATGAGTGACTTTCCGGCCAGCCGGATAAGTGCTGAGCTTAGGAATCCGGCAATCCCCAAAGTCGCCATGCCGATGACGATGGTCGGAAATTGAATCAGGTTATAAGAATCGAAAACGAGGAATCCGAGCCCGTATTGCGCCGCGATCATTTCACCGGCGGCAAGCGAGAACCAAGCCGCGCCCATCGCGATTTGAAGGCCGGTGAAAATGTGTGGCAGCGCTCCGGGGACAACCACGTTCCTAAGAACGTCGTATGGGGTGGATCCCAGACACATCGCTGCGCGGAAGTAATCCTTGTCGATGGACCGCACACCGACATAGGTATTCATCGTCGTGGCAAAGAACGCCACCAGGAACGTAACGAAGATGACTGCGAATTCGGGTTTGGCGAACAAAAGGATCGCAACCGGAACCCATGCCAGCGGGGGTATGGGCCGCAACAAGCCGAACAGCGCCGAAGCGAAGGCGTTGAAGCGGGCGCTCCAGCCCATCATGATACCCAGTGGTACGCCTAAAGCGACCGCCAAGAGAAACGCCGCCGTCGCCCGGTACACGCTGTACATGATGTGCACGTAGTACGGCTTGGTGAAAATCGAAATGCCGTATACCGGATCCGGACTGAACCATTCGGATACGACTGCGACCGGTCCAGGCAGCCGATTGAAAGCGGAGATTGGCAACCAGTTCGTGCTGCCATACCAGAACAACAAAGCCAAACCATATCCAGCCCACATCAACCAGAAGCGTTTATTCTGCATCCACCCGGTCATGAATCGGTCCTCTCGTTGGTGGCAACACAGCCGAGTCCCCGGCTTTAGGCGCCATGTGCATTGCGAAGCAATAAAAGCAGATTTTGTGCCACGAATTACTGTGCACAGAAAACCGAGGGTTACGGCGCGTTTGAACCGAGAGCCGCGAATGGATGTCCTAGATCGCGACAGGCTGCTGTGTCAGATCCGTACAGATTCAGGGAGGCCGGAGCGAGCAGGAGGGGCCCGACACTGACGTTTCCGGTCGGGTAGAGACGAATAACAGAATGAAAGGCTGCTCAGTCCAGACCGAGTTTTCGCCGCAGGGTTGAGCGACTGATCCCCAGTGCCTTGGACGCAGTAACCTGGTTGCCGCGATATAATGTCAGCACTCGACGGATGTGACGTAACGTCATGTCTTCGAGCGCCAACCTGTTGTCCTGGGGCTCAAACTCGGAGAACTCGACTGCCGACGCGAGCTCACCGGGGTAGCTGTCGAAGTAGACATCCGTCTCTTCGATAGTCGAGCTTTTGGCAAGTGCCACCGTGCGTTCCAGCACGTTCTCCAACTGGCGTACATTGCCGGGATAATCGTACAGCAGGAGCTTCTGCAGGGCGGCTGAACTCATGCGGATCTGGCTCCCGGACCGCTTTTCCAGCTCGGCGACGGTGCGATCGATCAATGGCTGCAGATCCTCTGGACGTTCACGTAGAGGCGGTATATTGATCGGCACCACGTTGAGCCGGAAAAACAAATCGGCTCGAAATTGGCCGTTCGCAATTATCCCCTGCAAGTCCCGGTTGGTCGCTGCAATGATCCGCACGTCTACGTCGACCGAACCCGGACCCCCGACCGGACGTACCTGACCTTCCTGGAGAACGCGCAACAGCTTGGTCTGCAGTCGCGGACTGATGTCGCCTATTTCGTCTAGAAACAGCGTGCCACCGTGAGCCTGCTCAAATAAACCCTTGGTACTCGAAGTCGCACCGGTGAACGCGCCCTTGGCGTGTCCGAACAGTTCCGAATCCAGGAGATCTTCCGGCAGGGTGCAACAATTCACTGCCAGGAATGCACCTTTCGCCCGCCGACTGCTGCGATGCACCGCTTGCGCGACCACTTCCTTGCCCGTTCCCGTCTCGCCAGTAATCAACACTGGCAGGTCCAAGTCGCGTATTCGATGAATCATGTCCAGAATATTGCGCATTTCGGGACTTTTGGCGACAATCTCGCGTTGCCCGCGAGCCAAGACTTCCGCGCGCAAGCGCGCGACCTCTTCCGTCAGGCGCCGTTTCTCGAGCACTTTCTCCACGCGAATCAGGAGTTCCTGTGGCTTCACGGGCTTCGTAAGGTAGTCGAATGCCCCGAGCCGGACGCATTCTACGGCGCTCTCGATCGAGCCATATGCGGTCATTACGATGCAGCCGGCAGAATGTCCGCTTTGCTGCAGAAATGAGATCAATTCCGTACCTTCTGCTCCCTTGAGCTTCAGGTCGGTAATGACCACATCGATTTCACGCTCGCTCAGGATCGCTTTCGCTGCAACCACATCTTCAGCAGTCGAGGCGTTGTAACCCTCCGTCTTCAAGAACAAGGACAACGTTTTCAGAATCGAACGCTCGTCATCTACGATCAGTACTTCTGTCATGGGTTCACACCAACTTTAGATCGAACGCCATTTCCGTTCCGCTTCCAGACTCCGTGTCGATATGAAGTTCCGTGCCATGTTGGACGAGAATTCTTTGTACGATGGACAGCCCTAGTCCGGTACCGTCCTCACGCCCAGAGACAAATGGATGTGTGAGCTTGTCACGCAACGCGGCCGGGACTCCTGCCCCCGTATCCCGGACGCCGACTCTTAAGCGGTCACCGCTTTCATCGGTGAATACTGTAAGCGTTCCCCCCGCCGGCATCGCTTGCACGGCGTTGAGCATCAGATTCCATACGACCTGCCTCACCTGGTCGCCATCGCAAGACACCTTCCTTGAACCCGCATGCAGATCGAGCTTGATTTCGGTACGTGCGTCAGAATTTTCGTTATTCAACGAAAACGCCTCGACGGTCTCCCGCAACAGGGTGGCTGCGTCGTGAGGCGAGATCTCCGCCGGTTTCAAACGCGCGAAATTCAGAAACTCCTCCAGAATTCTTTGCAACCGTCGGGTTTCATCGTCGACAATCTCGATCACGTTACCGCGTTCTTCTTCCGTCACCTTCTCATTGCCGAGCAATTCAAGCGAATTGATGATACTCGAGAGGGGATTTCGTATCTCGTGGGCAATACTGGCCGAGATTTCGCCAACGCACGCTAGACGCTCGGCTTGAAGGCGGCGATCATGTTCATCCTGCAGCTGCCGGGTTGTATTCGCGAGAGCCTCCTCGGTTTGTTTTTGTGCAGTGATGTCCACATGCGTACCGACAATGCGGTATGGCCGGCTTTCGCCGTCCCGTAAGGTTTGCCCGCGGCTCAGAATCCAGCGGTACGATCCATCCGCATGCCGCAACCGATGAACACTTTCGAATTTCTCGACGTTGCCCTTGATGTGTTCATCTAGGGCGCGCCATACAGTGTCTCCGTCGTCTGGATGCAGCCGCTCGCGCCACTCTTTCGGGTCATCGCTTATCTGAGAGTCTGCATAGCCGAGCATTTCTTTCCATCTTGGCGAGTAATAAACAGTCCCATCACGCAAATTCCAGTCCCATACGCCATCGTTGGCGCCCCGCATTGCTAGATCGAACCGCTCCTCACTCTGCGCCAGCCGATCATAGGAATGCTGTAGGGTCGAGCACATTTCATTGAAAGCGTTTACGACGTCGTCCAGTTCGTCGGGTAGGTCTTCGACGGATTGGGTTCTGTGTAGGGCGATAGACCCTTCAGGTGCTTCCAGGCGCTTACGGCGGACCGAACTGGCGATCTGCGCCAAGTGCCGGCCTACCAGCCACTGAAACAGAAGCAACATGAATGTGGCGACGAGAAATGTCTTGACCGCCTGGGAGCCGAAAATCACCAATATCTTATCGTAGAGTCGTCGGTACACCGCATCCAGGCTGGCTACTACGTGCAATGTGCCAAGATCAACATTGATATCCCGGTACGGATGCCTGAGCGGAAACTCTTGCCGAATCAGATCGCGGCCCTGATCTGCTCCGACTGACATCATTGCCACGCCATTCACTTCTATCTCCAGATACTGCATGTCCGGCAATGCGCGGATACCTTCGAGCTGCGCGCGCAACTGCTCGTAATCCATGGTCCAAAGACTCAACTCAATGCTTTGCAGATAGCTGTTTTCGATCTGACCCATGCGGGATACGATCGCTTCGACGTCGCGCGAATAGTCGAGATACAGCTGAAGCGCAGTAGCGAAGAAAGTGACGACCGAGCTAAAGAGCAAAGTATACAGCACCATGCGCGGCGCAAGGCGGCGCCTGCGACTCTTTGGTTCATCGGCTGCGGGGAACGGGAGAGTCAGGGTAGACATTTTTTACGGTCTCCTGGAATAGCTGCTCGTAAATCCCCGAGGCCTTCAAATCTCGCAGAGTCTCTGTCACGGCGTCAACCAACTGTGCATGCTGCTCATGCAGATACAGATACATGGGAGTCGACGCAAGCGGTGGCTCGAGGACGTTGAAATCTCGAAGACCGATCTTTTTGCACATGGCATAACCGCTGAAGCGGTCGATTACAGCCACCTCGGTCCGTCCTTCTTTGAGCAACATGAACAGATGTTTTGGATCTTTGACCCGCACCAGCCTGGCGGATGCGGTAATGCTCCGCTCCAGGATCTTCCACCCCGTCACGATTGCAACGCTGAACGGCGTCAGACTCTGCCAATCGACCGTATCGAAGCGCAAACGTTTCGTGAATGCGACGAAATCAATATCGAGAACCGGTTCCGGGACGCGGACCAGATGAGGATATTCCGATATCAGGCCGGGGATGCGAGGTCCGTCGCCGTCGTCGACACCGGCGTTGGCAAGCATCAGCGCGCGCTCCGCCGGCGGCGTCTGCACCGTGACGCTGTATCCGACCGACCCGAACATGAGCCGCGCCAGCTGATCGAAGAATCCGTTGCCGCCCGAAATCGGCGGCCCGAACGCCGTATTGATGTACAGGGAACGCGATTCCGTCCTGACGGTCGCTACGCTCCCGAACGTTGAGCCAATCAGACCGAAAGCGGCCAGGCCGAGGAATCGCCGTCGGGACCGTTGGAACGCATGCATCAGCACAGATCCAAACCTTTACTCCGCCTACTGACATGGACCGAAAGCGACGCCGGGATTCCAGCGTGCCCCAACCGTTATTACTATACCCCGTTCTTGGGAATTACCGGCAACACCAATTCTAAACGCACACGGTCGCCTCGCGGTGCGATTCAGCACCGGCGTTGTGTCTGCCGTCGTTCGCGCACAGCACCGCGGGCAACGATCAAGGTCGCTTACCCGCGTCCAGACGGCGGTCGAATTCCCGCACCCAATCCGGATCGTCGGCTTTCTCATCACCCACCGGAGCCGCGAAAGCGTCCGAAACCAGCATTTCAACGTCGTCCCCAGTAAGGCTGCGCAGGAACGCAACCAGGTCCGCGCGTTCCTGTGCGCTCAGCCCTAACGGGCGGATCAATGGATCCAAGGTCTCGTTTGGGAAACCGCCTTTGTTATAGAACTCCACGACTGAATCCAACGATTCCATGGAACCGTCGTGCATATAAGGCGCGGTCAATGCAATATTACGCAGCGACGATGTGGCGTACCGCCATCGGTCGTCAGGGTCTTCGGTCACTTCATAGCGTCCTAAATCTGCCGCGGCCGGCTCCGCTACCGGATCGATCACGGCGTCTTCCACGTCGACGATCACGCCCGGCGCCAAAGTGACCTTGTGGGTCCGCGGCGCATCGCTAAGCGAGCGCTCGGCGCCAGTGCCGGTATTATGGAATTGGTTATCCGTAAACAGCGCATGGCGTTCCCCTACCGTATGGCAAGCCGCACAATTGGCCTTGCCGCGGAACAGCGAGAAGCCCCGTTTCGCCGCCTCCGTAAGCGCTTCTTTGTCGCCGCCGTAGTACCAACGATCGAACGGCGAATTAGCGGAAAGCAGCGTGCGCTCGTAACTTGCCAGCGCCATACCCAGCGTTTCCATGGTTGGTCCGCGACCGAACGCCTGCTCGAAACGTCCCTGATAATCCGGCAATACCTTGATCTTTTCGAGCACCGCAGCAAAGGATGGATTCCCCATCTCACGCCGATCGAGCAACGGGCCCCATATCTGCTGCTCGAGGTTCTGCTCGCGCCCGTCGTGGAACAGAGAAGTCCGATAGGCGACGTTGTAAATGGTGGGCGCGTTTCGGCGGCCGCTGCGCCCTTCGATACCCACCGCAGTGGTCAGCTCGTTGTTGGTAAAACCTTGTTCCGGGATGTGGCACATCGCGCAGGACTGCGTCTCGTTTAGGGACAAGCGCCGATCATAAAAAAGCTTGCGTCCGAGTTCGACTTTATCACGGGTGACCGGGTTGGACGCGGGCACTGGAACCGGGGGCAGGCCCAGAGGCGGCGCTTCTATCTGCTGGACCAGATTCGCAGGCACGCCTTGCCTGGCCTCAAGGCTCAGGGAGCGTGTCTGATAGTCGGAAGTCTCGTAGCCGTGCTTGTAATCGCCGGGTGCCGAAAAGGCGGCCGACATCCCCAACAACAGGCACGGAGCCGCCAGGACTCGCCACTTGGATCTTTCACCGCCGCGCATTTTGTCGCCTAGGCGGACCTTCGTGTCCGTTCGGATCGCCGATCGGCTCGGCTTCGGCATCAGCCACCAACTCGGCGATGTTGTCGCCGGTCAAGGATTTGAGGAACGCAATCAACTCCTGTCTTTCCGTTTCACTCAGACCAAGTTTATGGATGCGGGGGTCGAGCTCCTCGTTGGGATAGCCGCCGCGATCGTAATAATCGATCACGTCCGCCAAGGTCGCAAGAGACCCGTCGTGCATGTACGGCGCGGTCAGTGCAACGTTACGCAGCGATGGCGTCTTGTACTTCCATCGATCTGCGGGGTTCTCGGTAATTTCATACAAACCCAGATCGCCTTGCGGCTGACCGGAAACCGCGTCCACGATCGTCTTGTCGACTTCCAATTCTACGCCGGGCGCCAAGTGTACAGTGCGGTTGCCGGTTTCCTTCTTCATCGTGTTGTACCAGCCGAGCCCGGTGTTGTGCAGCAGCTGATCGGTAAACAACGCATTGCGCTCGCCGACCTGATGGCAGGAAGCGCAGCCTGCCTTGCCGGTGAATAAGGCAAATCCCCGTTTGGCGGACGCGCTCAGGGCATCGTCCTCACGACCGTAGCGCCAACGATCAAACGCCGAATTTCCCGATACCAGACTTCGTACGTACGTCGCCAGCGCCATGCCAAGGGTTTCCATGCTTGGGCCGCGTCCAAATGCCGCCTCGAACAATCCATCGTAATCGGACAATGACTCGACCCGATCAAGCACTACCCCTGGCGCGGGATTGCCCATCATGTCCCTGGATATCAGCGGCACCCACGCTTGACGACGCAGCTCGGTTTCGCGTCCATCATGAAACAACCGTTGCCAGTAACCCGCATTGAGCACAGTGGGCGCGTTTCTCCGAACGGTCCGTCCCTCGATACCCACGGCGGTGTTCATATGGTTGTTGGTGAAACCTTGCGCCGGGATATGGCACATGGCGCAGGATACAGTGCCGTTCAGCGACAGTCTGCGATCGAAAAACAGCTTGCGGCCCAGTTCCAGCTTGGCCGGGGTAACCGGATTGTCCCCGGGTACCGGTACGCCGGGCAACCCCAGGCCCGGACGGCGCAGGTTTTCGAGCAGATCCACCGCAGGGCGCGGACGCGGCGGAACTTCTCGGGCCTGCAGCAGCCCCTGCTCGTCCATCAATACTGTACGGATATCATTCAGCAGCACGTCCGGATGCAAGAACGACACGCTATAGATATTGCGGATACGGCGGTTTCGGTCGATCAAGAACACCCGTAATATATGCGAGAACTTGCCGGTCGGCTGGCCTTGCTCATCGTATTCCTTCTGCACGTTCTGCCCGTATGCATCCAGGATGGGCGCGAGCGCCTCCTCGGAACGGGTAGTGAGAAAACGCCAGTCTCCGCCCTTGCCCTGGAAATTCTTGCCGTACAGATCCATCACTTCAGGCGTGTCATGCTCGGGATCGAAGCTCAAACTGAGCAACCGAACCTTGCCGGCGAGCTGCGGGTCTTTGAGCACCCGCTTGTAGATTCGATGCAGCACGAACGTGGCCAGCGGACAGCCGTTGACATCGCTGCAGGTGCTGTATATGAAGCTCAGCACTACTATTTTGTCTCCCAGCAGGTCGCCAAGCTGCGCCGGCTTTCCGGAGGAAAGCAGCACGTGCCCGCCCGGAGCCTTCTTCAACGGCGGCAGACGGTAGGTCCCGGGCTTGGGTGCCTCATAGCCGAGCTCCGAATAGCCGGGCGCCAGCACCAGCGGCTTGGAGCTCGGTTGCGCATGCGCCAAACCGGCGCCGATCACAAGAACCAGAATCCACAACAGTCTACTTAGACACATCCTTTCCCATTCCCACCTGCAAGGCGACCGCCGTTGCGGCGGTCCCCGAGAATATGTGGGTCACGACGCCCGATGCGCCGCGACCCAAGGTCAGATCAACGCGCGCGGGCGAGTTTACGGTCGTCCGCGGGTGCTTTCTGCGAGTACAGCGAATAGGCGCCAAAACGCATCTGATGCGGACGCCCCAGCTTCTTGTCGTAGAAGTTGATCTCGAACTTCTTCACCAGCTCCTTGCCGTTCCAGTCATAAGCGGCGAAGTACTCATCCAGGTTTTCACCCTTCTTGTCCCAGTTGCCCAGCAGCGAACTGGTGAAGTACACCCGGCTGCCGTCCCAGCTCGAAGAGGCCATGTTCACCTGCTTGCCGATCTGCTTCTCGTACACCTGCTTCGGGTTGAACGGGTCCGAGATGTCGAACAGCCGTGCTTTGCCGTCCATGAACGTGTCCACCCACAAGTGGTTGTCGTCCGAGCTGATGGAGATGTCCACCGGCAGCGGGATCTTGGACGGATCGCCTATGTCGGCCACCGCCTTCGCCTGCCACTCGCCACCCTTGTCCTCATAGATTAACCAGATCTTGGAGGTCAGCGCGGTGGTCGTAAAACAGTAGTTATGGTTCGGCCCCCATGCACAGCGCACTTCCAACGGCGCGCCCGGCACGTCTATCACCTTCTTCGCTTTGCGCGAATGCAGATCCCACACCACCACCGTGTTGCCGAAGCGCTTCATCGCCTCTTCGTCCTTGAGCATCTTGCCGAAATCCATCATGTAGTTCGACCAGCCCGTGAACGAGGAGGTGACCATGACATTACGCCGCGGCAACGCACGAATATCATAACCATAGCCGTCGGCGAACTTGCCCGTCTTCTTCGCACCGCGCAGATTGTCGTCGGTCGGCATCCAATGGGTCGTCACATACTCGCCCTCATTGGTGTACTCCACCAGCGCTGTGCGACCACCGTGGTCTTTGTTGTTCGACAGACCCGAAATCATCATCCTACCCGGCAACGCATAGGTGGTATGCGGGCCCACCACCCCCCCGCTCTTGGCCACAAAGTCATCAATCACCTTGTGCAGCTTCGGATTGCGTGGATCGCTGTGCACATCGAACACAAAGATCTTGCTCGTATCCAGGCTCGCCGCCCACAGGTACTTGCGATCATCCGTCAGCCCCGAATGGTGCGCCTCGTTGCGTCCGCCCACCGACACCGAATCCACCACCTGACCATAGGTCTTGGACTTCGGGTTGACGTCTACCGTCACCAACTTGTCCTGCCCGTCCCCAAGACCCTCTACTCCTAGAGTCCATACGTATACGTAATCCTCCTGACCAACGATCTTGGCCATGTATGGCGAACACGCAGTCTCATCCGCGTAACTGGCGGTCGGCGTCACAACGCCCACCGCGAGCGTGCCCAACGCCGCGAATGCCGCCGCAGCCATGTGCTTCTTCAGCCGTGACTTGATCATCTCTTCTCTCCTCAACCTGGTTTGCTCGATTCGTTCTAGTTTCGGCCACAGTTCTGCCCGTACCGATCCGTCGCTACGTTGACCGCGCACGGCCCATCGAATCCATTTCGAGTATTGGTAAGGACAGCAAGATCTGGGCCATGGATGCGATCACGCCGCCGGTCCGCACCGAACCCATTGAAGGTCGCTCGATCGCGGTTCTTTGATGAATAAAATGTTTGTTGTCTGAAGATTTCAGACAGCGGATTGAAAATTTGGAACAATGGTTGTCCCATAAAGGTGACAGAAGGAGACCCACGTGGCTCCATATCAGTACAGCAGAATTAGATATCTCTAACGCAGCTGGCGCACTGAAGCTGCCAAGGCACCCACACGCCGCTGTGGCACGCTACTTGCTGCTGTTTGAGCAACCCCGATCCTGTCCTAAGTTTCGCCTATGTCGCCGATTCGCTCCACCCTCCTGAAAGTCGTGTTTTGTGCCTTCTGTTTCCAGTCCTTGATGGCATGGTGCGCGCAGGAGACGGAGCACGCATCGGGGGGACCAGGAGGTGATTTCACGCTGACGCGAACTGACGGGACGCATTTCTCGTTGGATATGTTGCGGGGCAAAATTGTCGTGCTGACGTTCGGCTACACTTCGTGCCCTGATGTCTGCCCCACTACACTGGCCAGCCTTAGTGCGCTGACACGCGCCCTCGGTCCGCGCGCTGAACAGATGGTCCCGCTGTTCGTCTCGGTGGATCCGCGCCGCGACACGCCGAAGAAGTTGCGTGAATATCTCAGGTATTTCAGCGATGCCATCGTAGGTTTGACCGGCACAGAGCCGCAATTGCGGCGCGTTGCCGAACAATACGGTACGTTTTTCCGCTACGAGGGCGATTTGAATACCGGGCGTTACGAAGTGGACCATAGTGCCAACATCTTCATTATCGACCGGAACGGCAAACTCGCTCGGATCATTCCCTACGGCATGCCCACGTCACAGCTCATCGAATCAGTACAGGATCTACTCGCGCAGAAGGCGGCCGCGCCGAACCTCGCAAATGAAAGTCGCAAATAAACCCGGCTGAATCGCGCGGCACCGGCGTTCCGGCACACGACACACCCTGTGCATATTGCGTTTCACGGCGCCCAGATCGGCCTGCGTGGCGGAACGAAACCTCCGGCGCAGACTGTTTCACTCGGCGATTCGTCTGCACATACGGCGTAGCGAGCGGCTCAGCGTTTCCGGCTCGGGCGGTGCACCACGATCCGCTCGCCGACGTCGACCCACAGCAGATCCACACCTTCGACCAGCGAGCAGTCGCAACGAGCCCCGAGCGGCTCGAGGACTTGCTTCGGCTCAATACCGAACAGCACCCAATGGGTCAATACAGTCAGGCGCGGTCGCGTCTGCGCGAGCACCTTCGCCAAGCCCGAGGGTTCGGTGTGGTACCCGAGAACCCGTTGAAGGCGCGGATTGTGGTCTGCGAGCCCCTCACGTGCAGCTGCCACCTCGTGAATCAGGAGGTCCGCGTTGCGCGCGTGTTCAATCAGATTCGCCGAGGGGCGCGTATCGCCTGAAATCACTACGCTGTGGCCGGCATAATCCACCCGGTAGCCCAACGCCGGGCGCACCGGACCGTGGTCGACGCGAAACGCGCTGACCCGAACATTGGCGTGTCGATAGACCACCCCTTCCTCCAGGTCCGCGCCATCCAGGACGCCCGCGGCCGGATCCAGTCCGAATTCGATGTCACTGCGCACTTTTCGGTCGAAGGCATAGGCGGCTTGCAGATGCCGGGCCATCTGCGTGGTGCCGAGCGGGCCGGATACGTGCAGCGGCCGGCTACGCTGCCAAATCCAACCAGTAAGCCACAGGTCCGGCAAGCCCACTACGTGGTCGGAATGCAGATGCGTAAGGAAGACCCGATCCACGTCTCCGGGCGCATAGCCTGCCTGCCAAAGCCGGCTAACCACGTTACGACCGCTGTCGAACAGCAGCCTTTGATCGCCCGCTTGCACGAGCACGGCCGCCCCGGCGCGCGCCGGATCCGGCCGAGGGCCACCGGTACCCAGCAACACGACCTTGATCACCTCCGCATTCACGGCGCCTGAAGAAACCAAGGTGCAAAACAACACGATCGCAGCCACTACTCGCACACTATTTCTCCGCCACGCCCACCGCCTGTCTGCCAAGCAAACCGCATACCAGCCGCTCGCAGAGCCTGCCGGTCACCGTATTGCGTCTCAGCATGAGTACACAGTGTTACCCCCGCGCCTCAGGCCTGTGCTGATGCGACACATCCCGGGCACTTTAACCCGTTGTTTTCATAAGCGTGTTTCCTTGGCACAGGGATTGCGTCGGATTGTGAGCTAAACTCGTTGCGATCGCCCCTCTGGCGATTGCCCCTTGTAACATGTTAATGAGGAAACCAATGGCATCCGAACGAATCAGCGTCATGGTCGTTTCCGAGTCCCGCGAACGACTGCAGATGGCCGCCATGATAGCCTCGGTGGGCGCAGTGAGCGGGCACCCGGTCACCGTATTCCTGTCTATGAATGCATTGCCTTACTTCGCGCGCAACGCCGAAACCAAAGCGCCTGCGGAAGGACGTGTTGGTGAACTGCTGGAACAGAAGAACGCACCACCGTTCCTGGAACTGTTCCAGCAGGCAGTAGAGCTGGGAGACGCGCGCGTGTGTCCCTGTTCCATGGCCATGGACATTCTCGGCCTCGGCAAGGACGACTTGGCGCCATACGTCGACGAACCCCTGGGACTTACTCGCTTCCTGGACGACGCCACCGGCGGGCAATTCTGGACCTTTTGAAGGGAGCGACACAGTGAGCGAAAAAACGGTTATCGATGCCCGTGGCACCTTTTGCCCGGGACCATTAATGGAACTCATCGCTGGGATTAAGCAGGCCGAAGTGGGCGAAGAGTTGGAAGTGCTCTCCAGTGACGAGGGTTCCGCCAATGACATCCCTGAATGGGTCAACAAGGTAGGTCATGAGGTTGTAGAAAGCTTCCAGGCCGATGGCGTATGGCACGTCGTCGTGCGAAAAACAAAATAATTGCCGTTCGAGCCACAGGAGGAAACACCATGAAAATATTGATCGTAGGCGGCGGAATGGGTGGCACAATCTTGGCCAACAATCTCGCTCGCCGCTTGCAGCCGGAATTGGATCGCGGAACGGCACAGATCACCATGCTGTCCGCCAGCGAACGCCATATGTATCAGCCTGGCCTGCTGTACGTAGCTTTCGGTCGCATGGCACCGGACGAATTGTACCGCGACCAAAAGAGCCTTTTGGAGCCGGGGATCACTTTCCACGTTGATCCAGTCGAGACCTTCGCTCTGAGTGAAAACCATGTCGTCGCCAAGAGCGGCAAGCGTTATGACTACGACATCATAGCGATCGCCACGGGTTCGCGTGCGATGCCGCAGGACATTCCCGGCTTGGCGGAAAACTCCATCAATCTTTACACCGAAGAAGCAGCGTTGAATTTCTACAAGACGCTGCGTGAGTTCGAGGGCGGCAGGGTCGTGGTAACCGTTGGCGTGCCGCACAAATGCCCGATGATCCCGCTCGAAGTGACATTCATGATGCGCGACTATTTCGCCGAACGGGGAATCCTGGACAAGGTGCAAATACATTACACCTATCCGATCGGCCGCCTGCACAGTCTGGAGCCGGTAGGAAAATGGGCGCAAAAGGAGTTTGACCATCACGGCATCACCTACGAGACGCTTTTCAACATGAAGGAAGTGGACGGCGCAAACAAGATCCTGCGCAGCGAAGAAGGCACTGAGACCAATTACGATCTGCTGGTAGCGGTACCACCTCATAAGGGTATGGAAGTGATTGAAAGTAACGGTCTGGGCAAGTCCGGGTGGATCCCGACCGACAGGCATCGCCTGAACATCGAGGGCCATACCAATGCCTTTGTTTTGGGCGACACCACCAATCTCCCAATCAGCAAAGCCGGGTCCACGGCGCACTTCGAGGCCGAAGCGCTGGCCGAAAATATTGCCTCGACGGTGAAAATCGGCACTGCGGTGCGTGACTACGACGGAAAGGTGTTCTGCTTCATCGAAGCCGGTAAGGACAAGGCGACATACGCCATGTTCAACTACAACAACCCGCCCGATCCGAAAGCCCCGACTAAAGGCGTGCACTGGTTCAAGATGGCCTATAACCAACTCTACTGGGCCAGCGCCCGCGGGCTGCTATAAGGAGGCCGTCATGAGTCAAACGCAGGACCAACCGAACGACGCCGAAGAGCAGACAGCGACCAACCAGGAACTGTATCGTCTCCTCGCCAGCGCCCGTGACGCCCTCACCGACGACATGGTGACCCGTCTGAGCGCTACCGCAACCGATGGCCTGGATCTTCTGGACCGCATCAACCGCAGCGGCGTAGCCGACGCACTACCGACCCTGGCGCACATGGTCAAGAACGGCGACCTGGAACGGGTGGCCGGGCTCGCTCGTGTCATGGGTTCGGCTCAAGACGCGTTGACCGACGATATGGTATCTCGGTTGGCCCAGACCGCCGGTGACGGGCTCGACTTGTTGGACCGCGTCAACCGCAGCGGCATCGATCGCGCGCTACCTGCGATTACGGAACTGGTCAGCAACGGCGACCTGGAACGCTTGGTGGGATTGGCTCGACTGGCAGGTTCAGCCCAAGATGCGCTTTCGGACGATATCATCAACCGGTTCGCGTTAATTGCCGGCGAGCTGATGTGCCTTGTGGATCGGCTGGCGAGAAATCCCGGTTTTTTCCGTCTCGTGGAACTGCTGGGTCGACAAGACATTCAGTCGACGTTGGTCGACCTGCTTGAAGGACTCGGTCGCGCCCGGCAGGAAGTCGAAGATTCGCCCCGCTCCAAAGGCGGTCTTTCCGGGGTTCTGAAATTGGCGAAGAATCCCGACACCCACGACGCGCTCGTGTTCGCCGCCGCATTCGGACGTCAACTGCGGACCAAGCGCACATGAAAGCTGCACCCGGCGTGCGCCGAACATCGCGCACGCCGGGTGCTCCAGGGCTTCAGTCTCGAATCCAGATCCAAACCCGCAACGCCACCGAGCACGGACCGCCCCCGCGCGGAGCCGACTTTTGGCGGCCGGTCGCAGCCGGCGCTTACGCCGGCGGCCCATAACCACTACGCTGTGCTGGTTCAACCAGGATAAGTTTGGCGGCCCCGCGAGGGGCGGAAACGAAATCGGGCGCGCCTCTCCCATGCCGGCGAGATGCGGCTCCATAAACGCGATGTGAGCATCCGAATCGTGCTTGCCGGTCGGCTGCCGCAGGGCGCTCAGTCAAGATCGGCCAGCTGCGTTGTCCAAGGCCGGATTGTCAAATGACGGTGAGTATCATTGCATAAAGGCCTCCGCCCAATGCGAACGGCCAGAATCTGCTCTGGCGCTCTGCAGGGAGTTCTTCTTTCAGAACGTTAAGAACCACGCCTCCGGCCAAGAACGCGAACAGGAAACCTATGATGATCTTCGGCAAAGAAGCGAACACCCCTATTGTCCACCCGAACAGAACTGCGCCTGCGATAGCCCACCGGCCGATGGCATCGTACCGATTTTTCTGGTCCTCGCGCAGACCGTAATCATTGGTCACGAAATGCAGCGACATGGCGACAGTGTAGAGAGCCAGCGCCCATACGCCTGCCTCTTCCCGGTGGAGCAACAGGTATCCTATGAGGACGTTGTAAATGGCGAACGAACCGACGTGCAGCCACAGGATTTCGGATTCGACCCGATCTCTGGGGCTTGATTTTCGCGACGCCTTCGCGGCGCGCTCCAGACCGTAGAAGAGCGCCAAGCCAGCGAAAGCAACAAGGTAGACCCAGGTTTCGGCGGCTCTGTTGCTGACGCCCAGCCCCTCGGCAAAAGTCTTCTGGTGCCCGCTCAGCTCGGGCAGAATGTGCAGGAATACGTAGGCGACAGCGATCCCCCCGGCGAACGACAGCCACCGGCTGCGCGGCAGGACATCGAGGAACGTCAACTTGCCGATGAATACATGAATCAGGGCAAATGCGACAGCACAAGCCCCTGTCAAAATGAGCATCTGCGATTGCTCCGGCTGAGACTATTCAACTGCGCAGGAACAGCGGCACGCGTCGTGCGATCCGTCCCGTGCGGCCGCGATCGAGCACGCGCAGCTTGCGCCTGGCGATTGGCTGAGTGTACCCGCGCAAACGGCGCGACGCTGCGCTGCGCCATGTCTGCTCGGTTTACGCGCCCCTGAACCAGCCAAACAAGCCACAGACATAACGCGGCCTGCTTACGTCCTATTTTGTTGAAAAATAGGGAGGAGAGGACGATTCACGGCCGTTGAGAACGAGGGAGAGCGGTATTTTCTTCGGGTTTTTCCATCATCTCGTTCAGATGATGGGTTTAAGGTGAGTGGTCGGGGTGAAAGTGCCTCAAATAGGCGCAGCTATCCTGTGACTTGGTGGCGGTTTACTTAGCAGCTTGGCCAGCCTGCGAAGATTTTGCGCCGTTGCCGCAAGGAGGAATTCGTCATGCGCCCCACTCAGTCCGCGCAATCGTAGACGATCCAACTTCAGGATACGCTTGAGATGCGCGAACAACATCTCGACTTTTTTTCGATCTTTTCGTGACCCTTGTACGCGTCAGTGTGAGCGATCGCACGCGCAACATCACGCGACGACTCATAGATGCTTCTGGCTATTTTTCGATGTGACGTATTCGGGCAACAGCGCGCTTTGTAGTCGCACGCTCCGCAATCGCGTTGGCTAGCGCGGTAAATGATGGTGTTCGCCTTAGTAATGCCCGTGCGCAGATTTTTGAAAGCACGTCGACGGCGCTCTAGGAGTTTGCCTGCCGGACATTGGTACCGGTCGGCCTCGGTCTGCCATGTGAAGTCAGATCGGCCGAACAGACCCGCGTTGCCTTCGGATCTGTCCCACACTGGAATGTGCGGCTCCAGTTGCTTCTCCTCGACCAGGCAATTCAGCATGGGTGCGGTACCGTAAGCCGTGTCCCCGATCAGGCGCTGCGGCTTGATAGCGAAGCGCTGCTCAACCCGTTCGATCATGGTCTTGGTCGATTCGACCTCCGGCGTCCTATGGGCTGTGGTCGCCTCGACATCCATGATGATCCCATGGTCTGTGTCGATGAGATAGTTGGTCGAGTAAGCATAGAAGGCAGGACCTCCAGGTGCAGCAGTGTAACGAGCTGCGGGATCTGTCGCCGAGATTTTCCTGGCAGTCGTTTCTCCCTGAGCCTCGTCCTCATTCAGCGACTGAAGATACTCACGCACCGCTCGCGAGCCACCGCCACTGCCCCAATCATCGTCGTCTTCTCGGTGACGCTGCCGGCTTGCATCGGCCTTCACGACACTCGCATCGATCGCGAAACCTTCGCCGCCTACCAAGCCTTCCTTCATGCAACGTTTCAGCACCGTCTCGAAGAGGTGCCGAAAGGCGTTGCTCTCGCGAAATCGTCCATGCCGATTCTTGGAAAACGTAGAATGGTTCGGTACGTTGTCTTCTAAGCCCAAGCGACAGAACCAGCGGTAAGCAAGGTTGAGGTGTACCTCCTCACACAGTCTGCGTTCCGATCGAATCCCGAAACAATAGCCGATAATCAACATCCGGATCATCAGTTCCGGGTCGATCGATGGGCGGCCGGTGTGGCTATAAAATTCGGCGAGCTAGTAGCGGAGATCGCTTAGATCGAGTACCCGATCGATACCGCGAAGCAGATGGTGCTGAGGGATGTGCTCTTCAAGGCTAAAGGCGTAAAACAGAGATTCCTGACCGTCGGTCTGATTCCCCATCATGCAAGGGTTCTCCCTTTGTTCTTGTTGTCCGCATTTTACCCGATGCGGCAACAAAATTCGCGGGAGTTTTTCAACAGAATAGGACGACAGCGACCATTTTTGGGCCGCCGTCGGGCTCCGGTGGACGGGTATTGGAGCGTCACTGCTGTCCGTTGCCGGCGGACCTCAATAACGATTCGATATCGGCGAGTGAGACTGGCTTGACAAGATGATGATCGAATCCCGCCTCTTTCACTCGGCGGCGGTCCTCCTCCTGCCCCCATCCGGTAACGGCGATCAGTAGCACGCCTCCCGCTGCGTTCCTCGCGCGAATGCTGCGCGCGACGTCGTAGCCATTCATCCCCGGCATGCCGATGTCGAGGAGTACCGCGCGAGGCTGGAATGCCTCGATCATTGAAAGCGCAGACCGCCCGTCGTGTGCCGTGCGCACGTCCGCTCCCCGCGTGCTCAGCAACATGGCAAGACTCTCCGCCACATCCGGATTGTCGTCCACCACCAGGATACGCCGCCCCGCGAGCGAGGCCCGCTCTGTCCGCCGCTCTCGGCTGGGCTCCACATCCGCTCGCGCCTCGTGCAGCGGCAAACAAACGATGAACTCGCTCCCACACCCCGGGCCGTCGCTCCGCGCTTGGATGGTTCCCCCATGCAGTTCGACCAAGCTGCGCGCCAGTGTGAGGCCGATACCGAGGCCGCTGGCGCGCACGGGATCGGCCTGCCGGAAGAGGCTGAACACGTCCTCCAGCATGCCAGGCGCGATACCAAGACCGTCGTCCCGTATCGTTATTCGCGCCTGCGAGTCTTCCCGCGTCACCGCGATCCAGATCCGCCCGTCGTCGCTGGTGTACTTGACGGCGTTGTTCAGCAGATTCGAGACAATTTGTGCCAAGCGGATGGGGTCCGCCTCCACCATCAACGACTCGGAAGGAAAATCGACCGACACTTGACGAGCGCCGGCAAAAGACGCCGTGCACACCTCTACGGCCCGGCGCACCGCTTCGACCACGTCGACCTGCTCCCGGCGCAGCGCAACCTTCCCGTGACTGATGCGCGAGACATCCAGAAGGTCATCGACCAGCCGAACCAAATGGACCATCTGGCGCTGCATTATGTCCAGGGTTCGATCCCACCTGGGCACGCTGCCATCGGTCAGGCGCAGCAGTTCCATTCCAGACTGGATCGGCGCCAGCGGGTTTCGGAGCTCGTGGGCCAGGGTGGCCAAAAACTCGGTCTTCCGCTGGTCGGCTTCGCGGACTGCCTCTTCCGCGCGCTTGCGCTCCGTCACATCCACAGCGACGCCGGGGAACGCGATCGCCCGACCGCCCTCGTCGGTCTCCACCCGGCCGCGCGCATGAATCCAGCGCACGCGACCGTCAGGGTGAACGACTCGATATTCCTTCTCATAGAGACTGCCGTCGGCGACCGCGCGCTGAACTTCGGCCACCACATCGGCGCGATCATCCTGGTGGACGCAATCGACGAACACCTCCAGCGGAACATCGTGATCGGCCTCGCTCAGGCCGAACAGCTTCAGGATGTTGCGGTCGCCGCGCATCCGATTGTTCGATACGTCCCAATACCACACGCCCACCTCGGTGGCCGTCAACGCGGTTTCGAGGCGCTTCTTCGCCACGCTCAGCGCACTTTCGGCTTCGCGCTCGGCGGTCACGTCGCGCAAGGTGACGACGGCCAGCAGCAGGCGTCCATCCGGATCGTGGACCGGGCTGCCGCCATACGATCCGATCCAGCTCTTGCCCGTGTCGGCACGGCGCACGCGCACCTCGTAAGCGCGAAACGTCTCACCGCGCAGTGCCCGCCCGATCGGCCAGGCGTCCGTCGGCAGCGGCCGGCCCTGCAGATCGAAAAGCTCGAAGACGTCGGTCAGCGTTTCAAGGTTCCGCCGCAGACTCTCAACCGTTTCGAACCCGTGGATCTTCAGCGCAGCTGGGTTCATGTCCAGCAGGTTGCCATTAGGATCGAATACCACGAGACCTTCGGTCATCTGGTCGAAAATCGCCTGCGATTGCGCCAGGGTCCTCGTGAGAATGCCTTGTGTATGCTTGCTCTCGGTGATGTCCTGCATCAGAAACACGATGAGCGATGCGCCCCTTGACGTCGCTGCCACGGATACGGCGCTGTAGGCGATGTAGCGCTCTTCGCCGTCGTGCCGGCGCAGTCGCACCTCGTATTGCGACACATACTCGCCGCGAAGCGCCCGTGCCAGCGGCCATTCCTCCGCGGGCATGTGCCGGCCGTCGGGGTAATACAAGTCGAACTTCTCCCGGTATCCCTCCAGGCTACCAGGCATTGCATCGGCGCTCGCGAGTCCGTGCATCTGCAGCGCCGCCGGGTTGAGCGAAAGGGTGCGGCCAGCTAGATCAGTAACACCGATGCCGACCGGCAGCTGATCGACGATGGCGATGAGCTTGGCCTCGCTCTCGCGAAGCGCGTCCTCGTTGCGCTTGCGCGCCGTGATGTCCGCGCTCGCCCCTACGAAGCCCAGGAACGTGCCATCCGGAGACAAGCGTGGGCGGCCCCAGGACTCGATCCAGCGCCACTCGCCGTCGGCGGCCCGCACCCGCACTTCGCGGTGAAACGGTCGGCGGTCCCGTATACATGCGAGAAATTCATCGCGATACGCGTCCGCATCTTCGGGGTGCATCCGCAGCTGCCAACGGTCTCCCGTCATCTCTTGCGGTGTGACGCCAAAGAACTCGCAGAAGGTCTGGTTCACAAACTCCTGGGCGCCGCGTGCATCGTGAACCCAGATGATCAGCGGCAGACCGTTCGCCATCACGCGAAAACGTTCCTCACTTTCACGCAGCGTCTGCTCGGCCCGCTTTCGGGCGGACACATCCCGGGCGATCACCTGGACTGCGGTATCTCCATCCCAGGGAATCGGTGCTTTGGCGACCTCCACCTCCACGTGGGTGCCATCCAGGCGCCTCCACTCGTACTCGACCAAGGGGGTGGTCTGCCCGGAAAGCGCCAACTGAATGCGCTCGCAGACATGCTCGTGATTGACGGGATCGGTAATCTCCAGGGGCGATCGGCCCACGAGCGCGTGCGGAGAATCGGCGCCGAGCAGCCGCGCCGCCGCGCCGTTGGCGTACACGATGCGCTTCCCTGCGTAGACCATCGTGGCGTCCGGGTTGAGCTCCGCCAGCGCACGATAGCTCTCCTCGCGCTGACGTCTTGCCTCATCCGCCTGCCGGCGGGTTTCCTGGAGTTCGCGATCGTACCAGGACAGAGATTCGGTCAAGAGCTGATCGACTGACTCGTTGAAGCGCGTGAGTTCCTCCAAGGCGGGGGGACCGACCTCCGCGAGTTGGTCGGCCCAGCGTCGGATCACGCTTGCGCGCAGCGCGCGGAATTCGGCTACGAGTTGCTCTTGCGTGAAGGTATCGCGGAGCCGGTACGCCGCATGCTCCTGAGCGGCGGTCGTCACGTGCGGCGAACGATCTGGGTGCTCGCCCCGTGATTTCTGCAACTGTTGGGCGCGGGTCTGGCCAACCTCCATGTCCTCCGCGACTCGCCCGAGCATCTCTGCCGCAAAGTCTCTCAACACCTCCGCGTCGAGACCGGCCGCGGCGGGCAGCAGCGTCGCCGCAAATTCCTCCCAATCCGAGAGGATCTGCTCCAGATTACTCCTGATGAAATCCGACATCTGCATGGGGTATCCCTGCCATGCCCACAGGTCGCCTATGGTTCTGCCACGAGCGCGAGGGTTCCGCCGAAATGGCTCAAGCGGCTTCGAAAAAGGAGAGAGAAGAAATGTCAGTATGACGAAGCTGCCTGCGCTTGTCCATGCGAGCCCCGGCCCCGTGATGGGCACCTTCGACCCCCTTTCGCCGGCGTCCACCGCAATCGCGGTTGCAGTGATGACAACAGCGTTGCTGCGGACTCCTGCGGCGCACGTGCCGCCGGCGCGGAGCGGTGATTACGAAAATCTGAAGGTGCCTCGCATCCGTTGCCGATACGCGGTTACTGGGCACCCTGTCGGCCAACGCGCGATTCACGAAAGATCGGACGTCTCAGGAGGCGGCAAGCCACCTCCTGCCGACGCTTGCACGGTTGCTTAGCCTTGGTGACGGCCGTGCGGACCGTGCTGCTGGTCGAACACGGACTGCTGTTCAGGCGTCAGCACATTGAACAGTTCGGTGCGTGCCTTGTGTATCGTCTTCATTCCGGCGAGGCGTTGTTCCATGAACGCAAGATGCGCGTCGGGATCGTGCTTGCCTGCCTGCCGCGGCCCTGCCTCGGTCATCGTCTTGGCTTGCTCGCGTACGGCCTTCTCGAACGTATCCCAGGCCGGCTGCTGCTCATCGGTGAGCTTGAGCTCGGTTTTGAGTGATTCCAGATGCGCCGCTGGGTCGCCTGTCATGTGTCGGCCCATCATCGGCCCCTGGCCTGCCATCGGTCCGTTGCCTGCCATCTGGCAGTGACCTGTCCTTGCGCCGTGCCCCGCCATCGGGCCATGCTCCTGCGCCAGCACCGCAGCGGAACCGGCAATACCCAGCCCGGCCAGTACACCAAACGCGATTTTGCTCGTCGTGTTCATTATCATCTCCTCAACGTGGATTGGTTGAACGCCGTCATTGGAGCAGATCTCCGGTGCCGGCGAATGTCGGAAGAACCCCGTTTGGTAACGCATGATGACAATGCGGCTCGCTGTTACATGGCGTTACATTGTTTTCACCGCGTGCTGGTCGGAGTGGGTATAACGGTTCGCATGCAAAGTCCCGAGCACATATTGATCGTCGATGACGACGCCGAGATCCGCACCCTGGTGCGCGACTATCTGGCGCGCAACGGGCTGCGTGCCACCGCCGTTCCCGATGGCCGCGCCATGCGCGCCGCCCTGGAGAAAGGACGGTTCGACCTCGTGGTGCTCGATCTCATGTTGCCCGGCGAGGATGGCTTGGTCCTGTGTCGCGATCTGCGTGCGCATTCGAACCTGCCCGTGATCATGCTCACGGCCCGCGGCGAAGAAACCGACCGCATCCTTGGACTGGAGATGGGCGCCGACGACTACTTGGCCAAACCCTTCAGTCCGCGTGAGCTGCTGGCGCGCATCAAGGCGGTGCTGCGCCGTACGCGCGCGCTGCCGCATCCGGACACCCCCGAAGTACGCCGTTTTCAGTTCGCGGGCTGGACGTTGGAACGTGCCCGCCGGCAACTGCTGTCACCGGCGGGCGTGGTGGTGGCGCTGTCGGGCGGCGAATACCGCTTGCTCGAGGTGCTGCTTCAGCATCCGAACCGGGTGCTCAGCCGCGACCAGCTGCTGGACCTCACCCGCGGGCGCGAAGCGCTGCCGTTCGATCGCAGCGTCGACGTACAGATCGGTCGGCTGCGCCGGCGCCTCGGCGACACCGCGGCGGAGCTCATCCAGACGGTGCGCGGTGAAGGTTACGTGCTGGCCGCCGAGGTGGTGTCCGAGTCATCAGACGCCTCCTGCCCGCGACGCTCACCGGTCGCTTGATTCTCACCCTGTTGGTCGGCTTGCTGGCGGCACAGTTGCTCGGTGCGGTAATCCTGTTGCGGGATCGTGCCAGCGCCCTGTACGAGGCCAGCGGCCTGTCCGCTTCGCAACGCATTGCCGGCACCGTGCACGCTTTGGATCGGCTCGATGCCGAGACGCGCAATGCCATCGTGCCGGCGCTCAACAGCGCGCAATTGCGTGTCTCGTTAGATCCGCGCCCGCTGGCGGCGCAACCGCTGGACAACACCCATGCCGAACATCTGCGCGCGCTGTTGCAGCGACTGCTGGGTGATGAACGGCCGCTGCGGGTGCTGCTGTTGACGCCGGAACGCGCCGAGGAGCAAGCCCGTCGCTGAAGCCCGCATGCGATGTTTGAGCGCGCGCGGCTTCGGTCCCATGACGGCATTCTTTCCCGCCCGCGGCGCGGGGTTTCGGATACAAACCCAGTTGGCGGACGGCACGCCTATCGGCTTCGA
>CAVZBR010000009.1:0-28718 GCA_963773585.1 uncultured Gammaproteobacteria bacterium
CAGCGCAACTACGGTCAGCGCGAACGGCGCGAGCAGCGCTAGCGGTGCGCGGCACCGTGCAGCTGCGCCAAGCCAACCGGCACGCCACACGCAAAGCCCTGGATCAAGTCGAAGTTGAGCTGCTGGCAAATCGCCAGCTCGCCGGCGTGGGACACGCCTTCGGCGAGGGCGCGAGTCTCGCTGCCTTTCACCAGTTTAACGAGCAGACCGACGGCTTCCTGTCGGTTGCGCGAAAGCTTGTCGAGGTCGCGGATCAGCCCAATGTCAAATTTCACCGCGTACGGCGGCATATTCAACAGCTCCAGCAGCCGCCCTTGGCCGGCGCCGAAATCGTCATAGGCGAGACCGACTTGCATCCGTTGCAGTGCGCGGTTCAATTCGTCCAAGGTACTTTCATCGGTCACCGCCTGTTCGTGTATCTCGAGGATCAACTTCACTTCGGGATAGCGAGTGCGCAAGGCTTGCAGGGAGCCGACCAGCCGTGCCACATCTTTGAGCTCCCGAGGATGCGTGTTTACGAACAGCGGGACGTCGCGAAATCGCGAGCAGGCCAAGGCCTGCACACCGGTTTCGCGCAGCACTTCACTGAGCTCGACCGCAAGCCCGAGGCTCCCCGCGAGTTCAAACAGCGGGCAGGGCATGTCCGATAACTCCGGGTGGCTGCCGCGCCCCAGAAGCTCCAAACCTTCCAGGCGTTGGTCACGGGCGGACACGATCGGCTGAAACAACGGTTTCACCAACCTTTGCTTCAGGAGCTGGTCGAACTGGCGGGCGCCGACCGGCATGCGGTCGACGTGCTCATTGGGCGAAAAAAACGCGGTCCGAGTCGCGTCCGCGGCGATGTGCGCTCCTCTGCCGGTTTCCCAGCGCAGGCGAAACTCCACGTCAGCAAATCGGATGACGTCACCGGCGCTGACGTTTTGGCTGCCGAAGACCGGCTCGTGATTGACGAAGGTGCCGTTGCTGCTATTGAGGTCGCGAACCAGCAATTGACCCGCAGCCTGAATGAACTCGGCATGCTGGCGCGAAACGTTGTGCGAGTCCAAGGCGACCGGCAGATCCGGTTGCCTGCCAACGAGTGCCGGAAACCGATTCAGCAGGATTCGGTAGGTCGCTTCGCTATCGTCCGCAAGACCTTCGAGATACCAGCCGGACATTGCTCCCCCGCTTTGGGCACCGGAATGCACCGACCAACATCACGAGTCTAGCCCGAATTTCTCATCGGTGGCCTCCGACGGCCGCCCATCCGTCGGCGGTTGACCGGTATACGCGTGTTTGGCCCCTCAACCTCCGGTCGACGACACCTGTTTCGCAAAATTGGCCGAGCGCCCCTGCAATCCACCGTTACCCCGCTGTTGTCGCTACGGCAACGGCAAACATCGGTACGAGTCGAACGGACGGTGCGCCGAATCTGTTCTCTTCATTCGCGCCTGCGGTTTGCGGCTGCAATCAGCAGGTGGGGCCGGCTGTTGCTCAAGACCGGACTATGCGCCGCTCGACTGTTGGCGTTCGGCACACAGTCGCGGACCGCAAGCGCGACCTGGATCTTCGTTTCCTGCTGGGACGAGAACAGAAAATGGCGGCTTGCCAAGCAGTTGTCGGTTCGGCCGGGACCTGGCACGCATGATGCCCATACCTCCACGGCAGCAGCACAACACTGACCGCGATTGGAGGCGAAAACGTCATGTACGAGATCCACGAGCCAAGCGAACACTTCACGCAAGAAGACCTGTTCGAATCGGAAGGCGAACTCGATGTTTCCGATACGTTGTTGTATTGGTCGTTGCGTGACTTTGCCGACATTTTGCCGCACGACAGCCGTACGTCTTGAGCCTCGGTGACCGGCCCGCGCAAGCCTGACGCGTGCGCTATGCTGGACGGGCGGGGCCCGTTCGATACCTGCCTGGTGGATTGTGCGGTTCGGCTCAAGGGCGCGACCCCCGACACGTGCGCTGAATCGAAAGGCCGCCAGTCGGGTAGCGCGATTAGGCCATCACGCCCGCACACGATTCGGCGGGCCGAAACGCCGCGGACGTAGCCGTAAATTCCGGAGAAGGGCGGCTGTACCCCGCAACTGCATCCGCACGGGTGAATCCGGTTCACCTCGAAGGAGACCAGAGCCCGGATGACGAAGTCCGCACCAGACATGCACTGGTCCTCGGCATCGCGAACCGACGTCGGCAAGGTTCGTCGGCTCAATGAGGATGCAGTCCTCGACCTGCCGGAGCTCGGTCTTTGGCTGGTGGCCGACGGTATGGGCGGGCATGCTGCGGGCGATCTTGCCAGCGGTACGATTGTCTCTGGGCTGGCGAGTATTGCGCCGCCTTCGAGCCTCGGTGCACACATCGACGAGGTGCGCCGCCGTCTGCAGGCCGTCAACCGACAACTCAGGGAAGAAGCGCGGCGCCGCGGTCAAGTCATCGGCAGCACGGTGGTGGTTCTGCTCATTCATCGCGACCATGGTGTGGTGCTGTGGGCGGGTGACAGTCGTGCTTACTGCTACCGCCATGGTGCACTGCTTCAGCTGACGCGGGACCACAGCCAGGTGCAGGAACTCCTCTCCCGGGGTTTGCTTTCGCCCGATGAGGTCGACGAGCATCCCGCCGCCAATGTGATTACCCATGCCGCCGGCGTTGCCGAGGTTCTCGAACTCGACTCGGAAATGTTCACGCTTGGCGAAAACGACACGTTTCTGTTGTGCAGCGACGGGTTGTACCGCGAGCTGGACGACGACGCTATCACCGCCTGTCTGGACCTGGGTGATTGCCGGCGCTCGTGTGACGCACTCATCGATGCGGCGTTGGCCCGCGGTGCGCGCGACAATGTGTCCGCGATTGTGGTTTGCCCGAACACCGACACGCAAACAACACACACGCAATACAATCCTTCCATGAAACCGGCGCGGGGGAACCGGGACGACGAGGGTGATCCCACGGAATACGGTTGACCCGGCGGGCGGGCGATGGTTCGCGTTGTTGAACGCCGTCCAACATCGACAAGTAAAGTGTTTGGCGGTCCCGAACGTCTGGGGGGCTTCAGAAGCATTTCACTTCTCAGTCGCACTTTCCGATTACGCTCCCAATTGATTGTTACGATTTGAAAACCACTCGAGCGTGTTGTTTGCGCCGCGAACTTGGCACGGGCGCTGCTATTGAATTGAGCAACGGGTGGCGTGACTGGCGGGCTGGCGTCCGCAGAGCGCCGTTACTAAGCTCTTCCAACCTGATAACGGTCTCTGATCGGGTATCAGGGGTTCCCGGCAGGGAGCCGTCGAGGCAGGACAAGACGATATGCACCGCATTATCAGATCTGCAGCCGCTGTTCGCCGCGACGGCCTTCCACAGGCGGGACGACTACGGTTCCTGACGTGCTGCATGTGCTGCTTGCTCTCCGCCTGCGCAGGTCTCGGTGGCCCCGAGTATAAGCGCCCTGACGTTCCTTCCAAGGCGCACTGGTCCGAGCAAGCCGGGCCGTTGGTCTCTGCCTCGGCCGCCATCCAGCCGGATTGGTGGAAGAGTTTCGGCGACCGCTACCTGGATGAGCTAATCGAGCGGGCGATCGCCAACAACGTCGATATCCGGGTGCTCGCCGCGCGTATTGGAGTGGCAAAGGCGGGCATCGACCAAGCCAGCGCCGGTTTGCTGCCGACGCTGTACGCGGGCGCCGGCAGTGATACCTTCAAAGTCACCGGCAGTCCCGCGTCGACCAAATACAGCACCGGCGGACAGGCGAGCTGGGAGCTCGACATCTGGGGCAAAGTGCGCAAGGGCGTGGATGCGCAGCAGGCGGAGTACAATGCATCGGAAGCCGATTGGCGCGCCGGCTATCTGACGCTGGTGTCCGAAGTCGGCACCGCTTATTTCCAGATCCGGCAGTTCGACGAACAGATCGACCAGCAGCGGCTTGCGCTCGCGCGCAACGGCGAGATTCTGAAGATCTATCAGGGGATGCTCCGTGAGGGACTGATCCCGAAAACCCAGGTGTTGCAGCAACAAGCCGAAATCAACAACTTGCAAAGTAATCTTCTGGACCTGCAACGCCAGCGAAAACTGACCGAAAACAGCCTGGCGACCCTTTTGGGCGTGCCCGCGGACACCCTTCGGGTACCGCAGGTAGCGCTGCGCAGCTCGATCGAACCGATTTCCGTGCCGGCGGGACTGCCTGCGGATCTGCTGACCCGCCGACCGGATATCGTCGCCGCCGAGTTCCGTACCCTGAGCGCCGTCGACCTGTTGGGGCAGGCGAAACTGGCAAGGTTGCCGTCCATCAGCTTGACCGGTATGGCAGGCGCCGCAGCCTTTTCGCTGGGTTCGCTGCTGTCGACGACGACGTTCGGGCTGTCGTCTTTGTTGTCGTTCCCCGTGTTCGATCCCAGCGTCAAGGCCCGAATCAAAGTCAGCGACGCACAGACCAAGGTCGCCGAGGAAGAATACCGTCGGACCGTGCTAAACGCCTTCGAAGAGGTGGAGAATGCGCTCACGAACCTGGCGGCGCACCGTGCCCAACGCACGGAGCTGGTGAGCCGGCGCGAGAAGCTGGCGGTCGTGTCCGAGCAGGTCCATGCGCAGCTCGCCGAAGGACTGATTTCGCAATTGGAGGTGCTGGAGGTCGAGCGCACGGCGCTATCGGCCGAGCAGGACATGCTGGCCAATCACTGGCAGATCCTCATGGATACGATCATGCTGTATAAGTCACTCGGCGGTGGTTGGCCGAAAGAGGTGGTCGGGCAGAAATCCAGTTGACCGTACCTAAAGGCGTAGCGCGGGATGCAGCTCATTCTGAAGCCCATCGGTCACCCCGAACTGGGCGAGATCATCGTCAACGACACACTGTTTGCCGTTGGCCGACACGAGAAGCCGTTCGACGGCTATGATCCGCGACTGGTGACGCGGTTGTCGCGCCGCCATGCGCGCATCTTTGAGCAGAACGGCGTGATCTATCTCGCCGACCTCGGCAGCCTCAATGGTACGACCGTCGACGGGCAAGCCGTAGGTACGGCGCCGGTCATTCTGCGCGCCGGGGCTGAGATTTGTTTCGCCGGGCTGTGTTACCAGGTCGAAATACTCGGCGCCGCGGCCAGCCAGGCGCTGCAGCACAGCGACAGGACGTTGGTCGCGTTGGTGCTGAAGCCGCAGGACCCAGGCAGCGGTCTTGAGCCGATTGTCGTCAGCGAATTTCCATTTCTGATCAATAAGCGAGACGAGGTCTTCGCCCGTTACGGCGAGCGCTGGCCGGATGAGTTGCAGTATCTGTCGCGCCGCCATGCTCATATTTTTGTGCGCGAAAACAGCCCCTATATCGAGGACCTCGGCAGCACCAACGGAACCTACGTCCGCGGCGTGCGCATCGAGGAACACGCCCGTCCGTTGACCAACGGGGACGTGGTCGCGTTCGGCGGTACTTGTTTCGTTTACGACGTGGAATTGGTGCACCGGGATGCCACAGTGGCCAAGCAGCCGCTGGATCCGACCCACGTCGGCATCAGCGACTCCACGCGCACGACCTTTGTCACGTCGGCGAGTTCTTTTCTGGAAATCTTTTGCACCGACGACGGCAGCGATGGTGACGGCGCGCCGGACGCCAAGTTATCCGCGGGCGGAGAAAAACTGGCGGACAAAGGGCGCGGATCCGTCCCATCCGGCCGTGGTTGGTTCGCCCGGGCCAGCCGTCTGCGCTCGTCCCTCGGCGAAGTACGCCAGGCACTGGCCGACGATACGCCCGCGCGCCCGCGCCTGCGCATGTACTTCGGCCTGACCCTGCTCGCGGCAGCCGCAATCGCGGCTGCTGTCTATGTGACCAACGCGACACCCTGGCGTATCGAGGCCATGGCTGCAGCCGGCCGTTATCAGGAAGCCGCCGAGGAGGCCAATGCCTTTCTGGAACTCACCCCAAGGACCGTGACGTGCAGGACACGGCCACCGATGCCATGCTCAAGGCGGTCGCGCCGGATTGGACCGAGCTGGTGATGGCGGAGAAGTACTCGGCGGCGTACCAGCAGCTGCAGACCGCAAAGCGCTTGAGCAGTCACAATCCGGCCGCGCGACCGCTGCTTGACAGCATGCAGTGGGTCACCGACATCGAACAGCTCGTGACTGAGCGCGGCGGACCCACGGCTCCGATCTCGGTGTTCGAGCGCAGCGACAAGATCAACGCTCTGCTGGCTTGGTGGGAGGAGAACCCGGACGGTCGTCACCGCGCGCTCGGAACCATTATTCGGGAAGTGCCCGAGTTCGCCGAGTTACGGGCCCGGGTGTTCAGCCACCAGCGGACCTTGCAAAGTCACAAGGCGTTGGAATTCGTGGCGATTTCCCGCTTGCGTGAGACCCTCGATGAAAAGCTCCGGTCCGGCCAGGCCGAGGATCTGGGCGCCGTGCTGTCGGATTTCGAGAAGCGTTACCCGCACATTGTGGGTAGCACGCAGCTCGAGACCGATCTGCAGCATTACCTGCCGATCGAAGAACAAATCAAGGCGCGCGACTGGTTGCGGGCCAGTAACAGCTTGTCCGCAGCCAGCTTCAAGACACCGCTCTTTCGCGCGCGTGCCGCATATATTTCGGCGAATCTGCTGCCGTCCGGGGACATTTTGGACAAGTATCGCCAGGCGTCGGCGGCTTGGCACGATGGCCAGTTCGACGGCGCGACCCGGCTGTTGAAGGAAGTGTCCGCGACTCGTTGGCCGGAGCCGGCTCAACGTCAGCTGCAGCGTCAGGCCCGGCTTCGTGGCGAGTACGCCCGGTTGCAGTCGGTGCGTGGCACGGCGGACTACGAGGACCAGCTGCTGTCATTTTACGCGCAGCTCGAGCCGAACCAGGACGCCTTTTTCATCGACCAGCTCAAAGGAGACTTCGAAGCGCACCGGGAAAGGGCGCTGGCGCGTGCGCAGCAGGCGTTCCAACGAGCGGATGATAGATGGCGGCGCTACCGCGACAATGGTGGGATTCAAGGTCTGCAGCGACTTGAAACCGGCGTGTCCGCGACCTTCCGAACGCTTGCGAAAGTGCTGAGCGAGGCCTACCGCGACGCCGGCTACGGCACACGCGTCTACAGTCTGCTCGGCACCGAGTGTCCGCGGCAGTGGGAGGAGTTGTATGGTCAGATCAGCAACGAGGTGGGGTTGCAACGTCGCTCTCTGGCCGAGCTCTCGCTGGTGCTGGAGCCTTCGCTGAAGCGGGATAAACTTCGGTTGTTGCCGGCACTGCAGGTGGACGCCTCCGGCGCCAACCCGACGACGACCGCGTCCGAACATTCGGCTACCGAGGTGACGGACACGACGCATTAGCACGACCGCGACCACGGCCGCGGGGATGGATTTCGCCGGCTACGCTGAGGTGGTGGATGAGTGCTGAAGACGACAAACTGAAACGATTGTCTGCGGCCCTTGACGATCATAGTGCCGAGGGTATCGAGATCCTGTATTCGGAACCCGCGAGGATGATCGGCCTGATCATTTTGTTGATGTTGTTGGTGGTAATCTCGGCGCTGGTGTGGTCGTTTTTCGGGCGCGCGGATGTCATCGTCTCGGCGCCTGGCATGCTTGAGCCCGAGGGTGAGGTCCGGCAAGTTTATTCGCCGATCGATGGGGAGCTCGTGGATATCTATGCGACAGAAGGGGCGCCCGTGTCCGAAGGTGATCTGCTGGCGCGTCTGAATGCGCGCGGTGCCATACAGGTTGCCGCAAACGCGCTCAACGCCGAACTCGCGCTCAAGGAGGCGGAGCAGGAGTACGCCGACTTTCCCAACCGCAAGGAGTTGATGACGCGACACGCGCAGACGCTGCAGGCACAGATCAAGACAGCCGAGCGCCTGCACGAGAAGCGGGTCACGGAGGGCCTGGCGAAGCTCGCCCAATCGCAAAAAGCGAAACTGGAGGAAGCACGCGGTGCACTTGAAAGCGGTGCGCGGGCTCGCAATGCCGCCAAACGGGAGTGGGAGCGGCTGCAGCGCCTGTTCGCCCTGCCCGGTGGAGGAGGCATCTCCCGCAGCAAAGTCGAGGAGGCACACGACGCGTTCTTCGCCAGCGAGTCCAACTACAAGCTCGCCGAGGCCAAACTTGGCGAGTTGGAGTTCCAGCTGAGCGAGGAATACGCCAAGGCCAAGGCCGAGCTGGACAACAGCGATCAGCAACTGGCGGAACTGCGCCTCGAGTACGAGAAGGCCCTGAATGACATCAAACTCGAAGAATTCCGCGTCGAATTGAAATACCGCAGCGCCAAGCTCGCTGCCCAGGCCGCCGAACGCATCACGTTTGCCAACATCGACGCCGAGAATTACCTGCACATCGTGTCGCCCGTCTCGGGTGTGGTCACCTACGTGGCATCGAACCAGACGGGAGGAAAAATCCAGGCCAACACGCCGTTTCTGACCATCGCCCCCAAGGGCGCGCGGCGAATGCTCGAAATCGATATCGACGAAAAGGACCGTGGTTTCCTGCGCGAAGGACAGGAAGTCAAAATGAAGTTCAGCGCCTTTCCCTATCAGCGCTACGGCTTCATAAACGGGACGCTGGACTACATCTCGCCGTCCACGAAACGTTCGCAATCGAACGGCAGCGTGTACAAGGGCCACGTCAGCCTCAAGAAGGATTATTTCCAAGTAAACGGGGTCGACTATCCGCTGCACTACGGAATGGTCGCAGTCGCGGAAATCGTCGTACGCAAACGACGGCTGATCGATATGGCACTGGACCCGTTGCGAAGTTTGTGACGGGCGTATGTACAGCGGGTGCGGTGCAGGAAATCGCACGGGAGGCATGGCGCGAAATGACCGATCTCCTCAAAATCGATGACGAAGTGATCACCACCGATGACTTTGTCAAGCTGCTCAGGTTTACCGGTACCCTGGACGGACTGCTCGAAGATATCGTCAAGGACAAGTTGACGGTGCACGCGGCGAAGCGGGCTGGTATCACGATCACGACCGAAGAGCTTCAGGAGCGTGCCGATGAGTTTCGCCGGGTCAAAGGTCTGCACCGCGCGGTGGATATGAACCGGTATCTGGACGCGACCAAGATCACACTGGACGACTTCGAGCAATACCTGACCGAGATGCTCTATCACGAAAAAATGCTCGAGGCGGTGGGCAAGACCGAGGCCGTGGACGAGTATTTCACCCTGAACGCACCCAAGTTCGACAGTATCGACATCAGCCATATCGTGGTCGATTCGGAAGGCAAGGCTCGCGAAATCATGGCTATTCTAGAGGAGGATCCGGGAGGATTCGCGGAGTTGGCGCGCGAGCACTCGCTGGCCGATACCCGCGAGGAAGGCGGCTACGTGGGCCGCGTGCTGCGCGGTGCATTGCGCAGTGACGTCGAGGCCAAGGTGTTCAATGCTGCTGAAGGCGAGCTGATCGGACCCTTCCCGTCCGCCGATGAATCGTATTTCGAAGTCTTTCTGGTCAATGCCAAGCGCCCCGCCAGCCTTACCGGCGAGTCGGTTGCCGAAGTGCGCCGCCTGCTGCAGGACGAATGGATCGCGGCGCGGGCGCGGGAACATACCATCGAGATCTTCTGATACAGGGGCGCAGCCGGTGAGCGAGTATTGTTCCATCGAATTTCTCGGTTCCGTGGAAATATTCTCGGCGTTCAATGCCGTTGAATTGCAATCGTTGGCGGACAGCGCGGAACTCCGGCATTTCGAATTCGGCGAATCCATCTACAACGCCGGTGATCCCGGCGCGGGACTCTACGTGGTGAAGAGTGGGTCAGTGCGTATTTTCACCGAAGAGCAGGGCAAGGAACTCAGCATGGGGGTGCGAAGGACCGGCGAGGCGTTCGGCGAGCTCGCTGTTTTGCGCGAGCACCCGCATGAGTCCTCGGTGCGCGCGTCTTCGAAGAGCGAACTACTGTTCTTTCCGCGGGAGGTGTTCTCGGCGGCGCTGGAGAGCAACGCCGATGCCAAAGTGTTTTTCGCCAGCTATGTCGCGATCAGTTCGCTCGGCGGGTTCGTCTTCCGGCTGTTCAACCTGCGCGGCAAAGTCGACAAGAGCGATATCGAAAAATACATTCGCAGCGTAGGGGTCAAGCGTGTGCGTGCCGGCAAGGTGATCGTCGAGCAAGGTGACACCGAGGACCGGCGCCTGTACGCGTTGCGCCAGGGACGGGTGCGCCTGGTGCACACCGAGGGCAAGACCGAGTACCCGATGGGCACAATGGGACAGGGCGAAATTTTCGGCGAAAAGAGCTGCCTGTTGCGCCAGGAGCAACCTGCCACCGTGATCGCGGAAACCGACGCGGTGCTGTTGGCCATCCCCGAGAAGACCGTCCACTTCATCCTCGGACGCAACCCTAAATTACGCGATGTCCTGGAGGATCGGCTTCGGTTTTTCGAGCGCGACCTGGAGCGGCAGAAAGTGTTGGTCGAGCGCCGCAGGCGGCCCGTGCTGCTGGATCTGTTTTCGCGCCCAAAGGGCGGTGAGCGCATCATCAAGCGCTTCCGGCTCGTGCATCAGGCAGAGGAGATGGATTGCGGCGCCGCCTGCCTGGCGATGGTCTGCAAGCACTACAACATCCCCATGACCCTGGGAAAGCTGCGTGAGCTCGCCAACGTCACACGCGAAGGCGCGACAATGGACAGCCTGGCGAGGGTCGGTGAATCGTTGGGGTTCACCACACGTGGCGTCCAGTGCACATATCAGGCGTTGCTCGGATTCGATTTGCCGTTCATTGCGCATTGGGAAGGCTATCACTACATCGTTGTGTACGGGCTGTCCAAGCACCACGTGTGGGTGGCAGATCCGGGACCGGGATTTCGCAAGCTGACGGTCGAGGAATTCGAAAAGGGTTGGACTGGTACCTGCCTGATGTTCACCCCAGGCAGCGATCTGGTGAAGCTCGCGGCCTCGCGCTCGCCGTGGCTGCGTTTCGTCAGTTACTTGAAGCCTTACAAGAAACTCCTGGCGTATTTGTTCATTGCCACGTTTGTCATCCAGCTTTTGGGTGTCGGGCCCCCGATCATCATTCAGCACATTCTGGACGAAGTGATCGTGCACGAGAACATATCGCTCCTGCACGTGCTGATCGTCGGACTCGTGCTTACCAACCTGTTCATGCAGCTCACGAGCCTGATGCGGGCGTTTCTTGCCAACTTCATGATCCGCAACATGGACTTTTCCATGATGTCGAGTTTCCTGAAGCACGCCTTGTCATTGCCGATCCCGTTCTTCGCCAAACGCAAGACCGGCGACATCCTGGCGCGCTTCCAGGAGAACCAGACGATTCGCGCATTTCTGACTGAGTCCACTGTTACGACGCTGCTCAACCTGCTGATGGTGTTCATCTATTTCACGATCTTGTTTCTCTACAGCGCCAAGATGGCCAGCGTGCTGTTGGTGCTCGTCATTCCCATCCTTGCCATGACCGTGATGGTGACGCCGAAATTGAAGGCGTACGCACGCGACACTTTTTATGCGTCCACTGACGCACAGGCATTGCTGATGGAGATCATCGGCGGTGCCGAGACGGTCAAAGGCATGGGCATCGAGCGGCCGATGCGCATGCGCTGGGAAAAGAAGTACGCGAACTCGCTCGACGTCGGTTACCGCGCGCAGCGCTTCAATATTTTGGTCGGGCTGGCAAGTCAGCTGTTGAATGCAACCGTTACGATCGTGATTCTCTGGATGGGGGCGAACCTGGTGCTGGCACACCAGCTCACGATCGGACAATTAATCGCGTTCAATGCCCTGATGGGCAGCGCTATGAGCCCGCTGTTGAGCCTGGTCGGATTGTGGCACAAAGTGAATGACGCCGGCGTGGCGATGGAACGGTTGGGCGATATCCTTGAAATGCAGCCAGAACAAAAGCCGGAGGAGGTCGCCTCCAGGGTGTTGCTGCCCGAGATCAAGGGTGAAATCGAGTTCAACAACGTCTATTTCCGCTACGGCGGTTCGGAAACGCCATACGTGTTGGAGAACGTCAGTTTCCGCGTCCGTTCGGGCGAGCTGGTCGCGATCGTCGGTCAAAGCGGATCCGGGAAGACGACATTGGCCAAGATGCTGGTCGGATTCTATCTGCCCACCGAGGGCACACTGACGGTCGACGGATACGATATGAACGTGATCGATAAGGAGTACTATCGCGCCCAGGTCGGCTACGTCATGCAGAACAACCTGCTGTTTTCCGGAACCATCGCCGAGAATATCGCCAGCGGCGAGGAGAATCCGGATCGCAATCGCATCATCGAGGTGGCGAAGCTGGCCGATGCTCACGGATTCATCGCCAATATGCCCCTGGGTTACGAGCAAGTGGTCGGCGAGCGTGGCGTGGGTCTGTCGGGCGGCCAACTGCAGCGCCTGTGCATCGCCCGCGCGCTCTACCTCAATCCCCGCTTGCTGATCTTCGATGAGGCGACGTCCGCCTTGGACACGCATTCGGAAGGCAACATTCTCAAGAACATGCAACAGATTCTGCATGGCCGCACCGCGGTGGTCATTGCACATCGTCTCAGCACCATCATGGGCGCGCAGAAGATACTCGTGCTGTATAACGGCGCAATCGTCGAGGAGGGCAATCACGATGAGCTGGTCGACAGGAAAGGTATGTACTATCAGCTGGTCAAGAAACAGATTGCAAATGCCTGATGAAAATTCTTGAACCCAGAGCCGAATCGGCGATTTCCTACGGTGGGTTGATCGAGAAGATCGAGATCCTGCGCTCGACATTGCGTTGGGCCTCGACGTTGGACCGCCCCCAAATCCAAAAGCTGTTGACCCAGTGCAATGCCTTGCGCGACGAGGTGATGCAACTTTCACGTAAAGAGCGGTTCGTGGCGGCCACCGCGAGCAGCGAACGAGGGGGAAGTCAGACTGCGACACAACGGCGCCAAGCGCTGCTCGATCGCAGCTTTGTCTTCGAGGGCGTATTTGGTGAAAGCCCGAAGCTGCTCGAGGCGTTGGAAATCGCCGAAAAAGCCGCGCCAACCGACCTGCCGGTGCTCATCGACGGCGAGAGCGGTACCGGCAAGGAACTGATGGCCAAAGTCATTCACGCCAACGGCGCCCGCACCGACAAACCGTATATTTCGGTCAACTGCGGGGCCATCCCGGAAAATCTGCTCGAGTCGGAGTTGTTCGGTCACAAGCGGGGCGCTTTTACCGGCGCGGCGTCGGATCGCAGCGGAAAGTTCGAAGCGGCCAATGGCGGAACGATCTTTCTCGACGAGATCGGCGAGTTGCCCTTGCCGGGACAGGTCAAGTTGCTACGCGTGTTGCAGTCGAGCGAAATTCAGCGGGTCGGTTCCGACCAGGTGATCGAAGTCGATACCCGAATCGTTGCGGCGACCAACAAGAACCTGCTGCAGATGTGCCGGCAGGGCACCTTCCGCGAGGACCTTTACTACCGGCTGGGTGTCATCCAGGTGACCCTGCCGCCGTTGCGCGAGCGCAAGGATGAGATTGCGCTGCTGATCGAGTACTTTGCGAACGAGGCCGCAGAGAAGTTGAAGCGGCGCCCCGTAAAACTCAGCCGTCGACTACGGACGTTTCTGCTCGACTATAGCTATCCAGGCAACATCCGTGAGCTTCGCAACGTCATCTTTCGCATCGCGTGCCTGGCCGGCGATACGGCCGACTACGAGCACTTGCCCGACTCGATTCGCCCGCTCGTACAGGAGCCGGCAACGGCAGTCGCGCAGGCGGAATCACCGCTGTCGCTGTCCGACGCGAAAAGGGCTGCGAGTGATGCTGCCGAAAGGGCATTTCTCGAGCGCGGGCTCCAGGAAGAGGGCGGAAAAGTGTCGGAGCTCGCCCGCAAACTCGATATCAACCGATCCCATCTGCAGACCCTGCTCAAAAAGCACAGCCTGCACTCCAAGGACTATCGCGCCCGCAGCTAGGCGCCTACTCCATAGGGCGAGCTGTGCCCGCCGCTTATCGCGCGGTGTTTCGAACCGTCCGGCGCGCGCAGCGCGCTACGAAAGCACCATGCGATGAAGAATTCGGTGCGCACCGCACCCTTTCGCCACTCACTGCATCTTCCCTCGACAGCAGCTGACGCTTCGTCAGTGGACCGCCGCCGCGGCCTGCTCGCGCGTATAGAACACATCGTTACGGACGAAGCCGGCGATGACCGACTCTTTGATGGCACGCACTCGGCCGCTTGCCTCACGTGCCACGATCCACTCCTCGGGTAAGCCGTCCAGCAGATGCATCGGCGCCGGCCGCCCATCCTCGAAGCGCGCCAGCACCGTGCGCCCGCTGACCCGATCGCAGAATGCCGGACGGAAGCCGCTGCCACGATTCGTTGCGCTGACGCCTCCAGTGCCGGCGAACGCCAGGTTCTGCCTGCGCAGGGTGTCGGTGGTCAGTGCGTTATTCATGGCTTCGTCCTCGCTAATTGTTGCTGTTGAACGGTTGCACTTGCTTTCGCAGTGATCGTGCCAAGTCTTCGTGTTAGTGCGGCACAAAGCGCGAATACAATGAAAAGGCGGGAAAAAGTGCTGAAGCCGGCCGTGAGTCTGCGCGGGCCCTCGGGCCGCTGAGACGCGCCGAGTGCGCGGCGGACCAACACCTGTCCGGCTTTCCGTTGGTCCGCTCGCAACAGTCGGAGTTGGACACACGGCACACCGGCGGTGGCGCGAGCTCGGCATGGCTGCGGTTGCGCAGTGAACGGAAAGCACAAAAAAACGGAGCTCGCGAGGAGCTCCGTTGATCGAGGCAAGATGTAGGGCGCAGTCAGGCTCGGTGTCAGACGATGGCCGCCGGGCTCGCTGCCGTCACCGCCAGCGTTTCAAAGCTATTGATGATGGTTCCGGAGTTGCTATCGCCGTTGTAGACGTTGAAGAACGTCGGATTCTGGTTGATGACGTTATAGTCGTAATCGATGTAGTTGTTGGTGACGTTGTAAATGCTGGACGGAAGGGCCGATACCGGCTTTTGCCGGGCTACCGTCCAGCTCAGACTGAAACCGCCGCAGATCTTCATTACGGCCGCTTTGTCCAGCTCTTTGCAGATCGTCAGATCGCGGATCGTCAGTGTGCTCATGGTCGTATCTCCTTGCTCCGTTGGTTCGAATTGGGTTCCGCGGTCAGGCTCGTTGCCCGCGCGAGTTGCACAAACGAACAGCACAAGCCGTGCCAGCTGCGCCGCCGCCGGGATTGTGTGTTTGCAAGTGAGTGTTTCGGAACGGTAATTAGATTTGCTCAAGTACATCTTCGAGCATTGGACGCGGTCGGGCACGGTTCGAATGTTCGGGCGAAACCAACGCAACACCCTTCAAACGTTTGTATGACGCAACACGCCGACGGCGTGAGCCTTGCGAGGTGCGTGGCAGCCACAGCCTGCGAGGCAACGCGCCCGCAACGGCCTGCATTCGTTCTGCAGCCGTTGGCTCCGGAGCCACGGGCTGGCGGATCACCGGCGCCGCGGTTTGGCGCCGAGTCCGCTGCCTCGGGCGCCAAGTTTAGCCACGCATGTTGGCCGCAGCCCGACTTCGACGGACTGCCAAGCGTAAACGAGGCCCGTCGCGCCGTGCCGCGTCGCGCCAATTCTGCCGTCAATTCAGCGGCATAAGCTCGGGTTGCGGTAATCGATAGCGGAGTTGGCACGACCCATGCTCAGCCCACAGCGTGGACCTGCGCGTCCACGGCGTCCCAACCCCGACCCGAGCTCGGCTCGTAACATTGCTAGGAGATTTCACCATGAAGACTTTGAAGATTGATGATCTGGAGACCAGCAAGGCGCTGGACGAAGCGTCCATGAAACGCATCAGTGGCGGCTTCGGCTTTGCAAACGGCAGTCTAATGGCGCCCGTCACGGCAACGGGTCCTGGCTTCGGTTTCGCCAGCCCGCAGACGGTGGTCAGCGTCCCGGTGTACGTACCGGTCAACGTCGCCATCGATCTCGATACCGACCTTGGGATCGATACCAAGCTCGCCAACGTCATCGGGTCCGCAACGTCGCTCGTCGCCCAGTGACACCGGTTGGTTGCGGCCCTTGCGCCGACCGCTGAACGGAGGCCCGAGCCAATGGGCCTCCGTTTTGTTTGTTACCGGCGTTCGATCCGTGTCCGTGTTTGAACGTGGTGCCGAAGCCTGTGCGCAAGCGGCACTCACCTCAGTCTGCAATTTTCACCGTAATCTGCAGGACCTAGTTTCGGACTTAGCCTCAAAGCGCCGCTCCGGAAAAATTGCTGGGGCGCCCGCTCGCATGAAGCGGGCGCTTAGCTCGCGTAGATAAACTTGACCGCGACAGCTCCACGGCAAACGCGTGATGTTTACGCGCGTCTTCCCACGTTGGACCACCCGACCGTTCCCGTGCAATTCGTCGAACCGCTGCAACGCAGCCCTTACCGCGCATAGCGAACTGCAGGTGTCCGGAGCAGGGCGGCAAAGTCGATGCGGCGTGCAGCCGCGCCGCTTACGGTCGGGCCGGCGCTGTTCGCGCCTTGTTTACCACGGCGGCGCATGGCAGTTATGCGCGAGATGCACACCGCGATCCATCCATCCAAGTTCGCGTGCCAATTGGCGAGACTTGCCTGATGTCTTGCGTACCCGGACCCGGTGTAGGCGGCGCATCGCTGCCCGTTCGATTCGCTACCTGCGTGGGGTGATGCCGGTGTCAGCGTTCGCTGACGCCCATGCACGGTGTATTGCCTTGCTGATGTTCAGGGACGAGAGACGTTGCGCCATGCACGTGGGTGGGACGGGCGTGCGCAATGCTCCTGCATCGCTGTTGCGCCTGTTCCGACATCGCTGGGAATTGTGTTGGTGGCTGGCGAACGTCGGCGCGGTGCAGCCGAGCTGCGGATCGCGGTCGAGTCGCCGAGGCAAAAAAAGAAACGTCAGCGTTTCAGTGAGTTGAAACTTTTTTTCGCCGAGCCCGGCAAAGCTGGCACGGCCGCTGCACTACCCGGGTCGTGAACGACGAGGTTCACAAAGTGCCAAGCAAACAACCCGTACCTCAACTGACTGAATGAAAACTTAGGAGAACTGACCATGAAAATCCAAGACCTGGAAATGCGTAAAGAGCTCAAGGCTGATGAACTGTCCGCAGTGCGCGGTGGCAGCAACTCGATCTCCAACGGCAGCTTGTATGCACCTGTTGCGGTCTCCGGCGGCTTCGGCTTCGCCAGCCCGCAGACAGTAGTGAGCGCCCCGGTTTATGCGCCGACCAACGTGCTGCAGGACAACGACACCCGTGTGGATGTCGACACCAACACTGCCAACATCCTGGGCTCCGCCCTGACCGGCGTGTTCCAGCGCTAAACCGAACCGAGACTGATTCTCGATTACTTAACTGAAATTCAGGAGAACTGACCATGAAAATCCAAGACCTGGAAATGCGTAAAGAGCTCAAGGCCGATGAACTGTCCGCAGTGCGCGGTGGCAGCAACTCGATCTCCAACGGCAGCTTGTATGCACCCGTTGCGGTTGCCGGTGGCTTCGGCTTCGCCAGCCCGCAGACGGTAGTGAGCGCCCCGGTTTACGCGCCCACCAACGTGCTGCAGGACAACGACACCCACGTGGACGTTGACAACAAGATTGCCAACGTTGTCGGTTCCCTGGGCTCGTTCATCCATCAGTAAAGCGCTCGCCCGGCTGTGCGCCAGCCGGTGGCAAACGGGGGTCCTTCGGGCCCCCGTTTTTCTTTCTTACCAGCGGTTGGATCCGAAATTAAAACCACTGAGGTTGAGGTGCTCGAGCAAGGCGCTCTTCTGGAGCACACTCGACTCGAAGGTCGGGACGCTGCTCAAGCGTTGGCGGCTCCAGCCACCGGCGATCCGACGCATCGCCGCCCGGTCCAATTCGACGCTTTCCTTCAGGTCCTTGATGACGATACTGGCCATTGTCGCTGCCTCCGTGGGATACCTGTACACCGGCGCGCTGAGAGCGAGCGCGCCCAACGGGCGTGGTGCATCAGAGTATAAACCGCGATCGCGAACCCGGCGACTCATACGGTAACGAGTCGAAGGCGGCTCCCGATCGGCGCGTCGGCCGCATTCCTCGGCCTGCATTTCGCCTGTGCGTCGAAGTCTTCGGTAGCAGCGGCCGGTCCCGGCCGTGGTGCCCGCGCATGCGTACTCGGCACTACAGTCGCTGCGCGCTCGAATCACAACTAGGGCAGTGGCCTGCGGCCTATGCGCGGCGTATTGCCTTGCTGATGTTCAGGGATGAGAAACGTTGCGCCATGCACGCGGCTGCGACGGGCGTGCGCCACGATCCCTTCGCTGTTGCGCCTGTTCCGACATCGCTGGGAATTGTGTTGGTGGCTGGCGAACGTCGGCGCGGTGCAGCCGAGCTGCGGATCGCGGTCGAGTCGCCGAGGCAAAAAAAGAAACGTCAGCGTTTCAGTGAGTTGAAACTTTTTTTCGCCGAGCCCGGCAAAGCTGGCACGGCCGCTGCACTACCCGGGTCGTGAACGACGAGGTTCACAAAGTGCCAAGCAAACAACCCGTACCTCAACTGACTGAATGAAAACTTAGGAGAACTGACCATGAAAATCCAAGACCTGGAAATGCGTAAAGAGCTCAAGGCTGATGAACTGTCCGCAGTGCGCGGTGGCAGCAACTCGATCTCCAACGGCAGCTTGTATGCACCCGTTGCGGTCTCCGGCGGCTTCGGCTTCGCCAGCCCGCAGACAGTGGTGAGCGCCCCGGTGTATGCGCCGACCAACGTGCTGCAGGACAACGACACCCGTGTGGATGTCGACACCAACACTGCCAACATCCTGGGCTCCGCCCTGACCGGCGTGTTCCAGCGCTAAACCGAACCGAGACTGATTCTCGATTACTTAACTGAAACTCAGGAGAACTGACCATGAAAATCCAAGACCTGGAAATGCGTAAAGAGCTCAAGGCCGATGAACTGTCCGCAGTGCGCGGTGGCAGCAACTCGATCTCCAACGGCAGCTTGTATGCACCCGTTGCGGTTGCCGGTGGCTTCGGCTTCGCCAGCCCGCAGACGGTAGTGAGCGCCCCGGTGTATGCGCCCACCAACATGCTGCAGGACAACGACACCCGTGTCGACGTCGACAACAAGGTTGCTAACGTTGTCGGATCGCTGGGCTCGTTCATCCATCAGTAAGCGCTCGCCCGGCTGTGCGCCGGCCGGTGGCAACGGGGGTCCTTCGGACCCCCGTTTTTATTTGCCGACGCGCGGTACCGAAATTAAAGCCACCGCGGTTGAGGTGCTCGAGCAACCCACTCTGTTTCAGCACGCTCCATTCCAAGTCCTTCGGCAAGCGCTGAAAGATGGGCTTGATTGGGCTAAAGTGAAGAGGTTAGACATCGGTTGCGGGCCAAGTCGCATGCGCCGTCTCACAAACGGATTGTCGCATAACCGGCCGTCCGCACAGTGACTACGCCCCCACACTGCGCGTGGCCTCGACGGGACCGTAGAAGGAGATGGATCGATGAGCTATCGGTGGTGGTCGTCCTGTCGCACCACGACGGGAAGGCAGCGCAGTGTCAATGAAGACGCCTATCTGAGCCTTGACGAATTGGGAATTTGGCTGGTCGCTGATGGTATGGGAGGCCACGCGCGGGGCGACGTGGCGAGTCGGTTGGTGGTCGAAGCCTTCGACGGGCTGACGCGACAAGATTCGCTGGATGACTTTGCGCACGAGGTGCGCACCCGGCTGGCGCTGGCCAATCAGCGCGTGCGAGACGAAGCTCGACAGGCAGGGTCCGACACCGTCATGGGCAGTACGGTGGTCGCATTGCTGGCGCATCGGCGCGAGTGGATCTGCCTGTGGGCAGGCGACAGTCGCGCGTATCTGTTGCGCGACGGGCAATTGCGACGAATCACCCGTGATCACAGCGTTGCCGAAGAATTGGTGCAGATTGGTGCGCTGCGCCCGGAGGAGGCGGATTCCCATCCGTCGGCGAACCGCATCACGCGCGCGGTCGGCGCGCAGGACCAGCTGATGCTCGATCAATATCGTTCTCATCTGCGCGACGGCGATGCGTTCCTGCTATGCAGCGATGGTTTGAACAAAGAGGTCGGCGACGATGAGGTCGCCACGATTCTGGATGACTATGACTGTGTTAAAGCCAGCGAAGAATTGGTGGAATTGACGATGGAGCGTGGCGCGCGCGACAACGTCACCGTCGCGGTGATTCACTTTGAGGCCACCACGGGGTTCAGTGATCGCCGTCCGGAGGATACGGCCATCAACTATGGGCTGACACAACGACGCCAGTCGCTGGCGAGGCATGGGGCGCCGATTGGCTCGCAACCGGGCTCCGGGCTCGGGGAACGCGCGGTGTAACCGATCATGGCGAGCTTCGCGCACGCACTGCGGTCCTTCAGTGGCGGCGAGCTGTCCGCGCAGCAACTGCTCGCCGAATTGGAGCGCATACTGCACGACGGCCGCGGCGACCAAGACTGGTTGTTGCAGGCCCTTGCCGAAGAGCATGCTCGCGCACCGCTGCCGGCTGACATTCACGCGGAGATCACGCAACGCATCGAGGACGCCGCCAGGCACAAACCCCTCGGTACCGAAACCTTGGCCGCTCTGGTCGGCGATTTCCACGACACCGATGCAAGCCGCACCTGCCTGGACATCAGGCCAGTGAAGCCGCAGTACAGTCCGCGTGCCGATGCGGAGTCGACTGGCGACGGCGATCGAATCAAGGGAGTCGGCGACGTTCTGAACGACCGCTTCGTCCTGGAGGAGCGCGTCGGCTCCGGGGGCATGAGCACCGTGTACAAGGCGCTCGATCGGCGCAAGCTCGAGGCCGACGATCGAAATCCCTATGTCGCGGTCAAGGTTCTCAATGTCGAGTTTCGCGCCCACCCACAGTCCCTGATGGCGTTGCAGCGCGAGGCCAAGAAATCGCAAAGCCTGGCGCACCCGAATATCGTCCGGGTCTATGACTTCGACCGCGACGGCGCGACGGTGTATATGACGATGGAGTTTTTGTCCGGGAAACCGCTGTCGCAGCGATTTCGGGCTCCCAACTTCAGGGGCATACCGTCCGCGGAAGCAATGCCAATCCTCGAGCAAATTGAAGATGCGCTGAACTTTGCGCACAACAACGGCATCGTGCACGCGGACTTCAAGCCGGCCAACGTCATCATTACCGATAACGCCCAGATCAAGCTCATCGACTTCGGCATCGCCCGGGCGTTCAAACGTCCCGACCAAGTCGACATGGAAGCGACCCGGTTCGACGCGGGTACGCTGGGCGCGTTGACGCCGACCTACGCCAGCCCCGAAATGCTCGAGCAGCGGGACGTCGATCCCCGTGACGATGTGTATGCGCTCGGCTGTATCGCCTACGAGATGCTGACTGGCCGCCATCCGTTCGGCAGGATGCAGGCGACTGAGGCTCGGGACGCTGGTATGGAGGTCGAATGCCGCAAGGGCCTGACCCGAATGCAATACCGGGCGCTGAAGGGTGCGCTTGCGTTCGAACGTGAAAAGCGCACGCCGACGGTCGAGCAATTCGGCCGCGAGCTGCGCCGCAACGGAACGCGCTCGAACGCCGTGATCGGCGTGTCGGCGCTCGCGGTTTTGGCGCTGGCGGCACTCGGGCTGGGCGGCTACTACTACACCCGGTCGTGGGTCCCGACGCTGGCACCCGCGCCCGGCGCCCAGCCGCAGGCCGTATCGGCTGCGCCCACGAAGGAGTCGAACACCGTATCAGCGACGCCTGGCGCCCAGCCGCAGGCCATTCCGGCCGCGCCTGCAGTGGAACCGAACGCCGTGCCAGCCGAGGCCGATGCGCAGCCGCAAACCGTGCCAATCCCATTTCCGGACCACGGATCTCGTCAAGCCGCTTTGCCGACGCCGGCGAAGGTCTCGGCGGACCCGTTGAAATTGTCGGCCGTGCTGCCGGTCCTCGATCGCGTCCCTTGTGCGGCCTTGGATGCGAGTGTCGAGGATGGAAACGTGCAGTTGCGCGGTTACGCATCGAGTCACTTGGATACGAAGGGGCTCGAGAATCAACTGCTCGCACTTCCGGGAGCAAAAAAGGTCGCGGCCGAAATCACCCCGGTCAGTGATGAGAAATGCAACGTGCTCGATGTGTACAAGGTCTATTGGCGTGCCAATAGAACGGCGGGCGAGTCGGCCACCGTGCGCGTTCAGGGCGGGCACGCCCTGCTCACCGAGGGAGATCCGCTGGTCGTGAAGATCAGGACGCCTCCGTACGAGTCCTATGTAAGTCTGGACTATTACTCCCTGGACGGCGGCGTCGTGCATATGGTTCCGAGCCCGGGGAGCGACGCCAATCTGGCGCCACCGAATTACGCTGCCACGGTCGGGGATCTGGGCCAGTGGACCATCGCCCAGCCGTTTGGAACCGAACTCGTGACCGTGCTGAACACGCCGCAACCATTGTTCAAGCAACCGCGGAAGGAAATAGAGAAAGGCGCCGACTATCTCGCAGCGCTGCGCGCGCGTCTCGAACAGCTGAGCAAGGACGCGGGAGCGGACAGAATCACCGCCGATTTTCTGATCATCAAGTCCAAACCCCGCTCACGAACGACAGCCGATGGCGACGTGATGGGGCGTCGCTGAGCTTTGCGGCCCCCGTCGATGCCAGGTAGCCGGATCGCACTACTGCAGCGTCTTGGCCACGCGGAAACCGTTGGCAATGAAGCGTACCGTCGTATCGTAGGTAAACCGACTCGATGAAGTGCTATAGCTTTGGTCGTTGCGCCAAGAGCCGCCCCGGATGACATTCTCACGACAGTCCGCACGGGTCCATGCCGAACCATCGGCGGGCGCGCCGCGGTAGGATTTGTGCCAGCAGTCCTGTACCCACTCCCAGACACCACCGCTGGTACCGTAGATGCCGAACGGGTTCGACGGTAAGGCATCGACATCAGCCGGCGCATCCTGACTCCAGGCGCCACCGCAATCCTTACAGTTGGCCTTGCCGGCTTCCATCTTGCTGCCCCACCAATAGCGTGAATGGGTGCCTGCGCGAGCGGCGTATTCCCATTCGGCCTCCGTCGGCAGGCGGTAGTCCTGCTTGGTGCGCTCGGACAGCCAATGCACGTACTGTTGGGCGTCGTTCCAGCTGAGGTTCATGGCCGGCGCCTTGTCCGGCAGACCAGCGGTCTGCGGCAGGGCTTCGCAGGCCTTGGCCTGCACGCAGGCGTTCCACTGCGCCATGGTGAGCTCATATTTGCCGATGGCGAAGGCTTTGCCGATGCTGACCCGGTGCGCGGGGCGTTCGCTGCGGTCGCCTTCGTTGTCCCCCATGATGAAAGTACCCGGCTGCAATACCACGAGTTCCGGGCAATCGCTGCAGTCCTTGATGCCACTAGTGTTGTGTGCCGCTACAGGGGGTTGCTCGGGCTTGGCGACAGCTTTCGGCGGCGGCTGCTGCGCTGGGCTCGGCGTCGGCTGCGGCGCTACCGCGACCGGCGCTTGCAGCAACTTGCTGTAGACGAAGCCCGTGGTGCCGCTGGCCAGCTGAATCTGGTACCAATTGTCGTCTTTGGTGCGTCCGGTGACGTGAACGTGAGTTCCGCGCTTCAGTGCAGCAACGATCTCGCTCTGCAAGTTCGGATCCCGATGCACGTCGGCCGAAACGATGGCGATAAAATGCTTATCCATGTGCTCGACCGCCGGCGGCGCGGCGGGTGTCGCCGTGGGCTTGGCGTATCGGGCAGCGCGGACCCTGGCGAGCGGTGCAAACCGGCCGTTCGGATATGCTTTGAGATAGGCCTCATAATCTTCGCTATGGGTGCTGTTCTTGATCGATTCCCAGAACGCGAGTTCGTACTGGGCCTCGCCGCTCTGGGGCAGCACACCGGCCGCGGCCATCCCGGAACTCGACATATCCAGCAACAGCATCAAAATGCACAGCGTCGTCCGCGTGATCTTTCTCATGCCGCTCACCTCACTTCGGCGACGCTCCCGCGCCATGCGTGTACCAAGCAGCGTGGCCCTACCCACCTGCGGCATCGCTGGGAACATTGGATCGGTCTGCCCTAGAGCAAATACAAGAATAGGTGATTCTTTCCGGGCAGTCGATTCGGGCGCCGACGGTATCGCGCACACGTCTGACGGCCGGCCGCGGCCGTTGCGTTCTGGATCATACTCGAGGTCAGTCGCAGGCCGCCTTGATTTAGACGACGGCCAACATATGCTAAGACATGGTGGCGCAGCGGTCCTGTCCGCGCTTCGCCTTTCGAACGCGACACCCAGCGGGCTCGTCCGTAGGTACGAGCCTCTTTTCACGAGCCGGTCCCGTATACGCCCGTTTCGCCCGCGATGGCGGCGCGGGCGTTCGCCGGGGCCTGAAGGAGGGCGAGAAATGCTACTAAGAATCGTCGCGACTGTGGTGATGATGGGGGCGTTCGGCGGGATGACGATGGCTGCGCAGCGTACGCCGTCGCCCAAGGACGCCGAGGTCTACATCATCTGGCCCCATGAAGGGACCGTGATCCGCGCAGGCAAGCTTTGGGTGCGCATGGGTTTACGCAATGCCGGTGTGGCGCCCAAGGGCGCATGTGTCCCCAACACGGGTCACCATCATCTGCTGATCGATACCGAGCTGCCGCCTTTCGACGAGGTAATCCCGTCTGACCGTCAGCACATTCATTTCGGCGGCGGCGAGACCGAGGCGCGCGTAGAAGACCTGCCGCCCGGCAAACACACCCTGCAGCTGTTGATGGGTGACTGCCACCATGTACCTCATGATCCGCCCCTGTACTCGAAGAAGATAACGATTATTGTGCCGCCCTATTGAGGGCGAAGTGCAATTTAGCGCGCTTCGGACACAACGAACCAACGGAGGCGATCACATGAATAGCATGATCAGGATCATGACCGCGGTTTTCTTGGCGGGTGCGATGTTCTCAGGCTATGCCGTAGCGGCCAGAACGCCGGCATCGCCGGAGGCCCACCTCTATATCGGATGGCCCAATGACGGAGAAGTGTTGCCGGCCGACCAGCCCTTCCGAGTTTGGTTCGGGCTGCGCAACATGGGGGTCGCGCCGAAAGGCGTGTGCCATCCCAACACCGGGCACCACCATCTGTTGATCGACACGGACCTCCCACCGATGGATCAGGAAATACCGTCGGATCGGCAACATATTCATTTCGGTGCCGGAGAGACGGAGACGACTTTGGAACTACCACCGGGCAGGCACACCTTGCAGCTGCTGATGGGTGACTGCCACCACGTGCCCCACGACCCGCCAGTCTACTCGCGGAAAATCACGATCATCGTCAAGTGAGTCGGCGCATATCGCGCCGCCCGGTGTACCCGATGCCGGCGGTCGCTTGGCGTACTTGGGGCCCGATGAGGGTTCGAGGTGGTGGGCTGCAACCGCAGCCGTTGCTGGTGCGGGGCAGGCGGCCGGGGTCTAAGCGTCCACCGTCGGCGTGAGTACGCGGTGCGCCAAAGCACGAGCCAAGCCGGGGCTGCGACTCGCTTATCCACTGTTCGCCAGAGTCCCAAGGTCGCCACAACATGCGCTCCTGAGGTCGGCCATGGAAGGTTGGTCGAGACCCTTGGTGTCGTGCAGGTCGCCTATGTGAAAGTTGTTCCTGTCTTTCCTTCTTTGCATACGTTCTTTCCGGGCAACGCTGTGAAAATCTCCTGCCGGATCATCTCATAGGTGACGCGACACGGCTTGGAGTTGACCTCCCGGTAGTTTCGTTAGTCCGATTCGCTCCAGTTCGGCAGCAAATTGTGGATATGGTATTTTCCACGGTATCGAGACGTGAGCATACCTGTAAGCGTGCGATGTTAGGCAATAATTCCGCCCCGTTTACAATCGTGGGCGTAGGCGGCTTTCTAACTTATGTGGATTCAAAAAAATGTGCCCGTTGAGTATTTGAAACATGATTTAGACGGATCCGAGCCCTTCGCGAAGTGCGAGCCCCTCACGTAATTCCATGAGACACGAGAAGGTGGGTGGATTACGCCGCCCCCGCTTGCCAGCCTACTGTGCGCCATGCTCGCGCAATAGTGTCACGTTCTCTTCGATATGCTCCCGTTGGTTCAATTCCAGGGGCGTCAGTCCGTCGTCGTTGGTCGCGTTGATATCGGCGCCGTTCGCCAGCAGAACATCCATGATCGCTGCACGCAGCGCGGAACCCGCGGTGGCGCCCAGCCAATTGCACACCAGGTGCAACGGGGTATTTCCGGCGACCGCCCCCTGCCTGGCTCGATCGGGGTGTTCCTGCAATACCTTCGCAAGTCGGTTCAGGTCCCCGCAGGCCGATAACACGTTGGCATTGGTCGAGCGGCTGAGCAGGTAATCGCGCACCTGGTATTGCCGATTGAAATGCGCCCAACCAAGGGCAATGCCATTGTGCTGTCTCTCCCGCAAATCTTCGCGGGCACCGTGTGCCACCAGGAAGCGAACGCTTTCGAGATTGCCGTTCGCGGCCATGTAGTGAACAAGGTTTTACCCGTCTCGTCCTGATGGTTGATATCGAAACCGAGCGAGACCAACAACTGTAGTATCCGCGGACTCGCACTTTGGGCGTATTTCGGCTGTTCCAGTGAATCCGGATGCCGGGACACCAGCGCACGGAGCTCTTCGTCATCCCCCTGGACTATCGCAACCTGGAACCTTGCCTCCGGTGAGAAGTCCTCAGGTCTTGCGCCGGCCGCAAGCAATTGCGCGGCGATGTCATCGAAACCGTTGGTCACGGCAATCGTGTACAGACTTTCCCCGGTATAGGGGCTGCGTACATTCGGATCTGCACCCAGCTCCAGCAGGTACTCAACGCGTTTCGCAAAGTCGCGGCTGACCGCCATGGCCAGTAGAAAATCGAACATACGAACAGGACGGTCGCCGGTAATCCAGTTCGCATAGGCAGACTCGTTCAGGCCGTATTCAACCAGCAGCTTCAGCCAGTAATCACCATTGTCGGTAAAACCGGTATTGTACAGTCCCTGGCTTTCATTCGGATCGGCACCGTATTCCAGCAACAGCTCGGTCAACTCGCGGGCATATGGATGGGGTGGCTGGATCGCGACACCGCTTTCTCCTTCACCCATGACGCCTGTCAGCACCGTAAACCGGTATCGGTCCTGCAACATCACGTACGCGTTGGGGTCAGCAGCATGGTCGAGTAGCAGATGCGCGATTGCCAGTGCGGCTTTTTGCTGAGCAGCGTCGGGTAGGCGGCTATAGGCCAGATACATCAGTGGTGGCCATTGCCTCGGACCCGTGACAGTCGTCGCCAGGGCCGGCTGTGTTCCCAACATATTCGCAACTTTGCGCAGGTTGTTCGACACGATTGCTGTAGTGAAGCTGTGCTCCGCGAGCCACGGGTTTTTTCGCAACAGCTGTGTCGCGCGATCAAAGCGGACGTCTGCATCCTGCCCTGAATATTGCAAGCATGCCAGATCGACAAACTGGTCAGCCAATGCACCTGGGCTCAACGTATTCAGCGCCAGCTCGTCCACAGCCTGGGACAGCGCGGTCCAACCCGAATAGCCATAGGAACGGGCGATGACCAACTGTGCATCACGCAATGATTTGAACTGACCGGGAGAAGGAAAATACAGATGCACCTGTTCACGTGCATTGGTGCTTCCGTCTCTGAATTGTTTCAGAAGTAGCTTGGCCTGCTTTTTCAAATGGGCCAGGCTCGGACGTGCGGGTAGGACGCGGACCGTGGAGACCCCTTTCATATGCCCGTGTCCGCTGGATCAGGCTGAAAGAAGGTTTCATTCAGCTTACTTGACCAGGTGGGATGATCCCTTGCCGCGGACGGGAGGCGCTCCAGGTGCGCATGGCGATGAATATGGCAAGCGGGGGCATTCGTGTCAAGAAAAGCAGAGGTTATTCAACCCCGATTGGCCGCCGCGGGAGGTTCCTGTTTCAGCCCGGCGCAAAGGGAGAATGCCTCAGCACTTCGCGTGGTTCTCCTGCCGAGGGGACCATTAACCTCGACCCCGCGCACCGGCTACAGCCAGCTAAGCAGAAATACGGCAGTCAAGACATCTCCCAGGCGGACTGTGAGGAGGCGGCGAACTTCTAGACGCCAATCTTCCCCGACGCTCACCTGGATCGCACGGTGACGAGCACGGTCGACTGGACTGGCGACAAGGCCGGCGATGTCATTGTGGCGGGCTTCGTTCTGGTGGGCCGCCGCTATCAGGCGTTCAATGGCGGATCGAGCGAGACGCCGTATTCAATGAAGCCGTGTCTCTGTCGGTGACCTGCGAGGCTCCCGTCCTTTGGATCCTCGGGGCCGTGATCGCTGTGCTGGCTTTCGCGGCTTACGAATGGAGCGGCTCGGCCACGGCCACACGAGTGGAAGCTCCGAACAGTGCCCAGGTGGTCATGTTTGCCACGCCCACATGTCCCTATTGCGCGCAGGCACGTGCCTTCTTTGCGCGCAATGATGTGGCCTATTACGAATACGACGTGACCGCCTCACAGGGAGCCAGTGACAAGTTGCAAGACCTGGGCGGACGCGGAGTTCCCCTCATCCTGGTCGATGACCAGCGCGTAGATGGCTACGATGAGCCAACCCTGCGTTCCACATTGCGTTCGGCGGGCCTGATGTAAGCGGATCAGCCAGCGGGGGCTACATGAACCTCCCGGGCGGCGCGCCTGGCACCATGAGCGGGTCAGTCAGCCCGTGACGACGCGACAAGATCGCCTGCCGACCGCGAGTCCGAGTCTTCTCAACCTCGATCGTCTGGCTAGGCCTGGTGTATGCTTGCGGCACTGATGATCTGCTGGCGCCGAGCGTCCAATCAGACCGATTCGAAGTTACCTCGCCCGCAAGGCGATGGGTATCCAAATTTTATCCATGAGCAGCGACGAGTACTGGATGGGCTGCGCCCTCAA
>CAVZBR010000010.1:0-6664 GCA_963773585.1 uncultured Gammaproteobacteria bacterium
GACCGATGGCGCAGAAACATGGGCAGAACGACCGATGGCATAGAAACACGGGCAGGCACCGCGTCACCCCGGTGAGGCACGACGCAATCCATCGTTGGGTCCGGCCTCCGGCCTTGACCCAACCTACGGCACCCGATGATGCACCGTAGGACGGGTCAAGTTACCGTAGGATGGGTCAAGCGCGCAGCGCGGACCCATCGAACGATTACCGAGCGCGCCGGACGTCACCGTAGGATGGGTCAAGCGCGCAGCGCGGACCCATCGAACGACCGATGGCATAGAAACACGGGCAGGCACCGCGTCACCCCGGTGAGGCACGACGAAATCCATCGTTGGGTCCGGCCTCCGGCCTTGACCCGACTGGCCCCGATGATGCACCGTAGGACGGGTCAAGTTACCGTAGGATGGGTCAAGCGCGCAGCGCGGACCCATCGAACGATTACCGAGCGCGCCGGACGTCACCGTAGGATGGGTCAAGCGCGCAGCGCGGACCCATCGAACGACCGATGGCATAGAAACACGGGCAGGCACCGCGTCACCCGCTGAGGACGACGCAGGCCATCGTTGGGTCCGGCCTCCGGCCTTGACCCAACCTACGGCACCCGATGATGCACCGTAGGACGGGTCGAGTTACCGTAGGATGGGTCAAGCGCGCAGCGCGGACCCATCGAACGACCGATGGCATAGAAACACGGGCAGGCACCGCGTCACCCCGCTAAGGCAACGACGCAGGCCATCGTTGGGTCCGGCCTCCGGCCTTGACCCAACCTACGGCACCCGATGATGCACCGTAGGACGGGTCAAGTTACCGTAGGATGGGTCAAGCGCGCAGCGCGGACCCATCGAACGACTTCCCGATCATTGTCGAGGAGTAACAAAAATGGAGCAGGGCACGATCGAACCCAATGCCAAGAATCACTATCAGGTGACCCGCAAGGACTTGCCGCTGCATTGTCCCATGTCAGGGATGAGCCTGTGGAACTCGCACCCGAAAGTGTATTTGCCCATCGAAGCCACCGGCACGGCGAAGTGCCCCTATTGCGGTGCCGACTACACGCTCACGGACTGACGCGGGTTGACACTTGCGAAGCAGCGGCCCGCCACGCCCCGGCGTCGCCTGACCGTGTGGCGGTTCACCGACGGCAAGCCCGGCCACGACAATCAAAGCCGCGGCTTGCTTGCGGCGCTGGCAGCGCGCGTGGCCTTGGACTTATACGAGCTCAAGCCTTTAGCGCCGGGCGCGGCTTTCATAAGCTGGCTGCGCGGGCGCTACCATGAGGGCGGACATTTGCCGACTCCCGACCTGATCGTCGGTGCCGGCCACCGTACCCACTGGTCCATGTTGGCCGCGCGTCGGGCGCGGGGCGGTCGGGTCATTGTGCTCATGCGCCCGAGCTTGCCGCTTGCCTGGTTCGACCTGTGTATCATCCCCGCTCACGACCGGCCGCCCCAGCGACGCAACGTGATTGCCACCAAGGGCGCGCTCAACCGGATACGCCCCGCCGCGGACAGGGACCCCAGGTCGGGTATGATTCTGATCGGCGGCCCGTCCCGCCATTACAGCTGGGACCAGACGGGCCTGCTGCAGCAGGTGCGTGGGGTTTTGGAACGGCAGCACCTGAATTGGACCGTCGCAACTTCGCGTCGGACACCGGCAGCCACGGAGCAAGCACTGGCGTCGCTGGCGGGGAACGGCGTTCGCATGGTGCTTGCGCACCAGACCGATCCGGACTGGTTGCCGGAACGCTTGCGATCCGCATCGGAAGTCTGGATTACCGCCGACAGCGTATCCATGGTGTACGAAGCACTGACTGCGGGTGCGAACTGCGGCTTGTTGGCGGTGCCTGCATCGGGACGAGGACGCGTAGCGGCGGGAATGGACGAGTTGGTGACGAAACGCATACTCACCACTTATGAACAATGGCGTCATGGCGCGCCCATGCAGCCGTCGCCGCCATTCAATGAAGCCGAGCGTTGCGCGCGCTGGATCGAGCGGGAATGGCTGAACGCAAGCTGACGGTAGTGCAAGTGCTGCCGGCGATGGAGTCAGGTGGTGTCGAACGCGGCACGCTGGAAGTTGCCGCGGAGCTGGTGCGCCGTGGCCATCGCTCCATCGTGATCTCCGCTGGTGGGCGGTTGGTACCGGAACTGGAAGCGGCGGGCACGCGTCACATCCGCTGGCCGATCGGCGCAAAGACACCGACCTCGCTGCGCTACGTGCGGAAATTGAGAACACTGCTTCGCGAATACAGCGTCGATATCCTCCATGCACGTTCGCGTCTCCCTGCCTGGATCGCATACTTCGCCTGGCGCAAGCTGGATGCCGGCAATCGGCCGGCGTTCGTCACCACGGTACATGGGTTCTATAGTGTCAGCCGATACAGCGCCATCATGACGCGCGCAGAGCGCGTGATCGCGGTATCCGATGCAACAGCGCAATACGTTCGCACGTGTTATCCGCGAATAAATCCTCAACGGCTGGTGGTGATTCACAGGGGCGTCGATCGCGCCGAATTCCCGTATGATTATCATCCCGACCAAGCCTGGTGGGAGCGCTGGTATGGGCAGTATCCGCAACTGCGCAATCGCCGGGTATTGACATTGCCCGGCCGGCTCACGCGCCTCAAGGGTCATGAGCAGTTCCTGGAGTTGATTGCGCAATTGAATCGGGCAGGCCGCCCAGTGCATGGATTGATCGTTGGTGGGGAAGATCCCCGCCGACGTGGGTACGCCCAGGAATTGCGCGACTCCGTAGCGCGTCTTGGGATACGGGTACACATTACCTTCACCGGGACGCGAGACGATATGCGCGACATCTACGCCGCATCCGATTTGATTTTGTCGCTTTCCAGCAAACCGGAATCATTTGGCCGTACGGTGATCGAAGCCTTGAGCCTCGGAGTGCCGGTCCTCGGCTACGATCACGGCGGCGTGGGCGAGATCTTGCGGGCCGTTTACCCCGCGGGACTCGTTGCGCCCGGGGATTTCGACCAGCTGCGAACCAAGACGGAAGCAATGTTGGAACGCATGCCGAAAGTGCCGACGAACCATCCTTACGATCTGGCCACTTCACTTGCGAAAACGTTGGACCTGTATCAGGCCGTATGTCGCGCAAGCAGTCGCGCTCATTAACGAACCAAATCGGACACCTAAATCGTGAAGTCGATACGCGATGCATTTTTTCGCCTTGGCTGGCTCCTCCCAACAATCCTGCCCGTGGCGCAGATCGGCGGCCGCGCCCTGGTCAATTTGCTTGCCGCAATTTACCTGTTCTGGGCTATCGCCGCTGTGATCCGCATTCCGGCACGTATTCCACGGGGCGCGTTGCTTTTGTATGTCGCGGTGCCGATCGCATTCCTGCTCAGTCTCATCAGCGCCCAAGATCCCATTGCCGGATTCAAGGCGTGGTTCAAATTTACGACCCATATCTCGGTTTTCTATTTCACCTGGGTCGCGCTGCAGGAAAATCCCCAAGGCGTTCGTACACTCGTGCGTACCTGGGGTGGCATTTCGATCGTGGTACTGGTGCTGCTGTATCTGATCCTCCCGTGGTTCCTGTTGGGTGGCCACTTCGATCCTGCTCACCAGCTTCAGGAAGACAATCTGCCGTTTCTGCTTCCCTTCGGTCTCTTCTATCTTGGCGGTCTGCGTTCGGTGCGACTCAGAGTCGGCGCCCAGTTGGTGTTCTGCGCCGGAGCGCTCGGATATGTCGTGCTGTCGGAAGGCCGGGCCGCTCTGCTGGGCCTGGGCGTTGCGATATGGTTGTACGGCTGGCTGGTAATGCGTGTGCGCGCCCGGCTCGCAGTCGCGGCAGCATTGTTGGTGCTTGCGGTCGGCATCGGTCTGGGATATGCCACCTTCTTTCGTGGTATGGAAGAAACGGCCTCGGTCTCGGCAGCGGTCGACCAGTTCTCCAGTGAACGTACTGCACTTTGGCGGCATGCGGTGGAGCATCCGCCCCGCACGCCTTTGACCGGAGTGGGCATCGGGAATCTCAATCGGCACAATCCGATTCTTCACGTGGGCAGTCTGGTGGTCGGACATTTGCACAATTTCGTTCTGGATGTATGGTACGAGACCGGTTTTCTCGGTTTGATTGTGCTGCTGGGGTTTCTCGTCTACGTGCTCGTCAGTGCGTTTCCAAGACGGAGCGCGTGGAATGCCGATGCATTCGCATGGGCAGGCATTTTGGTATCTTCGATCGCGGCCATACTGACAAGTGCGCTACTCAGCTTTTCCTATGGGTCTCTGCCGTTCGACGTGTACATGTTTATGCTCATGGCGGCGTTGCTGCATAATGCGCGAGGCGCTGCCACACAAACGGTAAAGCGTCCGTAATAGTCGCATCGCAGGCTCGTGTGCGTGACCAGAAAAGTATATGGCGATGAATGTTTCCGACCCGACAGCCGAGGCCCGCGCTTCGCCCACTAAGACGTTGGTGATTCAGCCGCTGCCCGGCATTGGCGATATGGTGTGGCATCTACCGCACTTGCATGCGTTGGCCCAGGATAGCCGCGACGGGCAGGTCAGTGTGCTAACGAAGCCGCGTTCGCGCGCGGACCTTTTGTTGCGCGCCGATCCGGCGATCGATCAAGTGTTATGGCTGGAGCGCAACCCGGGCAAACACGACGGCCTGCTTGGCTTCCTGCGGCTGGTGAAGCTGCTTCGCAGCGGCAACTATGAACGGGTCTGGATCCTGCACGATAGCAGCCGGTATCACTGGGCGGCCCTGGTGGCGGGAATTCCGCAGCGATTCGGTTACGGTAAAGGACTGCAGCGTTTTCTGCAGAACAGTGGCATCCGCCTGCCGAAGAACGCGCCGCGGCATCCGATCGAAAAAGCGGACTTGTTGATCGAGCTGCATGCGCTGCCGCGCACCGAGTCCGAGCCGCGACTGTACGCCGACCCGCAGTTCGCGGCCGCGATCGGTCAGCGCTTCGCCCATGTGCCCAAGCCTTGGGTGGCGCTCGGAATCGGCAGCAGCGAGCCGATCAAGCAATGGGGGCAGGAGCGTTTTTCAGCGCTGGCGCGGGAGATCCGTCAGACGCACGGTGTGTCGATCGTAATCGTCGGCGGTGCGGCGGAGAGTGTGATGAGCGAATGGATCGTGGAACAGGCCGGCAGTACCGCCAACCGGGTGTACAGCGGAACCGGTTTGCCGATCGACGAAACCGCAGCGCTGTTATCCATGTGCGCGCTGTATGTGGGGAACGACACGGGTTTCCTGAACATTGCTGCTGCAACGGGCGTGCACGCCTTCGGTTTATTCGGAGGTTCGCCACCGCTGCGCCATTCCGAGCACATCCACGTAGTGCTCGCCGACCATGGCCGGGAATCGGATTACGGCAGCCGCGATATGGCGGAAATCTCGGTCGGCAATGTGATGACGCAGATCGAACCGTTTCTGGCAGCGCAATCCGTTCAACGGATGTCGCCGGGCAGTTCTCCGGGTGCGCCATAGTCGGCATAGGATTTTTCCTCCACCAATTCCGAACCCAGAGCCTGACTCAGACGGCGCTTGCTGGCTGCGCGACGATCGTTGAGTATATAAACGGCTCGGGCGAGATCGATGAAATCCTGGTCGAATGTTTTCGCCGCTTCCTTGAGCCGGATGCGGTCCTCGATATCCCATAGCTGTTCGTTTACCGAGCGCAACTGCTGGAACTCATCCTCGATGTCAGCTTCCGCAAAGGTGGAATTGGCCCATACGCGCCGCAGCAGCGCCAACTCGTTGCGCACATTCTTGAGCTTTTCCTGGTCGGTGATGCGTTCGGATTTGATTTCCAGGATGCTGACCTTATCCAGAAATTCGCCGACCGATATGGGTGTATCCAGGTGCATGATGCGATCTAGTTGCCGTGCGATCAATGTTGCGGCAATTGTCTTATAATCCGAGCCATTCATCCAATCGGCGATTTCCAGTTGCACTATCCTGCGCGCGTCCATCGGCCATGACCCGGGCCCCATGAAAATCTGTCAGTTTGTCGCCAGCTCCGGTACCGGTGGTCTGGAACGGCACGTCGTGGACCTGTGCAACGCCTTGTCCGAGCGCCACGAAGTGACGTTGATTGGCGCCGAGTCGTTCCGCAGCCAGTTGCACCGGCGCGTCGCCTTCGCGGCATTCCCGGCCCGCGGGTGGCGGCGCTCGCCGCGGCACCTGTGGCGCTTGTACCGGCTGTTGAGGCGAGCGCAGCCGGACGTAATCCACGCCCAGGCCAGTAAGGCGGCCGCCATGGTGCGCTTTCTGAAGCCCTTCTTGAGCGCGCGAACGGTGGCTACAATTCACAATCGCAAACGCAGTAACCGCGCCTTTGACGGTTATGACTGGGTGATCGGTGTCAGCGGCGATGTTGCCGGGCAAATATCGAGCACGCGCAAGTCGGTTATTTTCAATGGTATCAATCCCCCGTTGTCGGCACCCCCGGCGCGCGCGGCGGGCCAACCGACGGCCCTCGCCGTCGGTCGTCTGGTGCCGGCCAAGGGCTTCGATATACTGCTCGATGCTTGGCGACTTGTGGATGCGCCGCTCGCCATCGCCGGCGACGGCCCGGAATGGCAGAACCTGCAAGCACGGATCCAGGATACGGTCTAAGCGATCGCGTTACGATGCTGGGGTTTCGCGACGATGTTGCAGATCTGCTTCGCAGCGCGCACCTGGTGGTGA
>CAVZBR010000011.1:0-17600 GCA_963773585.1 uncultured Gammaproteobacteria bacterium
CTATTTTGTTGAAAAAATAGGGAGGAGAGGACGATTCACGGCCGTTGAGAACGAGGGAGAGCGGTATTTTCTTCGGGTTTTTCCATCATCTCGTTCAGATGATGGGTTTAAGGTGAGTGGTCGGGGTGAAAGTGCCTCAAATAGGCGCAGCTATCCTGTGACTTGGTGGCGGTTTACTTAGCAGCTTGGCCAGCCTGCGAAGATTTTGCGCCGTTGCCGCAAGGAGGAATTCGTCATGCGCCCCACTCAGTCCGCGCAATCGTAGACGATCCAACTTCAGGATACGCTTGAGATGCGCGAACAACATCTCGACTTTTTTTCGATCTTTTCGTGACCCTTGTACCCGTCAGTGTGAGCGATCGCACGCGCAACATCACGCGACGACTCATAGATGCTTCTGGCTATTTTTCGATGTGACGTATTCGGGCAACAGCGCGCTTTGTAGTCGCACGCTCCGCAATCGCGTTGGCTAGCGCGGTAACTGATGGTGTTCGCCTTAGTAATGCCCGTGCGCAGATTTTTGAAAGCACGTCGACGGCGCTCTAGGAGTTTGCCTGCCGGACATTGGTACCGGTCGGCCTCGGTCTGCCATGTGAAGTCAGATCGGCCGAACAGACCCGCGTTGCCTTCGGATCTGTCCCACACTGGAATGTGCGGCTCCAGTTGCTTCTCCTCGACCAGGCAATTCAGCATGGGTGCGGTACCGTATGCCGTGTCCCCGATCAGGCGCTGCGGCTTGATAGCGAAGCGCTGCTCAACCCGTTCGATCATGGTCTTGGTCGATTCGACCTCCGGCGTCCTATGGGCTGTGGTCGCCTCGACATCCATGATGATCCCATGGTCTGTGTCGATGAGATAATTGGTCGAGTAAGCATAGAAGGCAGGACCTCCAGGTGCAGCAGTGTAACGAGCTGCGGGATCTGTCGCCGAGATTTTCCTGGCAGTCGTTTCTCCCTGAGCCTCGTCCTCATTCAGCGACTGAAGATACTCACGCACCGCTCGCGAGCCACCGCCACTGCCCCAATCATCGTCGTCTTCTCGGTGACGCTGCCGGCTTGCATCGGCCTTCACGACACTCGCATCGATCGCGAAACCTTCGCCGCCTACCAAGCCTTCCTTCATGCAACGTTTCAGCACCGTCTCGAAGAGGTGCCGAAAGGCGTTGCTCTCGCGAAATCGTCCATGCCGATTCTTGGAAAACGTAGAATGGTTCGGTACGTTGTCTTCTAAGCCCAAGCGACAGAACCAGCGGTAAGCAAGGTTGAGGGTGTACTCCTCACACAGTCTGCGTTCCGATCGAATCCCGAAACAATAGCCGATAATCAAAATCCGGATCATCAGTTCCGGGTCGATCGATGGGCGGCCGGTGTGGCTATAAAATTCGGCGAGCTAGTAGCGGAGATCGCTTAGATCGAGTACCCGATCGATACCGCGAAGCAGATGGTGCTGAGGGATGTGCTCTTCAAGGCTAAAGGCGTAAAACAGAGATTCCTGACCGTCGGTCTGATTCCCCATCATGCAAGGGTTCTCCCTTTGTTCTTGTTGTCCGCATTTTACCCGATGCGGCAACAAAATTCGCGGGAGTTTTTCAACAGAATAGGACGACAGCGACCATTTTGGGCCGCCGTCCGGCGCCGGCTGGTGGGTATTGGAGCGTCACTGCTGTCCGTTGCCGGCGGACCTCAATAACGATTCGATATCGGCGAGTGAGACTGGCTTGACAAGATGATGATCGAATCCCGCCTCTTTCACTCGGCGGCGGTCCTCCTCCTGCCCCCATCCGGTAACGGCGATCAGTAGCACGCCTCCCGCTGCGTTCCTCGCGCGAATGCTGCGCGCGACGTCGTAGCCATTCATCCCCGGCATGCCGATGTCGAGGAGTACCGCGCGAGGCTGGAATGCCTCGATCATTGAAAGCGCAGACCGCCCGTCGTGTGCCGTGCGCACGTCCGCTCCCCGCGTGCTCAGCAACATGGCAAGACTCTCCGCCACATCCGGATTGTCGTCCACCACCAGGATACGCCGCCCCGCGAGCGAGGCCCGCTCTGTCCGCCGCTCTCGGCTGGGCTCCGCATCCGCTCGCGCCTCGTGCAGCGGCAAACAAACGATGAACTCGCTCCCGCACCCCGGGCCGTCGCTCCGCGCTTGGATGGTTCCCCCATGCAGTTCGACCAAGCTGCGCGCCAGTGTGAGGCCGATACCGAGGCCGCTGGCGCGCACCGGATCGGCCTGCCGGAAGAGGCTGAACACGTCCTCCAGCATGCCAGACGCGATACCAAGACCGTCGTCCCGTATCGTTATTCGCGCCTGCGAGTCTTCCCGCGTCACCGCGATCCAGATCCGCCCGTCGTCGCTGGTGTACTTGACGGCGTTGTTCAGCAGATTCGAGACAATTTGTGCCAAGCGGATGGGGTCCGCCTCCACCATCAACGACTCGGAAGGAAAATCGACCGACACTTGACGAGCGCCGGCAAAAGACGCCGTGCACACCTCTACGGCCCGGCGCACCGCTTCGACCACGTCGACCTGCTCCCGGCGCAGCGCAACCTTCCCGTGACTGATGCGCGAGACATCCAGAAGGTCATCGACCAGCCGAACCAAATGGACCATCTGGCGCTGCATTATGTCCAGGGTTCGATCCCACCTGGGCACGCTGCCATCGGTCAGGCGCAGCAGTTCCATTCCAGACTGGATCGGCGCCAGCGGGTTGCGGAGCTCGTGGGCCAGGGTGGCCAAAAACTCGGTCTTCCGCTGGTCGGCTTCGCGGACTGCCTCTTCCGCGCGCTTGCGCTCCGTCACATCCACAGCGACGCCGGGGAACGCGATCGCCCGACCGCCCTCGTCGGTCTCCACCCGGCCGCGCGCATGAATCCAGCGCACGCGACCGTCAGGGTGAACGACTCGGTATTCTTTCTCATAGAGACTGCCGTCGGCGACCGCGCGCTGAACTTCGGCCACCACATCGGCGCGATCATCCTGGTGGACGCAATCGACGAACACCTCCAGCGGAACATCGTGATCGGCCTCGCTCAGGCCGAACAGCTTCAGGATGTTGCGGTCGCCGCGCATCCGGTTGTTCGATACGTCCCAATACCACACGCCCACCTCGGTGGCCGTCAACGCGGTTTCGAGGCGCTTCTTCGCCACGCTCAGCGCACTTTCGGCTTCGCGCTCGGCGGTCACGTCGCGCAAGGTGACGACGGCCAGCAGCAGGCGTCCATCCGGATCGTGGACCGGGCTGCCGCCATACGATCCGATCCAGCTCTTGCCCGTGTCGGCACGGCGCACGCGCACCTCGTAAGCGCGAAACGTCTCACCGCGCAGTGCCCGCCCGATCGGCCAGGCGTCCGTCGGCAGCGGCCGGCCCTGCAGATCGAAAAGCTCGAAGACGTCGGTCAGCGTTTCAAGGTTCCGCCGCAGACTCTCAACCGTTTCGAACCCGTGGATCTTCAGCGCAGCTGGGTTCATGTCCAGCAGGTTGCCATTAGGATCGAATACCACGAGACCTTCGGTCATCTGGTCGAAAATCGCCTGCGATTGCGCCAGGGTCCTCGTGAGAATGCCTTGTGTATGCTTGCTCTCGGTGATGTCCTGCATCAGAAACACGATGAGCGATGCGCCCCTTGACGTCGCTGCCACGGATACGGCGCTGTAGGCGATGTAGCGCTCTTCGCCGTCGTGCCGGCGCAGTCGCACCTCGTATTGCGACACATACTCGCCGCGAAGCGCCCGTGCCAGCGGCCATTCCTCCGCGGGCATGTGCCGGCCGTCGGGGTAATACAAGTCGAACTTCTCCCGGTATCCCTCCAGGCTACCAGGCATTGCATCGGCGCTCGCGAGTCCGTGCATCTGCAGCGCCGCCGGGTTGAGCGAAAGGGTGCGGCCAGCTAGATCAGTAACACCGATGCCGACCGGCAGCTGATCGACGATGGCGATGAGCTTGGCCTCGCTCTCGCGAAGCGCGTCCTCGTTGCGCTTGCGCGCCGTGATGTCCGCGCTCGCCCCTACGAAGCCCAGGAACGTGCCATCCGGAGACAAGCGTGGGCGGCCCCAGGACTCGATCCAGCGCCACTCGCCGTCGGCGGCCCGCACCCGCACTTCGCGGTGAAACGGTCGGCGGTCCCGTATACATGCGAGAAATTCATCGCGATACGCGTCCGCATCTTCGGGGTGCATCCGCAGCTGCCAACGGTCTCCGGTCATCTCTTGCGGTGTGACGCCAAAGAACTCGCAGAAGGTCTGGTTCACAAACTCCTGGGCGCCGCGTGCATCGTGAACCCAGATGATCAGCGGCAGACCGTTCGCCATCACGCGAAAACGTTCCTCACTTTCACGCAGCGTCTGCTCGGCCCGCTTTCGGGCGGACACATCCCGGGCGATCACCTGGACTGCGGTATCTCCATCCCAGGGAATCGGTGCTTTGGCGACCTCCACCTCCACGTGGGTGCCATCCAGGCGCCTCCACTCGTACTCGACCAAGGGGGTGGTCTGCCCGGAAAGCGCCAACTGAATGCGCTCGCAGACATGCTCGTGATTGACGGGATCGGTAATCTCCAGGGGCGATCGGCCCACGAGCGCGTGCGGAGAATCGGCGCCGAGCAGCCGCGCCGCCGCGCCGTTGGCGTACACGATGCGCTTCCCTGCGTAGACCATCGTGGCGTCCGGGTTGAGCTCCGCCAGCGCACGATAGCTCTCCTCGCGCTGACGTCTTGCCTCATCCGCCTGCCGGCGGGTTTCCTGGAGTTCGCGATCGTACCAGGACAGAGATTCGGTCAAGAGCTGATCGACTGACTCGTTGAAGCGCGTGAGTTCCTCCAAGGCGGGGGGACCGACCTCCGCGAGTTGGTCGGCCCAGCGTCGGATCACGCTTGCGCGCAGCGCGCGGAATTCGGCTACGAGTTGCTCTTGCGTGAAGGTATCGCGAAGCCGGTACGCCGCATGCTCCTGAGCGGCGGTCGTCACGTGCGGCGAACGATCTGGGTGCTCGCCCCGTGATTTCTGCAACTGTTGGGCGCGGGTCTGGCCAACCTCCATGTCCTCCGCGACTCGCCCGAGCATCTCTGCCGCAAAGTCTCTCAACACCTCCGCGTCGAGACCGGCCGCGGCGGGCAGCAGCGTCGCCGCAAATTCCTCCCAATCCGAGAGGATCTGCTCCAGATTACTCCTGATGAAATCCGACATCTGCATGGGGTATCCCTGCCATGCCCACAGGTCGCCTATGGTTCTGCCACGAGCGCGAGGGTTCCGCCGAAATGGCTCAAGCGGCTTCGAAAAAGGAGAGAGAAGAAATGTCAGTATGACGAAGCTGCCTGCGCTTGTCCATGCGAGCCCCGGCCCCGTGATGGGCACCTTCGACCCCCTTTCGCCGGCGTCCACCGCAATCGCGGTTGCAGTGATGACAACAGCGTTGCTGCGGACTCCTGCGGCGCACGTGCCGCCGGCGCGGAGCGGTGATTACGAAAATCTGAAGGTGCCTCGCATCCGTTGCCGATACGCGGTTACTGGGCACCCTGTCGGCCAACGCGCGATTCACGAAAGATCGGACGTCTCAGGAGGCGGCAAGCCACCTCCTGCCGACGCTTGCACGGTTGCTTAGCCTTGGTGACGGCCGTGCGGACCGTGCTGCTGATCGAACACGGACTGCTGTTCAGGCGTCAGCACATTGAACAGTTCGGTGCGTGCCTTGTGTATCGTCTTCATTCCGGCGAGGCGTTGTTCCATGAACGCAAGATGCGCGTCGGGATCGTGCTTGCCTGCCTGCCGCGGCCCTGCCTCGGTCATCGTCTTGGCTTGCTCGCGTACGGCCTTCTCGAACGTATCCCAGGCCGGCTGCTGCTCATCGGTGAGCTTGAGCTCGGTTTTGAGTGATTCCAGATGCGCCGCTGGGTCGCCTGTCATGTGTCGGCCCATCATCGGCCCCTGGCCTGCCATCGGTCCGTTGCCTGCCATCTGGCAGTGACCTGTCCTTGCGCCGTGCCCCGCCATCGGGCCATGCTCCTGCGCCAGCACCGCAGCGGAACCGGCAATACCCAGCCCGGCCAGTACACCAAACGCGATTTTGCTCGTCGTGTTCATTATCATCTCCTCAACGTGGATTGGTTGAACGCCGTCATTGGAGCAGATCTCCGGTGCCGGCGAATGTCGGAAGAACCCCGTTTGGTAACGCATGATGACAATGCGGCTCGCTGTTACATGGCGTTACATTGTTTTCACCGCGTGCTGGTCGGAGTGGGTATAACGGTTCGCATGCAAAGTCCCGAGCACATATTGATCGTCGATGACGACGCCGAGATCCGCACCCTGGTGCGCGACTATCTGGCGCGCAACGGGCTGCGTGCCACCGCCGTTCCCGATGGCCGCGCCATGCGCGCCGCCCTGGAGAAAGGACGGTTCGACCTCGTGGTGCTCGATCTCATGTTGCCCGGCGAGGATGGCTTGGTCCTGTGTCGCGATCTGCGTGCGCATTCGAACCTGCCCGTGATCATGCTCACGGCCCGCGGCGAAGAAACCGACCGCATCCTTGGACTGGAGATGGGCGCCGACGACTACTTGGCCAAACCCTTCAGTCCGCGTGAGCTGCTGGCGCGCATCAAGGCGGTGCTGCGCCGTACGCGCGCGCTGCCGCATACGGACACCCCCGAAGTACGCCGTTTTCAGTTCGCGGGCTGGACGTTGGAACGTGCCCGCCGGCAACTGCTGTCACCGGCGGGCGTGGTGGTGGCGCTGTCGGGCGGCGAATACCGCTTGCTCGAGGTGCTGCTTCAGCATCCGAACCGGGTGCTCAGCCGCGACCAGCTGCTGGACCTCACCCGCGGGCGCGAAGCGCTGCCGTTCGATCGCAGCGTCGACGTACAGATCGGTCGGCTGCGCCGGCGCCTCGGCGACGCCGCGGCGGAGCTCATCCAGACGGTGCGCGGTGAAGGTTACGTGCTGGCCGCCGAGGTGGTGTCCGAGTCATGAGACGCCTCCTGCCCGCGACGCTCACCGGTCGCTTGATTCTCACCCTGTTGGTCGGCTTGCTGGCGGCACAGTTGCTCGGTGCGGTAATCCTGTTGCGGGATCGTGCCAGCGCCCTGTACGAGGCCAGCGGCCTGTCCGCTTCGCAACGCATTGCCGGCACCGTGCACGCTTTGGATCGGCTCGATGCCGAGACGCGCAATGCCATCGTGCCGGCGCTCAACAGCGCGCAATTGCGTGTCTCGTTAGACCCGCGCCCGCTGGCGGCGCAACCGCTGGACAACACCCATGCCGAACATCTGCGCGCGCTGTTGCAGCGACTGCTGGGTGATGAACGGCCGCTGCGGGTGCTGCTGTTGACGCCGGAACGCGCCGAGGAGCAAGACCATCGCTACGGCCCGCATGCGATGCATGCGCGCGGCTTCGGTCCCATGACGGCATTCTTTCCCGCCCGCGGCGCGGGGTTTCGGATACAAACCCAGTTGGCGGACGGCACGCCTATCGGCTTCGAATACGGCCTGGTCGGCGAACCCTTCGCTTGGCCGTGGCGGCTGCTGCTTACCTTGGCGGTGTTGCTGCTGTCGGTCATTGCGCTGACCCTGCTCGCGGTGCGCTGGCTGACACGCCCGTTGGCGGTGCTCGCCACAGCCGCAGACGGATTGGGACAGGACATGCGCCGCCCGCCCCTGGTGGAGGAAGGGCCGGCCGAGGTACGGCGCGCCGCCCGCGCCTTCAACCGCATGCAGGGGCGGCTCAACGCCTATATCACCGAACGCGAGCGCATGCTGGCAGCGGTCTCCCACGACTTGCGCACGCCCATCACCCGCCTGCGGCTGCGCGCCGAGTTGATCGAAGACGCAGAACTGCGCGCGAAAATCGACAAGGACCTGGCCGAGATGGAGACCATGACCGGGGCGGCGCTGGATTTTCTGCGCGGCGCGGCCGTCGACGAGCCGATGCAGCCGGTGGATGTCTTGGCGTTGCTGGAGAGCATCCAGGCCGACATGGAGGAGGCGGGGCAGCGCGTGCACGTGCACGGGGAGCCCCGCGCGCCCTATCCGGCCCGCCCGCTGGCGCTCAAGCGCCTGCTGACCAATCTCATCGACAATGCGGTGAAGTATGGCGCGGTCGCCGATATAAATGTAGAAGACACGACCGAAGCCCTGCGCATCACGATTGCCGACGAAGGCCCCGGCATTCCGGCGGCGGAGCTCGAACAGGTGTTCGAACCGTTCCATCGGCTCGAGACTTCGCGCAGCCGCGTCACCGGCGGCGTGGGGCTCGGCCTGTCGGTGGCGCGCGACATCGCCCGCGCGCACGGCGGCGAGCTGGTATTGCGCAACCGCGCTGGCGGCGGATTGGAAGCGATCGTAACCTTGCCTCGCCGCGCAAATTGATTTCCTGACACCGCGATCGATGCCGATCGGGTGGCGAACGCCTCGCAATACGAGGAATGTTGAACAAGCACCATGAGGAGGTTGTTCCCATGCAGCGTAAAGCATCCGTTTCGGCGCTCGCAGTCCTGCTCTACGGTTTCTCGGCCTTTGCGTCGGCGCAGACCGGTGACGGTCGCCCGCGGGCTCACGGCCAGCACGATGCAACGCCACCCGCGGCTCACGCCCATGGGGGGCACGGAGGGCATGGCGCGATCTTCCCGGGTTCCGAAGATTTCCCCACCATCGCCTACGATGAGAAACGAACGCCGCGTCCGGTCGAACGGGTGGCGCCGCCTGCATTGCACGGCGACCCTGCCCAAGGCAAACAACTGGCCTACGCCGTGGAAAAGGGGCGCTGTGCCGCCTGCCATGTCCTGGAGGCCGACGCCGAGCAGCCCGGCGACGTAGGGCCCAACCTGAGCACCTATGGGAAAGCCGATCGCGGCGACCCATACACCTTCCAACAGATATGGGACGCACGCGCCCACAACCCTACCACCGTCATGCCGCCGTTCGGCACCAACGGCATGCTCACGCGCTCCGAGGTCATGCACCTCGTCGCCTACCTCAACACCCTTCGCCGGCATGTCGATCCCCCCGCCCGGCCCAAGCCGCTCGCCCGCAACTTCGATGTGGCGGGCGAAGACTTCACGCTCGCCGACATCTATATCGAACAGGGCGAGCGCCTGTTTCGAACGCCCGGTGACAATGGCAGCTCGTGTGCCAGCTGCCATGCCGGGAAAAATGCGCAGGCGCCCGACCTGAAGGGCGTGGCCGCGACCTATCCGAAGTACGATGCGGATCAGAAGCATATCATCGGCCTGGAGCAGCGCATCAATCTCTGCCGTACGCGCCACCAGGCAAGCGCTCCCTATCGACTCGGCAGCACTGCGTCCAACCGGCTCACCAGTTACCTGAAATATCTCAGCCGCGGCCTGCCGGTTAAGGTGGCCTCCGACGGCGCGGCGGCCGAGGCATTGGCGCGCGGCGAGGCATCGTTCTTCCGCAAAGCCGGCCGGCTCAATTTTTCCTGTGCCGACTGCCATACCGTCAGCGCGGGCAAATGGTTGCGCGGGCAACGGCTGGGCGCCATCGCGCCCGGCGGTGCATTCGCCGCCACGGCGGCGACCTGGCCCCGGCATTTCATCGCCGGCCACGACCTCGGCCTGATCAGCCTGCGCCAGCGCGCCCGGCACTGTCAGATCGTGACCCAGACGTACCCCTTGCCGCTGCATGCCCAGGAGTACACCGATCTGGAGCTGTACCTGACCAGCCTGGCGGACGGTGCGCCCATGCTAGCGCCGACCATGAGCCGACTGCACGGCCCGGAGTAATACCATCGAAGGGCTGACGATCACCTTTTCCGTTTCCGGCGTGCAAACCGCTCTGTGGCTGCCACCGCTGGTGGCGTTCGGGATCAGCTTTTTCACCGCCATGGTGGGCATCTCCGGCGCCTTCCTGTTGCTGCCGTTTCAGATGAGCGTGCTGCACTACACCGCGCCCTCGGTCAGCGCCACCAACCTGGTGTACAACTTGGTCGCCATTCCCGGTGGCATCTATCGCTATTTGCGCGAAGGCCGCATGCTGTGGTCGCTGACCGTGATCATCGCGCTCGGGGCCCTGCCGGGCATCATCATCGGCTACTTCGTGCGCGTCTATTACCTGCCGGACCCGGCGGCCTTCAAGCTCTTTGTGGGCGTCGTGTTGCTGTATATCGCCTATCGGCTATTGGCACCGTTCGTGCTCTCGACACGGGCCGGCAACAGTTTCGCCAACGCAAGCCCGAGGCCGCTATCGAACCCGAGCGCCCCGGCCGCAACGACGCGAACCGTGCGGATCACCCTGGCGCGGGTGGTCTTTACGTATCAGGAGGAAAGCGGTTCCTTCAGCGTCCCCGCCGTGCTGCTGCTGGCCTTCGTGGTCGGGGTCATCGGCGGCATCTATGGCATTGGCGGCGGCTCGATCATCGCGCCGTTTCTCATCACCTTTTTTGGCTTGCCGGTGTATACCGTCGCCGGCGCGGCACTGGCGGCAACGTTACTGACCTCGGTATTCGGTGTGCTGTTCTACATGCTGCTGCCCGCGCCGGCGGGAGTGCCAACCCATCCCGACTGGGCGCTGGGCCTGCTGTTCGGCTTGGGCGGCCTCGCGGGTATGTACCTGGGAGCGAGGGTGCAGAAGTATGTTCCTCAAGCTGCGCTCAAGCTGTTGCTGGGGGGGCTGATGCTGGCGCTTGCCGTGCGCTACATCGACGCGTTCGTTACCGCTTGAGCGCGATCCGCTGCGCCTCGATCACGATTGTGCCGCTATCCTGTAGCTGGCGCAGGGTTCGGTACAACGCTTCGTGACTCAGCCCAAGCTCGGCGGCCCATGTCTTGCGCGACTGGCCCAGGGCCACCACGCCGTCGGTGCCTTCCGTTTCCAGGTAGTGCATGATGCGTTCGCGGGCACTGTTGAGGCCGAGCCGTTCACTGCGGGCGCGCTGGCGGCGCACCTCGCCGGCCAGCAGTCGGATCCAAGCGCGGTTGAAGGCGGCATCGGTTTCCAGTGCGGTCTGAAAAGCGGTGCGCGGGAAGGTCAGCAACCGGCCATCGCCGGCACCGACGATGTCGCAGTGATACACCGCTGCATCCAGACTGGCCTCGGCAACAAAGCCGCCACGGGAACGCTGCAGAATCATCTCCGCACCCCGGACCGAGCGGCGCACCAGGTGAATCTCCCCTTCCAGTACGTACAACATGCTCCTGGGCCGTTCTCCTTGGCGGAACAGCGCCTCCTCCTTGGCAAACGGTCGAAGCCGAGCGGCATCCCGCAGCCCGGCGGGAATGAACGCGAGCATCGGCTGCAGCGCGATGAGGGTGTTCCAATCACTCGTCATGTGCGGGTTCTGCAAGGGTTGCGGTGCCCGGTATATGATTTGAATCATATCCCACCGGAACGGCGCAGCATAGCATGAGCGCACCAGACAAAGCAGGAAGAACCACATGCGAAGAGCAGCGCTGTCAATCTTGTTGGCCGCGGGCGCGGCGGCCGCCGTGAACCTTGCAGCTTACGGCGAGCAGGAACACCGTCACGATCAGCACATGCACAACGCGGATCACGCAGCCGCGGCGATGGCGGACACGCGCACCCGGGTTCAATTTCCCGAAGCCCTGCGTGCCCACACCCTGGCCAACATGCGCGATCACCTGCAGAGCCTGCAGGAAATCCAGGCGGCGCTGGCCGACGGCGCCTTCGACAAGGCCGGCGAGATCGCCGAGCAGCGTTTGGGCATGACCTCGCTCAAGCTGCACGGGGCCCACGAAGTGGCGCCATACATGCCCAAAGCGATGCAGGAAGCGGGCACGTCTATGCACCGCGCCGCCAGCCACTTCGCCGTGGTGGCCAAAGACGCCGCCGTCAGCGGTGACGTCAAACCGGCGCTGGCAGCACTCGCCGATGTGACGCAATCCTGCGTAGCGTGTCACGCCGGCTTCCGGTTGCAGTAATGTCCGGGCGTTTCGCCAGTTCCGCGCCGATCGATTTGCAGGAGACCTGCTCGATGAGAACCATTGGCTTCTGGGCGAAGTGTGCGGCGCTCCTGCTGCTGGCGACAACCGGCTTGGCGGTCCACGCGGAACCAACGCTGCACCTGCAAAAGATCAATGATCACGTCTATGCCATCGTCGGTCCCTTCGGTAACCGCACGCCGGAGAACCTCGGCAACAACGCCACCTTCGGTTTGGTGATAACCGACGAAGGCGCCGTGCTGATCGACGCCGGCGGCACCTACGACGGTGCGGCCGCGATCCAGCAACTGATTGGCACCGTCACCGACAAGCCGGTCAGAATTGTAATCAACACCGGCGGCCAGGATCACCGCTGGCTCGGCAACGGGTATTTCAAGGAGCACGGTGCGCGCATCATCGCCAGCCGGGCGGCCGTCGAGGACCAACGCGCGCGCGTCCAGGACCAGTTCTTCATGCTCGGCAACCTGGTAGGCGCACAGGCGGTGCGCCGCACCGAGCCCGTCTATGCCGACGAGCCGTTTGAAGATACGAAGCGCTTTGCGCTGGGCGGGATCACCTTCGAGGTGCGCCGGGTCGGACCGGCCCATACGCCAGGAGACAGCATCGTCTGGCTGCCACAGGAACAGATTGTCTTCGGCGGCGACATCGTATTCGTAGGGCGGCTGCTCGGAGTGATGGACCATTCCGACAGCCGTCATTGGGTTAGGGCGTTCGAGGCCATGGCCGCGTTGAACCCGGCGGTGGTGGTTCCCGGCCACGGCCCCGCCACCGACATGGCCCATGCGCGCAGGGACACCTATGACTACCTGGTCTTCCTGCGCAAGACCGTCGCCGCATTCATGGAGGCTGGCGGCGACATCACTCAGATCGGCACGTTGGATCAGTCCCGCTTTGCCTACCTCGCGGACTACGACGAGCTCAAAGGCCGCAACGCCCAGCAGGTGTTTCAGGCGATGGAATGGGAGTAAGCAGGCCGGCAACATGCCCCACCTAAATCACCAATATTGACCGGCATCAACGTCAAGCGGAACCCGCCATGCTACATAAGACGCCCATGGATACGCGACGGGCATCAGCGGACAACGAGCTGGAGGCACCAACGAGCTTGGTCGCCGCGAACGGGCTCGAAAAAATCTACCGTTCGGGCGATGTCGAAATCCCGGCGTTGCGAGGCGTGAGCTTCACCATCATGCCCCGCGCGTTCGTCGCCTTTGTCGGGCCCTCCGGCAGCGGCAAAAGCACCCTGCTCAACATGCTCGGAGGACTGAACAAGCCGAGCGCGGGCACGCTGTCCATTCTCGGCACCGACATGACGAGCCTCGATCGCCGCGCTGCCGCCGCCTTTCGCGGCCAGCACATCGGGTTCATCTTCCAGGACTTCAACCTCATCCCGGTGCTCTCGGCTTACGAGAACATCGAATATCCATTGCTCATGGTGCAGGACTGGCCGGCGGACAAGCGCCGGGCGCGGGTCAATGAGCTGCTCGAGGCGGTGGGAATGGCGGACCAGGCACAAAAGCGCCCCGACCAGCTTTCCGGCGGGCAGAAGCAGCGCGTAGCCGTGGCAAGGGCGCTCGCCACCCACGCCCAGCTGGTGCTGGCCGACGAACCCACCGCCAACCTGGATCACGACACCGCCTATCGGGTGCTCGAGGTGATGAAAAAGATGCGGGACGAGTTCGGCACCTCGTTTATCTTTTCCACCCACGACCCCAAGATCATGGGTGAGGCCGAGGTGACCTTTGCTCTCGAGGACGGCCGGCTGGTGAACGGCGGAGGCGCGCCATGATCAAGATCCTCAGACTCGCCGCCCGTAACCTGGCGCGCTACTGGCGCCGCACGTTGCTGACCTCCGGGCTGATCATCCTGGGCATCGTCGCGGTGCTGCTGTTCGTGTCGGTATCCGGCTCGTTCAAGTCCATCATGATCGGGCAGATCACCGATTCGATGATGGGGCACCTGCAAATCCACCGCAAAGGCTACGTCGCCTCCATCGACAACCTGCCGCTCAACCTGAACATGAAACCCAACGCGGTGAAAAAGGTCGATCAGGCGCTCGAGGCGATTCCCGAGGTTGAGGCCTGGTCGCCACGGCTCAAGTTCGGCGCCATGTTCAGCAACTTCACCGAGACCACCAGCATTCGCTTGAACGGCATCATCCCGGACCGCGAGGCGGCGGCCATGCCGGAACTGGCCGGGCGGCTGGTGAGCGGCAGCGTGGCGAAGGGCCTGGTGGAACCGGGCAAGCTGCTGATCCCGGAGCTGCTGGCCAAGGGAATGAAGGTGAAGCCCGGTGACACCGTCGTGCTGGTGGCCACCAACCTGGACGGCTCGGTCAACGGCCAGACCTTCATCGTCCAGGGCGTGCTGGAAGCGGTGACCGGTCCAGGCGGGCGTGACGGCTACATGCATATGGACGATGCCCGCGCCCTGCTGCGCATGAGCGATCCGGAGGTCAACGAAATCGCCGTGCGTCTGAAGGATATCGGCACCGTTGGCCGTGTCGCCGATCGGTTGCGCACCGAACTGGCGGATGTGGTCAATCCGCAGGGGCAGCCGGTGCTGGACGTGCACACCTGGGATCAGCTCTCGCCGTTCGCCAACATCGCGCGCATGATCGACATGCTGGATTTGTTCATCCGCATCATGCTGGTCGGCATTGTGCTCATCGCCATCATGAACGTCATGATCATGGCGGTGTACGAGCGCATCCGCGAGATCGGTACCATCGCCGCCATTGGCACGCCGCCGCGGCGTATCCTGGGACTGTTCGTCGCCGAAGGTCTGTTGCTCGGCCTGGTGGGCACCGTAATCGGTACCGTCCTGAGCCTGCTGGTGGTGTATGCACTGAACGTCTGGCCTGTGAGTCAGGACTTCGGCCGCCAGGTGATCGTACTGGCGCCCTCCCTCACCGCGGGCGAGGTGTTGTGGATCGGCGCCATCGTGATCCTGGTGGCGGTCATCGCGAGCCTGCAGCCGGCCTGGAAGGCGGCACGCATGGATCCCATCACGGCTCTGCGGCACGTATGAGGACAACAACGATGTTGCGTGCCGTCTTGCTTTACTTGCTTGCATTGGGCTTTGCCCAATCGTCACAAGCGTTCGACGCCACCGCGGTGCTCAAGGAAGTGGACACGCGCATGGCGCCGGAATCCTATGAGATGTATCGCAAGCTGATCAACATCGAACCGGACGGCAAGCGCAAGGAGTATGTGCTCTATACCGTCAAGAAAGGCAACGACAAGATGGTGGCGCTGTTTCTCGATCCACCCAGCGAAAAGGGTCGCGCCACGCTGCGCCTGGGCGATAACTTGTGGTTGTACATCCCCAATGTGGGGAAGCCGATCCGCATCACCAGCCTGCAGTCCGTAGTGGGTGGCGTGTTCAACAACTCGGACATCATGCAGCTGGAGTTCAGCGTTGAATACACGGCGAGCGCCGCGGGTGAAGAGCCGGACCAGTATGTGCTCGATCTCAAAGCACGCGGCCCGACCGTGGCCTACGATCGCCTGAAGATGTGGGTGGACAAGAAATCCCGTGTGCCGATCACGATAGAAGCCTACGCCGCCAGCGGTTTGCTGATCAAGACGCTGCACTACAGCAACATGAAGGACTTCGGCCACGACATCGTGCGACCCGCGCAATTGCTCACCGACAGCCCACTGTACAAAGGGTACCAATCGGTGATGCTGTTCGATGGTATCCGTCCGCGGGAATTTCCCGATGAGGTGTTCACCCTTGATTATCTGCCGCGCGCGGGCGAGCTGCGGCAATGAAAGCATGGTGGCTGGCCGCGCTCCTTGCGGCTGTGCCGACCACGCCTGCGACAGCCGCCGAGGACTTCTCCTTCGACATCGGCCAGTATGCAAAGAAGCCGTATGAGTTCGGCGGCTACCTGCAGGGCAGCACCGAGCACCTGAGCATCGACCGGGATGCCGCGCTCAGCGCGCTGAGTTTTCCCGACGGCGCGCCGGACAGCTATCAGCGCTATCGGGGCGTGCTGGAGCTCAGCGGCAAATACCGCTGGGACAAGGCGAGCGTCAACGCACTGTGGCACGGCGAGACGCTGGACGAGTACACCGGCAACCGGCAGGACGCCACCTTCTACGAACTCTACTTCGACGCGCAACCGGCCGAGCATTGGACCCTGGCCGCGGGCAAGCGCGCGCTGCGCTGGGGGAAAGGCTACGCCTTCAGCGCCGTAGGCTTTGTCGAGCGCCCCAAAGACGCCACCGACCCGGAGCTGGCCCGCGAGGGCTTTGTGATGGCCACCGCCGAGTATGTGAAGAGTTTCGCCGGACCGCTCCAGACCGTCTCGTTCACACCTGTGATCCTGCCAGTGAGCGATGACGTCAATGACGATTTCGGCATGAAGGAGGATACCAATGTTGCCGCCCGGCTCTACATGCTCTACCGCGACACCGATATCGATATCCTGCTGCGCCATGGCGACAGTCGCCCCGACGCTGTGGGGCTGGACTTCGCGCGCAACGTGACGACCAACTTCGAGATCCACGGCGAGCTTGCGCGGTTCCAAGACCGCACTCACCCGTTGCTCGACAGCAGCAATACGCTGGTGGTGCGTGATACCCAGGCGCTGGACTGGCTGCTCGGGTTGCGCTATCTCACTGCAGCCGAGACCACCTGGATCGTGGAGTACTACCACAACGGCGCCGGTTACACGCCCGATGAGATGCAGCGCTTTTATGATCTGGCCCACGGCGGCGCGACCAATCCGCTCCTGCGGTCCAAGGCCCAGGCCGCGCGCCAGGGCGGTTTCGGCGCAGCGCAGCCCATGCGCGATTATCTCTACGTCAAGGCGTCACAGAAGGAACCCTTCGACGCGCTCTATTGGAACGTCGGCGCGACCGCCATCGTCAACCTGCACGACGGCAGCGCCTCGCTCATTCCCGAAGTCATCTACACCGGCATCGATAATCTCGAAGTGCGCGGGCGGCTGGCATTCCTTACCGGCGGGCGAGATACTGATTTCGGTGAGCGCCCGAACCAGTGGCGGCTGGAATTGAGGATGCGCTATTTCTTCTGAGCCGGCGGAGAACCGGATGGGCCAGGCTGGCGCGAAATGAAGGACACGAAGACGGCGCCGTTCGTCGGTCAACTCGGCAAGTTCGCCGCCCTGTGGCTGGTTTCCGATGCAGGCTATTACACGTTGCTGCCGGCACTCGGGATCGAGGCCAGCTACAATGCCAGCCCCGTCGGCGTGGCGCTGTATTACGGCATCTGGGTGGCGATTGCCGCCGTCAGCTTCCGATCCTTGTATCGCGATTGGTCTCGCTACGCCGCATGGCCGCCGCTCGAAACGCGCATCGCCAGTCTGATCGTCTGGTCCGTCGCGCTGATCGGTCCCCTGATGTTCGTGGTCTTTGTGCTGCCGGCGCTGCCGCCGATCGGATGGTCGCAGTCCTGGAATCCGCCCGATATCCGGGTTGCCAGCGCATGGTACTTCCTGCCGAAAGCCGTCGAGATCGTATTCCAGCAACTGCTGATCGTGGGCCTCGTTCTTGCACTGGCCGCGCAGCGATGCACCATCGCTACGACCATGATCTTCAGTGCCGCGGTTTTCGGCGGCGCCCATGTCCTGCTCGTATTCGCCGACGTTCCACTCGGATACGTCGTCCGATTCATGGTTGCCGCCGCGGTGTTTGGCTTGTTGTTTCCCTATTTCATCCTGCGCCTG
>CAVZBR010000012.1:0-93055 GCA_963773585.1 uncultured Gammaproteobacteria bacterium
GTGCTGGCCGCCGAGGTGGTGTCCGAGTCATGAGACGCCTCCTGCCCGCGACGCTCACCGGTCGCTTGATTCTCCACCCTGTTGGTCGGCTTGCTGGCGGCACAGTTGCTCAGGTGCGGTAATCCTGTTGCGGGATCGTGCCAGCGCCCTGTACGAGGCCAGCGGCCTGTCCGCTTCGCAACGCATTGCCGGCACCGTGCACGCTTTGGATCGGCTCGATGCCGAGACGCGCAATGCCATCGTGCCGGCGCTCAACAGCGCGCAATTGCGTGTCTCGTTAGATCCGCGCCCGCTGGCGGCGCAACCGCTGGACAACACCCATGCCGAACATCTGCGCGCGCTGTTGCAGCGACTGCTGGGTGATGAACGGCCGCTGCGGGTGCTGCTGTTGACGCCGGAACGCGCCGAGGAGCAAGACCATCGCTACGGCCCGCATGCGATGCATGCGCGCGGCTTCGGTCCCATGACGGCATTCTTTCCGCCCGCGGCGCGGGGTTTCGGATACAAACCCAGTTGGCGGACGGCACGCCTATCGGCTTCGAATACGGCCTGGTCGGCGAACCCTTCGCTTGGCCGTGGCGGCTGCTGCTTACCTTGGCGGTGTTGTTGCTGTCGGTCATTGCGCTGACCCTGCTCGCGGTGCGCTGGCTGACACGCCCGTTGGCGGTGCTCGCCACAGCCGCAGACGGATTGGGACAGGACATGCGCCGCCCGCCCCTGGTGGAGGAAGGGCCGACCGAGGTACGGCGCGCCGCCCGCGCCTTCAACCGAATGCAGGGGCGGCTCAACGCCTATATCACCGAACGCGAGCGCATGCTGGCAGCGGTCTCCCACGACTTGCGCACGCCCATCACCCGCCTGCGGCTGCGCGCCGAATTGATCGAAGACGCAGAACTGCGCGCGAAAATCGACAAGGACCTGGCCGAGATGGAGACCATGACCGGGGCGGCGCTGGATTTTCTGCGCGGCGCGGCCGTCGACGAGCCGATGCAGCCGGTGGATGTCTTGGCGTTGCTGGAGAGCATCCAGGCCGACATGGAGGAGGCGGGGCAGCGCGTGCACGTGCACGGGGAGCCCCGCGCGCCCTATCGGCCCGCCCGCTGGCGCTCAAGCGCCTGCTGACCAATCTCATCGACAATGCGGTGAAGTATGGCGCGGTCGCCGATATAAATGTAGAAGACACGGACGAAGCCCTGCGCATCACGATTGCCGACGAAGGCCCGGCATCCGGCGGCGGAGCTCGAACAGGTGTTCGAACCGTTCCATCGGCTCGAGACTTCGCGCAGCCGCGTCACCGGCGGCGTGGGGCTCGGCCTGTCGGTGGCGCGCGACATCGCCCGCGCGCACGGCGGCGAGCTGGTATTGCGCAACCGCGCTGGCGGAGGATTGGAAGCGATCGTAACCTTGCCTCGCCGCGCAGGTTGATTTCCTGACACCGCGATCGATGCCGATCGGGTGGCGAACGCCTCGCAATACGAGGAATGTCAACAAGCACCATGAGGAGGTTGTTCCCATGCAGCGTAAAGCATCCGTTTCGGCGCTCGCAGTCCTGCTCTACGGTTTCTCGGCCTTTGCGTCGGCGCAGACCGGTGACGGTCGCCCGCGGGCTCACGGCCAGCACGATGCAACGCCACCTGCGGCTCACGCCCATGGGGGGCACGGAGGGCATGGCGCGATCTTCCCGGGTTCCGAAGATTTCCCCACCATCGCCTACGATGAGAAACGAACGCCGCGTCCGGTCGAACGGGTGGCGCCGCCTGCGTTGCACGGCGACCCTGCCCAAGGCAAACAACTGGCCTACGCCGTGGAAAAGGGGCGCTGTGTCGCCTGCCATGTCCTGGGGGCCGACGCCGAGCAGCCCGGCGGCGTAGGGCCCAACCTGAGCACCTATGGGAAAGCCGATCGCGGCGACCCATACACCTTCCAACAGATATGGGACGCACGCGCCCACAACCCTACCACCGTCATGCCGCCGTTCGGCACCAACGGCATGCTCACGCGCTCCGAGGTCATGCACCTCGTCGCCTACCTCAACACCCTTCGCCGGCATGTCGATCCCCCCGCCCGGCCCAAGCCGCTCGCCCGCAACTTCGATGTGGCGGGCGAAGACTTCACGCTCGCCGACATCTATATCGAACAGGGCGAGCGCCTGTTTCGAACGCCCGGTGACAATGGCAGCTCGTGTGCCAGCTGCCATGCCGGGAAAAATGCGCAGGCGCCCGACCTGAAGGGCGTGGCCGCGACCTATCCGAAGTACGATGCGGATCAGAAGCATATCATCGGCCTGGAGCAGCGCATCAATCTCTGCCGTACGCGCCACCAGGCAAGCGCTCCCCTATCGACTCGGCAGCACTGCGTCCAACCGGCTCACCAGTTACCTGAAATATCTCAGCCGCGGCCTGCCGGTTAAGGTGGCCTCCGACGGCGCGGCGGCCGAGGCATTGGCGCGCGGCGAGGCATCGTTCTTCCGCAAAGCCGGCCGGCTCAATTTTTCCTGTGCCGACTGCCATACCGTCAGCGCGGGCAAATGGTTGCGCGGGCAACGGCTGGGCGCCATCGCGCCCGGCGGTGCATTCGCCGCCACGGCGGCGACCTGGCCCCGGCATTTCATCGCCGGCCACGACCTCGGCCTGATCAGCCTGCGCCAGCGCGCCCGGCACTGTCAGATCGTGACCCAGACGTACCCCTTGCCGCTGCATGCCCAGGAGTACACCGATCTGGAGCTGTACCTGACCAGCCTGGCGGACGGTGCGCCCATGCTAGCGCCGACCATGAGCCGACTGCACGGTCCGGAGTAATACCATCGACTGGCTGACAATCACCTTTTCCGTTTCCGGCGTGCAAACCACTCTGTGGCTGCCTCCGCTGGTGACATTCGGGATCAGCTTTTTCACCGCAATGGTGGGCATCTCCGGCGCCTTCCTGTTGCTGCCATTTCAGATGAGCGCGCTGCACTACACCGCGCCCTCGGTCAGCGCCACCAACCTGGTGTACAACTTGGTCGCCATTCCCGGTGGCATCTATCGCTATTTGCGCGAAGGCCGCATGCTGTGGTCGCTGACCGTGATCATCGCGCTCGGGGCCCTGCCGGGCATCATCATCGGCTACTTCGTGCGCGTCTATTACCTGCCGGACCCGGCGGCCTTCAAGCACTTTGTGGGCGTCGTGTTGCTGTATATCGCCTATCGGCTATTGGCCCCGTTCGTGCTCTCGACACGGGCCGGCAACAGTTTCGCCAACGCAAGCCCGAGGGCGCTATCGAACCCGAGCGCCCCGGCCGCAACGACGCGAACCGTGCGGATCACCCTGGCGCGGGTGGTCTTTACGTATCAGGAGGAAAGCGGTTCCTTCAGCGTCCCCGCCGTGCTGCTGCTGGCCTTCGTGGTCGGGGTCATCGGCGGCATCTATGGCATTGGCGGCGGCTCGATCATCGCGCCGTTTTCATCACCTTTTTTGGCTTGCCGGTGTATACCGTCGCCGGCGCGGCACTGGCGGCAACGTTACTGACCTCGGTATTCGGTGTGCTGTTCTACATGCTGCTGCCCGCGCCGGCGGGAGTGCCAACCCATCCCGACTGGGCGCTGGGCCTGCTGTTCGGCTTGGGCGGCCTCGCGGGTATGTACCTGGGAGCGAGGGTGCAGAAGTATGTTCCTCAAGCTGCGCTCAAGCTGTTGCTGGGGGGGCTGATGCTGGCGCTTGCCGTGCGCTACATCGACGCGTTCGTTACCGCTTGAGCGCGATCCGCTGCGCCTCGATCACGATTGTGCCGCTATCCTGTAGCTGGCGCAGGGTTCGGTACAACGCTTCGTGACTCAGCCCAAGCTCGGCGGCCCATGTCTTGCGCGACTGGCCCAGGGCCACCACGCCGTCGGTGCCTTCCGTTTCCAGGTAGTGCATGATGCGTTCGCGGGCACTGTTGAGGCCGAGCCGTTCACTGCGGGCGCGCTGGCGGCGCACCTCGCCGGCCAGCAGTCGGATCCAAGCGCGGTTGAAGGCGGCATCGGTTTCCAGTGCGGTCTGAAAAGCGGTGCGCGGGAAGGTCAGCAACCGGCCATCGCCGGCACCGACGATGTCGCAGTGATACACCGCTGCATCCAGACTGGCCTCGGCAACAAAGCCGCCACGGGAACGCTGCAGAATCATCTCCGCACCCCGGACCGAGCGGCGCACCAGGTGAATCTCCCCTTCCAGTACGTACAACATGCTCCTGGGCCGTTCTCCTTGGCGGAACAGCGCCTCCTCCTTGGCAAACGGTCGAAGCCGAGCGGCATCCCGCAGCCCGGCGGGAATGAACGCGAGCATCGGCTGCAGCGCGATGAGGGTGTTCCAATCACTCGTCATGTGCGGGTTCTGCAAGGGTTGCGGTGCCCGGTATATGATTTGAATCATATCCCACCGGAACGGCGCAGCGTAGCATGAGCGCACCAGACAAAGCAGGAAGAACCACATGCGAAGAGCAGCGCTGTCAATCTTGTTGGCCGCGGGCGCGGCGGCCGCCGTGAACCTTGCAGCTTACGGCGAGCAGGAACACCGTCACGATCAGCACATGCACAACGCGGATCACGCAGCCGCGGCGATGGCGGACACGCGCACCCGGGTTCAATTTCCCGAAGCCCTGCGTGCCCACACCCTGGCCAACATGCGCGATCACCTGCAGAGCCTGCAGGAAATCCAGGCGGCGCTGGCCGACGGCGCCTTCGACAAGGCCGGCGAGATCGCCGAGCAGCGTTTGGGCATGACCTCGCTCAAGCTGCACGGGGCCCACGAAGTGGCGCCATACATGCCCAAAGCGATGCAGGAAGCGGGCACGTCTATGCACCGCGCCGCCAGCCACTTCGCCGTGGTGGCCAAAGACGCCGCCGTCAGCGGTGACGTCAAACCGGCGCTGGCAGCACTCGCCGATGTGACGCAATCCTGCGTAGCGTGTCACGCCGGCTTCCGGTTGCAGTAATGTCCGGGCGTTTCGCCAGTTCCGCGCCGATCGATTTGCAGGAGACCTGCTCGATGAGAACCATTGGCTTCTGGGCGAAGTGTGCGGCGCTCCTGCTGCTGGCGACAACCGGCTTGGCGGTCCACGCGGAACCAACGCTGCACCTGCAAAAGATCAATGATCACGTCTATGCCATCGTCGGTCCCTTCGGTAACCGCACGCCGGAGAACCTCGGCAACAACGCCACCTTCGGTTTGGTGATAACCGACGAAGGCGCCGTGCTGATCGACGCCGGCGGCACCTACGACGGTGCGGCCGCGATCCAGCAACTGATTGGCACCGTCACCGACAAGCCGGTCAGAATTGTAATCAACACCGGCGGCCAGGATCACCGCTGGCTCGGCAACGGGTATTTCAAGGAGCACGGTGCGCGCATCATCGCCAGCCGGGCGGCCGTCGAGGACCAACGCGCGCGCGTCCAGGACCAGTTCTTCATGCTCGGCAACCTGGTAGGCGCACAGGCGGTGCGCCGCACCGAGCCCGTCTATGCCGACGAGCCGTTTGAAGATACGAAGCGCTTTGCGCTGGGCGGGATCACCTTCGAGGTGCGCCGGGTCGGACCGGCCCATACGCCAGGAGACAGCATCGTCTGGCTGCCACAGGAACAGATTGTCTTCGGCGGCGACATCGTATTCGTAGGGCGGCTGCTCGGAGTGATGGACCATTCCGACAGCCGTCATTGGGTTAGGGCGTTCGAGGCCATGGCCGCGTTGAACCCGGCGGTGGTGGTTCCCGGCCACGGCCCCGCCACCGACATGGCCCATGCGCGCAGGGACACCTATGACTACCTGGTCTTCCTGCGCAAGACCGTCGCCGCATTCATGGAGGCTGGCGGCGACATCACTCAGATCGGCACGTTGGATCAGTCCCGCTTTGCCTACCTCGCGGACTACGACGAGCTCAAAGGCCGCAACGCCCAGCAGGTGTTTCAGGCGATGGAATGGGAGTAAGCAGGCCGGCAACATGCCCCACCTAAATCACCAATATTGACCGGCATCAACGTCAAGCGGAACCCGCCATGCTACATAAGACGCCCATGGATACGCGACGGGCATCAGCGGACAACGAGCTGGAGGCACCAACGAGCTTGGTCGCCGCGAACGGGCTGGAAAAAATCTACCGTTCGGGCGATGTCGAAATCCCGGCGTTGCGAGGCGTGAGCTTCACCATCAAGCCCCGCGCGTTCGTCGCCTTTGTCGGGCCCTCCGGCAGCGGCAAAAGCACCCTGCTCAACATGCTCGGAGGACTGAACAAGCCGAGCGCGGGCACGCTGTCCATTCTCGGCACCGACATGACGAGCCTCGATCGCCGCGCTGCCGCCGCCTTTCGCGGCCAGCACATCGGGTTCATCTTCCAGGACTTCAACCTCATCCCGGTGCTCTCGGCTTACGAGAACATCGAATATCCATTGCTCATGGTGCAGGACTGGCCGGCGGACAAGCGCCGGGCGCGGGTCAATGAGCTGCTCGAGGCGGTGGGAATGGCGGACCAGGCACAAAAGCGCCCCGACCAGCTTTCCGGCGGGCAGAAGCAGCGCGTAGCCGTGGCAAGGGCGCTCGCCACCCACGCCCAGCTGGTGCTGGCCGACGAACCCACCGCCAACCTGGATCACGACACCGCCTATCGGGTGCTCGAGGTGATGAAAAAGATGCGGGACGAGTTCGGCACCTCGTTTATCTTTTCCACCCACGACCCCAAGATCATGGGTGAGGCCGAGGTGACCTTTGCTCTCGAGGACGGCCGGCTGGTGAACGGCGGAGGCGCGCCATGATCAAGATCCTCAGACTCGCCGCCCGTAACCTGGCGCGCTACTGGCGCCGCACGTTGCTGACCTCCGGGCTGATCATCCTGGGCATCGTCGCGGTGCTGCTGTTCGTGTCGGTATCCGGCTCGTTCAAGTCCATCATGATCGGGCAGATCACCGATTCGATGATGGGGCACCTGCAAATCCACCGCAAAGGCTACGTCGCCTCCATCGACAACCTGCCGCTCAACCTGAACATGAAACCCAACGCGGTGAAAAAGGTCGATCAGGCGCTCGAGGCGATTCCCGAGGTTGAGGCCTGGTCGCCACGGCTCAAGTTCGGCGCCATGTTCAGCAACTTCACCGAGACCACCAGCATTCGCTTGAACGGCATCATCCCGGACCGCGAGGCGGCGGCCATGCCGGAACTGGCCGGGCGGCTGGTGAGCGGCAGCGTGGCGAAGGGCCTGGTGGAACCGGGCAAGCTGCTGATCCCGGAGCTGCTGGCCAAGGGAATGAAGGTGAAGCCCGGTGACACCGTCGTGCTGGTGGCCACCAACCTGGACGGCTCGGTCAACGGCCAGACCTTCATCGTCCAGGGCGTGCTGGAAGCGGTGACCGGTCCAGGCGGGCGTGATGGCTACATGCATATGGACGATGCCCGCGCCCTGCTGCGCATGAGCGATCCGGAGGTCAACGAAATCGCCGTGCGTCTGAAGGATATCGGCACCGTTGGCCGTGTCGCCGATCGGTTGCGCACCGAACTGGCGGATGTGGTCAATCCGCAGGGGCAGCCGGTGCTGGACGTGCACACCTGGGATCAGCTCTCGCCGTTCGCCAACATCGCGCGCATGATCGACATGCTGGATTTGTTCATCCGCATCATGCTGGTCGGCATTGTGCTCATCGCCATCATGAACGTCATGATCATGGCGGTGTACGAGCGCATCCGCGAGATCGGTACCATCGCCGCCATTGGCACGCCGCCGCGGCGTATCCTGGGACTGTTCGTCGCCGAAGGTCTGTTGCTCGGCCTGGTGGGCACCGTAATCGGTACCGTCCTGAGCCTGCTGGTGGTGTATGCACTGAACGTCTGGCCTGTGAGTCAGGACTTCGGCCGCCAGGTGATCGTACTGGCGCCCTCCCTCACCGCGGGCGAGGTGTTGTGGATCGGCGCCATCGTGATCCTGGTGGCGGTCATCGCGAGCCTGCAGCCGGCCTGGAAGGCGGCACGCATGGATCCCATCACGGCTCTGCGGCACGTATGAGGACAACAACGATGTTGCGTGCCGTCTTGCTTTACTTGCTTGCATTGGGCTTTGCCCAATCGTCACAAGCGTTCGACGCCACCGCGGTGCTCAAGGAAGTGGACACGCGCATGGCGCCGGAATCCTATGAGATGTATCGCAAGCTGATCAACATCGAACCGGACGGCAAGCGCAAGGAGTATGTGCTCTATACCGTCAAGAAAGGCAACGACAAGATGGTGGCGCTGTTTCTCGATCCACCCAGCGAAAAGGGTCGCGCCACGCTGCGCCTGGGCGATAACTTGTGGTTGTACATCCCCAATGTGGGGAAGCCGATCCGCATCACCAGCCTGCAGTCCGTAGTGGGTGGCGTGTTCAACAACTCCGACATCATGCAGCTGGAGTTCAGCGTTGAATACACGGCGAGCGCCGCGGGTGAAGAGCCGGACCAGTATGTGCTCGATCTCAAAGCACGCGGCCCGACCGTGGCCTACGATCGCCTGAAGATGTGGGTGGACAAGAAATCCCGTGTGCCGATCACGATAGAAGCCTACGCCGCCAGCGGTTTGCTGATCAAGACGCTGCACTACAGCAACATGAAGGACTTCGGCCACGACATCGTGCGACCCGCGCAATTGCTCACCGACAGCCCACTGTACAAAGGGTACCAATCGGTGATGCTGTTCGATGGTATCCGTCCGCGGGAATTTCCCGATGAGGTGTTCACCCTTGATTATCTGCCGCGCGCGGGCGAGCTGCGGCAATGAAAGCATGGTGGCTGGCCGCGCTCCTTGCGGCTGTGCCGACCACGCCTGCGACAGCCGCCGAGGACTTCTCCTTCGACATCGGCCAGTATGCAAAGAAGCCGTATGAGTTCGGCGGCTACCTGCAGGGCAGCACCGAGCACCTGAGCATCGACCGGGATGCCGCGCTCAGCGCGCTGAGTTTTCCCGACGGCGCGCCGGACAGCTATCAGCGCTATCGGGGCGTGCTGGAGCTCAGCGGCAAATACCGCTGGGACAAGGCGAGCGTCAACGCACTGTGGCACGGCGAGACGCTGGACGAGTACACCGGCAACCGGCAGGACGCCACCTTCTACGAACTCTACTTCGACGCGCAACCGGCCGAGCATTGGACCCTGGCCGCGGGCAAGCGCGCGCTGCGCTGGGGGAAAGGCTACGCCTTCAGCGCCGTAGGCTTTGTCGAGCGCCCCAAAGACGCCACCGACCCGGAGCTGGCCCGCGAGGGCTTTGTGATGGCCACCGCCGAGTATGTGAAGAGTTTCGCCGGACCGCTCCAGACCGTCTCGTTCACACCTGTGATCCTGCCAGTGAGCGATGACGTCAATGACGATTTCGGCATGAAGGAGGATACCAATGTTGCCGCCCGGCTCTACATGCTCTACCGCGACACCGATATCGATATCCTGCTGCGCCATGGCGACAGTCGCCCCGACGCTGTGGGGCTGGACTTCGCGCGCAACGTGACGACCAACTTCGAGATCCACGGCGAGCTTGCGCGGTTCCAAGACCGCACTCACCCGTTGCTCGACAGCAGCAATACGCTGGTGGTGCGTGATACCCAGGCGCTGGACTGGCTGCTCGGGTTGCGCTATCTCACTGCAGCCGAGACCACCTGGATCGTGGAGTACTACCACAACGGCGCCGGTTACACGCCCGATGAGATGCAGCGCTTTTATGATCTGGCCCACGGCGGCGCGACCAATCCGCTCCTGCGGTCCAGGGCCCAGGCCGCGCGCCAGGGCGGTTTCGGCGCAGCGCAGCCCATGCGCGATTATCTCTACGTCAAGGCGTCACAGAAGGAACCCTTCGACGCGCTCTATTGGAACGTCGGCGCGACCGCCATCGTCAACCTGCACGACGGCAGCGCCTCGCTCATTCCCGAAGTCATCTACACCGGCATCGATAATCTCGAAGTGCGCGGGCGGCTGGCATTCCTTACCGGCGGGCGAGATACTGATTTCGGTGAGCGCCCGAACCAGTGGCGGCTGGAATTGAGGATGCGCTATTTCTTCTGAGCCGGCGGAGAACCGGATGGGCCAGGCTGGCGCGAAATGAAGGACACGAAGACGGCGCCGTTCGTCGGTCAACTCGGCAAGTTCGCCGCCCTGTGGCTGGTTTCCGATGCAGGCTATTACACGTTGCTGCCGGCACTCGGGATCGAGGCCAGCTACAATGCCAGCCCCGTCGGCGTGGCGCTGTATTACGGCATCTGGGTGGCGATTGCCGCCGTCAGCTTCCGATCCTTGTATCGCGATTGGTCTCGCTACGCCGCATGGCCGCCGCTCGAAACGCGCATCGCCAGTCTGATCGTCTGGTCCGTCGCGCTGATCGGTCCCCTGATGTTCGTGGTCTTTGTGCTGCCGGCGCTGCCGCCGATCGGATGGACGCAGTCCTGGAAGCCGCCGGATATCCGCGTTGCCACCGCATGGTACTTCCTGCCGAAGTCCATCGAGATCGTATTCCAGCAACTGCTGATCGTGGGCCTTGTGCTTGCACTGGCCGCGCAGCGATGCACCATCGTTACGATCATGATCTGCAGTGCCGCGGTTTTCGGCGGCGCCCATGGCCTGCTCGTATTCGCCGACGTTCCACTCGGATACGTCGTCCGATTCATGGTTGCCGCCGCGGTGTTTGGCTTGTTGTTTCCCTATTTCATCCTGCGCCTGCGCAATGGGCTTGCGTATAGCTACATGGTGCATTGGCTCTATTACATTGTAACGGTGACCATGCCATATATTTTCTGGCAGCCGGGAAGTAAGTGATGCGTTGGAATGCGGGATCGGATTCGGGACGACGCCGCCACCTGCACAGTGCATCTTCCGCGCGGTTGCGACACACGGGCCTTTGAAATAGATTTCATTGCGGTCGCTAAATCAAAGGAGCGCCAGCCCGGCACCGCCAGCGCCCAAGAGGATCACGATGATCCACGGCGGCGCTTTCCACACCGCGAGCAGGAGGAACCCCAACAGCGCCAGCGCGAAGTCGTACGTGCTTAGGATCGCGCTCGTCCACACCGGCTGATAAAGCGCGGAACCGAGAATGCCTACGACTGCGGCATTCGCCCCCCGCATCGCCGCCTGCGCCAGGGGTCTCGGGTGCGGAAGGCGTCCCAGAATGGCAGGGTGCCGATTGTAAGCAACATACCGGGCAGAAACAGGCCGACGAGGCAGATGATGGCGCCGGCGACACCGTTGGGTGCCGGCCCCATCGCGGTTCCGAGATAGGCGCCGAAGGTGAACAGCGGGCCGGGAACAGCTTGGGCGGCACCATAGCCGGCGAGGAACGTGGCATCGCTCACCCAGCCCGTCCGCACGACCTCCGATTCGAGCAGCGGCAAGACGACATGACCGCCGCCGAAGACGAGCGCGCCCGCGCGGTAGAAGGACTCGAACAGCGCCAGCCCCTGCGCCTGAACACTCGCCCGGACAAGTGGGAGCAGGAGCAGCAGGGCGAAGAAAATGACCAGTGCAATCGCACCCGCACGGCGTGACACCGGAAACGCCAGATGACCGACCACATCGCCGCGCGCACCCCGACAAAGCCACAGGCCCGCGAAGGCACCGGCGGCAATGGCCGCCACTTGGCCGGCCGATCCGGCCACGAACACGACGATCAGGACCGCAAGCACGGCGATGGCCGCCCGCTGGCGGTCGCGGCACAGCGTCTGCGCCATGCCCCAGACGGCCTGCGCCACGACCGCGACGGCGACCACCTTGAGCCCGTGAAGGAACCCACTGCCGAGCGGCCCTTCGAATAGGGCCACACCAAACGCGAACAGGGCCAGTGCGACGGCGGAAGGTAGGGTGAATGCTGTCCACGCGGCGAGCGCACCGAGCGGTCCTCCCCGCAGGAGTCCCATCGCAAACCCGACTTGGCTGCTCGCCGGGCCAGGTAGGAACTGGCAGAGCGCGACCAGATCGGCATAGCCCGACTCATCTATCCACTTCCGGCGGACCACCAATTCGTCGCGAAAATACCCAAGATGAGCGATAGGCCCACCGAACGAAGTCAGGCCCAGTTTCAGGAAGGCGCGAAAAACTTCGCCGGGCGATCGGGCGGCCGCCGGCCGGGCCTTGGCATTCACAGCCATGCCCGCGCGGGCATCCCCGCTTCACGATGCGTGGGGATGCTGCGCATCATGACGTCCAGCGATTCATTGAACCGTTCACGCAGCTTGCCATTCGCAGCCTTCGACGCCCTGCGCCCCGTCGGTGTCACGCGGCCGACACGCCGGGTCCGCTCGAGGGATTCCAGCGTGACCTGGAATAGCCCTTCTCTTTCAAACCGCGACAGTCCATGTACGATGCGGTTCGTTCCTCACCGCATCTAACAGTTCTCATTAGCGATTTGGCGCCTGACGATTTGCTGAATGTCGCCGGATAGACGACGTGACACTTCGCCCCGCCATATTTTTCGGCTTCCTTGTCCCTGAGGCCGGCAACGCCAGCTGCTATAACGCATTGCGTCATATAGCGTCAAGCGTCATAGCGCGGGAGATGACCGACGGACTTGCAAGGCGAACACAAACAGAAAGCCAGGTGAACGGCCGAGCTCATTTCGAGTGAAGATGGCGTCCCCAAGGGGATTCGAACCCCTGTTACCGCCGTGAAAGGGCGGTGTCCTAGGCCGGCTAGACGATGGGGACGTCGGGTACTGCAGGTGCCCTGGCGGGCGAAAAACGGGACTTTACGCGACCAGCCCGCGGCAGTCAAGGCAGCCGCTCAACAGCGGATCCGTGTGGCCGAGAATTCTTCCAATGGAACCACCGCAGCGGTAGGCGTCATGGCGCGGCGCAGATCCTGAGTGCCGTACTCGAGCGCCAGACGGAAGCCGAATTTCTGGAAGAAACGGTCGAACAGCTCGCCGCCGCGGGTGGCCACCGCCGCCAGAGTATCGTGCTCCGGATCATACTCCAGTTGAATCGCAGCCAGCGGCTGGGGCGCCGGTCCGCCCAATACCGCGGCGCCGTGGGCGGGATCGTAGACACTCTTTTCGGAACAGCAATAGATGACACCGCTGCGGCGCTGCTGCTGATAATCTCGATCGTAGAAAGTCGCCGAATCCTCACGGTAACTGATGAAACTGACCTCCTGCGCCGGATGAGTCATCTTGTGCGCGCAAATGGCCGAATAGGCGACAATCGAGCGCTTCGGTCCCACCCCGCCGGGACACCGGTAGGTTGCACCGCTTTCCGTGTGCAGCAGTTCCTGACTCGGTTGCTGATCGAGGTTCAGCAGAAAACACGGCGTTGCCAGATAGGGATAATGGAAGATGTAATTCCTGCCCGGCACCAGATCTCGCGCCCGAATGGGCGTTCCGTCGTGCGCGACCAATTGCGCGCGTGGGTAACGGTGTTCGGCCTGCTCCGAAACATCGCCACTGGAATCCCGTGCGGCCAGACATGTCGCCGCCGAGGCGCACCAAGCGATGAAACCGCGGCGGGTAAACTTTCCAGCGTCTCCCATGGCCTGCTCCCAGGAGCCGGGTTACGGCTCCACACTTGCAAATGCGTCAGTCAAACTGATCCGGTCCACGATATCGCCATGGCCCAACAACAGGCCGCCATCGGCGGCAATGTCCAACAACCGCCCCGTATGCCGGCTCCCCGCCGCTGCGACTTCGAACGCTTCGCCGACTCCAACCATGCGTTGCTGCCAAGCCTTGCGTACCGACTCGAAACCATCATTGGCCCACCGGTCCACCCAGATGAGAAACTGGCGCGCAAAGGAGCTCAACAATTGCCCGGCGCCGACGGCGCATTCTCCGTCCTCTTGCACAGAAGCCGCGTCGTGTCCGAGAAGCGATGGCGGCGGACTCACATTGACGTTGATGCCGAGCACCAACCAATCGGTTGTGCCGGACTCCGCTGCAGACCAGCGCATCTGGATACTGGCCACCTTGCCTTGGCGCAGCAATAGATCGTTGGGCCAACGAAAATGAAGTTCGGTCAATGGCAACACATGTTCGGCTATCGCACTACCGAGCGCGACCACGCCCACCACCCCGAGTTGCACTGCCTCGGCGGCAATCTCATCGGGTCGCAGCACCAGACCAGCGTACAGACCCCCGGCCGGCGACAGCCAATCCTGGCCACAGCGCCCCAATGCTTTGGTCTGGGAGTGGGCATGCACCAGGGTGCCCTCCGGGGCACCGGCCTCAGCGCGGCGCACGGCCTCGTCGAGGGCGCTATCGACCTGCTCCAGTGACACCAGTTCATACAGGCGCGGCAATCCGTCCGCAGCTAGCCCGGACGATGTCGCACTTGCAGTCAAATCCATATCCATGTCGCCAACCACAGGCAACCCAAAGCGTGGATCGTCAGGGTGATCTCGATGGCTCGGCGCATCGCCCCGTCGGCCCTGCCGACCGCGATGACTCTCCTGGCGACATCGAGGCCAAGCAGCGACAGCCCGAGCACCGGTAAATAGCCCCACAGCGACAGGCGTGCGTAGACCGCGAAGCTGAATGCGGCAATGGCCGCAATCACTGACAACGAAGCGTACAGCGTGCCGCTGCGGGGCGCGCCCAGACGCACGACCAGGGTCCGTTTGCCGGCACCTGCATCGGCGATGGCATCGGGCACTTCGTTCAACAGCAGAATATTCGCCACCCAAATGCTGACCGGCAGCGATAGCACCACTTCCGACCAGCCCGCAATGCCGCTCTGCAACCAGGCCGAACCCACCACAGGCAGGATGCCAAACCCGGCGGCAACCGCCGTCTCGCCAAAGCCCCGGGAAACCAGGGAGAAAGGCGGCACTGAGTACAGCACCCCCAGGGCTAGCCCAGCCAACCCAAGCCAGATCACCACCGGACCTTTGAGGGTGTAGAGGGCGATGCCGAACAACGTCGCGATCGCCAACAACACCACCGCCCAGCGACGCATCTGTTGCGAAGTCAGGACGTTGTTTTGAATGAACCGTGAACCACCGGTGTAGGGGAATATGCGCGCGCCGTTCTCACGGTCCGTGCCGTTGGCGTCGTCGCAGACATCGTTGAGCACGTTGACCCCTGCATGCACGCACACCACCGCCAGCACACCGATGAGCACGGCTGCAACGTCGATCGAGCCCGAGAGCTTCGCTCCCCAGCTGGTTCCTACTACCACTGGCAACACCGATGCGGGCAAAAACATCGGCCGCGTTGCCAATAGATATCGTTTCATAGTGCGCGTCGGCGAGGCGCCGGTCAGAGCCTGAACAGAGGGTTCCATTTTGAAATTACTCTTCTACGGGGAAATTCATCAGTGTGGACGGTCCGCATCACAGGGCTCGCCGGGCAGCGCCCGGGAACGCGCAACGAAGATATCGATCAACCGCCGGCCAGTGTGCATAACCGCCGCGTCCAGCGACGAGGCCAGCAAACTGTGCGAAGACTGTCCGAATATGCGTAACGATACATCGCAACCCGTAATGCCGTGGGGTGTAAACGACCACTCCAGGTTCAGTCCCGTGGCCCGGTCGTCCAACGGCCGCACTCGAATGAACGACGGACGTTCGAACTGCGCTACTGAGCGCAACCGCGCACTGAATAATCCAGACCCCAACCGTTGATCCACTACCATTGTCGTCGCGTCCTGGTGCAGTACCCGAACCTCGAGCCAGCCCGGGACGAATTCCGGATAGCGTGCCACGTCAACGATCACGTCATACAGGCGCTCGCAATTACAGCCTACAACCCTGCCGTCGGAAAACAAAGCCGGCTCAGGTTTTGAACGTAAACAAACGAAGCAGATCGGAATGTGCCAGCATACCGGCGACGCTGCCGTCGGCATGGACGATCACAACTTGATGAACCTGCCGCTGGTCCATTACTTGCGCGGCATCCTGCAAGCTGGCCTCCTCCGGAACGGTAACCGGCTCGGTGGACATGATATCGTCCACAATCGTGCCCATCTTCTTGTGGTGGTGCCCGCCGGGTAGCAGGTCCGCCATCGCATGAGCCAGGGAATGAGGCTTCAGATCCAGAGCGGAAACCAAATCGGATTTGCTGACAATGCCGACCAGCTTTGCGTCGGGATCGAGTATAGGCACTGCCGAGATCCGGTGCTCGATCAGCAACTGCGCCACATCCCGCAACGCCGTGCCCTGCTCTACACATACAGGTTCGCGGCTCATCACTTCACTGACGCGCATCTCGTTGGCGTGGCGCAGCGCGGGTGCTTCGTCGACCCGCTTGCCGACGAAGTTCATATGTGCCGGCAGCATGGGCACGTGCGGCAGATATCCCGGCAACAGCATGTGCCAATACACCCACTTGAACGCTATTTTGCCGACGTGATTCATATAGGACTCGCGCAACAACGAAAACGGCCCGAAGCCCGGCGTCGGAAAGTGACCTTCTACGGGCTCCAGATCGTAATTGAAGTCCAGCAACAAGGCCTTGTGATAGCCGGATTCGATAAAGCAGTTGGCATGTCCGTCGAAGCTTGCCATCGGCTTGTGACCGTCCATTTCCCGCAGCAGGTTGTCCACTACGGTCTCGGCTTCGAAATGGGCTACCGAGCCGGCCTTTGAAGTTGCGACGTTGGCATTGTCGCCTAGTAAATAGATCCGGTCTGCTTCACGACTCTTCAAAGTCCGCGGATCGGTGAACGCGTACCCCGACGCGTCGCCCAGTCCCGACTGCTCCAACACCTCGGGACCGAGATTGGGTGGAATGATACACAGCAGATCGTAGCCCACTTCTTTGCCATCGAAGGAGCGGATGGTGCGGTTCTCGCTGTCTACGCTTTCGATGGCGAAGTCCGCCACTACATGAATGTTTTTGTCGGCGGCGATCTTGCTAAGTACGCGATTGGCAACCGGCTTGGTGAAGGCTCCGCTATAGGGCGTGACCAGCGAAATCTCCACCTGCTCGCGAACACCGCGTTGTTCGAAATAGTAGTCGGCCAGGAACGCGAACTCGATCGGAGCCACCGGGCACTTGATCGGCATATCCGCAATATCGATGACCAAATGGCCACTTTCGAATTCGGACAACGCCTTTTGCAGTTTGAGTGCGCCCTCGAGCGTGTAGAACGTAAACACTTCGCGGTTCAGTACCGCCTCCAGACCTTCCACCTCGTCCGCTGCAACGCGACATCCAAGGGCACACACCAACCAGTCATATGAAAGTTCGCCTGCACTCGTAGCGACTTTGCGTCGCGCGTGGTCGATTTGTTCAACCCGCGCCTGAACGAATTTCGCCCGGCTGGGAAGCGGCGAGCGGATATCGCGCACGATGTCGCGGCTATCGTGATAGTCGTACAGACGAAACGGTATGAACAGAAGACCTGGTTGGTATAAATGATGTTCCGCAGCGTCCACTACGGTCAGGTTCCACAGTTTCGGATCCAGCTTCCGCGCGAGCATGTTGGCAACGATAGTGCCACCGGTCCCGGCTCCCAGAATGACGACTTCACCCATGATTCGACCCCATGACAGATGGTGTTGGGTTTCGCAGCAAGCGGGCCAGGGCCCGGTCCCCGCGCGCTTCGGCGATAGCTGCCGGAGTTCGTCCGGCATGATCGACTATATTGGCATCCGCGCCTAGTCGCAGCAAACGTCGCGCGGAATCGCGGTCGCCGACGATCGCGGCAATGTGCAGCGCCGTACTCCCCTGGTCGTTTGCCGCGTCCACATCAAGATCGACGGCTGCGGTCAACGTGGCGACGACGCGGTTGCGCCTTTCGTATATTGCGCGCATGACCGGCGTCCAACCGTAAATGTCCGGCAGATTGGCGTCAGCGCCTGCGTCGAGCAAGCGTTGTACGACGGCAACATAGCCTTTGGCGCAGGCGATCATCAGCGCTCCCCAGCCATTCACACCCTGCGCGTCGACGCGCGCACCATGGCGAATCAGTAAATCCGAAACCGTGGCGTGTCCGCCCAAAGCGGCATACATCAAAGCAGTGCCACCGTTGCCGTTGATCTGATTGACCTCGACTCCACGCGCCAGCAACGCGCGCACCCGCGCGGCATCACCTGCGCGCGACGCGACCATGAGTGGCGTCTTGCGCGGAGTCGCAACGGGCTTGGGGACGGCGGACGAGCTGGATAGCGTGGAAGCCCGGGTGTTGGCGCCGGACAGGAGTCCAATCAGAACGAGCAAGCAACAAATTGACACAAGCCCATGCCGGGCGCCGGTGGAGCAGTGGGCCACCGGGAGTCCTATGGGATTGCTTTGCCAGTGCCAGCTTGGGATTTTCACCATACGACGGGCGGGGCCTCGATCAAATTGCGAGCGTCCGGCACCCCACGGGGCACACATCGGAATTCAGCTAGCGCTGCCACCGATCACGCCGCAGGCCACCCGGGAACCGCCGCCGCCCAATGGCTTCGGCTGATCGGAGTAATTGTCGCCGTCAGCGTGAATCATCAACGCATGGTGGCTTACATCCAAGGTTTTGAGGTGCGGCGCGAATACCGGCAGATTCGCCTTGCCCTCCGAATTCACCAGCAATACGGGCAGATCGCCGAGATGGCCATCGCCCACAGGCCCTTCGTGCTTGCCGGTGTCGCCCGGGTCGAAGTGGCCGCCTGCGGCCAGCCCGGGAACCTGTTTGCCGTCCTTGGTGGCAGCGCCGCAGTCCGCCTTTGCATGGACGTGGAAACCGTGCGCACCCGGCTGCAAGTCCGACAGATCCGGAATCAGCATCAAACCATATTCCGTATCTTTGAGTGTGACGGAGCCGATGGCCTCACCGACACCCTGGGGCTCGAGTTTGTGCATCTGCACGGTCAGCTCGGCGCCTGCTGCGCTCCCGGCAGCGAATGCCAGCGGTAACGCCCAAATCGACTTTAAATGCTTCATACGAACCCTGTTGCGCGGATGGGCGCCAGGTCTCGAGTCTAGCTCAGTGTGGGGAAGCAGTGCCGGGCCGCGTGGAAGCCTGCTCGCCGGATTCGCCCGGCCTTGAAGGCACGCGGCCGCTCTTGACCTCTTCATACCAGACGCTGTGATGCTCGCGCATCCACTCTTCGTCCACATAACCTTTGCTCATTCCTTGGAAGGAGCCCTTCAGCCCCAGCGTCCCGAGGTAAATATGTCCGAACGAAATCGCGATCCACAGGATTGCCAGCGTCGCATGGATCACATTGGCCAGTTGCATGGTGCCGCGGTCCTGACCGAAGTTGGGGAAGTCGAGGACCAACCCCGAGATGCATACCCCGATCAGGCCGAAGACAACGATAAACCAATACCAAAGTTTCTCGCCCGCGTTGGTGCGCCCGGCAGGCGGATGTTCACCCTTTTTGAACATGCCGCCGGCGCGTTTCAACCACTCCCAGTCGTAGGACTTGAACAGGTTGTAGCGCATCCACACGATCACCTCGGCGATGATGCCCACCATGAACAGGGGCCCAAGAAAGTTGTGCAGATTGATCGAGATTTCGGCCCAGATGGAAAAGCCGGCAAGCCCAAACAGCGGCACCAGTACTGCGCGCCCGAACAACATGCTCAATCCGGTGATCGCCATCAGAATGAACATGACCGCTGTGTACCAGTGCATCAGTCGTTCACCGGCTGTCCAACGCAACATCAGTTTGCCCGACGGGGGCCGGTTCAAGTCCTTGGAACCAAAGATCAGAAAATAAATAACGATCGCCAGCAGCACGCCCGCCAACACCCATGGCGCGATCACGGAGACGGGGCCATTGCGGGTCTCGCGCCAGATCTGACCGGTATTCTGGATCAGGCTGTCAGTTGTATACGGTCCGCTTGCGGCCGTGTAACCCTGGGTCCCCTCACGCACAGCGCGCCAGTAGTTGGCATGCGGGTTTGTGCCAGGCTGGTTCACTTCCTGCTGTTCCGCGGCCTGCGCGTCTCTGATCGCGATATAAACGTAGCCGCTCAGCGGCAACACCATACTGCCGGCCAGAACGATCAGCAAACTCCATAGCATGATTTTGGCGTGGCGCTTGCGCGACATCTTCGTGCCCTCGGGCTTGGCCATGGAAACGTCCTCCGTCGCCGCGTTAGCGGTCGGTTTGCGTGTATTCCAATCGGTGACGCAGTTGAGCGTCCGGCGCATTGGTGTCGAAGTGCTTGTGTTTGTACTGGGGTGCGTAATCGGTCCAGGGTTCCTCGATGTGCTGGCATGCAGATAACACGGAAACGCACAAACCGAGCACACCGATTCGAAGGATCATTGCCAGCTTCATTCCATCAAGCTCCTCATTGCCGGAAAGGACAACGACCGCCGCTCTCAGCGGTCGGTTTGCCCCATCTGGAACCGATCCACCAGTTGCTCCTGGTGTTTGTCCGACTGCAACTTGTCCAACAATGGGTCGGATTTGCCCTTGTAGACCCCCGGCTCGTACATCGTCACGTCTGGGGATTCATAACAACCACCCAAAACCGCGACCACCGGCACGCAGAGCAACAAAAGTGTGACGCGTTTGATCATTTCGGCCTCCGGCTTACCGTCATGCCAATCATGCGCCTAGGACCTGCTTGCCGGATAAGCTGTTTCCCAGCCCCAGGTCTTAGGCCGTCCGCCGCGTTTGATGACTCGCTTGCGGTAGATATCGGCGACTACGTTACCGTCCCCGGCCAATAGCGCCTTGGTGGAACACATTTCCGCGCACAGGGGGAGCTTACCGTCCGCGATGCGGTTGGAGCCGTACTTCTCGTATTCAGCGTCAGAATTGTCCGGTAGCGGACCGCCCGCGCAGAACGTGCACTTGTCCATTTTGCCGCGGACGCCGAAGGCCGCCTTTTGCGGATATTGCGGCGCGCCGAACGGGCAGGCGTAGAAGCAATAACCGCAGCCGATACACAGATCCTTGTCATGAAGCACGATTCCGTCGGCCGTGGTGTAGAAGCAATCCACCGGGCACACTGCAGCGCACGGCGCATCGGTACAGTGCATACACGCAACTGAAATCGATTTTTCGCCAGGCTGGCCGTCCTGCAACGTAATCACCCGCCGACGATTGACACCCCACGGGACGTCGTTTTCGTTCTTACAGGCGACTACACAAGAATTGCACTCGATGCAGCGCTCCGCGTCACAAAGAAATTTCATTCGTGCCATGGTCAGTCACTCCTCTCAAGCGGGCCGTATCTGGCACAGCGTGGCTTTGGTCTCCTGCATCTGAGTGACCGAGTCGTAGCCGTAGGTGGTGGCCGTATTGCACGCCTCGCCGCGTACATAAGGCGCAGTGCCCTCGGGATACTTCGGCTTCAGATCTTCACCCTGGAACCAACCGCCGAAATGGAACGGCGTCCAGATCACCCCCCGCCCTACTCGCGGTGTCACCATGGCCATCACCAGGATCTTGCCGCCTTCGGGGGACTCGATCCAGACCATTTGCCCGTCGGTGACGCTGCGATCGTTGGCGTCGGCCGGGTTGATTTCGACGAACATGTTTTGCTGCAACTCCGCCAGCCACTTGTTCGAGCGGGTTTCCTCGCCGCCGCCTTCGTACTCCACCAAGCGGCCGCTGGTGAACACAAGCGGGAATTGTTTGGAGTAATCCTTCGCCTGAATCGTGGCGTACAGCGTGGGCAGGCGCCAGAACGACTTGCGGTCATCGTAGGTCGGCCACTTCTCCACCAGGTCATAACGCGGCGTGTACAACGGTTCGCGGTGTACCGGGATCGGATCCGGAAACTGCCACACTTCGGCACGTGCCTTGGCGTTGCCGAACGGTGCGCACCCGTGTTTGATCGCGACCCGTTGAATACCGCCCGAGAGATCGGTCTTCCAGTTCTTGCCTTCTGCCGCCTTCTTCTCGTCGTCTGTTAGGTCGTTCCACCAGCCCAGCTGCTTCAGCATGTCAGCGGTGAATTCCGGATAACCGTCTTTAATTTCCGAGCCGACGCTGTAGACGCCTTCGGCCAACAGGGTCTGCCCGTCATGTTCGACACCGAAGCGTGCCCGGAAGGTAAGACCGCCGTCGGCGACCGGTTTGCTGGGGTCATACAACACCGGCGTGCCGGGATGTTTCATTTCCGGTGTCCCCCAACAGGGCCACGGCAGTCCGTAATACTCGCCATCGCACGGGCCGCCTTCGGCCCGCAGCGTCGTGGTGTTGAAGGTATGCTTGTTCTGCATCTGCAGTTTCAAACGCTCCGGGCTCTGCCCGGTATATCCGATGGTCCAGGTTCCGCGGTTAATTTCCCGCAGGGTGTCCTCGAGGCTCGGCATACTGTTTTCGACTTTGATGTGTTTGAACATCTCGTCGGCAAAGCCGAGCTTCTTCGCCAGCAGGTACAGAATTTCTGCATCCGGCTTCGATTCGAATACCGGCTCGACCACTTTTTCGCGCCACTGCAGCGAGCGGTTGGACGCAGTCACCGAACCGTCCTGTTCGAACTGGGTGCAGGTCGGCAGCAGATACACGCCGTCCTTTCGATCGCTCATGACCGAGAGCACGGTGGGGTACGGGTCGGAAACCACGACCATTTCCAGCTTCGGACTTTCCAGTGCCTTCTTCATCTCCACGCCGCGGGTCTGGCTGTTGACCGCATGACCCTGGAACAGAATGGCGCGCACGTTGTCCTTTTGCGCCAGATTCTCCTTGTCCTCGAGAATGCCGTCGATCCAGCGCGACACCGGCATGCCGGGGATGTTCATGCTGTAGGCCATCTTGCCGCCGCCGGAATCGTATTGCTTCGAAGTATCGAAGCGATTCTTGAGCCATTCGTAATCCACATCCCAGACCTTGGCCCAGTGCTTCCACGCGCCTTCCGAGAGGCCGTAATAGGCCGGCAGCGTGTGGCAATTAGGGCCGACGTCTGTGGCACCCTGGACATTGTCATGGCCGCGGAAGATATTGGCGCCGCCGCCGGAAACACCGATGTTGCCGAGCGCCAGCTGGAAGACGCAATAGGCACGTGTGTTGTTATTCCCGATGTGGTGCTGAGTGCCGCCCATGCACCAGACCAGGGTGCCCGGGCGGTTCTCGGCCATGCTCTTGGCGGCCTGGAACATCTCCTCCTCGGGCACGCCGGCGACATCTTCGACGGTGCGCGGATCCCACTTGTTCACTTCTTCGCGCACCTTGTCCATACCGTACACCCGCTGGCGGATGTACTCCTTGTCTTCCCAGCCGTTTTGGAAGATGTGCCACAGCAGCCCCCAGACAAAGGGCACATCGGTTCCAGGACGGATGCGGATATGCTGGTCGGCGTGGGCCGCGGTGCGGGTAAACCGTGGATCAACCACGATCATCTTGGCGCCGTTTTCCTTGGCCCTCAGGATGTGCTGCATGGCGACAGGGTGCGCCTCGGCAGCGTTGCTGCCGATAAAAATCATCGCCTTGCAGTTGTGCATATCGTTGTAGGAGTTAGTCATGGCGCCATAGCCCCAGGTGTTGGCTACGCCGGCGACCGTGGTGGAATGACAGATGCGCGCTTGATGGTCGACGTTGTTGGAACCCCAGAAAGCCGCCCACTTACGCTGCAGGTAAGAACCTTCGTTACTGGCTTTAGAAGAACCCGCCCACCATAGCGAATCCGGACCCGACTCCTCGCGGATCTTGAGCAGCTTATCGCCGACCTCGTTGATCGCTTGATCCCAGCTGATGCGTTTCCATTTCCCACTTTCGAGCTTCATCGGGTACTTCACCCGTTTGTCGCCGGAAGCATGCTCGCGCACCGATGCGCCCTTGGCGCAGTGCGCACCCAGGTTGAATGGCGATGCGAAGTCCGGTTCCTGGCCCACCCAGACGCCGTTCTGGATTTCTGCGATCACACCACAACCTACCGAGCAATGGGTACAAACGCTGCGGTGAACCTGCGTCTCGATGCCCTGCTTCGGATGTCCCATCTCCGCGTCTGCGGCGCGGGCTTTGCGCATCAACGTCAACGGCAGCCCGGAGGCCAGCGCCGAGGCGCCCATCATCAGTCCGGAGCGCCGCAGAAAGGTACGCCGGTCGATACCATCGCCGCCCATGCCGACTCCCGGTCCCGCGCCGGTTGCGCGGCCCTCTTGATCGCGTTTGCGGATAAGCTTCATCGCTGGATCTCCCCGTGCATCTTCAATTAGGCGGCAGGGTTCCTAGAACCGCGCCTTGTCGTAATAGGACGCAATGTGCGCCGTGACGTGGTACCCCTGGTCCGGCTGCGGGGCTGCGTCCGCCTTTGGCGGCGCCGTTTCGGGTTCGGCGTCCACCATGGCTTCGCGCCCCACCGCGATCAGCACGGTAGTGCCGCCCACCGCCATCACGCCTTTGAGAAATCGGCGCCGTCCTTGCCCAGCTTTGTCGGTTGGTGCTGTCATCGATAACTCCTCCGCGCGGTTCAACTCCGCACATCCAAGTAACGGGATTCAAGTTCAATAAACGCTTCTCCGAGCCGGCCCACGGTCGAATAAAAGCACGCGCAGCGGGCTTGCTGTAGATCGCGAAAAAACAGTCCCATCCAGGTGGCGATATGATCCTGAAAGAATTTTCGTTGCCATTGGCGGGAAATCTCCTCCGGGGCACGGATGACTTCGTGCATGGCCTCGCACAGCGCTGCGGCATGGTCCTCGGGTTCGGAAACGCCCTCCTGGCGCTCGATTCCCAGGTAGCGCAGGTCCTGGCGCAAATACGCCAGCGGGCGGTCCATCAGGAATCCGGTCAGATACCACGAGGCATAGGGCACCAATTCGCCTCTACCGATGCCGATGAACAGATCGTGATATTCATCATCCAACCGCTCGGGCTCGGAATTACGGGCCGCCAAACGTACCAACTGCCAGGCTTCTGCCAACGGCACTGCGTCCCGTCCGAGCGCGCCGTCGTCGGCGATCCCAGCCTGCTTGACGACTTCCAGCACATCCGCGTTCGGGGGTGCCGCCAACAACGCCGCGAGAAAGCGGTAGGTGTCGGCACGCAATTCGTCGATCGGATCCAAACCGCCTGCGAGAGGCTCCGGCGCCCGCGGCGCAGATACACTGATTTCAGGAATGGAAGCCATAGCTATAGCGCCTAGTAGCAAGTCTTATGCCCGCATGTGGGGCAACAGGAACCGAACAACGGCACGATTCGCCGAACGTTGCCGCGGAGCGTGCGGCGCAATTCGGCCAAGTTGGACAAAATGTCTCATTTGCCGGTCCCACCGGGACAATCTTGCTCACCCGAGCCTCGGGCCCGGTTTGTCGGTCACGCTCGGGGCGTTCGGGTCCGTGAACATATCGATGACCCGGCACTGCTCGCACATTTGCAGGCGGCGCATGGCCACCTCATCCTGGAACATCCAATGTCCGGCAAGCTTTGCGGTCATGCGTTTCATTATCGCCTGGGTGGCAAACGGCTTGCCGCAATTGATGCAGCAAAACGGATCCTCCTGATGCAGGACGCGCTGCTGGCGATAGGTGTCAGGTTCGTAGGCCATGCGCGGCACCAGCCGTATTGCATCTTCAGGGCAGGCCGCGTGACACAAACCGCACTGGACGCAATTGCCTTCCACGAACCGCAGTTGCGGGCGGTCGTTTCCGTCGTACAACGCCGAAGCGGGACAGACCGAGACACACGCCATACACAAGGTGCATGCGTTTGCATCCACTTCGATGGCGCCGAACGGTGCGCCGTCCGGTAGTTCCGCGATGGCTTGCGGGTCCGGCGCACAGCCGTACAAATGATCCACCGCCATGTGCAGTGCGGCGCGCTTGCGGGCAAGCGCGGCGAATGACGCCGGCGGGAGCGAGACCTGGTCAGCGGCACTGTTGAGCATGGCCGCCGCCGCTTCCCCTTCCCTTTCGGCGACCACGAGCTGCAACAACGAACGGGGATACCCGAGTCCGTCCAGGATGCCGCCCGCATAGCTGAGTTGCAGGGACAATTCCCGCAACACGGAACACGGCACGCTCGGCGTCGCCAACAATGCGACTCGACGCGCCCCGTACGCGATGGCGGACAACCATACTTCCATCCCGACGGAACCGATTTCCTCCACCTGAAACGGCAATACGCTTTCCGGAATGCGATCGCGCAGCCGTGCGAACGCCTCGCTGCCCGCGCTTGCATCCATGAACAGCACTTGCGGGTCCTTGCCACCGCGTTCGCGGTACTCGCGCAGGGTCGCACGTAGAGCGTCGATGACCTGGTCCGCGGGCGGGTAACTGTAGGTGATTGCGCCGCTCGGACACGCAGTCGCGCAACTCCCGCCGCCCTGGCAGAGGTAGGGGTCGACTTCGATTCGCTCTTTGAGAGACGTGATGGCTTGGGTCGGGCAGGCATCAATGCAGCGATGACACCCCTCCAGCCCGCTGCGACCGTGGGCGCAAATCGCCGGGTCGTACTGAAAAAAGCGCGGCTTCTCGAATTCACCCACCAGCTCGGGCAGCTCCGCCAATACCCGCTGCAAATCTTCCTCTGTGCGCGGTGCGAAATACCCAAGCGGCGGCATTTCGCTGCTGATCGCCGGACGACCGCCCAGATCCAGCACCAGATCGAAATACGCGGGTGCGTTTGGACATAGATGGGCCGGGTTGAACTCGCGACCGTCCACCTGCACGGTGGCGGAAAATTGCCCGAGGTGGCCATGTAAGTGCTGCAAGCGGCCATACACCATCGTGACATTTGCGTTTCGTGGTGGCTCCGCGGCTGCGGATTGCGCCAGTATGACGCAGTGCAAACGTTCGCCGAGCTGCTGGGCGCCAGCGATGGCGCGCTCCGGATTGCCGACCAGCAGTAGATTGCCGCGGGAACGGTAATCGACTGTGGTCACATTTTCCGGATGCAATGCTGCATGCGCGCATAGCGCGTGCATACGGGCGCGCCCGTCAGCCGTGTGTTGCGGTAATTCGTCAATGAAAGATGTATCCGTGGACATGTGTCCTCCCACGAACGCAGCGCGATCGTGTGGTTAACTGCTTTGCGGATCGCGTTTGTCAGCGGCATCCGCAACAGGCGCGGGTTCCGAGGCGGCCGCGGTATCGCTGCGCTCGGATTGGGTATGGTCTTCGAATAGAGCTTCAGCTTCGGCTTGCTCAGATTCACCCAGGGCGACGCGCTTGGCCTCCATCTCCATACGATGGCGCATGTCGGCGGTAAGTAACCCTCCGAGGGGTTCGAAGCTGCGGTAATCTTCGTCGTAGTCGTCCAAGCCGTCGCGGATATGAAACTGGCTGCCAGCGAACAATTGCCGCAGGGCTTTCTGCCGCAGGCTTTCGCTGACCTGCGGCGACAGAAAACCACTGTAGTCGCTGTCTTCGCCCAAGGTATCGAGGGGCGGCAGGTCATCGTCGGTCAGCGGCGCTGCCGGTTCGGGCGCCGGCGGGTCCAAAGGTGCAGCGGCGGATGGCGGCGGCGAAACATCGGCGTCCTCGACGGCGCCGGCTTCGCGTTTGCGCCGCGACCAACGGTTGAGAAAACCCTCTGTATCAGTGGCGGGTGCGTTGGGGTCCTGGCGCTTGCCCACGACTTGCCTCCTCCGTCCAATTCGTGCGTTTGCGCTTTTTCGGCGGTTCCGGGCGGTAGTTGTCCATCACGTAGCGCTCCAGCCAATCGCGGATTTCCGGCGGCATCGGCGCGGAGAACACTTGATCGTCCGCCTCCATGTGAGAGCCGGCCTCGTCATAGTTGGCGGTCACCAGGAACGGTTCCAGTTCGCCCTCCGGGTCCTGGCGGCAAATGAGAAACAATGACGGTTTCTGCCCGACCAGGTTGTACCAATAGCTCTCGGCGCCGTCGCGATAAAGCCGGATCCGGAAGCCGGTCCACAGCAGTTGTTCGCGCCCATGGTCATCGTGGACGACGGTAGCGCCGGGGTTCTGATCCGCAATGTGCTGCCCCGCCACAACCCCCACCAGGCGCCAGCGCGGCACCAGCCAACTGCGGTGCTCGATCTGCTCCCGTTCCATGATGACCGATACCGGAAATTCACTCTCGTTCACAATGTCGCTCCTGAACGCTGTTCGCATCCCCTGGAGCAAAACTTGTACCAGCGACCATGCGTTTGATTTTATTGTGATTAAGGAGCAGAATACCGCGCCGGGCTGGGACAATTTGACCCAACTGCGGGCGATAGCGCGTCGGCGCGCAAACTACTCGAGTGCGATTTCGCCCTCGATGACATGGTCCAGACCCAACTCCGGCAACTCCAGGCGCACGTGTGCATGCAGCGGTTTACTGGAATCCAAGCGCCCGGCGTCCTGGGCCTCGCGCACCGCTTGTTCGATTTCCCGCTGGGATGTGACTCCGACCTTTTTCAAGAACTTCCGCAGCTGTTGGTTCAATACGTCCTCGTCCACGGGCGCCTCCTCACTCACGGTTCCATGCGTTGAACTTACGCTCCAGTGTCTTGCGCGACACGCCAAGGCGTCGCGCCGCTTCCGATTTGTTGCCGCCGACGCTGTCGAGCACGCTCATCATGTGGTGCTTCTCCACTTCGGAAAGCGTCCAGTCGTTGGGAAACGCGCCACTCGAATCATCACTTACGGTTCTCGTCCCGACATCGGTCCGCGTCGGTTGAAGATCATTTAATGGCAAGTGCCCCAGGAGCAGCGCACGCTCGATCCAATTGCGCAATTCGCGCACATTGCCCGGCCAAGCGTACTGTTGCAGAGCTGCAAAATCGCCATGCTCGAATAGCAGTGACGTCATCCCCAGATCTTCGCTCAACGTGCTTGTGAAATGCTCGACCAGGGCCGGGATATCCTCAACGCGCTCACGCAAAGTCGGCACGTTGAGCGTGAGTACATTCAAACGGTAGTACAAGTCCTCACGAAAAGCGCCTTTGGCAAGCTGATCGGACAGGTTCAGATTGGTTGCTGCGATGACCCGGCAATTGACCGGCTGTTCGCGATTGGCGCCCACCGGCCGTACACAACGTTCTTCCAGCACGCGCAACAGGTTCGCCTGCATCCCCATTGGCATTTCGCCTATTTCGTCGAGGAAAATGGTGCCGTCGTTGGCGCAGCTGAACAGACCTTCACGTGCGGTGTGGGCGCCGGTGAAGGCTCCGCGGGTGTGACCGAACAATTCGCTTTCGAGCAATTCGGCGGTGATGGAGCCGCAATTGACGGCGATGAATTCTCCCTTGCGACCACTGCGCCGATGAATGGCGCGGGCAATCAATTCCTTTCCCGTACCCGTTTCACCTTGAATCATGACCGTCGAATTGGTCGGCGCAATACGCTCCACCAGGCGCAACACCTCGCGCATCGGCGCGCTATCACCGATCAGGCCGGGAACCCGCGGCGCGTCGGTCTCGCGCCGGCGCAACAGGAAGCTTTCGCGCAACATCTGCCGCCGCCGCAGGCAGCGCTGGATAGCGCTCGACAACTGCGCATCGCGGTAGGGTTTGACCAATAAGTCCGAGGCGCCGGCCCGCAGCGCGGCAATTGCACCGTCGAGATCGGCATAGGCGGCCGTGAGGATGACATCGGCCCGCACCCCCTGTTCGCGCAAGGAACGCAGCCAGTCCAGAGCCGGCGCTCCCACCGCGCTCAAGGCGATGACGTAGACGTCGAAATGACAGCGTGCGCGGAGTGTTTCCGCCTTCTGGAGCGTTTCGGCGGCTTCCACCAAGGCACATTGCGGATCCAGCACCTTTCGCAGATGTTCGCGCTCCAGTGCATCCTGGTCGACGATCAGTACCGCTGCAGGATGTCTGGCATTCGTCGGGCGGGAACTCGCAAGAGGCGATTCATCAGTAGTACCGCAGGAAGCGCCAATGCCCATCCATTGCCCTCCTCGGATCAGCGCGCAGCTGTCTCGAATGGAATTGGATGCCCTAAGTCAAATGGACTCAGGTCAAAGTTCGGTTGGGTCATTTTGAACCATGTTGCGCCTAGACGATTCACCCAACCGTTCAGCCTTTGCGATCTAATTGCCGGACCGCCCTATAGACCCTAGCGTATGCCAGGATTCCGTCAAGCAAAACCAAGGCAGCGTAATGACCTACCGATTCCACCGGACGAAAACGACTTCCCGGTCGTTTGTGGCACCCGTTTTGCTTTGCTTGTTATTATTGGACCGGAAGATGGACTAGAGGTTCGCCAAATGCGACATCTTGACGCCATCCGGCTGCACGGCATCGATCGAGGGCGATTATGCTGCCCTTGCACACCACTTCTGGAGAGAATTCCTTGAATCCCCACGCGGACATTACCGGCGTCGTACTCGCAGGCGGACAGGCTCGGCGCATGGGTGGCAGCGACAAAGGACTGATCGAACTGGCGGGCCGCCCGATGGTGGAATACGTGCTCGAGCAGCTACGCGAGCAAGTGCAGGACGTGCTGATCAACGCCAACCGCAACCTGGAGCGCTACCAGGCGTACGGGTTTGCGGTGGTGCCGGACCGCGATGGTGATTTCAGCGGTCCGCTGGCCGGTATGGCCAGCGCAATGGGCGCCGCCCACACCCGATACATCCTGACCGCACCCTGCGACAGCCCGTTGCTGCCGGGCGATTTGGCAGCGCGACTGTTCCGCGCATTGAGCGACGCCGGCTCCCCGATCGCAGTCGCTCACGACGGCGATCGGATGCAACCGGTTTTCGCCCTGATCGACACCGCCCTGCGCGCCAGCCTTGAGCAGGCACTGGCGGACGGCGAACGCAAGATCGACCGCTGGTATGGTGGTCACGACCCGGCTATTGCTGATTTCTCCGATCAGCAGAACGCTTTTCGCAACGTCAACACACCGCAGGACCTCGAACGCTTGGCTGCACGGCTGCAACAACCTCGGCGTGAATCCACATCATGAATCGAGACCCGATCATCAAAGCGCCCAATTGCGAACAGGATCGTGAACCGGAAATGCTGCCCTTGACGGTCGCCCGCGAGCGCATCCTGCACGCGATCGAATCCGTGCCCGGCATTCTTCGGCGACCACTCCGCAGCTGTCTCGGCGATATTCTGGCGCAGGACATTCGTTCCACCCTCGATGTGCCGACGAGCACCAACTCGGCGGTCGACGGCTACGCACTCTCCGGCGCCGACCTCCCCGGCGACCAATCGGCACCGTTTCCGGTGCGCGGCCGAGTGCTGGCCGGGCACCCATACGCCGGCGAAGTCGCCCATGGCGAGTGCGTACACATCATGACCGGAGCGGCATTACCGCGCGGGACCGACACGGTGGTAATGCAGGAACACGTGGAACGCCAGGGCGATACGGTGCGCATCGGCCCCGGCCACCGCTTGGGCGAGAACGTGCGCCTTGCGGGCGAAGACCTGGCACGAGGCCAGATCGCGCTACTGGCGGGCACGCGTCTCACTCCAGCGGAGTTGGGTCTGCTGGCATCTCTGGGTCACGCGGAAATCTCCGTGCGTCGGCGGCCACGGGTGGCGTTCTTTTCCACCGGCGACGAATTGCGCCAGGTCGGGGAACCCATCGGCGAAGGCGAGATCTATGACAGCAACCGCTACACCCTGCACGCGATGCTCAACCGCCGAGGCATCGACGCTCTGGATCTCGGTGTCGTCGCCGACCATCCCGACGCCTTGCGGGCTGCGCTGAAGCGCGCTGCGGCAGATGCCGATGCTGTGATCACGACGGGCGGCGTGTCCGTGGGCGATGCCGATTACGTAAAGCAGATTCTCGGCGAACTGGGCGCGGTGGATTTCTGGAAAATCGCCATGAAGCCAGGACGCCCGTTCGCATTCGGGCATCTGGGCGATGCGCTGTTTTTCGGCCTGCCCGGCAATCCGGTGGCCGTCATGGTGACGTTCTATCAGTTTGTGCAACCGGCGTTGCACCGGCTGGCCGGCGGCCTCGGCGAAGGCCTGCCGCCGTGCTTCGAAGTCACCTGCACCGAGCGGCTGCGCAAAAAGCCCGGTCGCACCGAGCTTTTGCGCGGCGTATTGGAACCTGGCGCCGATGGACGGCTTCAGGTGCGCAGTACCGGGCGCCAGGGCTCGGGCATTCTCAGTTCCATGAGCAAGGCGAATTGTTTCGTGGTCCTACCCCACGAAAGCGGTACGGTTAAGCCCGGCGATCAGGTGTCGGTACAACCTTTTGAAGGGCTGGTGTGAACGCCATGCCGTGCGGAGCAGCGAAATGTCGAACGAACGCGCTTTCATCCCTTTGAATATCGCGGTTTTGACCGTGTCCGACAGTCGCGACGAGCGCACCGACAAGTCCGGACTCGCACTGGCGGAACGCTTGCAGGGCGTGGGCCACAAGCTCGCCGAAAAACGCATCGTGCCGGATGACATCTACCGCATCAGAGCAGAGGTTTCACGCTGGATCGCCGATCCGGAGGTGCAGGTGGTCATCAGCACCGGCGGTACGGGCGTTACCGGGCGCGACGGCACACCGGAAGCGGTGCAGATACTGCTGGACAAGCGCATCGACGGCTTCGGCGAAATGTTTCGCATGTTATCCTATGAAGAGATTAAAACTTCGACCATCCAGTCACGGGCTGTGGCCGGGGTGGCGAACGGGACTTATATTTTCTGTCTGCCCGGCTCTTCCGGCGCCTGCCGCACCGCATGGGACAAGTTGATTCAACATCAACTGGACTATCGGACGCGTCCCTGCAATCTCGTGGAACTGATGCCCCGGCTGACCGAACGCTGAGCGCGCCGGCCCCCATTACGAATTCAGCAATCGAATACTAGTCTTGTCATTAGGATATGGAAAAACGGCAAACCATCCGGCAATACATAACGCGTGCCGCGTTAGCGAGGTCCGTTCTTCGGGCCGCAAGGAGTCCACATGACCGCCGCTGAAACCATGCTACCCGACAATCTGGTCGATCGTTTCGGCCGTCGCGTGAGCTACCTACGTATTTCGGTGACGGATCGCTGCAACTTCCGCTGTGTGTACTGCATGAGCGAGGACATGGAATTCCTGCCGCGTAGCCGCATCTTGACCCTCGAGGAAATGGCGGACATCGGGCGCGCGTTCACCGAACTCGGCGTGCGCAAAATCCGTATCACCGGCGGCGAACCGCTGGTGCGCAGCAACGTGGTGTGGCTGTTCGAGCAGCTCGGCGCCCTCGACGGTCTGGCGGACCTGACTCTGACCACCAACGGCGCCCTGCTCCCCAAGTATGCGGCCGCGCTGCGCGCCGCGGGCGTGACACGGATCAACATCAGTCTCGACAGTTTGCAGGCGGAACGCTTTCGTCAGATTACCCGCACCGGCGAGATGGCGCCGGTGCTGGCGGGGATCGACGCGGCCATTGAGCAAGGATTCGAACGCATCAAGCTCAACAGCGTCATCCTCAAGCATCGCAATCACGACGAAGTGACGGATCTGGTGCGTTTCGCCGAACAGCGCGGTATCGACATCAGCTTCATCGAGGAAATGCCGCTCGGCGAAATCGGCGACCATGACCGCGCGGAAGCGTACTATTCCAGCGATGAAATCCTCCGCGACCTGCGCCAGGACTTCGAACTGACGCCCACGACCGAGTCGACGGGCGGCCCTTCGCGCTACTACCGCTTGAACGATGGCAGTACCCGGGTCGGTTTCATTTCACCCCACAGCCACAACTTTTGCGACAGCTGCAACCGGGTGCGCCTGACCACGGAAGGACGGCTGTTGCTGTGCCTCGGCCAGGAGCATTCCGTGGACCTGAAGCAAGTCATCCGCGCCAATCCCGGCGACCGGCTCGCGCTCAAACAGGCCATCGTCGAATCCATGGCCATTAAACCGAAGGGCCACGACTTCTCACTCCAGGGACAGCCGGTGATCCTGCGACACATGAACGTCACTGGAGGCTGAACACGTCATGAGCGGGTCGCCACAGTATCGTCCGAAGATGTCCAACGCGGGGCTGGCGCCGACCCACCCGGTAGAGGCCGTGGACGAATACGGCGAGGTGCGCGCGGGACAGGTTGCCGGCGAGTTTCCGCTCACCATTAAAGTGGACGACCGGGAAGTGGTCACATTGATGACACTCGGCACCCACCCTGAAGCGCTGACGTTGGGTTATTTGCGCAACCAGCGCCTGTTCGAGGACTTGCGCAGCATTCGTACGGTGGAAGTGGATTGGGATCGCGACCAAGTCAACGTTACCACCCACAGCGGTCACGGCATCGAGGATTGGGAGAACAAGCTCGCCAAGCGGACGGTTACCACCGGCTGCGGTCAGGGAACGGTGTTCAGCTGCACCCTCGACAAATTGTACGACGCGCGGTTTCCGCCGGTGCAGCTGCGCCAGTCGACATTGTACGAACTGCTCCACGCCATCACCGATTACAACGAAATCTATCGTCAGGCCGGCGCCGTGCATGGGTGCGCGTTATGCCGCGGTACCGAGATCCTGATGTTCATTGAAGACGTGGGACGGCACAACGCGGCCGATGCCATCTCCGGCATGATGTGGCTCAACGGCATCGACGGCGGCGACTGCCTGTTCTATACCACTGGTCGTCTGACGTCGGAAATCGTCATGAAGACAGCCCACATGGGTATACCCGTACTGCTGTCGCGCTCGGGCATCACGCATATGGGCCTCGATCTGGCCCGTGAACTTTCCATGACCATGATTGCGCGGGCCAAAGGGCGACATTTCCTGATCTACAACGGCGCCGACAACATTACGCTCGATGCCAAGCCGCCGGTACGACCAACGTCGGCCGATGCCAAGTCGGCATGAACAACGCCACCCTGCCGGACGAATCGAACGAAAAGGCCGATGCGGCGGCCACCTTGCCGCCGCGCTTCATGAGCGTCAAGCAAGTCGCCGAATACCTGCATATCAACGAGAAGAAAGTCTACGGCCTGGTCCGCGAAGAGCGCATCCCAGCCACCAAGATCACCGGCAAATGGGTCTTCCCCCGGGATCTGATAGATCGTTGGCTGTTGGAATCCAGCCACGGTGGACTGCTCACCGACCGCCTCTTGATCGCCGGCAGCGACGACCCGCTGCTCTCCCATCTGGTGATGCGGTTGGCGCAAACGGTGGGTCCGCGCGCAATGCTCAGCTATACGCCGACGGGCACCCGCCTCGGTCTGAGTTTGCTGGCGGCACTGCGCGCCGACGTGGGTTGCATCCACTGGGGACCCGAGAACGAGAGCCGGATTCGACATCCCGCGCTGCTGCAACAGCACGCGCCGCACAGAGACTGGATTCTGGTGCGCGCATTTCGCCGCGAACAGGGATTGATGGTTCGACCTGACATCTTGGCAAAGCACAACAACGCCGGCGCATTGCTGCAAGCCGATCTGCGTTGGGCGATGCGCCAGAACGGCGCCGGGACACGGCGTTTTCTGCAAGAGCTTTTGGCCGAGCACGGTCATCCGGAAGAGCGCCTGCGCAGCAGCGTCGATGCGCTCTCCGAGCGCGAAGCCGCGGCGCAGATCGTCATGGGTAGCGCCGACATCGCTGCAGGCGTGCGGGCGAGCGCCGCGGAGTTCGGCTTGAGTTTCTTACCAATCGGCTGGGAAGCTTTCGATTTTGCGCTGGGCCGCGGGGTTTATTTCCGCACGCTGTTTCAGAGCTTGCTCGCTGCGCTACGGGCGCCGGAGACCGATGCGTTCGCGCAACGGCTGGGCGGATACGATCTCACCTGCGCCGGCGATCTGATCTGGGGGATGGATTGAAATTTCTACGCGCCATCCAGATGGACGCCTCCGACCGGCAGGTCTATCGACATGCCGCCACCCCGGGTGAGTGGGCGATCCCGGGCAGCTTCGCACTTTGGGATGCCGACCCGGATACCGCCGACGGCAAAATCCGACAAGCATTTCACCATGGGTTTCTGGGCACGGAAAGCTTCGGCTATACCACGCTCGTGGTAATCGCGGAAATCGACGATACAGAACTGAAGCAAGCGCGAGAACGGATTGTCGAACACCTCTGCGCGCGCTACGGCGCACCTTCGCCCGAAGCAGCATTGCCGGTTGCAGAAGAGGAAATCCGATTCGCGCAGAGCCTGACTGAGCATCCGCTCGGCACGATTATCTCGGTCGAACGTGCATTCGGTGCCGACGGCGTCGAAGAACAGTTTCGAGTCGTTAAGCCCGACGCCGGCGACCATGCCCAGGTGAAACTGTGGGCGCTGGTAGATGATTGACGCCGCGAGCCGTGCCACAGCCGCTGCGCAAAATCGCCGTTAGTGATATCCACCCTCTCCGACCCGCGCCTTGCCGCGAAACACCAGATACTGGTAGCCGTTGTACACCATCATGATCGGGATCAGAATGCCGATCCCTGCGAGCATGAAAATCAGCGTCTTACTGGACGAAGCCGCATCCAAGGCAGTGACGGTCGGCGGCACCAGGTACGGATATAAACTCACCGCCAGTCCGCCGAACGATGTCAAAAAGATCCCGGCGCTCCAGAAAAACGGGCTGGCCTCGAAACCGCGTTTCAGGCCGCGCAGCATCATGACAAAGCACCAAGCGGCAGCCAGCGGTAACGGCGCAAGCAGCACCATATTCGGCCAGGAAAACCAGCGCTGCGCTACGTAGTCGAAGCGCATCGGCGTCCAGATCGAAACCCCGACGCCAGCCAGCACCGTAAGCCACGCCGCAATGGCTGCAATCCGCCGCGCGCGCGCCTGCTGCTCGCCCTCCGTTTTGAGCACCAGATAAGTTGCCCCCAGCAGGGTGTAACCGAACACCACGCCCAGCGCGGTAAGGATCGCGAATGGCGACAACCAGTGCCATACACCGCCGCTGAACTGCAGATTTTGCACTGGAATGCCGCCCAGCACGGCGCCAAGGGCGATACCTTGCATCGCGGCGGCGCCGAGGCTGCCAAAGCCGAACGCGAGGTTCCAACGGCGTTTGTGGCGGCCGTGTTCACGGAACTCGAAAGCGACGCCGCGAAAGATCAGCGCGAAGATCATCAGCATGATCGGGATGTACAAGCCGTGCAAGGCAATGCCATAGACTTCGGGAAACGCGCCGAACAACGCACCGCCAAAAACCACCAGCCAGGTTTCATTGGCGTCCCAGACACTGCCCAGACTCGTCATCATGACATCGCGGCGGCTCTCATCCTGAGCGAACAGCGACAGGATGCCGACCCCGAGCGTGAAACCGTCCAGCACGACGTACAACACCAGAATGAACCCCAGCAGGAAGAACCAGATGTCCGCGAGAAAGGGTTGTACCGTATCGACCATCAGGAATGCTCCGTCGATTCCGCGGACCGCTCGTTGTTCCGGATTCCCAGCGTGAACGGCGCAGAGCGCGGGGCGCTAGGCTTGAGGCTCAAGTCCGGGCCTTGAAACAGAATACGGCGTGCAAAAACAACGAACGTCACCAGCAACAGGATATAGACGATGGTATAAGCCACCAGGCTGCTGGCGACAGCGCCCGCGGGTAGTGGCGAGACACCCTGCGCGGTGCGCAGCAACCCGTAGATGATCCAGGGTTGACGACCGACTTCGCGCACCACCCAACCGCACTCGACCGCGGCATATCCGAGCGGGATCGACAACATCCACGCTGTCATCAGCGCCCGTTGTGTCGCGACTCGTTCGGGGCTGAGATTTCCTTTGCGCCAGGCCCATACACCCCACGCCATCAGGAATACGAACCAAAAGCCAATCGCCACCATGATCCGGAAACTGTAAAACAACAGCGGCAGCGCCGGCGGCTGATCGCCTGGCGCAAATTCCCGCAGCCCGGTGACTTGACCGTCCAGACTGTGGGTGGCGAGCAGACTCAGGGCGTAGGGAATCTCGATGCTCCAGGCATTGCCCTGAGCCGCTTTGTCCGGCCACGCCACCAGCGCCCAGGAAGCGGGTTGTCCCGGCGGGTTGGTTTCCCAGTGACCTTCGATGGCCGCGCCTTTCGCCGGCTGGTGTTCGAACACATTCAAGCCGCTGCTGTCGCCCAGAAATACCTGCAACGGCGCGACCAGAATTGCCGCGAACAATGCCAACCGGAACGTCTTGAGGAAGAACGCGCGGTGCTCGCCGCGCAGGATGTACCACGCCGAAATGCCGCCGACCACGAACAACGTGGTTTCCAGGCAGGCGAACCACATATGGGACACCGCCCACGGCATGTTCGGGTTGAAGATCGCCTCGTAATAGGAATCGACCACGAATTTGCCGTTCACCAGGCTGCCGCCGGCCGGAGTCTGCATCCAGGCATTGGCCGTCATGATCCAGAATGCGGAAAATGACGCGCCGGCGGCGACCATTGCCGTGGCGAACAGGTGTATGGCCGGCGCCACCCGGTTCCAGCCGAACACCATGATGCCGAGGAATCCGGCCTCGAGCATGAACGCCATCGCCCCTTCGAACCCGAGCACATTACCGAAAAAATCGCCCGCCGCGGCGGAGAACGGCGCCCAGTTGGTGCCGAACTGAAACTCCAACGGTAGACCCGTCACCACGCCGACACCGAAGTTCACCAGAAAGAGCTTGGTCCAGAACCGGGCGTGGTGATACCAGGCGACGTCGCCGGTCTTCAGCCACAGCGCCTCCAAAAATACGATGAACAGCGACAGACCGATGGTGAACACCGGCCAGATGATATGCAAAACCGTGGTGACCGCGAACTGTAGCCGGGCCAACAGCAGCGGGTCGGAAAACAACTCCATGTGCATCTCGGATTGCGGAGGTGGTTGCAGTGCAGCGTGAACCAGTGTTCAGAGCATAGACGACTCAGCCCGGGCGTGTAGCCATGCCGTCTGATCCAAGGCGGCCGAGCCCGACATTGGCCGTGCAGCCGGCGCCGCTGCCTACTATAAAGAGGACTGGACCACCCCCCGTCTTGGACCACCACAGGGGCCTGCCGCATATGCCGGACAAACGGACTGTCCCGCAAATCGTTCTGCTGATTTCGTGTCTATGCCTGTTGGTTACCCAATCGGCGCTGGCTGGCCGTGAAATCTTCCCGGATTTCATCCAACTGGTACAAGAAAACGGCAAGGCCGTGGTGAACGTCAGCAGTATCCGCCTTGTGACCGACGCCGAGGCAGCGGAGCTGTCGCAGGATGCCCCGGAGAGGCCGGGCGAGCAACCATTCAACGATTATTTCCGGCGCTATTTCAACCAACCGCCCGGCGGCGCCCCACTCGAACCGGTGCATTCCGTAGGATCCGGGTTCATTCTCTCCCATGAAGGCTACGTGTTGACCAACGCCCACGTGGTCAAAGACGCCAAGTCGCTGGTGGTGCGCCTGAGCGACCGCCGCGAACAACCCGCGCAGCTCATAGGCTACGACGAACGCAGTGACGTCGCGCTCCTGAAAATCGCTGCGCCGGATCTGCCGACGGTGAAAATCGGTAACTCCGACCGCTTGCAAGTCGGCGAATGGGTACTGGCGATCGGTTCGCCCTTCGGTCTGGAACACACCGCAACCCAAGGCATCGTCAGCGCCTTGGGTCGCAATCTCCCCAGCGAAAGCTACGTGCCCTTCATCCAGACCGACGTCGCGGTAAACCCGGGCAATTCCGGCGGCCCGCTGTTCAATACCAAAGGCGAGGTGGTGGGCATCAACTCACAGATTTACTCCAATACCGGCGGCTACATGGGGTTGTCGTTCGCCATTCCGATCAACGTCGCCATGAATGTCGTCGAGCAATTGAAGCAACAGGGCCATGTAACCCGGGGCTGGCTGGGGGTATTGGTACAGCCCGTGGATCAGGAATTGGCTGAAGCGTTCGGATTGGACCGGCCGCGCGGCGCGCTGGTCACCGAAGTCATCGACGACAGTCCGGCGGCGGCCGCGAAACTGCAGACCGGCGACATCATCCTGAGCTTCGATAATCGCGATATCGACGAAACCGGGAGGTTGCCGAAATTTGTTGCCGACACGCCAGTTGGCAACACCGTTCTAGTGACTATCCTGCGGGAAGGTCGACAGCAGCAAGTATCGGTTGCGATCGGGGAACTGGACAAACCGCCGCATGCGCAAGCGCCGCCGCAACCGCAACAGAATTTGCAACTCGGTCTGGCGTTAAGCGAGTTGCCGGACACTCAGCGCGAAGAGCTGAAACTGGGCCAGCGAGGCGTGCGCGTGGAGGGTGTGGATCCCGGGCCAGCCGCGACCGCAGGCGTTATTCCCGGAGATATCATCTTGAAAATCGAACATTCGGAAGTGGCGAGCGTGCAGGGATTGAATGAAACCGTCGCAGGGCTGCCATCATCGGCAACAGTGCCGGTATTGGTGCAACGCGGACAAAATCCCATGTTCCTCGTCCTCCGCCTGTCCCCCGATCGGTGACATGTACTTCCCCATGTCACCCCCTGGGCGGCCCCCCGGCCGCCCTTTTTTATGGGCGATCGAAAAACCAATGGGGCGGGTCGAGGCGCACTTGATCAGTACGCGCGCTAACCCACACTGGGGGTAACCACAAACGCGCGCGGGGTTCAAGGATGAAGAACTTTCAGGACAACAAATTGGAGTGGATGGCCCGGCTGGGTTACTCCGCCCGTGGCGCCGTCTACCTGATTGTCGGATGGATGGCGCTGGTGGCCGCCTTCGGCAGTGGCCAGACCGAAGACACCCGCGGCAGTCTGCGCCACCTGTTGGGACAACCGTTGGGCCAGACCATGCTGGCCATCGTCGCCTTTGGCCTGGTCTGTTACGCCGCGTGGCGCTTCATACAAGGAATCTGGGATGCCGATCGTCACGGCACGGACGCCAAAGGGCTCGCCATTCGTGCCGGATTGTTGATCAGCGGCATCACACACTTGGCGCTGGCCTTTTTCGCTGTCAGTCTCATTTTCGGCTGGGGTTCCGGCGGCGATTCCAATCAAACCAGCAATTGGACCGCGAAATTGATGTCCCAGCCTTACGGCCGTTGGCTGGTATCCGGCGGCGGGCTGGCCGTAATCGGCGCTGGCATTGCGCACATCGTCAAAGGCTGGACTGCAAGATTTCAGAAACGGTTCGCCATGGACCGGGACGCCATGCGCTGGACCAAACCTGTGTGCCAATTCGGCCTGGTTGCACGTGGCGTGGTGTTTCTGATCATCGGCGGATTTTTTATCGTCGCCGCCGTGCAGTTCAACCCGGACCAGGCACGCGGCCTCGACGGCGCCTTGCGAACATTGGAACAGCAACCATTCGGGCCCTATCTGCTCGGCGTGGTGGCATTGGGGCTGGTCGCTTTTGGGATCTACAGCATCCTCGAATCGTTTTATCGCCGAATCGGTCAGCCTTCGTTCAATACGGTGACGCCGCAGGCTTCCCACTGATGCAGCGAAATCTCGCTGCGGTTTGACAGGCGTCGTGGAGTGAACCCCAAACACATACTGTTGATCGCCAACCGCAAGAGCGGCCAGAGTCAGCAACAACAGATTCAATCGTGCATCGAAAAACTGCGGTCCCAAGGTATTACGGTTGACGCACATGTCACCGATCAACCGGCCGCGATCCCCGAATTGATCCGAAATTGCCGAGATCGATGCGATTTGATCGTGCTCGGCGGCGGCGACGGGACGATCAACACGGCGGCGCCCGCATTACTGGAAACCGGACTGCCGTTCGCTGTACTACCCCTGGGAACGGCGAACGACTTGGCGCGGACCCTGGGCATCCCCAACAATCCGATGGAAGCGTGCGACGTCATACTGAATGGCCGCCTGCACGCCATCGACCTGGGCAAGGTCAATGGACATCTGTTCTTCAACGTCGCCCATATCGGTCTTGGCGAAAAAGTGTCCCGGCAATTGCACGATGGCGAAAAGAAACGTTGGGGAGTACTCAGCTACGTGCGCAGCCTTATGCGCGTAATCCGCAGCTATCGCCCATTTCGCGCCGCGATAATCTGCGACGGTCGGAAGATCCGCCTGCGCACGATTCAGATCACAGTCGGCAATGGACGCTTTTACGGCGGCGGCATCCCCGTAACCGCGGAGGCACGCATCGACGATCAACAACTCGACCTCTACAGCATAAGGCCGCTGCCCTTGTGGAAGCTCGTTTTCCTGGCCCCGTTGGTCCGCTTCGGCCACCACACCAAGCTCGACTACGTGCCGGCCTATTCCGGCCGAAGAATCGAAGTCCGCACAAGCCGTCCACTGCGCATCGACACCGACGGCGAAATCACCAGCTCCACACCAGCCGTCTTCGAAGTGCTTCCGCAGGCGCTGCAGACCATCGTATCGGAAGATTATTTCGCCCTCGCACCGCCCGGCTGAACGCCGGCGCCCGCAGAACCGCGTAATCGGGGCGGGACTGAACCGCCCCAGCGGCGAAATTGACGCTCCCTACCCGGACCGCTAAACTACCCGCCTCCGAACCGATCGGGCGGTTAGCTCAGCGGGAGAGCACTGCCTTCACACGGCAGGGGTCGCTGGTTCGATCCCAGCACCGCCCACCAAGAATATCAGTGACCTAAGCGGCCCCCAGCGGGCCGTTTTTCGTGTGTACGAAATATTCGGAATAGAACGGTGTGCCTACCGGTTCGCATAGACGTCACCGATTTCTTGCGGGACAGTAAGGCGCGCCGCTTGATTCCCGCTCAAAACCGGGCGCGGACTAGCCTTGGTTTTTAGCGCTCTTTATCCGCTATTTCCCGGTGGCGCAGACTGGGCACGTAATTCATCGAGAAGCCCTGCTTGGCGCTGCGGGTACTCTCTGATACTTCGTTCGATTTCATCCATGGCTTCTATGCGCCACAGCATCATTTCGCCCAAAGCGTTTGCATAGGTTTCACCCGAAAACTTTTCGCGGAATCCCAGTCGCCAGTCGCTCACTTCAACCAGATAGCCATAAGGCAAAGAATGCCGATCGCGACACTTTTTAGACACGGTATGGTTTGGCAAAAGAGCGGTGAGCTCAGATACGTCATATACATCAAAGCACAACAGGTCTTCGTCTAAATCGATTCGCTGCACCAAGCATGGCGAAGGCGGCTCACCGGGTACTATCCAAACATATTGCGTCTCCGGCAAGCGTACGGCACGGCGTTTTGCTGCGAAGTGGATCCGTTTCGCGAGGCTATAGGAAATTTGCTTCCCGCATTTGAACATAGTGGCTCCCCGGTGCAAATGTTGGGTTACTCCAGGGTAGCGTAGTGATTTTCCCGTTCCATAGCCCGCACGTATTCAGTTGCTTGGGCGCAAAACCGTGACCGCAAGATCGCCATTTCACAGTGAAATCGAAATCTCGCCGAACATTTTCCTATTCCGAATCGCCAAAAATAGGCTGGGCATAAGAACCGGGTTAGGACCGTCCACAACGATGCCGCCGGTTGGAAAGTCACGTGTAAGCCGCCCAATGCGGCAGTCCGTCATCGAGGTGACGTTTCAACCGTGATGGACAGTAACCGTCCCGGCGTGAGGATCCACGGTGACCCGGTCGCCGGTTTTGATGACGTCTGTGATATCGCTTTCGAACCGGTCGACGAAGGGTAGCGCGGCCAACGCCGCACCCTGGGCCATAATCGGGTTGGCGCTGTTGAGTACCAGGGCAGCCGGCGCCATATCCCGGGATTTCATTTCGTGCAACATCCAAGCGGTGGCGACACCTCCTTTGGCGGTATTCAATACCAGAATCGTGCCGACGTAGCTTTGTCCGTGAAGCTTGTGCGCTTCGCGGGAAAATATGCCTTTGATTCGATCCAGATCGTAGCGCGCACTGAAATTGTCCTTCGCCACCAGCGCAACGCCGGTGACCTTTTCGCCAATGCCGACATGTCCTTGATATACGCTATTGCTCATTTCCCCATCCTCCCATTCACCGCAGCGTCAATGCACGCTTCCATGGGTGCGAGCACCGGGTCGTAGCCGTAACCGCCGATGATGTTGACCAGTTTGGCCGAGTTGCTGAGCAGTCGCTTCCAGTGATTCGCTTCACCGGTCTCGCGGGCGTACATCTGATAAAAACAAACGCCGCTCAATACCACGCCGCCCGATCGTTCGATGGTACCCGTAATGCCCATACGGTCGCAGGCCGATTTGTTTTCCGGGGAAGTCGCCACCATTAGCGCGGTGTCCTTGTGCACTGTACGACCCTTCAACAGTTCGGCCACTTTGCGCATCTCAATCAACGATAATTGCGGCGCGGCAAACACCACCACGTCGACACGGTCGTCGTGCCGACCAAAAGACTGGTAGAAGTCATCGAGGTCTTTGCGACCGACCGTTTTCGCGGCGGGCGGCGAGCCATCGAATGCGGTTTTCAGGTCCGCCGCTTCCGGTGTGATGCCTTCGATATGGAACATTGGCACTGAACCGTAGCTGGCCATTGCCGCACCGAAGTGTTTGAGAGCGTCGGAGTCGACATCGCCACCCAGGCCGGTCAGCACCGGCACGGTCCAGTAGGATCCGCTGGAACGGCCGACCAAGGCGCCAAGCGCGCCCCACTCGGTCAGATTCTCGGGCCGGAATTCAATCTCAAACAAATGCGTGCCCCGACGGTGACGATCCAGATGATACCCGTAACGGGGCGTGCGTCCTGTGAGTCCCGCCGAAAGCGCAGCCGGCCCACCTTCGAAGTTACTACGCGCACCGCAAACACTGTTTGAATAGATCACCACCCCCGTATCGCCGAACGCCAGGTGCTGACCGAACACCGGCGCTTGGATGGTTTGATAATTGATGCAGGTATCGGTCATCAGAATGCCAAGCCTACGCATGGCATCGACCGCGCGCTGTTCCAGGACCGCCCATTCGTCGCGCTGCTTGAGCAGTTTGTAACGACATTGATCGATGCCGCGGGGGTCGGTGATGGTCGGCACCATAACTTGGCGTTCCTGCTCCGGGAACGCCGCTAAACGCTCGAGCAACGCGACACCCGCTTCGCCAAGCGACTCGGTATCGCCCATGATGTGCGCCTGATCCACTTCCACAAAATCTCCGGCATCGAAGAAGCGGCCTACTTCCAACTGCTGCTGCAAAGCGAAGCGCCGCGGCTCACCCATTTCGCCGGCCAACATGGCCTGTTCATAATCAGTCAGTTTCATGATCGTTCAACTCCCTTGGAATATCGGTTGCTCACATGGTGTGCGGCAGCCAGGTGGTGAGCCCACCGAAGAAATACACCAAATACAGCATCATGATCTGGATCAGCAGAAACGGCAGCGCGCCCTTAGCGATGGTCCACAGCGGGATGCGCGATATACCGTGGATGGTGAACAGGTTTACACCCACCGGCGGCGAGATCTGCGCGATCTCCATGGCGATACATGCAAAAATGCCGAAGGTCAGTGGATGCATACCGGCCGCCTCGGCGACCGGAAAAAATATGGGGATCGAGATCAGCAGCATCGCCGCGCTCTCGAGGAACATCCCCAGCACCAAGTAGGTCAGGATCATCAGTGTCACCGCAAAAACGCCACCGGCATTAGCGACGATGGCATCGGCGATGGCCTGGGGAATCTGTTCGAACGTCAGAAAATGCGCAAAGTACTGGCCGAACACGATCAGCATGAACAACATGCCGGTGGTGGTGGTTGCCAGGCGCGTGGCTTTCACAAGCTTCGCCCAGGTCAATCGCCGTTGCAGTACGCCCAGGACGGCGACGTAGACCACGGACAACGCGCCGACTTCTGTGGGCGTGAACACGCCTGTGTAAATGGCGGTGATGATGGCGACCGGCAGCAGCAGCACGCCGACCGAATTGCGAGTGATACGCCAACGTTCGGCGCTGCTGGTGTGATGTTCGACCACGACGCGCGGACGGCTCAGCCACACGTAGATGGCGAACAAGCTCAGCATCAGCAAGCCGGGCACGATGCCGGCGATGAACAACTGGCCGATGGAGGTCTCGGTCACGACACCGTAGAGGATCAGCGGAATCGACGGCGGGATGATGATACCGAGGGTACCGCCACCGGCGACGAAACCGCTGGCGCGCCGGGGGCCGTAACCTTCTTCCACCAGCAATGGGATGGCTACGAGACCCAAGGTCGCGGCGGTGGCGATACTCGAACCGCTGATGGCGGCGAATATGCCACATGCGACGATAGTCGCGACGCCGAGGGAGTTGGAAAGTGCGCCGACCCATGCCTTGGTCACCGCGAACAAATCACGCCCAGCATCGGTCTGCTGCATGATGGTGCCGGTGAACACGAACATCGGCAATGCGACCAACTCAAATATCGATGCACTCTGCCAGGTCGTCTGGACAAAGCTACGAAAAACCAGTTCCGCAGGATCCAAGGCGAGCGCGGCAAAGAACGCCGACAGCGCCATGGACACGAATACCGGCACGCCCAGTACCATGAACAAAAACAACAAGCCGATGGCAATATAGCCCGCGTAGTCGAATATGAAGTCCATAACGAGGGCTCAGTCTCCCACCGACTCGGCGGCGACATCTTCTTCTTCGCCCGGGGACTGGCCGCTGAGCAGCAATGCAAGGGTCTGCAGGAACAATCCGATTCCGCCGATGGGAAGGGCGAGCTGCGGAATCCACAGCGGCACCTCGAGCATGGTGGCGGACAGGATGTGGTTATGCCACGCGTACCAGACGAAATAAAAGCCCGTGCCGATCAGCAGCATCGAGAACAACAAAGTCATCAACAACGCGAACACGTCCAGCGTCCGGCGCAGGCGTGGAAACAGTTTGTGCAGAATAGTGACGCGAAAATGCGCTCCGGTACGCAGAGCGACGGGGTTCGCCAGGAACCCCGCCGCGATCAGCGCATACACCGATACTTCAAACACCCAGATGGTGGGATGACCGAAAGCCCGAGCCGTGGCGTCGTAGGTGATCGGCAGCGCCAACATCAACAGCACCGCCATGGATACCGTCGTCATACCGCGGCACAAAGACGCGCAGCCCGTGGTCAACCAACGCTTCATCGAATGTTCCCGCTCGGCTAAATCTCAGGAACCGCCTTTGCTGGTCACCATTTTCACCAGTTCCGGCGGGTAGGTCTCCCGAGCTTCCTTGGCGAGCGGATCCAGCGCCTCGCGCCACTTGTCCCAGCGCTCACTGCCCTGCTCCAGCTTAACCACGTCATTGCCGTGCTTGCGTACCTTGTCCAGCAACTCGTCGTAGCTGTCGATCATGTACTGCTGCGCCTGATTGCGGGCTTCCAATGCCGACTGCATGACGACCTTTTGCAGATCTTCGGGCAAGGAATTGAATTTATCGACGTTCATAACGTATGCGTGAATCAGCGTCCCCAACGCGCCCATGGGCGCGAACATGTGCTTGGTGACCTCGTAGTGCTTCAAGCCCACTGCGCCGCCGAGGCCACCCATCGCGCCGTCCACCGTGCCGCGCTGCAGAGCCGAATAAACGTCGCCCACGCCCATGGTAACCGGCGCAGCACCCAAAGCCTGCATCACTTCGCCGGCACCTTTGGAATAGACCCGCATGGTCTTGCCCTTTAGGTCAGAAGGCACTTTGCATTCGAAATTGGTCGACAGAACGGGCGGTCCGATGTCGAACATCGCGATCATCATCGCACCCTGTTTTTTCAGCTCATCGTTGAAATGATCGTACACCGGCTTGCCCGGCACCAACTCGTCGCGCGAGCGCTGCATCGACCAGGTCCACAACGGGCTGGTGAGGATGGAGACATCGGATATCCGTCCGGACCAGTTGTCCAGCGTCGTCAGCGAAATATCGACAGTTCCCTGGGGGACCGCCGTGGCGACGAATTGCTGCTTGACCATTTCGCCGCCCTCGAAGACGCGGAACTTGATCTGGCCGTCGCTGCGCTCTTCCACCAGTTTCACGAACGTGGGCACGAACTGCGTGACTTGCGGGTGTTTCGGGCTGCCCCAGGTCGATATCGACAGGCGGTAGCGGTCCGCTTGGGCTAACCCCGGAATTGCCAATATCGCGCCCAGTAGGACGGCGAGCATTCTGGATTTTTTCATGACTCCTCCTCGTGCATTGGTGTTTGCCTTGTTATAGACCGGCAGTTGAGCTGCCGAAACGTCCAGAGCGATGCTGACTCCGGAAAACGTTCACGAATCGATTTGAACCCGTACCGGCGGTGGCGTGAAACCCAGATCACCGGCCGCCAGCGCGGCCGCCCGTCCGCCGTTCAGCGCCAGCAACTGTTGCTGGCGCTGCTTGGCGCGGGCATCCACTTGTTCTGGATCGCAGATCGAGCGCAACTGCCGCTCTCCTTGCTCGAGCAGGCTGCGGTAGGACGGATCGCCGGCCAAATCCTGCAATTCCTCCGGATCGCGCTGCAAATCGAACAGCTGCGGCGGATAGCCGACGTAGTACACGTATTTGTAGCGCTCGAAACGCAGCATGAACGCGCCGTGCCTCGAGCCCATGCCGTGGTACTCGCACAAGACGCTGCGTTGCGGTGTCACGCCTTCCGCCAGATCGAACAACGAATGACCCGGATGGTCTTTCATCAGCTCCGGATCGGTTTCACCTAGCGCATCGAGAATGAACGGATACACGTCCACATGACTGGCCGGCGTCGCGCAACTCGTACCGCGGGGGATGTCGGGTCCGGCGATCAACAGCGGAACGCCCGCCGCTTCCTCGTACAATGTCGACTTGCCCCACAAACCACGCGCACCGAGATTGTCACCATGATCGCTGGTGTAGAGCACCCGCGTGTTTTGCGCCAGCCCCGCATCCTCGAGCGTGTGCAGGATCTTTCCCATTTGCTCGTCCATGAACGAACACAGTCCCATGTAACCGGCAACCGCGCGGCGCACCGAATCCTCGTCTTGGAAGTATTCGTCGTATCCGAACGCCAATGCATAGTCGCGGACAAACGGGTGTTCCGGCCGCTCCGATTGTGCATACAGCTTAGGCATGGGCAGAGCCGGATCCGTATAATAGCGATAGTAATATTCGGGCGGAGCAGTCAGGGGAAAATGCGGCGCCACCAGGGAGACGAACAGGACCCAGGGTTTTTCCCGATGCTTGGGCGCTTCTTCGCGCAGCCACGTCTGGGCACGGGCCGTTACTTCGCGATCATAGTAGGTATAGGGCGTTTCTCCCGGACCGGCGAGTCGCGCCATTTTCCAGGATTTGTCGCGTACCGGCAGCTCGTCCCGAATCAAGCCCAAGAGGTCGCCTTTGCCGTTCAGCACGTGCATCGACAACAACTCTTCACTGAAGCCGTTGTCGTCTTCGCGCGAGCGAAAATGCAACTTGCCGATGGAGACCACGTGATGTCCGCGCTCGCGAAGTTGATGATGCCAACTCACCACCGAACCGTCGTAGGGGTCGGCGTTGTCCCAGAAGCCGATCTGGTGATTATATTTTCCGACCGCGAATGCCGCGCGAGCGGGCACGCATACCGGCGCCGTGGTATAGGCGCTGTCGAACCGCACGCCGCCGGCCGCCAACCGGTCCAGATTCGGCGTCTGCACCAATGGATGACCGTAACAGCCGCTCATTTTGCGGCTGTGCTCATCTGACATCAGAATGAGCAGGTTCATCGGCAGGCGGGGTTCAAGGTTCGTCATTTGCGCTCCGGCAAGATTACTTTATAGTAATAATCCATTACTATGTAGTAATCTTCGAGCTAAGAGATAACCAATCGTCCATTGGCTGTCAAGGAATACATCGTTTCGATGGCATCGGAAGACATGAACTTGCAAGGCATACAGTTCCTGGCCGAGCGCCCGCCCGGTGGCCCCGGCCCCAAGTACATATTGCTGCGCGATGCGTTGGCTGCGGCCATCAGCGAAGGTTATTGGCCCCCTGGTTCGAAACTCCCGACCGAAGCGCAACTCGCGGCGCACACGCCCTACAGTCTCGGCACTGTGCAACGGGCGTTGCGCGAGTTGGTCGATCAGGGGTTGGTCCAGCGTCGGCGAGGTTATGGGACCGTCGTTGCGGATTCGCGCCACCAACTCGACAGTCCGTGGCATTGCCGTTTTCTGAGCAGCGACGGCAAATCGTTTCTGCCGGTATACGCCGTGGTACTCGACCGCACCCTTACCCACCGGCGTGGAGCCTGGTCGGAACCGCTACGGCAAGGCGATCAAAATGTCATCCGTATCGACCGGCGCATGGTCATCAACAACGAATTCGATGTCTACAGCCGCTTTTTCGTTCTCGCCGATCGCTTTCCCGAATTCATGAAGATCCCGCTGGACAACTTGATGGGGGCTAACTTGAAGGTACTGATCGTTCGCAGTGCCGGACGGCCCCTTACCGCACTCAAGGAGCAGATACGCCAATTGGAACTTCCCGGTTATGTCTGCAAAGCGATCCAGGTTCCCCGCGGCACCACCGGTATGCTGGTGGAGTGCACCGCATACGCCGGCGACGATACGCCCATGTACTATCAAGAGATGTACATTCCGCCCACGGAACGCCGACTCTACGTGGACAGCCGGGTACCGTCACTGCTCTGAGCGTCATCAGACCACGGCGCGCAGAACCAAAGTGATGCCGGTTACCATCAGCACCAGCGACATCACCTGAATGACGCGATCGCGCGACAGGCGCGCATGCAGGCGCACGCCCAGCCGCATCCCGATCCACATGATGGGAAACATGGCCAACGCGCCCAGCAGCACTTCCTTTTGCAACAGCAAGCCGGTAACGAGGTACATGACGATGCGTATGGAACCGTGCGCCGCCAACAGCGCCGCCAAGCTGGCCTTCAATTGCATGGGGTCGAGAATGCGGCGGCTCAGATAGATCACATAAACCGGGCCGCCGGTGCCGAACAAGCCACTGAGCGCGCCTCCCACCAGACACATGGGCACGCCCCAGATGCGACGGATGACCGATAAGCGCTGCGGACGGGCAAGCGTGTAAGCCCCATAGAATCCGATCAACACGCCCAGACCGAGAAGCGCCTGATCCCGCGGCAGACTGATCAACAGCATGACCCCGCCCACCATGCCGATCAAAACGAACGGCGCGATGAACGCGAGTTCGCGCCACTGCGCATCGCCGCGAAAACGGGTGCCCACCATCGCTGCAGCGGAAAAATCCAGCAGAAGGCTCGCTGGGACGACGATGGTCAAGGGTAGAAAGTGAGCCAGTATCGAGACATTCACCAGGGCCGACCCGAAGCCCGATAATCCGTAGACCACATAAGCGGTAAATACGACCAGCGGAACGATGATCAGAAGTTCTGGGCTGTAGGTCATAGGTGCGCGCCGACGGCGGAGATCGGGATGGCGCAAGACGGGCCCGGAGCAGCGGGCGAAGGGAGTCGCTTGCGGAAATTGATTTCGGCGTCTGTCACAGAGTTGGAAGCATCATTCGCGAATACGCGCCAGAAACGCGCGAGCAATCTCCGGGTTCTGGTGCGAGCGGAAACCACACCGCAGGATTGGAATTGCGCTAGGAGAGTGTTGATAGGACACCGAACGATTGCACGCGAACGGTGGGCTGGAATGTCCCGCGTCGACGTCACTCCGATCGCAGCGGCGGTTTGCTGTCGCTTTCAGATCGGGTCCCCGGACAACGGCACATCAGGCCGCTTTGGCCTCGACTACCGACCGCAAGTCCAGTTCGCGCCCCGCACCTCAGCACACGCATTTTGACAGTCGCAAACCGGGATGTCCAGGCAGCGCCACATGACTGCGATGGCCTCGCGCCGGACTCGATTCGGGCGGGCCGCTTCGACTGCCCGGCCTTTGATCCGGCGCGCTTGCGCCGCGATGAGGGCTGACGCGAACGTATGCAATCAGATATAGACTGAGAAATCGACTTTTTGCAATTTCCGCAATGCAATGGCTTCGGTTTGGTCGCGCTGTTCCTGGTTCAACGCCACTTCCCTTGCGCCATCCAGGCGGTATTTGGAGCGCAGTACTGATTCTTCCTGCTCGGTAAGTCCGGCGATCTTCATCACCTGCTCGGTCACGCTGATCAGATCCATTGCAGTTTCCCCTCAAACAACAGAACAACGACTTTCATTTTTTAAGCCGCGCATCGGCGCTGCTTTTCACTATAGCGCGGAGAAACTCTGCTTCCACTGCACACGGAAAAATTTCCCTGGGTCGGCGAATAGCGCCGCGCGGGCGGTGCGATCTACTCCCCGGTCAACTCGCGTCCTTATCGCCAAGCACGTCCTCGATATACAACATCCGCACGGCCACCATGAGCGCTACCGTGAGCGGCGTGGCCAAAAATATGCCGATCACGCCGACCCAAACGCCCATGATCAGCTGCACGATCAGTAACAACGCCGGCGGCATGGCCACGGCACGCTGCTGAATGAACGGCGTAATCAGATAGCTTTCGACTGTCTGCACGACGACGTAGACGCCGATGACATAGACCGCCGTCATCGGGCTGACCGATAGCCCGACCAATACGGCCGGCAGCGCCGACAGGATTGGCCCGATATTGGGCACGAAAGACAACAACCCGGCTATGACGGCCAGCGTGAACGCCAGCGGAATCCCCAGAATCATCAGACCTGCCCATGTCAGGATGCCCACCACGGTCATGGAACTGATGCGCCCCAGGAGCCACCAGCGCAGACTGTGTCCCTGCGCGGCTATCACTTGGCGTAGACGCTGACGAGAGCGCACAGGCGCCAGTCGAATTACGCCGTTGACGTAAAGATTCGGATTGATACTCAAATAAACACCGATGGCAATGATGATCAGGAATCCGGTGATTCCGCCCAACGCAGTGGAGAACATTCCAGCCAGATGGGATACCAAACGATGCTTGATGCCGTCTCCAAACGATTCCGTTGCCCGGTGAATGGCCCTCTGCAGCCACTCGACGTGTTGCAGCTTCTGATCCAACTGCGCTAACGATTGGGGAATGTCCTCGCTCAGCCGTTCTATGCCCTGTACCAAATGGGGCCCCAGAATCCACGCCGCCACTCCCAGGATCACAAAGAAGCCGAGGATGGCGACAAGCAACGCACTCCACTCTGGGATGTGCAATTTGTGATGCAGAATATCCGCGATGCCGCGCAGTCCAGCGCCGAGCAGAATACCGGCAAAAAACAGCAGCAGCACTTCGATTGCTTGCCATGTCAGCATCAGCAACACAGCAAACAGGCTGACGATCGCCGCCGCCGCGAGGATGCGGCGCAGAAAGTCGGAATTCCTGAGACTCGGCTTGGGTTCCATTTAAAGCTCGGTGCCTGTTGGTGTTACTTCCATGTTCTGATCGTGGCGCGGTGCTGATGGCCACCGTAGGATAGTCCGCTCCTAAACGAACGACGGGCCCGAAGGCCCGTCAGGAAAAGTTCAATCGCAGGGCCGGTGGCCCGAAAAAGCGCACAGCGGCATCAGCTGCTCTTGGGCGCGAAGGCGATACACCAGCCCTCGGGGCTGATATCGCCTTCGACGACTTTGCACTTACCCTGCGCGCCCTTGGAGTCTGCGGGAATATATTGCGTGCAGTTCTCGCATTTTTTCCCGTCCTTCGGCTTGTCCTGGTACTGCATCGCCTTTTTTGAGGCCTTGGTCGCTGCGGAGGCGCTCTTCATGCCCAGAATTGGCAGCATGACGGCGCCGGCAACGGCCGCTGCACCGATCTTGAGTAAACCCCGCCGGGAAAGTTGATCGCGTTTGGTGTCCGTCATATTCAGGTCTCCTTGTACCCAGTCCTGTAGTTGCAAATGCCGCGGACAAGGGCGTCCAGCGGATCGTGGCGCCCAATTCCTGCGACTCTCGGTGCCATTCCAATATAGATCTCCGAACGGTACCTGCCAGACCGGGAGGCAAGCCCGTCACCCTAACCAAAACCGGCTTTGACCGCAATCGGAACAACGGCTTATGGCAACAACTTGAAACAAGATCTGAGGATTGGGCCGAGCTCTGATGCAAAACCGGAACTGTCCACTGACACATTACTGTCACACAGCGTTCATACACTGCCTCCCCATGATGTCGCAGCGGCTGACACATTAATGTCACGGAACAGCCCTACACTGCGCCCCATGAATGCCCCAACACACGTTATGAAACCGGCGGACGACATCGCCGGGGCAATCTGTTCACAAACCGCGAGGAGACCTAAAACCATGTTCAAACGCATTGCCAAATCAGTGCTCGCCGGAACTGCGGTCGTTTCGATCGCATTGGCCGCGCACACCGCTGCCGCGGCCGAACCGCAGTCGATCTCGGGCGCAGGCGCCACGTTCCCTTATCCGGTCTACGCCAAGTGGGCCGACGCCTATGCCAAGAAGACCGGCGTCAAGATGAACTATCAGTCCATCGGCTCCGGCGGCGGCATCAAACAGATCAAAGCCAAGACCGTTGACTTCGGCGCTTCCGACGCTCCACTGAAGGCGGAAGAACTGGATAAAGCCGGCCTGATGCAGTTTCCAATGATCATGGGCGGTGTCGTACCCGTGGTACACGTCAAAGGTGTGAAGGGCGGCGATCTGCACTTGAGCAACGAAGTCCTGGCCGACATCTTCTTGGGCAAAATCAAGAAATGGGACGATCCGAAAATCAAGCAGGACAACGCGGATCTCAAACTGCCCAGCAAGGCGATTACGGTCGTACACCGTTCCGACGGATCGGGCACGACCTGGATCTTTACCAATTACCTGTCAAAAGTCAGCGACGACTGGAAGAGCAAGGTCGGCAATGACAAGTCCGTCGCATGGCCAGCCGGCGTCGGCGGTAAAGGCAATGAAGGCGTAGCGTCCTACGTGAAACGCATCGACGGCTCCATTGGTTATGTGGAATACGCCTATGCGCTGCAGAACAAGATGGCCCACGTCAAGCTGCGCAACCAGGCCGGCAACTATGTCGAGCCGAACAGCGAAACCTTCCAGGCAGCGGCGGCCAATGCGGACTGGAACAATGCGCCCGGATTCTATATGGTCCTCACCGATCAGCCGGGTAAAGACAGCTGGCCGATCACCGGTGCAAGCTTCATCCTGTTGTACAAGCAGCAGCAGGACCCGGCAACGGCCGCGGCGGTGCTGAAGTTCTTCGACTGGTCGTACCACAGCGGCGACAAGATGGCGGAAAAGCTGGACTATGTGCCGATGCCGCCCAAAGTCGTGGAATTGGTTGAAAAAACCTGGCAGGAAAAAGTCGCCGGCCCGGACGGCAATCCGATCTGGACGCAAAAGGTGGCACGTCAGGTACAATAGCCACTTTCATTTGTCAGGTCCGCGCGGTGCTGGCCGCCGCGCACGTACGGAGGCGCATCCCTCGGGTTCGCCTCCGTACGCATGATGGAAACACCACATGGCGAAAGATTTAGCGCTAGCAACGGACGGCCCGCAGGGCGGTCCGTCATCCTCGAAAGTAGCCGGGCGCGCTAGCCGCGGCGCACTGCTGGACCGCATATTCCGCCACTCCACGGTGCTGTTCGCCGCCCTGGTGCTGATCATCATCACCGGCATCATCGTGACGTTGCTGGTGGGCGCCCTGCCCTCGCTCGAGAAGTTCGGGTTCGGATTTCTGGTCAGCAAAGAGTGGAACCCGGTCACCGAACAGTTCGGCGCCCTGGTGCCCATATTCGGAACCCTGGCTACCTCGGCGCTGGCAATGCTGATCGGTATTCCGGTGAGCTTCGGAATTGCTGTGTTCATTACCGAGTTGTGCCCGGTGTGGCTGAAGCGCCCCTTGGGTGTGGCGATCGAACTGTTGGCGGCGATTCCCAGCATTATCTACGGCATGTGGGGCCTGTTCGTATTCGCGCCGCTGTTCGCCGACCACGTCCAACCGTGGGTCACCGACCATCTCGGCGATTGGCCGCTGATCGGAGCGTTGTTCCAGGGCCCCCCGATGGGCATTGGGATGTTCACCGCCGGCCTGATCCTGGCGATCATGGTGATTCCTTTCATGACGGCGGTCATGCGCGACGTATTCGAGATTGTGCCGGGCGTACTCAAGGAATCGGCGTACGCACTCGGCTCCACCACCTGGGAAGTCGTGCGCTACGTGGTACTCCCCTACACCAAAGTTGGCGTAGTGGGCGGCGTAATGCTCGGTCTGGGCCGTGCGCTGGGTGAGACCATGGCCGTGACCTTCGTGATCGGCAATGCCCATGCCATCAGCGCCTCTTTGTTCATGCCCGGCAATACCATTTCCTCGACCCTTGCCAACGAGTTTACCGAAGCGGTCGGGGAAACCTACAGCGCGGCGTTGATCGAACTCGGCCTGATTTTGTTCGTGATCACCTTCATCGTACTGGCAGCAGCGAAATTGATGCTCATGCGGCTGACTGCGCGCGAAGGCAAAACCACTTAGGCGACCATGTTCAATCTCTACACCAAGCGGCGTATCGTAAACGCCTTCAACCTGACCGTATCGGCGCTGGCAACCGCATTCGGTTTGTTTTGGCTGGCTTGGCTGCTATGGACACTGCTCAGCTATGGGTTGCAATGGATCGACTGGTCCGTATTCACCGAGAGCACGCCGCCGCCCGGCAGCAGCGGCGGTTTGGCCAACGCCATCGTCGGTAGTCTCATGCTCACTGGACTTGGCACACTGATCGGTGCTCCGTCTGGAATCCTGGCCGGCACCTTCCTGTCGGAGTATGGCCGCGGCACGGCCGTAGCCTCCGTAGTGCGATTTCTCAACGACATCCTTTTGAGCGCACCCTCTATCATCATTGGCGTATTTATCTATGCTCTGGTAGTGGTTTCCACCGGCCATTTCTCCGGCTGGGCGGGCGCGCTCGCGTTGGCGCTCATCGTGCTGCCGGTAGTGGTGCGCACCACCGAGGACATGCTGCGTCTGGTGCCCGACAGCTTGCGCGAAGCCGCCGCCGCATTGGGTGCGCCGCGGTGGAAGATCATCGTCAAGATCGTCTATCGCGCCGCACGGGCAGGCATCCTCACCGGTGTGATGCTGGCGGTGGCGCGGGTCAGCGGTGAAACCGCGCCGCTGCTGTTTACCGCGCTTAACAACCAGTTCTGGAACACGTCGCTGAGTGAACCGACCGCCAATTTGCCCGTGGTCATTTTTCAGTTTGCAATGAGCCCTTATGAAGATTGGCAACATCTGGCTTGGGCCGGCGCTTTGTTGATCACGTTCAGTATTCTGCTGCTGAACATATTGTCCCGACTCCTGCTTCGCAGGCGCGGCATGGGAACCTACTGATGAACCACGATCGCCCCCAAGAGGAACTCGCTTCGCCCGCGGTTCGAATCAAGCAGCCCAACGAACCGAATACTCGGGTCGCGAAGCCGCCGTTGCAGCCGACGCCGCGGGTTCAGGAAAGCGCTACCGCCAAGCTCGCGGTGCGCAACCTGAATTTTCATTATGGTGCGTTCCATGCGCTCAAGGACATTTCCCTGGACATGCACACCAACCGGATCACGGCATTCATCGGCCCTTCCGGATGCGGTAAATCAACGTTGTTACGGTGTCTGAACCGGATCTATGAGCTGTATCCGAAGCAGAAGGCAAGCGGCGAGATTCTATTAGACGGCGTCAATCTGCTGAGCAAGGAACAGGACTTGAACTTACTGCGGGCGCGCATCGGCATGGTGTTCCAGAAACCGACTCCGTTTCCCATGTCCATTTACGACAACATCGCTTTCGGCGTGAAGCTCTATGAGCGCCTTTCCAGAGGCGCGATGCAGGAACGGGTGGAGTGGGCGCTGGACAAGGCCGCGCTGTGGGACGAAGTCAAAGACAAGCTGCATCAGACCGGCACCGCACTGTCCGGCGGCCAACAACAGCGGCTGTGCATTGCCAGGGCCATTGCGGTCAAGCCCGAAGTTCTGCTGCTGGACGAACCTGCGTCGGCGCTGGATCCCATCTCGACGCTGAAGATCGAAGAATTGATCACAGAATTGAAGCACGAATATACGATCGTCATCGTCACGCACAACATGCAGCAGGCGGCGCGCGTCTCGGATTACACCGCCTTCATGTACCTTGGCGAACTGATCGAAGTTGGCGCCACGGAAGACGTATTCACAAATCCGCGGCGCAAGCAGACGGAAGACTACATTACCGGGCGCTACGGTTAGCGCGTCGTCGACGGCTCATTGATGGACGCCGAGCTTGGTCTCCAATCGGTCCAGCAATTTGCGGTACGACTTGGCAAACGCTTCGATTCCTTCATCCTCGAGCTCAGTCGCCGCTCCGTCCACATCCACGCCGAGTTCCCGGATCTGCGACCAAATCCCCGCCGCTTGCGCAGCTTGACGGCATAGCGCTTCCGCCGGCACGCCGTGATCCTGCCAAGCGCGCAGGGTCGCCGGCGCCATGGTATTGATCGTATCCCGCCCGATCAGGGAATCCACGTACAGTACGTCCGAATAATGCGGGTCTTTGGTACTGGTACTCGCCCACAATAATTTCTGCGGACGCGCGCCGCGCTGCCGCTGGGTTTCGAATGCCGGGCCGTCGAAAATGTCGCGGAATTGCTGATAGGCAAGCACCGCGTTGGCAATAGCGGCCTGGCCTCGATGCTCCAATGCTGCCGGGGTCCCGATCCGGTCCAGCAGCGGATCGATTTTCGCGTCCACCCGGCTGACGAAGAACGACGCCACCGACCGTACCCGAGACGGCTCAGGTGCCGCACCGATGCCTTTGATGTACGCGTTGGCGACCGCCTGATACCGTTCACGGGAAAACAATAAGGTCACATTGATGTTGATCCCGCCAGCGAGCAAACGCTCCAGCGCCTCGACGCCGGCGACAGTGCCCGGCACCTTGATCATGACATTTTCGCGACCGAGCTCTCGCCATAATCGTTGCGCCGCTTCCACTGTACCCTCGGCATCGTGAGCCAACGCTGGCTGCACCTCGACACTGACATATCCGTCGTCGCGCCCGCTCACGTCGTAGACATCCTTGAGGACATCTGCGGCAGCGCGAATGTCATCAAGAATGAGGCTGGTCGCCAACAGTTCCGGGCTAACGTCCGGCGCCCGGCCGGTGATCTGACCGATCGCCGCGTCGTAGTGATCGCCGTTCGCGATCGCCGCTTCGAATATGGTCGGATTGCTCGTGACGCCCGACACGCCAGCGGCGACCAGCTCCGCCAAGCCGCCGCTGGCGATCAGCTCGCGTTCGATGTAATCCAGCCAACCGATTGACCAATCGTTTTCAACGCCGACAATGATGCCATATTCGTGTCTCACCCAGGTCGGTTCGTGCGAGGCATTCGCGCCCGGCAGCCGTTCGCGACGGCGTCAGTACGGCAATTTCTTTGGTTCGACTCCGCGCACGTTCGCCTCCGGATGGTGTTTGACGATGATGTCGGTGACTTCATCGATCCGTTCCTTCGGCACGTCGACGAGCATCAACAATTGCCCCTGTTCGACCGCATCCTCGAACTCTTTGAGCTGCGCATTGGGTGCGGAAATTCCCATCATCGGCGCCATCACTGCGCCGAAACCGGCGCCGGCAACCGTGGTCGCAATAATCGCACCCCCGCCCAAGGCCAGACCGGCACCCGGAATGGTGACTGCGAGGATGCCGGCAATGAGTCCGGTAGCGCCGCCCATGGCAACGCCCTTCTCCAGCGCCGGGACGATATCGCGTTCATGCATCAGCCCCGCTTCGGGTAATTCATGCTGTCTCAACAGGTGATGGTCTTTGGCAACGATGTGGATGTCTTTCTCCTGCACATGGGAAAGCAACAGATCCGCAACCGTGTCTTTGGCCGTCTCGACCGTGGGCAATAAAAAATAGAGTCGGTGTTTCATGGTTACCTCCTTGATGAAGATGGCTCAACCGTCCGTGGCAATACATGCCGCTGTAGATCCTGCGGTTCGGCGGACGCAGCGTCCGTCTCGGCATCGCTGTCCTCGACCTGGCCGTGACGCTGCAACCAGCGCGCCAAAAGCCAGCACATCAGTGCCCAGCCGGCCCCCGCTGTCCAACCGCCAAGCACATCAGTGGGCCAATGCACACCCAGGTACACGCGGCTGACGCCCACCACTAATGTCGCAAAAATCGCGACCAAGAGAATGTATGCTTTTATCCGGCGCCGGCGCTGCACGCGCGCCAAGAGCGCCCCGAGCGTCAAATAAGTGCTCGCTGAGAGCATGGAGTGACCGCTGGGGAAACTCGCGGTGTACACGCGCATGCCGTGTGGAACCAGATCCGGCCGAGGTCGATCGAAGCCTGTTTTCAGGGCGGTACTCGCGCCCAGCGCACCGAGTGTCGCTACCAGCACCACCAGCGCAAGCCGGCGTTTTCCAACCAAAAGCAGATAGCCGACGACTGCGAACGTCACCATCGCCAACACGCCGATGCTGCCCAACGCGGTGAAATCGCGCCCCATCTCCTCGACCCAGCTCGGCCCGATGGGATCTTTGAGATCGGCCGGATTGCGCATGGCCAACAACACCGTGTGATCGAAACTTTTGGTGCCGCCTTCCACTACAGCGTCGGAGATTTCGACGAAACCCCACACCGCTCCCATCAGTGCAAACAAAACAACCAATACCGACAGCTCGCGGCTGCCGATCCAGCGCAACGTCCTCGTCAACGCGCCGGATTCGCTGCGCGCAGCGGACGTACGGGTAGTCGATTTGGAATCTGTCATCGGTTCTCCCCTACCGTATCGGCCACGTACGCCTCGCGTTCCCCCATGGGCTTCGGACGCCCGATCGTGGTATCCACTTTGGTCTGGTGTTCCATTTCCGCATTCAGTTCGGCACCCAGCAGCACCGCGTATGCGGAGATGTAAAACCACATCAGCAGCACGACCAGCGCGCCCACCGAACCGTACACCTTGTTGTAGTTACCGAAATTCTCGACATAAATCGAAAACCCCACCGAGATCAACAACCACAACACGGTCGCGATTATGGAGCCCCAGCTCACCCACTTCCAACGCGGATGGTTACGGCTCGGCGCGAAGTGATACAACGCGCTCAGGGCGACCAGCACCGCCACCAGCATGAGCGGCCACCTGGCCATGGACAAAACGGTTCCAAGCGTGCCGGAAATGTGCAGTAGACCGACCACAGCCGGCACGACCACCACCAAGCCGAGCATGATCACGAAAAATAGGACCGCCGCCAGCGTCAGCAGGAAAGCCAGGATGTTGAGCCGTATGAAGCCACGCTTTTCCCGTTCGTCGTAAGCAATGTTGAGTGCGGTAATGACGGCTTTTATGCCCTTCATGGAGCTCAGCAGTGCCAATAGCAAGCCTCCGATGGCGGTAATCCCGAGCGCGGCTCCCGAGCTTCCTGCGAGCGAATGCACTTGGTCCAGCAGCACGGGCCGCGCCTCGGAGGGCATCATCACTGCCAGCTTCTGCAACTGGCGTTCGATGTCCATGCCGTTGGTGAGCAGACCGTAGAGCGAAACCGACGCAGCCAGTCCGGGAAACACCGCAAGCAGCGCGTAAAACGCCACCCCGGCCGACACCAGCGATAGATTGTCGGCGCCGATCTGATCCTTCGTTCGCAACAGAATGTCACGCCAGCCGCGTTTTGGGATCTGGTGCGGTGTTCGGGCTGCACGCCCGCGGAGCCGGTCGTCTTCGGTCTGCGTTGGCACTGGAGCAATCCTTTCCTCGTGCGGCGTTATTGCGCCGAAATCGAACGCCAGAGTTCTAGAATAGTTGTCACACGGACTCATGCAGTGGCTGGGGATGGCCCCGAATGGCGTCAAAACTACCCCTCAAACGAGGTTATCGCCGCCGCGCCGGGTAGTCCGCCTCAATCCCAGCGTTGACCAGCCAAAATGCGGCGTTCCGCACGCACCAGACCCTTGGGCTTGCCGCGCAATACCAGGACATCCCCTTGTCGCACCAACGTATCCGGCGTCGGGTCCGGGCCGCGGATACCGTTTCGACGTACTGCGGCGACTTGCACGTCATAACGCTCCAACTGCAGTTCCGAAAGTCGCCGGCGGGTAGCGTAAGCACCGTCCGGAATCCGGATCACGTGCAAGCGCTCGCCCGCCGCCGATGCCGAACGCGTTCCGTGAAACATGCCGCGCAGCAATTTGTAGCGGTCCGCTCGGATCGCGTCAGTACGCTGATTGATGTCCTTTGCCGGCACCCCGAGAACCAATAGCAACTGCGCTCCCAGCATCAGGCTGACCTCGAGCGTGTCCGGCACCGCATCGGTGGCCCCGGCTTCGATCAATGCCTCCAGATGTGTTTCGTCCGTGGTACGCACCAGCACAGGCAGGTCGGGGTGTTGGTCCCGAATCCTTGCCAGGGTTTTCAGCGCCGCGCTGTGGTCTTCGAAGCTGATCACCACCGCACGCGCACTGCCGATGCCGCATGCATCCAGAATGCCGCTGCGCGTCGCATCGCCATACATGACTTGTTCACCCGCAGTAAGCGCTGCTCGGACGCGGTCGGGATCGAGGTCGACACACACATAGGGAACGTTTTGATCCTCCAGCAGACGAACCAAGTTTTGGCCGATCCGGCCGTACCCGCACACGATCACGTGTGCTTGCGGTTTCGCTTCCGCAGGTAATGCATCGATACCGTCACTGTCCGCGCGCGCCGCGATGCGGCTGGCCCAGCGCAGGTTCCAACGGATCAACACCGGCGCCGCCATCATGCTCAACACCACTGCGCTCAGCACCACCTGATTGGCATTCCCTTGTAGAATGTCCAGATCGCGCATCAGATACAGCACCACGAGACTGAATTCGCCGGCTTGCGCTAGAACGAATCCCATCCGCAGTGCAGTGACCCGCCCCACGCCGCGCAGCCAAGCCACGGTTCCCGTAATCACGGCTTTGCCCAGTATGAGCGCCAACGTCACGCCAAGAACCATCGACCACTGAGCTACGAGCACCTTCAAATCCAGCAATGTGCCGACGGCGACGAAGAACAGACCGAGCAATACATCCTGGAACGGCCGGATATCGGATTCCACCTGATGGCGAAACTCAGTCTCGCCCAACACCATGCCGGCCAGAAACGCACCGAGCGCCGGAGACAGGCCGGCCATCTGCGCGATGCTCGCGGCACCCAGACTGGCGAGAATAACCGCAAGCATGAAAATCTCCGGGGAACGCAGCAATGCAACCCGACGAAAAGCCGGGCGCACCACCCAACGCCCGATCACCAGCAGACCGGCGAACACCAAGATTCCTCGGAGCAGGACCCAGCCAGCTTTGACTGCCAGTTCCATCGGCGAGGCGCCAGGCAGCACAGGCAACAGCAACAACACCAATACCGTGGCCAAATCCTGGAACAACAACACAGCGATTGCCGCGCGGCCCAGGCCGGTGTGTAGCTCGCCCCGTTCCAGCAGCTGCCTGCTGGCAATGGCGGTGGAGGACATGGCGAGCGCCGCTGCCACCGCGACGGCCGCGACCGGAGAAAGCCCCAATGCCCACGCGCACAGTGCAAACAGCGCCGTGGTGACCACCACCTGCAGGCCGCCGGTGCCAAGGACCATGGATCGCTCGGCCAGCAAACGCGGCAAGGAAAATTCCAGACCGATGGTAAACATGAGGAACAGCACGCCGATCTCGGCCACTTGCCGTATGGCATCGGAGTCGTGCACCCAGCCCAGCAGATCCGGCCCCATGACCACCCCGACCATGAGGTAACCGGCAATTGGAGACAGCCCCAGCCGCCGCCCGGCGATGGTAGCGAGCAACGAAGCCGCTGCGTAAACGAGAATCAGATAGATGAACATCGGCGGAACCGAGGTGGGGATGGCGCGAGCGCAATGGTAGTCCACGGCGCGTTGCCGTGTCCGGTTCCGGGACAGGTAAGTAGTGGATTCAGATCACGCATCGGTACCGCGGACACCGGCGGTCTCCGGCCGGGGCCCGCGGCCCAATGTTATTGCGAGGATCGATCGCGACCGCTTTCTGGCTCCGGTTGTTGATCGTGTTGCTGTTGTCCGGTTTTCGCCGATCCTGCCTCTGCGTTTTCGAAGGCACTGAATTCGGCCCGATCGATCGTACCGTCGCGGTCGCGATCGAATTCGGAGAATTTCTGATCCAACTCGTCAGATGCCTTGGCTTCATTGCGATCGAGCCGACCGCTGGAGTCCTTATCCAATTGCCCGAACTGCATCCGCTGCTGCTCAGAACCCGATTCGCTGTCCTTGGCAGTCTGGCCGGCGGATTTTCCGGTATTGCCGCCGCCCTTGGAGGCCTTGCTTTCGGTGTTGGCGGCCTTGGTGACGTTCTGCTGTTCGCTCGACTCCGCGATACGTTTGCGCTGCTTTTGCTGCTCCGGCGTAAGCGACGCGCGCGCCTGCTCGCTCGGACTCTCGGACGGCTCGGCTGCCGCCATTCCGGCCGGCTGCCGATAGGCGTTGAATTCCCACTGCGACAACTTGCCGTCGTCGTTGCGATCCAATTTCGCGAAACGCGCACTGATCGCTTTGTCCGCCTGCGCTTCATCCTTGGTCACATGCCCGTCACGATTGGTATCAAGGCTTTCAAACGAAACCTTCGTATCGGGGGCATTGACCTCGTGCTTTGCTGCATAGCTGTCGGTGAACGTGCGTTCCTTGGCTTCCCATTCCTGCCCGCTCATGTCAGGCCACTTGTCTTTTTCGAAGGCAGGGGCTTGCGCCAATTGCTGCCGGGAAATATCCATTACGACGTTGTCTTGGTCGAAAGAAACCTGGCTCGGCTGCCACGGCACAGCAACCACTTTGTCGCCGATATCGAGAAACCCGCCGTGGGAAATCACCACGTACTTGATCTGTCCAGTCTTATCCAGGACCAACTCTTCGATCTCGCCCAGGTCCTCGCCCTGGCGATTCTTGATCTGGGCGTTGAGCAGCTGTGCGCGCGCCTTGATCATTGGCTGTGCAGGCTGATCTGCCGCCACGGCGGCGCCGCCGATCCACACTGCGCTTATGGCTGCCGCAAGCACCGCGCGGCGAATTCGTTGCACTGTAGTTGTCGTAGGCATGGCTCCCTCCTGGTCATGGTAATGCGCATCCGGTCCTTCGAAGCCTAGAACAACGCCGCGCAAACGCAGTGCCGGCGCTTGACAGGGTATCGCTGCGAACTAGTGTCAGATAACGATTTGACCGATTCCAAATGGAACCCGCGAAGGAGGTCTATCATGCAAATGACCATCGACATGCCAATGGTATCGGAGTGCGCGGCGACCGAATGCGCGTACAACGTGGATGCTTGCTGCCACGCGCGTGCGATCACGGTCGGGGACGGCACCCATCCGGGCTGCGATACCTATGTGGATTCCGCCGGTCATACCCGGGAAGCGCAACGGATGGCGGGCGTGGGCGCGTGCAAGGTCACGTCCTGCAGTCACAACGACGATTTCGAATGTATGGCGGACAGTATCGACGTCGGCATCAAGGGCGGCACCGTGCGTTGCCTGACTTTCAATACGCACTGAATTGCACTGAACTGTATCGGCCAGCCCGGCACAAGCCGGGCTGGTACTTCCCCGGCGTCAGATAAATCCTACATCCGAAGTCAGCACCAGCCGACACTATCGTAATCCTGAGTCCATAGCCTGCGCGGTCCGAGTGCCCCTACCCTGTGTGTTCCAATGCTGGAGTCACAAGGAGCACGATCCCATGGACGCGAATCCCACACCCCGCGGCGGCGCCCGCTTGCTAACACATTGTATGAGCGCTGCGCTGATCTGGGGCTACAGTAATTTGGTTTCGGCAGGCGTGGTCATCAATGAGGCGGATTACGACCAGCCGGGCGCCGACACCGGCGAGTTCATCGAATTGTTCAATAGCGGAACGGCAACATCATTGGCGGGGTACGCGCTCGCGCTGATCAATGGCAGCACCGGAGCGCCCTATCGGACACTGCCGCTAGCACCGGTGATGCTCCTCAACGACGCGTACTACGTTGTGTGCGGCAATCCCAACGAAGTGGTCAATTGCGATCAGGACGCATCCCCCGACACCAATCTGATCCAGAACGGAGCCCCGGATGCGATCGCATTGCTACTCGGCGCACAGGAGGTGGACAGCTTCATTTACGAGGGCGACATCGCCGGCCTGGGTGGCGGCGCGGGCCTCACGGCAGCGGACAACAATCGCGACGCGAACCTGAGTCTGGCGCGTTTGCCCAACGGCATCGACAGTGATCGGAACGCCGTCGATTTCGCGCTCGCTTGCAGCACGCCGGGCTATGGCAATATAGCGGCCGCGTCGCCCTGCGCACGCCCTGTAACCGCAGCAGCCGTACGCAGCGTCGACGAACCTTCGACAATCGGTTTGTTCGGGCTCGGGCTGTTGGGGATTTGCACCGCGTTGCGCCGCAAGCAACGCGCGGCGCGTGGGATTAGCGACCGCCCAAAAGCGCCACTACCGTCCCGGTAAGCAGCACGACGAAGCCGAGCGGGATGAGCGCGATCGCTTTTACCAGGGAACTGTCGGGGGCGAAGAACATGGCGCCGAAGCCCACTATCAGGCCAGCCGCGATGATCGCGACGCCTGCGAACACAGTGTACCGGCCGAGATGTTTGTCCATTTCAGGGAGTACGGGTCTGGGAACCCGCGGAAGTTGGTGGAGCTAGGCGGGATCGAACCGCCGACCTCTTGCATGCCATGCAAGCGCTCTCCCAGCTGAGCTATAGCCCCGGAAAGGCGGGTACTGTACGCTGCGCCCCGAAACCTGTCAAGCGCGCGCCCGCGCAGCCTCGGCGATGTAATCGAGCCCGCGATCCAGTCGGCGCAACGTGGTGTCACGGCCCAGCAGAAATACCGTGACGTCGATGGGCGGTGACACCGTGCCACCGCACACGGCGACGCGCAGGGGCTGTGCGAGTTTTCCCAATTTGAGTTCGAACTGATCAGCGGTACCGGTTATGGCGTCATGGATCGCTTCGCGGTGCCAATCGGTCGTCGCCAAACTGTCGCGCAACGCGCGCAAGGGCGCCTCAATATCGGCGCCGAAATTCTTGCGCGCTGCCTTCTCATCGTAGTCGTCGAAATCGCGATAGAAGAACGCGCTGTTCTGCGCCATCTCCACCAGCGTCTTGGCGCGCTCCTGTTGGCATCGAACGATTTCGACGATGTCGGGGCCGTCGCTCGGATCGATACCCAACTTGCCGAACTGGTAGCTCAAATGGTGCGCGACGTGCGCCGCATCGCTGTTCTTGATGTATTGCTGATTCAGCCACAGCAGCTTTTCGGGATTGAACGTCGATGCGGCGCGGTTGACATCTGCGATCTCGAACAATTCGATCATTTCTGCGCTTGAGAACACTTCCCGGTCGCCGTGGGACCAGCCCAGCCGGACCAGATAGTTGAGCAGCGCTTCCGGCAGATAACCGTCTTCCCGGTACTGCATCACGCTCACCGCGCCGTGACGTTTGGACAAGCGCTTGCCGTCGGCACCGAGAATCATCGGCACGTGTGCATAGGCCGGTGGCTCGACACCCAGAGCCCGAAGGATATTGATCTGCCGCGGCGTGTTGTTCAAATGGTCGTCTCCGCGGATGACATGAGTGATTTCCATATCGAGATCGTCCACTACCACCGTAAGGTTGTAGGTGGGCGAACCGTCGCTGCGGGCGATCACCAGATCATCCAATTCGCGATTCTCAAACACCACCGTGCCGCGAATGAGGTCGTTCACGGCTACCGCGCCTTCGGCGGGATTGCGGAAGCGGATCACGTGGGGCTCGTCGGGAGAGCGCGGCGCCGCATTCCGGCAATGGCCGTCGTAACGCGGTTTTTCCTTGTTTGCCATCTGCTCGGCGCGCAACGCTTCGAGGCGCTCCTTGGAGCAGTAGCAGCGATAGGCATGGCCCGAATCCAGCAAGCCGGTGATGATCTGCCGATAGCGGTCGAAGCGCTGGGTCTGATAGAACGGCCCCTCGTCGTATTCGAGCCCGAGCCAGGTCATGCCTTCGAGAATCGCGTTCACGGACTCGGCGGTGGATCGCTCCAGATCCGTGTCTTCGATTCTCAATATGAAGCGCCCGCCGTGCTTGCGGGCGTGCAACCAGGAAAACAACGCGGTGCGGGCGCCGCCGATGTGCAGGTAACCGGTGGGACTGGGGGCAAAACGAGCTCTGATGGTCATGGATCTGGCTGGATCTGGAAACGGGCGCCAATTGTAACCTGAACCCGCGCCGATGTTGACCGTCGGGCTATGGCCACTTCCGGCCAACGCCGTTATCATGGATTTCGGTCCGTATTTTTCCCTGGAATTGCAATGACCGCCTGCTGCCCGCCGCGCTTCCGCCGGCCCCTGGCGGGCGCGGATTCCCCCTACCCGCGGCGACAGCCGGTGCCCAGCGACCCCAACCGCCAATGAACCTGCTGCTGATTCCGCTGATTCCCTTGGTAGGCGCCGGGTTGCCCGCGCTGTCAATCCGTCTCGGCCGTAACCAGAGCGCATGGACGGCGGGCGCCGTGGCGGCACTCGCTCTGATCGTGCTGCTGTTCCAGTCGCCCGAGATCTTTGCAGGCCACGTCGTCTCCGATGTCTGGGACTGGTTGCCGCAAGCTGGATTGCAGCTGTCGTTTCGCCTGGACGGCCTGAGCCTGCTGTTCGCCCTGTTGATTCTCGGCATCGGCCTGCTGGTGATTCTTTACGCGCGCTATTACCTGTCTCCGGATGATCCCATGGGCCGTTTCTATGCGTTGCTGCTGCTGTTCATGGGCTCGATGCTGGGCGTGGTGCTGTCGGGCAATATCCTGCTGATGCTGGTGTTCTGGGAACTGACCAGCTTGAGCTCATTTCTGCTGATCGGCTACTGGAAACACCGGGCCGATGCCCGCCAAGGGGCACGTATGGCGTTGGCGGTCACCGGCAGCGGTGGGCTGGCGCTGCTGGCAGGCCTGCTGATCCTCGGACAGATGGCAGGCAGCTATGATCTGACTACCATTCTCGAAAGCGGCGCCCGGATTCAAGCCGATTCCCGCTATCCGCTGGCCCTGGTGCTGATCCTGCTCGGTGTATTCACCAAGTCCGCGCAATTCCCTTTCCATTTCTGGCTGCCCCATGCAATGGCGGCGCCAACTCCGGTCAGCGCTTATCTGCATTCGGCCACCATGGTGAAGCTGGGCGTGTTTCTGCTGGCGCGGTTGTTCCCGGCGCTTGCGGGAACCGAGTGGTGGCTCTACCTGGTGGGCGGGGTCGGCATGATCACGGTGCTGTTCGCCGCCTATACGGCGCTTTTTCAACATGATCTCAAGGGCCTGCTCGCGTACTCCACCATCAGTCACTTGGGGCTGATCACGCTGTTGTTCGGCATGGGCACGCCGCTGGCCGCAGTTGCCGGCGTGTTCCATATCATCAACCATGCCACGTTCAAGGCTTCGTTGTTCATGGCCGCCGGCATCATTGACCACGAAACCGGCACCCGCGACATGCGCCGCATCAACGGACTGTGGAAATACATGCCGCACACGGCCGCGTTGGCGATTATTGCCGCGTCCGCTATGGCAGGCGTGCCGTTGCTGAACGGCTTTCTGTCCAAGGAGATGTTCTTTTCGGAAGCCGTCGCCCTGGCGCCGTTAGGCGAATGGGGCTGGCTTTTGCCGTTGTTGGCGACCCTGGCCGGCGTGTTTTCGGTCACCTATTCCGTGCGCTTTGTCCACGATGTGTTTTTCAATGGTGAGCCGATCGATCTGCCGCGCTCGCCCCACGAACCACCCCGCTACATGAAGGTGCCCGTGGAGATACTGGTCGCGGTCTGTCTGCTGGTGGGCACCCTGCCCGGCTACACGATCGGCGCTTTGCTGCAAGTCGCGGCCTCGAGCGTGGTCGGCGTCACGCTGCCGAACTATAGCTTGAACATCTGGCACGGATTCAGTTTGCCTTTGCTCATGAGCACCATTGCGCTGGTGGCCGGTATCGCCCTTTATACTCAGCGGCGATGGATGTTTTATATCTTCGAAGAAGTGCTTCCTCCCTTGAGCGGCAGAGCCGCGTTCGAGTGGGTGCTGCGACATCTGCTGAACTTCGCGCACAAGCTGACCGGCCTATTGGAAAATGGTTCCTTGCAGCGTTACCTCGCATTGTTGACCGGATCGGCGCTGGTGGTCGCTGCCGCGGAGTGGATTCGAAACCCACCCGCACTTCTGGCAGGTGGATTCGCAGCGCAGACGGCGCTCGACCCGGTCGCGGTAGTGGCCTGGGGCTGCCTCATGGTCACCGGCATGGCCGTGGTTTTGTGCCATCGGCAGCGTTTGTTCGCGTTGATCGCCGTGGGCGTCATCGGCTTGGTGGTCTCGCTGACTTTCGCCCGGCTTTCGGCACCTGACCTAGCATTGACGCAGTTATCGGTGGAAATCACTACTATCATCCTGATGCTGCTGGCCCTGTACTTTCTGCCGCAGCAATCACCGCCGGAAAGCAGCGTCTTGCGGCGCGGCCGGGATATCGTATTGGCACTGGGCGGCGGGCTTGGTATGGCACTGCTGGCCTGGGATGCGATGCTGGCGCCAGGGAAAAGCATTTCCGAGTACTACTTACAACACAGCGTCGGCGAGGCCGGCGGTCGCAACGTAGTTAATGTCATCCTGGTGGACTTCCGCGGCTTTGACACCCTTGGTGAAAGCACCGTGCTCGCGATTGCCGCACTCGGCATTTTTGCTTTGCTCGGCAGTCTTTACATGGATCGTCCTCATGGAGACGACGCAGATGGACGCTGGTCGCAGGATCCTCATCCACTGGTGCTGCAGGTGCTGTCCCGATTGCTGTTGCCGTTGGCGCTGATGGTCTCGGTGTTCGTACTGCTGCGCGGCCACAACGCCCCGGGCGGCGGTTTCATCGCTGGATTGATCACGTCGATCGCACTGATTCTCCAATATCTCGCCAGTGGCGCCGCGTGGGCGCGCGATCGCCTCCACGCAGGGCAACGCACGATCATCGCTCTGGGCCTGACGCTGGCGACGGCAACCGGTCTGGCGAGCCTCGTGTTCGGCGCACCGTTTCTCACCAGCAGTTTCGGTCACGTTACGCTGCCGCTGGTCGGTAATATCGAGCTTGCCAGCGCCATGGCTTTCGATTTCGGAGTCTTTCTGACCGTTATCGGTTCGGTGATGTTGATTCTGGCAAGGCTCGGCCGCGTCAGCGGTCCACAACAAGTCGGGGACCAAACATGGAGTTCCTGATCGCCAGCGCAATCGGAATGCTCGGCGCCTGCGGTATTTATCTCATGCTTCGGGCACGTACGTTTTCCGTGGTGCTGGGGCTGACGCTGTTGTCCTATGCAGTCAACTTGTTGCTGTTCGCAAGCGGCGGCCTGCGCCTCGATCAACCGCCCCTGATCGACACGCAAGCCAGCGCTTATACCGACCCGCTGCCCCAGGCATTGGTGCTGACCGCCATCGTGATTGGCTTCGCCATGACCGCGTTCGTGTTGGTTTTGGCGCTGCGCACCCGTCACGTTCTAGGTACCGATCATGTCGACGGCGTTGAACCTCTACCCCGGGACGAACCGTGAATCATTGGCTGATCGCACCCATCGTACTTCCCCTGTGCACGGCGCTGGCGTTGCTGTTCGTGAGCCGCGGCGCGCGCACCCGCCAGCGGATCATCGCCGGGGCCTCGACGTTGATGCTCCTGGGCGTGAGTCTGGGTCTGTTGACGCTCACCGATGACGGCATGTATCGCGTGTATGAGTTGGGTGCTTGGCCGGCGCCGTTCGGAATCGTTCTGGTACTCGACCGACTGAGCGCGTTGATGGTGGCCCTCACGGCGCTGGTGGCGTTTTTCAGCTTGATGTACGCCGCGTTGGGCACCGACGACCGCGGCCGCAACTTCCATGTCCTGTTCCAACTGCAGCTGATGGGTCTGAACGGTGCATTTCTGACCGGCGACCTGTTCAACCTGTTCGTGTTTTTCGAAGTACTGCTCATCGCTTCCTACACCCTACTGCTGCATGGCGGCGGCTCGCCCCGCCTGCAAGCCGGACTTCATTACGTGGTATTCAACCTTGGCGCTTCGGCATTGTTTCTGATCGCCGCCGGGTTACTGTATGCCGCGCTGGGCTCGCTCAACCTCGCCGATATCGCCCAGCGGGTCGCAGCAATGGATCCGCAACGCGCCGGGTTGGTGCGCTTCGGCGCCATGCTGTTATTCATCGTATTCGCCGCCAAGGCCGCGTTACTGCCGCTGTATTTCTGGCTCCCGAACGCCTACACCGCCGCGAGTGCACCAGTAGCAGCGCTGTTCGCGATCATGACCAAAGTCGGCGCGTACGCCATCCTGCGCGTCTACACGCTGGCCTTCGGCGCGCAGGCCGGTCCGGGCGCCGACTTGATCGAGCCCTGGCTATTGCCCGCGGCGCTTGCGACCTTATCACTCGCAAGTCTTGGCGTGCTCACCGGCCAGAGCATTCGCAGCGTCGCCGCATATTCAGTAATAGTGTCGGTCGGCGTCATCCTCAGTGCATTCGGCATGTTCACGGTGCCTGGAGTCGGCGCCGGGCTCTATTATCTGGCTCAAAGCACGTTGGTGCTGGCCGCCTTGTTCTTGCTTGCCGACCTGGTGGCACAGCAACGCCCCGGTCACGGCGACCGTTTTGACTACGGGGTCGCTGTCGCCCAGCCCGCGCTGCTCGGCACCTTGTTCATCCTGGCCGGCACCGCGATCGTCGGGATGCCACCGTTTTCCGGTTTCATCGGCAAACTGCTGTTGCTTCAGGCGGCGTTCCACGACACGCATTTAGGTTCGATCTGGACCGTGGTGTTGTTGAGCAGTGTGTTGACCTTGTTCGCTTTCAGTCGGGCCGGCAGCGCTTTGTTCTGGAAAACCATGCCGCCCGAACCCGCGGAGCATCCACACAGCGCGCGCTTTCTTGCGGCGTTACCATGCGCAGGACTGCTGGCCATCAGCATCGCCTTGAGCGTCTGGGCAGGTCCGGTAGCTCGATTCACGGCCGATACCGCACGTCAGGTGCTTAGTCCACAAGGCTACATAGACGCGGTACTGGCAAATCAGATGCCGACCTCCGGGGAGGTACAGCGATGAAACGTTGGTTCCCGCATCCACTGTTCAGTCTTGTACTCTGGCTATTCTGGTTGCTGATTACCAACGCAGTCGGGCTGGGTGCAATGCTGCTCGGCGCCGTCCTGGCCGTTGCGCTGCCGCACTACAGTCATAATTTCTGGCCCTATCGTTCCCGCGTGCGCCGCCCCGCGCGGCTGTTGTTGCTGTTCGGCCGGGTACTGATCGATATCGTCACAGCGAATTTTCAGGCGGCAAAACGCATTCTCGGACCACGTGCGTCACTGCGTCCCGGCTTTGTCAGCGTTCCTCTGCAATTGACCGATCCGGTCGCGATCACGATGCTGACCAGCTTCATTTCGCTGACGCCCGGCACCGTATCGGCGGAACTTTCTCTCGACCGCCGTCAGCTAACGGTACACGGCCTCGATATCGATGATGCACAAACACTGATTGCAAACATCAAACAACGATACGAAGCGCCCTTGCTGGAGGTCTTTCCATGTTGAGCATCGCCATTGCAATTGCATTTGCTGCAATCAGCCTCGCCATGGCATTGAATCTGCTTCGCCTTTTGCGCGGCCCGAGCGCGCCGGATCGGATCGTTGCGCTCGATACGCTTTATATCAACAGCATCGCGTTGCTGGTGCTACTCGGCATCCATTTGAACACCCGGATATATTTCGAAGGCGCGCTATTGATCGCCATGATGGGGTTCGTCGGCACCATCGCCCTGTGCAAGTTCGTATTGCGCGGCGACATTATCGAATAGGGGAGCGGATATGATCGCGGAAATCGTGAGTTCCGTTTTGATCCTGATGGGAGCGGCGTTCGCGCTAATCGGCTCGATCGGGCTTTGGCGCATGCCGGACTTCTTCACTCGTCTGCATGGCCCGACCAAGGCCACGACCCTGGGCGTCGGCGCCATATTGTTGGCCTCAGCGATTCATTTCAGCCACGCCGGAGCCATCAGCGTACACGAAGTACTGGTGACGATTTTTCTATTCATCACGGCGCCCGTCAGCGCGCACCTGCTCTCACAGGCCGCATTGCACATTCGCTTGCAAGCGATCGACGTTACCGGCCAGCGGCCGGAACGTGCGGCCGCGCCGCAACCGCCGCAGGACTGATCGACTCATTCCGGCTGCTGCAGCCACACGCAGGTTCCGCCGCTTACCTTTTCGATCCACTGCAGACGCGCCGCATGGGCCTCCAGTTCGTCCGTGCTGGCCGCGATCACCGCCAAGCGGGGCCGATCCGTCGGCAGACGGCGGATGCTTTCGCTATGGGTTTTGGAACCCGCCTCCGCGCCGCCCAGGGAGAGCGTCACCTGCCCGCCCGTGAGTGCCAGATACACGTCGGCGAGAATCTCAGCGTCGAGCAAGGCGCCGTGTTTGACCCGTTGGGTATTGTCAATCTGGTAACGTTTGCAAAGCGCGTCGAGACTGTTCTTCTGTCCCGGATGCATCTGTCGCGCCAGGGCAAGCGTGTCCAATACGGTACACACACCCGCCACCGCGCCCCATTTTGCCCCCAGCCGTTTCAGTTCGTGGTCGATGAAGCCGACGTCGAACGCGGCATTGTGTATCACCAGCTGCGCACCGCGGATGTAGGACAGAAAATCCTCGGCGATATCGCAGAATCGAGGCTTGTCGCGCAGAAATTCGTCCGTGATGCCGTGCACCTCGACGGCTCCGGCATCGATGGCCCGTTCGGGCTGCAAGTATTGGTGGTAATCGTTGCCGGTACGACGGCGGTTCAACAGCTCGACACAGCCGATCTCAATGATGCGGTGACCATCGGCGGTTTCCAGTCCGGTAGTTTCGGTATCGAGTACGATCTGTCGCATCGGCAATCCCCCAGCGCGAATCTGTTCAATTGGAATTGTACTAGCCGAGCCAGCGGGTCAGCGACGTCGTCCGCATTCAGGTATCTGCCACTAGTTCGTCAATGGCTTGGTTCGCCAATTGGTCCGCCAGCTCATTTTCCGGATGACCGCTGTGACCTCGCACCCATTCCCAGCGCACCTGATGGCGGGACGCTGCGGCATCGAGACGCTGCCACAGGTCGATATTCTTGACCGGCTTGCGACCCGCGGTCTTCCAGTTGCGGCGCTTCCAATTCGCGAGCCATTGCGTGATGCCGTTGCGCACGTACTGAGAATCCGTGGTCAATACCACATCACATGCGCGCGTGAGCGACTCCAAGGCGACAATGGCTGCGGTGAGTTCCATCCGGTTGTTGGTTGTATCGGCCTCGGCGCCTTTAAGGGTCTTCTCACTGCCGTTGTAACGCAACAGCGCACCCCAGCCACCCGGGCCTGGGTTTCCGCGGCACGCACCGTCTGTGAAGATGTGAACCTCAGCCACGGACGACCGCGTCCGACCGTATCCGTGCCGCATTGCGCGATGCCGTGTCCGCCAGCCCGGACACGAGACTACGGCGCGGACGCCACCGCGGCTTCACCGGCGTCATGTTCATCACTTTCTTGCGCGCCACCATGACGTACACGCCACCGGGCCCGAGCGCGCCCTCCATGAAAGCCAAACGGTCGAGCAACGCCGCACGGTGCAGCGGTGGGCGGCGGAACAACTGCCCGGTCGACACGATTTCGAAACCCAGCAAACTGAGCCAATCCCGCAAGCGGCTCAGACCCACGAATCGACCGCACCAGGGTATGCCGCGACGACGCGCCAGGGCGTGCCACACTCCCCACAGACTCCACGGATTGAATCCCAACACGACGATACTGCCTTCCGCCACCAGGACCCGTTCGGCCTCGCGCAGCACCTGATGCGGATCCGGTGCGAAATCGAGGGTGTGGTAGAGCACCAATGCGTCGAGTGAGTCGCCCGCAATCGGCAACTGCGCGGGATCGCCACACAAACCGGCGCTATGTTCGCCACGGGGCTCGTCGCCCACCGCCATCACCGCGCGATGAAGCACTCTGCTGGCCGACAGTACGCCGTCTGCCAGAGCACCCACTTGCAGCAGATGGTAACCAAACAAGTCGGGTAGAATGCTTTCAAGCCGCTGCTGCTCGCAGGCGCGCAGCGCCTGGCCGAGAGGTAGTTCATACCACTGGCGCAACTGGCTGCCCAGGCTGGTGGACTGGGGGCAATTGGGTCGGCGCTGTCTCATGTTTGCCGCTGAGGATATCACAGCGTTGTGGCTGCGAAATCCAATCGCCAGCGGCATTCGCGCTACAGATCGACTAGCCGTGTCCGATATGCTGGACATGGGTCGTGGCGGCAGGCACGCTTGCGCCGCTGCACCAGGTTGCGTACCGTATGGACCACGTACACCGACCATAAGAAAAATGGGGTAAATGGCCGATGCGGCTGCTCGCAATTGCTTGTTCAATGATGCTTGTGCTCTCCGCCTGCAGCACGCTGGCGACGCGCGATCATTCCCAAACCGTCGGCACGGCCGCCCGAGACAGCGACAACGCGGCACAGGACCTCAGCGCCACCGACTCCGAAACCATCGATCGCGCCCAAGCGTTGCAGCGTACGGCTGCCGAAGCCGAACGCAACGTAGCCGCAGCGGTCACGAGCGCCGAAACCGAAGAGACGCAGAACGCTCTTCCGGAGGTCGAGGCGGATCTTTGGCAGCGCCTGCGCGACGATTTCCGCCTGCACGGATACGATCATGCCCGGGTGACGCCCCATCTGGAGTGGTATGCCCGTCATGGCGACTACTTGGAGCGGGTCACAGAACGCGCCGAACCGTTTTTGCACTTGATCGTCGAAGAAGTGGAACGCCGCGGCATGCCTGGTGAAATCGCGTTGCTGCCGATCGTGGAAAGTGCATTCCAACCGTTTGCCTATTCCCACGGCCGCGCCGCCGGCATCTGGCAATTCATCCCCGGTACCGGGCGCCGTTATGGGTTGAAACAGAACTGGTGGTACGACGGCCGCCGTGACGTACTGGCGGCGACCAACGCCGCGCTGGATTATCTGCAGAAGCTGCACGACCAGTTCGACGGCGACTGGTTGTTGGCACTGGCGGCGTACAACTCCGGGGAAGGCACCGTACAGCGCGCGATCGAGCGCAACCGGCGCAAAGGTCTGCCGACCACGTTCTGGTACCTGGATCTGCCCCGGGAAACGGAATCCTATGCGCCCAAACTGCTGGCCATCGCGGCGATCGTCGCCGAGCCGGAAAAATACGGCGTCTCGCTGGCGCCCATCGTCAATGAACCGCAACTTGCGGTCATCGACGTGGGCGGGCAAATGGACCTTGCCCTGGCCGCAGATATGGCGGGGCTCAGCATTGAAGACCTGTATCGGCTCAACCCTGGGTTCAACCGCTGGGCGACGGATCCGGACGGACCCCACCGGTTGTTGATCCCCGTTGAACGCCAGGATGAGTTCGAACAGCGACTTGCGGAATTACCTGCAGACCAGCGCCTGCATTGGGAACGCTACCGTATCCGCAGCGGCGACTCGCTGATCGCGATCGCCAAACACTATCGCACCACGCCGGCGGTCCTGCGTCACGTGAACGACCTGTCAGGCAACACGATCGTCGCGGGCAAGCATTTGCTGATTCCAGTCGCGAGCAAGTCCTTCAAGCAATACACCCTGGCCGCGGAACAAAGACGCCAGTCGTTGCACGCACGCAGCAACGGCGGCCGAAAAGTGACGCACGTCGTGGGTCACGGCGATACCTTCTGGGATATCGCGCGCCAATACAAAGTTCCAGTGCGCAAACTGGCGAGTTGGAACGGCATGGCGCCGCGGGACGTATTGCACCCGGGACAGAAACTGGTGCTGTGGGTAACAGATAACAGCGGCCGCGGCAGCCACTCTGCCCACGCGCTGCCGGTGGCGGCCGTCGTGCGGTCCATACACTACACCGTGCGGCGCGGCGATTCATTGTCACGCATCGCCAGCCGATTCCGCGTGTCCGTAGATCAGCTACGGCGCTGGAACGGCCTCAGCAAGGGACATTACCTGCAACCGGGCCAGCGCCTTACGCTGTACGTGGACGTTACCCAGCAGTCCGGGAGCGGCTGACCTCGGCGGCGGCCAATGCGGGGCGGGCCGCGCTGGTGCCCGAATATACGATCCGGGCGGCGCTGATCGCAGCGCCGGGTCGCAGTTCGGCGCCCATCTCGCTCAGCAATGCTTCCAGCGCGCCCAGGGCAAACAGCACATTGCGCTGATTGGATCCATAGCCCATCAATCCGATACGCCACACTTTGCCCGCGAGATCGCCCAGCCCGGCACCGATTTCCAAGCTGTAATCCATCAGCAGTCGCTTGCGCACGTCGGCGTCTTCGACCTGCTCGGGAATGGTCACCGCATTGAGCTGCGGCAATCGCTCGGCTTCGGGCACCACCAGGGCCAAGCCCATCGCCTCCAGCCCGGCGCGCAGCGCTTGGTGATTATGGGCGTGGCGCTGCCAGGCATTTTCCAGCCCTTCTTCGTGCAGCAGCACGAGCGCTTCATGCAGTCCGTACAGCGCGTTGATCGGCGCCGTGTGGTGGTAGGCGCGCTTGGTTCCCGATCCCCAATAGCCCATGACCAGATTCAGGTCCATAAACCAACTCTGCACCGGCGACTTGCGAGCTTTCACTGCATCCTGCGCCCGTGCACTGAACGTTACAGGCGAGAGACCAGGCGTGCAGGACAAGCATTTCTGGGTGCCGGAATACACGGCGTCCAAACCCCACTCATCCACTTTCAGCGGCGTGCCGCCGAGCGAGGTCACCGCGTCGACAATGGTCAGGCAATCGTGACGGCGGGCGATTTCAGCCAAGGTCTTGGCGTCGGACTGGGCACCGGTGGAGGTTTCGGCATGCACGAATGCGACCAGCTTGGCATCCGGATTGGCTTTGAGCGCATCTTCCAGCTTATTCGGATCGACGGCGCGACCCCAGGGATCTTCGACCATCACCGCGACACCGCCCGCCCGTTCCACATTTTCCTTCATGCGGCCGGCAAATACGCCGTTGCGGCAGATCACGACTTTGTCACCGGGCTCAACCAGATTTGTAAAGCACGTTTCCATGCCGGCGGAACCCGGGGCCGACACTGGAAAGGTCAGCTCGTTCTCGGTTTGGAACGCGTACTGCAGCATGCTCTTGAGATCTTCCATCATCTCCACGAACACCGGATCCAGATGACCGATGGTCGGACGGGACATCGCTTCCAGAATACGCGGATTAACGTCGGAGGGGCCCGGACCCATCAGGGTACGCTGGGGCGGATGAAATGACCTCGGATTGCTGCTCATGTGCGCCTCGGGTTGATATTGCAAAGCAAAAAAAAGCGGCCGACACGGCCGTGGAAAGACGGAAATCATACCAAATGCGTCAGATAAGGGGAATCTGGAGGTGTTGGACATCCTGCATGACTCGGCTTGCTCGGCTCAATAATCCACCGACTTTCGGTACGTTATATAACTTTTCTAGAATGCACTCGACATGCCTGGCGCATCCACCTTTCAATGCGGCAGGTACAGGAAACACCGGGTACTGTGCTCGCCGCCGGTCGACTCGGGATAACGTTGCCGACATATCGGCATCGCGTGCGGACAACGTGGATGAAAGTGACAACCATGGGGCGGATTACTGGGTGACGGGATATCGCCCTCCAAGCGGATAACCTTGCTACCGCCGCGCTCGTCGTTGACCACGGGTACCGCCGCCAACAGCGCCCGGGTGTAAGGGTGCTTGGCGTTATTGAGCACGTCGGCCACCGGTCCCCGCTCGACGATTCGACCCAGGTACATCACCGCCACCTCGTGGGCCAGGTAGGCCACCACGGACAAGTCGTGGGTGATGAAGAGATATGACAGGTCGAAATCGTTCTGCAGATTTTTGAGCAGGTTCAGGATTTGCGCCTGGACGGAGACGTCGAGGGCGCTGGTGGGCTCGTCGCACACGATCAATTTTGGATTCACCGCCAGCGCCCGGGCAATGCAAATGCGCTGTCGTTGGCCACCGGAGAACTCATGGGGATAACGGCGCGCCATATCAGGCGCCAAGCCCACGTGTTGCAGAAGTTCGTCGACCCGCGCTTGGCGCGCAGCGCGGTTGCTGCCGACATTTTGCGCCGCCATGCCCTCCTCGATGATGTCGCCCACCCGCATGCGTGGATTCATGGATGAGAAGGGATCTTGAAAAATTATCTGAAAGTTGGCCCGCGCCCTTCGCAGCCGCTCACCGCGCAAGTGCATGAGATCAAGACTGTCATAACGCACGCTGCCTTTGGTGTAGCCGCGCAGCAGCTGCAGGATCCCTTTACCCACCGTGGTCTTGCCGCAACCCGACTCGCCCACCAGTGCCAAGGTATGTGCTTTTTTGATCTCCAGCGACACCCCGTCCACCGCATATACGTAGCCCGCAGTGCGTTTCAACAAACCTTTGTGAATTGGGAAATGCACTTGCAGGTCGGCGACTGAAAGCAACGCTTCAGCGCCGTTCGGCGGAGCCGGCGCCGCTTCGCCACCGACGCGCGGACGAGTGCGCGCGCCGTCGCCGGCGTACTTCGGATCATGGAGATGACAGCGCACCCCCTGCTCTGCGGCCAAGGCCGTCCAGCGCGGCTCGATTTCGGCACACGTGTGCCAAGCATAATCACAGCGCGGCTCGAAACGACAGGCGGTGAATGCTTGGGTCAGGGCCGGCACGGACCCGGGTATAACCTCCAGGGTGCGGGTCCGTTTCTCCAGACTGGGAAGGGACTCGAACAACTTGCGACTATAGGGATGGCGGGGATTGCTGAAAAACTCGTGCCGGTCGGCCAGTTCCACCACCTGCCCCGCATACATCACGGCGACACGGTCGGTCATTTCCGAAACCACCCCCAGGTCATGGGTGATCAGCAGAATAGCCATGCCCGTTTCCCGCTGCAAACGGCGCAGCAGATCGAGCACCTGGGCCTGTATGGTGACGTCCAAAGCAGTGGTGGGCTCATCGGCAATCAGCAGCTCCGGGTCGCCCGCGAGGGCGATTGCAATCATGACCCGCTGTTTCATGCCGCCGGAAAGCTGATGCGGGAATTCACGATAACGCCGTTCCGGATCCGGAATACCCACGGCTTCCAGCAGATCCAAAGCTTTGCGTTGCTCCGCCCGTCCGCGCATGCCTTTGTGCCGGCGCAACGACTCGCCGATTTGTTCACCGACGCTCAGCACCGGATTCAGCGAAGTCATTGGTTCCTGGAAGATCATGGCGATACGGTTGCCGCGAATACCGCGCATGGCCATCTCGGAGTAGCGGGTCAGATCCTGATCCTGCAACCATACGTGACCACTTACGATGCGACCGGCCGGCGTCGGTACCAATCCCATGATGGACAGCGCCGTCATCGACTTGCCGCATCCGGACTCTCCCAGCAGGGAGAATGTCTCACCGCGTCGAATATCGAAACTCACATCATCGACGGCGCGCACCTGGCCCCGGGCTGAAGCCAGCCAGGTGCTCATGTTCTCGACTCGTAGCAGCGTATCGCTCATGGATTGTCTCGCAGTCGCGGATCGAAGGCGTCGCGCACGGCATCCGAGAACACGTTTGCCGACAACACCAGTGTGAACATGAATATGAAAGCAGCCAAAAGGGTCCACCAGACCACGGGTTCGCGCGCCATTTCGAGACGTGCGCTGTTAATCATGTTGCCCCAACTGATGGTGGAAGGGTCGACCCCGACGCCGACATAGGACAACACGGCCTCCGCCAATACCAGGCCGCTGAAATCGAGCACCACGACAATCAAAATGATATGCATCACATTTGGAAGGATGTGGCGTCCAATGATGGTGAAGTGCCTCACCCCGAAGGCGGTGGCTGCTTCTATGTAGTCCATGCGATTGAGCTTGAGAGTCTCGCCGCGCAACAACCGGCACAAACTGGTCCAGCTGGTAATTCCCAGGATTCCGCACAACGCCAGCAGACGCAGATCTGCCCGATGGGCACCGGTTTCGAACATTTCCGGATGATTATTGATAACCAATTGGATGGAGAGAATCGCTGCGGAAATTAGCAATACACCAGGGATCGAACTCAGGGTGGTATAAAAGTACTGAATCACATCGTCGACCCAGCCGCGAAAATAACCAGCGGCAATTCCCAGCAATATCGCAAAAGGCAACATTACCAGCGTCGTGAGTGTGCCGATCACCAGCCCAGTGCGGATGCTCTTGATCGCCTGGTACAGGACGTCCACGCCCACCTTGTCGGTGCCCAGGATGTGATAGTAAGGACCCAGCCTGACCACACAAAACACCAGAAACAGCAGCACCAACAACGTATAGAAAGCCGCGTGCCACGGCAGTGCCGCCTGGCCCCGTATCAGTAGACGCCATGCTTTGAATATCGGCTGCCTGGAGCGTCGCCCCCAGAACGCGGCGGCAATGCCGCTCAAGATCAACCACGCAACGATTGCTTCCACTGCGGCGCGCAGCGAACGTAACACGATGTCGGTTGTCCGTTGGTGCTGTGGATCCTGCAAATGAGCACCGCCGTAGTGCAGCCGGGGAAACACGCGTTGGCGGCCACTTTCGGTTTCAACGGTTTCCTTGCTGTAAAGAAAAGCCGCAAAGGGCGCGGAATAGGTTTTCTCGACCTGAGACGCCAACGGCCCCAAAGCAACGTCCAACACACTCCGTACGTTCGGAGAATACGCCACGGCGTCGCTGCCCCGAGTGGACAAGGGTGTACGAAAGTGCACCGAATCCATTAGTCCCACCACGACGTATGCGAACAGGATCACTGCCGCTACCATCGTCAATCGGCCGCGCAATACCCGCGACCAGGGGCCGCGCAGATGCTCGCGGTGGCGAACATAGCCGACCAAAAAGAAAGTCATGATCACCAGCAAAAAAATCAACCGGTCGGTCCACAAATAAACCGGCAGCACGCCCACCATCAGCGGCCCGAGCCAAAGCAGAGCGATCAACGCCAAACCCGCGAGCGACGGCAAAAACCACCAATGCGCTGTCAACTTGGCAGACATCAGCTCAATCGAATCCTTGGATCAACCAATGTATACGACAGATCGGTCATCAATAAACCGAGGATATAAAGGACCGAACCCAGGAACACCATCGCCCGGACGATCGCGAAGTCCTGTTGCCGAATAGCATCGATGGTGTAACTGCCGAGACCTGGAATGCCGAAAAATGACTCAGTCAGCAAACTGCCCAGGAACAACAGCGGGATCACGACTACCGCGCCCGTCAGGATCGGTACCATGGCGTTTTTCAACACATGTTTGAACAGTACCCGGATTTCGGACAGCCCCTTCGCACGAGCCGTGCGCACGTAGTCGCGGCCGATCTCTTCCAGAAAGATGGTCCGGTACCAGCGGGTGCCAGCGCCTATACCGGCAACGATTCCGATGACGACAGGTAAAATGAGAAAGCGCACGCTATCCCAGCCATCGGCGCGAAAGCCTGAGATCGGGACGAGTTCGAGCATCTTTCCCACCACGAACTGTCCGGCGATGATGTAGAACAACGTCGATATGGACATCAATGTAACGCACAGCACGACGCCCCAGGCATCGACGTAGGTACCGCGAAAAAAGGCCAGCAACATCGCGAAGGTAATATTCACAAGCAATCCGACGATGAACACGGGTATCGCAATGGCAAGGCTCGGCCACATACGTTGATGTATATCGCTACTGATATTGCGCCCGTCATCGGCGCTGCCAAAATCGAATACAAACAGGCGCACCGACTTCTCATAGAAGATGGTGTCGGTAAATTTCGCGACGCCTTTTGCCCTGGTGTTCAGAAACAGCGGCTTGTCGTAACCTCGCGACTCTTTCCAACGCTCGATCGCCGCCGGCGTGACGTGCTTGGCACCAAGCTGCATGCGCGCCATATCGTCGGGACTATTGACGATGAAGAACAGGGCAAACGTAAGTAAATTGACTCCGATCAAAATCGGAATCGCGTACAAAACCCTGCGCAGAATATAAGCCAGCATCCCTGTTCTTACCCGTTTCCCACCGCGGCTTGGCCGCTTTCGATCGCCGGTGCCCGTTCCTTTCGACGGTAGATGATCACCGCCGGCATCACCAACAACACCAATAACGCCAGGCCGACCCATAGCGGTGTGAAGTCGGCCTGATTCCATTCCAGCCGCTTTTGGGCCCGCAATTGCGGATCGATACGCTTGTATTTCAGCGCGTTGTGCGCCATCTGGTTGGGCTTGGCATTGTAATACCACTGATGATGGAGAACGAATTCGCGGGGATGGAAACCCCATACCCAAGGCGCGTCACGGCGCACGATTTCGAGCATCTTCTCGATCAGCTGCCTTCGCTCCGGCCCATTGGCCATGTTCTTCATCTGCATGAACAGCTTGTTGAACTGCGGATTGTCATAGTTGCCGGCGTTTTCGCCGCCGTGCTCCACTTTTGCGTTGGGGCCGTAGAGCAGAAACAGAAAATTTTCCGGATCCGGATAGTCCGCATTCCAGCCCCAGATGAACAGTTGCTCGGTACCATTGCGCATCTTTTCCTGGAACCGGTTGTAATCGGTGGATCTCACCTGCAATTGCAGGTTGAGCTTTGCGAATTGCTTGCGGTACCAATCGAAAGTGGATTTGTCCTCCGGTCCGCCTCCTGGTACATCCAGATTTATCAACAACGGTTTACCTGTCTTGGCGTCCCTGCCGCCCGGATAACCCGCTTCCGCCAGCAACTTGCGCGCCTCTTCGATGCTGCGCCGTTTCGGTTCACCGTTCTTCCATTGATAGACGTAGTGATTGATGCCTGTCTCGCCCTTCTGGTAACCGAAAATTCCGGGAGGAATCGGCCCCTGCGCCGCGATACCCCGCCCATTGCGAAATATGCTGACGAATTCGTCGTAGTCAACGGCGATCGAAATTGCGCGCCTCAACTTGCGCGCCTCTTCGCTTTCGCCACCGACCACTGGATCCATCATGTTGAAGCCCAGGTAATAGGTGCTCGGAGCAACGTCCGTGTTCAAGTGAATGTTATGCGCGCGCATGGCCGGAGTGAGCGTCGGATCGCCTTCGCCGGAAAACTGAATAGCCTGATCGAAGCTATCGGAGGAAATGCCCGAAACGTCGTAGTAGCCCTGCAGGAATTTCGTCCAGTAGGGAATCGTTTCCTTCTCCAGGCTGTACACCACTTTGTCGATGAAAGGCAGACGTTTTCCCGCGTCATCCAGCATGCCGCTCGCTTTGTCTTCCGCGGACCCGGTTTCGGGATAGTAATCGTCGTGATAGTTCGGATTGCGCTCCAGCACCATCCGCTGGTTGGGGTTGTTCATTGTCAGCATGTACGCGCCGCTGCCGACGGGAAACCAGTCCAATGTGATGTTGCGCTCTGTGAGTCCGGGTTGATGGTAGAAACGGTCCACCTCCCAGGGGATGGGACTGAAGAACGGCATCGCCAGCCAGTACAGAAGTTGTGGGTACTTACCCTTTACCTTGATGCGATAGGTGTAGCGGTCGACGACTTGAACGCCGGCAAGCGGATACTTGCGAAGATCGAGAAATGCACTGGGGTCGCTCCGCTCTTTTGCAATTTTTGCGAGCTGCCGGCTGAAGTGCTGCAATCCGACGATATAGTCCCCCATAATACTGAGCACAGGCGAATTGAGGCGGGGAGATGCCAGCCGCTTGATTTCGTACACGTAGTCTTCCGCAGTCACTTCGCGGCTCGCCTGCTGCGGCAGGTCGCCCGGCGCCGTCATTCCCTCGAGTTGTTTCTCGCTCAAGTGCTGATACGGGTAATGCCCCGCAACATCCTGTACGAACGCAGGATGGGGCTGGTACATAATCCCCTGGCGAATGTGGATCTCATAAACGCTGTAGGCAATCTGGTCCGCATCTGCGTCCGCGGGAAGGCGGCGGTTCTGTTCATCGAAATATGCGGGGTCCGGCATGGACTGGGCAGTCAACGGTTCCAACGTATAGGGCCGCTTCAAAAACGAATACTGCAACGGCGGCTCGTAGACCTGCCCGATGATCGCGTACTCGTTCGAACTGTAGGAGCGCGCCGGGTCAAGATGTTTGGGCCGTTCGGCAAACGAGGAATACAGGATGTTCCGGCCCAGCTCCTCGGCGGGGTAAGGGCTATTGAGCGGCTCGCGGCCACAGCCACCCGTCACGATACCGACAGCAATCAACCCGCCCAGCAGCCAGCGCCGCGGCTGTAGCCATGCGGATCTAACCCTGCTGGGTATGCGGGTCTCTATAGGGGACATCGTCGCGAGCATGAATGATGGCAATATAAACATCAACTATCCGGCCGGCGTCGGCGAGGCAATCAACGCTGGCACGTAGCGGCGACTTTGTTAAAATCCCGAAACCATTTGGGTAAAAAGCCGGGCTCGGCGCAATCCGCGCTCGGGTACAGTAAAGCGCAACTGCAGAGATATCATTATGGGATTCCTTTCGGGCAAGAATGCACTGATCGTCGGCCTGGCAAGCAACCGCTCCATCGCTTGGGGTGTCGCCCAGGCGATGCATCGCGAAGGTGCCGAACTGGCGTTCAGCTACCAGAATGAAAAGTTGCAGGACCGGGTGGAAAAGTTTGCCGCCGAATGCGGTTCCGAAATCACCTTGCCGTGCGACGTATCCAGCGACGAGCAGATCGACGCGGTGTTCGAGCACCTGGACGATTACTGGGACCATCTCGACATCATCATTCACTCGGTCGCATTTGCACCGCGCGAACAGCTCGAAGGTGACTATCTGGATGCGGTCAGTCGAGAAGGTTTCGCGACTGCCCACGATATCAGTTCCTATAGTTTCGCGGCGTTGGCAAAGGCCGGGCGCAATATGATGCAAGGCCGCAACGGCGCGCTTCTGACCTTGAGCTACCTCGGCGCAGAACGCGCAATGCCCAATTACAACGTGATGGGCCTGGCCAAGGCGAGCCTTGAAGCCAATGTGCGGTACATGTCCAACTCTCTCGGCCCGGAAGGCATCCGCGTCAACGCAGTGTCCGCAGGTCCGATTCGCACACTGGCCGCAGCGGGAATCAGCGATTTTCGCCGCATGCTCGACCACGTCGAACGTACCGCGCCCTTGCGGCGCAACGTGACCATTGAAGAAGTCGGCAACACGGCCGCATTTCTCTGCTCAGATCTTGCTTCGGGCATCACGGGTGAAATCGTATACGTCGACGGCGGCTTCAATATCGTCGGGATGGCGCTGTGACAGTTTAGCCAGCATCGAATTCAGGCGCGTGGTCGCGCCTCTGCCAGTACGCCTTGTTCGCCCTCGGTACGCGCAATCACGACGGCGCCCACCGAGTCGCTAAATACGTTTACGGATGTGCGCATCATGTCCAGGACCCGATCGACCGCGAGAATCAGTCCTATACCCTCAGCGGGCAGGCCAATGGTACCCAAAATAATCGCAATCGCGACCAGACTCGCGGCGGGAATGCCGGCGACTCCGATCGATGTAAGCAGCGCCACCAATACGACGGTGAATTGCTGCACGAAACCCAGCTCGATGCCATAGGCCTGGGCGATGAACATCGCGGCAACGCATTCGTACAACGCCGTGCCGTCCATATTGACCGTGGCGCCGAGCGGCAGCACGAAACTCGAGGTTCGATTTGATACGCCTGCGTTCTTTTCTACGCATTCCATGGTCAGCGGCAACGTTGCCGACGAGGAGGCGGTAGAAAACGCCGTCAACAACGCAGGTGCCATCGCTTGGTAGTGCCGGCCTGGCTTGACCTTGGCAAGGAACCGCAACAGCAGTGGCAGCGTAACGAACGCGTGTACCGCAAGCGCTGCAACAACGCTCAAAAAGAACACCCCGAGCGTGCTGGCCAATTGGCCGAGATTTTCACCTTCCATTCCCGCCACGACTTTAGCCACTAAACCGAACACGCCAATCGGCGCGAACCTCATGACCCAGTCGGTGATGCGCATCATCACTTCGAACAATCCTTGCCAGAAGTTGTACTGCGCTTCTGCATATTGTTCGCTGATTCGGGTGATGAAGAAACCAAACAACAGGCTGAAAAAAATCAAGCCGAGCATTTGTCCGTCGGCTGCGGCAGAGAATATGTTTGGAGGAACAATCGAAAGCAGCACGCCCACGATATCGTGGACGCCGCGACCTTCCACCTTCGCAGCCACCGCCGCGCTGTCTGCGGTGTGAAGCCCGAGGATGTCGCCGGCCGGCTGGCCGTTGATTAGGCCCGGCGACGTAATATTCACAATCACCAGCCCAACCAAAATCGCAAACAAGCTGGTGGTGAGATAATACAAGACGGTCTTGCCGCCCATGCGCCCCAGGTTGCGACTGCCCCCGATACCGGCAACGCCTGTTACGATCGACGATACGATCAGAGGCACAATGATCATCTTCAGCGCATTGAGAAACAATGTGCCGAGAAATACATAAACGGAGTACGCGCTGATGCCCAGTACCCCCGCCGAAGTGCCAGTGAGCACCCCGGCCGGGACGGCCAGGGCAAGGGCGACCAGAATCTGCCAATGCAGCTTAATTCTCATCACCCCGCGCAAGGGCTTGCTCGTCCACCGTCACGTCGGCACGACTACGCATATCGTCGATGAGCGCTCCAGTTTCGGTAGTCCCGTAAGCACGCACTAGCAGACGCTTGATGAATTCCCTTTCCTGCTTCGCAACCTGAGCGGGATCGCCGTCGTGAACCTCCGTAACTGCCAGCACCGCTGCGCCACCGCCGGGTAGCGCCGCCGTTCCGTAGCGGGCTTCGCCCTTGGCAGGTTTTCCGAGCGCGAAGGCGGCATTAATGATCGACTCAGGCTTGGAACTTTCCCGACGTCCGACCCATCCGGCATCGGTGACGTCAAAGCCCCCCTGTTTTGCCACCACTTCGAGATTCGCGCCGCCGTGCAACTGCTTCAGCAGGTCCTGCGCTTGGGCTTGGGCTTTTTCATGCGCTTTGTGATCGCGCAATTGGTCGATGATCTGGTCGCGGACCTGATCCAAAGGCTTCAGCTCCGACGGCCGAAAATCGCTTACCCGAAAGACGACAACCGGATTGAGCTGCTTGTCGTCATCGCCCTTTTTCAATTCGATGAGCTTGCTGTTCACAGCATCGGCAAGATTACCGCTGCCGAGCAACTCATCGCTGAACGCCGCCTTGAGTACGTCGGGCTGCGAACCCAGTCCCTCCTTCGTACCCTGATGCCCGATCCAGCCGGTTTCCTGAACTTTCAGGTTGAGGGCCGATGCCGCAACGTCGAGGCTCATCGGGTTTTCGTATGTCAGGTCGTAAAGCGATTCGGAATTCTTGTAGAACTGTTCCTCTGCCTTCTGCCGCCGGTACTCCTGCGCCAAGCGGTCCTTTGCCTGGGCGAAGGTCGGTTGTCCGGCTGGGATTCGCTTTGTCAGTTTCACGATTTCGAAGCCGTTTGCCGTGCGCACCGGCTCGCTCACCTGCCCTTCCTTGAGGTCAGCGAGCGCCAGTTCGAATGACTCGTCTCGACTTCCCGCGTGCACGACACCGATGTCGCCACCCTGGGATGCAGACGCCTTGTCATCGGAATATTGTTTGGCAAGCTTTGCGAAATCCTCGCCCGCGACGATTCGTTTGTGGACGTCTACAGCCCGTTGGTGTGCAGCATCGACTGCCTTTTGGTCCGCATCTTTCGGGAGCGCAATCAAAATGTGCGCTGCCTGAAGCTGTTCGGGCTGAAACAAACTGTCCTTCCGCTCATTGAACATTTGTTTCAAGTCCTGCTCGGTGACAGGAACGGACGAGGCCAACGTTTCGGGATCCAACTTGAGATACTTCAGTTTGACCTGTTCCGGCGTTTTGAACTGCGCCGCATGCTGATCGTAATAGGTTTTGATATCGGCGTCGGATACTTCGATGGAACTTTTGAATCTGTCTGCGGCGATTGCTACGTAGGACAAGGCCACTTTGCGGTCCCGCAAGCGGATGAGTTCGTCGACATCGTGCTCAGTCGCGAACGCACTCTCGCCAACCGCCCCGAGTAGTTGCTGGCGCAACAAGTCGCGTCGCTCCTGCGCCCAGAACTGCGTTGGGTTGATGCGGTTTGCATTCAGCACCTGGATATAGCGCTGTTGGTTGAATTTCCCGTCCACCTGAAACGCCGGTACTTGGCTAATGGACGCATTGACCTGCGCCGCCGGGATGCGCATGCCTTCGTCGCGCGCCGTTTCGACCAGTACCTGTTCGGCAATCATGCTGTCGAGTACTCGACGCCGAAGTTTGGCCGCTGCCTCACCTTGCGGACGCTCTTTTGCATCGCGCAAAACTCTTTGCACTTGTTTCGAAAGTTCAATCCTGGTGATATCCGCGCCACCGACGCTGGCGACGACAGGTTCCGAGCCGCCATGCAGGTATTGCTGGATTCCCCATAAGGCGAACGGAATAATCAACAAGATAACAATGATCCACGCGATCCAACCGGTGGCCCGGTCTCTAATAGCTAACAGCATCGGTGCTCTCGACTTCGGTTTGGGCTAGCGAATTCAATGCCCTATGGTCCAGACATTGCGCGCATATCATAGCGCAGAAAAAAAAGGGCGCTTCCTGCGAAGCGCCCTTGATCAAACCTGGGGATCAGACTTGGGATCACACAAACTTGGCGGAGTGGACGGGACTCGAACCCGCGACCCCCGGCGTGACAGGCCGGTATTCTAACCAACTGAACTACCACTCCGAACACTGGTGGGTGCTGAGGGACTTGAACCCCCGACATTCGCCTTGTAAGGGCGACGCTCTCCCAACTGAGCTAAGCACCCCGGGGAGAGCGCGCTAGTTTACGGCATCCTTCAGTGCTTTGCCAGCCTTGAAGCTGGGCACCTTTGCCGCCGCGATATCGATCGTCGCGCCGGTCTGCGGATTGCGACCCGTACGTGCAGCGCGCTCGCGTACCTGGAACGTACCGAAGCCGACCAGGCTAACTTGGTCTCCGGCTTTCAAAGTGCCGGTGATCGAATCCAGCACTGCATCCACAGCGCGGGTAGCCGACGCCTTGGACAAATCAGCCGCTTCGGCAACGGCCTCGATCAGTTCTGCTTTGTTCATACTCCTCCCCTTTCTGTCGGGACAGGATGCCGTCCCACGCGGGCCAATCGATTACACGGAGGTGGCGAACGCCACCATCCGCATACATAAAAAACGAGCGGCTTTTATACCAGCCGCGCATTTCACGTGTCAACCGAAATCGGCTGTTTTTTGGCTATTTACAGTATGTTACAGGAACCACAAAACGACACACCTGCTTCGGTCTGGCGAAGCAGGTGTGCCTTGTTGGTAAATCACTTCGGGTACGAACCGGAACTCAGTGCGCGCGGACGCCGTTTTCCTTGGTCGCGGGTTCTTCCTTGTCCTTGGAACCGAGGTCTTCACCCGTATCGGGCAGTGGCACGGGCCCATGCTGCAGCGCCACGTCCAAGACCTGGTCAATCCATTTTACCGGACGTATATCCAACTGTCCCTTGATATTCTTCGGGATCTCCGCAAGGTCGCGGCGATTTTCCTCCGGAATGAGCACGATACCAATACCGCCGCGATGGGCTGCCAGCAGCTTTTCCTTCAATCCACCGATCGGCAATACTTCACCGCGAAGTGTGATCTCGCCGGTCATGGCGACCGCGGATTTCACCGGGATCTTGGTCAGTGCCGACACCAACGCCGTACACATGGCGACGCCAGCGCTCGGGCCATCCTTGGGCGTGGCCCCTTCGGGCACGTGCACATGGATATCGAATTTCTGATAGAAGTCCGGCTGAATACCCAACGCCGCTGCGCGGCTGCGCACCACGGTCATGGCAGCTTGAATCGACTCCTGCATCACGTCGCCTAATTGTCCGGTGTAGGTCAACTTGCCCTTGCCCGGAACCAGCGCCGCTTCCACGGTCAGCAGTTCGCCGCCGACTTCGGTCCACGCAAGTCCCGTGACCTGTCCTACCTGGTCGTTCTCTTCGGCTTTACCGAAACGGAACCGCTTCACGCCGAGATACTTCTCCAGATTCTTGGGCGTGACACTGAGCTTCTTGTCGCTGCTCTTGAGCAGAATCTCTTTCACCACCTTGCGGCAGATTTTGGAGATTTCCCGCTCGAGATTACGCACGCCCGCTTCGCGCGTGTAATAGCGCACGATATCGCGGATCGCCGCTTCAGTGACCGCCAACTCGTCCTCATTGATGCCATTCGCCTTGATCTGCTTCGCCAGCAGATAGCGCTGCGCGATATTGACCTTTTCGTCTTCGGTGTATCCGGGGATGCGAATGACTTCCATACGATCGAGCAACGGCGCTGGAATGTTCAGCGAATTCGCCGTTGCGACGAACATCACGTCGGACAAATCAAAGTCGACCTCGAGGTAATGGTCGTTGAAGGTGTGGTTCTGCTCGGGGTCGAGTACTTCCAACAGCGCCGAGGAAGGGTCGCCACGGAAGTCCATCGACATCTTGTCGATCTCGTCCAGCAGGAACAGCGGATTGCGACTGCCGACCTTGCTCAGGTTCTGAATGATCTTGCCCGGCATGGAACCGATATACGTCCGCCGATGGCCGCGGATCTCGGCCTCGTCGCGCACGCCGCCCAATGACATACGAATGAACTTACGGTTCGTTGCACGGGCGATCGAGCGGCCCAGAGAGGTCTTGCCCACACCCGGAGGCCCGACCAGGCAAAGGATCGGTCCCTTGAGCTTTTTCACCCGTTGCTGGACGGCAAGATACTCGAGAATACGTTCCTTGACCTTTTCCAGACCATAGTGATCGTCTTCAAGGGTGCGCTCGGCCTCCGACAGATCGTGACGGATCTTGGTGCGCTTCTTCCAAGGAGCACCAACCAGCCAATCGATATAATTGCGGACCACCGTTGCTTCCGCAGACATCGGCGACATCTGTTTGAGCTTGTTCAATTCCGCCTGCGCCTTGTCGCGGGCTTCCTTGGGCATTCGCGCCTTCTCAATGCGTTTGGCGAGTTCTTCCAGCTCGTTCGGCGCGTCTTCGAGGTCGCCCAGCTCTTTCTGGATCGCCTTCATCTGTTCGTTCAGATAATATTCGCGCTGGCTTTTTTCCATCTGCTGCTTAACGCGCGAGCGAATCCGCTTCTCGACCTGAAGAATGTCGATTTCGCCTTCAACCAGGCCCAGCAAATGCTCGAGGCGTGCCCGCACATCTTCGATTTCGAGAATGTGCTGCTTTTCATCCAGCTTGAGCGACATGTGCGCGGCGATGGTATCTGCCAAGCGCCCTGCGTCATCGATACCGGAGAGCGAAGTCAAAATCTCGGGCGGTACTTTCTTATTCAACTTCACATATTGGTCGAACTGCCCCAACAACGAACGCATCAAGACTTCGACTTCGCGATTGTCGCTGGTGTCGGTCGTTTCAACCACGTTGATCTGGGCCGAGAAGAATTCGTCTTTGCTCAGGTAATGCACGACGCGCGCCCGTTCGGCGCCCTCTACCAGTACCTTTACGGTGCCGTCCGGTAATTTGAGCAGTTGCAATATCGTCGACAGCGTTCCGACGCGATGGATATCGTCCGCCTGGGGATCGTCGACCTCGGCACTCTTTTGCGCCACCAACAGAATCTTCTTGTCGGCGCCCATGGCCGCTTCCAAAGCCTGGATTGATTTCTCCCGTCCGACAAACAGGGGAATCACCATATGCGGGTAGACCACCACGTCGCGCAACGGCAGAACGGGCACCACCTGCATCTGGTTATCAATCACCTCGGAC
>CAVZBR010000013.1:0-126533 GCA_963773585.1 uncultured Gammaproteobacteria bacterium
GTCGCCGGCTGAGGCGGTCAGGACCACGACACGCCCCGCTGCCACCGCCGGGACCCGGGAAGATGTAGGGCGATGGCCGACGAGGCGCACAGCGGGGCCGGGCGGGCGGGCGCCGCCGCCACATCGAGGAGCACGCGCTGGCCGAGGCGGCGCGGATCGAGAAATCGTCGCGGATCCGCGAGTTCGTCCTCGGCGCCCAGGACGGGCTGCTGGTGCCGCTCGGCGTCGTCACCGGGATGGCGGCGGCGAACCCCGGGCGGGCGGCGATCCTCGTCGCCGGCTTCGCCGAGGCGGTCGCCGGCTGCATCGCGATGGGCGGCGGCTCCTTCCTCGCCAGCGAGGCGGAGGAGGCGCTGTACGAGGCGGAGATCGCCGACGAGCGGCTCGAGGTCGAACAGGAACCCGAGCGCGAGGCGACCGAGCTGGCGCTGATCCTCGAGGACGAAGGCCTGCCGCGCCCCGACGCGGAACGGGTCGCCGCCGGCCTCGCCGCCAACCCCGACGTCTTCCTCCGCACCAAGGTGCAGAAGGAGCTCGGCCTCTCGCCCGACGTCGGCGGCGCCGCGCTCGGCGACGCCCTCGTCGTCGGCCTCACCTACCTCGGCGAGGCCTTCATCCCGCTCTGGCCTACGCCGTCTGCCGCTGATCGCGCCGGCGCTGATCGTCAGTCTCGCCTGCACCCTGGTGGCGCTCTTCGCCCTCGGCGTGATCAAGGGCACCGTCGCCCGCCAGCCCCGGCCGCTGGCCGGTCTGCAGGTGCTGCTGATCGGCGGCGTCAGCGCCGGCGTCGGCTTCGCGATCGGCCACCTGATCACCACGATCGTCGGCTGACGGCTCAGGCGCGGCTCAGCTCGACCAGCCCGGATACCGGCTGGCGACGTGCCACTGCCAGGGTGGGCGTTCGCCGGCGGGGAATTCGTAGTGGTTGCGGCCGGGGAGGGTCTCCAGGGGGACCAGGGCGGGGTCGTCGCGGAGCAGGACTTCGACGCCGGCGGCGGCGTCCACCTGGGCTTGGTCGGCGCGCCTGACCAGGCGTTCCCAGCCGAGGGTCGGGCGGTAGAGCCAGTAGGCGAGTTCGACCCAGCCGAGCGCGGCGCGGCGGTCGATGACCTCGGTGAAGGCGGTGGTGCGGCGGCGCGAGGCGGTGAGGTGGGGGCCGGCGGCGACGGCGCAGCTCTCGCGGCGGCAGCGGCGGAAGTCGACCGGGGCCAGCGGCAGGCCGGAGGGGCCGGGCAGCGCGACCGGCGCCGGCGCGAGCGCCCTGGCCAGCGCGCGCCAGCGGCCAGCCGTAGGCGGGGACGAGGGGGTGGTGGGAGCAGGCGTCGGGCAGGCGTGGGCGCGCAGGCGAGCCGCTTGCCGATCGTGCCGGCCAGGCCGCGCCCGGCGTCGACCTCGCCGCCGGCGGCCACGGCGGCGATCGCGGCCAGCAGCAGCAGGGCGACCAGCGCCGCCAGGCCCGCCTGCTCGACGCTCGCCGATCCTCGCTCCCGGTCTTCCCCGTGCCGCATCCCCCTCGACGCTAGGGCGCGCGGGCGCACGGGTGGCGCGCAAAAAGCCAAGACTCTGTGCCAACGAGTGCCCCGTGTCTGCTTACATGGGTGCATGGAGGGCAGCCCCTTCAACCTCTTCGGCGACCCCGACGAGTTCCGCGCCCGTATGGAGGAGCTCTCGGAGCAGATGCAGTCCTCCCAGCGGGTCGCCTGGGCCGACAACGCGATCAAGCTGGCGGTGGAGATGACCGTCGCCTCGATCAACCAGCTCGACCTCACCGGCAACGCCGACGAGCAGGCGATGCAGGTGCGCGACGCGATCCGCGTCCTCTTCCCGGAGTCCGTGACTCTGGTGCGAGAGGCCCGCGAAGGCCTCAGCTAAAGCAGCTCGAACTTCAGCGAGACCACGGCGCCGCGGCGGAAGATGCCGCCGGCGAGCTCGACCGGGAGCGCGATCGCCAGCGCCGGGATCGCCAGCACGACGCTGGCCAGGGCGTCGATCCGGCGCTGCCAGCGGTGCCGTGCCGCGCCGGCCTCGCCGCGGCCGAGCGCGGCCAGGGCGACGTTGTGGCCGAAGGTGACGCTGTTGAGCATCGTCTGCCAGGTCGCGGCGAGCCCGCGCCAGCGGCGCCCAGCGGCTCGACTTCACCACCTGGTCGCGGCGGGCGATGAGGCGTCGCACCGCCTCGACCGTGAAGAGGTAGCGGGCGCCGGGCTCCAGGCCGGCCCAGCCGGCGCTGCCGAGCGCGGCGGCGTAGCTGGCGCGGTTGGCGATCCGGGTTCCCCGCTCCCCGCCCAGCCGGTCGAGCTCGCGCAGCGCCTGCTCGGGCTCGGCGTCGTCGCCGACGACCCCGAGGCCGCAGCTCTCGCAGCGGCTGACCGGGCCGCCCAGCCCCTGCTGTGGCGAGAGCCAGCCGAAGAGGGGCTCGCCGCAGGCGGGGCAGGGAGGGTTCTCGGGGCCGGCACCGGCCTCGAGCGGGACGACGGGGGTGCGCTGTGCGTTGGGCATGCGCGGTAGCGTACGACTCCCTGGGCGCTGCCCCGGTTCGATTTCCACGAAAGGGGCTGAGGCGGTTGCGCAACAAGGCGGAGATTCTGGAGTGGGAGGGACGCTGGTTCGTGCCGGCGGGGCTGGCGACGCTCGCCGGCGTCGCCCTGGTCATCGCCTCGGCCTTCGCGATCGGCGCCGTCAGCGGCGACGGCGACGCCGAACTGCTGCGCTCCGCCCACGAACACAGCTCCTCCGTCAACCTGGCGGCGGCGCTGCAGGCGGCGGGCTTCGTCTTCCTGGTCGCGCCGCTGCTCTTCCTCTTCAAAGCGACGGCCGCGCGCAGCGGCCGCGTGCGCAACCAGCTGATCGGCCTGGTCATCGCCGCCCCGCTCTTCCTCTCGGCCGCGGCCGTGCTCAACGCCGTCGCCACCGACGACGCCGGCAACGCCTTCGTCGCCGGCTACCGCCAAGCCGGGGATCACCGCCAAGGAAGCGGACAAGGAATGCCGCAGCGAACAGCAGGACAAGGGCGCGAAAGAGTTCGGCGAAGAACACGGCGGCGCCAACGCCCGCGGCGCGCGCTCGAACGCTGCGACGGAGACCAAGGTCGCCGACGAGGAAGCGACCAACGCGATCAGCGAAGCCCCGACCCATGGCGCCGCCATCGGCTTCGGCTTAGGCGGTCGCCTCGGCCTCGCCTTCGCCCTCCTCTACACCTGCCTCTACGCGATGCGGGTGGGGTTGCTGACCCGCTTCTGGGGCTCCCTGGGGATGGCTCTCGGCGTCGCCGCCCTGCTGCTCCTGGTCCAGTTCACGATGATCTGGTTCATCTACTTCGGCCTGCTCCTGCTCGGCCGGCTCCCCGGCGGCAGGCCACCGGCCTGGGCGGCGGGAGAAGCCGTCCCCTGGCCGACGCCGGGCGAGAAAGCGGCGGAAAGCCTCGAAGGCCCGAGCCCCTCGATCCGTCGGACTCGGGTGACGCCGGTCCCGGCGAGGGCGGGCGCCGGAAGCGCAAGCAGCGCGACTAGCGCCGCTCCCGTCCCTAGCCGAGCGGGTTCAGCCCCGGCGGCGCCTCGGTCTGCTCGGCCGCGTGGGCGCGCTTGCGGTGGGTGCGGATCTCGCTCATGATCCGCTCCAGGCGGGGCTCGGCGGAGTCGTCGACGTGGCTCATCGCGGCGGCGACGCCGGGGTGGATGGCGGCGATCCGCTCGTGCATCGCCTGGGCGACGGCGCGGTAGCCGGGGTGCCCCTCGCGGCCGGAGCGCAGCTCGATCAGGTGCATCGCCTCGCGCGCGTTGAGGTCGAGCGTGTAGCGGATCCGGTAGGCGAGGCTGAGCGCGTAGGGCGCCAGCTCGGCGAGGCCGGCGGCGGCAGGCGCTCGTACTCCTCGCGGGAGACCTCGAGCGCGCGCTCGAACTCGCCGCCGACGCCGGCTTCGACCACCTCGTCGGGGACGCCGGCGCCGAGGTCGGGGCCGAGGCGCTGCCACTGGCAGGTCAGCATCCGGTGGCGCTGCAGGTCGCGGAAGGCGCCGTAGTCGGAGACGATCTCGAAGCGGTAGCGCAGCGCCTCGAAGCCGCGGCCGGGGCGGTGGCGGCGGTTGGCGCGCTCGCCGGCCAGCGGCCGCCAGCAGCTGCGCCCGCTCGGTCGCGGTCGAGGACGTCGATGCGGGCGAGGATCTCGGTCTCCGGCGCGCTCGGACGCCTCGAACAGGCAGGACGGCGAGCAGGTCCTCTTCGCTGCCGTCGACGTGGAGCAGCTCGACCGACGGGCGCGCCGTCGCCGCTGCCGCGGCGGTCGAGCCCGAGGCGCGCGACCCAGCTCTCGGTCTGCTCGCGGCGCTGCTGCAGGTAGGAGATCCACTCGCCGCCGCGGTCGGGGCGCTCGACCCGGGAGACGAAGCTCGGCATCACCTGCTGCAGCTCGGCGAGGATCATGCCGCCGTACTCGCGCGCCTCCGGCAGCGGCGAGGCGAGCAGCCGCAGGATCAGCTGCTCGTAGGCCTGGCCGGAGGCGTAGATGCCGACGTGGCTGAGCGTCGCCGCCGGCAGCAGGCCGCGCAGCAGGTCGAGCGCCTTGGCCCGGATCGAGCGCCGCCAGGGCCCCTCCGGTTCGCCGTCGCCGCGCGGCCAGCGCTCCGCCGCCCAGCTCCTCGACCGCGCTCAGCGAGCGCGAGTAGATCGCGAAGAGCTCGTCCATCGCCGCGCGCGAACTCGGGCCCCAGCTCGCTCGTCGCGGTAGAAGCGGTAGCCGCCGCCGGGCAGCGGCTTGTCGTAGGGGATGTAGCGGGTCGACTGCTCGAGGTAGGCGGCGAGGCGGCCGCGCTGCAGCAGCTTGGTGAGCACGTTGGAGACCCACTCGCAGGCGACGTGGGCGCCGCCGACCTGGGCGATCGAGTCGTCGCCGTAGCCGACGAAGATGCGCTCGTACAGCTGCGCGGCGCGGGTCGCCCTCCTCGTCGTCGAAGGGCCGGCCGCCGGCCGGCGCATCGGTGGCGAACTCCTCCAGGTAGAGCCGCCGCACCGTCCCGGAATAGCGCGAATAGCGGGCAAAAAGCGCCCCCTTGACGGTCTCGGGCAGGTTCACCAGGGCGAACACGGGCCGGTCGAGGTTGGTGAAGTGGGGGGCGAGCAGCCGCTCGCTCCTCCGCGGTGAACTCCTCGACCGGATAGCGCACCGGCGCATCGTAGTCGGGCGGTCGGCCGGGTCGCGCAGCCGGCCGGCTCGCGCGGCGCAGGGCGACAGGACGGCCGGCGCCGCATATCCTGCGCTCGGGCGGGGAATACCCCGTGCAGATGCCGCACATGTCGCGATCAGAGCCACCGCCGCTGCCGCCGAACCGGACGCCGATCGGCGCCGGCCTGCTCGTCGCCGGCCTGGTCGCGATCGGCGCCGGCCTGCTGGTGCCGCAGCTGCTCGGCACCTTCTCCGCGCCGCGACCGGCTGATCCTGGCGCTGATCGAGGTCGCCTGCCTCGCCCTGCTCGCGCTCGGCGTCGTGGTCATGGCGCGGCGCCTGCACGCCAACCAGGAGGCGCTCTGGGAGCTGGCCCGCCGCGACGAGCTGACCGGGGTCGGCAACTACCGGGCCCTGCACGAGCGCCTCGACGAGGAAGTCGCCCGCCACCGCCGCCGCCGCCGCGAGTTCGCGCTGATCCTGATCGACCTGGACGGCTTCAAGCAGATCAACGAGGAGCACGGCCACCTCGCCGGCGACGCCCTGCTCGCCGAGATCGGCCGCGCCCTCGACGACGAGGTCCGCCGCGAAGACTCGGTCTTCCGCCAGGGCGGCGACGAGTTCGCCGTGATCGTCCCCGAGGCCCACGCCGAAGAGGCCGAGGAAGTCGCCGCCCGCCTCTGCCGCCGGATCCGCAACCGCGGCTACGGCACCGACCTCGAGCTACCCGTCTCCGCCGCCGCCGGGATCGCGATGTTCCCCGCCGACGGCGGCGACGCGCAGGCCCTCCTGCGCCGCGCCGACCTCGACCTCTTCAGCGCCAAGCGCCAGCACCGCGCCGCTTGATCGCGCGCGGCTCAGGCCTGAGGCGCGGGCGGGGCGGCCATCAGCTCGATCCGGTTGCCGCCGGGGGCGGTGACCAGCGGCCCGGGGGGCGCCCCAGTGGGGGCGGCGCGGCTCGGGCTCGAAGCCGGCGGCGCGGAGGCGGGCGACGGTCGCCTCGAAGTCGGGGGCGACGACGGCGAGGTGGGCGCGGGGCGGGACGGTGGGGCTCGGCTCGTGCATCAGGTGGACCTGGGTGCCCTCGCGCTCGAGCCAGGTGAAGCCCTCGGCGAGCGCCGGCGGCGGCTGCACCCGGGCGAAGCCGAGCAGCTCGAGCAGCTCCGCCGTGCGCTCGACGTCGGCCGGCGCCACCTCGATCCCGACGTGATGGATCATGGCCCAGAAAACCGAGGTCGACAGCGCGAACGGCAGTCTCGTCAGCTCAGAACACCAGCGAGACGAGGGCGGCGAGGACGACGAGCGCCGTCGACCAGGTGATCGCCTCGGCGACGATCCGGTTGTCGAGGCCGTAGGCGTGGGAGACGATCATCGAGTTGAGCCCGGTCGGCATCGCCGCCAGCAGCCGGTAGGCGGCGGGGAGGTCGATCAGCGGCGCCGCCATCAGCATCAGCAGCGCCGGCGTCACCGCCAGGCGGGCGACGACGCTGACCGCGACCGGACGGGTGAAGCGGCGGCGGCATCGGCAGCTCGCCGTGCTCGGCGCCCTCCGCGAGGGTGGCGCCGACGGCGAAGAAGCCGATCGGCAGGATCGCGATCACGAGCGCCTGCGAGACGTCGACGAGGACGGCCGGGGCCAGCGCTCCGGGGGCCAGCAGGCCGGCGATCGCCGCGTAGAGCGGCGGGTTGCGGGTGAAGAAGGCGCGCACCCGCTGGCGCGGGCTTTCGCCCGCCTTGGTGCCGAGGGCGGCGCCGACCGCGAAGGCGCCGAGCAGCAGGCAGGGGCCGCCGACGAGGACGTCGAAGAGGACCGCGGTCGGGAGCTGGTCGCGGCCGAGCAGCGCCACCGTCATCGGGTAGCCGAGGTAGCCGGTGTTGACGACGAGCACGGTGCAGAGCATCGCCCCGACCTGGGGGCCGGGCAGCCGCATCACGCGGCTGGCGACGAACCAGACCAGGACCGCGGTGAGCGCGATCGCGAGGAGCCCGAGCGCGATCCCGAGCCCGTGGCCGAGGTCGATCGAGGAGGAGGCGAGGTTGAAGAAGATCACCGGCGGCAGCAGGAAGTAGAGGATCAGCAGCAGCGACTGGCGGGCCGCGTTGCCGGCGGCCAGCGGCCAGCGGCGCTCCGACCAGACGCCGACGGAGCTGGCGAGGAGGATCGCGGCGGTGACGAGGAGGACGCCCATCGGCCGGGTGACTATAGGTTTCGGCGCCGGCGTCGCGGCGCGCCGGCCTCAGCCGCCGTAGAGAGCTTCGATCTCGGCTTCGTAGCGGCGTTCGATCGGCGCGGCGGCGCAGCTTCAGGGTCGGCGTCAGCTCCTCGCCCCCCGGCAGCCACTCGCGGTCGAGGACGTGGAAGCGCTTGACCTGCTCGACCCGCGAGAGACGCGCGTTGGCGGTGGCGACCGCGGTCTCCACCTCGGTGACGATCTCGGCTCGTCGCCGGGCCCGCGCCGCGAGCGGCTCAGCACCTCGCGGTCGAGGACGATCAGCGCCACGTTGTAGGGGCGGCGGTCGCCGACCGCGACCGCGTGCGCGACCAGCGGCGAGGCCGCCTTCAGCTTCGCCTCGATCGAGGCCGGCGACATGTTCTTGCCGGCGGCGTTGATGATCAGCTCCTTCTTGCGGTCGACGATCCGCAGGTAGCCCTGCCTCGTCGAACTCGCCGATGTCGCCGCTCGCCAGCCAGCCGTCCTCGCCCAGCGCCTCCGCGGTGCGCTCGGGCATGTTGCGGTAGCCCTTCATCACGATCGGGCCCGCGCACCATCACCTCGCCGTCCTCGGCGAGCCGCACCTCGACCCCCGGCAGCGGCGGCCCGCACGGTGCCGACCCGCACCCGCCCGGGCGGGTTGACCGTCGCCGCCGAGGAGGTCTCCGACATCCCCCACAGCTCGCAGATCTCGATCCCCATCGCGAGGAAGAACTCGATCACCTCGGGCGGCGTCGGCGCCGCCCCGACGGCGAAGGCGACTCGACCTGGTCGAGGCCCGAGCAGCGCCCGCACCGGCGCGAAGACCTGCTCGTCGGCCCGCCGCCACTCGGCCTCGAGCTCGGCCGGCACCTCGCCCTCCATGTAGGCGGCGACCTGCGGCGGCCGACCTCCAGCGCCCGCTCGGTCGCCTGCCGCCGCTCGGCGTCGGCCTCGGCCGCCATCGCCGCCTCCAGCGCCACCTTCAGTTTTTCCCAGATCCGCGGCACCCCGCCCCAGAAGGTCGGCCGCACCTCGGTCGAGTAGGCGACCATCTGCGCGCGGGTCCGGGCAGCAGTAGACGCAGTGTGCCGTAGAACATCTGCGCGTAGAGCTGGCTCCAGCGGTCGGCGACGTGGGCCGAGGGCAGGAAGGAGATGCATGCGCCCGCCCGGCTCGATCTCGAAGACCTGGTCGCAGGCGCGCCACTCGGCGACCATGTTGGCGTGGGTCAGCTGCACCCCCTTGGGCGGCCCGGTGGTGCCGGAGGTGTAGATCAGGCAGAGCACGTCGTCGGGCTCGACCGCGCGCCAGGCGGCCTCGAAGTCGAACTCCGGCTCGCCCATCGCCTCCAGCTCGGCGAGCGAGATCGTCCCCGCCGGCGCCTCGCCGTCGACGACGACCACGTGCTCGAGCGTCGGCACCCGCTCGCGCGCCTCCAGCACCGCTCGAGGAAGGCCTGCTCGGTGACGATCACCCGGTTGGCGGCGTCGCCGACCAGGTACTCGACCTGCTCCGGCGAGGAGGTGTTGTAGACCGAGAAGCAGGTCGCGCCGAGGTGCATCGCGGCGCCGTCGCAGAGGTGCAGGGCGGGGCGGTTGACGAGCATGAACCCGACCGTGTCGCCGCGGCTCGACGCCGAGCGCGGCGAAGCCGGCCGCCCGCCGCCGCACGGTCGCCGCGTACTCGGCCCAGCTCGCCTCGAACTCGCTGTCCTTGAGCCGCAGCGCCGGCGCGCTCGGCGCGCTCGGCGGCGGTCGATCTGAAACGCCTCGCACATCGTCGCCGCCGCGAGCGCCTCCGGCCTGGACCCCCATGCCCCGACCATATCGCTCCCTCGCGCCGCGCCGGCCAGTCGCTAAGGCCGAAGAGCGAGGCGCCGGCGTGGGCGGCGAACTCGACCAGCGGCTGGGGGATGACGCCGAAGAAGACCGTCGCCGCGGCGGCGAGCAGGGCCGGGCCGACCAGGTACCAGCGGCGGCCGGCCTCGGGGTCGATCGGGTCGGCCTCGGGCGCGGCGCCGGCGATCGCCGGCGAGCCGGCCGGCGCCGGCTCGCTCGTCGGGCCGCATCCACATCGCCGCCACCACCCGCAGGTAGTAGGCGAGCGAGATCATCGTGCCGACCGCGATGAAGACCGCGAGCCAGGTGTAGTCGCCTTCGACCAGCGCCTCGATCAGGTAGAGCTTGCCGATGAAGCCGGCCGTCGCCGGCAGCCCGGCCAGCGCCAGCATCGAGATCGTCAGCGGCCAGGCGAGCAGCGGCCGCTCGCGCGCCGAGGCCCGCGGACCGCGCGGATGTCGTCGCCGAAGGCGGTTTCGCGCTCGCGGGCGACGACGACGGCGAAGGCGGCGAGGTTCATGAAGGCGTAGGCGGCGAGGTAGAAGACCAGCGCGCTGACCCCGGCCTCGGTGGCGACGACGATGCCGCCGAGCATGTAGCCGGCCTGGGCGATGCCGGAGTAGCCGAGCATCCGCTTCAGCGAGTCCTGGCCGAGGGCGCCGACGTTGCCGACGACGATCGAGATCGCCGCCAGCACCGCCAGCGCCGGCTGCCAGTCGTCGACCTGCGGGCCGAGGGCGACGTCGAAGAAGCGGAGGAAGACGGCGAAGGCCGCGGCCTTGGTCGCGACCGCCATGAAGGCGGTGATCGGGGTCGGCGCTCCCTGGTAGACGTCGGGCGTCCACTGGTGGAAGGGGGCGATCGAGGTCTTGAAGGCGAGCCCGACCGCGGCCATCGCGATCCCGATCAGGACCAGCGGGTCGCCGAGCACGCCGTTGTGGACGATCCCGGCCGCGATCCCGGCGAACTCGGTCGAGCCGGTGCCGCCGTAGAGGAAGGCCATCCCGTAGAGCAGCGTCGCCGAGCCGAGCGAGCCGACGATCAGGTACTTGAGCCCCGACTCGAGCGAGCCCTCGCGCCGCAGGTTGGTGGCGCAGAGGATGTAGAGCGGGATCGAGAGGGTCTCGATCGCGACGAAGAAGGTGACCAGGTTCTGCGCCTGGGCCAGCAGCACCATCCCCAGCACCGAGCCGATCAGCAGCGCGTGGTACTCGCCGGAGCCGGCTTCCTCGGCCGCCGGCTCGCGGATCGAGAGCAGGACGCAGAAGCCGGCGGTGAGGATCGCGATCAGCGAGATCGAGATCGCCAGGTCGTCGAGCCGCAGGGCGCCGGTGACCAGGTCGGTCGATTCGTCCCACTGCCAGATCAGCAGCCCGGCGGTCGCCGCCAGCGTCAGCAGGGTGAGCACCGGCGCCGTGCGCCGCAGCGGCTTGAACACGGCGGTGAAGCAGGACGAGGCAGAGCCCGACCGTCAGCGCGATGATCGGCGAGATCCCGGCGTAGTCGATGTGCGGGCTCGTTGAAGTTCATCGGCTCCACCTTCGACCTTCGGCCAGCCGGTCCGTGGACCTCGGCCCCGGTTCGCCAGCTGCGCTTCCGGCGACTGGCGCCGGTGACCTTCGCCACCGTCTGCTGACGCTCGGGTCGGTGCGGTGGAGGATCAGCTGCGGGTAGAGCGCGAGGCCGAGGATGCAGAGGACCAGCGGGGCCAGGACGACGCCGTCGCGCCAGGCCGATCTCGCGCGAGGCGATCCCGCTCCGGCATGCGGTTGTGCATCGTCCGCTGGTAGAGGCGCAGCGCGTAGTAGGCCGACATCGCGACGCCGCTGATCGCGACGAAGGCGAAGACGATCTTCGCCTGGAAGAGGCCGTTGAGGATGTAGAACTCGCCGATGAAGTTGGCCGAGCCCGGGCATCGCCAGGGTCGCCAGGGTGACGATCAGGAAGAGCGCCGCCAGCACCGGCGCCCGCAGCGCCATCCCGCCCATCTCGCGGATGTCCTCGGTGCCGGTGCGCTCGGCGAGGATCGCGACGATGATGAACAGCGGCGCGACGACGAGGCCGTGGTTGACCATCTGCAGGATCGCCCCGTCGGCGCCGTCGGCGCGCAGGGCGAAGATGCCGGCGGTGATGAAGCCGAGCTGGGCGACCGAGGAGTAGCCGGCGATCAGCCGCACGTTGGTCTGGGTGAAGGCCATCACCGAGCCGTAGAGGATCGAGGCCAGGGCGATCACCAGGACCACCTCCTGGAACTGGACCGTCGCGTCGGGGAAGAGCGGCAGCACGACGCGCAGGAAGCCGTAGGCGCCGACCTTGGCCAGCACGCCGGAGAAGACCGCCAGGACCGGCAGCGGCGCCGCCCGGTAGGCGTCCGGCATCCAGCCGTGCAGCGAGGAAGGCCGGCATCTTGACCAGGAAGGCGGCGGCGAAGAACCAGAAGATCCAGCGCTGGCTGCCGACGCGGCAGGCCCTGGTGCTGGAGCGCGGCGATCGAGAAGGTGAGGTGGCCGCCGTCGGCGGAGATGATCGCCGTCGCGATCGCCGCCGACCAGCATCAGCAGCGAGCCGATCAGGGTGTAGATCGATCATCTTCAGCGTCGCCGCGGCCGCGCGTCGGGCCGCCCTCGCGGTCGCTCCCCCAGGCGCCGAAGAGGAAGTAGAACGGGACCAGCATCAGGTCGAAGAAGAGGACGAAGAGCAGCAGGTCCTGGGCGAGGAACGAGCCGAGCGTCGCCGTCTCGGCGAGCAGCATCAGGAAGAAGAAGAGCTGCGGGCGCTCCTGCTCGCGGAAGGCGGCGAAGGCGGTGCCGCCGATCCAGAGCACCGCCGTCAGCAGGACCAGGAAGAGGTTGAGGCCGTCGATGCCGAGGCTGTAGTCGACGCCGAGCCCGGAGATCCAGGTGGCGTCGACGCGTGTACTGCAGGCCGGAGCTGCCGGAGTCGAAGCCGGCGACCAGCGCGATCGCGATGCCGAGCGTGACGACGGCGCCCAGCGTCGCCCACCAGCCGGCCGCCCGCTTCGGCAGGAAGAGGCCGACGAGGCCGAAGGCGAGCGGGAGTCCAGAGCAGGGAGTTGATCATGAGCTGGACGATGCAGGAAGTAGAGGGCGAGCCCGGCGAAGCCGGCGATCAGCAGCAGCGCGTAGCTGCGGACGAAGCCGTTCTGGACGGCGCGGACGAGCCGCCGGCGCCGCGCGACCGCGTCCTCGGTGCCGCGTGACGATGCCGTCGACGACGAAGCGCTCGAAGACGCCGTTGGCGAAGCGGCCGATCGCCAGCGCCGGGCGGACGACGAGGAAGTCGATCGCCTCGTCGAAGTACCACTTGTTGAGGCAGAGCAGGTAGACCGGGCGCAGGCGCTCGCGGAAGCAGCGCCGGCAGCTCGGGCCGCGCCACCCAGAGCAACCAGGCGAGCGGCGATGCCGACGATCGAGATCGCGCCGCCGATCGCCAGGCCGCGCCACTCGGCGCCGACGCTCGGGTGGATCTCGCGCCAGCGGCGAGTCGGCGAAGGCCGGGTCGAGGAAGCTCGAAGAGGACGTCGTCGACGCCGGGGATCTGGATCAGGCCGGCGAAGAGCGCGCCGAAGCCGAGCACCGCCATCGCCGACCGCCATCGGCTTCGACTGCTCGGCGATGTGGTGGTCGGGCGCCGGGGAAGCCGACGTCGGTGTCCTCGTCTTCTTCGGTCGCCGGGTTGATCGGCGGCGCCGTGGTAGAGGTGGCCGGTGTCGATCAGCTCCTGCGCCTCCTCGCAGGGCTCGCCGGGCAGGACCCGGAAGACGAGGCGGAAGGTGTAGATCGCGGTCAGGAAGGCGCCGACGTAGCCGCCGATCGCCATCCAGGTGTACATCCCGCCGCGGGCCTCGGCGTAGGCGAGGATCGAGTCCTTGGAGAAGAAGCCCGAGGTGAGCGGGAAGGCGGCGAGCGCCAGGCCGCCGATCGAGGAACAGCATCGAGGTGAAGCGCATCGCCTTCCAGAAGCCGCTCATCCGGTCGATGTCCTGGCGGTTCGCCATCGCCGAGATGATCGAGCCGGCGGCCATGAACAGCAGCGCCTTGAAGAAGGCGTGGGTCATCAGGTGGAAGAGGCCCTGCGCGTAGGCGCCGATCGAGACGCCCATGATCATGTAGCCGATCTGGCTCATCGTCGAGTAGGCGATCACCCGCTTCAGGTCGGTCTGGGCGATCGCGATCGTGCCGGCCACCAGCAGCGTCGCCAGGCCGACGAAGGCGGCGATGTCGGCGGCGGTCGGGGCGAGGTACGAAGAGGACGTGGGTGCGGGCGATCAGGTAGACGCCGGCGGTGACCATCGTCGCCGCGTGGATCAGCGAGGAGACCGGGGTCGGGCCCTCCATCGCGTCCGGCAGCCAGGTGTGGAACGGCATCTGCGCCGACTTGGCGAAGGCGCCGACCAGCAGCAGCAGGCAGATCGCGGTCGACCGTCCACTGGTTGCGTCGGAACACGCTGCGGCGCCTTGGCGAAGACCTCGCCGTAGTCGAAGGTGCCCGAGCTCGCGGAAGATCAGGAAGGCGGCGAGGACGAGGCCGATGTCGCCGACGACGTTGATCACGAAGGCCTTCATCCCCGCCCTGGTCGCCGTCGTCGCGCCGGTACCAGAAGCTGATCAGCGCGTAGGAGGCGAAGCCGACGAAGGCCCAGCCGACGATCAGCAGGACGAAGTTGCCGGCGAGGACCAGCAGCAGCATCGAGAAGACGAAGAAGTTGAGGTAGCTGAAGAAGCGGTGGTAGCCCTCGTCGGAGTGCATGTAGCCGAACGAGTAGAGGTGGATCAGGGTCGAGACGCCGGTGACGACGAGCACATGAAGACCGAGAGCGGGTCGACGTAGATGCCGAGCTTGATGTCGAGCCCGCCGACGCTGGCGTAGTCCCACAGCGAGGAGGCGTGGTGGCGGGCGTCGGCGTCCTCGCCGAGCAGGGCGACGAGGGCGCCGAGCGCGCAGAGGAAGGCGAGGCCGATCGCGCGCGGTGCCGATCATGCCGGCGACCCGCGCCGGCAGCGCCCGGAAGCCGAGCGCGATCACGATCGAGCCGAGCAGCGGGAAGCAGCAGGACCAGCCAGGCCCAGGTGGTCGGCGCTCATCCGCGCAGCTCCCTCAGCGTCGTCGACGTCGAGCGGCAGCTTGCGGCGGAAGATCGCGACGATCAGGCCGAGCCCGACGACGACCTCGCAGGCGGCGACGACCATCACGATCAGGGCGAAGACCTGGCCCTGCTGGTTGCCGACCATGCGGCTGAAGGCGACCAGGGCGAGGTTGCCGGCGTTCAGCATCAGCTCGAGGCAGAGCAGGATCACGAGCGGGCTGCGGCGGATGAGGATGCCGACCGGCGCCGATCGCGAACAGCAGCGCGCGAGAGGACGATGTACCACTCGATGTTCACTGCGGCGACCTCCCGGCCGTCGGGCACGCTGGGTCGGCGGGCCCGGCCGCGCGGTCCGACGTCTCAGCGCCCTGACTCGCCGTCGCAGGCTCGGCTGCCAGCGAGGACACGCGCCGACGGCGGCGAGCAGCAGAAGGACGAGGCCTCGAAGGGGAGCAGGAAGTTTTCGAGCAGGAGGCGGCCGATCGCGGCCGGGTCGCCGAAGCCGGCGGGACGTCGGGGCCGTCGGTGCCGAGCGCGATCAGGGCGGAGGCGAGGACGGCGATCGAGAGCTCGACGAAGAGGGCGACGCCGAGCAGCGGAGCCAGGAAGCGCTGGCCTGGGATCGGCTCCGAGAGCCGGCTCGTCGCCGCCGCCGACGTAGGCGACGACGAAGACGTAGAGGACCATCACGGCGCCGGCGTAGACGACGACCTGGGCGGCGGCGACGAAGGCCGAGCATGCAGCAGCAGGAAGAGCGCCGCCAGCGAGAACAGGTGGACGATCAGCGCCAGCACGCTGTAGAAGGGGTTGCGCATGGCGACGACGCCGACGGCGCCGACGAGCGCGCCGATCGCGGCGGCGCCGGCGCCGCGCCGGTACCGGTGCCGCCGCCCATGCCGGCAGTAATGAACACCATATCGGCACCTTCCAGCACTTCCATTAGCCGATCTCGATCCTCCAGTGCCGCCTGCCGGCCGATTTCCGGATTGGCGCCTGCGCCCAGACCCTTGGTCATGGAGCTGCCGATCTGCAGTACCGTTTTCGCCGCGGTTTTCTTCAGTGCCTGGGCATCAGTATTCAGGCAGATGAAGTCCACGCCTTCGATACCGGTGTCGACCATGTGCTGCACGGCGTTGCCGCCGCCACCGCCGACTCCGATCACTTTGATTACAGCGTTTTCGCTGTATGCGTCCATCAGTTCAAACATGTCGAACCCCTCCTCAGTCGTTTGCCCTTTACTGCAACGGAAGCGGTCGCACCATGCGTCCGCAGCCGATCTCTACTTCCGCCACGCCAACATTTGGGCCACGCGGATCAGAAATTCCCTTGGAACCAACTTCGCATGCGTTCCCAGATACCTTTGAAGCCTCTCCCCACATGGGGATCGGAGATACGCTGCTGACCGTTTTGCTGGCCAAACAGCAGCAGCCCGACGCCGGTTGCATAAATCGGATTGCGCACCACGTCGGCGAGCCCGGTGACGTACTGGGGCGTACCCACCCGCACCGGACAGTGAAAAACTTCTTCTGCGAGTTCCACCAGGCCTTCCATCTTGGCGCTGCCGCCGGTCAGCACGATGCCGGCGGCGACCAGATCTTCGAAGCCGCTGCGCCGCAGTTCCGCCTGCACCAGGGTCAGCAATTCCTCGTAGCGCGGCTCGACCACCTCGGCCAATGTCTGGCGCGCAAGACGCCGGGCCGGACGTTCGCCCACCGACGGCACTTCGATGGTTTCGTCGGAACTCGCCAGCTGCGTCAGCGCGCAGCCGTACTTGATCTTGATTTCCTCGGCGTACTGGGTCGGCGTACGCAGCGCGACCGCGATGTCGTTGGTCACCTGATCACCGGCAATGGGAATCACCGCGGTATGGCGAATGGAACCTTCGGTGAACACCGCAATATCGGTGGTGCCGCCGCCGATATCGACGATGCAGACACCCAGTTCCTTTTCGTCGTCGGAGAGCACCGAATAACTGGATGCCAGTTGTTCGAGAATGATGTCGTCCACCTCGAGGCCGCAGCGGCGCACGCATTTGACGATGTTCTGCGCGGCACTCACCGCGCCGGTGATCATGTGAACTTTCGCTTCGAGCCGCACGCCGGACATGCCGACCGGCTCCTGGATGCCCTCCTGGCTGTCGATGATGAATTCCTGGGGGATGATGTGCAGGATCTTCTGATCGGCCGGGATGGCCACCGCCCGTGCAGCGTCGATCACCCGTTCCACATCGGTGGAACTGACTTCCTTGTCGCGGATGGCGACGATGCCGTGGGAATTCAAGCTGCGTATGTGGCTGCCGGCTATGCCGGTGTAGACCGAATGAATCTGGCACCCTGCCATCAATTCAGCTTCTTCCACGGCGCGCTGAATCGACTGCACAGTGGATTCGATATTCACCACCACGCCTTTCTTCAGGCCGCGCGAAGGATGGGAGCCGATACCGATGATCTCGATGCCGCCTTCCAGGTTGATCTCGCCGACGATAGCCACCACTTTCGAGGTGCCGATATCGAGACCGACGATCAGATTGCGTTCTGATTTCTTCGTCATAAGCGAAAAACTCTCCCCCTGATACGCGCCGGGTTCATCCTCCTGTATGTACTCACGATCCTGTCTTCCCTTTGTCGTCAGTTGCCTCTTTCCAGCGCACCGCAAATCCGTTGGTGTAACGTAGATCCACCGCAGCGATCCGGGTGGACGATGCCATGAGCACGCGCGGATATACCCGCGCGAATCGGTCCAGCAAGGCGTCCACGTCGCCCCGGCCGAACCGCAGTTCGATGCCGTTGTCGAGGGTCATCTTCCAGGCTCGGCGGTCTGTCACCACCAGTTGCACCGGCTTCAAATCCGCCACTTGCAAACGTCGACTGAGTTCGCGATAGCGCTGCGCCAATTGCTGCTCGAAACCTTTCGGTCCGGATAGTTGTGGCAGTTCGCGGGTGAACGGTTCCTGCTCGGCACCAAACCAGACACCGTTCACATCCAGCAGGCCGTCGTTCGCCCAGCGTGCGAGGGGTTTGTGTTCGGTCACCTGGATATACAAACGATCCGGCCACATCCTGCGCACTTGCACGTTCTCCACCCAGGGACGCTTGGCAACCGCATCGCGGATGGCGTCGATATCGACACCGAAAAATCCGCCCTGGATTTTCGTACTCACCGCTCGCTGCAGTTCGCCCTCGTTCAAGTGACGAAACGCCCCTTCCACCTTCACCGCGCGAATCGGCAGATTCTTCGGATTCAACATCCAGCTGACCGCAACGGCGATCACACCCACCAGCACGCCGAGTGCCAGGGCATTCTGCACATGGCGCCACCACCGCGCCCATGCAATCGGCGCCCGCGCCTTGCGCTTTTTAGCTTTTGCGGCGCGCGCCATCAGCGCTGTGCTCCACGTGGCAGACTGGTTGCCAGGATGCGCAAAACCAACTCGTCGAAGCCGACGCCTGCGGTCTTTGCCGCCATTGGAACCAGACTGTGGTCGGTCATGCCAGGGACGGTGTTCACTTCGATCAGCCAAGGGCGCTGCCGGCGATCCAGCATGAGATCGACGCGACCCCAGCCGCTTGCACCGGCAACGTCGAACGCCTGCAAGGCCAATTGCTGCAGCGGCGCTTCCTGCTCAGGTGCCAACCCGCAGGGACAGTGGTAACGCGTACTGTCGGCGCGGTATTTGGCATCGAAATCGTAGAACGCATTCGGCGTTTCCAGACGGATCAGCGGCAACGCCTCTCGATCGAGTATCGCCGCGGTATATTCGCTGCCATGCACCCATTGCTCCGCGATCACTTCGTCATCGAAGCCTGCGGCTGCCGCATAGGCGCCAGCAAATTCCGGCACATGCTCCACCCGTGTCATGCCGATGCTCGAACCTTCGTGCACCGGCTTGACGATCAACGGCAAACCCAATCGCTGGGCGACGTGGGCGAAATCGCTGTCGCGGTGCAGGACCTCGTAGTCGGGCGTCGGCAATCCGGCCGCCTGCCACAAACGTTTACAGCGCAACTTGTCCATGCCCAGTGCCGAACCCAGCACGCCGCTGCCGGTATAGGGCAAAGCGATGGTCTCCAATGCGCCTTGAATCACACCGTCTTCGCCGCCGCGCCCGTGCAGGGCAATGAAGGCACGGGCGAAACCGCCGGCGCGCAATTGTTCGATGACATCCGCCTGTGCATCGATGCCGTGAGCATCGACACCCCCATTGCGCAATGCCTGCAGTACGGCAGCGCCACTTTTCAGCGAGATTTCCCGCTCTGCGGAGCGGCCACCCATGAGCACGGCGACCTTGCCGTAATCCCGGGGATCGAGCGTGGCCGTCGTCATGACGCCTCTCCGACAATGCGCACTTCGGGATGCAACTCGACTTCGTGCGCACGAAGCACGGCTTCGCGCACCTGCCCGATCAAATGCTCGATATCCGCAGCGCTCGCGGCACCCGTATTGATAATGAAATTGGCGTGCTTTTCGGAAACGCATGCACCGCCGACACACTTGCCTTTCATCCCCGCGGCCTCGATCAATCGCGCCGCATGATCGCCCGGCGGATTGCGAAACACCGAACCGCAGCTCGGCAGGCCGATCGGCTGAGTCCGGCCACGACGATCCAGTAACCCTTTGATGCGCGCCTGCGCCGCCGCGGCATCGCCGTTTTCGAGGACCAGATGGGCTGCGAGGAACCATTCATCGGGCCTGCCGCGCACGTTGCGATAACTCACATCGAACTCCGTCGCCTCTCGCCGGTGTCGATCGCCATTGCGATCCAAAGTCTCGACCGCAGCGACCCGGTCCCAGGTTTCGCCACCGAAAGCCCCCGCGTTCATCGCCAGCGCGCCGCCCATGCTTCCTGGAATCCCAGCCAGAAATTCGGCGTCCACCAGGCCGCGCCGGGCACAGAATTTCGCCACCTTGGCACAGGCGACGCCGGCTTCGGCGCGCACTTGCAAAGGTCCGGTCTGCTCGAGCCCGTCAAGTGCGCCCTGGGTGACGATCACGGTGCCGGCGAAGCCCCCGTCACGCACCAACAGATTGCTTCCCAGTCCCAACCAGAGCAGCGGCTCGTCAGCAGGCAGCTGGCGCAAGAATTCGGCAAGGTCATCCGCATCGGCCGGCCGGTACCAGGTGGCCGCCGGGCCGCCTACACGCCAACTGGTGTAGCGTGCCAATGGCTCCTGGCGGCGCAACTCGCCGCGCAGCGATTGTTGTCGACGTGCGGTCATCATCAACCGACTCTTCGCCCCCGCTGCAAGGGCCGACGAGCGCGCGGTTGCAACTTGCGGCGCCGGCATCGGAATCGCCAAGCGGCTGTGTAAGGATTCGCCGCAGCCCAAATGCAGATGACGCAATGAATGACTGTGATTCATCGATGGGACTCCTGGGAACTGCGAGCGCCACTCAAGCGCTTCGGCAATTCCGCCGCGACGGCGCCGATGTTGCCGGCACCCAAGGTCAGCAATACGTCGCCCGGCTGCATTACCGAGGGCAACACCTGCGCCAACTCGTCAACATTGGCGATAAAAACCGGATGTACCTGGCCGCGGGCGCGAATGGCGCGTGACAGCGAACGGCCATCGGCGCCGGCAATGGGATCCTCACCGGCGGCGTACACTTCGCTCAGCACCAAAGCGTCGGTCGCGGACAACACGGCCACGAAGTCTTCGAACAGATCGCGGGTGCGGGTGAAACGATGCGGCTGGAATGCGACTACCAGGCGACGCTGGGGCCAACCTTTGCGGATCGCGTCGATCGTCGCCGCGACTTCCCGCGGATGATGGCCGTAATCGTCCACCAGCAGCACGCTGCCGTGATCGAATTCGATTTCGCCGTAGATCTGAAAGCGGCGGCCGATACCTTGAAAGTTTTCCAGCCCGCGTTGGATATCGGTTTCGCTTACGCGCAGTTCCCAAGCCACCGCAATGGCGGCCAAGGCATTGCGGACATTGTGAATACCGGGCAGATTCAAAGTGACGTCGATGGCAGCCTCGCGCTCGGGCATGCGTACTTTGAAATGCGTACGCTGGGCGTCCTGCCGAATATCGAACCCGGCAATATCGGCGTCGGCACGAGTGCCGTAAGTGATCACCGGCCGCGAGATCTCCGGGATCAAAGCCCGCACCTGGTCGTCGTCCAGACACAGAATTGCCTGCCCGTAAAACGGCAAGTGATGCAGGAATTCCAGGAACGTGGCCCGCAAGCGATCGAAATCGCCACCGTAGGTTTCCAAGTGATCGGCGTCGATGTTGGTGACCACCGCCATCATGGGCTGCAGATACAGGAACGAGGCATCGCTCTCGTCGGCTTCCGCCACCAGATAGCGGCTTTCACCCAGGCGCGCGTTGGTGCCGGCGCTGATCAAACGGCCGCCGATGACGAACGTTGGATCGAGACCGCCCTCTGCCAATAAGCTCGCCACCAGGCTTGTAGTCGTGGTCTTGCCGTGAGTGCCCGCGACCGCGATGCCGTAACGGAAACGCATCAACTCGGCGAGCATTTCCGCGCGCGGGACGATCGGAACCCGCGCATTGCGCGCCGCCAGCAATTCCGGATTGTCGGCGCGCACAGCAGTGGTCACCACGACTACATCGACGCCGCTGATCTGGGTCGGCGAATGGCCTCGATGGATGCGCGCGCCCAGCCCTGCAAGGTGGCGGGTAACAGCATTGTCGGCGAGATCCGAACCGCTCACTTCGTAGCCGAGGTTCAACAGCACTTCGGCGATACCGCCCATCCCGGCACCGCCGATGCCGATGAAATGGATACGTTTGATACGCCCCATGGGATTATCCATGCGTCCGGACTGGGGGTTGCGCCGCGTCATGCATGCACCCCCTGCGCCAGCGCCAGACAAGCCTCGGCGACCTCTTGCGCGGCATCGGGGCAGGATTTTTCCCGCGCCCGTTGCGCCATGAGCAACAGTCGCGAGCGGTCAAAGCCACGCACGAGATCCGTGAGTCGGGACGCACTGAGGTCGGCTTCCGGCAACAGCTGCGCGGCGCCGGCGTCCACCAGGAAGCGGGCATTCGCGGTCTGGTGGTCGTCGACGGCGTAGGGATAGGGCACCAGGATGGAACCCACACCGGCGGCCGCCAGTTCCGCCACCGTGAGCGCGCCCGCCCGGCAAAGCACCAGATCGGCCCAACCGTAGGCTTCCGCCATGTCGTTTACGAATGCCGACAGCTCGGCATCGACTCCCGCCCGGGCATAGGCCGCACGCGCCGCGTCCAGGTGGCGGACGCCGGCCTGGTGGCGCACCACGGGCCGGTGTTCCGGTGCGATCTGGGCGAGGGCCGCCGGGGCCGTTTCATTCAAGGCACGCGCTCCCTGACTACCGCCGAGCACCAACAGCCGCAACGGACCGCTGCGGTCGCTGAAACGCAGCGCCGGTTCTTCCAGAGCAGCGATGGCGGCACGCACCGGATTGCCGGTGCAGCGGGCGCGGCGCGCGGCGGGCAAACTACCGGGAAACGCTTCCATTACCGTACCGGCGATGCGCGCCAACCAACGGTTGGTCATACCGGCTACGGCATTTTGTTCGTGAATGCACAGTGGCCGACCGAGCAGCCATGCCATCAGGCCGCCAGGGCCGGACACGAAACCGCCCATGCCCAAGACCGCGCGCGGGCGCACCCGGCGCAAGATCCGCAACGCCTGCCAACAGGCACCGGCAACGATCAACGGCGCACGCAGCAGGCGTAGGACACCTTTGCCGCGCAACCCCACTACCGAGACCCATTCCACCGGAATGCCGGCTTCCGGCACGACCCGCGCCTCCAGGCCCTGCCGGGTTCCCAACCAGACCACCGGCACGCCACGCTCGCGCAGCGCGTCCGCCACCGCGAGAGCCGGAAAAACATGCCCTCCAGTGCCGCCAGCCATGATCAAAACCGGCGCGCTCATGCTGCACCTCGGCGCGGTTCGCGCTCGGCCAGCTCGCGCCGGGCCGCTTCGTGGCCGATGCGTAACAACAGCGCCAGCGCCATGCAAGTCACCACCATGCTGCTGCCGCCATAGCTCATCAACGGCAGGGTCAGTCCCTTGGTGGGCAGGACGCCCATGTTGACGCCGACGTTGACGAACGCCTGCAAGCCAATCCACAAACCGATGCCGTACGCGACATATGCGGAGAAGAACCGCCCGACCCGTTCGGCGCGAGCGCCGATCAATACCGCGCGCCAGACCAGCACGGTGAACAGTCCGATTACCAACGCCGTGCCGGCAACGCCGAGTTCCTCCGCCAGCACGGCGAGCAGAAAGTCGGTGTGCGCCTCCGGCAGATAGAACAGCTTCTGCACGCTGCCGCCCAGGCCGACTCCGAACCATTCTCCGCGCCCAAACGCGATCAACGACTGCACCAACTGGAAACCGCTGTTGAACGGGTCGTCCCAGGGATTGAGAAATGAAACCACCCGCGCCCAGCGGTAGGGCGAGAAATAGGCGAGCGAGGCCATCGCCGTGCCGGTCACCATCAACAGCGCCGAGAATTGCCAGATGCGCACGCCGGCGAGATACATCATGCCGAGCGCACTGGCAAGCAGCACCACCGCAGCACCGAAGTCCGGTTCCAGCAGGAGCAGCATACAAATCAGCGCCAGCAGGCCCATCGGCTTCAGGAACCCCCAGACCGATTCGCGCAGCTCCTGATTGCGCCGCACCAGATAGCCGGCCAGGTAGACGATGGTGAGCAGCTTGGCCAGTTCCGAAACCTGAAGCTGGAAAACACCCAGCGGCAACCAGCGGGTCGCGCCATTGACCTGTCGCCCCAAGCCGGGAACCAGCACCAGGATCAACAGCACGAACGCCACCGCCAGCAACAGCGGACTGAGCTTTTCCCACACTTCCAGCGGTATGCGCACGACCGGCAGGGCGGCCAGGAAACCGACCCCTAGAAACAGCAATTGGTGCTCGAGGTAATAGAAAGGTTCGCCGAATGCGCGGTCTGCCGTGGTAATGGAAGCTGAGGTCACCATGACCAGACCAAGCGCCAGCAGCACCGCAACGGTGATCATCAGTGGTTGATCCCACAGATTCGGCGCTCGCCGCGGGGCGCGGCGCAGCAGTCGGGAGCCGATTGCCGGAATGGCCTGCCCATTCATTGCAGCAGCCTCTGCACAGCATCCATGAACACTTCGCCGCGGTGTTCGTAGTTGCGGTACATATCCAGGCTGGCGCAGGCCGGCGACAGCAGCACGGTGTCTCCCGGCTGGGCGAAATCCGCCGCCTGGCGAACCGCATCATCCATGTCTCGTGCTTGCGCCAGCGGCAAAGCTCCGCGCAGCGATTGTTCCAGACGTGGCGCATCGCGGCCGATGAGCACCGCGGCGCGGCCTTTTTGCTGCAGTACCGGGCGCAGAGGCGCGAAATCGGCGCCTTTGCAATCGCCCCCGGCGATCAACACCACTTTGCCCGGCATGCCGGAAACGGCCGCCAGGGTAGCGCCGACGTTGGTGCCTTTCGAATCGTTGAACCAGGTAACGCCGTCTTTTTCCGCGACCCACTGACTGCGATGCACGAGTCCTGGAAATTCCCGCAATACCTGCAGCGCCGGTTCGCCGTCGATCCCGGCCGCCTCGGCGAGCGCCAGCGCGGCAAGGGCGTTGGCGACGTTGTGGCGGCCGCGCATGCGCAATGCGGATTCCTGCAGCAGTTTCTGCTCGCCCCGTGCCAGCCAGCAGTCGCCGTCACGACACAACATTCCGAAGTCGCGCCGGGACGAGGGCGCTTCCAGTCCGAACCAAACGCAGTCACCGCCGGCATCGGACATCGCCGCCACCAGCGGGTCGTCGCGGTTGAGCACCAGCGTCTTGGCGTTGTGATAGATGCGGCGCTTCGCTGCAGCGTATTCGTCCAGGGATTGATAGCGATCCATATGATCCGCAGACACGTTGAGCACTGCCGCGGCAATCGCTTCGAGGCTGCTGGTGGTCTCCAATTGGAAGCTGGAAAGTTCCAGCACATAGAAATCCGGCTCGCGCTCTCGCAGCAACTCCAGCGCAGGTGTCCCCAGGTTGCCGCCGACCCGGACGTCAAAGCCGGCAGCGCGCACCAGTTCGCCCACCAGACTGGTCACCGTGCTCTTGCCGTTGGACCCGGTGATCCCGATGACCGGCGCCTGCGCTTTGCGCGCGAACAACTCGATATCGCCCATTACCGGAACGCCGCGCGCAATGGCGTGAGCCAATGCCGGCTCGCGCAAAGACACGCCGGGGCTCACCACGAGATGATCGGCGAACTCGAACACCCGATCTTCGAAGCCGCCGGTGAAAATTGCCACGTCCGGCAGTTCCTGGCGTAAAGTCTCCAACGCCGGCGGCTGATCGCGACTGTCCACTACCGCGACTTCGCAGCCCTGGGCCACCAAATGACGGGCGCAGGACAGCCCAGTCTTGCCCAGCCCGACCACCAGCACTTTGCCTTGGAGTTGTGCCTGCACCTGCGAAGCCGCTCCCATTGCCAGAACCGTCGTTTCCATTGCTGCCTCAGCGAATCTTCAGGGTCGCCAAACCGATCAGCACCAGAATTACGGTAACGATCCAGAACCGCACAATGACGCGCGGCTCCGGCCAACCTTTGAGTTCGAAGTGATGATGCAGCGGCGCCATGCGAAAGATGCGCCGGCCCGTCAATTTGAAGGACACGACCTGCAGAATTACGGATACCGTTTCCATGACAAATACACCGCCCATGATCAACAGCACCAATTCCTGTCGCACCACGACTGCAACCACGCCCAAGGCAGCGCCCAGCGCGAGGGCACCGATGTCACCCATGAATACCTGGGCGGGATAGGCGTTGAACCAAAGAAAGCCAAGCCCCGCGCCAACCAGCGCGGAGCAGAACACCACGATCTCGCCGACGCCGGGGATGGAGGGGATCTGCAGATAACTTGCGAACTGGGCGTGGCCGGAGGCGTAAGCGAAAATGCCCAACGCGCCCGCCACCAGGACCGTGGGCATGATCGCGAGACCATCTAGGCCGTCGGTAAGATTGACTGCGTTGCTGGAGCCGACAATGACGAAATAAGCCAGCGGCACGAACCACCATTCCAACGCGATCTTCACTTCCTTGAAGAACGGCACGATCAGCTGGGTTTCCACCGGATTGGCCGGATCGGCACTCAAATACAGCAGTACCGCCGCTGTCAGTCCGGCAACTGATTGCCAGAAATATTTGTAGCGGGCAATCAGACCGCGCGGGTCGCGCAGGACCAACTTCTTGTAGTCATCTATCCAGCCGATCAGGCCGAACAGCAAAGTCGTCATCAGGACGATCCAGATGTAGCGATCGCGCAGTTCCGCCCATAACAGGGTGGTCACGGTTACCGCCACCAGCAGCAGGGCGCCGCCCATGGTGGGCGTTCCGGCTTTCGAAAGGTGACTGGATGGGCCGTCGTGGCGCACCGTTTGACCGATCTGATAAAGGTTCAAACGCCGGATCATGAATGGGCCGATAATGAAGGAAATCACCAGTGCGGTGATCACCGCCAACACCGCGCGCAGCGTCAGATACTGGAAGACATTGAAGCCGCTTTGGAAGCGCTGCAGATATTCGAATAAATAAAGCAGCATGCTCAGCGCCCCCCGTTGCCGCCGGCCGTGCGTTGCGGCTCCAGCAGAAGCGCATCCACCACCCGTTCCAGATGCATTCCGCGCGATCCTTTCACCAGCACGGTGCCCGAGCCATCGCAATCGCGACGTAACGCATCCACCAGATCCTGCCAATCGTCGAAGTGCCGCGCGCCGTCACCGAACTCCAGCGTTGCGAAGCGCGCCAACGTGCCGAGGGCGTATAGACCGTCGATACCGGCGCCGCGCGCCAAGCGCCCGGCTTGGCGATGTAACGCTTCGCCCTCGCCGCCCAGTTCGAGCATGTCGCCGAGTACCAGCCATTTTTGACCGCTTTGTCCGGCAAGCACGGCCAGGGCGGGGCCTAGGGAGCCGGGATTCGCGTTATATGTATCGTCCAGAATCTGCAGACCGCCGAGACCGGCGCGCATATGCAACCGCCCGGCCACCGGCTGCAAAGTCTCCAGTCCGCGGCAAATGGTTTCGAGAGGGATATCGACAGCGAGCGCCGCTGCCGTCGCCGCAAGCGCATTGGCGACGTTATGCCGGCCCGGCAACGGCAGCATGAGCTCCGCACTACCCACCGGAGTGTGCATGATCACACGCGAGCCGCTGCCGTGGGGCTGCCAGTCCGCGGTCACATCGGCCTCGGTACCGAGACCGAAGCGCACCACCTGGGCATGACGCGCCAGCCGATACCAGACATCGGCGAAGGCGTCGTCCGCGTTGATGACGGCGGTTCCGGATGCTTCGAGTCCCGAAAAGATTTCACCTTTGGCGTGCGCCACACCCTCGATGCTGCCGAACCCTTCCAAATGTGCCGGTCCGGCATTGGTCACGACCGCCACCTGCGGATGGGCGAGGCCGGTGAGGTAGCCGATTTCCCCAGCGTGGTTGGCGCCCATCTCCACCACCGCGAAGCGGTGTTCCGGCCGCAGCTGCAGCAGCGTCAACGGTACGCCGATGTCATTGTTGAGATTGCCGCGCGTCGCCAGCACCGCACCGCTTCGCGACAAAGCAGCGGCCAACATTTCCTTCACGGTGGTCTTCCCATTGCTGCCGGTGATCGCCAGCGTCGTGACCGCGTGGCGCAAGCGCCAAGTCTCCGCCAGCCGACCCAACGCGCGGCGGGTATCTTCCACCAGCAGCAAGGGAAGTCCGTCGCCACACTGGCGACTCACCAACGCGGCCACGGCGCCGTTCGCCTGAGCCTGGGAAACGAAATCGTGCGCATCGAAACGCTCACCCGCCAAGGCGACGAACAGCTCCCCCGCGCGCACCGCGCGACTGTCGGTGCTGATCGCATTGAATTCGGCGTCGCCTCCATGCAACTGCCCGCCCAGCGCTGCGGCGGCTTCCGACAAGCGCATGCCGGTCATGGACTTGCCTCCAGCTGAAGCCTGACGTGTTCCCGATCGCTGAACGGAAGCCGTCGCCCGCCCACCTCCTGGTAGTCCTCGTGGCCTTTGCCGGCCACCAGGACCACGTCGGCTGCATTGCAATTGCCGATGGCATAGGCAATGGCACGCGCACGATCCCGTTCTACGTGAACCGCCTGCTGGTGCTCGATCCCGGTCAGGATGTCGGCGATGATCCGGTCCGGATCTTCGGCACGCGGATTGTCGTCGGTGATCACCACACAATCGGCGTAACGCTGCGCCGCGGCGCCCATCAGCGGCCGTTTGCCGGCGTCCCGTTCGCCGCCGCAGCCAAACACGCACCAAAGCCTGCCGTCGGTGTGGGCGCGCAGCGCTTGCAGCACCGATTCCAACGCCTTGGGCGTATGCGCATAGTCAACCACCACCAACGGTTTGCCGGCATGGCCGCCGAATCTTTCCACCCTGCCCGGCACGGTGCGCAAGTCCTGGATCGCCGCGCAGGCGTTCTCGAAACTCAAACCGGCGAGTATCACGGTTGTCAGTACCGCCAGCAGATTGCTGGCGTTGAAGGCACCCAATAACGGACTGCGGATCGCCGCCGTGCCCCAAGGACTGTGTATCTGCATGCTCAGTCCGTGGGCGTTCAGCTCAAGTTGCTCGCCCCGCACCGTGTCGATCGCGCCCGTGCCCTGCAGCGGCCCCAGACCGTAACCGATCACCCTGACCTCGGCGTCCAGACGCTGGGCCAAGTCGCGACCAAAGGCGTCGTTGAGATTGACCACCGCATGGCGCAAACCGGGCGTTGTGAACAGACGCCGTTTGGCGGCGGCGTAGGCTTCTACATCGCCGTGGTAATCGAGATGATCGCGGCTCAAGTTGGTCAGCACCGCGGTTTCGAAATGCACACCGCTGACGCGTCCCTGATCCAGGGCGTGGGAAGACACTTCCATCGCTGCGTAACGGCCGCCGTGATTGCGCATGTCGGCCAACAGTTGCTGAACGCGCACGGCGTCGGGCGTGGTATGGCTCGCGGGTTTGAGTTCTCCGTGCAGTCCGTAACCCAGAGTGCCGATCACCCCGCAACGACCGCCGTGCCCGTCCAGGCTGGCGGCGACGAATTGGCTACACGAAGTCTTGCCGTCGGTGCCGGTCACTCCGATCACCGACATTGCGGTTGACGGCGACCCATAAAAACGGTCGGCGATGACGCCGACCAGTTGCGCAAGTCCGTTGACGGCCGCAGCCGGTAGCCGGCCGAGCCGCGCCCGCAGCGGCGGCGGCAATTCGGAAAATTGCGGCGAGGGCTCCCACAACATCGCGGCGACGCCGGCATCCAGAACTTGCTGCAAGTGTTCCAAACCGTGGCTGCGCCGACCTTGCAAAGCAAAATACAAATCGCCTCGTTGCGCACGGCGGCTGTCGAGACAAAGCCCTGAAATCAAGCAGTCTCCCGGCGCCCGAACGTCCGCCAGTCCAGCCAGAAGCGCGTCGAGACGCATTTCGATTTTTTGTGCAGCGCCGCTCATTGCTCGTTGTCCAGATGCGCAAGGCGCGTGGGCGCGGCGGGCAGGTCGTCGGGCGGCACGTCGAGCAGACGCAAAGCGCCGGTCATCACCTTCCGAAACACCGGCGCGGCGACTTGACCGCCGTAATACTCGCCGTCGCGTGGCTCGTTGATCACCACCACGATCGCCAGACGCGGGTTCGAAACCGGAGCAAAACCAGCAAATACGCCGATGTAACGATCGGCTTCATACCCACCGGCGCCAACCTTGTGTACCGTTCCGGTCTTTCCCGCCACTCGATAGCCGGCCACCTCGGCGCGGGTGCCAGTACCTTCCGCGCTGACCACCGTCTCGAGCATGGCGCGCACCTGATTGGCGATCTTGGCGGACATGACCCGTTGTCCGGCGGGTGCCTTGCCCCGGCGCAAAAAAGACACCGGGCGCAGAATGCCGCCGTCGGCAATCGTGGCGTAAGCCTGGGTGAGTTGCAGCGGTGTCACGGACAGTCCGTACCCGAACGACAATGTAGCGCGTTCGATGTCGTGCCAACGGTGGTAGTGGGTAAGCAAGCCGCCGGATTCGCCGGGAAATCCGCTTGCGGTGACGGTACCGAAACCGACCCGGCTGAACATGCTCCACATGCGCTCGGGTTCGATCGACAACGCGATCTTGCTGGCGCCCACATTGCTTGAATGGGTGATGACACCAGTGACGTCCAAAGGGCCGTAGTTATGGACGTCGCGTACCAGATTGCGACCGACACGCAAATAGCCCGGGCTGCAATCCACCGGCGTATTCGGATGATACTTTCCGCTTTCCAGCGCCGCGGCGATGGTAAAAGGCTTGATCGCCGAACCGGGTTCGAACACATCGGTCACCGCACGGTTGCGCCGGTATTGTCCGCTGCGCATCTGCCGACGGTTGTTGGCGTTGTAGGAAGGCTGGTTGACCATCGCCAACACTTCGCCCGTACGCACGTCAAGTACCACCACCGAACCGGAACGGGCATCGTGCTCCTGCACCGCGGACTTCAATTCCCGATAAGCCAAATACTGCAGGCGCCGGTCGAGAGATAACGTGAGGTCCTTGCCCGGCCGGGTGGGGCGAATACTTTCGACGTCTTCAACAATGCGCCCCAGCCGATCCTTGATCACCCGTTTCGCGCCCGGCTGGCCGGACAGCCAATCGTTGAACGCCAACTCGATGCCTTCCTGGCCGCGGTCATCGATATCGGTCATTCCGACCACATGGGACGCCACTTCGCCGGCCGGATAATAGCGGCGGTATTCGCGCTGCAAAAAGACGCCTGGGGCGCCCAGTGCCGCAACCTGCGCTGCGACATCCGGCATCACTTGACGCTTGAGATAGACAAACTCCCGATCGCCGTCGCTGGCCGTCGCCAGCAGGCGCTGCATATCGTCGGTATCGGTGCCGAGCAACTGCGACAATCGCGGCAGCAGTTCGCGATGCAAGACCAACTCCTTGGGGTTGGCCCACACCGAATCCACCGGTGTGCTGATCGCCAGCGGTTCACCATGGCGATCGACAATCATGCCGCGGTGGGCGGGAATCGGCACCACTCGCAAATAGCGTGCATCGCCTTGAGTCTGCAGAAATCCGCCGTTCACCACTTGCAGGTAAACCGCGCGCCACACCAGCATGCCGGCCGCAACGGCCACCAGTGCCAGCACCAACAACCGGCGTAGAGCGAAACTGCGGATCGGGGCGTCGCGGCTCATGGCTGCGCTATCACCACTTCTTCAGGCGTTGGGATGTGCATATTCAATTTTTGTCGCGCCAAGCGCTCGATGCGGCCGTGTGTCGCCCACGTGCTCTGTTCCAACTGCAGGCGTCCGAAGTCCACATCCATGCGCGCCTGTTGCTCCTGCAAGGTCTGCAACTGCACGAAACGCTTGCGGCTTTCGTGCTTCGCCCAGACCACTGCTACCGCAGATCCCATAACCGCGCTCACCAGCAGCGCCATACCCACGGCAGTGCGATTCACGGCAGCCGCTCCGCGACCCGCAGCACCGCGCTGCGAGCCCGGGGATTGGCCGCGCACTCCTCCGACCCCGGGCGCAACGCTTTGCCGATCAGACGCATAGTCACGCCGAGCTGATGGGAGGGCACCGGCAAGTCCGGCGGAAAAAGGTCGCGGCCGCGCGCCTGATCGCGCATGAACCGTTTGACGATGCGGTCTTCCAGGGAATGAAAACTGATCACCGCCAGGCGGCCAGCCGCCGCGAGGATGCGCACCGCCTGCTCCAGACAGGCACGCAAGTCATCCAGCTCACGGTTGATGTGAATACGGATCGCCTGAAAGGTCCGGGTCGCCGGGTGCTTGTGCTTTTCGCGCACGGGGATCGCCTTGGCGACCACGGCGGCGAGAGCCGCTGTTGTGGCCAATGATTGTTCGTCCCGCGCCGCGACGATCGCCCGCGCCACGCGGCGATGGAAACGCTCTTCGCCGAGATCGCGAAGCACTGCGTCGAGTTCCTTTTCCTCGACTTGCGCCAGCCATTCGGAAGCCGACTGACCTTGCTCCGGATCCATGCGCATGTCGAGTGGACCGTCGTGCTGGAAACTGAATCCGCGCTGCGGATCGTCAAGCTGCGGCGAGGACACGCCAAGATCGAGCAAAATGCCATCGATCCTGCCGGCGACGCCGTGGCTTACCGCCAGTTGTTCCAACATTGCAAAGCTGCCTCTGACGATCGTGAATCGCGAATCACTGCCGAACTGCTCGGCCGCCGCGCGCACTGCTTCCGGATCCTTGTCCACACCGAATAAACGTCCGCGCGGCCCAAGGCGCTCCAGGATCGCCCGCGCATGACCGCCGCGGCCGAACGTGCCATCCATGTAAATTCCATCCGGGCGGATCGCCAGGCCCGCAACCGCTTCCTGCAACAAAACTGCTTGATGGGCGCCGCGGGATGCATCGGTCCCGCTCACAATGACAACTGCTCCAGTTCCGGCGGCATGCGCTCGTCGTCGTAGCTGTCCTCGGCAAGCCACTTCTCGCGGCTCTCGTTCCAACGCTGCTCGTCCCACAATTCAAAACGCTGTCCCTGGCCGATGAGCACTGCGCGCCGGTCCAATTCCGCAAAGGTGCGCAGCGGCGGCGGGATCAGAATGCGGCCGTTGCCATCCAATTCGCACTCGGTGGCGTGACCGACCAACAACCGCTGCATTCTCCGCGCCGCCTTGTTGAAACTCGGTAGGCGATTGAGTTTCCGTTCGATTTCTTGCCAATCAGACTCGGGATAAATGAGCAGGCAATGATCAGGGTCCACGGTAATAATCAGGCGCCCACCAGAACGCTCCGCCAATGACTCGCGGTAGCGCGTCGGCATAGCCAGCCGGCCCTTGGCGTCGAGGCTCAGTACGTTTACGCCGCGGAACAAATTCGGACTCCCTGAGAGGGGGCTGGAGACCCACCATTACCCACTTAAAACCACCATTCACCACATTTTGGGCAATATTGGTCTCCAGGCCCAAGAGTGTCAAGGGAATTTGCCCCTAAAATTGGGAAAAATTCGCTGAAGGACAGGTACTTAGGCACACCGCGAACGCAGTTTTTGGGGTGGGATCGCCAAAATAACGGCGCCCAAATCAGTAGCTTGATGGGACTACTTGCGGTGACTTGTCAGGACTTCAGCGGGCGGGACAAGAGGGCTTGAAAAAGAGAGCGGGAGCCGGCCTGTAAGCCGGGTTCTGTCGGGAACAGTCATTCATCTGGGACATGCGTCACCGCATGCCTCCTGCGACCTACCCGGAGGCAGACGCGGGCCGCGTCTTGCGCGCCGTGGGCGCGCGGGCCTCCCTATTTGGTCTTGCTCCGAGTGGGGTTTACCTTGCCACCGAGTGTTACCACCGGCGCGGTGCGCTCTTACCGCACCTTTTCACCCTTACCGGCGCCCGAAGGCACTTAGGCGGTGTATTTTCTGTGGCACTTTCCGTAGGCTCGCGCCTCCCAGGGGTTACCTGGCACCCTGCCCTATGGAGCCCGGACTTTCCTCCACGCCGAGATACGACGCAGCGACTGTCCAGCCGGCTCCCGCATCGCCATGTTACCACTTGCCGGGATACGGCCGTGTGCTATTTACACGGCGCGACCGGCAGCATCGGGGACCATCGCCGACCATGCGCTCACGGTTCCGGTTCGTCCTTACCGGCCAGCGCGAGGGCCCGCTTGTATAATTGGTTGCGGCCACGGCCGGTGATCTGTGCCGCCAGACCCGCCGCCTGGCGCACCCCGAGTTCGGCCAGCAGCACCCGCAATACGCGATCGGCTTCCGCGTCGTCGCCGTCCTGCGCAGCAGCGCCGTGCACCAGCACAACGAACTCGCCCCGCCGTTGGTCTTCGTCGTTTGCCAGCCAGACCTTGAGTTCCGCCAGCGATGCTGTACGCACGGTTTCGAACGTCTTGGTCAACTCCCGGGCCACGGCCGCCTGACGCTGGGCGCCGAACGCCAGTGCCATGTCGGCGATGGCGTCTTCGATGCGTCTACCGGCCTCGTAGAACACGAGGGTCCGGGTCTCTTCAGCCAGGGACTGGAGCCGACTGCGCCGGGCGGCGGATTTGCCGGGCAGGAAACCCTCGAACGCGAATCGGTCCGTGGGCAAGCCGACCACCGATAATGCCGCCACCATGGCACTGGGTCCCGGAATCGGCACCACAACGATGCCGGCCTCTCGCGCGGCGCGCACCAGCCGGAACCCCGGATCGCTCATTAACGGTGTCCCGGCATCGCTGATCAGGGCGACGTTCTCTCCTGCAAGGAGACTGGCCACGAGCTTATCGGCCTGTTGGCGTTCGTTGTGCTCGTGATAGGGCAAGGTGGGCGTGTCGATCCCGAAGTGCTGCAGCAGCGGTCGGCTATGGCGGGTGTCCTCGGCCGCGATGCGATCAACGGACTGCAACGCTTCAATCGCCCTGGAGCTCATGTCGCCCAGGTTTCCGATCGGCGTGGCAACGACATACAGACGGCCTGGCTCAATTGACACTTCGGTTCCCAAACAAGATACTGAGCCGCTCACGCAGCCTACGCGGCCGCATGCCCAATACGCCTGAAGCGGCAGCGCTACATCCTGCATCGGAACATCACCCCGTGCAAGCCAAGGCCGATCGGCAATCACACACCGGCGACGGTAAATATCGCAATCCGGCTGACAATGCGGTGCGGATGAGGTCGATCAGTTCGAAACGCAGCGCGCTGGCGAAGCCGTCTCGGGATTCAACGACAGGAAGATCTGGTCCGGTGTCTACAAACTCGTGGATTGAATTGCGCAAGGGTCTGGCATTACTGTGCCTGGCGGGCCTGCTGTTGCTCAGCGCCTGTCAACCGCAGCCGACCCGCCAGCCGCCCAGTCCGCAAGCGGCCGCAGCCAGCGAAGGCCGGGCGCTGGAGGCGCAGGGACAGTACGATGCAGCGATCGATGCCTATCTGCAAGCCGCGGCGCAATCCCAGCCGCCGCTGAAAGGCGGCCTGCAACTCCATGCGGTGCGGGTTTTGCTTCAGCAGCAGCGGGTGCAAAGGGCGCAGCAGCTCTTGTCGACCATCGATCAGAACGCGCTGAGCCCCGTCGACCGGATCCGCGCGACCCTGTACGGTGCGCAGCTTGCCCTCGCCGTCGGCGATGCGGATCAGGCACTGCGCATGAGCGCCGATGTCGGACCACAGGCGCCTGCCGATCTGTACGCCCAGGTTTTGCAGCTCCGTGCCCAAGCCTACGACGCATTGGGCAACTATGTCGAAGCGGCGCGCGCCCGGGTTCAGCTCGCCCCGAGCTTGGCAAGCGATGAAGCGCGACAGCAGAACCGTAATGGGATCTGGGCCAGCGTCTCCCAGTTGTCGCCGGCTGCCCTGGAGCAACTGCTTACAGCATCGCAGCCGGGGGATCTGACCGGCTGGCTCGAATTGGCCGCAATCGTCAAACGCGCCGGGCGCGATTTCCAGATTCTGCAACAGCAACTGGGCGGTTGGCGCGACCACTATCCCCAGCACCCTGCAAACGGGGAGTTTCTCGATCAACTCACCGCCCAGCTGCAGAAGCTGGGCACCCGCCCCGGCGCGGTGGCATTGATACTGCCGTTGCAGGGTTCCCTCGCCGCCGCCGGCAGCGCCATTCGCGACGGCTTCATGGCCGCTTACTATGGCGATCGCGGCGCCGAACACAACACCAACTCGGTGCGCGTGTATGACTCCAGCGGCTTCGGCGGCGACATCTGGAGTTTGTACCAGCGCGCGTTGGATGACGGCGCGCAAGCGATCGTCGGCCCCCTGGACAAGCGTCTGGTATCGACACTTGCGCGCGCCGGGGAGCTGCAGGTCCCGGTGCTGGCGCTGAACAGCAGCGAGAACGATGCTGAGCCCGCGCCCGCCAATCTCTACCAGTTCGGATTGCCGCCGGAAGATGAAGCACGCCAGATTGCCGAACGGGCTGCCGCCGAAGGCTTGGAGCGCGCCGTGGCGCTGGTGCCACAGGGAGACTGGGGTACGCGGATCCTGAGCGCCCTGCAACAGCGCATGCAGCAGCTTGGCGGACAGGTTCTGGAATATCAGACTTACGACCCAAGCCAGACTGATTTCAGCGACCCCATTCAAAGGCTTCTCAATCTCGACCGCAGTGAACAGCGTTTCCAGGAACTGCGCCAGATCACCCGCCGTGACATCAAATTCGAACCGCGTCGGCGTCAGGACGCACAATTCGTGATGATTGCGGCTTATCCGTTGCAGGCGCGATTGATCGCGCCGCAACTGCGCTTTTTTCGCGCCACCGACCTGCCCGTTTATGCGACATCCCATGTATTCACCGGCGAGGTGGACACGGAAAACAATCGCGACATGGACGGTGTGATGTTTTGCGACATGCCCTGGGAACTGAATCCCGACGACAAGGCTGCGCACTTGCGCCAACAATTGCAGTCCAATTGGCCGCAGGCCATGCAGCGCTACGCCAGACTGTTTGCGCTCGGAATCGACGCCTACGGTGTGCTGCCCTACCTCGGCTGGTTGCGTGAACAATCTTACGAACGCTACCCCGGAGTCACCGGCACCTTATATCTCGATGAGCACCGGCACATGCACCGCAATCTGCAGTGGGCGCGGTACGTGAATGGCCGGGCCACCCTCATCGAATCCCCTATGCCAATGACCAGCGGCGCCGAGACGCCTGGCCCCGGCCTGGAAAATGTCAACGATGAGCAACCACAGGGAAATGGAACCTCCCCCACACCTGGCAGCGGGCAGTAACGCCGAGGCGCAAGCGTGCGCGCATTTGCGCGCCCACGGCCTGCGGTTGGTGGCTAAGAATTTCCGTTGCCGCGGCGGCGAGATCGACCTGATCATGCGCGACGGCGCGACGCTGGTATTCGTCGAAGTCCGCTTTCGACGAAGCAACCGTTTCGTAGATCCTGCCGCGACTGTGGACCCGCGCAAGCAGGCACGGCTGGTGACCGCCGCGCAAACCTATCTGCAGAAGTTCCGGTCGACATCTCCATGTCGATTCGACGTGGTCGCCATTACCTCCGGTCGATTGGATTGGATACCGGACGCGTTCGGAACTTGAGGTGCTCGGGACCGCCTGCGGATACGGTGATTTGAAAGCGCGGCGGCGCCGTGCTAAACATCCGCGCACGGCGCTGCAACGCTTCGCCAGACCGTACGTCCGCCGTCGTCGTTCACGAGCGGCGCGCACCAGCAGCAGCGCGGAACCATACGGCATCGCGCCGCTTGCAGAAACCGCCGTAGCCGCACATGGAACATGGATACGGACACTGCATCACGGTACTCAGGAGACCAAATGATGATTCGCAGCAGTAGTTGGATATTTGTGGGCATCTTGATCGCCGCCACCGTCAGCGGCTGCGCAGGCGCGGTCATCGCCGGCGGCGCCGCAGGAGCATCCGCGGCGCACGATCGGCGCACCGTTGGCACCGTAGTATCGGATCAGGAAATCGAAATCAAAGCCGTGGCCGCCCGCAAGCAAGATCCTATTTTCGAAGGCAGCCATATTAACGTCATTAGCTACAACGGTGTCGTGTTGCTGACCGGCGAAGCGCCTACCGCCGAAGTGCGCCAGCGCATGGAGGCAAAAGTCCGCGCCATCCGCGACGTGCGCAAGGTATACAACGAAATCATCATCGCTTCGCCGAGCGCTTTCGCCTCCCACGCCAGCGACGCCTGGATCACCACTAAAGCCAAGGCAAGTCTGCTGCAGGTGAAGCTGAAAAATTTCGATCCGACCCGCGTCAAAGTCCACACCGAAAACGGCACCGTTTACCTCATGGGGCTGGTGACCCGGGCCGAAGCCGACGCGGTGGTTGATGAGGTCCGGCAAATCAGCGGCGTACAGCGGGTCGTGAAGATTTTCGAATACACGGGCTGAATTTGAACGAAGCACCGGCTCCATGGCGCGATGCTACAATTGGCGCAGGTGTATTTGCAGGCGTCATTGTGGCCGCGAACTCGACACAACATCCCCAACTCGAGCCGCTGCTGGCCCATTTGATCGAATCGCTGGGTGCCGACAACGTCCGGCGCGCCAGCGCCGACGTGTGGCCCTACGGGTACGACAACAGCCGCCGCCACGCGCTCCCCGACGCCGTCGTGTTCGCCACCACTCACGAGCAGGTGCGCGATACGGTGCGCTTGTGCAATCAATTCGACGTGCCGCTGGTCGCTCGCGGACGCGGTACGGGCACCACCGGCGCTAGCGTTCCGGTCCGCGGCGGCGTGGTACTGACCCTGGAACGCATGCGGCGCATCGTAACCATCGATCCCGCCAATCGGGTGATGGTGGTGGAGCCTGGGGTGACCAACCAGGAAGTGCAGGACGCTGCCGCCGCCAACGGTTTCTTCTGGCCGCCCGATCCCACCAGCGCCGCCTACTGCAGTATCGGCGGCAACCTGGCCTATAATTCGGCCGGGCCGCGGGCGGTGAAATACGGCACGCCGCGCGAGAACACGCTCGGCTTACGTGCTGTCACCGGCGCCGGAGCGGAAATCCGCACCGGCGTATACACTTCCAAAGGCGTGGTCGGTTATGACTTCACTCGACTGTTGATCGGGTCGGAGGGCACGCTTGCGATCATCACCGAAGCGACCCTGCGACTGACGCCCCTGCCCGCCGGCAAGCGCACCTTGCGCGCCGTGTATCGCGACATGCACAGCGCCGCAGCAGCGGTCGCAAGCATCATGGCGTCGCCGGTCACGCCTTGTGCGCTCGAATTCATCGACGGCAAAGCGATCGAAATGATCCGCAGTTATGCGCAAACCGAACTGCCGCGCGACGCCGGCGCCATGCTCATGATCGAGGTCGACGGCCCCGAGGACTGCCTCGAGCAAGCGGCGCAAGCAGTTGCCGACGCGGCCGCCAACGACGGCCTGCTGTCGCTGGACACGGCGCGCACGCGCGAGGAAGTGGCGCAGCTTTGGCAGACGCGTAAAGCACTGTCCCCAGCGCTTCGCAACATGGCGCCGAAAAAAATCAATGAAGACGTTGTGGTGCCGGTTTCTGAAATACCGGCGCTGATCGATGGTCTGGCGCAGCTATCCGAGCGCTACGGTGTCCCGATCGTCAACTTCGGGCATGCGGGGAATGGCAACATCCACGTCAACCTGCTGGTCGATCCCGACGATCACACCCAGATGGACAAGGCGCAGGCGTGTTTGAGCGACGTGTTCGACCTCGTGTTGGCGTTACATGGAACGCTCTCCGGAGAACACGGCGTGGGTCTGGAGAAGCGGGATTTCGTACAACGGGAGATTGAACCCCCCACTCTCGAACTGATGCGACGTGTCAAACAACAATTCGATCCCAAGGGGATCCTCAACCCGGATAAGATGTTTCCATTATGATGGTGCTTGGCGCCCAGCCCGACGGCCCGATTCAGCCGCTGTCGGCGGCAGCCGAGATCTCCCGGTAAAGGTCGGCATCTGCGGCCGAGAAACAGCACGCAATCAGCGAGTCGAAACGCGATTCGAACTCGCGCATCGCCGCCACCGCAATGCGCGCGGCCGCGTCCTTGGGATAACCATAGACGCCGGTGCTGATAGCGGGAAACGCAACCCGCCTGGCGTCATGGCGTAGCGCAAGCTGCAGGGATTCGACATAACAGGAACGCAGCAACTGCGGTTCGCCCGCCTCGCCTCCCTGCCAGACCGGACCGACCGTATGGATCACCCAGTGGGCCTGCAGTGCAAAACCGGGCGTGATTCGCGCCTCGCCAGTGGGGCATCCGCCCAAAGCTCGACATGCCGCCAGCAACTCGGGGCCGGCGGCGCGATGAATGGCGCCGTCCACGCCGCCGCCACCGAGTAGACTCGCGTTGGCCGCATTGACAATGGCGTCGACAGCCAAGGTGGTGATGTCCCCTTGCAGGATTTCGATCATCGCCACCCAGTCCTGCCGCTATTTCACCACCTTCAGCGTCGGCCGCTTGGGTTTGTCCGGGGATGAGCCGGAAGGCCCGTCATCGCCGCCGTCGCCGTTTTCAGTAAACGCCATGCCCTGGCCATTTTCTTGCGCATAAATCGCCAGAACCGCAGAGATCGGGAAACTGATCGCCATGTCGGCGCCGGAAAAACGGGCCCGGAAGGAGACCAGGTCATTGCCCACATCCAGGCCGGATACGGCCCTGGGTGCCACGTTCAGCACGATTCGTCCTTGTTGCACGTGCTCGACTGGCACCACAACGTCCTGCTCGTCGGCATTGACCAGCAGATATGGCGTCATGCCGTTATCCACCACCCAATCGTAAATTGCCCGGATCAGATATGGTCGACTGGAAGTCATAGTGCAAAGATAAGAGATCGGGACGAAAAGATAAAACCGGGGCCGCTGCCGGCCAGCCCGGTTTTCGGATACCGCTGGATTGGAACCGGGTTGAACGGCCGCGCTAGCCGCCCATTTCCCGCTCGGCGTTTGACAGACTGGCACGCATGGACGGGCGCTCGAACAGCCGGTCCGCATACTGCCGCACAGCCTTTGCCTGACTGGGGAGCTCGATGCCGTAGTAGTCCAGACGCCACAAAACCGGGGCTACGGCGCAATCCACCAGGGAAAATTCGTCGCTGAGAAAGAACGGCTTGGCCGCGAACACTTCCGCAGTTGCGGTCAGGCTGTCGCGCAGGATCTTACGCGCTTTGGTCTTGCGCTTCTCATCCCCTGATTCCAGCTCGTCCACCTGGGTGTACCAGTCCTGATCGATACGATATAGCGTCAATCGCGAGCGGGCGCGCGACACCGGATCGACGGGCATGAGCGGCGGGTGGGGAAAGCGCTCGTCGAGATATTCCATGATGACCCGGGAATCGTACAGCACGAGTTCGCGATCGACCAACGTCGGAACTGAATTGTACGGGTTGAGATCGACCAGATCCTCGGGGAGGTTGTCGGGCTCAACGTCTGCGACCTCGTAGGTGATGCCTTTCTCCGCCAGTACAATGCGGGCGCGATGACAGTAGGGATCGGTGGGGGATGAAAACAACGTCATCACCGAACGGCGATTGGCGATCAGTGCCATAGAGGTACTCCCGATTCAACTCAGACAACAAAGCTGGGATTATATCGCAAAGCGACTGCGTCGGACGGGAAGCTTGTCGGACGGGCTGCTGAAGCCCGTCCGAGCGAGGCTCAGTGAACGTCCTTCCAGAATTCCTTTTTCAGCATGTACGCAATCGCGGCGAAAATGACCAGGAACAGCAGCACCCACACGCCCAGGTGGCGATGCGCCATTTTGCCCGGTTCGCCGGCGTAGGCGAGAAAGGTGACCAGGTCGCGAACCATGCGGTCGTATTCCACGTCGCTCATCCGGCCGTCGCTGACCTTCTCGAAACCCTTGAATTCGGAATGAGTCTCGCCGTTCTCTTTTTTGATCTGCTCGAAATCGGCCTTCTTCATTCCCTCGAGAGACCACAGCACGTCCGGCATACCGACGTCCTTGAACACCATGTTGTTGACGCCGAACTTCTTGTCCTTATCCACGTAAAAGGTCTTCAGGTACGTGTAAACCCAGTCCGGACCGCGATTTCGTGTAGCGAGCGTCAGATCGGGCGGCGTGACCCCGAAGAAGTTTTCCGCCTGATCCGAGGTCATGCTCGAATGCATGTAGTTCGCAAGCTTCTTCTTGCCGTCGGAAGTCGGGAAATACAGGTTTTCAAACACCTGCTCCTTGCTGAGCTGCAAGTCCCGTCCCAGGCGCCCATAGGACATGTACTTCATTGAATGACAGCCCATGCAGTAATTCACGAAGTACTTGGCGCCCCGCTGCACCGCAGCCAGGTTGTTCAGATCCACGTCCGCCTTTTGGCAAGGGACACGACCGCACTCGCCGCCGGTTGAGCCTAGTGCGACCAGCGGCGCGATCGCCAGTACGATACTCAGAATGATTTTTTTCATTTGAACGTCACCCTTTCCGGTACCGGCTTGGTTCTACCCATCCTGGTGTAGAACGGCATGAGCAGGAAGAACAAGAAATACAGGATGCCGAAAATCCGCGCGAACGTGGTCAGAATAGGCTCGGGCGGCTTGGTGCCCAGCCACCCCAGCGCGACAAAGCTGACGACGAAGATGACGAGCGCAACTTTGAAGATCGGTCCTCGATAACGGATCGACTTCACCGGGCTGCGATCCAGCCACGGCAGCAGGAACATGACCACGATGGCGGCACCCATGGCAACCACGCCGCCGAACTTGCTGGGCACCGCGCGCAAGATTGCGTAGAAAGGGGTGAAGTACCACAGCGGGACGATATGTTCCGGTGTCTTCAACGGGTTGGCCGGAATGAAGTTGTCCTTCTCCAGGAACCAGCCCCAGAATTCCGGCACGAAGAACACCACGCTGAGGAACAGGATCAGGAATACGGCCACACCCCAGATATCCTTCACGGTGTAATAGGGATGGAACGGAATTCCGTCGAGCGGTATGCCGCGCTCGTCCTTCTTCTTCTTGATCTCGATCCCATCCGGATTGTTGGAACCCACTTCGTGCAGTGCCATGACGTGCGCCACTACGAGTGCCAACAAAATGATGGGCACCGCGATGACGTGGAAGGCGAAGAAACGGTTCAAGGTGGCGTCGGACACCACGAAATCGCCGCGGATCCAAGTCGACAATACATCTCCAATCCCGAATGGGATGGCGCCGAACAGGGAGATGATGACCTGCGCGCCCCAGTACGACATTTGCCCCCAGGGCAACAGATAGCCCATGAAGGCCTCAGCCATCAGCGCCACGTAGATGAACATGCCGAACAGCCAAATCAACTCCCGCGGCTTTTTGTAGGAGCCGTAGATCAGGCCGCGGAACATGTGCAGATACACGACAATGAAGAATGCCGACGCTCCGGTCGAATGCAGGTAGCGGATCAAGTTGCCGTAGGGCACGTCCCGCATAATGAATTCGACCGACCCGAACGCGAGTTCGGCGTCGGGCTTGTAGTACATGGTCAGAAAAACGCCGGTGAGAATCTGGTTGACCAGCACCAGGAGTGCGAGCGAACCGAAGAAATACCAGAAATTGAAGTTCTTCGGCGCGTAGTATTCGGCAAGATGCTCGTTCCACAGCTTGGTAGCCGGAAACCGCGCGTCGACCCACGACATGAATTTATTGCTCATCACGCGGCTCCTTTACCTTTATCTTCACCGATGCGAACCACAGCGTCGCTGACATAGAAATAAGGCGGCACTTTTAGATTAATCTGCGCCGGCACACCCTGGAACACACGCCCGGCGAGATCGAAACGCGACCCATGACAAGGGCAGAAGAAGCCACCCAGCCAGTCCGGGCCCAGATCTTCCGGCGCAATCTCCGGGCGGTAGGTGGGCGAACAGCCGAGATGGGTACAGATACCGATGACGACGAAGTAATCCGGCTTGATAGAGCGATACAGATTCTGTGCATACGCCGGTTGCTGATCGGGGCTTTTCTTGGACAAGGGATCGTTGAGCCGATCGTTCAACTTGGGCAGATCGTCGAGCATTCGCTTGGTACGGTGCAAAACCCAAACCACCTGACCGCGCCACTTGACGTTGATCTTCTGGCCGAGCTCGACCTTGCTGATATCCACCTCGATGGGGGCTCCAGCGGCGCGGGCGCGGTCGCTGGGGGTCATGTAGGTCACGAACGGCACAGCGGCTGCCACTACACCTGCACCGCCAACCACGCTGGCGGTGGCGGTGAGAAAGCGGCGCCTGCTGCGATCCACGCCTTCTTTGCTCATGTACGATCTCCTGACGAAAACAGAACGCAAAAAGTCACGCATGTGGGCCCATAGGCCCACCCAATTCGGAGTAAAACCGGAGCTGCCAGCCCTGCGAAGCGCGGCAATTCTATCAGAATATTACCGCCTTTTCACATCGTCCTTCATACGCGCGCGCCGAAGTCATGAAAGACGCGGCAATGACTTCTTCGGCGGCACCGATACACGTCCGATCACCAACCGCTACACCGGGTTGTCAATATCTATGAAATCGAACGCAAGATCGAAACGTTGTGCCAGATGGCGCCCGAGTGCCTCTGCGCCGTAGCGTTCCGTTGCATGATGGCCGGCCGCAAAATAATGGATGCCCAGCTCCCGTGCCGCATGCACCGTTGGCTCGGAAATTTCGCCCGAAACGTACGCATCGAGGTCGAGTTGTGCAGCCGCATCGATCAAGCCCTGGGCCGCGCCGGTGCACCAGCCTACGGTGCGTATTGGCCGGCCGTTGCCGGCGATGTGAAGCGGCGTGCGCCCCAATGCCGACTCGATGCGGGCACCGAATTCGCCAGCGTCCAAGGCCGCAGGCAGCGTGCCGTACAGGCCCAATTCCAGCGGCGGCGGCCCGAAGCGGCCTTCCACGGGCAGGCCCAGGCGTGCCGCCAATTGTACGTTGTTGCCGAATTCGGCGTGGGCATCGAGAGGCAGATGGTATGCCAACAGACTCAACCCGGCATCCAGCAGCGCTTTGATCCTGCGGCGCCTGGTACCGGTGATGACCGCCGGCTCGCCTTTCCAGAAATAGCCGTGGTGCACCAGCAGCAGGTCCGCGCCGCGCTTGGCGGCAGCGTCCACCAGCGCCTGGCTCGCGGTGACACCGGCGACCATCCGCTCCACCGCATCACGGCCCTCGACCTGCAGGCCGTTGGGACAATAATCAGCGAACCGCTCGATATCCAGCAGAGCGTTGCTGTAAGTGACCAGTTCGTTCAGCGATACCATGGATGCTTTCCAGGCAAATCACACCTGATCGGCGGGGCTAAAGCCACTCTTTCGGCAAGTACTGCGCAGACCCCGACCCCTGTGTACACTGTAATCAAGCGCCGCGAGACTGCGCACCTGAATCGTGCTCCCAGTCGTGACGTGCTGGTACCGTTGCGCGTCGCCAGTTTCAAAGTGCCGTTAGTGTATCGGCTCGAACAACGGACGCCAAACCGTGTCTATCACGCGCACCCTGAATTTTGTGTTTCGATTCGCTACCGTGGGTATTGCCGCGGCGCTGGCCGTGGTTTGGCTGCGCCCGGAATGGATCCGCGCGCCGCGTCCCGTGGTGCAGATCCAACAAGCTGCGACGCCCACGGTCGTACAGCGGAGCGGCGCCGCAGCCCCCCTGTCGTTCGCGGACGCGGTGCAGCGGGCGTCACCTGCGGTGGTGAATATCTACAGCGCCAGGATACTCGGTGACCTCGACCGCGAAGCGGCCCCGCACCTGGACCGTTTTCTCGATCGGGAGGCCATCCCCGACGGTCGGCAGATCCAAACCGGGCTGGGCTCCGGCGTCATATTCAGCGACAAGGGTTACATTCTCACCAATTACCATGTCATTGCCGGGGCGAACGAAGTGGAGGTGATGCTCAGCAATGGGCGCAGCGCGGCGGCCTCCTTGGTGGGCAGCGACCCGGACACCGATCTGGCGGTCCTGAAGATTCAGCTGCCCGACGTGCCCGCCATCACCCTCGGCGATTCCGAGCACCTGCAGGTTGGCGACGTGGTGCTCGCGATCGGGAATCCGTACGGAGTCGGCCAGACCGTGACCCAGGGCATCGTCAGCGCCACGGGCCGCAAACGCCTGGGCATCAATACCTACGAGAATTTCATTCAGACCGATGCCGCCATCAACCCCGGAAATTCCGGCGGCGCACTGGTGAACAGCCGGGGCGAGCTGGTGGGCATCAACACCGCGATCTTCTCCCGTACTGGAGGCTCACAGGGCATCGGCTTCGCCATCCCTGCCAATCTGGCGCGCAAGATCCTCACCGAAGTCATCGAACACGGCCATGTGGTGCGCGGCTGGCTCGGCATCAGCATGAACGACCTGACGCCGGATCGCGCCCGGGAAGCCGGCCTGGAGAATCCCTACGGGGTGGTGGTGGCGGCATTGTTCGACGATAGTCCCGCTCGCCGCGCGGGCCTGAAACCCGGGGACATCTTATTGGAGGTGAATTCTGAGCAGGTCTATGACGCGCGTCAGATGCTGGATCTGATCGCCCGGGTAAAACCGGGAGACAAGATCAACCTCGAGGGAATACGCAACGGCAGCCGATTCCGCGCTGAGGCCCAGGTGAGTGAGCGTCCTGCCACCCCCGCGCCGCTGCAATGACGATCTACGCCGACTGCGCCAACGCGAGACTGAATCCATCGAGAAAACGGCGGTTCTCCTCTGGCTTGCCCACCGTGACCCGCAGGCACTCGCGCAGCATCCCACCGGCACCATTCAGGTTCTTGATCAGCACTCCTTGCTCGCGCAAGCGCGCAAACAACGAATCCGCCCTGCCTTCGGCAACTCGTAGCAACAGGAAATTCGCCTGACTCGGGTAGACTTCGACGTCCTCCATGGCATCCAATGCGTCGAACAAGCGTTGGCGGTCCGCACGAATGGCCTCCGTCTGTTCATCAAGCACGGCTTTGTGCTCCAGCGCAAATTCCGCACTCGCCTGAGTCAGCACATTGATGTTGTAGGGCAGGCGCAATTTATCCAGTTCGCCAAGCCACGCCGGCGGCCCCGCCAACAGCCCCAGACGCAGACCAGCCAAGCCCATCTTGGACACAGTGCGCATTACCAGCAGATTCGGATAACGCCCCAGCGAGGGCATGAATGTGTGGTCCGCGAAAGCGCTATAGGCTTCATCCACCACAACCAGTCCCGGCGTCGCCTCGACGATCGTCTCGATTGTTGCCGGGTCGAACAAATTGCCGGTGGGATTGTTGGGATGTGCCAAAAATACCAATGCCGGCTGATGCCGTGCGATTGCGTCGAGCATCGCGTCCGGGTCGAGACCGAAATCATCGCTACGCAACGGCACGCCGACGTATTCGAGACCCGCGAAAGTCGCGATCATGCGATACATGACGAAACTCGGTTCCGGCGCCAGAATCGTGCGGCCCGGCTGCGCCACGGCCAGGGCGAGCAATTGAATGAGTTCGTCGGAGCCGTTGCCGAGCAGCAAGTCCTGTCCGCCCGGGATGGCGAAGGCGCTGCGCAAGCGCGCCTTGAGTTCCGTGGAGGCCGGGTCCGGGTAACGGTTGAGCGCAACGCGTCGCAACTTGGCGAGCCAGGCGTCCAATAGCGCTTCGGGCCAGGTGTAGGGATTCTCCATGGCGTCGAGCTTAATCAACCCTCGGGCCGGAGGCACGTGATAAGCCGACAGGGCGCGGATATCGGCGCGAATCAACTGCCGCACCCGTTCGTCTATGGAATTCATCGCAGGGCCTTGGTCCGAATCGCTCGGTTGCGAGCCAGGGCCTTGGCGTAAGACCTCGTCGCAACCGGTTCAACCTGTACGCTAACGTTTGACGCGGTATTCCGCGGACCGCGCATGCGCCGTAAGCTGCTCGCCTCGCGCCAGCACCGAGGCGGTCGCCCCCAGCACCGAAGCACCTTCCGCCGAGCACATGATCAAACTGCTGCGCTTTTGGAAATCGTAAACGCCCAGTGGCGACGAGAATCTGGCCGTGCGCGAGGTGGGCAGAACATGATTCGGCCCCGCGCAGTAATCGCCCACGGCCTCCGCCGTGTAGCGACCCATGAAGATCGCCCCTGCATGGCGAATCCGCGGCGCCAGCATCTCGGGCTCCGCCACCGACAACTCCAGGTGTTCGGGCGCGATATAGTTGGCCACTTCCACCGCCTGGTCGAGTTCGGCGACCTCGACCATGGCACCGCGGGAATCGAGCGCAGCGGCGATAATGTCCGCGCGCTCCATTTCCGGCAACAGGCGCTCGATACTGGCCTGCACCGCATCGAGAAATCGGCCGTCGGGCGATACCAGGATCGATTGCGCGTCCTCGTCGTGTTCGGCCTGGGAGAACAGATCCATGGCGATCCAGTCCGGGTCGGTGGCGCCGTCGCAGACCACCAGGATTTCCGACGGACCGGCGATCATGTCGATGCCAACGGCGCCGAACACCATGCTCTTCGCCGTCGCGACATAGATATTGCCAGGTCCGACGATCTTGTCGACCCGCGGTACGGTCTCGCTGCCGTAGGCCAAAGCCGCTACCGCCTGGGCGCCGCCGATCGCGAATACCCGATCGACGCCGGCAATGGCTGCCGCCGCCAGCACCAGATCGTTCAGCACGCCGTCCGGTGCCGGCACCACCATGATCAACTCGCCAACGCCCGCGACTTTCGCCGGAATCGCGTTCATCAGTACCGAGGACGGATACGCCGCTTTGCCCCCAGGCACATACAGGCCAACCCGGTCCAGCGGCGTGACCTGTTGGCCGAGCACCGTGCCGTCGGCTTCGGTGTAACGCCACGACTGGAGCTTCTGATGTTCGTGATAGCTGCGCACACGGGCGGCTGCGGTTTCCAGGGCCTGCCGTTGCTCTTGCGGCAATTGATCCAACGCCTGCCGTACACGCTCGAGCGGAATCTCCAGCTCGGTCATGGACCGCGCGTCGCGGCGGTCGAAGCGGTTGGTGTATTGCAGCAAAGCCCGATCGCCGTTGCGCCGCACTTCGGCGATGATATCGCGCACCGTTTGCGCAACCTGTTGGTCGGAAACGCTGTCCCATGCCAGCAACCGATCCAGTTGCGACCAGAAGTCGGCATCGCCGTAGCGCAAACGTCGAACATTGTTCATGGCTTGCTCCGCGTGCTGTTGCGTTCCACAGCTTCGCTCATCAGGGCCATGAATTCCTTGATGCGAGCCGATTTCATTTTCATAGCGGCTTTGTTGATCACCAAGCGGGAACTGATATCGGCAATGTGATCCATGGCAACCAGGCCATTGGCTTTTAGCGTGCCACCGGTATCCACCAAATCCACGATCCGATCCGCCAGTCCAACCAGCGGCGCGAGTTCCATGGAGCCATACAACTTGATGATCTCCACCTGCCGACCCTGGGCTGCAAAATAGCGGCGCGTGCAATTGACGTACTTGGTGGCGATGCGCATCCGCCCGCGCGGGCGAGGCCCGTCGGCGAGCCCCGCGACCATCATCCGGCAGCGCGCGATTCGCAAATCCAACGGTTCGTACAAGCCCTCACCGCCATGCTCCATCAGCACATCCTTGCCCGCGACACCGATATCGGCGGCACCGTATTGCACATAGGTCGGCACATCCGCGGCGCGGATGATTACCAGCTTCACATCCGCATCGTTGGTGTCGAGAATCAACTTCCGGCTGGTTTCGGGATCGTCGATGGGCTCGATGCCTGCGTGCGCCAACAATGGCAGCGTCTCGGTGAAGATCCGGCCTTTTGACAATGCAATGGTCAGTGGTTCACTCATGGACTTGCACTCGGTACGCCATCAGGCGGGCACGCGTCGAATCTTGGCGCCCAGCTGCTGCAGCTTTTCCTCGATGTTCTCGTAACCGCGGTCGATGTGGTAAATGCGATCGACCACAGTCTCGCCTTCCGCCACCAGGCCGGCCAATACAAGACTCGCCGACGCCCGAAGGTCGGTCGCCATCACCGGGGCCGCGGTCAGACGTTGAACGCCCTTGCTGATGACCGTATTGCCTTCCAGGCGAATATCGGCGCCCATGCGCTGCATTTCCTGCACGTGCATGAAGCGGTTCTCAAATACCGTTTCGGTGATCATGCCCACGCCCTCGGCCACCGAGTTCAAGGCCGTGAACTGCGCCTGCATGTCGGTGGGGAACGCCGGATACGGCGCCGTGTGGATATCCACCGCCTGCGCCCGCCGCCCATTCATTTTCAGTTCGATCCAGTTATCTCCGCACTCCACCTCGGCACCGGCCGTCTGCAGCTTGCGCAGCACGGCGTCGAGCAGATCGGGGCGCGTCTCCTTGAGCTTGACATGCCCGCCTGTCATTGCGGCTGCGACCAGATAGGTACCGGTCTCGATGCGGTCGGGGAGCACGTCATAGCGCGTGCCTTCGAGCCGCTCGACGCCCTGCACCGTAATGGTGTCCGTGCCTGCGCCGCTGACTCTTGCGCCCATGGCGTTGAGGCATTCGGCCAAGTCCACTACTTCCGGCTCGCGGGCGGCATTTTCGATCATTGTCGTACCGTCGGCGAGGGCCGCCGCCATCATCAGATTCTCGGTCCCGGTAACCGTGACCAGGTCCATGACCAGCTGTGCGCCGCGCAAACGCTCGCACCGGGCGTTGATGTATCCGCCTTCCACAGTGATGTCCGCGCCCATCTTGCGCAGCCCGTCGATGTGCAGGTTCACCGGCCGGGAGCCGATCGCGCAACCGCCCGGCAAGGAAACGACCGCCTGGCCATAACGCGCCAGCAGCGGCCCCAACACCAGAATCGACGCGCGCATGGTCTTGACCAGTTCGTAGGGCGCGTAGAAGTCGCGGATCGGCCGTGGATCGGCTTCGATACGCATGCGCTCATCCACCGTGAGTTCGACGCCCATGCGGCCAAGCAACTCCATGGTGGTGGTGACATCGTGCAGATGCGGCACATTGCCGATTACCATGGGGCCGTCGGCCAGCAGCGTCGCGGCGAGTATCGGCAACGTGGCATTCTTCGCCCCCGAAATCGCGATCTCGCCTTCGAGCGCGCCGCCGCCGGTGATGATCAGTTTGTCCATTGCATTCCGATCTCGGTCGCGGGAAACACGGCGCGCCGCGGCGAACCGGAATCTTGAAGGCCCGCGTCTATGACTGCTTCTCCTGCCACTCCTGCGGCGTGTAGGTGCGCAGCGCCAGCGCATGAATCTCGCCCGTCTGCATACGATCACCCAAAGCCGCGTACACGAGCTGATGCTGCTTGACCATGTTCTTGCCTTCAAATTCGGGACTGGTCACTTCCGCTTCGAAGTGTTGGCCGTCGTCGCCGCGGACGATGACCGTGGCATCGGCAACGCCGGTCTCGATTAATTTCTTGATTTCGTCTCGATGAATCATCGCACAACCTATTTGATTTGAAGCACCCGGCTCCGGCGAACCGATGGTTCAACAACGGCGTTCGTAGCGCCGAGCCGGAAGCAGCGAGTACACGAAGTCACTTCCGCCGGAAACCTCGGTCGACCGCCGGGCCGAGTGCGGAGACCAGATCGGAAACCCTTGGGAACCGGTAGCGAAAGCGGTCAATCATATAGAAAAACAGGACGGAACGGGAGACGTGCTGCCAAATCCCCGACAGCGAACCCGTGGCATGAAAGCCACTGGGCAGAATCGACAGCGAGTAGCATCGCGGCATTTCGAAACCGGCCGGCGTTCCCGCGGCGGCGGGCGTCGACAGCCGCCGACCGTTGCCGTCGCAAGGTCCAGGCAATCGTCGTCTGCAGGGTGCTCGGGCCGAGGGTATGCGCTCGCACTTCGATCCGAATGTCGTTCGATCGCGCCCCGCCGAAATAGCCCGCCGGTCGATGCAGTATTCCCCGCACCTTGAACGATTGCGTAGGCGGTGCTGTGACGGTGCGAATTGCCGTCGATTGCCGCTCGGGCCGGGACGGCGCTGCTATCGATCAGATTCGAGTGGCGGGCGCCGTTGGCGCCCAGCAGCGCGCAGTTCCCGCCGGGCCCAAGCTGAAACCTGACCCGGTCCGGAGACCCGGGCTCGCGGAAGTGCTTGCGCACGTCGGGGAATCGACCGCTGCCTGACTGAATTACCCCCGCGCGAGGGCGAGCGGCAGCACTTGATCGAGACTGCTGACCCGGGCGATGGCCAGCATCTGCCCGGGAACGTTGAGGTAGCGGATTTCGACTGCACGCCGGCGGGCTTCGCGAGCCCATTCCACCAGCAACGCCACGCCGGCGCTGTCGGCGCGGCCCACATCGCGCAAGTCAATGTCGACCTTGGATTGCTCAGAAAACAATGTCGCCGAACGTTCCGATAATCCCGGCACAGTCTGGAAGCTCAGGTCGCCGGAAAGCCGCCAGTGTCCGGGTGATTGCTCCTCCAGCTGGACGGTCACGCGCCCTCCTGGTTGCGGGTGGCGAGATTCTTGATGGTCGTGTCGAGGCCTTTCTGGCGGATTTCATTACCGAACGAAGTACGGTAATTGAGCACCAGATTCAAACCATCGATGGTCATGCCCACGACCTTCCACTCATTGTTTTCGTACTTGAGGTCATATTCCACGGGAACCGGAAACCCGCTCTTTTGCTGAATCTCGGTGCGCACCGTCACTTCGTCGTCGCGGCTGCCGGGACGTAGTGGCAGGAATTTCACGTCCTGACCGTTATATTGCGCTAGGGAACTGGCATAGGTGCGCACCAGCAGGTTTCGGAACTCCTCGGTGAACTGTTTCTGCTGCTCGGGCGAAGCGCGATTCCAGTATTTGCCGAGCACCGACCGGGCCATGGATTCGAAATCGAAATGCGGCAATACGATAGCGCTGAACAAATCGTAAATTTTTTCGGGATGCTGCTGTATGGTCTGTTCGTTTTTGCGCAACGCCGTCAGCATCTGCTCGGTGGTCTGCTTGACCAGATCGGCCGCATCCTTGCCGACGGGCCGCGCCCAGGCCGGGGCGGCGGCAAACAGTAGAACCAGCGTCCAAATTGCAATTCGTTTCATTACTCTCCTCCGGCAAGCACTTTCAAGTGCGCCACCTCATTGTTGTAGTCATTGACTGTAGTCAAGTAGTCGCTTTGGATCAGCACATAGCCCTGGAACGCCTCCAGCACCTTCGATGCTTCCTCCAGACCGCCTTCGAAATCGGCGTAGCGGCTGATCATCCAGCGCCGCCCGGCACGGCTGCCGTCATCCAGCTTCTGAACGGCCTCCTGCAGTCCCTTTACCTTGTAATAGGACTCTGCCACTTCGAACGGAATGCCTTCGCGCGCGAACGAAGCTTTGGAAACCAGCGCTTCGAGTTCGGCCTGCGCCTTGGCGACTTGCGCGGGCTGGGAGCCGGCCGACCATTCCCATTTGATGCCCACTACCGGCGTCACCCCGACATGATTGAACGGATCGACGATATACGGGTTGTCCAGCCGGTCGCGCTCCGGCGAATAGGACATGGAACCCACCACGCCTGCGTACAGATTGGGCAGGGCATCGGCCTTTTTGGCTGCGACCAGGGCGCGGCGCGCGCGCAATCCCGCTTCCACCTGTTCCATTTCCGGACGCTTTTCGATCGCCTGTTGCTGCAACTCCTGCAGCGAGGCGGTCGGCGGGTCCACCGGCCGGATATGATCGTCCGCCAGTTGCAGCTCTTCGTCCGGGCTCATACCGGTCAGCAACTTCAGACCGTCCCGGGCGACGTTCTCCACCGCCTGGGCCTGTGCCAGATAACGACCCACCAGCGCCGCGCCGGTGCGCAAACCATAGAGGTCGGATTGTTTCACCTTGCCGCTTTGGTCGTCCAACCAGCGCTGCACCGTGTTTTCCGCGCTGCTCACCCGCTTTTGCACGTCTTCGAGCAAATAGCGCGTATCGCGGGCAGCGAGATAGCCGTAGTAGGCTTTCACCACCTGTAACCGGACTTCATTGCGCTTCAGGCGCACGTCGCCGCGTTTGACATCCACGTTGCCTTGGGCGGCAGCGCTGTAGTGTTCGATTTTGCCGAAGGTGTACAAGGGCTTGATGATTCGGAACTCCAGGTGAGTCCAGAGCGAAACACCATCCTTGAGTTCACCCCCGTCGCTGCGCGGCGTGCAGGGTGTGGCGTTACAACTGAGGGCACCGCCCCGGTAGAAGCCACCGTCGATGCCTTCGGTCAGGCCGACGAACGTATTGACGTCGTAGCGCAGCCCGTCACTACCCAACGCTTCCTGCAGCATGGCCCGCGCGGCATCGACCAGATGACGCGTCTCCGCCACCCGCGGATCCCGCTCCAAAGCCCGCTCCACAGCCTGGTCCAAGGTCATGGTCTGTGCAGCTGCCGCGCCGGTGCAGGCGCCGAACAGCATGCCGATCCAGAGCAAGCGTTTCATTTGCCACCCCCTTCCGATGCCTTGCTGAACAGGAACTGGCCGATCAATTGTTCCAGCACCAGGGCGGACTGGGTGTGGCGGATCTTGTCGCCCTCGGCCAGAAATTCCTGGGCACTGCCGGGCTCCAGTCCGATGTATTGCTCGCCCAGCAAGCCGGCAGTATAGATGCTCGCGGACGTATCCTGGGGCAAGCGGCTGTGCTCGCTCTGCAGCACCATGTTCACCACCGCCTCGTAGGTCTTATCGTCATATCCGATTCCGGTCACATGGCCAATACGCACGCCGCCAACCCGAACCGGCGCCCGGACCTTCAAACCGCCGATATTGTCGAATCGCGCCACGACGTGGTAACCCTTCTCTTCGCCGAATGCCGACAGATTGCTCACCTTCATTGCCAGCATGAACAGTGCCGCGATCCCGGCCGCGACAAAAATTCCCACGGTGATTTCCACAACCTTGCTATTCATCGCCTACGCCCTTGGTCTAACAATGCTAGTTGGTAAACATCAGTGCGGTGAGCACGAAATCCAGACCGAGCACCGCGAATGCAGTATGCACGACGGTGCGGGTGGTGGCGCGACTGACGCCCTCGGTGGTGGGGGTCGCTTCATACCCTTCGTACACCGCAATCCAGGTGGCAACGATACCGAACATCACGCTCTTGATCAGGCCATTGTATACATCGTTGTGCAGATCCACCTTATCCTGCATCTGCGACCAAAAAGCGCCTGCGTCCACACCCAACAAACCGACACCGACGAAATAGGCGCCGAGTATACCGACGGCGCTGAAGATCGCGGCGAGTAACGGCACCGAAAACACGCCGGCCAAAAAACGCGGCGCCACCACCCGGCGCAAGGGATCGACCGCCATCATCTCCATGACCGAGAGTTGATCGGTTGCCTTCATCAGCCCGATCTCGGCGGTCAGCGCCGATCCCGCCCGGCCCGAATACAACAGTGCTGTCAGCACCGGGCCCAATTCACGCACCAAAGACAATGCGACTACCGGGCCCAGGGATTCTTCGGCGCCGAAATCCACCAAGGTGGTATACATCTGCAAACCCAGGACCATGCCCACCGTGAGGCCCGAGATCACGATGATGGCCAGAGACAGGACGCCCACTGAGTACACCTGCTGCACCAGATCGCGGGGCCGGGTGACCACTGCGGGCATACCGCCGAGCACCTGGAACAGGAACAGCTGAGCGCGTCCCAGATGGCCGAAAAATGCGATGGCTACCCGCCCAAGCTGCTGCACCGAATCGGCAATGCTCACGGTTCGACCCCGAGAAAATCGATTTTGTAGTCCGGCGCCGGGTAGTCGAACGGCACCGGGCCGTCGGGCATGCCGTTGAGAAACTGCTGCACCCATTCGGATTCCGAATGACCCAGCGCTTCCGGGGTGCCATGGCCGATCACTTTGCCGCCCGAGATCATGTAAAGCTGGTCGGAGATCGCCGACACCTCGGCCACGTCGTGGGAGACGATGATACTGGTCAAGCCCAAAGAATCGTTCAGCAACCGGATCAGCTGCATGATCACACCCACGGTAATGGGGTCCTGCCCGGTGAACGGCTCATCGTACATAATCATCATCGGATCCAGGGCGATAGCGCGCGCCAAGGCGACGCGCCGGGCCATGCCGCCGGAAAGCTGCGCCGGCATCAGCTCCCGCGCGCCCCGCAACCCCACCGCTTCGAGTTTCATCAGTACCAGGTGACGGATCAGCGATTCGGACAAAGCCGTGTGCTCGCGCAACGGAAAGGCAACGTTGTCATAGACACTGAGATGGGTAAACAGCGCACCGCTCTGAAACAGCATGCCGATGCGCTTGCGCAGCTCGTACAGCTCTCTACGGCCAACCTTATGCACATTCAACCCATCGACGTGGATCGATCCGGACTCCGGCCGCCATTGGCCGCCGATCAAGCGCAACAGGGTCGTCTTTCCGGTACCGCTCGGCCCCATGATGGTGGTGATTTTGCCGCGGGGAATATCGATATCAACGCCATCAATGATGCGGCGCCGGCCGAACCCGAAACGCACATCGCGGATGCGGACCAGAATCTCATCGTCCGCTGCTTCGTTATGACTGACTGTCATTGAGGATCACATTGCCCGACATTGCGGGCGCATTATACGGTTTCCGGAGGCGTTTGCGCGACTGGCTCATACGCCGAGCAAGTCGGCAATGACAATCGCTTCCCGCAATGTCTGCACTTCGCATTGCGCGCCGTCGAAGAACAACGCCGGTGGCCGTTCGCCGCTCGCCTGGCGGGCAAAATCTTCAATCCACGATCTGAGCAAGCGCCGATCTCCGCCGTCCGGCTCGTTTACAATCCCGGTGGAACAACCGGGCGCCGCAACACCCGGCCGCCAAAGCGGTGAAGCGATGCCAGCGCGCACCCACGCATGCTCGCTGCTGGCACCATCCACGGCGATATGCACGTTGCGCTCCGCCAGCAGCCGCGCCAGATCCGTACAGTGCGCGCTAAACGCACCGGGCGCACCGGAACGCCCGCACACAATACCGCCCATACGCGACTCAAGCGTCGTCGCCAATTCCAATGCCCGTTCCAATTCGACCGCAGACGCGCCAGCGAATGCCAAATGGAAACGAAACGCCCCATGGGTGTCCGCCTGCCAGCGACCTGCGTCGCCGGCACGCGCCGTGGTCAGCAATACGCAGGGAAACTCATTTGCGTAGTAGGTGAGTCGCCATTCCCCCGGGAGGGATTCGGGATAGAACGAATCGACCCAGTGCGAATGGTTACAGCCAATGCTGCCGATCTGCATGTATGATCACGCCGTGCGCTGTCGCCCCCAGCATCGCAGTGTACCCGCTCGGCGCCGAGCGCACATCGGTTGCAATGTCGACGTCGGCGGCACGTGTCCGCTGCGATTGCACCGACCGACGTCACCGATTACAGTGCGGGAGCCGAGCCGATCGTCGCCAACGGCTCGCCGGTTCTCACAAGCCGCGAACCACGCTGGGTAACCCTGCAATGGCAGACATCATCCGGTTCAAAAAGCCTCGTGCCAGCGACAAGCACCAGGGCAAGACCTTGTGCCGCCGCGGCTTCCATAAATGGGAGGTGGCGGAGACGCCGTTCGACGTGCGTCTGGGCCGATTGGTGACCCGATATCGCTGCGCCCGCTGCGGGGCGACCCGGGTCGAGTCGCGCTGAACAGCCGATTCGCATTGTTCGTTTCACTTGTTAAGGTCGTAGATGCTTGCGCACATCGCTGCCATTATCGCTGGCTTTGCCTTATTGATCTGGGGCGCCGACCGGTTCGTCGCCGGCGCCGCCGCCACCGCTCGCAATCTGGGCGTATCGCCATTGATTATCGGTGTCACCATTGTCGGGCTCGGCACGTCGGCGCCCGAGATGCTGGTCTCCGCCATGGCGGCCTTCGATGGCAACCCCGGCCTCGCCGTGGGCAACGCCTTGGGATCCAACATCACCAACATCACCCTGATCCTGGGTATCACCGCCGTGGTGACGCCGCTGCAGGTCCGCTCCGAAATTCTCCGCCGGGAGATGCCGCTGCTGCTGGCCACCATGCTGGGCGCGCTGATCCTGCTGCTCGACCGCCACCTGGGTCGCCTGGACGGGCTGCTGCTGGTGCTCGGCATGGGCGTGATGTTGTTCTGGCTTACGCGCCTCGCTTTGAGCGGCCGCAGCGACGCCCTGGTGGGCGAATACGAGTCGGAGATTCCAGCCGGAATGTCGACCGGCAAAGCCCTGCTGTGGTTGGCGTTCGGTCTGGCGTTGCTGTTGATCAGCTCCAGGGCCTTGGTGTGGGGCGCGGTTCAGGTCGCCACTACCCTGGGCATGTCGGATTTGGCGATCGGTCTTACGATCGTCGCTGTCGGCACCAGCCTGCCGGAACTGGCGGCCTCGGTGATGAGCGCCCGCAAGGGCGAGCATGACATTGCCATCGGCAATGTCATCGGTTCCAATATATTCAATCTGCTGGTGGTATTGGGTCTGCCGGGCCTGATTCATCCGTTCCAATTGCCGGAGCTGGCGTTGACCCGCGACTATTCCGTCATGGTAGGGCTTACAGTAGCCCTGTTCGCAATTTCCTATGGCTTCAACAAGCCGGGGCGAATCAATCGTCTGGAAGGGACGCTGCTGTTGCTGGCGTTTTGCGGCTACCAGGCATTACTGTACGTAACCGAACGCCCGGCATTGTGAATCGGTCCACCGACCACCGACGGACCGCGTTCTTGAGTTGCCATGACCACATTCGAGCCACGATGAGCGAAAAGGATCTGAGACAACTGGGCATGGCCGTAGTGGAGACCGAGAGCCGTGCCGTCGCCGAACTGGCTGGACGAATCGATCATGATTTCGTCCGCGCCTGCGAATTCATGCTGCAATGCGAAGGCCGTATCGTAGTCATCGGCATGGGCAAGTCTGGCCATATCGGCGGCAAGATCGCCGCCACTTTGGCCAGTACCGGCAGCCCCGCGTTCTTCGTCCATCCGGGCGAGGCAAGCCACGGCGACCTGGGAATGATCACCAGCAAAGACGTGGTCCTGGCGCTGTCCAATTCCGGCGAAACCCAGGAGATCCTCACGATCCTGCCGCTGATCAAACGGCTCAACGTGCCCCTGATTTCGCTTACCGGCAAACCGCGTTCCACCCTCGCCACCACTGCCAACGTCAATCTTGACGTCAGCGTCTCCGAGGAAGCCTGCCCCCTCGGTCTGGCGCCGACCTCCAGCACCACGGCGACTTTGGTGATGGGCGATGCGCTGGCAATCGCGCTGCTCGAAGCGCGCGGGTTCACCGTGGAGGATTTCGCCCTGTCGCACCCTGGCGGCAGTCTAGGACGCCGCCTGCTGCTGTTGATCGAAGACATCATGCACACTGGAGATACCATTCCCCGGGTGGCCGAGAGCGCCACCCTCAGCGAAGGGTTGCTGGAAGTCACCCGCAAGGGTCTGGGCATGACCGCGGTCATTTCCGCGGACGGCGAACTGGCCGGCGTTTTTACCGACGGCGACCTGCGCCGCACGCTGGACCGCGGATTGGACGTACACACCACGCCGATGCACGAAGTCATGACCCGCAACTGCAAGACGGTGGGCGCCCACGTCCTGGCCGCCGAGGCGCTGCGACTGATGGAAGAGTTCAAAATCAATGCGCTGCTGGTTGTGGACAAAGGCGGTCGACTGGTCGGCGCCCTCAATATGCATGACCTGCTGCGCGCCGGCGTAGTCTGAGTGCGAGTTTAAGGAAAATCTATGCAGGACATCTTCGAAAAAGCACGCCAGATCCGATTGGTAATATTCGATGTCGACGGCGTGCTGACCGACGGCAGCCTGTTCCTCGGCGACGATGGCCAGGAATACAAGGCATTTTACTCCCGCGATGGCCACGGTATGAAAATGCTGCAGGCCAGCGGCGTGCCCATTGCGATCATCACCGGACGCAGCTCCGACGTGGTCAAACACCGGGTGACCGATCTGGGCATCGAATATGTCTACCAGGGGCAGCGCGACAAACTGGTCGGCTTCGAACACCTGCTGCAGCAATTGGGCATCGCGCCTGAAGCCATCGCCTATGTTGGCGATGACGTGGTCGATTTGCCGGTCATGCGCCGGGTCGGACTCGCCATCGCCGTGCAGGATGCCCATCCACTGGTCAAACAGCACGCCCACTGGCAAACGCCCAGCGGGGGCGGCCGCGGCGCCGCGCGGGAAGTATGCGAGTTGATCATGGAGGCGCAGGGGACACTGCAGGCGCAACTGCAACCGGATCCTTGAGCGGGATCGATGCGGAGTATCTTCAATCTGCGCGTAATGCTGGTACTCGCCCTGCTGGGAGTGGCCGCAGCAGCGGGATGGTGGCTGCGCGAACGCATCCACGCCGGCATGGCGCCACAGCCCGAGACGCAGGCGCAGACTGTTCCGGATTATTACATGGAGAATTTCACGGTCCATGCGATGAATGAAGCCGGTCAGCCGCGATACCAATTGACGGCCGCCAAGATGGTGCACTACGCCGAGGACGATCATTCGGATCTGACCAAACCGCACGCCCTGTTCTTCCGACCGGCGGGCCCGCCTTACGTCCTCGATTCGCCGCGCGGCCAGGTCCTGCAGGGCGGCGAACAAGTGGATTTGCTGGGCCAAGTGGAGATCGACCGCATCGCCGGTGAAAAAAACCGGCCGCTACACGTCACCACCCGCGACGCCCGGGTGTTTCCAGCGCGCAATTACGCGGAGAGCGACACCTTCACGGTCATCACCAGCGAACGCTCTCACATGCAAGGCGTCGGCATGCGCGCCTGGTTCGACGAGCGCCGGTTGCAACTGCTATCGCAAGTCAAAGGCATTTATGACGTCAAAAAACGGTGAATTACTGCTGGCGCTGCTGGCCGTCCTGACTTTGGCTCCGGGGGCCGCGTGGGCGCTGAAATCGGACCGCGAAAAACCGGTGCATATCGAAGCCGACGACGTCGAACTGGACGACAAGCGCGGCATCAGCGTCTATCGGGGCGACGTGGTCATCACCCAGGGCACGATGCGCATCACCGGCGATCAGGTCACCGTCTACACCACGCCGACCGGCGATCTGGACCACGCCGTGTCGGTTGGCAAACCCGCAACGTACAAACAGCGCCCGGACAACAAGCCCGAAGACGTACACGCCCGTTCTTCCACCATGGAGTATTTCGCTGCCAAGGACACCGTGATCCTCACCGGAGACGGCCACCTGCGCCAGGGACCCAACACCTTCGACAGCGAAAAAATCATCTACGATGTCGCCAACGACCATGTCGATGCCGGCAAACAGACCGGCGGCGACCGGGTGCACATCACCATCCATCCGGAATCCAAACCAAAGTCCGGCGCATCCAAGTCGTCCGCACCCAAGTCTTCCAAACCCTGATGAGTACCCTCGAGGCGCGCAATTTGCGCAAGACCTATCGTGGCCGACCGGTGGTGGATGGCGTCTCAGTCAGCGTGGAGCCCGGCGAAGTCGTCGGCCTGTTGGGCCCCAATGGCGCCGGCAAAACCACCTGCTTCTATATGATCGTCGGCCTCGTCCCCTGCGAAGCGGGGGAGATCGTGCTCGACGAAACCGACATCAGCTACTTTCCCATGCACGCGCGGGCGCGCAGCGGAGTCGGCTATCTACCCCAGGAAGCGTCGGTATTCCGGAAATTGACCGTCGCAGAAAATATCCTCGCAGTGTTGCAGACCCGCAAAGGACTGAACCGGGTGCAGCGGCGCGAACGCTTAACGGAGTTGCTGGAAGAACTCCACATCGGGCATTTGCGCGATAACACCGGCATCAGCCTTTCCGGGGGCGAACGGCGGCGGGTAGAGATTGCCCGCGCGCTGGCCATGGAGCCGCGTTTCATGCTTCTGGACGAACCGTTCGCGGGGGTGGACCCGATTTCGGTCCTGGACATCCAGCGCATCGTCGAGCATTTGCGCGATCGCGGCATCGGCGTGCTGATCACTGACCATAATGTCCGGGAAACGCTCGGCATCTGCAGGCGCGCTTATATCCTCAACCAGGGCGTCGTCATCGCGACGGGCGCACCAGAAGAGATTCTTAAAAATCAACAAGTTCGAGAAGTCTATCTCGGGGAACATTTTCGCTTGTAAAGGCGTACGTTCTGCCGCAGAATGCGGCACGTGCCTATACATTGGCACAATAAATGCTACATGATGTCCACTGGACTAGCAGAGCGCCAACGCAGCCATTCCCGCGGTTATGAAACAATCAATACAGCTCCGTCTCGGCCAGAATCTCACTATGACTCCGCAGTTGCAGCAGGCCATCAGGCTGCTGCAACTGTCGACTCTGGACCTCCAGCAGGAGATCCAGGAAGTGCTCGACTCCAATTTGATGCTGGAAGTCGCCGAGGATGAAGGTACGCTCGCCGAGCGCGAACAGCTCGGTGCTGACGAGCGCGACCGCTCCGCCCAGGATACCCATGGCGAGACCACGGAAGTGGACGGCGCTGCGGCTTCCGAGAGCATCCCCGAGGAACTGCCCGTAGACAGTGGCTGGGAAGACGTCTACGACGGCGCCACAGCGTTGTCGGCGCCGGCGGCCGGCGATGACCGCCAGGACGCTTACGATAACGCCCAGCGTGGCGGTGAAACGCTGCAGGAGCATTTGCAGTGGCAATTGGATTTGACGCCATTCAGCGACACGGACCGTGTGATTGCTGCGGCCGTACTCGACGCCGTTGGCGACGACGGCTACCTGACCGTCACCATCGAAGATATCCACCAGGGGCTGGTGGGCGAATTCGATATTGAACTCGACGAAGTGGAAGCGGTGCTCCATCGCATCCAACAATTCGATCCGGTCGGCGTGGCGGCGCGCAACCTGTCTGAGTGCCTGCTCGCCCAGCTCCGCCAGTTGCCGCCAGAAACCCCTGCCCTCAAGTGCGCCGAACAGCTCGCGCGCGAGCACCTGGAACTGTTGGGTGGGCGCGATTTCAATCAATTGATGCGCCGTTTGCGGGTCAACCAGGACGAATTGCAGGAAGCCATCGAACTCATCCAGTCGCTGAACCCGCGCCCCGGCTCACAGATCACCGGCACCCTGCCCGACTATGTGATCCCGGACGTCCTGGTGACCAAGCATCGCGGCCACTGGCGCGTGGAATTGAACCCCGAAACCATGCCCAAACTACGGATCAATGCCCAATATGCCGGCATGATCCGACGCGCCGACAACAGTTCGGACAACTCCTACCTGAAAAACCATCTCCAGGAAGCACGCTGGTTCTTGAAAAGTCTGCAGAGCCGCAACGAAACGCTGTTGAAAGTGGCGCAGAGCATCGTCGAGCGCCAGCGCGGCTTCCTGGACTACGGCGACGAGGCTATGAAGCCGCTGGTGCTGCGCGACGTTGCCGAGGCGGTGGAAATGCACGAATCGACCATTTCGCGGGTGACGACCCAAAAATTCATGCACACGCCGCGCGGCATCTTCGAATTCAAGTATTTCTTTTCCAGCCACGTCGGCACCGCCGACGGCGGTGAATGCTCAGCCACCGCGATTCGGGCCATTATCAAGAAGCTGATTGCGGCGGAAAACCCGGGCAAGCCTCTCAGCGACAGTAAAATCGCCGAAATCCTCATGGATCAGGGCATCCAGGTGGCGCGGCGGACGGTCGCCAAATACCGCGAAGCGATGGCGCTGCCGCCATCCAACGAGCGCAAGCGCCTCGCCTAAATAATCACAACGAACAAAGGAATTTTGTCATGCAAATCGACCTCACAGGCCATCACGTGGACATCACCCCGGCGCTTCGCAGCTACGTCAATGACAAGTTCGAACGCCTCGAGCGGCATTTCGACAATGTCACCGACATCCACGTCATTCTGAGTGTGGAAAAGTTGCGCCACAAGGCGGAGGCTACCATCCAAATCAGCGGCGGCAGCCTGTTCGCCGATAACGTCGAGGATGACATGTACGCGGCCATTGACGGCTTGGTGGACAAACTCGACCGTCAGGTAAAAAAACACAAGGAGAAGCTCACCGACCACCACCGTCGCTGATCGATCCCAGCTGCCGCCGGCCCAGATACCCTCAGGGATCGCTGGGCCGGCGCCGCAACGGCTGTCTCGGCCCCATTTCGTTGCTACAATGACCTAGGTCCTGAACCGGACATGTGACGGGCGCAAGCCCTGCGACAGACCTGACATGAATATCACAGAGTTATTAGACCGCGACCGCATCGCTTGCGATTTCCACGCCACCAGCAAGAAGCGTGTATTGGAAGAACTCAGCACGCTGATCGCAGCAAGCACGGCCGATCTCACCCAAGCGGAAATCTTCGACAGTCTGGTCGGACGCGAAAAGCTCGGAAGCACCGGCTTGGGGCACGGTGTGGCCATACCCCATGGCCGCATGAAAGGACGCGACCGCGCAACCGCCGCATTCGTCAAACTCGAGCAGGGAGTGGATTTCGACGCCAGTGACAACCGACCCGTGGATTTGCTGTTCGCGCTGCTGGTGCCGGAGCATTTCACCAACGAGCATTTGGACTTGCTCGCGCAACTGGCCGAGATGTTCGACAACGAGGAATTCTGCAATAAACTTCGGACCAGTCACGATAACGGCCAGATCATGGAACTGATGCGTCACTGGCAGCCGAAGCCCCGCTCGGCTTCCGCATGAGCGACGCGTTCACCGCCCGCCATCTCTACAACAGTCTACGCGCGCCCCTGCAACTGCATTGGGCCAGCGGTACGGCAGGCCAGGACCGGGAATTCGGGCCGATAGAAGCCGGGGAGACCGGGACCACCCTGGTCGGGCACCTGAATCTGATCCATCCGTACCGTATTCAAGTGCTGGGGCCTTCCGAATTGGCCTACTTGCAGCACCTCGGCAAAAATTCCTACGACGACGCCATCAAGCACCTGTTCTCAGGCGACACCTCAGTGGTCATTGTCGCCAATGGCCTGCAGATTCCCGAAGACTTGTTGCAGATGTCGGAGCGCCGGGAAATACCGATGCTGCATACCGGTGTCGAAAGCCATCGCCTGATCACCCACCTGCAATATTTCATGGGCAATCTGCTCGCCGAAAAGACCAGCATGCACGGCGTGTTCATGGAAGTCATGGGTATCGGCGTGCTCTTGACAGGTGAAAGCAGCATCGGCAAAAGCGAACTGGCATTGGAATTGATCACCCGCGGCCATCGCCTGATCGCAGACGACGCGCCGGAATTCAGCCGCACCATGCCCGACACCATCAGCGGCACCTGCCCCGACGTGTTGCGCGAGTTTCTGGAGGTCCGGGGACTCGGAGTCATCAACGTACGGGCGATGTTCGGCGACAGCGCCATCAAGAACAGCAAGTATCTGCGCCTGGTCGTTCGCCTGGAAGCCATGAACGACGAACGCCTGCGGGAAATCGACCGATTGCAAGGAAGCTGTGAGACGCGCAAGATTTTAGGGGTGGAGGTTCCCGAAATCTCCCTGCCCGTGGCGCCGGGCCGCAACTTGGCGGTACTGGTGGAAACAGCAGTGCGCAACCACATACTCAACATGAAAGGCTACGACGCCTGCGCCGACTTCGTCGCTCGCCAACATCGTGCCATGCAGACGCCGGACGAACCATGAAGCTGATCATCGTGAGCGGACTGTCGGGGTCCGGCAAGAGTATCGCGCTCAACACTCTCGAAGATCTCGATTACTATTGCATCGACAATCTCCCGGTGGGCATGCTGGGGGCGTTCGCGGAGCAGATGACCGGCGACTGGGGCCGCAATCGCAGCGACTATGCAGTGGGCATCGACGCCCGCAACAGCTCCCAGGATCTCCACAATTTCCCGGGACTGTTGCGCGAACTGCGCGCCCGGGATATCGACTGCACGGTATTCTTCCTGCAATCCGAAACCAGCATACTGCTGAAGCGCTTCAGCGAAACACGGCGCAAACATCCGCTCACGGGTAAGAACACCGCGCTTGCCGACGCCATCAAGCTCGAGCGCGGATTGCTCGAGACCGTCGCGGCCAATGCCGATCTGTTCATCGACACCAGTACCACCACCGTTCACCAGTTGCGCGATCTCATTCGCGACCGTGTCGCTTTGGATCAACCCGAGGTCATGTCGCTGCTGTTCGAGTCTTTTGGCTATAAGCACGGGTTGCCCTCGGACGCCGATTTCGTATTCGACATTCGTTGCCTGCCGAACCCCCATTGGGAAGCCGAACTACGGCCGCTGTGCGGACGCGACCAGCCGGTCATCGATTTCCTCGAAAAGCAGTCGCCGGTCGCCCGCATGCTGGCGCAGTTGACCGCACTTCTGGATGAATGGGTGCCCTGCTTCGAGAACGAAAACCGCAGTTACATGACCGTGGCAATCGGCTGCACCGGCGGCCAGCATCGCTCGGTGTATATGGTGGAGCGCCTGGCCAGCCATTTCCGCGAGCGCAGAGTCAACGTCATGGTGCGGCACCGGGAACTGTCGTGAGCGTCGGTCTACTTCTCATTACCCATGACCGCCTGGGCGAGCAGTTATTGCAAACTGCCACCACCATGCTGTGTGTTTGCCCCCTCAACGCAGAGTACATCGCAGTCCACGGCGACGGCGATCCCGACCGCGTCACCGACATTGCGGGACAGGCGCTCGAGCGGCTGGAACAGGGTGAAGGTGTGCTGGTATTGACTGACATCTACGGTTCTACGCCCAGCAACATCGCCATGCGATTGTTGGATTCCCATCGGGTCACGGTCGTCGCGGGAGTCAATTTACCCATGTTGATCCGCGTGCTGAACTATCCGCGCCTGTCGCTGGAAGAGTTGGCGCAAAAGGCGCTCAGTGGCGGCCGGGACGGCGTGCTGCTTTGCAAGGAAGACCCATGGAGTTGAATGAGGAGAAAGGTTTGATCGAACGCGAAGTCATGATCGTCAATAAACTGGGCCTTCACGCGCGCGCCGCTGCAAAATTCGTCACCGTCGCATCGAGCTTCGCCAGCGACATTCATCTGGCTCGCAGCGAACGCAGCGTAAACGGCAAGAGCATCATGGGTGTGATGATGCTGGCGGCAAGCAAGGGCACGGCATTGACACTCACTGCAGATGGCCGGGACGAAGCACAGGCGATCGAAGAGTTGGAGCGCTTGATCGAAAACCGCTTCGGTGAGGAAGAATGAGTCTGTACCGCACGCAACCGCCGCTTCGGAATCGGCGCCCATGAGCCTCGCACTGGCCGGCATCGGCGTTTCCCGCGGCGTTGCCATCGGCAAGGTGCATTTGCTCGAGCGCGGCGAACCGGAAGTCGTCGAGTACCACGTCCCGCCGAAAAACATCAATCAGGAGATCAAGCGTTTCCGACGGGCGCTGGAAGTCGCACGCCAGCAGTTGCGCGACATCCGCACCCGCATCCCGAGCTCGACCCCGGCCGACATCAACGCGTTTATCGACACTTACCTGTTGATGCTGGAGGACTCGACGCTTACCAGCGTCCCCGAAGAGGTCATCCGCGAACGCTCGTGCAACGCGGAATGGGCGCTGAAGCTGCAGCTGGATCGCCTGGTGCGCGTATTCGACGCCATGGACGATCCTTATCTGCGCACCCGACGCGACGACATCGCCCATGTCGTCAATCGCGTGTTGCGCATCCTGCTGCGACAGGACACCCACGACGGCGACAGCAGCTCCACGTTGCGCAACCGCATCGTCATAGCCGACGACCTGACACCTGCGGATACGGTCCTGCTGCAGCACCAGGGCATCGCGGGCTTTGTCACGGAATATGGCGGTCCCCTGTCTCATACCGCCATCATGGCCCGCAGCTTGAGGATTCCCGCTGTCGTCGGCGTGCACCGGGCACGTCAATATCTGCGTGACGGCGAAGAACTCATCATCGACGGGCGCGAAGGTGCATTGCTGGTCAGTCCTGACGAGCATGTATTGCGCCATTTCCGGCAGCGGCAACGCAGCGAGCGCCAGTACTTCGCCGGCTTGCGCAAACTCAAGGACCAAACAGCGGTCACGCTGGACGAGCAGCGTATTCTGCTGCAGGCCAACATCGAGTTGCCGGAAGACATCAAGCCGGTCCGCGAAGTGGGCGCCGACGGCGTCGGCCTGTACCGAACCGAGTTTCTGTTCATGAACCGGAATACGGTACCGGACGAAGAGGAACAGCTGGAAAGCTATCTCAGCGTAGTCAAAGCGCTCAAGGACCAGACCGTAACGATTCGCACCCTCGATCTCGGTGCGGACAAACAAAGCGGCAACGGCCGTGCAGGACCATTGCCTACCAATCCGGCGCTGGGACTGCGGGCCATTCGCTTGTGCCTCAAGGACCCGGCACTGTTTCGACCGCAACTGCGGGCGATCCTGCGCGCCTCGGCATTCGGCCACGTGCGTTTGATGATCCCGATGCTGTCCAGCACCCAGGAACTGTTTCAACTATTACAGTTGCTGGAGGACACTCGTCGCGAGCTCAAACGCCAGGGCTTGAAGTTCGACCCCCACATGCCCATCGGCGGCATGATCGAAGTGCCCGCGGCGGCAATCTCGGCAAGCTTGTTCGCGCGCCACCTGGATTTTCTGTCCATCGGTACCAACGACCTGATCCAGTACACCCTCGCCATCGACCGCATCGACGACGAGGTCAACTATCTGTACGACCCGATGCACCCTTCGGTGCTGCGTTTGATACAACTGACGATCAAAGCCGCCGCCCGGGCGTCGATACCGGTTTCCATGTGCGGTGAAATGGCTGGAGATTGCCGCTACACCCGCTTGTTGCTCGGTATGGGGTTGCGCGAGTTCAGCATGCATCCGTCGACCGTGCTGGAAGTGAAGAGCATTATCAAACATACGGTAATCAAGGATCTCATCCGCCCTGTGCGCCGTATCCTGCTCAGCACGAACTACGAACAAACCCAACGTTTGTTACGCCGTCTGAACGAATCCTGATCGGCCAGCGCGTCGGACTATCGTGATCTGCTTCCATGGACCCCTCTGGCGATAGCGGCTACACTGGCCGCCAGCGTCACTGGCAGCCACAGGTGCTCAAGTCCAGGTTTTACCCGTGCTGCGCTGATCCGGCAGGTCCGGACCGGGCCTGACCAGACGAGTCGATCGCGCCTCACTCCGCGCTCACTGCGACACCGCCCTCGTGCGGCAGCTCAGGGGTTGCGCGCGAGCTTGCGACGGGACTCTCCTGGCGGAGCGCGCCATGGATGCCATCAGGCTCCACACGCTGTTCGTTACCCGCAAGACTTCCACATTCCAAGGAACTTTCGGCCATGGGCGACGCCGCCACCCAGCAACATGAATCCCGCCTGCAGGCTCTGACCCGCGCGCTGGAGAGCGGCACGCTGCAGAACGTCTGGAAGATGCTCAATAATCTTCACCCGGCTGAGATCGCGCAGCTGCTGGAATCACTGCCCCCCACCGAACGCGATATCGTTTGGAAACTGGTCAGCCCCGACAACGGCGGCGAAGTGCTGCTGCACGTCAACGACGAGGTGCGCGCGCGGCTGATTTCGGACATGGGTCCCGAGGAGCTGGTCGCCGCCACCGAAGGCATGGACATGGACGATCTGGCGGATCTGCTCGACGATCTGCCGGATACGGTGATTCGTGAAGTCGTCCGCTCCATGGACAAGCAGAACCGCCGGCGCCTGGAATCGGTGCTGTCGTACCCGGAGGACAGCGCCGGTGGTTTGATGAACACCGACACCATCACGGTGCGTTCCGACGTGACCTTGGACGTGGTGTTGCGCTATCTGCGCCTAAGGGGCGAAATCCCGGATTTGACCGACGCTTTGATCGTGGTCAACCGCTTCGACAAATTCCTGGGGATGCTGACGCTGTCCCGCTTGCTCACTTCCGACCTCAATCTGACGGTGGCGGAAGTCATGGACCGGGAAGTCGAACCCATCGATGCGAACCTGTCTGCCAGCGAAGTCGCGCGCATTTTCGAACGCCTGGATCTGATTTCCGCCCCGGTGGTGGACAGCGACCGGCGCCTGCTGGGCCGCATCACCATCGATGACGTGGTCGACGTCATCCGCGACGAGGCCGACCACTCATTGATGAGCATGGCCGGTCTGGATGAAGAAGAGGATATGTTCGCGCCGGTGATCACCAGTACCCGGCGGCGCGCCGTCTGGCTGGGCATCAACCTGGTGACGGCTTTTCTGGCCGCCTGGGTGATCGGTCAGTTCCAGGACGTGATCCAAAAAGTAGTGGCGCTGGCCGTTTTGATGCCGATCGCCGCGAGCATGGGAGGTATCGCCGGTACCCAGACCCTGACGCTCATCATCCGCGGGCTCGCCCTGGGACGGGTGGGCAAAGCCAACTCCCGCTGGCTCATGACCAAGGAGCTGATGGTGGGCAGCCTCAACGGTCTGCTCTGGGCGGTGGTGGTGGCGCTGATCGCCATCATCTGGTTCCAAGACGTTATGATCGGTGTGTTCGTGGGCGCGGCCATGATCATCAATCTGATCTGTGCCGCCCTGGCCGGTTTCGGCATCCCCCTGCTGTTGCGGCGCTTGGGCGTGGATCCGGCGCTCGCCGGGTCGGTCATCTTGACTACGGTGACCGACGTGGTCGGCTACATGTCGTTTCTGGGCCTGGCGACCATCTTCCTATTGCATTGATTGTTGCGTCCGGCCTGCGGCCTTGACGCAACCTACGCCGTTGCTCGAGGCTACGGCAGGTCCGTCGCGCCCGTAGGATGGGTCAAGCGCAGCGGACCCATCGTTCGCAACGCGCCCGCGTCGGCGCAAGCGTCGGGTCCGGCCCGCGGCCGTGACGTAACCTATGCCGTTGATCGAGCGCAAGCGTTGCGTCCGGCCCGTGGCCTTGACGCAACCTACGCCGTTGCTCGAGGGCTACGGCAGGTCCGTAGCGCCCGTAGGATGGGTCAAGCGCAGCGGACCCATCGTTCGCAACGCGCCCGCGTCGGCACAAGCGTTGCGTCCGGCCCCCGACCTTGACGCAACCTACACCGCCGAATTACGGTCGATTCGCCCAACTGTAGGATGGGTCAAGCGCAGCGGACCCATCATCGTTGCAACATCCGCCACCGGCACAAACGTTGCGTCTGGTCCCCGACCTTGACGCAACCTACACCGTTGATCGAGGCTACGGCAGGTCCGTCGCGCCTGTAGGATGGGTCAAGCGCAGCGGACCCATCGTTCGCAACGTGCCCGCGTCGGCGCAAGTGTCGGGTCCGGCCCGCGGCCTCGACGCCACCTACACCGCCGAGTTACGGTCGATTCACCCACCCGTAGGATGGGTCAAGCGCAGCGGACCCATCGTTCGCAACGCGCCCGCGTCGGCACAAGCGTTGCGTCCGGCCCGTGGCCTTGACGCAACCTACGCCGTTGCTCGAGGCTACGGCAGGTCCGTAGCGCCCGTAGGATGGGTCAAGCGCAGCGGACCCATCGTCGTTGCTATATCCATTATTCGCCCGCAATGGTCATTTTATCCAGCAACAGTGAGCCCGAACGAATCGAACCCCGCGTTTCCACATCGGTGCCCACGGCCACCAGGCCGGCGAACATGTCGCGCAGATTGCCGGCGATGGTCAACTCCTCCACCGGATACTGAATCTCCCCGCCTTCGACCCAGAACCCCGCCGCACCGCGCGAGTAATCCCCGGTCACATAATTGATGCCCTGGCCCATGAGCTCGGTAACCAGCAGGCCGGTGTCCATTTGCTTCAGCAGCGCCGGAAAATCCGGCGACCCGGAGGCGATGCTCAAATTGTGTACGCCGCCGGCGTTGGCCGTGGTTTGCATACCCAGGCGGCGCGCCGAATAGCTATCGAGTACGTAGCCCTGCAGTATCCCGTCGCGCACCAGTTCCCTCGGCGCGGTGGCGACGCCCTCGCTGTCAAACGGCGCACTGCCCAGCGCTTTTGGCAAATGCGGCCGCTCCTCGATCAAAACGAATTCAGGAAAGATCCGCTTGCCCAGGTGATCGACCAGGAAGGAAGCGCGGCGATAGAGCTTGCCGCCGCGCACCGCCGCCACCAGGTGGCCGAGCAGACCGGTGGCCAACTCCGCTGCGAACAGCACCGGCGCCTGTCGGGTCTTCAGGCGCCGGCCACCCAGGCGCCGGATGGTACGTTCCGCCGCCTTTCGACCGACTTCGGTCGCCGGTTCCATGTCCGCCGCATCGCGCGCCACCGTATACCAATAGTCGCGTTGCATACCGGCCTCGCCCTTGCCGATGACCGCGCAGCTGATGCTGTGGCGACTACTGGGATAGCCGCCGATGAAGCCGTGACTGTTGCCGTATACCGAGACGCCCTGGTGGCTGCTGACGCTGCCGCCTTCGGAATTGCTGATGCGGGCATCGAAACTCCGCGCCTCGTCTTCGCAGGCCCGGGCGATATCGATTGCCTGCTCCGGCGTCACGCCCCAGGAATGGCACAGATCCAGATCGGGAATATCCCGGGCCATGAGCGCGGCGTCGGCGAGCCCGGCACAGGCATCCTCGCCCGTAAAACGGGCGATCGAACACGCCGCCTGCACGGTTTCGCGAACTGCAGCGGCGCTCCAGTCGGACGTACTTGCCGAACCCTTGCGCTGACCGAAATACACCGTGATGCCGAGGCCGCGATCACGGTTGAACTCCAGGGTTTCCACCTCGCCCAGACGCACCGTCACGGACAAACCGGCGTCGAAACTGACTCCTGCTTCGGCAGCGCTGGCGCCTTGGTTGCGGGCCTCATCCAAGACCTGCGCGACCAGAGACTCGAGCTTCGCCTGATCCGGAAATGCCTGCTCGACCATCGATTCGGCACTTTGCGTCATATCACTTCTCCATACATTGAGACCTACGGGCCTCGTGCCCGCAGGCCGGGGTTCGCTGATACAATGGTCGCTCGCCACCTGCATGACTGCCCATGGACGATAACGAGCGCGAGCTACCGAGCAAGTCCCAACGCAAGCGCGATGCCAAAGCATTGCAGGAGCTGGGCGCCGAACTCGTACAACTGAGCCCGAACCAGCTCGATCAGTTTCAACTGCCCGACGAACTGCGCGATGCGATCGAACTCGCCCGCCGCATTCGCGAAAAAACGGGGCGCAAACGCCAGCTTCTGTACATCGGCAAACTGCTGCGCAATGTAGATGCCGAGCCCCTGCAGCGGCATCTCGACGGACTGCGTCTCCAGGACAAGGAAACGGCCGCGCAATTGCACCGGCTCGAACACTGGCGCGAGCGGCTGATCGACCAGGGCGACACCGCCCTCGAAGCGCTGTTGGACGCTTTTCCCAACGCCGACCGCCAGCACCTGCGGCAACTCGTGCGCAGCGCCCGTCAGGAGCGTGATCACGGCCAGGCACCGAAATCGGCGCGCCAACTGTTCCGTTATTTGCGCGATCTGGACAGCTGAGACCGCGTCAGCCGGCGCTGGTGCCGCCGACGGTCAAACCGTCCACCCGTAGCGTCGGCTGGCCAACGCCCACCGGCACGCTCTGCCCTTCCTTGCCACAGGTGCCCACGCCGGTGTCGAGCTTGAGATCGTTGCCAACCATGGACACCCGCGTCAATACGTCCGGCCCGTTGCCGATCAGGGTGGCGCCTTTCACCGGCCGGGTGATTTTGCCGTTTTCGATCAGATAGGCCTCGCTGGCGGAAAACACGAACTTGCCGGACGTGATGTCCACCTGGCCGCCGCCGAAATTGACCGCGTACAACCCCTTCTCCACCGACGCCAGGATTTCATTGGGATCGTGCGCGCCAGCCAGCATGTAAGTGTTAGTCATACGCGGCATGGGCAGGTGCGCATAGGATTCGCGGCGGCCGTTGCCGGTTGGCGCTGCGCCGGAAAGGTGCGCGTTGAGCCGATCCTGCATGTATCCCTTGAGGATGCCGTCTTCGATCAACACAGTGCGCTGGGTGGGCGTACCCTCGTCGTCGATGTTCAATGATCCGCGGCGATCGGCCAAAGTGCCGTCGTCTACCACCGTGCACTCCGGCGCCGCCACCCGCTCGCCGATGCGGCCGCTGAATGCCGACGTACCCTTGCGATTGAAATCCCCTTCCAAACCGTGGCCGATGGCCTCGTGCAACAGCACCCCGGGCCAGCCGGCGCCCAACACCACGGTCATGGTCCCGGCGGGCGCGTCCACGGCTTCCAGATTGACGATCGCCAGACGTGCGGCCTCGCGCGCATATTCCAGGGCGCGATCCTGATCGAGAAAATATTCGTACCCGACCCGGCCACCGCCACCGGCGGATCCCTGTTCACGCCGGTCGCCGTCTTCGGCAATGACGCTCAGATTCAGCCGCACCAGCGGGCGAATGTCCGCGGCCAGGGTGCCGTCGCTATGGGCGATCAAGACCACGTCATGCACGCCGGCAAGACTGACCATCACCTGTTTGATGCGCGGATCCTGGCGCCGGGCTTCCGCATCCACGGCCTCCATGAGTTGCAGCTTGGCGCGTTCATCCAGGGTCGACAGTGGATCGACGGGCTGATAGAGCGCGTGGCCGGCGCGTGCCTGCCAAGCCTGCAGACTGCCGTGACGGCCGCTGGCAGCGATGGCCCGGGCCGCCTGCGATGCCTGCAGCAACGCCGGCAACTGGATTTCGTCCGAATAGGCGAAGCCGGTTTTTTCCCCGGCGATGGCGCGGATCCCGACACCCTGGTCGATGCCGTGGCTGCCTTCCTTGACCACGCCGTCCTCGAGCAACCACGACTCGTGGCGGCTGATCTGGAAATACAGATCGGCGCTGTCGATGGCATGACCGAGCACGCGGTCCATGACGTTGTTGAGGTCGTTGTCGCCGAGACCGGCGGGCGCGAGAATGCGGTCGCGGGCGATATCCAGGATACTGTTCATGGCTTTGATCCGTCGCCGTGGTTGAGTCGCGCTAAACAGCGCATAAGCAGTCTATCGGACTGAATGGTGCCGAAAAAGGCACAGAACAAGGGGGCACCGGCCGCGCCGCGGATTACTCGCAACCGAGCCGCCGGTGGTCGAGCACCGGAAAAGTGCGGCGCAATGAGCTCAAACGTTCGCGGTCCACTTCCGCAGTGACGACCCCGGCGCCTCTGGGCAGACGCGCTACAACCGTGCCCCAGGGCTCGACGACCATGCTGTGACCATGGGTTTCCCGGCCGCTGGCGTGATATCCACCTTGCGCTGCGGCCACCACGTAGCACTGATTTTCGATCGCGCGCGCTCGCAGCAGGGTTTCCCAATGGGCTTTGCCGGTGATGGCAGTGAATGCCGAAGGTAGTGCGATCAAGTCCACCTGCTGGGCGGCCATGGCGCGAAACAATTCCGGAAAGCGCAAATCGTAGCAGACGGCCAATCCGAGCCGGCCAAACGGTGTATCCACCACCGTCACCCGATCGCCGGGTTCGATGGTTTCGGATTCGACATAATGTTCGCCGGACTCTTCGATGTGCACATCGAACAAATGCATCTTGTCGTAACGTGCCACCTGCTGCCCGCGCTCGTTGTACAGCAAGCAGGCGGCGCGGATCCGGTTGCGGTCCGAGGACGCCAACGGCACCGTGCCACCAACCAGCCATACACCGTTGCGTTGCGCCTGCTGGGCGAGAAAGTCCTGCACCTGGCCTGAGCCGTCGCGCTCGCGAATGGCCACCTTGTCGGATTCTTTCAAACCCATGATGGCGAAATTTTCCGGCAACACGACCAGCTTGGCGCCTTGGGCGGCTGCTTCGGCGATCAACCGCCCGGCTTCGATCAGGTTGGCGCCGACATTGGGTGAAGACGCCATTTGTACTGCTGCTACGCGAGCCATGTAAACAGTCCGTTTCTTCAATTGATGATGTTCATTGGTGGCGAGGGTGGCCAGCGGCGCGCATCAGCGCCCCAGCCGGGCGCCACTGACCTCGATCGACAAGGCATCGGTGCGCTCGTTACCGGGCGCGGTCAGAATCGCCGAGGACGGCACCCCCAGCGCAACCAGCCAGTCACGCAGTTGCACGGCCCACAACGAACCTTCGTCGCCACCGGGATAACGAATCGTGATGGCCGAGCCGGAGTTGTAGTCCCAAGCGTGAACTGCGGCTGCCAGTGCGTCGAAACCGAGAACCCGCTGCCCGTCCCGGGGCCGCAACCATTCCTCGGCGGTCAGACTCCATTCGGAACGGGGCGCGGCGATCAGCGCTGCCTGATACGCGAGCAGCGCCGACAACAGGAGATATTTCATGATCGCAAGCATATCATACGGTCCCCGATCCTCGCGGCGCGTGCATCACCCGGGTTCGTCGGCGCGCTTGACCTGAGGGTCGCGCCATGGCCCGGTAACGTTGTAACGAACACGGGACATTTCGTCGATCTTCTTGCCGAAAATGCGTTCCGCGACCCACAGACCCAAGCCGACCGCCGGTCCTCCGGCCAGCCCGCCGACCACCGGAATCGACGAAGACACTCGCGGGGTGACCAACGCCGTTTGGTCATAGTCCTCGGCTGCCAGACCGATACGGCCGGCGACATCCACGCGGGCCGCGGGGCCTTCCATATACAGATCGTTGGTGTAGGCATCGCCATTGGCAATGGTAAACGTACCTTCGATGCGATCGAATGCAAATCCGCGCTGTACCAGATCGGAGAAATCCAGGGACAGCCGCCGAGGCAAAGCCTGCAGCGACAACAAACCGAAAACCCGCCCGCCCCGGGGATTCAACTCCAGCAACTGCCCGTCCCTGATCTGTAGGCGCAACTTGCCGTCGAGTTCCTTGAGCTTGAAGTCCGCTGGCGAACCCGGCCATTGGGCCTCGATATGGAAGGTGCCGGCGCCGCGCTTGACGGTATCGGCGTAGCCGCTGGCGGTGAGCAACTGCCCCAGATCCGCAGTGCTGGCGTTGATGGTGAAGTCGCAGACTTCGCCCTGAGCAGCGTTACGCCATTGCCCGGTGGCCGTCGCATTCAATCTCGGCGAATCGATGCTCAGCTGCGACACGCGCAAGCCGTCGGGCATCGGCTCCGCCGCCAACACCATTTGCCCCAAATCGGTTTCATCGTAGAAAAAGTGTTCGACTTCGATGCGTAACGCCGGAACCGATGCCGGATCCGGCTCGAAGTCGGAATCCGGGGACGCTTCGGGATCGTCTGTGGCGCTCAAGCGCAATTTGCTCAAGGTTGCCATTACCGGCGCCTTCGCGGAAGTGCCTACCGGCACCCGGACTTGCCCTTCGATTTCCTGCGCCTCGATGCCCGCCAGCCACTGATCCGGGGAGCGGCTCGCAACCAGATGCAGATCATGGACGTCATTTCCCAACGCGTTAAGTGTGTCGACACGCAAATCGAGTGCGTTCAGTTGCGCAATCCAACCTTCGGCATTGGCACGGCCGCGGTCGACGCTATTAACCCAACGGCGCCACTCGCTCACCGAAAGCTGCGCGATCGCACCGCGGATTCGCAGACCGGTCTGATCCGGCACCGCTGCCTGAGCCGCACCGAAGCGCAACTCGCCGGCCTGCAGTTTCGAATCGGCGACGCGGAACACGCCGTTCAAAACCGACCCGTAGTAAAACCGTACCTGGTCGAGCGTGGTGCCGGTCACCGACGCCGACACCAGGAGCGGGCGTGCAGTGTCCGGCGCCTTTGCCAACGGCGCCGGCAGCGCCACTTCCAAACCGTGCAATTCACTGCGCGCCTGCAAGTCCATTTTGATCGGCGCGGCCTCGTCGCGCGGTTGATGCACCGTGGCGCGCAGGTCCCAATCCGTGGCGCCGCGCAGTACACGGTCGAGAAGCGGCATTGGCGCGGACAGCAATTGCCCCAGGCCGTTGCGGGTATGCACATTCAGCTGCACCTGGGTTTCATCGCCCACCGCGCTGCTCTGGATGGTCATCGATGCGGGCGCTGTGCGCCAACGCATTCGCAAATCGTCAGCGGCGTAGGAAACTCGGCGGTCTCGATAGCTGAAATTCAGTGCGCCTTGCAGATTTTCGAAGTCCAGATCGTGGAGCGGCCAGCTGAGCTGGTTATGGTTGAATTGCACTGTGCCGTCGATTTGTACCTGCTTTGCCGCGTGAAACGGCAACCGCAGCTTGAGCGTCGTACGCGCGTCCTTTTTCGCCTTGATCTGATCGAGCATCGGCGGCGGACTATCCGACAACGGGCCGCGCCGCAAGTAGGTCAGAAAATCCGTCAGTGTGCCCTGGGCCCGCGTGTCGAGTTCGAGCACCGCCCGGTCGCCCATTTGGGGAATCGCCAAGCGACTGCGGCCGATATCCAAGCCGAGTATTTTGCCGCTATAGATGTCGGCGCTCATGGAACGGTCCGAGAACCGTATCCCCGCCGTCCCGTCTTCCAGACGGGGCCATCCCTCGGCGTAGTCGAGGATCAGATTTTCGACTCCGAAGTCGACTCGAAACGTTCCCTGTTCCGCAAAAGGGAAGTCCGACAAACGACCGAAATACAGCGCCCGACCGCTGGGAACATGACCACTGGCAAGCGCCTGATCGAGCCAATGCACGACCTTGGGCGGCATGATGCCGGTAGGGAGATAGTGGGGTGCCTGAGCGCCGTGCCCGTCCCGGAAATCCACCAACAGATCCAGGAAAGGACTCGCTCCCGAGCCGGGCAGATCGACGCGCATGCGACCGCTGGCACTCACGTCTTCGTTGCTCGCACTGAACCGCGGCGCATAGAAACGCACGCCGTCGCCCTGGGGATGCCAATACAATGCCCCTGTCAGGCGTTGTGCATGCAGCGGCTCGCGGAAAAGCCGTGCGTACGTGAACCGTGCCTGCTTGCTGTCGAGGGATAGAAAACCATGCTCGCCGTCGGTGCGCACCGAACCGTCGACGCCTTCCAGCCCCGGGAACCTTTGCCAGGGACGGGCGGACAGATCCTGAAATTGAAATCCCGCGAATAGTCCCGTGCCGGGCGCGGAAGGGTCGTAAAGAAGCGCCAGTTGGCGCAAGTCACCTCTGGGCGCGAGAGCGGCCGCTGCGTAACGCAGTTGGGGTGTCAACCCGGGTATGGTCTGGAGTACGGCATTGACGTCCTGCAGCCGCACGAACGGCGTGGTGAGTTCCCATCGCTGGCCGTGTTCTTCGGTATCGGCGACGGCCATACGCAACGATGTTTCCGGCCACTGCAGCGCGTCCCGCACCACGTGCACATGGTCCAATGCCAACCGCCAACCGCGCTGATCCTGGGTCCAGAACAGGTTGGCGCTGGCTTGATCCAACGCAACGGGTGCAACTGGACCGCCTTGTTCCGCGGCGATGCGCGGCTGCCACACCAGATCGCGGCCGTTCAGTTCGCCGCGCAAGCGATCCAGGCGGTCAGCGCCGTCGGCCCAAAGCTGGAAGTGCACGCTGCCGAAGACGCGCTCCACATCTGCAAAACTGGAGCCATCCAACCATGAGCCGGCGACGACCCGACCCTCCATGTAGAACTGGCTGCGCAGCGTCGACGGCTGCAGCGGATCACCCGAGAGGTCCAAGGCGAACCGCAGCCGGCCCTGGGGGCTGCCTTCCAATTGGCCGCCCCCGCCGAGCCGATAGCGACCATCGATACGCCGTAGGTCCAGATTGAGTTGGGAGATTTCGAGCGGGGCGGTACTGATGCGCGGGTCCCGCCAACGCACAGTCGCATCTTCGAGACTGACCCGGTCGCGCCCCATGAGCCATTCAAGCAAGCCGTGGCCGCCGTGGCCTGCGACACCGCCGAATCCGGTATCGATACCGGCGACGCTATAGCTGCCGTCGGCACGGCGGGCGATATCCAGCGACCCACCCACCAGACTGATCTGACCTGTCTCGAGTCGGCGCCGTCGCAAACTTTCGAAGATGTTCACAGACGCGCGCACTTCGCGCATGGACAACCAGGTTTGCAAACCATCGGCGGTCAACACCCGGACGTCGCGGAACCGCAGATCGGGATGCAGCCCCTGCCAACCGGCGCTGATTCCACCGATCTCGACTTGGCGGCCGACTTGAGCGCTGGCGACCTGTTGTAGTTCCACGCGGTAATGGTCGAGCAACGGCAGCAACAAGCGCGCGACGCTGACCAGTAAAGCCAGCCCGATCACCAAAGCGGCGGTCGTCGCCCAAAGGATTGCAAACAGCCTGCGGCTTAGGGCATGTCTAAACCACATGAGCTACGGGGGACCGATGCGGGACCCGATTGCGTCGGGTTGGCGGCATGGAGCGGCTGTTGCATACGCCGCGCACGCTACATGGGCACCACATCGTACTGTTCCTGCGTATAGAGCGCCTCAACCTGCAGTTTGATCGGCTTGTCGACGAACGCTTCCAGTTCGGCAAGACTTGCCGACTCCTCGTCGAGCAACAGATCGATGACTTCCTGGGAGGCCAGAACCAGCAACTGCTCGGCATCATATTGTCGCGCTTCCCGGATAATCTCCCGGAAAATTTCATAACAAACCGTTTCCGGCGTCTTCAGGGAACCCCTGCCGCTACAGGTCGGACAGGCCTCACACAGAATGTGCTCGAGACTCTCGCGGGTCCGTTTGCGAGTCATCTCCACCAGCCCGAGCGCCGACACCTCGGTGATGTGGCTGCGGGCGTGATCCTTCTCCAGACTCTTCTCCAGGGCCCGCAGTACCTGACGCTTGTGCTCGTCCGTGGACATGTCGATGAAATCGATGATAATGATGCCGCCGAGATTACGCAGCCGCAGCTGCCGCGCGATGGCCTGCGCCGCCTCCAGATTGGTTTTGAAGATGGTTTCTTCCAAGGTGCGGTGACCGACATAGGCGCCTGTGTTCACGTCCACAGTGGTCATAGCCTCGGTCTGGTCGATGATCACGTAACCACCGGACTTGAGTTGCACCTTGCGTTCGAGGGCTTTTTGGATTTCGTCTTCGACGCTGTACAAATCGAAAATCGGCCGCTCGCCAGGATAATACTCGAGTCGATCGGCGAGCTGGGGAATGAAACTCGAGGCGAATTCGCTGAGCCGGGCATAGGATTCCCGTGAATCGACCCGCACTTTCTCAATGTCGTCACTAACCAGATCGCGCAAAGTGCGCAGCGCCAGTTGCAGGTCTTCATGTACCACGTGGCCGGCTGGCACGGTGCCGGCACGCTCGCTGATGGACTTCCAGAGCTTGAGCAGAAAATCCCGGTCCCGCGCCAATTCGTCCGCAGCGACGCCTTCTGCAGCCGTGCGCACGATATAACCTCCCACAGCCGACTCCGACACAAATGCGCCGACGATTTCCTTCAAGCGCTGGCGCTCGATCTCGTCGTCGATCTTTGTGGACACTCCGACCGTGGATTCTCCCGGCAGGAACACCAGCGCACGCGAGGGAATGGTGATATGGGTGGTCAGCCGCGCGCCTTTGGTGCCCAGTGGGTCCTTCACTACCTGCACCAGGACCTCCTGGCCTTCGCGCAGTAGCTCGGCGATATTGTCGTTGCGAGTAGTGCCGAGATTTTCGCCTTCGTTCAGGGTCGTGGCGACGTCCGAGGCGTGCAGGAACGCGGCGCGATCCAAGCCGATGTCCACGAACGCAGCCTGCATTCCCGGCAGGACACGGCACACCTTTCCCTTGTAGATGTTACCGATCAGACCGCGGCGACTGGTCCGTTCGATATAGAGTTCCTGCAGTACACCGTTTTCCACCAACGCCACGCGTGTTTCGCGGGGCGTCACATTGATCAATATTTCTTCGCTCATAATCAGAGTATACGTGAGGACGGACCGAAAACGCCCGTATTGCGCTCATTTCAAGGTACTGGACGACGCAGCGTGAACCGCTGCGGCATCCGTGAATCCGGTCACGGCGCGGCGAGCACGTTCACCCCGAAGCAGCCCAGCAGTCGACTCGTTTCGTAGAGTGCCAGGCCCATGACGGCGGAATAACTCCCATCGAGGCGCTGCACGAATGTCGCGCCTCGTCCCTGGATCGCGTAGGCTCCCGCTTTCCCGGCGGGTTCTCCCGTGTCCCAATAAGCCTCCATCTCGGCGTCGGAGAGCTCCCGGAACCACACTCTACTGCGGCTCAGTGCGACCTGTTCGCGCTTCCCCTGGACCATGGCGACCGCGCTGAGTACTTCATGGCTGCGGCCAGAAAGACTACGCAGCAGTTCCAAGCCGTGGGCGCGACCGCTCGGTTTGCCGAGCACCATTCCCTGCACGATGACTTCGGTGTCGGCGCCCAATACGGGCAGGTTCAGGATCCTCTCGGCAGCCGACCAACCGGCGCGCGCCTTGTCCAATGCCACCCGTTGCACGTACGCGGCCGGTAACTCGCCATCGGCCACCTGCTCATGCACCGCTGTCGACAACACGTGGTAGCGCACCTGGATCTGATCCAGCAGCGCGCGCCGACGCGGAGACTGGGAAGCGAGATAAATCTGTGGCGGTGCGTCGGACATCAACGGTGGTACGGGTGGCCTTTTAGCAAGCTCCATGCGCGGTAGAGCTGCTCCGCCAACACAACACGCACCATGGGATGGGGCAGCGTCAGAGGCGATAACGACCAGGTTGCGTCGGCACGCCGGCGGCAAGCATCATCCAGGCCTTCAGGACCTCCCACCAGCAGCGCCACGTCGCGGCCGTCCTGTAACCATCGCGCCAATTGCTGCGCCAGCGCCTCGGTGCTGAACGCACGTCCATCCACTTCCAATGCGACCGCCAGCGCCCCGGTTGGCAACAGCGCCAGCATGCGCTCGCCTTCGGCGCGCCGGATTCGCGCCAAGTCTGCGCCCTTGGTTCTTCTTCCGGCCGCGACCTCGACCAACTTCAGCGCGCATTCGGGCGGCAGACGCGACGCATATTCGCGAAAACCCTGCTCCACCCACTGTGGCATACGCGTACCGACCGCGAGCAAATGAACGATCATTCGTGCCGCCCCGAAATCGGTGGAGCGTCGGACATCTGCGCCCGAAAACTTAGCGCGCCTGATTGGATTCGGGCTGCCCGGTCGACCAAAGTTTTTCCAGATTATAAAAATCGCGGACTTGCGGCTGCATGACATGCACCACCACATCGCCCAGGTCCACCAAAATCCATTCGCCTTCGCGCTCGCCTTCCATACCGAGTAACCGCACACCCTGTTCTTTGGCGCGTTTGCCGACGTTGTCGGCAAGGGAACGCACATGCCGATTCGAAGTGCCGCTGGCAACGATCATTACGTCTGTAAACGAAGAACGGTCGTGGACATCGAGCACACGCACATCCACCGCTTTGAGTTCGTTCAAAGCCTCGATCGCCAGCATTTCAAGTTGCTTTGGTTGCATGCGGATTCGCTCTTGGCCTCCGTTGTTGAATCTGAACCGGCGCGAACGCCGCCGGGACTCGCGGCGCGCTTCAACCGCTACGATAAATCGCCTCTCGCTCGATCAGCTCACCAACCGCATCGGGCAATAGAAATCTCGCGCTGGCGCCGGCCGCAACCAAGGCGCGAATCGCGGTCGCAGATATCTCCAACTGCGTTACCGGCTGCAGCAGTATCAAGCCCGCCGCTTTCCGTTCCAACTCGGCGGTATTCACTGCCCGCTGTGATTCCATCAAAGTCGCGAATTCACCCTGTCGCGGAGGCGTCCACCCCGGACGGTGCGCGCCCACCAGGTGTGCCAGTTCCAATATCTCCTGCCACCGGTGCCAGCGCTGGAAGCCCAGCAAGGCGTCCATCCCCAGCAACAGGCACAAGCGCGTTTGCGGAAACTCCGCGCGCAGACTCTTGAGCGTATCGACCATGAAGGACGGGCCGTCGCGGTCAAGTTCGCGGGTATCGACCCGGAATCCGGCCACGCCTGCCACCGCTACCCGCACCATCTGCAGCCGCTGCTTAGACGTCGCGCTGGGCGTGTCGCGGTGCGGCGGATTGCGGCTGGGAATGAACCGCACTTCGTCGAGTTGCAATTGCTGCAGCAATTCGAGCGCCGGGCGCAGGTGACCAAAATGGATGGGATCGAATGTGCCGCCGAAAACGCCGATCATGGCACCGCTGCCGCGGGAACAGAGGGCCACGAGTGCCGGGGAGTGATGCGCAGTCGCAGGCGCCCAGGCGAAGGCGCGCTACAGGAATTACTTGCGAATGTGACCGTCACCAAGCACCACGAATTTCTGCGTAGTCAGCCCTTCAAGACCTACCGGGCCGCGTGCGTGAAGTTTGTCCGTACTGATGCCTATTTCAGCGCCCAAGCCGTATTCAAACCCATCCGCAAAACGGGTCGAAGCATTGACCATTACCGAGCTGGAGTCCACTTCACGCAAAAAACGCCGGGCGTGGCCAAAGTTCTCGGTAATGATGCTGTCCGTATGATGGGAACCATAGGTTTCGATGTGTTCGATGGCCTCATCCAGATCTTTTACCACGCGCACCGCGAGAATCGGCGCCAGATATTCTTCCGCCCAATCCTCCTCACGCGCCGCGCTGATGTCGGGAGTGATGCTTTGAGTCGTTTCGCAGCCGCGCACTTCAACGCCTTTTTCCTGCAGCATACCCACCAATTCAGGCAATACATCAGCGGCCACCGATTCCGCGACCAGCAACGTTTCCATGGTGTTGCAGGTACCATAGCGCTGCGTCTTGGCGTTGAACGCTACCTGAATCGCCTTTTCCAGGTCGGCATCATCGTCGACGTAGACATGACAGACGCCGTCGAGATGCTTGATCACCGGCACCCGCGCTTCACGACTGACCCGCTCGATCAGACTCTTGCCGCCGCGCGGTACGATCACGTCCACGTAGGCTTGCATGCGGATCAATTCGCCTACCGCATCCCGGTCTGTGGTCTCGACTACTTGCACCGCCTCGCGCGGCAGGCCGGCCTGCTCCAATCCAGCTTGCACGCGATCGGCAATGGCGCGGTTGGAATGAATCGCCTCCGAGCCGCCGCGCAGAATCGCAGCATTGCCCGACTTGAGACAAAGCGCCGCTGCGTCAGCCGTAACGTTGGGGCGCGATTCATAAATGATTCCGATTACCCCGAGCGGCACGCGCATCCGCCCGACCTGAATGCCGCTCGGGCGGTACTGCAAATCGCTGATTATGCCGACCGGATCGGGCAGTTCCGCCACCTGCCGCAGACCGTCCGCCATGGCGGCGATTCGGGCCGGAGTCAGTTCCAATCGATCGAGCATGGCGTCTGTCAAGCCTGCTTTGCGAGCTGCCTCCAGATCGAGGGCGTTGGCCTCTCCGAGCGCCTGTGCATCGTGCTCCAGGGCGTCGGCGATGGCACGCAAAGCAGAATTCTTCGCGGCCGTGTCCGCCCGCGCCATGGCACGTCCGGCACGACGGGCACGGCGCCCCAATTCCGCCATGTAGGCGGGAATCTGCAACTGTGGCGACTGCGGCTCAGCACTCATTTCATGGCATCGCAAAGATCGTGGAGACAAAGTCTGACGCCGGCGGCCGGCAGAGTCACGGCCCAGCACCAACAGAACGTCGAGTGGCAGAGCGTCACATGGCAGCGCATCAAATGGACGCCTGCTTCCGCCGCTCGCCGAACAAGTCCGTTCCGGACAACCGTAGTGCCAATTGTAACAGTTCGTCCCAGGCGTTGCCCGCCGCCGCGCCTTTGGCCAAGCGTTCACAACGTCCGCAATCGAGTACCAGTTGGCGCCAGTTCGAGGCGTCGTGTCGCTTGACCGCATCGCGCACCAACGGCTTGCGGCGATCCCATACTTTGTGGCGGGTCAGCACCGATTCAAGGGAAGCACCCGTCTGGGCGTCAGCGGCAATCGCAGCCAACCCGCGAATTTCGCGGCCAAGCGCCCAGACGACCAATGCGGGCGCGACGCCTTCCGCGTGCAATCCTGCCAACATGCGTGCGACCCGAGCCGAATTGCCGGCCAACGCCACATCCACCAGACCGAAAACGTCGAAACGCGCGCTGTCGCTCACGGCCGTCGCAACCGCGTCCGGGCCGATGCGGCCCTCTCCGTGCAGCAAGATAAGCTTGTCGATTTCCTGGGCCGCGGCGAGCAGATTGCCCTCGACCCGCTCGGCGAGCATGGCCGCCGCTTCGCGGGTCGGCTGCAAGCCCCGGGCTCGCATGCGCCGCTGAATCCAATCCCCCAGGTTACGCGCCTCTACCGGCCACACTTGCACCAGTGCGCCCGCCGCCTCGACTGCCTGAACCCATTTGCTACGCACTGCACTGCGATCCAGCTTCGCGCAACTGATCAGCAAAACAGTGTCCTCGGGTGGCCGCGCGCAATACGCCTGCAAGGCCTTGCTACCTGGATCCCCCGGCTTCGCGGGCATGCGCAGATCGATCAGCTTGCGTTCCGCAAACAACGACATGCTATTGGCTTCCTGCGCCAGCAAAGCCCAATCGAAACCCCGGCCGGCTTCCAACACCTGACGCTCGGTGAACCCTTGGGCGCGGGCGGTTTTACGCACGACGTCCGCGGCTTCCTGCGCCTGCAACGGCTCATCGCCACTGACGAGGTAGACTGGCAGCAGCGATTTGGCGCAGTGACCGCTGAGTTGTTCGAGCTTCAGACGCATGGATCGCCGCTCGCTTCAGGATGCCCGGGCGTGGGCGAGTCGCCGCAGAATGAGCTGCGAGACATCGCGCTGCATCTCCTGCTGCAACAACGTTTCTTCGGACGACGATCCGAGCACCTGATTGGGATCGTAACGGTATTCGCGCACCACCTTGATCTCCTGCGGCGCCAGCAATTGTACGCCGTCGGCACGGGTGACCGAGAACTGTACGTAGTAGATCAGCTCGTACTCGCTCACCTGTGCCTGACTGCTGACCGACAACACCCGCCGGTCGAACCGCTCGCTCAACATATGCAGAGTGGCTCCCGCAGCCTGGGGAGATTCGACCACGTGGGCGCCGGAAGCCTCAAGGTTCAATCGCAAGTCGCGCACAACGGCGCTGTTGGCATTGCCGTCGATATAGGTCTGTTTCATGGCGGGTGGATATTCCACCGCACCGCGCAGATGGAAACCGCAACCGCTCATCAACAGCGCCAGGAACCATAAAAAGGCGCTCAGAGCGTAGCGACGAACGTTTGCGCGACCCATGGGCGTTACTTCACCACCACGTTTACCAGCTTACCCGGCACCACGATGACCTTGTGCAGCGCCTTACCATCGACGAATCGTTGCACATTTTCATCCGCCAGTGCGGCCTGTTCGATTACCGGTCGAGTTGCCTCGGCGGGCACCGAAATCCGGGCGCGAAGCTTGCCGTTGACCTGCACCACCAGTTCCAAGGAATCCCGTTCCAGCGCTTGTTCGTCCACTGACGGCCAGGGCGCCTCGATTACCGCAGTGGGGTGGCCGAGCGCGTTCCAAAGCGCATGACTGACGTGAGGCACGATGGGCGCCAACATCAAAACCACCGATTCCAGCGCCTCGTGTACCACCGCGCGGCCCTGGGGAGAGCCGTCGTCGAACTTCGCAATAGCGTTGACCAACTCCATGTTGGCGGCGATGGCCGTATTGAAGGTATAGCGCCGGCCGACGTCGTCGCTGACCTTGGCGATGGTCTCATGGGCTTTGCGGCGCAATGACCGCTGGCCATCGTCGAGTGCTGCTGCACGCAGCGGTTCTACCTCACCGCCCTGAAGATGCTCCCAGACCTGGGTCCACAACCGCCGCAGAAACCGGTACGCGCCCTCCACGCCCGCATCCGACCATTCCAAAGACTGTTCCGGCGGCGCTGCAAACATGGTAAATAATCGCACCGTGTCAGCGCCGAAACGCTCGATCAGTTCCTGAGGGTCGACCGTATTGCCCTTGGACTTGGACATCTTCGCCCCGTTCTTGAGCACCATTCCCTGGGTGAGCAGGTTGGTGAACGGTTCGTCGGTGTGGAGCAAGCCCTCATCGCGCATCAGTTTATGGAAAAACCGCGCATACAACAGATGCAGGATGGCGTGTTCGATACCGCCGATGTATTGATCCACCGGCAGCCAATGATCGGCGCGTTGATCGAGCATCGCACTACGGTTATCGAAGCTGGCGAATCGGGCAAAATACCAGGACGATTCGAAAAAGGTGTCGAAGGTGTCCGTCTCACGCTCCGCGTCGCCGCCGCAACCGGGACACTGGGTACGGTAGAACTCCGGCATGCGCTTCAAAGGCGAACCCACACCGTCGAACGATACATTCTCCGGAAGCACTACCGGCAGCTGATCCTCCGGCACCGGAACCGTGCCGCAACTGGGGCAATTGATCACCGGGATCGGCGCCCCCCAATAGCGCTGTCGGGAGACGCCCCAATCCCGCAAGCGATAATTGACCTGGCGACCACCTCGGCCGCATGCTGCAAGCCAATCGGCGATCGCGTCGAAGGCTTGCTCGGAAGTCATGCCGGTGAACTCGCCCGAGTTCACCAGTACGCCTTTGTCCGTGAATGCCTGCTGCTGCAAATCGACGCTCGCGCCGTCGTCTTGTGGCGCGATGACCTGTCTGATCGGCAGCCCGTAGGCCTGGGCGAATTCCCAGTCCCGTTGGTCGTGCGCCGGCACCGCCATCACGGCGCCCGATCCATACTCCATCAACACGAAATTGGCGACATAAACCGGAACGCGTTCGCCGCTGACCGGATGCACGGCGCGCGCTCCGGTGTCCATGCCCCTCTTCTCCAGCACGGCCATGTCCGCTTCCGCCACTTTGGTATGACGGCATTCGTCGACGAAGGCTCGGAGCTGGGAATCAGCGGCCGCCGCGCCGAGGGCCACCGGATGCTCGGCAGCGACTGCAACGTAGGTCACGCCCATCAGGGTGTCGGGGCGGGTCGTATAGACGCTCAGGTGTTCCTCGCGGCCATCCAGATCGAACGCCAGTTCGACGCCTTCCGAGCGTCCGATCCAGTTGCGCTGCATGGTCCGAACCGATTCCGGCCAACCGTCGAGTTTGTCGATCCAATGCAACAGTTCATCGGCGTACGCCGTGATCTTCATGAACCACTGCGGAATTTCGCGCCGTTCCACGAGTGCATCGCAGCGCCAACAGCGGCCTTCGATCACCTGCTCGTTGGCCAGCACCGTGAGATCGTTCGGGCACCAGTTCACTGGCGCGGTTTTCTTGTACACCAAGCCTTTGCGCAACAGCCTCGTGAACAGCCATTGCTCCCATCGGTAATATTCCGGCTTGCAGGTCGCCAGTTCCCGACGCCAGTCGTAGCCGAAACCCAGCCGTTTGAGCTGGCCTCGCATGTAGTCGATATTTTCGTAGGTCCAACGCGCCGGCGGAACGTCGTTTTTCATCGCCGCGTTTTCTGCCGGCAATCCGAAAGCGTCCCACCCCATCGGCTGTAGAACATTTTTGCCCTGCATACGCTGGTAACGGCTGATCACGTCGCCGATGGTGTAATTGCGCACGTGCCCCATGTGCAAGCGGCCGCTGGGGTACGGAAACATGGACAAGCAGTAGAACTTGGGTGCGTCGGGACGTTCGGAAACCTCGAAACTACCGTTCTCTTCCCAATAAAGCTGGGCTTCGGCCTCTAGGGACGCGTGGTCGTAATGCTCGTGCATCGCTGGGTCAAATCGGTTTGCAGGTCGGGTAATGGACCGGCACAGGATACCGTAGGGTCGCGAATTTGAACAGGGAAGCCGCGGATGACAGGGTACGGGTTTTGAGCCAAACTAGAAGCTGAAGCAGCTGCTGAAGCAAAGCCCATGGAACCGGAAGACAAAACCACCCGCCAACGCCTGGAAAGCGCCTATGACACGATGGTGATCCGGGTGCAGAACTCGTTGGAGCGGGCTGGCAATGGCATCGACACGCTGCAAAAGGCCCTCGCCGGTGCGCGCGAAACAGCCGTGGCCCTGGGCGAACTGAGCCGCGATGAAGCCGACCGGGTGGCCGCCTGGGTTCGGCGCGATCTTCATGACGCCGGAGACTATCTGTCGCGAACCGGGCACGAGCTCGGCGACTGGCTGCACATGGACCTGGAACTCATCGAGCACGCACTGCTCGACCTGATCGCCAAAGCCGCCGATCGCACGCAACTCGACATGTTGAAGTTCCAGGAAGAAACCATTCAGGCCAGTGAATACCGAACCGGTGAAGTGACCGGCCCGGGCACGCTACGCTGTAGCAACTGCGGGGAGGAACTGAATTTTCGCGCCCCGGGCCACATTCCGCCCTGCCCCCATTGCCACGGCACGACTTTCGAACGCAAAAGCCGTTAGCGCTTGATCATCCGCCGGCGGCGGGCCGCGACCCACCAACCGGCAAACCAAGCAAGCAGACTCACCAGCAGTACCGGCCAGTCGCCGAAGCGGACATAAGGTGTCGCGCCGCGCCTGGGTTGCAAGCTGCCCTTTAGTACAGCAGCTTGAAATTGAGGCGATTGTGCTAGCACGCGCCCGCGCTCGTCGACGATCGCCGTTACTCCGTCGTTGGTAGCACTCAATACATAGCGCCCACTCTCCATGGCGCGCATCTGCGCCATTTGCAACACTTGGTGCGGCGCACTGGAATCGCCGAACCAGGTATTGTTGCTTACGTTCACCAGCCATGCCGCTTGCGGCAAAAAGCTCCTGACTTCGCTGGGAAACGCGATTTCGTAGCAGATGGAAATGCCGGCGCGATAGCCGGCCGCCGGCAAAGGCGCCTGTATATCGGCGCCGCTGCTGAAGTTGGACATGGGCACCTGCAGAATATCCAGCAGCGAACCCAGAATGCTGCGCAACGGGATGTACTCGCCGAACGGCACCAGGTGACGTTTGTGATAGAACGCGCCGGAACCGAGGCTGAGCACACTGTTGTAGTAAACATCGTTTTCTTCGCGTACCGGCAGGCCCATGAGAATGGCGGTATGGTGCCGCCGAGCCTCGGCTGCGATCCTATCGAGATAGCCGGTTTCCACTTGGTCATAGAACACAGGAATCGCGGTTTCAGGCCAGATGACCAGATCGCTGTCCCAATTGGCGCGTGTCATTTGGACATACTGCAACAGGATCTGGCGCCGGTAACCGGGATCCCACTTGCGCATTTGTGCCACATTGGGCTGCAGCAGACTGACCTTCAAAGGGCCACCCACCGGCGTCGTCCATTGCACGAATCCAAGTCCCCAGGCGAGCACCCACAAATTCACTAGCGCCGCGAAGGCAACGAGTTTCGACTTGCGCGGCGCTATCAGCAACCAAACCAGCAGACCGGCACTCAACCCCAGCGTCCAACTCACGCCGTAAATGCCCAATATCGGCGCCAAGCGCCCCAAGGGGAACCCGACTTGCGTGTATCCGACATAGAGCCAAGGGAAACCGGTAAGAAACCAGCTTCGCAGCCATTCGAGCAGCACCCAAATCGCCGGGAAGACCAACAACAGCCGCGCTGTGCGCTGGCTGGCGCTCAAGCGCACGGCCATCCATCCGGCAAGTGCAGTGGCCAAGGCGAGCAACAGCGCCATGATGGCGGTAAACAGCCCGGCGAGAATCGGCGGCAGCTGCCCGTAGATGTGCATGCTGAAATAAACCCAATACACGCCACCGCCGAACAACCCAACACCGAACAGCCAGCCATGCCAGGCAGCACGCGCTGGACTCGCATCCAGCCAGAGAGCGAACAACAGCGCAAGCGCAAACGGTGCGATCCAGCCTTGCGAAAAAGGTGCGAAAGCCAACACCAGCGAAGCCCCGGCCAACAACGCCAGCACGTCGGCCGTCCGCGGATGAAGGTATGACAGGGAAAACTTGAATTGACTCACGACGACAATAGGGGAGGTTCGATTACGCGAATCGATTCAGCGCTCCGGCTCATGCACTTGATTGCCGCTTTGCGCTTCCACCGTGACCCGCAGCAGATGAATGCGCCGATTGTCTGCCCGTAGCACCTTGAAGTTCAGGGGACCCTCGCGCAGGGTTTCACCGCGTTTGGGCATGTGGCCCAACTTACCGAGAATCAAGCCGCCGATGGTATCGAACTCCTCGTCGCTGAAACTGGTGCCGAATTGCTCGTTGATATCTTCGATGGGCGTCAGCGCCTTGACTGTGAAGTGCGCGGGATCATGCTCCAAAATGAAGGTGCCTTCCTCGACGTCGTGTTCATCTTCGATCTCACCGACGATCTGCTCGATCACATCCTCGATGGTGACCATGCCGGCCACGCCGCCGAATTCGTCCACCACGATCGCCAAGTGGTTGCGGGAGGCGCGAAATTCCCGCAGCAACACGTTCAAACGCTTGCTCTCGGGAATGAAGGATGCTGGTCGCAGCAATTCGCGGATATTGAAACTGTCCCGTTCGCCTTCCATGTAGAACCACAACATGTCCTTTGCCAACAGGATTCCGACCACCTCGTCGCGGCTGTCGCCAATCACCGCAAATCGCGAGTGTCCGGAACGAACAATCACAGAAAGTATGTCTTCGACCGGTGCATCGCGCTCGAGAACGACCATTTGCGAGCGTGGGATCATCACGTCCCGGACCTGCATTTCCGAAACCTGGAGCACGCCCTCGATCATGGTCAGCGCTTCCGAGTCGAGCAGATCACGCTTCTGGGCGTCGCGCAGCACTTCCAGCAACTGCTCGCGGTCGCGCGGCTCACCCAGAAATGTCTGGGTGAGCCGCTCCAGCCAAGATCTACTGCCCGTCGAGCTGCTACTAGGTCGATCGTCGCTCATGAATGTCGGCCGGGTTGCGAGGGGATCGAGTGGTCCTCGATCGGCTGCGCGCCAAGATACGGATTTTCGAACCCGAGTTCCCGCAGTGCTTCTATTTCGGCCGTCTCCATACGTTCCGCATCCCGTTCGTTCTGGTGGTCATAACCCAACAGGTGCAAGCAACCGTGCACAACCATATGCGCCCAATGGGCGCGGGCGGGTTTTTGCTGTTCGCGGGCTTCGCGGCGCACTACCGGCGCACAGATGATCAAGTCGCCGAGTAGTGCCGAGGGAATTCCGGCCGGCGGTTCAAACGTAAAAGACAACACGTTGGTCGGCCCGGATTTGCCTCGATAATGCTGATTGAGCTCTGCAATCTCGGCGTCATCTACGACGCGCACCAGAACTTCGCCGCCATCGACACGATCCGACAACGCGGCACTCACACAGCGCCGGAACTCGGCGACATTGGGCACGCCGGTTCTTTGGGTAGCGTACTGCACGTGTACTACGATCGAGTTCGCCTTTTGCTTGCCGTCCACTCAATCGCTCCCCCGATCGTGATCGTATCGATCGTACGCCGATACAATGCGCTGTACCAATGGATGGCGCACCACGTCCCGGGCATTGAAAAAATTGAACGAAATACCTTCCACGTCCTTCAGCACTTCGATAACGTGGCGCAACCCGGACTGTCGGTTGCTCGGCAAATCGATCTGCGTCACGTCGCCGGTGATCACCGCGGTGGAACCGAATCCGATTCGGGTCAGGAACATTTTCATCTGCTCGACGGTGGTGTTCTGCCCCTCGTCGAGAATGATGAATGCATCGTTCAGGGTTCGCCCACGCATGAACGCCAGCGGTGCGACTTCAATGATATTGCGTTCGATCAATTTCGCGACTCGCTCGAATCCCATCATTTCATACAGCGCGTCGTACAGCGGCCGCAGGTACGGATCGATCTTCTGTGCCATGTCGCCGGGCAAAAAGCCGAGCCGTTCGCCGGCTTCCACTGCAGGCCGTACCAGCAACAGACGTTGTACCCGTTCTTCCTCCAATGCCTGCACGGCACAAGCCACCGCGAGGTAGGTCTTGCCGGTGCCGGCGGGACCGACACCGAAATTGATGTCGTGGGTGAGCATATTGTTCAGATAACGTTTCTGATTCGGACCGCGGCCACGGATCGACGCTTTGCGCGTTTGAATCGTGACTTCCTGCTCATCCTCACTGCCTAGCAGCAAACTTTCGACGCCCGCCTCCTGAAGATGGAGGTGTACCCGCTGCGGTGACAATTGCTCGGAGTCGGCTGCCTGATAAAGCTTTTTCAAGACTTCCCCGGCGGCGCGCGCGGCTTCGCTGTCGCCAATCACCTGGAAATGGTTGGCGCGGTTGTTGATCTCCACCCCGAGCCGGCGCTCCAATTGGCGCAAGTGCTCGTCGTAGAGGCCACACAAGTTCGCAAGCCGGGCATTGTCAGCGGGCTCGAGTGTCAGGTCCAGTGTTTGGGGATGGTCGCTCAAGATGGCGGCGGATCGCAGAAATGTGAAGACAAGTCTTGGATTGTCAATTCGTTACGACGCGGTAGCGGGATCCATAACTCGAGTATGGGTGCCTGGAGGCGCGCTTTCAAGCACCAGCCGCCGGCACCGCGGCGCATACCGCTTCACCGCGCAAGGAATTGGGCAGCGCTTCGGTGATGCGTACATCGACAAACGTCCCCAACATGGAAGGATCGCCGGGAAAATTGACCACGCGATTGTTGATGGTCCTACCGGACATGCGGGTCGGATCCTTGCGCGAAGGACGGTCCACCAGCACCGATTGTACCGAACCAACCATAGACCGGCTGATCCCGGCCGCCATGGCGCCGATTCGAGATTGCAGCCTGGCGAGACGCTCCTTTTTGTGTTCCAGCGGCACGTCATCGGGCAGCGCTGCGGCCGGAGTCCCGGGGCGCGCGCTGAATACGAAGCTGAAGGAGTGATCGAAGCCCACTTCCTCGATCAAATCCATGGTCGCTTCGAAATCCTGCTCCGTCTCTCCCGGAAATCCGACGATGAAGTCGGATGACAGACTCAAGTCCGGACGCAACGCCCGCAGCCGGCGGATCTTGTTCTTGTACTCCTCTACGCTATGACCGCGTTTCATGAGGGCAAGAATCCGGTCCGAACCGCTCTGCACCGGCAAATGCAGGTGACTGACCAACTGCGGAACTTCGCCGTACGCCTCGATCAGGCTGTCGCTGAATTCCACCGGATGGGAAGTGGTGTAGCGAATGCGATCGATGCCGTCGATCGCAGCGACGTAGGTGATCAAGAGCGCGAAATCCGCGATTTCGCCGTCGTCCATGGGCCCACGATAAGCGTTGACGTTCTGTCCAAGCAGCGTCAGTTCGCGAACGCCCTGGGCAGCGAGCTGCGAAACCTCGACCAACACATCGTCGAACGGTCTGCTGACTTCCTCGCCGCGGGTGTAGGGCACCACGCAGAACGAACAATATTTGCTGCAACCCTCCATGACCGACACAAATGCAGTAGAACCTTGCGCACGCGGCTGCGGCAGACAATCGAATTTTTCGATTTCAGGGAAGCTGATATCGATGACTGAGCGCTTCCGAGACCGCGCTTCATCCAGCATTTGCGGCAGGCGGTGCAAGGTCTGCGGACCAAACACCAAGTCGACGTAGGGCGCACGCTGGCGCAATGCTTCGCCCTCTTGGCTAGCCACACAACCGCCCACCCCGATCACCAAATCCGGACGCTGCTGTTTGAGTTCGCGCCACATGCCCAATTGCGAGAACACCTTTTCCTGGGCCTTCTCGCGGATGGAGCAGGTGTTGAGCAGCAATACGTCGGCCTGCTCGGCGCTCGACGCGAGTTCGAGACCGTGGGACGCCCGCAGCACGTCGGCCATTTTCGCCGAATCGTACTCATTCATCTGACATCCGTGGGTCTTGATGTAAAGCTTGCCCGACATGGCTGCGTAATTTGCGACAGGGACCGCGCAACATACTACAAAGATTGAAGAATTGCCAGAATCGCAGCGCGTGCAAAAGGATTCGCCGCGACCTGATCAGACCGCGGGCAGCACGCCTCGTTCGCGTAACACGATAAGCACCTGGTCAACGCACTGATCGATAGTCTGCTGATCGGTGTCGAGCGCCAGTTCCGGATTCAGGGGTTCTTCGTAGGGCGATGAAATTCCGGTGAATTCCTTGATTTCCCCAGCTCGAGCACGCTTGTACAGCCCTTTTACATCGCGGTCTTCACAAACGCGCAGGGAACAGCGGCAATAGATTTCCAGGAAATCCCCGTGGGGCAACAGATTGCGGACCCGCTCTCGGTCCTTGACGAACGGCGAGATGAAAGCCGTCAGGGCGATCACGCCGGCCTCGGTGAACAATTTCACCATTTCGCCGATGCGGCGCAGGTTTTCGGACCGGTCCTCATCTGAAAAGCCCAGGTCCGAACAGAGCCCGTGTCGCACGTTGTCGCCGTCGAAAACGAACGTTCGACAACCCAGGCCGTGCAGTCGTTCCTCAACCGCGTGGGCGATAGTGGATTTTCCCGCTCCGGAAAGCCCGGTGAACCAGAGTGCAACTGACTTGTGGCCGTTGAGTGACTCGCGACGATCGCGGGTCACGGTCGCGTTGTGCCAAACCACATTGGTACTTTTTTCCACTGCCGGACTCCTCACCTCAATCGCTGCGGTAGACCGCATCCACCGTGTAACCTACCCATTGCGCCAGGCACGGCCCAGCGTTTCGCGCCAATCGGCAAGGCCGATTCCAAAATGTGATCGCAATTGATTGCCATCCAGGACCGAATTGGCCGGCCGGCGTGCCGGTGTCGGATATTGCTCGGTCGGTATCGCGACGAGCCGAGCCAAACTCGGCTCCGACCCTGCCATGAGATTGCGAATGGCCGACGCAAAACCGAACCAAGAAGTCCGACCCGCGCAGCTCAGATTGTACAAGCCTCGCTGGCGCTTGACGTAATCGACTGGATTCGCGCCGCCCTGGGCCACCGCCTCGACGGTTGCAGCGGCTATCGCTTCCGACCAGGTGGGCGCACCCACTTGGTCGTCGACCACTTTCAGTTCCTCTCGCTCGCGCAGCAGGCGGCGCATGGTCAAAAGGAAATTCGCTCCGTGAAGGGAATACACCCAGCTGGTTCGAAAAATCAGATAGGCTCCGCCTTGTGCCTGAATGGCCTCGTCGCCCGCAAGCTTGCTGCGTCCGTACACACTAAGCGGCGCTGGCGGATCACTTTCCGTATAGGGGCTCGATTTGGTGCCGTCAAACACGTAATCGGTCGAATAATGGATCAACGCGGCATCCAGTTGTGCTGCCTCCCGGGCCAGCAGTTCCGGGGCACGGGCGTTCACCGCCATGGCGCGTTCGGTCTCCTGTTCGGCGCGATCAACGGCAGTATAGGCCGCGGCATTCACGATCAACTGCGGGCGCAGACACCGCACCAATGCGCTGAGCCCGGCGGCGTCCTCCAAGTTCAATTCCTTCGACGACGGCGCGTGGAGCTCGCATTTATCCTGCCAAAGCCGGCGCAGGGCGCTGCCGACCTGCCCCCCTGCGCCGAGCAACAAAACCCGTGTCACGGAAACAACTCCGCTTCGCGCAACGAAGCGCCGCGGCGGTCCTTGTCCGATACCTGTGGGGTATCGGCAATCGGCCACGAGATCGCAAGTTCCGGATCGTCCCAACGTATGCAGCGTTCGTGCTCCGGAGCATAGTAGTCCGAGGTCTTGTACAAGACCTCGGCAAATTCCGAGAGCACATAAAAGCCGTGCGCGAACCCCTCCGGCACCCACATCTGTTCGCGGTTGTCCGCCGATAAACGAACACCGACCCAACGCCCGAAGGTGGCAGAGCTACGGCGGATATCAACCGCCACATCGAAGATTTCCCCAGCCAGGACCCGTACCAATTTGGCTTGGGGCTGCTGAACCTGGTAATGCAAGCCCCGCAGCACGCCGCGCTGGGAACGGGACTGATTGTCCTGCACGAAATCGAGTTCGCGATCGAGCAGTTCGTAGGCGCGCGCGCGATTGTAGGCTTCGAAAAAATAGCCCCGTTCATCGCCGAATACGCGGGGCTCGAGCACCAGCACATCCGCCAGCGCGGTGGCACGCGCATGCATCAGAATTCCTCCTCCAATAGGCGTAGCAGGTAATCTCCGTAACCATTTTTTCTAAGCGGCTCGGCGAGCTTGCGGACCTGCTCGGCATCGATGTAGCCCATACGCAATGCCACCTCTTCCAGGCACGCAATTTTGAATCCCTGCCGGCGCTCAATGGTTTCGATGAATGCAGAGGCCTCGAGCAAGGATTCGTGGGTTCCGGTATCCAACCAGGCCATGCCTCGCCCCATCAACTCGACGGACAATGCGTCTTGCGAGAGATAGCGCCGGTTGATGTCCGTGATCTCCAGTTCCCCTCGTGCTGACGGCTGCAGTTCGGACGCGTACTCGATCACTTTGTTGTCATAAAAGTAGAGGCCGGTTACGGCATAGCGCGATTTGGGTCGCCGCGGCTTTTCCTCGATGCTACGAACCGTACCTTCGGCATCGAATTCAACGACGCCGTAGCGCTGCGGGTCGCTTACCTGATATGCAAACACGGTCGCGCCCTCCTCAACATGATGCGCTCGCGACATCAATCGGGCGAGGTCGTGCCCGTAGAAGATATTGTCACCCAAGATCAGGGCGCACGGCTCATTTCCGATGAACTCCCGCCCGATCAAAAACGCCTGCGCCAGGCCTTCTGGACGCTCCTGAACCGCATATTGGATGGAAACGCCGAGCTTGCTGCCGTCACCCAACAGCTGCTCGAACCGAGGGGTATCCTGCGGGGTGGAAATCAACAGGATTTCCTTGATTCCCGCCAGCAGCAGCGTACTGAGCGGATAGTAGATCATCGGCTTGTCGTAGATCGGGAGGAGTTGCTTGCTGACGACTTGGGTTACCGGATACAAACGTGTTCCCGACCCCCCGGCCAGTATGATTCCTTTTCTGTGCACAACGGTTTCCGTGTTCATTTCCAAATCCGCCCGATGTCGTTCCCGTTATTTCGCAGCCAACCCCAGGCGCTCACCCCGGTACGCGCCGTCGAGGATCGGCTGCCACCAGTCGCTGCGCTGCAGATACCAGTCCACGGTTTTACGCAACCCGGATTCGAAATCCTCGCGCGGCTTCCAGCCAAGCTCGTCGCACAATTTCCGCGCGTCGATAGCATATCGAAGATCGTGGCCCGGGCGGTCCGCCACGAAGCTGATCAGCGACGCGTGGGGCCGATGTACTGATGTTGGCAGCAACTCATCGAGACAAGTGCAGATGGCTTCAACCACTTGTCGGTTCGTACGCTCCGCGCCGCCGCCGATATTATAGACTTCGCCCAATCGGCCATGACGCAACACCGCCCACAATGCGCGCACGTGGTCCTCGACGTACAACCAGTCGCGAACGTTCGCGCCGTTTCCGTAGATCGGCAACGACTTCCCCGCGCTGCCATTGATGACCATCAACGGGATCAATTTCTCCGGAAACTGATACGGACCATAGTTGTTCGAACAGTTGGTGGTGACCACCGGCATACCGTAGGTATGGAACCAAGCTCGGGCGAAATGGTCCGACGCCGCTTTGCTGGCGGAATAAGGTGAATTGGGCCGGTATTGGCTGGTTTCGGTGAACTCGCCGGTGTCGCCCAACGAGCCATAGACTTCGTCGGTGGAGACGTGATGGAAGCGGAATGCATCGCGCGCTCCCGCCTCCAGACGCTGCCAATGGTCGCGCGCCACCTCCAGTAATGTGAAGGTACCGACGACGTTGGTTTCGAGGAACGGCGCCGCGCTGTCGATAGACCGATCGACGTGGCTCTCAGCCGCGAGATGTACGACAGCGTCGGGACGGCGTTCGGCAAAAATACGCGCCATTTCGGGCCGGTCGCAAATGTCGACCTTCTCAAATGAATAGCGGCTGCTATCCGCCACCTCGGCGAGTGAAGCGAGGTTGCCCGCGTAGGTGAGCTTATCCACATTGACCACTTCACAGTTCGTCTCGTGGATAAGAAACCGTATCAGGGCGGAGCCGATGAAACCCGCTCCGCCCGTGATCAAGATGCGCTCGGGTTGATTCATAGTGATCTCTTCATGTGCCTGGGGAGTCGGCGGAGCGTCAATCCTGTTGCCGCTCCCAACCCCACGCGTGTCTAACGATGGTGGCGAGGTCGCCATACATGGGTTGCCAATCAAGCAGTTCCCGTGCGCGCGCGGCGTCTGCGACCAGCGCTGCCGGGTCGCCCTCGCGCCTGGGCCCGTCTATCACCGGAATGTCTCGTGAGGTAATTTCACGCGCCGTGTCGATGACCTGCTGAACCGAGAAGCCGCGGCCGTTGCCGAGGTTGAACACTTCACTGGCAGCGCCCGCCATCAGGCGATCGAGTGCGCGCAAATGCGCCTGACATAAATCGGTCACATGGATGTAATCGCGTACACCCGTTCCGTCCGGCGTGTCGAAATCCCGTCCGAATACGGTGATGCTCGCCCGCTTGCCCGCCGCCGCTTTCAACACCACCGGGATCAGATTGGTAATGCCCTCGAAGCGGGGACCGAGCTGGCCGTCCGGATCCGCGCCAGCCGCGTTGAAATACCGCAGACACACCGAGCGCAGTCCATAGGCATGTTCGAAGTCGGCCAAAATCTGCTCCACCATCCACTTGCTCAGACCGTATGGATTGATCGGCGCCTTGGGATGGTCCTCGTCGACCGGCACGTACTGCGGCTCGCCGAAAATCGCAGCAGTCGACGAGAAAATGAAACGATCTACGCCGTGCCGGACCATGGCATTGAGCAGGTTCAGGGTATTGGCGACATTATTCAGATAGTACTTACCGGGATCCTGCACGGACTCGCCGACCTGAATGAACGCTGCGAAATGCATGACAGCGTCGAAGCCATGTTCGGGCAACAATCGATCGAGCAACCCCCGATCACCGATGTCCCCTTCTACGAATTCGCCGCCCAACACGGCGTCCCGGAATCCCGTGGACAAATTATCCAGCGTTACCACCGCATGGCCGTGCTCCAGCAGCATCTTTACCATGTGCGAACCGATATAGCCGGCACCACCTACGACCAGGACTTTGCTCACGCCATCTCCATCGAGGATCGAATTCAGATTTGCGAGCGACTCAGATTCGCCCGTAGTTGTCTTCCATGCGCACGATGTCGTCTTCGCCGAGATAATCGCCGCTCTGCACTTCGATCATGATCAACTCGATTACTCCGGGGTTGGTCAGCCGGTGCTGATTTCCAGCGGGCACATAAGTCGATTCGTTGCTTCGCACCAGGTACTCGCGGTCGCCGTTGATGACCTTTGCAGTACCGGACACCACAATCCAATGTTCGCTGCGATGATGATGCATCTGCAGGGAAAGTTCCGCGCCGGGTTTGACCACGATGCGCTTCATCTTGAATCGATCACCTTCCTCGAGCACGGTGTACGTTCCCCAGGGCCGGTGCACGGTGCGGTGCAGCCGATAAGCTTCGTGACCATCCGCCTTCAGGCGCTCGACAATCCGCTTCACATCCTGGCAATGATCCTTGTCGGCAACCAGCAACGCGTCCGGCGTATCGATCACGACCAGGTTTTCCACGCCCAAGGTCGCGACCATCCGCTCATCGCTATGCACATAGCAATTACGGCTGTCGAGGCACAACGTCTCGCCTACTGTCCGGTTTCCGTGCACGTCCAGTTCCGCCAGATTCGCGACCGCCGCCCAGGAGCCCACGTCGCTCCAGTCGAACTCGCATGCAACCACCGCGACCCGGTCCGCCTTTTCCATTACCGCATAGTCGATGGATACTGCAGGCGCTGCCGCGAAGGTCTCGGGATCGAGCACCAATGGTTCCAGGTCGCTTTGCGACGCCTGCCAACAGGCTTGCGCTGCCGCGAATACATCGGGCGCAAACCGCTCGAGCGCGGTGAGCATGGTAGACGGCGCGAAACAGAACATGCCGGCGTTCCAGAGGAACCGACCGGCATCCAGGTAAGCTTGCGCCGTCTCCAGGTCAGGTTTTTCGACGAATCGGCTGACCTCGAAGGCGTTGGGTTCGCCGCCATCCGCGATTGCAGCACCTTGTTCGATATAGCCGTAACCCGTTTCCGGAGCGCTCGGCCGAATCCCGAATGTCGCCAGATAACCGTCGCGCGCCAGTGCCTCGGCGCGTCCCACTGCGGCCGCAAACGCCGGCAAATCTTCGATGACATGATCTGCGGGCATGACCAGCATCACGGCTTGATCGCCGAACCGGTCACGCACGCGCATTGCCGCCATGGCGATGGCCGGTGCAGTATTACGACCGACAGGCTCGAGGGCAAAGTCCAGGTGGGTGCGCTGGGTTTTGCTCACCTGTACATATTCGTCGCGGGTCTGGAAATAATATTCTTTGTTGGTAACGGTAAGCAGCTGCTCGACACCATCCAGCGCCAGCGCGCGTGTGAGGGTCTTCTGCAGCAGGCTTTGACCGTCGGGCAGACGCATGAACGGCTTGGGATGCGCTTCGCGGGAAACCGGCCAGAGTCGGGTTCCGGCGCCACCGGACAGAATAACGGGAATCAACATTTAAATTTCGCCTCTTGGCGCCTGCCCGTGGACCGCTGCAGCACAATCGGCGGCAACCGTCGTCGTTCGGACGGCGGACATCTAAGCCTGCGGTCAGGCGCTTCTAAAACGGAATGTCGTCGTCGAACTCTTCCGGGGCTGACGCTGGTGCCGATGCAGGTTGACGGCTCGCGGCCGGTTCCTGGTTGTAGTCATAATTGCCCCCGCCGCCACTACTGCCACCACCGCCCCCGCCACGGCCGCCGAGCATTTGCATTTCGCTCGCAACGATTTCCGTGCTGTAGCGGTCATTACCGCTTTTGTCCTGCCACTTACGCGTGCGCAAACTGCCTTCGACGTAAACCTGTGAGCCCTTCTTCAAATACTCGCCGACGATCTCGGCCAGACGATTGAAGAACACCACATTGTGCCATTCCGTACGTTCCTGCTGCTCGCCGCTCTGTTTGTCTTTCCACTGCTCGCTGGTAGCCAGCGCGACATTTGCCACGGCAGAGCCGCTGGGCATATAACGCACTTCCGGGTCGCGCCCCAGATTCCCGATCAATATGACTTTGTTTACGCCCCGTGCCATGGTCGTCTCCGTCGTAGGTTCATACACTGTTTCATGCGCGTCCATCCATTGGACAGCACCGCCTACTATAATTAGAAAATCCTCCTGGCGATAGAACGCAAGTCCAAGCCTTTGATTTCTTTCGCCGGACGCGCCTCAGACGGCCGGCGCGGGAGCGCCCTCGAGATCGCGGGAAAAGCCGGCCAGGGCATCGTGATCCAACGCCTTGTGGTCCACTTTTAGATACGCCACGCCGTCCTGGGGAATCACCACGGCCTCAGCCACGCCCCGGACCTGGGACAATTGCGCTGCCAATTTGCGAGCCGAAGGTTCGTCGATCGTGCCGACGTTGAGCAGATAACTGGCGAGATAGCGTGGCTCACGCATGGAACTGGCGACAATCAGCCACAGAATCGCCATAGCGCCCCCCAGTACGAAAACGCCGGTGAAGCCGGCAAAACCCAGCAACGCGCCGCCAGCCGCACCGCCCACGAATGCCCCGAGGAATTGGCTGCTGGAGTAGACACCCATTGCGGTGCCCTTGCTTTCCGCCGGCGCCATCTTCGAAATCAAGGACGGCAGGCTGGCCTCGAGCAAATTGAAGGCAGTGAAAAACAGGAACAGCATCAGGGTCACGACCCAGAGCTGTCGATGCCACTCTGCAAGGCCCAATTGTGCCACGGCCAACAGTGCGATGGCGCCCAGGAAGACGCGCTTCATCATCCGGCGCCGTTCCGCAAGGATGATGAACGGCACCATAGCTGCCACCGACAGCAGCAGCACCGGCAGATAGATCCACCAATGATGGTTCGACGGCAGTCCCGCTTCCCGCACCAAAGCCAGGGGCATGGCGACGAAGGTCGCCGTCAACACCAGATGCAGCAGGAATATCCCCAGATCCAGGCGCAGCAGCTGGCCATCCCGCAACACACTGGCAAATTGTGCGGGCACCGCTTGCGCATCGCGATGTACGCGGCTTTCGTGGGGCGTGGGCACGACGTACCAAAGCACCAGCATGCCGGCCACCGCCAGCAACGCAGTGACCCAGAATATTCCATGTAGGCCGATCCAACTGTTGAGCACCGGCCCCAAAACCATCGCCACAGCGAACGAACTGCCGATGCTCATGCCGATGATCGCCATGGCCTTGGTGCGATGCTCTTCCCGCGTCAGATCGGCCGTGAGGGCCATCACAGCGGCGGCAATCGCGCCCGAACCCTGTAGCGCACGGCCGGCGATGATGCCCCAGATCGAATCAGACATGGCTGCCACTGCGCTACCCGCAGCAAACAACAGCAACCCGGCGAGGATCACGCGCTTGCGGCCGAAGCGGTCGGACAACATACCGAAAGGAATCTGCAGGATGCCCTGGGTCAAGCCATAAGCGCCCAACGCAACCCCGGCGAGCGCCGGCGTCGCCCCGTGCAAGTGGTCAACATACAACGAAAACACCGGCAGGATCATGAACAACCCCAGCATGCGCAGGGCGAAAATGCCGGATAGCGAAATGGCGGCTTTACGTTCTGATGCGGTCATCGGGGTGTAGTTGCCGCCAGCTGGTTTATTCAAGCCCTTCTCCCTTGCCTTTGCGCGTGGTTACCCGGAACGCGTATATTAGCAGGTTGCCCTGGCAGCTAAAAACCGAGCATGGATACAATCCATATCCGCGGCGCGAGAACCCACAATCTGCAGAATGTCGATCTCGACTTGCCGCGGGACAAGCTGATCGTGATCACAGGATTGTCGGGCTCGGGCAAGTCGTCGCTGGCGTTCGACACCATCTACGCCGAGGGCCAGCGGCGCTACGTCGAATCCTTGTCGGCCTATGCGCGGCAATTTCTGTCGATCATGGAAAAACCGGACGTCGACCATATCGACGGCCTGTCGCCGGCAATCTCCATCGAACAGAAATCCACCTCCCACAATCCCCGCTCGACGGTAGGCACGATCACCGAGATCTACGACTATTTGCGCCTGCTATATGCCCGGGCCGGCACCCCACGCTGCCCGGAACATGGCATCGACCTCGACGCGCAGACCGTCAGCCAGATGGTCGATCAGGTCCTGGCCATGCCGGAAGGCACGCGCTTGATGCTGCTCGCGCCCCTGGTTCACGACCGCAAGGGCGAACATCAGCACATCGTCGAGGAACTTCGCGCCCAGGGTTTCATCCGCGCTCGCATCGACGGTGCCTTGGTCGATCTGGATCAGGCACCGGCGCTGAAGTTGCACGAAAAACACACCATCGAGGCGGTGGTCGACCGCTTCCGCGTACGCGCGGATCTGGCGGTGCGGCTCGCGGAATCCTTCGAAACGGCGCTGCGCCTCTCCGATGGTGTGGCCGTTATTGCGCCGATGGACGCCGACAGCGCGCTGCCCGAGTTTTCGTTCTCGTCCACTTTCGCCTGCCCGGTTTGCGGCTATTCGTTGACTGAACTTGCACCACGGCTGTTTTCGTTCAACAACCCCGTGGGCGCATGCCCGAGTTGCGACGGGCTGGGGGTGCGCCAATTTTTCGATCCCAAGCGTGTCGTGGTTCACCCGCAACTGAGTCTTGCAGGGGGCGCCATCCGCGGCTGGGACAGGCGCACCACATACTATTTTCAGATGGTCAGCTCGCTGGCGGACCACTATGAGTTCGATGTCGAAACGCCGTTCGAAGAATTGTCCCAGCAATACCAGGATACCCTGCTGTATGGCAGCGGTAAGGAGATCATCGAGTTCAGATACTGGAATGAACGCGGCGGGATTACCACGCGCAAGCACCCTTTCGAGGGCATCCTGCCCAATATGGAACGCAGGTATCGGGAAACCGAATCCAACGTCGTGCGCGAAGAGCTTGCCAAATATCTGTCGACGCAGAGTTGTCCTGATTGCGGCGGCACGCGATTGAATCCGGCAGCGCGTAACGTCTTCGTCGGGGACGTCGCGTTACCCGCCGTGACCGCGTTGCCGGTCGGAAAAGCACAACGCTTCTTCGACTCGCTGGAGCTGGAAGGCCAGCGGGGTGAAATTGCCGCCAAGGTGGTCAAGGAAATCGGCCAGCGCCTGGATTTTCTGGTCAACGTCGGCTTGGACTATCTCGCTCTCGATCGCAGCGCAGATTCGTTATCCGGCGGCGAGGCGCAGCGCATTCGCCTGGCCAGTCAGATCGGTGCCGGGCTGGTGGGTGTCATGTATATTCTCGACGAACCATCGATCGGCTTGCACCAGCGCGATAACGAGCGCCTGCTCAGCACCCTCACGTACTTGCGCGATTTGGGCAACACCGTCATCGTCGTGGAGCACGATGAAGATGCGATACGCAGTGCCGACCACGTGGTCGACATGGGCCCCGGCGCAGGCATTCATGGTGGTCGCGTGGTATCCCAGGGAACTGCAGCACAAGTCACTGCGGATCCAAAGTCGCTGACTGGCCAGTACCTGTCCGGCCGCAGGCGAATCGCAGTGCCCGCCCATCGAGTACCGGCGCAGCCGGGGCAAATGCTGAGCCTCACCGGCGCCTCCGGTAACAACCTCAAACACGTGAACCTGGCAATTCCACTGGGTCTCATGACCTGCGTCACGGGCGTCTCCGGGTCCGGCAAATCCACCCTCATCAACGACACGCTGTACCGCGTGGTGGCGCAGGAAATCAACGGTGCCAGTGAAGCGCCCGCGCCTTATACCGAAGTGACCGGTCTGGAGATGCTCGATAAAGTCGTGGATATCGACCAAAGCCCGATCGGCCGCACGCCACGATCCAACCCGGCGACCTACACCGGTCTGTTCACCCCCATGCGCGAACTATTCGCAGGTACCCAGGAAGCCCGTTCCCGCGGATACAAACCGGGGAGGTTCTCGTTCAATGTGAAAGGCGGCCGCTGCGAGGCCTGCCAGGGCGACGGCGTCTTGAAGGTGGAAATGCACTTTCTCCCGGATATCTATGTCGCCTGCGATGTCTGCAAGGGCAAGCGATACAACCGAGAGACGCTGGAAATCCGCTACAAAGGCCTCAATATCCACGAAGTACTGGAACTCACGGTGGAAGACGCACTGGATTTCTTCAGCGCGGTACCCGCCGTCAAACGCAAGCTGCAGACGTTACTGGACGTTGGCCTCTCGTACATCAAACTCGGCCAGAACGCGACCACACTTTCCGGCGGCGAAGCGCAACGCATCAAACTCGCGCGCGAACTTTCCAAACGCGATACCGGCCATACGCTCTACATTCTGGACGAGCCCACCACGGGCCTGCATTTTCATGATATCGAGCAGTTACTCGGCGTCCTGCATCGATTGCGCGATCACGGAAATACGATTGTCGTCATCGAGCACAATCTGGATGTAATAAAAACTGCCGACTGGATCGTCGACCTGGGTCCCGAAGGCGGTGAACGTGGCGGGACGATCCTGGCGACCGGCACCCCGGAAATCGTGGCCGACAACCCGCAGTCTCACACTGCGCGCTATCTGAAAGCCGCCTTGCACGCCGCCCAGCGTGGTCCTTTGAGCAATTGACCAGGTTCAGGCACGCACCACGACGGTGTCGCCGCAGGTTAGCTGAAACGTATCCGCAGCCCGCCCTTGATTGATTGCAATCTCGGCCAAGCCGTTGGCGTTCTCGTACCAAAAGCCTTCTCCAACCGGAACGTCGGAAAAGGTGTTGGCACGAGCGAGCCGTTGCCCGTTCACCTCCAAGACGGAACCAGTGGCAATGTTGACGGCACGCAGTCCGGTCATGGCGTTGCCATAGCGATCGATATACACGATCCGGCCGAGATCGTGCGGCCAATCGGCCGGCACCCGTGCCGACACCTGCTGCTCCGCCACCGGCGGCAACTCCCCCAAGGCAAGACCGGCCGCTACCGGAGCGAACAGATCTCGGCCATGGAAACTGCTGGAAAGTCGCGCCGGTCGCCACACGATATCCCACCAGCGGACGTTGCTTGTCCGGCACACCAACGTGTTGAACAAGCCATTGTCCGGGCCCACGAACCAGCGCCCCGCGGCCTTCACCAACGCCGCGCGCCGGTCGCCGCCGACTCCGGGATCCACGACACACAGGAACACCGATCCGTGCGGAAATTCATCTACGTATGCCGCGAGCAAGTAGCCCGCCGCAGGGGCATCAAAACCGGGCACGTCGGCAAAAAGGTCAACCACAGGCACGTTCGGCGCCTTGCGGTACAGCACCGCCTTCATCTGCCCGACGTAGGGCCCGTCCAAACCGAAGTCTGTGAACAATACGATCATGGCTTCTCAGTCTAGCCGAGACTAAACATTCCGTAACCGGCGCCCGGTAACGCAAAGAGCCGGGACAAGCCCGGCTCTTTGCGCGGTGAGCCAGTTGTGGATCAGTTGAACTTGAACTGCCCCACCAGCGACTGAAGTTCGGCCGCCAAGCGCGCCAGCTGGTTGCTGGCATCCGCGGTCTGGCCGGCGGACTCGGTAACGCCGTCGGCGACGTGGTTGATATTCACCACATTCTTGTTGATTTCCTCGGAAACCGCACTTTGTTCTTCCGCGGCGCTGGCAATCTGCGCGTTCATATCGCTGATGGTGGCAACCGATCGGGTGATCTTGGTCAGCGACGCGCCGGCTTCCTGTGCCCGCGCCACGCTGTCGGCGGCTCGGCTCTGACCCTGCTGCATCACGGCGGCAGCGTCCCGCGCGCCGGCTTGGAGGCGTTCGATCACTTGCTGAATTTCGCCGGTCGATTCCTGGGTCCGCGAAGCCAACGTGCGCACCTCGTCCGCAACCACCGCGAATCCGCGCCCTTGCTCTCCGGCGCGCGCCGCTTCAATCGCCGCATTCAACGCCAATAGATTGGTCTGCTCCGCGACGCCGCGAATGACGTCCAGCACGGCACTGATACTTTCACTGTCCGCCTCCAGTCGTTGTATGACCGCCGCGGCCCGCTCCACCTCTCCGGCCACACTCTCGATTGCATTGACCGCTTCGCGCACCACCTGTTGACCCTGGACCGCCTCCTGATCGGCAGCTTCCGCAGAACGTGCAGCTTGAGATGCATTGCGGGCAACTTCCTGTACCGTCGAGGTCATTTCGTTCATCGCGGTCGCAACCTGATCGATCTCACTACGCTGCTGGGCGACGCCACGATTGGATTCCTCGGTCACTGCCGACATTTCTTCGGCTGCCGCCGCCACCTGTGCCGTCGATCCCGCCACGTCTGCCACCAGCGCGCGAACCTTGTCTGCGAAGCGATTGAACGCTCCCGCCAGGTCGGCGACCTCATTGCGCCCCTTTTCGTCGAGGCGACGGGTCAGATCCCCATCGCCTGCTGCAATGTCGCGCATTGCATCGACCGCGGCCCGGATCGGCTGCACGATACCGCGCGCAACCAACGCAGCGAGCAACAAACCTACCAGCAGGGCAATGCCGGCCACCAGAGCAGCCGTATTGCGCGCGCCGCTTAGGGCATCCGCGTAATACGAACGATCCATGGAGATCTCCAATACGCCGATCGGGTGTCCGGAAAAATCGCGGATTGCGTCTGCCAGCACCGCAACGGGGAGATCGCCGATCCGCGTCTGCCCAAGCGCACCTTCACCGGCCAATGCGTGTTCCATCTTAGCCGGCAGCAACGGTGATGCGTCTTTACGGGTCGAGGCAAACGCTTTGTAGCTACCGTCGTCGGCCTGCAAGAACAGCGAAACATCGACGCCATAATGCGATTTGAAAGCATCGAAGAACGCCTGCCCGAACGACGTTCCGAACTCCACTGAGCCGACGTGCTTCCCGTCGTGCGTGATGGGCACGATTCCACGTACACCGAGACCGGCCACGCCCTTTTCAATGCCGCGAACGACAGTATTGTTGCTGTTTGCCGCAACAACCGTCTTGCGAAAACCAGACAGGTCATCACCGAACTTGCTTGGCTTATGCACCCGCAAGAACGAGATTGCCGGTGCCTTATGGAACTGGAATTGTCGCACGCCGTATTCCTCTCGCAACCGGTCAAAGCCAGCTACGAACAACGCCTTCAATCGTTCGCGGTCATCATTGGCCATTGCCTCCTGTACTTCCGGGATGCCGGCCACAAGGGCAGCGAGAGATTCCGCGGTGCGACCCTCGGAATCGATTGCAGCGCTGATGTTGTCGAATAGGCCGCGCAATTCGCGACGTTCGGCCTGTGCGATCACGTTGTCGAAGCGGGCAAGGAACACCGGCACCAAGGCCGAGACTGTGAGCACGAGCAACAGCGCGAAACTCAGCGCGATGCGGCGGCCGATCTTGATATTGGACAGCATAAACACTCCGGGAAGATAAACATCGGGCCTAAAGGCACGCGCCGAAATCAGGAAGCGGTACATGGACAATCATGCCGCCCCGTTCTGACCACCGGTCATTATTCGGCCGATCCCGGGTTAGCTTGAGACAGAATCAATGGAATCTTTCAGCCATAAAAAAAGCCGGGCTAAGCCCGGCTTTTTCAGAATGGAAGCTAACAACCGTCAATCGTCGGCGCCCGCCTCTGTCTCATCCGGCAGTGGCCGATCCACCAACTCCACAAAGGCCATTTGTGCGGCGTCGCCTGGACGGTATCCGCATTTCAGGATGCGCAGGTACCCGCCCGGCCGCTCCTTGTATCGCGGGCCAAGCTCGTTGAACAGCTTCGTGACCACATCGCGATCACGCAGCCGTGCGAACGCCACGCGACGCTTGTGTACCGAGTCGGACTTCGCCATTGTGATCAGCGGTTCGGCAACTCTGCGCAATTCCTTGGCTTTCGGCAAAGTGGTTTTGATGACTTCATGTCGCAGCAAAGACGCCGCCATGTTCTTGTACATGGCCTGGCGATGGCTGCTGTTGCGGTTGAGCTGACGTCCGCTCTGACGATGGCGCATGACTGCGATTCCTTAACAATCCGATCTAAGTTTCGAATACGCAAGCGCCGAGTAGGCACTTGCCAGGGATTACGTTCCGACCTTTTCGCGATCCTTGAGTCCCGCAGGCGGCCAGTTTTCCAAGCGCATACCCAACGACAAACCGTGTGAGGCGAGTACGTCTTTAATTTCAGTTAAGGACTTCTTGCCCAGATTCGGGGTTTTCAGCAATTCGACCTCGGTACGCTGAATCAAATCGCCGATATAGTAAATGCTTTCCGCTTTGAGACAATTCGCAGAGCGAACCGTAAGCTCGAGATCATCCACGGGCCGCATCAGAATCGGATCGATCTCGGATTCGCGCTCCTGGGGTTTCTCTTCTTCCTTGCCCTGCAGGGCCACGAACACCGACAACTGATCCTGCAAAATTCCTGCTGCGTAACGTATCGCGTCTTCGGCGTCTATCGTGCCGTTGGTTTCAATATCGATAATCAACTTATCCAAGTCGGTACGCTGCTCGACACGGGCGCGCTCGACCGAATATGTTACTCGGGACACCGGGCTATAGGACGCATCCAGCAACAAGTGCCCAATCGGGCGATTGTCGCCACCGGCACGTTGCGGTGCCGGCACATAGCCGCGACCACGTTCGACCTTCAACGTCATGGCAATCTCGCCATCCTTGGTCAGGTTGGCGATCACGTGATCGGGGTTCATGAGTTCGACATCATGATCCAGCGTAATGTCGCGGGCGTAAACTTCGCCGGGGCCTTTCTTCTTCAGCGACAACGAAGCCTGGTCGCGCGCATGCAGCTTGATCGCCAAGCCCTTTAGATTGAGGAGCACATCGATGACATCCTCCTGGACGCCTTCGACGGTCGTGTACTCGTGCAACACCCCTTCGATCTCCGCCTCTACTACCGCGCAGCCGGGCATTGAAGACAACAGAATCCGACGTAAAGCATTACCCAGGGTGTGACCGAAACCGCGTTCCAATGGTTCCAAAGTCACTTTGGCCCGCTTGTCGTTGACGAATTCCACGTCGACGATTCGCGGTTTGAGAAAGTCTGTCAATGAACCCTGCATGGATATTCCTCTTTAGTGCGCTAAGTCCGCCAAAGCGCCCTGGCTTACTTCGAGTACAGCTCGACCACGAGATGCTCGTTGATGTCAGGCGGCAATTCGCTGCGTTCGGGCACAGACTTGAACACGCCTTCCATCTTCTTGGCGTCCACTTCCAGCCAATCGGAAATACCGCGCTGCTGCGCAAGTTCCAGCGCCGACTGGATGCGAAGTTGATTACGCGACTTGTCGTTGAGTGCGATGACATCACTCGCGCTTACCTGAAACGACGGCACATTGACTTTCCGGCCGTTGACCGTCACGCCTTTGTGGCGCACCAGCTGCCGCGCTTCGGAACGCGAAGCCGCGAAACCCATCCGGTACACGACGTTGTCGAGACGACACTCAAGCAGTTGCAACAAGTTGTCGCCGGTCGAACCTTTTAGACGAGCCGCTTCCTTGTAATAGTTACGGAACTGCTGCTCCAGAATGCCGTAGATCCGGCGCAATTTCTGCTTCTCACGCAGCTGCAGTGCGTAATCCGACAAACGCTGGCGCCGCTGGCCATGCTGACCAGGGGGCGTTGGACGATTTTCCACCGCGCACTTCGAAGTGAAGCACTTCTCGCCCTTGAGAAACAGCTTGCCGCCTTCGCGGCGGCACTGGCGGCATTTGGGACCAATATACTTTGCCACTTTAGTCGCCTCCCGGCTCAGACTCGACGTCGCTTCGGCGGACGGCAGCCGTTATGGGGAATCGGCGTAACGTCCGTAATGTTCGTGACTTTGAGACCGCAATTGTTCAACGCCCGCACAGCAGACTCGCGGCCGGGCCCAGGGCCCTTGACCATCACCTCGACATTCTTCATGCCGTATTCCTGCACCGCCGTCCCCGCGCGATCAGCCGCAACCTGGGCTGCGAATGGCGTGCTCTTGCGCGAACCGCGGAATCCGGAACCGCCGGAAGTAGCCCAAGCCAGGGCGTTTCCCTGACGATCGGTGATGGTGACAATCGTGTTGTTGAAGGACGCGTGGATATGGGCGACCCCATCCACTACGTTCTTCTTTACCTTCTTGCGCGTGCGAGTCGGCGCTTTTGCCATGTCTCGTAATCCTGAATTTACTTAATGTAGAAGTTCACTTGCGAATCGGTTTACGTGGTCCCTTGCGAGTCCGCGCGTTGGTGCGCGTACGCTGTCCACGAAGCGGAAGACCACGCCGATGACGTAGACCCCGATAACAACCAAGATCCATCAAGCGTTTGATGTTCATGGATACTTCCCGACGCAGATCGCCCTCGATGGCGTATTTACCCACTTCGGTACGCAGCTTATCGAGATCGGCCTCGCTAAGCTCCTTGATCTTGGTAACCGGATCGATGCCCACCGCTGCACAGATCTTCTGCGCGCGGGTGCGGCCAATACCGTAAATCGCGGTCAGCGAAATCTCGGCATGTTTATGATCCGGAATGTTGACGCCTGCGATACGGGCCATTCGGTCTTTCTCCTAAATACTTAAAATGCAAAGGCCGGCACGGAAAACGCGCAATTCTAGCCTAATACACGGCAAAAATAAATCGGTGCCTGGCCTCAGCCCTGGCGCTGTTTGTGGCGGGCGTCACTGCAGATCACCCGCACCACGCCATTGCGGCGAATGATCTTGCAATGGCGGCATAATTTCTTAACCGATGCACGAACCTTCATCTCTGCTCTCCACGGCCTAAGCCGGACAAACCCCGTTAACCAATTGATTTGCGGTAATTTGTTACCGCAGCATACCTGTGCCGCCATACCCTTTCAGGTTGGCTTTCTTCATCAGACCCTCGTACTGGTGGGACATGAGCTGCGCCTGGAGTTGCGCCATGAAATCCATTACCACCACTACGATAATCAGCAGCGAAGTGCCGCCAAAATAAAACGGTACGTCAAAATACAAGATCAAAAACTCCGGCAACAAACACACCACCGTGATGTATATCGCGCCCGCCGTAGTCAGTCGGGTCAGCACACTGTCGATGTACCTGGCAGTCTGCTCGCCGGGACGAATGCCCGGTATGAAGGCACCCGACTTCTTCAGATTGTCAGCCGTCTCGCGCGCATTGAACACCAGCGCTGTGTAGAAAAAGCAGAAAAACACGATCAACAGCGAGTACAGCAACACATACAGCGGCTGGCCTGGCGACAACATTTGCGAAACGTCGCCCAGCCACGCCATGGCGCCGCCCTGGGCGCTCTGACCGAACCACTGGCCGAGCGTCGCCGGAAACAGAATCAGGCTCGAGGCGAAGATCGGCGGAATCACACCCGCCATGTTCAGCTTCAGCGGCAAATGACTACTTTGTGCCGCATAGATGCGCCTGCCCTGCTGACGCTTTGCGTAATTTACCGTGATCCGCCGTTGCCCGCGCTCGACGAAGATGACGAACGCGATCACCGCTACGACCCCGGCGATCAACATAAGGACGGTGAAGATGCCCATTTCACCCGTCCGGACCTGCTCAAGCGTAGCGCCGATGGCATGCGGGAGACCCGCCACGATGCCCGCGAAAATGATCAATGAAATACCGTTGCCGATACCACGCTCCGTGATCTGCTCGCCGAGCCACATCAGGAACATTGTGCCGGTCACGAGGGTCACGCCCGCTGTGAACAGAAATCCGAGCCCCGCGGGGGCAACGCCTTGTCCTTGCAGCGCGTGCGCAACGCCTACTGCCTGAAACGTCGCCAGCACCACCGTTCCGTAACGGGTGTACTGGGTGATCTTGCGCCGCCCGGTCTCACCTTCCTTTTTCAACTGCTCCAGGCTGGGAACGACCACAGTCAGCAGCTGCATAATGATCGACGCCGAAATGTACGGCATGATCCCCAGGGCGAACAGCGACATGCGCTGTAACGCGCCTCCACCGAACATATTGAACATGCCCAGGATCGTGTTCTGCTGGCTGTCGAACAGACGCGCCATTGCGGCCGGATCAATTCCCGGCACTGGAATAAACGTGCCGATCCGGAACACCAGAAAGGCGCCGAGCACGAACAGTACCCGCTGCCGAAGTTCGCGGAGTTTGCCGATCCCGCCTATCCCACCGGGCAGGTTTGCCGAAGCGTTCGCCACTTAGCCCTCGATCTTGCCGCCGGCGGCTTCAATTGCCTCGCGAGCACCTTTGGTAGCGCCGATACCACGCAACGTCACAGCCTTTTCCAACTTGCCGGACGCGATGACTTTCGCTTGCTTGCATTGTTCAGGCACGATATTCGCGGATTTCAGCGCCAACAGATCGACCACGTCCGTTTCTATCTTGGCGAGCTCATGCAGCCGCACTTCGGCCACGAAACGCGTCTTGTGGGAATTGAATCCCACCTTCGGCAGGCGGCGCTGCAGCGGCATTTGACCCCCTTCAAAGCCGACCTTATGGAAGCCACCGGAGCGCGCATGCTGACCCTTGTGACCGCGCCCTGCGGTCTTGCCGTTGCCGCAACCGATACCACGACCGACGCGTTTGGCGTCACGCTTGCTGCCACGCGCCGCTTTGAGCGAATTAAGATGCATGTCAAACCTCCTCAACCTTCAGCGCATAGCGCACGCGGTTGATCATGCCGCGATTCTGTGGCGTGTCGTCGACAACAACCGTGTGGTGCATCCGGCGGATCCCAAGACCACGCACAGACGCTTGGTGATTCTTCAATCGACCGGCCATGCTCCTGACGAGCGTTAACTTAATCTGTTTATTAGCCATGGCTTACCCCAGGATCTCTTCCACCTTCTTGCCACGCTTCGAGGCAGCCTTCTCCGGAGACGTCATATCCGTCAGGCCACGGATCGTCGCACGTACCACGTTGATCGGGTTGCGGGAGCCAATGCATTTGGCCAAGACGTTGTGAACACCTACAACCTCAAACACGGCGCGCATGGCACCGCCGGCGATGATGCCAGTACCGTCGGATGCCGGCTGCATATACACCTTGGAAGCACCGTGACGCGCAACGACTTCGTGCTGAAGCGTACCTTCCTTCAAGTCGACGCTGCGCATGTTCTTACGCGCCTTCTCCATCGCCTTTTGGATCGCGAGAGGCACTTCACGTGCCTTGCCGTAGCCAAAGCCCACTTTCCCCTCGCCGTCACCGACTACTGTGAGCGCGGTGAAACCGAACTGCCTACCGCCTTTGACCACTTTGGCCACGCGATTGACGGTAATGAGCTTCTCGAGCAGACCGTCGCCTGTATTATGTTCCGTATTCGCCATGCCTCAACCCTTAGAATTCCAGACCGGCTTCGCGCGCTGCATCGGCAAGCGCCTTGACACGGCCGTGGTATTTGAAACCCGAGCGGTCGAATGCCACTTGCGTGACCCCTGCGGCTTTCGCCTTTTCGGCAATCACCTTTCCAACCGCGGCGGCCGCATCGGCATTGCCGGTATATTTCACCGCGCCACGCAAATCTTTTTCGACCGTGCTTGCGGCCGCCACCACCTGCTCGCCCGGCGCGATGATCTGGGCGTAGATGTGACGCGGGGTGCGGTGCACCGTCAACCGGTGTACGCCCAACTCCCGAATCTTGGCGCGCCCGCGACGAGCGCGGCGCAAACGTGCTGACTTCTTGTCCATAGCGCGCTACCTTACTTTTTCTTCGCCTCTTTCAAAATCACCTGCTCATCGGCGTAACGAACGCCTTTGCCTTTATAAGGCTCCGGCGGGCGGTAACCACGAATTTTTGCAGCCACTTGTCCGACCTGTTGCTTGTCGATCCCCCTTACCACGATTTCGGTCTGGCTCGGGGTTTCGATGGTCACGCCTTCCGGCACTTCAAAGTTCACCGGATGCGAGAAGCCCAGGGTCAGGTTCAAAACTTTGCCTTGGGACTGTGCGCGGTAACCCACGCCACGCAGTTCCAACTTGCGCTCAAAACCGTTGCTGACGCCGACGACCATGTTGTTGACCAATGCACGCATGGTGCCGGCCATCGCGCGGTCGTATTTCGACTGTGCAGCGAAGCGCAGAACGTTGTCTTCCTGGCTCACAGAAACCGTACGATGGATATCCACCGACAGCGCGCCCTTCGGACCTTTGATCTGTACGTTATGGCCGCTGATCTTGACTTCGACACCCGAAGGTACGGACACCGGATTGTTGGCAACTCTCGACATGGTCGACTACTCGCTTACGATACGATGCAGAGCACTTCGCCGCCCTGCCCGGCGGCACGTGCGGCACGGTCTGTCATCACGCCCTGCGACGTGGATACAATCGCCACGCCAAGGCCGTTGTGAACCTTGGGCAAATCACCAGCCGCCTTGAAAATGCGCAGGCCCGGACGACTCACCCTCCGAATTTCATCGATTACCGGCGCACCTTGGTAGTAGCGCAGTTTCACGGTCAACGACGGCTTTGCGCCTTCGGACACCGACACTTCGTCGATATATCCCTCTTCCTTCAGCACTCGTGCAATTTCCGCCTTGAGCTTCGAAGCCGGCATTGCCACTTCGACCATGTTAGCGATTTGCCCGTTGCGAATGCGGGTCAACATATCGGCAATCGGATCACTCATACTCATCTGAATCTACCTTCTATTCTCTTTCAGCAATTGCCGCGGTCCGCTACCAGCTCGCCTTACGCAACCCCGGGATATCACCGCGCATCGTTGCCTCGCGCAACTTGTTGCGCGCCAAACCGAATTTGCGATAGAAACCGTGTGGACGGCCCGTCAATCGGCAGCGATTATGCGTCCTGGTAGGACTCGCATCGCGCGGAAGCTTCTGCAGACGCTCAACCGCATTCATGCGGTCCTCGTCGCTCGCTTTTGGATCCTTGATCAAGGCTTTCAGCTCAGCGCGCTTCGCGGCGAACTTGCGCACCACTTTCTGTCGTTTCACTTCACGGTTGACCATGCTTTTCTTTGCCATACCTGAACCTGCCTCAGTTTCTGAACGGGAAGTTGAATGCCGCCAGCAGCGCCTTACCTTCCGCGTCGTTCCGGGCGGTGGTGGTGATCGTAATATCCATCCCACGCAGAGCATCGATCTTGTCGTACTCGACTTCCGGGAAGATGATCTGCTCACGCACACCCATATTGTAATTCCCGCGACCGTCGAATGATTTCCCATTCAATCCACGAAAATCCCGGATACGGGGAATCGCGATATTGATCAGACGGTCGAGAAATTCGTACATCCGCTCACGGCGCAAAGTGACTTTGCAACCGATGGGCATTTCGTCGCGAATCTTGAAACCCGCAATGGATTTCCGCGCCTTGGTCACCACCGGCTTCTGGCCCGCGATCGCAACCATGTCGGACACAGCGTGATCGAGGATCTTCTTATCCGCAACAGCTTCACCGACACCCATGTTCACGGTGATCTTGGAGATGCGCGGCACCTCCATCACATTGGCGTAGTTGAACTGCTCCTGAAGCTTTTTAACTACGTCGCTCTTGTAAAATTCTTGCAACCTTGCCATGACTGTCACCCGCTTACGCGTCAACCACTTCGCCGTTCGACTTGAAAAACCGTACACGGCGCCCGTCTTCGAGCGACTTTACGCCCACGCGGTCACCTTTCTTGGTTACCGGGTTGTAAAGCATCACGTTGGAAATATGGATCGGCATTTCTTGATCCACGATTCCGCCGCCGACGCCATGCGCCGGATCCGGACGCTGGTGCTTTTTGGCAACGTTGATGCCTTCCACCAGGATCCGCTCGTACGGCATCATGCGCAACACAGTCCCTCTCCGGCCTTTGTCTTTTCCGGAGACCACGATGATTTCGTCGCCCTTCTTGATCTTTTGCATAGCCGTATCCCGCCTAGAGCACTTCCGGCGCAAGGGAAATGATCTTCATGAAATTCTCAGTGCGCAGTTCACGCGTCACAGGCCCAAAAATACGGGTACCGATGGGCTGTAACTGATTGTTGAGCAGCACCGCCGCATTGCCGTCGAAACGGATCAATGAACCGTCCGACCGGCGCACGCCCTTGCGCGTACGGACAACCACCGCGCTGTAGACCTCGCCCTTTTTCACTTTGCCGCGCGGAATCGCTTCCTTTACGCTGACTTTAATGATGTCGCCGATGCGGGCATAACGGCGGTGTGATCCGCCCAGCACCTTGATGCATTGCACCCGGCGCGCCCCGCTGTTGTCGGCCACATCCAGCACTGTCTGCATCTGAATCATGGCTTGCTTCCAAACAACGTAGTTGTCTCAGTTTCGTAACCGCAAACTACCCAATGAACGATCACCCGCGCGTCTGCTCCAGGACCTTGACCAATTTCCAGGATTTGGACTTGGACACCGGGCGGCACTGCGCAATCATCACCGTATCGCCCTCGCTGCAGACATTGTCCTCGTCGTGAGCGTGAATCTTGGTCGAGCGTCGGATGAACTTCCCGTACAACGGATGCTTTACCTGGCGTTCCAGCAGCACCGTGATGGTCTTGTCCATCTTATTGCTGATGACACGGCCTACCATTGTGTTGGTTGATCGCTCGATGTTTTCCTGCTCGCTCATGACGCGTTACCTGCTTTCGCCTTTTCGTTCAGCACTGTCTTCACCCGTGCGATATTCCGGCGCACTTTCTGAATTTGGTCCGGGCGGGACAGCTGACCGGTGCCGCGCTGCATGCGCAGATTAAACTGCTCTCGCAACAAGCTGTGCAACTCCTGACTCAGCTCGTCGACGCTCTTGTCTCGCAAATCGCTCGCCTTCATCACATCACCGTCCGACTGACAAACTGGGTTTTGAACGGAAGTTTGGCGCTCGCCAGACGAAACGCTTCGCGTGCGATTTCCTCGCTCACACCTTCCATCTCGTACAACACCTTGCCGGGCTGCACGACCGCCACCCAATATTCGACGCTTCCTTTACCTTTGCCCTGACGAACTTCCAGCGGCTTTTTGGTCACAGGCTTATCTGGAAACACGCGAATCCAAATTTTCCCGCCACGCTTGATGTGGCGCGTCATGGCGCGGCGTGCTGCCTCAATCTGGCGCGCAGTCAAGCGGCCGCGGCCAATGGCCTTCAGTCCGTATTCACCAAAACTCACGCTACTGCCGCGATGCGCCAGGCCCCTGTTGTGGCCCGTCTGCTGTTTGCGGAACTTTGTTCTCTTGGGCTGTAACATTACAACTGACTCCGGTTAGCTCGCAGCCGCGCTCTTCTTGGCGCCGGCGTCTTCAGTCTGGGCATCCGCTTCAAAAACCTCGCCTTTGAACACCCATACCTTCACTCCGATGATTCCATACGTGGTACGCGCTTCGGCGAAACCATAATCGATATCGGCGCGCAACGTATGCAGCGGCACGCGCCCTTCCCGGTACCATTCGCTGCGTGCGATCTCCGCGCCGTTCAAGCGGCCAGCGACATTAATCTTGATGCCCTGAGCGCCCAGGCGCATGGAATTGGTAACCGCGCGTTTCATGGCTCGGCGGAACATGATGCGACGTTCCAGCTGTTGCGCGACGCTTTCTGCCACCAACTGCGCGTCAAGCTCGGGCTTACGAATTTCTTCGATGTTGACCGAAACAGGCACGCCCATCATTTCGCTGAGCTCTTTGCGAAGCTTTTCGATGTCTTCGCCCTTCTTGCCGATAACGATTCCGGGACGTGCGGTATGAATCGTGATGTGAGCGCTGCGTGCCGGACGCTCGATCTGAATGCGACTCACCGATGCTTGCGACAACCGCTTTTTGAGGAACTCGCGTACGGCGAGATCCTGCTCGAGGTAGTCGGCAAAATCCTTCGAATCCGCGTACCACTTCGACGTCCAGTCGTTGGAGATACCCAGGCGAATTCCCGTTGGATGTACTTTCTGACCCATTCCGGCCTCTCTGTTTACTTTTCCGCTACCGTCACGGTGATGTGACTGGTGCGTTTGAGAATGCGGTTTCCGCGACCTTTGGCGCGAGCGTGCCAGCGCTTATAGGTGGGGCCTTCATCCACCGTGATTACCGATATCTTCAATTCGTCGATATCCGCGCCATCATTGTGCTCGGCATTTGCAACCGCCGATTCGAGCACCTTACGTACCAGATGGGCGGCTTTCTTCGGGCTGAAGGTCAACACGTTCAAAGCCCGCTCTACCGGCATGCCCCGAACCTGGTCTGCAACCAAGCGCGCCTTTTGCGCCGAAATACGCGCGAAACGATGTTTTGCCGATGTTGCCATTTCGCCTACTCCGTCACTTCGCCTTGCGATCAGCGGCGTGACCCTTAAAGGTACGCGTTACCGCGAATTCGCCGAGCTTGTGTCCGACCATGTTTTCACTGACCAGGACTGGCACATGCTGCCTGCCGTTATGTACTGCGATGGTCAAGCCGACCATATCCGGCAGCACCATGGAACGACGCGACCAAGTCTTGATCGGCTTCTTGCTATTCGTCGCAGCTGCTTCCGCAACCTTCTTCGACAGATGAAGATCTACGAAAGGGCCTTTTCTGACTGAACGTGGCACGTTTAAAACCTCGTCTCTTTACTTGGTGCGCCGACGCACAATCATGCCGTCGGTGCGCTTGTTACTTCTGGTCTTGTAACCCTTGGTCGGCGTACCCCAGGGGCTGACCGGATGGCGGCCTCCGGAAGTGCGGCCTTCGCCACCGCCATGGGGATGATCAACCGGGTTCATTGCAACGCCGCGCACCGTCGGACGAACACCGCGCCACCGCGTGGCGCCGGCCTTGCCCAACTTGCGCAAGCTATGTTCGGAATTTCCCACTTCGCCGACGGTCGCCTTGCACTCCGCGAGAATCTTGCGCATTTCGCCGGATCGCAGCCGCAGGGTTGCATAAACACCTTCACGGGCGACCAGCTGCGCACTTGCGCCGGCGCTGCGCGCCATCTGCGCGCCTTTGCCTGGCTTCATCTCGATGCAATGCACCGTGCTGCCGACCGGGATGTTTCGCAAGGGCAGCGCGTTGCCGGCACGGATAGGTGCGTGCAGGCCCGACATCAGTTCGTCACCCACCTGTACGCCACGAGGCGCGATGATATAGCGACGCTCGCCGTCTGCATATAGCAAAAGCGCAATATTTGCAGTCCGGTTCGGGTCGTATTCCAAACGCTCGACTTGCGCTTTGACGCCGTCTTTGTTGCGTTTGAAATCGATGACCCGATAACGTTGCTTGTGGCCGCCGCCGCGGTGGCGAGTAGTCACCCGGCCGCCGTTGTTGCGCCCCCCGGATTTGGCCTTCTTTTCGACCAATCGCTCATAAGGGGCACCGGTATGCAAACCCGGCGTCATTACCTTTGTGACGCCGCGCCGGCCCGGAGAAGTCGGTTTTGCTTTTACGATTGCCATAATCTTTGTCGTCGTTCCGCGTTAGCTTGCGTTAGCCGGCCCTAGGCCGATTCGGCGCCCAGGAAATCGAGCTCCTGGTCTTCCGCCAGACGCACATAAGCTTTTTTCCAATCGGATCGCCGGCCTTCGGTCGACTGAAAGCGCTTGCGCTTGCCCTTCATAGTGGTTACCTGGACATCAGCCACCTTAACCTCGAAAAGCGTTTCGACCGCCTTCTTGATCTCGGGCTTCGTTGCGTCCTTGGCAACCTTGAAAACGTATTGGTTCGCTGCGTCGCCGACTCGCGTCGCCTTCTCCGAGATGTGCGGCGCAAGCAACACCTTCATCAGACGTTCCTGATTCATGCCAGCCACTCCTCTACTTTGCGCACCGCGTCCATTGTCATCACCACGCGCTCCGCGCCTACCAGGTCGACGGGGTTCAGGCCCGCGATATCCGTGACAGCCACGCGATACAAGTTGCGCGCCGACAGGTAGAGATTCTCATCGGGACTGTCGCTGACAATCAGCACCTGGTTCACGCCGAGATCCTTGAGTTTGGCGATCAGATCTTTGGTTCGCGGCGCTTCCACAGCGAAATTCTCCACGAGCACCAAGCGCTCCTGGCGCACCAGTTCCGACAAAATCGAGCGCATCGCGGCCCGATACATCTTCTTGTTGACTTTTTGCGAAAAGTCCCGCGGCTGCGCCGCGAAGATCTTGCCGCCACCGCGCCACAACGGGCTGCGTATGCTGCCGGCACGGGCCCGGCCAGTGCCTTTTTGCCGCCAAGGCTTGGCGCCGCCACCACGCACGTCGGATCTCGTCTTCTGCGCCTTCGTGCCGCTGCGGGCGCCCGCCAGGTAGGCGGTGACCACCTGGTGGATCAAACCTTCATTGAAGTCCGTGCCGAACGCGGTATCGGCGACCTGGACGGTGCCGCCCTGCTTGGCATTTGTGAGCTGCAACTCCATCACCGACTCCTATCGCGCTTTCACAGCGGGACGCACAATCACGTCTCCGCCCTTGGCGCCGGGTACTGCGCCCTTCACCAGAATCAGATTGCGGTCCACATCGACCCGCACGACTTCCAGATTCTGGGTCGTGACACGGGCATTACCCATGTGGCCGGCCATTTTCTTACCCTTGAATACACGTCCAGGGGTTTGGTTCTGACCGATGGAACCGGGGGCGCGATGGGACAGCGAATTGCCGTGGGTAGCATCCTGGGTCCGGAAGTGGTGACGCTTCACGGCACCCTGAAAACCCTTGCCGATACTCGTACCGTCGACATCGACCTTCTGCCCGGCTTCGAACAGGTCCGCTTTGATCTCGCCGCCGACCTGAAGGTCCTCGCCCTCGCCGTCGGACAACCTGAATTCCCACAGCCCGCGGCCGGCATCGACGGAGGCCTTAGCGAAATGGCCAGCCATCGCCTTGCTGACCAGCGATGAACGGCGAGCGCCGGTCGTGACCTGCACGGCGCGATACCCGTCGCTCTCCAAGCCCTTGAGCTGGGTAACGCGGTTCGGTTCGACAACGATCACGGTCACGGGCACGGAATTACCGTCCTGGGTGAACACACGGGTCATTCCCGCTTTTCGACCGATTAATCCAATAGCCATTGCTATCTCCAAACACCCTGCAGTCCAGACAATTCCGCGCTCTTGGGAACGCTCACCCGGAACACGCTCATCAGTTCAATTTGATCTGCACATCCACGCCAGCGGCCAGATCGAGCTTCATCAGTGCATCGACGGTCTTGTCCGTGGGTTCGACGATATCCATCAACCGCTTGTGCGTGCGCAATTCATACTGATCACGCGCGTCTTTGTTCACATGCGGAGAAATCAACACGGTGAAGCGCTCTTTCTTGGTCGGCAGCGGAATCGGGCCTTTCACCTGCGCACCGGTGCGCTTGGCGGTTTCCACGATTTCCGCTGCAGATCGATCGATCAGGCGATGATCGAACGACTTCAACCGGATGCGAATTCTCTGTTTAGATGCCATCTCGTTTCTCTCGGGGAGGGAATCGATCCCTCCTCCCCTTAATTGTTACTCGATAATCTTCGACACCACGCCGGCGCCTACCGTACGGCCACCTTCGCGGATGGCGAATCGCAGTCCGTCTTCCATCGCGATCGGCGCAATCAGGCTCACCGTCATCTTCACGTTGTCGCCCGGCATCACCATCTCAACACCTTCCGGCAGATCGCACGCACCGGTCACGTCCGTGGTCCGAAAGTAGAACTGCGGCCGATAACCATTGAAGAACGGTGTGTGACGCCCGCCCTCTTCCTTGCTCAGTACGTACACTTCGCACTCGAACTTGGTGTGCGGCGTGATCGAGCCCGGCTTGGCCAGTACCTGACCGCGCTCCACGTCATCACGCTTGGTGCCGCGCAGCAGCACGCCCACGTTGTCGCCCGCCTGACCTTGATCCAACAGCTTGCGGAACATCTCCACACCGGTCACCGTCGTCGAGCTGGTGGCGCGAATGCCCACGATCTCCACCGTGTCACCCACCTTGACGATGCCGCGCTCGATACGACCGGTCACCACCGTGCCGCGACCCGAGATCGAGAACACATCTTCCACCGGCATCAGGAACGTGCCGTCGATCGCCCGCTCCGGCTCCGGAATGTAGGCATCCATCTCCGCTACCAGCTTCTCGATCGCCGGTACACCGATCTCGCTCGTGTCCCCTTCCAGCGCCTTCAACGCCGATCCGGTCACCACCGGCGTGTCGTCGCCCGGGAAGTCATAGGAGCTCAGCAGTTCGCGAACCTCCATCTCCACCAGCTCCAGCAGCTCGGCATCATCGACCATGTCCGCTTTGTTCAAAAACACCACGATGTACGGTACGCCTACCTGGCGGGCCAGCAGGATGTGCTCGCGGGTCTGGGGCATCGGACCGTCCGCCGCACTGACCACCAAAATCGCACCGTCCATCTGCGCCGCGCCCGTGATCATGTTCTTCACATAATCGGCGTGTCCCGGACAGTCCACGTGCGCGTAGTGGCGATGATCCGACTCATACTCCACGTGCGCCGTCGCGATCGTGATCCCGCGCGCGCGTTCTTCCGGCGCGTTGTCAATCTGATCGTACGCGCGAAACTCGCCGCCAAACTTCTCCCCCATCACTTTCGTGATGGCCGCCGTCAGCGTCGTCTTGCCATGGTCTACGTGACCAATCGTGCCAACGTTTACGTGCGGCTTCGTACGTTCAAATTTTCCCTTGGACACGGCGTCTTACCTCTCACAAATGTCTTGGAACCAAACTTGTTATTTGCTCTTCATTACCGCTTCGGCGACGCTTGTAGGCGCCTCGGAATACTTGCCGAACTCCATCGAATAAGTCGCGCGGCCTTGCGTGGCTGAGCGCAGGTCGGTGGCATAGCCGAACATTTCGGCCAGCGGCACTTCCGCACGCACGATCTTGCCCGCTGGCGCCTCTTCCATGCCCTGAACCAGTCCGCGACGACGATTGAGATCGCCCATGACATCGCCCATGTATTCTTCGGGCGTCACCACTTCGACCTTCATGATCGGTTCGAGCAACGCGGGATTGGCCTTCGCCGCACCTTCCTTGAAGGCCATGGAACCGGCGATCTTGAATGCCATTTCCGACGAATCGACGTCATGGTAGGAACCGTCGTACAACGTAACTTTCACGTCCACGACCGGGAAACCCGCCAATACACCATTGCCGAGCTGCTCCTGAACGCCTTTGTCCACGGCCGGGATATACTCGCGGGGAACGACGCCACCGACAATCGCGTTTTCGAATTCGTAGCCGGTACCCGGCTCCTTCGGCTCGATTTTGAGCCAAACGTGGCCATACTGGCCGCGGCCACCGGATTGGCGCACGAACTTGCCTTCCTGTTCCACCGGCTTACGAATCGTCTCGCGATAAGCCACCTGCGGCTTGCCGACGTTCGCCTCGACCTTGAACTCGCGCTTCATGCGATCGACGATGATCTCCAGGTGCAACTCGCCCATTCCGGAAATGATCGTCTGCCCCGACTCCTCGTCGGTGTGCACACGGAAGGACGGATCTTCCTGCGCCAGCTTGGACAGCGCGATACCCATCTTTTCCTGGTCAGCCTTGGTCTTGGGCTCGATGGCAATGGAAATCACCGGCTCCGGGAATTCCATCCGCTCCAACGTAATGATGTTGCTCGGATCACAAAGCGTGTCACCGGTGGTGACATCTTTGAGACCGACTGCGGCGGCGATGTCGCCAGCGCGGACTTCTTTGATTTCTTCGCGCGAATTCGCGTGCATCTGCACGATACGGCCGACCCGCTCCTTCTTGCTCTTGATCGGGTTGTACACCGTATCGCCGGATTTGATGACGCCGGAATACACGCGGAAGAAGGTCAATGTTCCAACAAACGGATCGGTCGCGATCTTGAACGCCAGCGCAGCAAACGGCTCGTCATCGGTGGAGTGACGGAGCGCTTCGGTCTCATCCTTGTCGTCGAGATGGCCCTTGATGGCCAAAACGTCGGTGGGAGCCGGCATGAATTCGATGATCGCGTCGAGCATGGCCTGAACGCCCTTGTTCTTGAACGCAGAACCGCACAAACAGGGCACGATTTCGTTGTTCAGCGTGCGCATCCGCAAGCCCTGCTTGATTTCCTCGGCCGAAAGCTCGCCGCCTTCGAGATATTTCTCCATGAGTTCTTCATTGGCTTCGGCAGCAGCCTCCACCAATTGCTCACGCAGCTCCTGCGCCTGCGCCTGCAGCTCGGCCGGAATCTCTTTCGCTTCGTAGGTCGCGCCCAGGTCAGCTTCGTTCCAATAGATCGCCTGCATGCGGATCAAATCGACGATACCTTTGAAGCCTTCTTCAGCGCCGATATTCAGCTGAATCGGCACAGGGTTGGCGCCGAGGCGGTCTTTGATCTGCTTGACCACGCGCAGGAAATTCGCGCCGGCGCGATCCATCTTGTTGACGAACGCCATCCTCGGCACTTGATACTTGTTGGCCTGCCGCCACACAGTTTCGGATTGGGGCTCGACGCCGCCGACCGCGCAGAAAACCGCACACGCGCCGTCCAACACCCGCAGCGAACGCTCCACTTCGATCGTGAAATCGACATGTCCGGGCGTGTCGATAATATTGATGCGATGCTCGGGAAACTGTTTGTCCATGCCCTGCCAGAAACAGGTAGTCGCAGCGGACGTGATGGTGATGCCACGCTCCTGCTCCTGCTCCATCCAGTCCATGACCGCAGCACCGTCGTGCACTTCACCGATCTTGTGAGAAATACCGGTGTAGAAAAGCACGCGCTCAGTGGTCGTCGTCTTACCGGCATCGATGTGAGCCATGATACCGATATTGCGATAGCGCTCGATTTGGGTCTTGCGTGGCACTGCGGCGTTACCTCAACAAAATCTGTTACGTGTTGCTTTGCGATTACCAGCGGTAATGCGCGAAAGCTTTGTTGGCGTCTGCCATACGGTGAGTGTCTTCGCGCTTCTTGACAGCGGAACCGCGACTTTCAGACGCCTCCATGATCTCCCCAGCCAAGCGGCGCGCCATGGACTTCTCGCCGCGCTTGCGTGCTGCGTCCATCATCCAGCGCATTGCCAGCGTGGTACGGCGTACCGGACGCACTTCAACCGGGACCTGATACGTGGCGCCGCCGACACGACGGGATTTGACCTCGACCCGCGGGCTGACGTTTTCCAGGGCCTTGTTCAAAATCTCCAGCGCATCGCCTTTGGTCTTGTCCGAAATCTGATCCAATGCGTCGTACACGATTTTCTCGGCGACCGATTTCTTGCCGTCCACCATCAGCATATTGATGAACTTGGTCAGCATCTCGCTTCCGAACTTGGGATCCGGAAGAATAGCGCGCTTGGGAATTTCTCTTCTTCTAGGCATGGCCTGCTCTCAAAACTCTCGATTCGGGATCTGACGATCAACCCTTCGGGCGCTTGGCGCCGTACTTCGAACGACCCTGGCGTCGACTGTCGACACCGGACGTATCCAAACTTCCGCGTACCGTGTGATACCGAACACCCGGCAAATCCTTCACACGACCGCCACGAATCAGCACCACCGAGTGCTCTTGAAGGTTATGACCTTCGCCGCCGATATAACTCGAAACTTCGTAACCGTTGGTCAGTCGCACGCGAGCGACCTTACGCAATGCCGAGTTCGGCTTCTTCGGGGTGGTGGTGTACACA
>CAVZBR010000014.1:0-103315 GCA_963773585.1 uncultured Gammaproteobacteria bacterium
AGGCAACTTCGATGCCGGCATGAGCCTGGTGAAACAGGTGGCCGAAGAAGCGCCGGTGACCATCGTCAACTCCATCAATCCGTTCCGGCTGCAAGGCCAGAAGACCGCGGCATTCGAAATCATCGAGGAATTGGAACGGGCGCCGGATTTTCACTGTTTGCCCGTGGGCAATGCCGGCAATATCACCGCCCATTGGATCGGTTACTGCGAATATTCCTCTGCTTCGGGTGCGCATGTCACCGAAGCGTGCAGCTTCTGCAAGGGCAAGTGCCGTTACGCCGGCGGCGCAATCGTCGGCAACCGTCCGCGCATGGTGGGCTACCAGGCATCGGGCAGCGCGCCGTTTCTGCGCGGTAAGATGGTCGACAATCCCGACACCGTGGCGACCGCCATTCGCATCGGCCACCCGCAATCCTGGGAACATGCCTGGAAGGTGCAAAAGGAGTCCGGCGGCTGGTTCGACGAGTGCAGCGATCAGGAAATTCTCGATGCCCAAAAGTTGCTGGCGCAGAAGGAAGGTGTATTTTGCGAGCCGGCGTCGGCTACCTCCCTGGCTGGAGCCATGCGCGACATCCGTTCCGGCAAGATTCCCGAAGGCAGTACCGTGGTGTGCACGCTCACCGGACACGGACTCAAGGACCCGGACACGGCGATCAAGCAGAGCATCCAGCCCATGGAGGCGATCGACGCGAATCTGGACGCCGTCAAGCGCGCCATTCTCGACAAGCTCTGAGTACCAACCGGTGCTGGCCCGAGGGGCGGCACCGGGTCCTTTCTCAGCCGAAGCGATCGGTTTCGGCTTGCCAAGGTAGCCATGGCCCCGCCAGCACGAAATCTGCATTTGTTGACGCCGGGACTGGTGGCGGAACTGACGGCTTCGGAGGCCGAAGGCGTTCGATTGCCGCAACTGCCGGCGGCTGAGCGGATGCTGGCACGCGGTGCGCGTAGCTCGACTCCATGCAAGGACCTGCGTGAGCAACTGTTCGACGGTTTTGCAGTCACGGGGGCTGCGGGCGTCGCGGCGCTCACCCATTTGGCCGATGGCGGTCGGCCCGGCGATGGTTACTGGCTACGTGCCGACCCGGTGCATTTGCGCGCCGACCAGGACCGCCTCATCCTGTTTGCGGGTGAAACCCTGCAACTGCGGCTTGATGAAGCCCAAGCCCTGTGCGCGTCCCTGGATGCGCACTTCCAGGACCGGCAATGGCACTTCGAAGCGCCACACGCACAACGCTGGTATCTCCAGCCCGCGTATGTCCCGGCGCTAGGCACCGTCGCCATAGAACACGTCATGGGGCGTGACATTCATTTGCACATGCCCAGCGGTAACGATGGCGGTAAATGGCGTGCGGCATTGAATGAGGTACAGATGCTGCTGCACGATCATCCGGTCAACGTTGCCCGTGAGGCGAGGGGCCGTTTGCCGGTAAACAGTGTCTGGTTCTGGGGCGGTGGGTCGCTACCGAAAGATGCACGCAGCAACTGGCGCAGCATCGCCAGCGACGAGCCCCTGGCGCGAGGACTTGCCCTGTGTGCCGGCGGCACGCCCATGTCGGCGCCGGAAGACTTCGCCCGATGGGAGGCCATGGCCGTGGCTGGCGACCACTTGTTGGTATTGACTTCATTGCAGCAGCGCCATGCCGAAGGCGAGCTGCCGTCGTGGTCCGACGCGGTTGCTGCCTTGGAGCGAAATTGGCTCGCGCCCGCTTTGCAGGCCCTGGGGCGGGGCACCGTGCAGCGCATACAATGGTGGCCGGGCGGCAGGTCGAGGTATGTGTTGGATCGCAAAGCCACGTGGCGATTCTGGCGTCGGTCGAAGGGCATCCCGATCGTCGCCGCTGTGGAGCCTGACCAATGAGCCAAGTACGAATCCAGCGTCGAAACGTACCGAGCGCAAACCTGCGCGCCTTGGCGGCGCTCGAGCCGGTCCTCGATCGTATTTACGCCGCCCGTGCCGTGGTCGACCCGTCGCATCTGGAGTGCGGTCTGGAGCGGTTGCTGGCGGTGAGCGCGTTGCGAGGTATCGATCAAGCCACGGCGCTGCTCGACGAGGCGCTGCAACAGCGACACCGCATTCTGGTGGTCGGCGACTTCGATGCCGACGGCGCCACCAGCTGCGCGCTGGCAGTGCGGGCCCTTCGGTCGCTGGGCGCAGCCGAGGTGGATTATCTGGTGCCCAACCGCTTTGAATTCGGCTACGGCCTGACGCCGGAGATCGTGGCCGTTGCCGCCGAGCGCGCGCCTGACCTCATCGTCACGGTCGACAATGGCATTTCCAGCATCGCTGGCGTCGATGCTGCTCGTGCCCGCGGAATCCGCGTCCTGGTCACCGATCACCATCTGGCCGGTGCGGTGCTGCCGGCGGCGGAGGCCATCGTCAACCCGAATCAGCCTGACGACGATTTCGCCAGCAAGCATCTCGCCGGAGTCGGCGTGATCTTCTACGTCATGCTGGCCCTGCGGGCGCATCTGCGCGACGCCGGTTGGTTCTCGACGCGCGGGCTGCAGGAGCCCAACATGGCCCGCTTTCTCGATCTGGTGGCGCTGGGCACCGTAGCCGACGTGGTGCCGCTGGATGCCAACAACCGCATCCTGGTCGAGCAAGGCCTGCGTCGGATTCGTGCCGGCCAGTGCTGCGCGGGCATCAGCGCGTTGTTGCAGGTCGCGGGGCGCCAGAGCCAACGGATCGTGGCATCGGACCTGGGGTTCGCGGTCGGTCCGCGGCTCAATGCCGCTGGACGCCTCGAGGACATGGCGCTGGGCATCGAATGTCTGCTGACCGACGATGCGCACAGCGCGGCGCAGATGGCGCAACAGCTCGATCAGCTCAATCGCGATCGGCGGGAAATCGAGGCTCAGATGCGCGATCAAGCCCTGGCGGAGATTGCGCGCATCCAACTGGCGCCGGACGACGAAACGCTGCCCCACGGCGTGTGCTTGTTCGATGCGAGTTGGCACCAGGGCGTGATCGGTATCGTGGCCTCGCGTATCAAAGAGCATCTCCATCGTCCGGTGATCGCGTTTGCGTCGGCAGGCGAGGGGCAACTGAAAGGTTCGGCGCGTTCGATTCCAGGCTTGCACATACGCGACGTCCTGGACGCGGTGGCAGCACATCATCCCGGACTGATCGACAAGTTCGGCGGTCACGCCATGGCGGCAGGGCTCAGCCTCGAGCATCGGCACTTCGAAGCCTTCAAAGCCGCGTTCGACGCGCAAGTGCGCCGCCAGCTCAGTCCCGAAGATCTGCAGGGCGTGATCTGGAGCGACGGCGAGCTGGACGAAGCCCACATGTGCCTGGAGTTGGCCGAGCGCCTGCGTGCGTCCGGGCCGTGGGGCCAGGGGTTTCCGGAACCGATCTTCGACGGCAATTTCGAAGTCATGGAACGACGCATTGTCGGGGATCGGCACTGGAAAATGGTCGTGCGACCGCTGCCCGGCAGCATTTGTATGGACGCCATTGCGTTCAACGCGCTGGAGCGGCAATGGCCGGAAACCCGGGAGGTGCGCCTGGCCTATCGGCTGGACGTCAACGAATATCGTGGCTGCTGCGCAGCGCAGTTGGTGGTCGAACACATGGACCTGCTTTAGGCACTCAAAGCCGGGACTCGCGCTCCGCTGCAAAGATATTGACGCGTGGCGGGATCGCCGATCCCGCTCGCGGGGTCGCGCGGGCCGCTGTGCCTTTGTAGTATGATGGAGACTTTGCAATTCAAACTCCGGACGTGCATGACCATGGTGGAAATCAACCCTCTCTACAGCCAAATCGAAGACCTGCAAGGGCGTGCTGAAGCCCTGAGGGGGTATCTTTGACTATCCGGCCAAGAGCGAGCGTCTGACCGAAGTCACCCGCGAACTAGAGCAACCTGACGTCTGGAGCGATCCGGAACGGGCCCAATCGCTGGGGCGGGAAAGGGCGAGCCTGGAAAAAATCGTCAGCACTTTGGGCACTTTGGGCGCCGGTCTCAACGATGCCCAGGAATTGTTGGAACTGGCGGCGGAAGAAAATGATGAAGGCGCCATCGGCGAAGTCGCACGCGATCTCCAACGGATGGAGCAGCAGGTCGCCGACCTGGAATTCCAACGCATGTTTGCCGGCGAAATGGATCCCGCCAACGCCTTCCTGGACGTCCAGTCCGGTTCCGGCGGCACCGAAGCCCAGGACTGGGCCGAGATGCTGCTGCGCATGTACCTGCGGTGGGGAGAACGGCGCGGCTTCAAAACCGAGCTGATCGAAGTCTCCCCCGGCGAAGTGGCGGGCATCAAGAGTGCCACGGTGCGGTTTGAGGGCGAATACGCCTACGGCTGGCTGCGCACCGAAACCGGCGTGCACCGGCTGGTGCGCAAGTCGCCGTTCGATTCCGGAAACCGCCGTCACACCTCATTTGCAGCGGTGTTCGTCTCGCCGGAAGTCGAGGACGATATCGACATCGAGGTCAATCCTGCGGATCTTCGCATCGACGTTTATCGTGCCAGCGGCGCGGGAGGCCAGCACGTCAACCGCACGGAGTCGGCGGTGCGCATCACCCACGAACCCAGCGGCATCGTGGTGCAATGCCAGACCGACCGTTCCCAGCACAAGAACAAAGCCACGGCCATGAAGCAGCTCAAGGCCAAGCTCTATGAACTTGAAATGCAAAAGCGTCGTGCCGAGCAGCAAGTGCAGGAAGACAGCAAATCCGACATCGGTTGGGGCAGTCAGATTCGTTCCTACGTGCTCGATCAGTCCCGGATCAAAGACCTGCGCACTGGTATCGAAACCGGCAACACCCAAGCGGTGTTGGACGGCGATCTGGATTCATTCATCGAGGCCAGCCTGAAGAGCGGCCTTTGAGCAACCGCACCGACCTATTGTAGGCACCATGAGCGATACACCGGAACAGAACAATCCCGCGGATGAGCACCGCCTCATCGCCGAACGACGCACCAAACTCGGTTCCCTGCGCGAACGCGGAACGCCGTTTCCGAATGATTTCCGCCGCAACGTAGTGGCGGGCGAGCTGCATGCGGAATACGACGATAAAGACCATGAAGCCCTGGAAGCCGAACCGGTACGGGTCAGCGTTGCCGGACGGATGATGGCCAAGCGGGTCATGGGCAAGGCGAGCTTCGCGCAGCTGATGGATATGTCGGGACGGATTCAACTGTTCCTGCAGCGGGACGCGCTGCCGGAAGGCGTATACCAGGATTTCAAGAGCTGGGATGTAGGCGACATCCTCGGCGCCGAGGGTGTGCTGTTCAAAACCAAAACCGGAGAGTTGTCGATCAAGGTCGATCAGGTGCGCTTATTGACCAAATCCCTGCGGCCTTTGCCGGATAAATTCCATGGCCTGTCGGATACCGAAACCCGTTATCGCCAGCGCTATGTCGATCTGATCATGAACGAAGTATCGCGGGAGGTGTTCCGCACCCGCACCGCCATCGTCAATTATATTCGCGACTTTCTCAACGCGCGCGGTTTCCTGGAAGTGGAAACGCCGATGATGCAGGTGATTCCGGGCGGTGCCACAGCGCGTCCGTTCGTGACCCATCACAATGCCTTGGACATGGGTTTGTACCTGCGCATTGCGCCGGAACTGTATTTGAAGCGCTTGGTGGTCGGCGGTTTCGAGAAGGTGTACGAAATCAATCGCAATTTCCGCAACGAAGGTTTGTCCACCCGCCACAACCCTGAGTTCACCATGCTGGAGTTCTACGAGGCCTATGCCGATTACCATGTGCTCATGGATCTGACCGAGCAGTTATTGCGGGGCATTGCCGAGGACGTGCTCGGCAGGACGCAAATCGAATATCAGGGCGAGCGTTATGATTTCGGCAAACCCTTTGCGCGCATGACGGTGAAGGAGTCCATCCTGCGGTTCAACCCGGACCTGCAATCGTCGCAGATTGAAGATTTGCAGCAGGCGCGGGAGATTGCCCGACGTCTGGATTTGTCGCTCAAAGACAGTTGGGGCTTGGGTAAGGTGCAGATCGAAATTTTCGAAAAAACGGTGGAAAGCGGACTCATGAATCCGACGTTCATTACCGAGTATCCCACCGAAGTATCACCCCTGGCGCGCCGCAATGACCAGGATCCGTCGGTAACCGACCGATTCGAGTTTTTCGTCGGCGGCCGCGAATTGGCCAATGGCTTTTCCGAGCTCAATGACGCCGAAGATCAGGCCGAGCGTTTCCAGAAGCAGGTGCAGGACAAGGACGCCGGCGACGAGGAGGCCATGCACTTCGACGCCGACTATATCCGCGCCCTGGAACATGGCATGCCGCCAACCGCCGGCGAAGGCATCGGCATCGATCGTCTGGTGATGTTGTTCACCGACGCGCCGTCGATCCGCGATGTACTGTTGTTCCCGCACATGCGTCCGGAATAATCCTTATTCAGAATCCACGGCCCGTCTGTTTTACTCGGCAAGCGGCGGCCCACTGACGTTGCGGCGTCCTACGGAGCCGTGATCAGAATGTGCTCGATTTCCTCGAGCTCTTCCTTGTGGTCTTCGATTTCGACCACGTTGATGTCGGTGGCGATTCCCAGTCGTTCGAAGGCGGGAACTTCGTTCCAATCCAGTTTTCCGTGTGGATGATCGGCACCGATATAGCATTGCAAATTCGCCACCATCACCACGTCGACGTAGTCGGGGCCCGAATTCGGCGCGCGATCGAGATTTTCATGTTCCGCGGCTACCGCCACCAAACTGTCGGGAAATTCCCAATTGCGGAGGATTTTCTCACCCAGTATCGGGTGCAGCTTGAAGATCACCTCATCGAGCAACGATTCGTCTTCCAGCAATTCCGGTATGTCGTCCGCACGCACCAAGATCGGCAATGCGCCGATATCGTGAATCAGGCCGCCGAGCATTGCCTGATCCTTTTGCAGCCCGTTCACCTGTCCTGCCAGCACGCGGCTGATCGCCGAAACCTGCACGCTATGTTCCCAGAGCCTGCGCAAGCGCGTGTCCAGCGCTTCCGAGGTGGCCTGGAACATCTGCCGCATCACCAACGTGGTAACCAGATTGCGGACCACGGCGTAGCCCATGCGGGCAATGGCATTCTGCAGATTGTCGATCGGGTTGCGCGCCCGATACAGCGGACTGTTTGCGACTTGCAACAGCCGCGCGGAGAGGGCTGCGTCGGTGGCCACGATTTCTGCGATTTGACTAGCTGAGGTATTGTCTGCCTCCACCGCATCCCGCACCCGTAGGGCGACTTCGGGTAGCGTGGGCAGTATCAGCTCGTTGTTCTCGATTTCGCTCTGCAGATCCGAAAGCAGCTTCTCTTCGTTGATCAAACCGATGTCTCCCCGGAAAGGCGCAGATAGTGATTCGTGGAATTCTATTCCTTACTTAGCGGCATACTCCGCAGCGCCTTTAAGGAATTGCGCCCCGATGTTCGACTCAGGCGTCGTCGCTCGCGGGTTCGGGTAGGGTGTAAGGCAGGTCGAGCAACTCCAGTACCGGGCCGCCGGCATTTACCAGGTGCAACCGGGTGTCGGCGCGAGCAATTTCCAGTACGGCGAGCAGTTCGAAGCCGCCGTCGGGAGCGCACTCGGCGCGCACCACTTTGCCGGCGCTCTGACCGTCGGAGCCCTCGGCGACCACGGCGTCACCGGGTTGCGGCCGCTCGCTGGCGTCCACCCGAGCGCGGTACATGCGGCGTTTGAGCTTGCCGAGATATTGCATTCGGGCCACGACTTCCTGGCCGGTGTAACAGCCCTTTTTGAAGTTCACGCCGCCCAGCGCCTGCAGATTGGTCATCTGGGGCACAAATGCGTCCGCGGTCTGCTCGAATATCATTGGCAAGCCCGCACGGATATCCAGCAACTCCCACGGGCCGCGACCCACAGGAGCTGCGCGCACGTCCAGGCTGGTCCACAATTTTTCCATGGGTTCGCGCTCACCGTGGATCTCGAACCTGGGGTGTGGGCCCGGTAAGCGGATGGCGGTCAAATCCTTGGCCTGCACGACTCCGTCGAATTCCTGCGGAAGGTTGCCCAGGTAGTCGCGCAGCACCGCTTCCGACTGTGGCCCGGACAATCCGATTCGCACCAAGCTGTCGCTGGCATCCTCGAGAGAGGCTTTGGCGCGCAATACGAACATCCGCAGCCGTTTCAATGTTGCGTCCACGAGGGGGCGAGGAAGGCATAGGAAATACCGCTCGCCGCGCATAAAGATACGGAAACTGGCCAGCATCCGGCCCTTGGGACTGCAATAGGCGGAAAGCTGACTGTGCCCGGCATCCACTTGACGCACGTCCCCGGTGAGCTGACCTTGCAAAAAGCTCGCCGCATCTTCGCCATGGACGCCAATCAGACCCACGTGGGAAAGATCCGCGATGACCTCGCCAGTGGTGACGACGCGCAGTTCGCGTTCCTCATTGCCAAAGGATTTGACGACATCATCGTCGGACACTTCCGCGCCCTTGTTCAGCAAAAACGCTTTCCATTCGGATTTCATGCGGAAATAACCTGCATTGAGGTGACCTGCGGTGGCGCACATATTAGTCAAACGTGCCGGCTTTGTCAGCCGAGGTCCGGCACGCCAGGTTGAGTGCGGCCTCGGGCGGCACTATGATGGGCGGACAGCGCAGCGATCGGGTTCTTGATCCTGACGCGCCGCGAATTCATCTCAGGGAGGCGACACAGTCGGTGGCGATGGCGAATCCGAACAAAAGACCCGTCTTTCTGAATCTGCTTCTCATTCGACAACCGCCTCCCGCCGTGCTCTCCATCGGCCACCGCATCTCCGGCGTTTTGATGGTGCTGTTGCTGCCCTTGCTGATCTATTTGTTCGACCTTTCGGTTCGCAGTCCAGACAGCTATGCGCGCTTGCAGTCCTGGTTCGGTTCCGTGCCCGGCCGAATACTGGTGGTCGCACTGGCATGGATGTTGGCCCATCATCTGCTCGCCGGCATTCGCTTTCTGCTGCTCGATGTGCACGTGGGAGTGCAGCGGACGCCGGCCCGGCGCAGCGCCTGGGCGGTGAATATCGCCGGCGTCGTGATCGCCTTGATCGTTCTGGGAGCGGTGCTGTGAGTCGTCCCATGTACGGTTTGCGGGCGTGGATACTGCAGCGGGTAAGCGCGCTGTATCTCGGCGCCTTCGTATTGTATCTACTGTTGCGTTTCGCCTTTGTCGGCAGTGGCGACTACGTCACGTGGCGGGGGTGGGTGGCGCAGCCGCATGTTACGGTGCTGGTGGCTGTGTTCTTCATCATGCTGCTCGCTCACGCCTGGGTCGGTGCTCGCGACGTGATTCTCGATTATGCCTCCAATCTGGTGTTGCGCGCGGCATTGCTGATCATGTTGGCGCTGGCGTTGTTGCTGTGCGCTGCCTGGGTAGGAAGGATACTGATGCTGGCAGCAACTCTATGACCATCGCGCGTCGGAAATTCGATTCCCTGATCATTGGCGCCGGCGGCGGCGGCCTGCGCGCAGCGCTGCAGCTCGCCCGCGCAGACGCCCAGGTGGCGGTTGTTTCGAAAGTGTTCCCAACCCGTTCCCACACCGTTGCCGCTCAGGGCGGTGTGAATGCCGCGCTCGCCAATGTGACGTCCGACAACTGGCATTGGCATATGTTCGACACGGTGAAGGGCAGTGATTACCTTGGAGACCAGGACGCGATTGAATACATGTGCCGGGCGGCGTCGCGGATCGTGTACGAACTGGAACATTACGGCGTGCCGTTTTCGCGCCTCGAGGACGGGCGCATCTACCAACGCGCCTTCGGCGGCCAGAGCAAGAACTTTGGCGGCGAGCAGGCGGCGCGCACTTGTGCTGCTGCGGACCGGACCGGGCATGCGATTCTGCACGCGCTGTATCAGCAGAACGTGCGTGCGAAGACGCATTTTTTCGACGAGTATTTCGCCATCGATCTGTTGGCCGATGGGGAAGGTTACGTGCTCGGTGCGCTGGTGATGGAAATCGAGACCGGCGAGCCGATGATCATCGAGGCCAAGACCACGTTGATCGCCACCGGCGGTGCGGGACAGATCTTCCGTACCAGCACCAACGCGTTGATCAACACCGGTGACGGCATGGCGATGGCATTGCGCGCGGGTGTCCCGCTGCAGGACATGGAGTTTTTCCAGTTCCACCCGACCGGCATCGCCGGCAAGGGCATGCTGATTACCGAAGGCGCGCGGGGCGAAGGCGGATACCTGATCAATGGTGAAGGCGAGCGTTTCATGGAACGGTATGCGCCCAAAGCCAAGGATCTGGCGAGCCGCGATGTGGTCAGCCGCTCCATTGCCACTGAAATACGCGAAGGCCGCGGCTGCGGTCCCGAAAAGAACTATGTGCTGCTGAAAGTCGATCATCTGGGTCCCGACGTGGTCGCCAAACGACTGCCTGGTATCCGCGAGCTGTGTCACACCTTTCTCGGCATCGAGCCGGCCGAGGAGCCGATTCCTGTGTTTCCCACGGCGCATTACACCATGGGGGGGATCCCCACCAATCGTTTCGGGCAAGTGGTAGCGCCGGCACGGCACGGCCCGGAAGAACCGGTACCGGGCCTGTACGCCGCAGGTGAATGTGCCTGCGTATCGGTACATGGCGCGAATCGGTTGGGCGGCAATTCGCTCTTGGACATTTTGGTGTTCGGCCGAGCTGCCGCAAATCACATCATCGAATTTCTCGGCGACAATCGGTACCACCGGGCCCTGGACGAAACCAGCGTGGAACGCGCCATGGCACGCCTGACCCGCTGGGATGCCCGCGGCGACGGGGAGACGGTGGACAGCGTGCGTTCCGATATGAAGAAGGCGATGGAAGATCATTGCGGCGTGTTCCGCGAAGCGGGCGTGCTCAATGACGGCGTCGAGAAGCTCAGGGCGATTGCCGCGCGTCTTCCCGATGTGCGCCTGACGGACCACAGCAGGGTGTTCAACACCGCGCGCGTGGAGGCGCTGGAGTTGGAAAATCTGATGGACTGCGCGCTTGCCACGGTGGTTTCGGCCGCGGCGCGCACGGAGAGTCGGGGCGCCCATACCCGCATCGATTTCCCCGAACGTGACGACGAGCGCTGGCTCAAACACAGTCTGTACTTCCAGGACGGGCGGCTAGACTTCAAGCCGGTGCGAACCAAACCGTTGACCGTGGATTCGTTTCCGCCCAAGCCCCGCGTGTATTAGGAGCACCCGATGCGCTTTTCGATCTATCGATACAATCCCGACGAGGATGCCGCGCCACGCATGGAGCGGTTCGAACTCGAGCGCACGCAGCCTGGCATGATGTTGTTGGAAGCATTGGTCGCGCTCAAACGGCAGGACGAGAGCCTGAGCTTCCGGCGTTCCTGCCAGGAAGGCGTATGTGGTTCCGACGCCATGAACATCAATGGGCGCAACGGCTTGGCGTGCATTACGCCCGTCGCCGGGCTCAAGGAGCCGATTGAAATCCGGCCCCTGCCCGGGATGCCGGTGGTGCGCGATCTGGTGGTCGACTTGAGCGGCTTTTACCGTCAGTACCGGGAAGTGAAGCCGTATCTGCTGGTCGACGACCCGGAACCCGAGGTGGAGCGGCGCCAGAGCCCGGAAAACCGGGAAAAGCTGGATGGCTACTATGAATGTATTTTGTGCGCTTGCTGTTCCACCGCTTGTCCGTCGTTCTGGTGGAACCCGGACAAATTCCTGGGTCCGGCGGCGTTGCTGCAGGCTTGGCGGTTCCTGGCCGATTCCCGCGACCAGGCTACAGCGGAGCGGCTGGAGAACCTGGAAGGGCCGTACCGTTTGTTCCGCTGCCATACAATCATGAATTGTGTGGACGTTTGTCCCAAGGGTCTGAATCCCACGCGCGCCATCGGCAATATTCGCAATCTGATGCTCAAGCGTTCGATTTAGCAGCCGATCTTCCGGATTAGGCGACTGTGCCCGAATCACCTTCCCTGGCCCGACTGCAGTGGCGCTGTCGGCGGGGTATGCTTGAACTAGACTTGCTGCTACGGAACTTTCTGCAGCACGGGTACAATACGTTAGACCATCGCGGCCGAGAGGCGTTTGCCACGCTTTTGGAGTATCCAGACGCCGTGCTGCTGGAACTCCTCATGGACCGCGCAACCAGTACCGATCCGGAGATTTCCCGTGTCGTCGACTCGATCAGAGCCTCCGCTACACATTGAACCTCGTAGTTCCCGGCAACTCGCGCTGGCACTCTTGCTCCTGCACGGCGCCGCCATGGTTGCAGTAGTCAACCTGGTGATGCCGATCTGGGGTCTGGCAGCACTCGCCGGCAGCGTCATCGTCAGCCTTTACTACACGGTCAATACCCACGTGCTCGGACGAGGCCAGAGTTCCGTGTGCGCACTGGTGTGGGATGCAGAAGGGGATTGGACGGTTACTTCTTGCCGCGGTCAGCAATGGGCTGCCAGGCTGATGCCCGGCAGTTATGTGCATCAGCGTATGATGGTGCTTAATTTCGCGCTGGAGAGCAGCGGCCACCGCTCGGTGGTATTGCTGCCGGACTCGCTCGACCGCAATACTTTCCGGCGCCTGCTGGTGCGGCTGCGCCTGGAAAGACTCAAGGATAAAGACGACTGAACGGCGAGCCCTTCACGCCGCCGGGCGTCGCTTGCCGGTGAAATTGTCCGGCTCGAGCACGGTATTGTGGGGTGTGTCGCGATTGTCGGGTTGCGGATAATCCAGCGTGTAATGCAGTCCGCGACTTTCTTTGCGCCGCTGCGCAGATTCGATGATCAGCGCTGCCACCATCACCAGGTTGCGCAGTTCGATCAGATCGTTGGTGATGCGGAAATTCCCGTAATATTCGTCTATTTCCCCGAGCAGCAACTCGACCCTCCGTTTGGCCCGCTCGAGACGTTTGTTGGTGCGCACGATGCCGACGTAGTCCCACATGAAGCGGCGTAATTCATCCCAGTTGTGCGATACGACCACTTCTTCGTCCGAGTCTGTGACCCGGCTTTCGTCCCAGGCGGGCAGCGGCGGGGGCGGCTCGATTTCCGCCAGGTGCCGACCGATATTGCCTGCGGCGGCTGCGCCGAATACCAGGCATTCCAGCAACGAATTGCTGGCCATGCGATTGGCACCATGCAAACCGGTAAAGGAGACTTCGCCGATCGCGTAAAGCCCCGCCAGATCGGTGCGCCCATGGCGGTCGGTCACGACTCCGCCGCAGGTGTAATGGGCGGCCGGAACCACGGGGACCGGTTCTCTGGTCATGTCATACCCGAACTCCAGGCACCGCGCATAGATATTCGGAAAATGAGACTTGATGAATTCCGCCGGTTTATGACTGATGTCCAGATACACGCATTCGGCGCCCAGCCGTTTCATTTCATGGTCGATGGCCCTGGCGACGATATCGCGCGGCGCTAGTTCACCGCGCGGGTCGAACGCATCCATGAACCGGTTGCCGTCCGGCAATAGCAACACGCCGCCTTCGCCGCGTACCGCCTCCGAGATCAAATAGGACTTTGCGCGGGGATGATACAAACAAGTGGGATGAAACTGGTTGAACTCCAGGTTCGCCACTCTGCAGCCGGCGCGCCAGGCCATGGCGATGCCGTCACCGGTCACGGTGTCCGGATTACTAGTGTAGAGATAGACCTTGCTGGCGCCGCCCGTGGCGATGACCACGGCGCGTGCAGCGAATACGTCTACGTTTCCGTTGGCGCGATCCAGAACGTAGGCGCCGAGGCAGCGGTTAGGTTCGCGCGCAAGTTTCGCCGAGGTGATCAGATCGACCGCCAAATGCTGTTCGAACAAGGAAATGTTCGGGTGATTGCGCACTTGTGATTCGAGCGTGGTTTCCACCGCGCGACCCGTGGCGTCTTCAGCGTGGATTACCCGCCGATGGCTGTGACCGCCTTCGCGGGTCAGGTGGTAGCCGCCATTTCCGGCTTCCGGATCGCGTGTGAACGGTACGCCCAGGTCGATCAGCCAGCGGATGGCGTCCGGAGCGTGTTCGGCCGTGTAGCGCACCACGTCGGGATCGCACAGGCCGGCGCCCGCAAGCAAGGTGTCTTCAATGTGCGATTCAGTGGTGTCCCGATCATCGAGCACGGCGGCGATGCCGCCCTGGGCGTAGAAGGTGCTGCCTTCCTTGAGCGGGCCTTTCGACAAAACCGCCACTTGAGCGCCGTCGGCCACCCGCAGCGCCAGGCTCAAACCGGCAGCCCCGCTGCCGATGATCAGCACATCGAAATTGATCTGGGGTCGCATGGGGTTCTTCCGTCGCGTTACGTGTTTGCGGTATAGCGGGTCGCGGGCCCACGCAAACCGTCCTTTGGGAGCGCCCAGGTGCGGCTTCTGGCCGGCTGGCGGCAATGTCGAGAGACGTTCATCTGGTCGGCCAAAGTAATTCCGGTGGCGTTTGCGCCGGGGTGCTGAGTAGCGCCGCACGGCTGACATTTGTCGTGGGAATAGTGTAACGGACTGAGATTTTTGTACAAAATGGAACCGACTGCGGTTACCTTACGCTCGACAATGTATTGAGCGCTACGCGGCGATGCTTGAAAATCAACTGCCGAACCGCGACTTAGCACAGAACTAAAGGAACCGGCGGCGGTCATAGCTTGTGTACACGACAGCGCCCGGTGAGAGGGGATTGCCCGCATGGGCGCAAAGAGTGTTGACCTCGCGCTGGTCGAACGGGTGCAGCGCGGCGACAAGCAGGCTTTCGACCTGTTGGTGCGCAAGTACCAGCACAAGATCGTGAATCTGGTGTCGCGCTATGTGCACGACCCGTTCGAGGCGCAGGACGTCGCCCAGGAGGCGTTCATCAAAGCGTATCGGGCCATTGCCAGCTTCCGTGGCGACAGCGCGTTCTACACATGGATGTATCGCATCGCGATCAATACCGCGAAGAATTTCCTGGTTGCGCAGGGTCGGCGGCCGCCCGAAAGTGATATCGACGCCAACGAGGCGGAGCAATACAACGGCGTCGCCCAGCTCAAGGAGCAGGATACCCCGGAAGGACTGCTGCTGGGCCACGAGATGGTGCGCACGATCGTAACGGCGATGGACGAGCTGCCGGAGGATCTGCGCACCGCAATCGTCCTGCGGGAGCTGGATGGCATGAGTTACGAGGAAATCGCCGAAGCCATGGCGTGTCCGGTGGGTACGGTGCGATCAAGAATTTTCCGCGCCCGCGAAGCAATCGATCAGCGTCTGCGGCCGTTGCTGGCGGACTGAGCACCTGATAGTCGAGGTAAACGAGATGGACGACAAACTGCGCGAACAGATTTCAGCGTTGGCGGACGACGAGTTACCGGAAGCGGAGCGCGATCTGCTGCTGCGCCGACTGAGCGCCGACCCGGCCCTGCGATCCGAATGGGGCCGGCTGCATTTGATTCGCGACGCGCTCCACAATGAGTTGCCGGCCGGCGCCGGCGACGCACTCTCGTATCGGGTCATGACCGCGCTGGAAAACGACCCACAACCGGTGCTGCGCCACACCCCCGCGGGCCTGCCCCGGCAGTTTGCCAAACCGCTGGCGGGACTGGCCGTGGCCGCCTCCGTGGCGGCCATGGCGGTGATCGGCCTGCAACACCTCGCCGGCCACGATGCGGGTCCGGTAGCGGCCACGCCGCGGCTCGCGGCCGTCGACACGCCAACGCAAAGCGAGATCGTGGGGACCCGCTGGGATCAGCCGCAGATGGGCACCCGACTGAACGCCTATCTCGTCAATCACAGTGAATACACCTCCGGCAGCTCGTTGCAAGGCATGATGAACTATGTACGGATCGCCGGTTATGACAGCTCCAATTGAGGCGGATTGATTCGTGCGACGATGGTTGAGAATTCTGCTGCTGCTGTTGCCGCTGAGTGCGGTGGCGGACGAAGTGCCGAGCGATGCCCAGCAATGGCTGCAGCGCATGGTGCACGCCGTGAAGCAGCGCAATTACGAGGGCATTTTCGTTTATGCCCACGGCACCCAGCTCGAAGCGATGCGCATCGTCCATGGCGCCGACGGTGACGGCGAACACGAACGCATGTTGTCGCTCAACGGGGCGGCTCGGGAAATTTTGCGTGACGATAATGTGTTGACCTGCATTCTGCCGGATGCGCATTCGGTGGTGGTGGAAAAGAGCCGGCCGAAACGCTTTGTACCCGAGCGGCTGTTGAATCTCGATCGCAACGTGACCGACGTGTACGATTTCCACGTCCAGGGTGAGGACCGCGTCGCCGGACGCATGGCGCGTCAGGTGGTGATTCAGCCCCGCGATGATTTTCGTTACGGCTACCGGCTGTGGCTGGACGAGCAATCGGGCATGTTGCTGAAGTCCGACCTGATCAATTCCGCGGGCCAGCCCCTGGAACAAATGATGTTCACGCTGCTTGAATTCCGTGACCACGTCGATCCGCAGTCACTGGTTCCCTCCATAAGCGGCAAGGGATTCAAGTGGTTCCGACCGAAGGAAGGCGCGCCGCAGGCGGATGACGACGCCAAGCAGTGGCGGGTTTCCAGTTTGCCGGCCGGCTTTCATATGGCCATGCGCGCTGAGCACTCCATGCCGATGAGCCGCATGCCGGTAGCTCACCTCATGTATACGGACGGTCTGGCGTCGGTTTCCGTCTATATTGAACATCCGGGCGCGGTTCCCGAGGCCATGAACGGGCCTTCGCGCATGGGCGCTGTGAATGCCTATGGACGAACGGTCGCGGGGCATCAGGTGACCGTGGTGGGCGAAGTGCCGCGTGCCACGGTGGAGATGATTGCGCAGTCGCTGCGCTATACCCCTGAGCAGAGCGAACAGTGATCGAAGAGTCCGCATACGTGATCGCGACGGAAGGTGAGTTGGCCTGGGTCGAGACCGAGCGCAAGAGTACCTGCGGTAGTTGTACCGCGCGCAAGGGCTGCGGCACCGGCGTGCTGGCCAAAGTTGTCGGGCGCAAGCTCACACAGGTGGTGGCGCTGAATCGCGCCGGCGCCCGGCCAGGAGACACGGTCGTAGTGGGCATCGACGAGAGTTCTCTGGTGCGCGGCTCTCTGGCCGTGTACGCAATGCCGTTGCTGACCTTGTTTGCCGGCGCGCTACTGGGAGAATACGGTTTCAGCGCCTGGGCAGGGGAGGCAGGCAGCTTGTTCGGCGGTATCGCGGGTCTGTTGCTGGGCTTTGCCTGGTTGCGCCGTTTTTCCCGCCGTAGCCAGGCCGATCCGCGTTACCAGCCGGTGGTGTTGCGCCGGATTGGCGCCGCTGGCTCCGCCAGCCCCGGTGTGCTCCCCCTCTGATCTGTTTATAATGGACGGTTTACGGCTCGTCCCGAGCTGGGAGTCCGGCTATGCTGTCGCGCGCAGTTTCGAAATCGAAAATCTGGCTGTTGTCCTCGCTGTTGTTCTGGCAGGTGCTGGCGCAGGGTCAGACCCTACCCGACTTCACCGAACTGGTGGAGCAAACCAAATCAGTGGTGGTGAATGTCAGCACCACCGCGGCCCCGTCGGAGGCCGATAGCGGTGCCCAGCCAGGCGCCCCGAATGCTCCGGACACACCGGAAGGGGTGCCGTTCGACGAATTTCTTCGCAAGTTCTTCGAAGATCACGGGCAAGACGGGCCGCCACCGGGGCTCGATCGCGAGTCGCTGGGCTCCGGTTTCATCGTTTCAGCGGACGGTTACATCATCACCAATAATCACGTCGTCCAGGGCGCGGACCAGATCATGGTGCGCCTCAGCGACCGGCGCGAGTTCGAAGCCAAACTGGTGGGTACCGACCCCAACAGCGACATCGCCCTGCTGAAAATCCAAGCCGCCGGTCTGCCGGTCGCCAACCTCGGCGATTCGGATAATTTGAAAGTGGGGGAATGGGTAGTGGCGATCGGTTCGCCGTTCGGTTTCGAGCACTCCGTAACCGTCGGTGTGGTCAGTGCCAAGGGCCGGGCGCTGCCCAATGAAAATTACGTGCCCTTCATTCAGACCGATGTCGCGATCAATCCCGGCAACTCCGGCGGACCGCTGTTCAACCTGAAGGGCGAAGTGGTGGGTGTCAATTCCCAGATCTTCAGCCGCACCGGCGGCTACATGGGTTTGTCATTCGCGATCCCTTCCAAGGTCGCGATGCAGGTGGTCAAGCAGCTGAAAGAAAAAGGACGGGTCTCGCGCGGCTGGCTGGGGGTTTACATCCAGGACGTCAATCGTGATCTGGCCGAGTCTTTTGGCATGAAGACCCCGCGCGGCGCGCTGGTGGCTCAGGTGATCCCCGATGGGCCCGCGGCCAAGGCCGGTGTCCAGGTGGGCGACATCATCGTCGGATACAACGGCGCGCCGGTGGATCGTTCCGCGGCATTGCCGCCGATGGTCGGCGTCACGCCGGCGGGTACCACGACGTCGATCGAGGTCATACGCAACGGCAAGACCAAAAAGCTGGACATCAAGATCGCGGAATTGCCGGAACGCGAGACCCAGGTACAGGCAGCGGCGCCCCCGCCGGACATCGCAGGCCTCAACCAACGCCTGGCGATTGCGGTGACGGCACCGAGCGCAGCGCAACGCGAGGCCTTGGAACTGGGCGACGGCGGTGTGATCGTCGAGAAGGTTGCGCCTGGTCCGGCGCGTGAGGTGGGTGTGCGCGAGGGCGACGCAATCGTCATGTTGAATGGCCAAAAAGTGAGCGACGTCGCGCAATTCAAGGCGCTGGTGGATAAGCTGCAACCGGGCCGCACGGTGCCGATGCTTGTCCACCGCCGCAGCGGTCCGGTGTTCCTGCCGCTGAAGATCCCGGCAAAATGACCCCGCCGAGGCTCGAACTGTATACGCGCGAAGGCTGTCATCTGTGCGAATCACTGCTGGCGGAACTGCGTCCTTATTTGGACCGCGGTCCTGTAAGCTTGGACCTGGTGGATATCGATCGCGATCCGGCATTGACCAAGCAATATGGGGCAGACGTTCCCGTGCTGGTGGCGGACGGTCGCGAAATTTGTCGTCACCGCCTCGATCACGGCGCCGTGCAAGCTTATCTGAACGAGCAATCAGCCTAACCCGATGCTACACACCCACATCCGTAATTTCTCCATCATCGCCCACATCGATCACGGTAAATCCACTCTCGCGGACCGGTTCATTCAGGTGTGCGGCGGGCTTGCGGACCGTGAAATGCAGGCTCAGGTGCTCGATTCCATGGACATCGAGCGCGAGCGCGGCATTACCATCAAGGCCCAGAGCGTGACCCTGAACTACACCGCGCGCAACGGTGAAACCTACCGTTTGAACTTCATCGACACGCCGGGCCATGTCGACTTTTCCTATGAAGTGTCGCGCTCGCTGAAAGCCTGTGAAGGTGCTTTGTTGATCGTCGACGCCTCTCAAGGCGTGGAAGCGCAGAGCGTTGCCAACTGTTACACCGCGATCGACCTGGGCCTCGAAGTCGTGCCGGTGCTGAACAAAATCGATCTGCCTGCCGCGGAGCCCGAACGGGTCGCGAAAGAGATCGAGGATATTATCGGCATCGAGGCGGTTTCGGCGGTGAGAGTCAGCGCCAAGACGGGCGAGGGTGTAGAAGACATTCTTGAAGAGCTGGTGCGCCGGATCCCGCCTCCCGAGGGGGATCCCGATGCGCCGCTGCAGGCGCTGATCATCGATTCCTGGTTCGACAATTTCGTGGGCGTGATTTCTCTGGTGCGGATCATGCACGGCACGATGCGACCGAAGCAGAAGATTCGGGTCATGTCCACCGGCCGTAACCACCAGGTGGAACGCCTTGGCATCTTTTCGCCGAAGCAGGTGGATACGCAAACCTTGGGCGCCGGAGACGTCGGCTATGTGATTTCCGGCATCAAGGATATCGACGGCGCCCCGGTCGGCGACACCTTGACGAGTGTCGACAACCCGGCACCCAAGCCCGTGCCGGGGTTCAAGAACGTACAACCGCGTGTGTTCGCCGGGTTGTTCCCGATCGAAGCCGACGATTACGAGGATTTCCGCGAAGCGCTGTCGAAATTGCGATTGAACGATTCCGCGCTGCATTACGAACCCGAAACCTCCCAGGCACTGGGTTTCGGATTTCGAGTGGGTTTTCTCGGCATGCTGCACATGGAAATCGTGCAGGAGCGCCTGGAGCGCGAATATAATCTGGATCTCATTACCACCGCTCCCACCGTGATCTACGAGGTGGTGACAACCAAGGACGAAATACTGCACATCGACAATCCCGCGTCGCTGCCACCGCTCAACGAGGTCGCGCAAATCCGCGAACCGATCATTCTTGCCAATATCCTGGTGCCGCAAGCGCATATCGGTCCGGTGATTACCCTGTGCGAAGAAAAGCGGGGTTCACAGCGCAACATGCAATATCTCGGCAGCCAAGTTTCGCTGGTGTACGAACTGCCCATGAGCGAAGTGGTGCTGGATTTTTTCGACCGTTTGAAATCGGTCAGCCGCGGTTTTGCATCGTTCGATTACCAGTTCGAACGGTTTCAAGAGGCGCCGCTTGTGAAGCTCGACTTGCTGATCAATGGCGAGCGGGTGGATGCGCTGTCCATTATCGTTCATCGCGAGCAGTCGCAAAGTCGCGGCCGCGATCTCGCCGAGCGCATGCGTGAAATCATCCCGCGGCAAATGTTCGATGTGGCGATTCAGGCGGCGGTGGGAGCACAGATTATCGCCCGTACCACTGTCAAGGCACTGCGTAAGAACGTGACCGCGAAATGCTACGGTGGCGATATCACGCGCAAGAAGAAACTCCTGGAAAAGCAAAAGGCCGGCAAGAAGCGCATGAAACAAGTGGGCAAGGTCGAAATTCCCCAGGAAGCGTTCCTCGCAGTGCTCCAGGTGGGTAAAAAATAAAGCTCTGTTCGATTTTCCGGCTTGCGGTTTGGACGCAGGCCAGCAACCGTGGGGATTCCGTATGCAGTTCGATTTTCCGACCATTCTGTTTCTGGCCGCCCTTGTCACCGGACTGATCTGGGGGTTCGACGCGCTGTTCTTCGCCCGCGGCCGCGCCGCACGGGCCGGCGACGGCAAGCGGGCGAAAGAGCCGTTGCTCGTCGAGTATTCGCGGTCATTCTTCCCCATCATCCTGATCGTACTGCTCCTGCGCTCGTTCCTGGTCGAGCCCTTCCGGATCCCATCCGGTTCGATGATGCCGACTCTGCGTGACGGCGATTTCATTCTTGTGAACAAGTTCGCATACGGAATCCGGCTTCCGGTTATCAATAAGAAGATCATCGATGTCGGCAACCCCCACCGGGGGGACGTCGTGGTGTTTCGGTATCCGAAAGATCCGTCGGTGGACTACATCAAGCGCATCGTCGGATTGCCGGGAGACCACATCACCTATCGGAACAAGCGGGTGTATGTGAACGGCACGGAACTGAAGTACGAGGACCTCGGGGTGTATGAGGGCGTCGGCGTGGGGATCCCGATGTCGGGAGCCAGTCTGCTGGCCGAGCAACTCGGTGACACCAAGCACGACATTTTGCTCGAGCGTTCGCACTACGAGCGCAGTTATGATTGTCTCAACGGCAATGAGTTCACGGTGCCGGACGGCAGGTACTTCGTTATGGGCGATAATCGGGATAACAGCAACGACAGCCGCTTCTGGTGCGCAGTACCGGACGAGAATTTGATCGGCAAGGCGTTTATGGTTTGGATGAACTGGGATCCGGTAGAAAGTTCGGTGATCTGGGGTAGGATCGGTGAGCGGATCCACTGAGGCTGCACGAGGGGGAACAATGAACAGACACAAACAAACAGGCATGACTGCGCTGGGTTGGCTGATCGTGCTGGGATTGATCGGTTTTTTCGCGCTGGTCACGATTCGGGTAACACCGATGTACCTGGAATCGTTCAATGTCTCGGGGGCGCTTGAATCACTCAAAAGTGAGCCCCTGGTGACCCAGAAAAGCATCGCTGATATCAACAGACTGTTGCAGCGCCGCTTCGACGTCAACGACATCGAGCACGTCAACCCCAAAACCGACGTCAAAGTGGAAAAACAGGAAGGAATCCTGAAAGTGACCATCGCCTATGAAGCGCGGACGCATTTGCTGGGCAACTTGGACGTAGTGGGCGTGTTCGACAAGCACATCGAGATCATCGGCCACTAATGACTACGCTCGACCGGCTTTCGGAACGACTCGGCCTGCGGTTCAACGAGCGCGCGCTGCTCGAAGAGGCCACGACGCACCGCAGCGCCGGCAGCAGAAACAACGAGCGACTGGAATTTCTGGGAGACGGCGTGCTGAATTTCGTCATCGCCGGCGAATTGTTCGAGCGCTATCCGCGGGCCAGCGAGGGCGAGCTCAGCCGCCTGCGATCGTCGCTGGTCAAAAAGGAAAAACTGGCCGAACTAGCGGCGCAACTGGACCTTGGCAGCTTTCTCAAGCTCGGTTCCGGCGAGTTGAAGAGCGGCGGATTCCGTCGCGCCTCGATTCTGGCCGATGCCCTGGAAGCGATTTTCGGTGCGACCTACCTTGACGGGGGCTTCGATGTCGCGCGCCAGGCCATACTGCGGTTGTACGCCGCCGACCTCTCGAGTCTACCCGACGTTGCCGATCTCAAGGATCCGAAAACCCAGCTGCAGGAATTGCTGCAGTCCCGCAAACTGAATTTGCCCGAATATAGCGTCGTTGAAGTACATGGCGAGGCGCACGCCCAAACATTCAAAGTCTCGTGCAGGATACCCGGGCTCGATCAGCCCAGCTATGGCGTCGGCGAAAGCCGTCGGCGCGCCGAACAAGAGGCGGCGCGACAGGCGCTGCGACTTTTGGAATCATCTTGATCATGTTTCGCTGCGGCTATGTGGCATTGATCGGCAGGCCCAATGTGGGCAAGTCGACGCTTTTGAACCGCTTGCTGGGACAAAAGCTCAGCATCACGGCCGACAAACCACAGACAACACGGCACCGCATCGTCGGCATCAAGACCGTCGCCGACGCCCAGTTGTTGTACGTCGATACGCCGGGTCTGCATACGCAGGCCAAGAAAGCGATGAATCGCTATCTCAACCGTGCGGCGAGCAGCACCCTACATGAAGTAGACGTAGTGGCGTTCGTGGTCGAAGCGCAGAAATGGACGGACGACGATCAAGCGGTGCTGGACCGGCTGTCGGAGTTGTCCGTGCCGGTATTTGCCGTGATCAACAAGATCGATCGCTTGCGCGACAAAGCGGCGCTTCTGCCGTTTCTGCAGGCCATGTCGCAACGGTTCGAATTCGCCGAGATCGTGCCCGTGTCTGCGCAGAGCGGCAGCAACGTGGACCAGTTGGAGCAGGCGTTGAAGCTGCGCTTGCCGGAAGGTGAGCCGATTTACGACGCAGATCAGCTGACCGACCGCTCGTCCCGTTTCATTGCCGCAGAGCTGATCCGCGAGAAACTTACCCGCAGGTTGCAACGTGAGCTGCCCTACGCGCTGACGGTGGAAATCGAGCAGTTTAAGGAACAAGAGGGCGTTTTGCATATCGACGGGCTGATCTGGGTAGAGCGGGATTCCCAGAAATCCATAGTCATCGGCAAAGGCGGCGCGATGCTCAAGGAAGTAGGTCGGCAGGCAAGAACGGACATGGAAAAGACTTTCGACGCGAAGGTTTATCTGCGCTTGTGGGTCAAGGCCAAGGAGGGCTGGTCAGACGATGAGCGCAGCCTCAAAAGTCTGGGCTACTCAGACGAACTCTAATCTTCGGCCACGGCCGCGATGAAAGTCGAACTGCAACCAGGTTTTGTACTGCATTCGCGTCCCTATCGGGATACCAGTGCCCTGGTGGAAGCATACACCGCCGGCCACGGTCGGATCGGCATGGTGGCGCGAGGCGCGCGCTCGGAAAAGTCGCGGCTTCGGGGCCTGTTGCAGCCGTTTCGGCGGGTACTGTTGTCCTGGTCGGGGCGGGGTGAGCTCCAGACGCTGCACGCAGCGGAAGAAGTCGGGCCTGCGCTGCATCTCTCGGGCGCGCGTCTTATCAGCGGTTTCTACGTCAATGAGCTGATGATGCGTCTGAGCCATCGGGGCGATGCCAATACACAGTTGTTCGCGGCTTATGCGGCGACGCTGCAATCCCTGGCGACTACGGATGACCCGGGCCCGACCTTGCGGGTGTTCGAAAAGCGATTGTTGGAATCGCTGGGATATGGTTTGCAGCTCGAACACGATACCGAGGGCATGCCCATCGATCCGGGCTGCCGCTACGGCTACGCGATCGAGACCGGACCGGTACCGATCGCGATAGCACCTCCCATGGCACTGGAGATCACGGGCGCTACTTTGCAGGCATTGGCGGCCGAGAATTTCAAGGAGCTTCGGTGCGCGCGCGAGAGCAAGGCGCTGATGCGGTTCATTCTGGGCTATTATCTGGGGCCGCAACCGCTGCACAGCAGGGCGCTGTTTCGCAATCTGCCGGGCGAGACGGAGCCGCCGCCCACCAACTGACCGCATGACAAAGCGAGTTTTCGATATGAAAGGTTCATCTGCGATTTTGCTCGGCGTGAACATCGACCACGTCGCCACGCTGCGCCAATCCCGCGGCACTCGCTTTCCAGATCCCGTTCACGCCGCTTTTGCGGCCGAGCAGGCGGGGGCCGACGCCATTACCGTGCATTTGCGTGAGGACCGGCGCCATATACAGGAACGTGACGTCGAGATTCTCTGCCGCACCGTCTCCCGCCTCAATTTGGAAATGGCCGTGACCGAAGACATGGTGGTCATCGCTGAGCGGCTGCAACCGGCGGACTGTTGCCTGGTGCCGGAACGACGCCAGGAGTTGACCACCGAAGGTGGGTTGGATGTGGCGGGGCAGGAGGAGCGGATCGGAGAGGCATGTGCACGCCTTCGCGACGCGGGCATACGGGTATCGTTGTTTATCGATCCCGAGCCGCGGCAATTGGAAGCGGCGGCCCGGGCGGGCGCGCCAGTGGTGGAGATTCACACCGGTCGGTTTGCCGATGCCGCAGCGAGCGCCTTGCGCGAACATGAGTTCGCGCGAATCCGCGAGGCGGTGCAAGGCGGTATCGACCTCGGAATGCAAGTCAATGCAGGGCACGGTTTGAACTACGAAAACGTGCAGCGGATTGCCGGCCTGGCCGGGGTGCGCGAAATCAATATCGGCCACGCCATCGTTGCGCGCGCTGTATTTACGGGTTTGGCCGAGGCGGTATCGGAAATGAAACGACTAATGGTTGCGGCGCATGGCGATACTCAGGGCGAATCCGGCGGCTGAACCGCGTTTTCCGCCAGCAGCCGTTCCATGTCCTGGTTGAGTGTCTTCATGTGCTGCTCCAGATCCGGGTCCCGGTTCTTGATGGCTCTTTCGACCCGAGCCGCGGAGCTGCGTAAGGGTTCCACCGCGCAATAGGATGCCGCGCCGTGCACTTTGTGCGCTTCCGATTCCAGGGTTTCGAGTTCCCGGGACTCGAACGCGCTGTTCAATCGCTTTCGCATCTCCGGAAGTTCCGCCAGCAACATGGTGAACAGTTCTTGGGCCAATTCCTCGTTTCCGCCGGCAATACGTATCGCGCGTTTGCGGTTGGATTTGTCTCGCGGCGTGTAGGGGACTTCTCGGTCCGGTTCCGCCACGGCCGAAAACGGATACTGAATCTGGTGTTCGCAATCCCCCTGATGGAGTGAATCGAGCCAGCGGTACGCGATGCCCCAAAGCTCACTTTCATGCACCGGTTTCATCACGCAATCATCGAACCCGGCGCGGATCAGACGCTCCCGCTCGCCCAGCAATACCGCGGCAGTTACCGCAATTACCGGGGTGTGTTGTGTTTCCCGGTCCAGTGCTCGAATGCGTTGCACGGTTTCCATTCCGTTCATGCCGGGCATTTGGATGTCCATGAAGATCAGATCGTAGCGGGCGCTTGCCAATTTGCGTAACGCTTCCTTTCCGTCAGCGGCGGTGTCGACCGTCGCGCCCGCTTTTGCAGAAAGCGTATACATCAATTTGCGGTTGATGACGTGGTCGTCGACCATCAGTACCCGGGTCTCGGAAAGGTTCGGGGAGCCGTCGTCTTCGCCTGCCGACGTTGAGTTTGACGTGTTTGTCGCGACCTTGGCGTGGTTCAACGTTTGTTCGAGCATTGCCTGCAATTCACTTCGAGGAACGATCCTGGGCAGTGCGATTGCAGCGCCGGCGCCCGTTGCTTCGTCGAGCAAGCGCCGGTTGACGGTGCTCATCAAAACAACAACTGCGCATCGCGTGTCGCCGACGCTGCGACTGAGAAAATTGTCGATATCGGGATCGTCCAAATCCTCCGGCCGCAAACCCAGGAACGCCAAGCGGGGCGGATCCGCCGCCGCTAATCTGGATTCCAATCGATCAAGGTCGACTATCGGCTCCACCTCGATACCCCACGCTTCGAGTTGCGCCATGAGTGCGGTGCGTTGCAACTCGTCGAGCTCGTAAACCGCCGCGCGTACGCCGGCGAAAGGTCGTAGAGGTGCGATTTGCAATTCCGCATCGGTGTGCAGTTCGGCACGCAGACTGAACCAGAATGTCGAGCCTTGGCCGGGCGTGCTCTCCAGGCCTGTGGTGCCCCCCATTTGTTCTGCGAGTTGTTTGCAGATCACCAAGCCGATGCCGACGCCGCCGACTTCCCGGGCGGCGGACGAGTCCGCTTGCGCAAAGGCGGCAAACAGACGCTCCCGCTCCGATTCGTCCAGTCCGACGCCGGAGTCCTGGACGCTGATGCGAAGTCCGATTCCCTCGGCAGTTTCATCCTTGATCATGACCCGCACGACAATGCGGCCCCGCCGGGTGAATTTCACGGCATTGCCTATCAGGTTCACCAGCATTTGCCGTATGCGCACCGCGTCGCCGATCAATAGCTCGGGAACGTCGCTGTAGAACAACAACACGAGGTCGAGCCGTTTGTCGTATGCGGCGGGCGCCATGATGGCAATTGCGCCGTCGACCACTTGCCGTAGATTGAAAGGCGCCCGGTCGAGCCGTACGTCGCCGGCCGCGATGCGGGAGAAGTCGAGAATGTCGTTGACGACAGTCACCAGGCTGTTGGCGGAATCGCGGACGGTACAGGCGTAATCCCGTTGTTCACGGTTCAAGGGTGTTTTCAGCAGCAAATTGGTGAATCCGGTGATGGCGTTCATCGACGTGCGAATTTCGTGGCTGATATTGGCCAGGAATTCCGATCTGATGCGTTCGCCTTCGGCGGCCTGGAGGCGGGCCGCTTCCAACATGCGGTTTTTGCTTTCCAACTGCGCTAGCGTATCGAGGAGATCTTGGGTGGATTGATCCACACGCGACTGCATGCTGTGCTGCATACCTTCCAGCGCCGCTCCCATCTGCTCGACACCACGCTGCAGAGCGCGGAGTTCGCTGCTGGAGGCGGCTTCGGACATTGGTTCGAAGCGTCCTTCGCCAAACGCATGAACCGCCTCGCTCAATTTCAGCTCTGGACTGAGCACGGTACGCCCAAACCGGACAGCGAGGAGTGCGCTCAAGGCGAGAGCGAGGCAAGCCATCAATAGGCCGTTCGTGACCACCTGTTGTTGCCGTTGTACGAGCGCATGGCGTGACAGGTGGACTTCTGCCCATCCGGCGGGCGACGGCGGGCCCGCGCTTGCCGTCGCCGCCGCGTTCCCGGGTCGGGCGAAATAGGGAGTGCGGAAGCTGAGTCCGTCGCCGGATGGCGCAGCGGCGCTCGGCAGCTGTAGCAGCATTGCGCCCCTTGCATCGGTCAGTGCCACCGAAACCACGCCCGGTTCCTCCTGCAACGCGGCGGCGACGCCCGCCAACGTCCGACGCTCACGCGCTGCGGGAGAATTTTCCGCGACCGCCGCCAATTCCTGGACCAGTCGCTGTCCGCGGCGTTGGGTGGCGCGCTGCACGGTCCCCAACTCGGCGTGGATGAAATACGCCGTAAGTACCACCGCGAGCATGGCCGCGGGCGCCATGGCCAGCGCCAATACCCGTGTGTGTATTCCCCGATTGTGTTTGGCGTAGCTCAAACCCGTGTCCGTGGCGGTATCCATTCCGGGGCGCGGTCGGCGTGTGATATATTCTGTGACCGATCCGCGTCGTATCCACTTGCGTCCGGCCTTTTCCATAGAGTACACGCAAATCGATGGAATTCCCTACTTTAGAAGCATTCGTCGGCAACACGCCGCTGGTGCGCCTGCAGCGCCTGCCCGGGGCCAGTCGCAATACGGTACTGGTGAAACTGGAGGGCAACAACCCGGCCGGCTCGGTGAAGGACCGCCCGGCGCTGGCCATGATCCGCCGCGCGGAGGCACGCGCGGAGATCCAACCCGGCGATACTTTGATCGAGGCCACCAGCGGCAACACCGGTATCGCTCTGGCCATGGCGGCTGCAATCAAGGGCTATCGCATGGTCCTGATCATGCCCGAGCACATGAGCGCCGAGCGACGCGCCGCCATGAAAGCCTATGGCGCCGAAATCATTCTGGTGTCCCGGGAAAGCGGTATGGAAGGCGCGCGGGATCTGGCCACCGAAATGGCTGCCCGTGGGGATGGCAAGGTCCTCGATCAGTTCGGCAATCCCGACAACCCGTTGGCCCATTATGAATCCACGGGTCCCGAGATCTGGCGCGATACCAACGGCACGGTGACCCATTTTGTGAGTTCCATGGGTACCACCGGCACCATCATGGGCACTTCGCGTTATCTCAAAGAGCAAAATGCCGATGTCCAGATCGTGGGTGTGCAGCCCACCGAGGGTTCCAATATCCCCGGTATTCGCCGTTGGCCGGCTGCGTACCTGCCACGCATCTACGAGCCCGCGCGGGTCGATCGCGTGCTCGACGTGAGTCAGCAGGAAGCCGAAGACATTACCCGGCGCCTGGCGGCGGAAGAAGGCATTTTTGCCGGCGTTTCCTCCGGCGGGGCAGTCGCAGCGGCGCTGCGTTTGAGCGAAGAACTGGAAGGCGCCGTCATTGTCAGCATCATCTGCGATCGCGGCGACCGTTATTTGTCCACCGGCGTATTCCCGACCTGATTCGAAGCGTAAGTCATGAATGTATTCGTATTCGATATCGAGACCATCCCCGACGTCGCCAGCGGCCGCCGGATCATGAAGCTTGAGGGCTTGAGCGACGAGGACGTGGCCAAGGCCATGTTCCATCAACGCCGCCAGGAAACGGGCGGCGAGTTTCTGCGCCATCATCTGCATCGTGTGGTGGCCATCTCCGCAGTATTGCGAACCGGCGACAAAGTCAAAGCCTGGTCCTTGGGCGAACCCGACTCCAGCGAAGCGGAGTTGGTCCAGCGCTTCTTCGACGGCATCGACAAATTCGCACCGACACTGGTGTCCTGGAACGGCGGCGGCTTCGATTTGCCGGTATTGCACTATCGCGCGCTGCTTCATGGCGTGTGTTGTACGCGCTATTGGGACAACGGTGACGAGGATCGCGACTTCCGTTGGAACAATTATCTCAGCCGCTACCACGCCCGGCATACGGATCTGATGGATGTGCTCTCGGCTTATCAGCCGCGCGCCTGCGCGCCACTGGACGATATCGCCACCATGCTCGGCCTGCCGGGCAAGATGGGGATGGACGGTTCTCAGGTCTGGGATGCGTACTGCGACGGCGACATACAGGGCATCCGCAATTATTGCGAAACCGACGTCCTCAATACCTATCTCGTCTATCTGCGCTTTGAACTGATTCGCGGCAAGCTGACGCCGGAAGCGTACGAGCGCGAGTGCAAATTACTGCGTGACACCTTGCACGCCGAGGACAAGACGCACTTCAACGAATTCCTTCAAGCCTGGAAGGCTTGAGGCCCGCCAGGCCCGGTTTTAACCGATTTCATGGGACGTTCCCGTAAACCCAAGCTGCGCGTGTCCGCCGATCCGGCGGAAGCGCGCATCGAGTCGCTGTCCCACGACGGCCGCGGCGTGTGTCACGTCGACGGCAAGACCGTATTCGTGGACGGCGCACTGGCCGGGGAGACCGTGCGGTTTCGTTATGTGCGCGCCCATCGCAACTTCGACGAAGCCCGCACCGAGGAAGTGCTGGAAGCCTCGCCGCAGCGGGTTACACCGCGCTGCGTGCACTTCAACATCTGCGGCGGCTGCGCGCTGCAGCACCTGGAGCCTCAGGCGCAGATCGAAGCCAAGCAAAATATCCTGTTGGAAAACTTCCAGCGACTCGGCAGTGTCGAACCCGAACGGGTGTTGCCGCCGTTGACCGGCCCGATCTGGGGTTATCGGCGCAAAGCCCGCCTGGGCGTGAAATACGTCATCAAGAAAGAAAAAGTGCTGGTGGGTTTTCGCGAGAAGCACTCACCTTACGTCGCCGAACTCAGCCGTTGCGAAGTGCTGCACCCGTCGGTCGGCGAGCGCATTACCGAGCTGGCCGATCTCATCGCGGGACTGGAAGCCTACAACAAGATCGCGCAGCTCGAAGTGGCGGTGGACGATACCCACGCGGCGTTGATTCTGCGCAATCTCAAGCCACTCTCGGGCCCGGACCGGGATACCCTGATCGATTACGCCCAGCGCACCGGGCTGTATCTGTATCTGCAGCCGGGCGGACCCGACACCGTGACGCCGCTGTATCCGCAACAGCCGACGCTTCGCGTATCGATTGGCGGAACACGACCTCACCATTCGCTTCGAGCCCGGCGACTTCACCCAGGTCAACCTCGACATCAACGCCGACATGGTCAACCGCGCGTTGGATCTGTTGGCCCCGGACCGCGATGCCCGCGTACTCGATCTGTTCTGCGGCCTCGGCAATTTCACGCTACCGCTCGCCCGCCGCGCGGCGGAAGTGGTCGGCGTCGAAGGCGACGCATCGTTGGTGCAGCGTGCCCGCGACAACGCCGCCGCCAACCAAATCGACAACGCCAAGTTCTATTCCTGCAACCTCGCCGAACCGTTGGCAGGCCAACCCTGGGCCCGGCAACAGTTCAGTCACATCCTGCTCGACCCGCCACGCTCCGGCGCCCTGGAAATGATGCCGCAACTGCCCAAACTCGGCGCCCGACGCATCGTCTACGTATCCTGTCATCCGGCGACGCTCGCACGAGACGCCGGCGTGCTGGTCAACGAACACGGCTATCAGCTCAAAGCCGCCGGGGTGATGGACATGTTTCCGCATACGGCGCATGTGGAGTCGATTGCGGTGTTTGAGCGCTGAACACGTTGCGCCGCAGTCGATCCTCGCGGAAGCTTGGATACTTCGAAAGCGCGTGTAGTAATCGCACTACAATCCAACGACCGAATTAAAAACTCCTGCAACGTATTGTGCAGCGTTCATTTTTTAATGTGCGCTAAGTTGTTGAACTCGCGAAATTGTTGATCTGTGAGCAGTTGCCCGGTAAGCCTTTTATACCGTCAAACCACGGACTAATTTTTTATTCCGTCAAACCGCGGTATATTTACGGTAAATAATTATTGAACAAGGTCACGAAGATGACTGTGCTACTGGCAAAAATCATCCAGCTACTGAACCAGCCGCCGTCTTTATATGGCGGTTGAGACGTTCATTTATCGTTATGCGTGAAGAACCACAGAGTGAGGTATGAAGGATAGAATTGCGCAAAGATTTTCGGAAAATATCGCTAGGGTCAGAAACCTAGTCGACATCTATTCGAGCCATCTGGCGGGCTCCGGTGGCGGGCGCCGCAGTCATTCCAAGACAGACGTGCTTCGGGCCGCTGTCGTATTGCTTCATGCCGCAACGGAAGACCTGTTACGAAGTCTCGCGTATTGGAAGCTGCCGGCGGCGGATGCAGATACTCTCGCGAGGATCCCTCTTTGACGGTGGGCGCCAACGACCAAATTTGGATTGGGTGAACTTGCCGCACACCGGGGCAAATCGATTGAACGATGTTATTGTCCGAATCCGTAAACGGCTACCTTGAGCGCTCGAACTACAACAGTACTGCTGAGGTAGCTTCGTTCCTTACAAGTATCGGCATCCCATTGAGCCAATGTGAACTCCAGGTTTTCGCAACTCGATGAGCTTATGAAACGACGACATCAAATTGTTCATCGAGCGGATCGGGATGAAACCGGTGGCCAAGGGAATCATGCAGTTCGTTCCATTGGACAAGTCGCCGTACGCAACTGGATAAGCGATGTGGAGAGTTTCGGTAATGCGGTGCTCAATGAGATACCCGCATAACAAGCGGCTCCAAGCGACCCAGGAAAGCGGCGACGGCCGCTTTCACTGTGCGCCTGAGCCGCAGCGTTAGCCGATAGGAGCAATCTCGCATGGCGTGAGGAACACCAATCCAAAAGATAACAAGCAACTTCCCGCTGTGTCCGTCGGCGACATAGTTCACTTGCGCAATACCAACGGTGTTCAGCTACCTAACAAAAGCGATCGTTGTGAGCTCCGCCCAAGGCAAGATCGAAGCCACTGTCGAAGCTGCAAGCAACATTCGGGGACAGACCACGGTTTAAGTGGGAGAACGAGGCGTATGTAGAATTGCAAACGGTAAAACGGAACGGAGGGATTAAAAATTATACAGAAAATAAAAGGGGCCGATGACATCTGAAAACACAAACGTTTCGCGTTTGTTATCGGCTCATTTGACTTCTTCTTCCCAGGCGGCGATGAATGACCGAGCGTTTTAATCCATTGTTTATAAGCGCTCGATCCGTTAGAACATTCTCCTTATGAATCTACTCGGCGCACTCACTTCCCTCCATCCTCCCAGCACGGCACAACTCGTCGGACCGCTGCAGCGCCTGATTCACGGCAAGCTGTGGCTGCAAGTGCTTGTCGCCATGGTGTTGGGCGTAAGCGTGGGGATTGCACTTAGTCCCGAGACCGGTTGGGTCGACGCATCTACGGCGTCGGCGCTCGGTGAATGGCTGGCATTGCCCGGGCGGTTGTTTCTGGCGTTTATTCAGATGATTGTGGTGCCGCTGATTCTGGCTTCCATCATTCAGGGGATGGCCGGTACCAGCGATGTGCGGCAACTCAAAAGTACCGGTATCTGGCTGGGGGTGTACTTTATATTGGCCACCATTGTTGCGGCGGTGATCGGCATCGTCGTCGCGTTGTTGTTACAGCCCGGTGCTTACGTAGATCCCCAAGCCGTGGCCACGCAAATGGATACTGGTGCCGCGCAAGCCATCGAGCAACAGGCCGGCGAAGTCGCTGCGGCGCGCGAGCCGTTGACCCTTAACAACGTGCCCAGAAAAGTCACCGAAGTGTTGCCCACCAATCCACTCGGCGCCATCGCCCAGGGCGACATGTTGCAGATCGTCATCTTCGCCATCGTATTCGGTCTGGGTCTGCTCAGCCTTCCGGCACACTCGGCCAAACCCCTGTTGGATTTATTCAGCTCGGTGCAAGCGGTGGCCATGGCTGTGGTGGGCGCTGTGATGACGTTCGCGCCGGTCGCGGTATTCGGATTGCTGGCGCAAGCGATGATTAAAACCGGTCCGGGGGTATTGGCAGGTTTGGGTATGTACGCCATGGCCGTGATACTCGGCATGGCCGTGTTGCTAATGGTTTACCTGACTGTGGTGGCGTTGCTAGGTCGGCGCAATCCGCTGCGTTTTCTCGGTCGGATACGCGAACCGTTTTTGTTGGCTTTTTCCACCAACAGCTCGGCGGCCACCATGCCGGTTACGGTGAAAAACGCCGAAGATCGTTTAGGGGTGCGGCGTTCCATCGCGCAATTGGTGGTGCCGTTGGGGGCGACGGTGAACATGGGCGGCACGGCGTTATATCAGGCGCTCGCTACTGTGTTTATGGCGCAAATGTTTCAGATTGAACTACCCATGGGTGCGCTGATCGCCCTGGTGGTTACTGCGCTGGGTGCATCCATCGGCACACCGGCGGTGCCGGGCGTGGGCATTGTTGTACTGGCCACGGTGCTGAGTAGTGCGGGTGTACCCTTGAGTGGGTTGGCACTAATCGTCGGCCTGGATCAAGTGTTGGAACGTTTTCGCACCAGTCTCAACGTGACGGGTGATCTGGTGGCTTGTACGGTGATGGACCGGTTTATGCCAGCGAGCCACGAGGAGGTGGGAACGACTACACTCGACGAAGTTCCCGAAAACAACGGGGCTAGAGACGATTAATCGAGAGCGGGAAATATTTTACCAGCTCGTCGATGCATACCGGCGGCTAGCGAGTATCCCGTCGGGGCCTTACAGCCCACGTTAGAATGCGTACCCGGAGGACTGAACGATGGCGAAGTATCTTATCTCCTTCCCCGGACCGGCGATGAATGTTCCCGACGAGGATTGGGCGGACGTCGGCGAGGCCGCGCACGCGGTTATGCGCGAGGCGAAACGTGCCGGCGTCTACGTGTTCGGTGGCGGGATCAACGAGGACGTCGCGCCCGTGATGGTGGCTGCCGATGGTACGGTCACGAACGAGACCTACCCGCAGACCAAGGAGTTCGACGGCGGTTTCTGCGTCCTGGAACTTCCTTCGCGGGAAGCCGCCGTCGAATGGGCCGCGAAGATCGCCGAATCCTGTCGCTGCTCGCAGGAACTACGCGAATTCCAGTACGACCCCGAGAGCTGACCGGCGATGTCGACGCCCAGCCGTAGTACAACTGGGAGATGTTGCACAATCGGCCATGTCCGCCCGCTACTTTTGAACGGACGAACGCACAATCTGACGCGCCTACGATGAATGAGAAAGACCAGCGCATGAGCCAATCCTCGAGTATCCGTAAATATGAATAAGGTAATCGTCATTACCGGTGGAAGCCGTGGGATTGGTGCGGCAACGGCGCGGCTCGCGGCGGCGCGGGGATATGATGTCTGTATCAATTTTCATAAGAAACGAGTCGGCAGCACAGGCGGTGTTGCTGAGATTCAAGCGAACGGTGTAAATGCAATTGCGATTCCCGGAAATGTTGCCTTGGAAGAGGACGTGAGGAGTTTGTTTAAAGCCGTCGATGCGCAGCTCGGACCGTTAGCGGCCCTGGTCAATAATGCCGGCGTTCTCGAAACGCAAATGCGGGTCGAGAATATCGATGCGGACCGGTTACACCGCATCTTCGCGGTGAATGTGGTGGGTTCGTTTTCATGCGCAAGAGAAGCAGTCAGGCGCATGTCGACAAGGCATGGAGGCCGCGGCGGCGCGATTGTGAACGTCTCATCGGCTGCGTCAAGACTTGGGTCTGCGGGGGAGTACGTGGATTATGCAGCGTCCAAAGGCGCTATCGACACGCTTACAATCGGGTTGTCCCGAGAGGTGGCGGAGGAAGGAATTCGAGTCAACGCGGTACGTCCTGCCTTCATCTACACGGACATGCATGGCGATGGCGGTGAGCCGGAGCGTGTGGATCGCATAAAGGACTCCTTGCCAATGAAACGAGGCGGCCGACCTGAAGAGGTGGCAAATGCCATCATGTGGCTGCTATCTGACGAGGCATCCTACACAACCGGTACGTTCATTGAGTTGGCAGGTGGGCGATAACGAAACCGGTGTCCAAAACCGGTGCTAGGCGTCCATGCTTGGGGCAGCTTGCGCAATGCGGGATGCGTCTTTTGGATCGAGCGTCACAATAGGGGGGTTGCATGGAAATCGATCGGGGGTCTCCTTCGAGAAGCATCGGAAAGCGGCATCATCAGCAATCAGCAGGCGGAGCGCCTTTGGGAATTCCTGAGCGCATCGGGGAATGACACTCCGAGCTTCCGCTTCACGCACATTCTTTACTACCTGGGTGGATTGCTCGCCATCGGTGCAATGAGCTTGTTCATGACGCTCGGGTGGGAGCGCTTCGGGGGATGGGGATTATTTTTCATCGCGCTCGCGTACGCCGGCGCTGGGCTCTGGCTCACGGAGGTCTTGCGCAGCCGTCGCTTGCGGATTCCCGCCGGCATCACGGCAACTTTTGTTGTCGTGCTAACGCCCTTGGCGGTTTACGGCATTCAAGCCGCACTCGGTTGGTGGGCGGAAGGGAAGGTGTTTCGTGAGTACCATACCGTGATTGATTGGCGCTGGTTGTTGATGGAGCTTGCGACGCTCGCGAGCGGCGCGGTCGTCTTGTGGCGCTACCGTCTGCCATTCGTGGTCATGCCCGTGGCGGTAACGCTCTGGTATATGAGCATGGATTTGACGCCCTTCTTGTTCGGTGAAGCGGACGCGACCTGGGAGCTGCGAAAATTCGTGTCGCTGTGGTTCGGGCTGTTGGTCGTGCTGTTGGCGTTCTGGGTGGATATGCGGACGCGGCGTACTCAAGACTTCGCATTTTGGCTCTATCTATTCGGCGTCATCGCGTTCTGGGGCGGTTTGTCGATGATGCATTCGGACAGTGAGCTGAGCAAGTTAGCATATCTGTGTATCAACCTCGTCATGATTGTGCTCGGAGCCGTATTGTCGCGCAGGGTCTTTGCTGTGTTCGGTGGCCTGGGTGCAGCGGGTTATGTCGGGCATCTGGCTTACGATGTCTTCAAGGACAGTATGATGTTTCCGTTCGTCTTGACCATAATCGGCCTGGTGGTGATCTGCATCGGCATTATCTGGCAACGGCACGAGCAAAGGATCAGCAGCAAATTGCAGGGATTGCTTCCTTTGCCTATGAGGGAGCTGCTCGCGGAAAGAATTTGAGCTAGCCCAGCGCCGGTCCAAAAGAACCCATTTCGAAGAAAGCCGGCCAAATGCTGCAAGCGGCCATGGGGGACGTGTTCGTGCCGGGTTGTTGTCACTTTGCACGGTCTAAATCCTTCGAGTTGTCCTGTCCGCCAAAGGCGCGCTAGTTCGAGCGGCTTTATGTACGTCGTGAGCAAACCGACCCGGATTATCTAAACTCGCTGCTAGCAACGTACGCGACCACTAACACCGATTTGGAGCGCTGCCGTGTCCAGGCAATACCCAGCCGTCGATCCAGAAGGCCTGCTCGAGTACTCGGTGGTATTCACCGATCGTGCGCTGAATCATATGTCGCAGACGTTTCAGCACGTGATGCGCGATATATCGGCCAACTTGAAACGTGTCTATGGAGCGGCAGCGGTCGCGGTGGTCCCCGGTGGCGGCACTTATGGCATGGAAGCGGTTGCGCGCCAATTGGCCACCGGTCAGAAGTGCCTGGTGATCCGCAACGGTTTTTTCAGTTACCGCTGGAGCCAGATCTTTGAAATGGGCGGGATTCCGTCCCAGGAAATCGTACTGAAGGCACGGCCGCTGTCGGACGAGCCCCAGGCACCCTGGGCGCCGGCTCCATTGAACGAAGTCGTGGCGACCATTGACCGGGAGCGGCCCGACCTCGTATTCGCACCGCATGTGGAGACCGCGGCCGGGATATTGCTGCCGGATGATTATCTCAAGGCGATCGCCGAGGCGACCCACGCCGCCGGCGGTCTGTTCGTCCTGGATTGCATCGCTTCCGGGGCGTTGTGGCTCGATATGCGCGCGCTGGGCATCGACGTTCTCATCAGTGCGCCGCAAAAAGGCTGGAGCGCTCCGCCGTCGAGCGGACTGGTGATGCTCGGGGACGATGCGGTCGCGCGGGTCGAGGCGACCCGCAGCACCAGCTTCGCGGCGGATCTGCTGAAATGGCTGCAAATCATGCGAACCTATGAGGCCGGGGGCCATGCCTATCATGCGACCATGCCCACCGACGCTTTGGTGCGGTTTCGGGACAGTATGTTGGAAACCGAGCGCAGCGGGCTTGAAATCACGCGCGAACGGCAGCAGGGTTTGGGCCGCGCAGTACGGGAGCTTTTGGCACAGCGAGGGTTCAAAAGCGTTGCGGCACAGGGTTTTGCGGCGCCAGGCGTCGTGGTGTGCCATACCACCGATGATGCGTTGCCTAAAAAGTTCATGGCCCAGGGCGTGCAGATCGCGGCCGGTGTGCCACTCATGTGCGACGAGCCGGCGGACTTCCAAACGTTTCGCATCGGACTGTTCGGTCTCGACAAGTTGAACGACGTCGACGGAACCGTTGCAAATCTGGCGCGGGCGCTGGATAGAATCGAATAGCAACGCGAGTATCCGGAAGCGACCGGCGCGGCGAGTGACAATGGTGCGAGGGGACTCGGGTTCTATTCGAGGATGCGGTGCCTGCCGGTCCGGATTGCACAAGACGCGGCTGACGGTGAAACCATGAATCAAATACGAACTGTGGTCGCCCTGTTGCTGGCAGGCTGGTTTCTGAGCGCATGCGCGACTTCGGCTCCGGCCAAACCGGTGCAATTCCAGGGAGACGTCTCCATCACCACTGACAAGTCCGCGCTCATGCGCTTGAGGTCGGGGATTGTGAGCGCTGGCACAGACTCCGGTTCGGCTTCGATCAGTCCGGAAGTTGAAGTTTCCAGCGGCGGCGCCTACGCCGATTCACAGTTCAACCGAGAGGATCAAGTTCGTTTCATCGAGAATCTGAAACAAGAATTGCTTCGACTGGGTCTGTTTCGTAACGTTGTTGTCGAGAAAGGCTCGTCGATTCGTAGTGATGTGCTGATTTCCATCACCTTCCTCAATACCTACTACGATCCCCAATTCCGCCAATACGTTCTCGACGTGGTGTTGCTCGCCAGGAGTCATAAACAAAAGCTCGCGGCCAAGTATCGGGTGGTCGCGGATGCGGGCGACGCGTGGTGGACCCGGCTTCGCTCCGGCTCGTCCGAAGGCAAGAACAATGCTGCCCAGCAGTTGTTGAATTTTCTGGTGTCGGATCTCCAGCAATTCCTGCAAAGGTTGCGTGCTCCGCTCATTTTTGCGGCGCAAACACTGTGAGATTTCCGATTGCGGCTGAAGCCCTCATACAGTCGCAATTGGCCGACTTGTAGGAGGAGGGAAAGGGCTGTCACGGCATGCGTTGGTCGGTGCCGGGTGTTCGAAAATATGCTGTGCGGATCTCACGCCCAGAAAGCCTCCGAGATGGGTCGGTGTGAAATTCCGGGTCTACGGCGCAAGGTATCGGAACTGTGCGATTTCGATTATCCTTGCTTGCCATCCGTCGTACGATGTCCCCATGAAAGGAAGAATGGCAATGATCTCCGCAACCGAAGCGCTCGATCGTCTGCAGGAGGGCAACGGTCGTTTTGCGGCAGGTGTGCGTAGTCTCGCGGCACTTGCGAGCCAATCCCATCGTTACGATGCCGAAAACCCCCAGGAACCGTTCGCGATCATTCTAGGTTGCTCCGATTCGCGGGTGCCGGCGGAGATGGTCTTCGATCAGGGGCTGGGCGATTTGTTCGTGGTGCGGGTGGCCGGCAATATCGTAGCGCCGTCGCAGATTGGCAGCGTCGAATTTGCCGCGGAAAAGTTCGGCACCCGCCTGGTCGTGGTGCTCGGACATTCCAGTTGCGGTGCAATCCAGGCGACCCTGGATCAACTGCGCCGGCCGATGGAACAGCAGGCGCGCAATCTGCGCTCGATCGTGGATCGGGTGCGGCCTGCGGTCGAGCCGCTGCTGGAGACGGAGCTGCGCAACGATCCCGACGCGTTGGCCCACCACGCCGTGCGCGCCAATGTGCGCTCTGCCGCGGATCACCTGCGTCACGGTTCGGAACTGCTGGAAAAACTGATCGAGCACGAGGGTCTGCTGGTCGTTGGCGCTGAATATTCGTTGGAGACCGGAGTGGTCGAGTTCTTCGACGGCGTACCGGCGGGTACACCCTAACGCGCCGCTGCGCCCGCTGCTCTGCGTGCTCGATGCAAGCACGTAGAGCCTCCGACGGCCGTGCCCGGGGGGCCGATCGCCGCGCCGTTGCCGCCGCCCGCATGCACACGATCAAATCCCATGCCAGGTGCGCGTGCCGCAATTTCCGCCAGTCGGTAGATAAATTTATAGTCGTAAGCTACTAATGGTAAGGTCTTCAAACAACAAAAACATGGCCTCCGCTATCTGAGCGGGCAAGGAGGATCCATGGCCGACCGTCTCACCAAAGCCGCGGCGCGCAACATGTTCTATGGCGGGTCGATCCTGTTCCTGCTGCTGTACGTCGGACTCACGGCACACAGTCACTACTATATCGTCCACTCTTCGACCGACGCCGCGGGGTTGACCGACTCCGTGGCGCGCGGGAAGGAGATCTGGGAACGCAATGCGTGCATCGACTGCCACACAATATTGGGAGAGGGTGCGTATTTCGCGCCTGAACTCGGCAATGTCTGGGTGCGCTTCGGCGGGCGCGACAGTCCGGAAGGAGCGCGCGCGGCTTTGAAAGCCTGGATGCGTGCCCAGCCCACCGGAGCGCCCGGACGGCGCCAGATGCCGCAGTTCAATCTCAGCGAACAGGAATTGGACGATCTCGTCGATTTCTTGAAATGGACCAGTGAGATCGATACGCAAGGCTGGCCGCCGAACACTGCTGGCTGAGGGGAGGGATCGATGAAATACAGCACACAAAAAATCGCTTATCCGTACGTCCTGGTTGCGTTGGCGCTATTCACTGTGCAGATGATCTTTGGCGCCCTCGCGGCAACCGTGTATGCGGTACCGCACTTCATGAGTAGCGTCATTCCATTCAATGAGCTGCGCATGGTGCATACCAACGCGCTTATTTTCTGGACATTGCTCGGTTTCTTTGCGGCCGCCTATTACCTGATTCCAGAGGAGGCCGAACGGGAGATCGAAAGTCCCATCCTGGCCTATATCCAACTTGCGATCTTAACGATCGGTGGCCTCGCAGCGATCATCGGTTACCTGTTCGGTATCCATGGCGGCCGTGAGTTCCTGGAACAGCCAATGTGGGTAAAGATTGCCATCGTCATTGCCGCGCTGATCTTCTTGTACAACGTCAGCATGACCGTGTTGAAGGGAAGAAAAACGGTCATCAGCAGTATGCTCCTGGTCGGTCTCTGGGGCACGGCGTTGGTGTTTCTCTTCGCTCTCTACGATCCTTCGAATTTGGCGTTGGACAAGCTGTATTGGTGGGACGTTGTACACATCTGGGTGGAGAACGTCTGGGAACTGGTCATGGCGGCGGTGCTGGGCTTCATGATGATCAAGCTGACCGGTGTCGACCGAGAAGTCATCGAGAAGTGGATGTACATCATAGCCGGACTGGTTCTGGTGAGCGGTTTGCTTGGCACCGGACATCATTATTACTGGATCGGTACGCCCGGCTATTGGCAGTGGATCGGCAATGTGTTTTCCACGCTGGAGATCGCGCCGCTGTTCGCCATGGTTTTTTTCGTATTTACGATGGTGTGGCGGGGCGGACGTGAGCATCCGAACAAGGCGGCACTGCTGTGGGCGCTGGGCTGCGCTGTGACTGCGTTTTTCGGAGCTGGGGTCTGGGGGTTCATGCACACGTTGTCGTTCATCAACTTCTATACCCACGGTACGCAGGTCACGGCTGCGCACGCTCATCATGCCTATTATGGCGCCTACGTCTGTCTGAATCTTGCGATGTTCACCTACATGATGCCCCATCTGCGTCGCGCAAGTGAACCGTACAATCAGGTGCTCAACATGTGGAGTTTCTGGTTGATGACGGCTGCGGTCTGGTTCATGACGTTCACGCTCACCTTCGCCGGAGTAGTGCAGGTGCATCTGCAGCGGGTGATGGGCATGAATTACATGGAAGTGCAGCAACAGCTGACGCTTTTCTACTGGATGCGGCTGGGAGCGGGTCTGGTCGTGGTCATCGGTGCTGCCTTGTTCATCTATGCCACGCTGGGCCCGATCAGACGTGAACAACCGGCGCATATCGAACGGGTACCGGAAGTCATGGGCGGTGAGCGCGTATGAATCGAGCGGCCGAGCCGCAGACGTCTGCCGATGTCCAGGAGACGCCGTTTTATGCGCCGCAGGGCGAGGAGTGCCTGGTATTCGAGCATGCATTCCGGCGCCGCTTGCCGTTGCTGCTGAAAGGCCCGACCGGATGCGGCAAGACGCGCTTCGTGGCCCACATGGCCGCCTGTCTCGGACGGCCATGTTATACCGTCGCCTGTCACGATGACTTGACTGCCGCTGATCTTACCGGTCGTTATCTGCTCCAGGGCGGCGACACGGTGTGGCTGGACGGTCCCCTGACACGCGCAGTACGGGAAGGCGCAATCTGTTATCTCGATGAAGTGGTGGAGGCGCGCAAGGACGTGACCGTGGTCCTCCATCCGCTCACCGACGATCGACGCGTCCTGCCCTTGGAGCGCACCGGCGAGTTGTTGCAGGCACCGCCCGAGTTCATGTTGGTGGTGTCCTACAACCCCGGTTATCAGCATGTACTCAAAAGCCTCAAACCCAGCACGCGACAGCGTTTTCTGGCACTGGATTTCGATTTCCCCGAGGCTGCGCTGGAAACGCGCATTGTCGCGCGGGAGAGCGGGTTGGCGGAGGACCGCTGTAGCGCCTTGGTGCGGCTGGCAAATGCGCTGCGCGGTCTCAAGGATCAGGACTTGGAAGAAGGCGTGTCGACCCGGCTGCTGGTCTATTGTGCGACGCTGATCGAGTCCGGGGTGAAACCCGACTTGGCTGTTCGCACGGCATTGATCGAGCCGCTGACCGACGATGCAGACATCAAGGCCGGCCTGTTGGAGGTGGCCCGCGCGGCCTACGGCTGATGGGCGGTTGGTGGGAACCGGAGGAAGCGGTCGGGCGCTGGTGGCATCGCTGGGCGAGCGCGGCCGAGAGTTACCGCCACCACCCCGAAGCCGCTGTTCGTCTGGAAACAGTAGCGCCGCGCTTGGCAGTGTTCTTCCGCGGTCTCGGCGGCGAAGGTGCGCTGCGGTTGGCGGCAGTGGGCGCAGGTGCATCGAACCATCGCTTGCGACTGCGCCAGCGCCTGGGATTGGGGGCCAGCGAACGTTGGGAGCACCCGCGCATGGACCGCGAAGCCGTGCTCCTGCCGTCGCAGGTCGATTGCTTTGCACGACGGGAACTGAATGAGCAGCTCTATTTCTGGTTGGCAGCTTTTTTCGCCCACGCCGCGCCTCCTGTGCACGTCGCCGAAGATCCGCTCCAACAGGATCTGCTCACCTTGCGCGCCGCGTACTCAGGTGCGCAACGTGTCCTGGACCGATGGCCGGGATTGCGCAGGCAATATGCGGATCTTTGTGCCGCCGTGCGGACCATTCGATCCCGGCGGCGCCTGGAAGGGGCGGAGGCGGCGCTCGAGCGCGCCATTCTGAACCTGCTCGGCGATACGCAACCGCTGGACCCATGCGGCACCGCATTTCTGGATGTTATTCGCAATACCGAAGTCAGCTTCGGTGCGCGTCAGGCGCCGCGCGGCTACCGCAGCTTCCTTCCCGTGCCACTTTGGGGTGCTGTCGATCACGATGACCTGCGAAGCGACGGCGCTGTGGATGCAGACGAGGATGGCAGCGGTGGCAACGAGGCCGCCGATGAAAGGCGCCGCCGTGGGCGGCGTCGTAACACCGAGCAGGCCGAACGGGAGGATTCGCTGATTCTAAACCGGTTCGAGGCGTTGCTGTCGGTAGCCGAAATGATCAACATGAACCGCCACGTCGAGGACGACGAACCGGAGGCGGCGCGCCGCGCGGTCGACGACATGGAGCAGGTCACGCTGAGTCGTCACACGCGGCATAGTGCCACACGGCTCAAGCTGGACCTCGAGTTGACGCCTGCAGCGGTGGATGGCGCGGCGCTTCGGGCCGAGCATACCTACCCGGAATGGGATTATGCGCGGCGTTGTTATCATCCCGATCATTGCCGGATACTGTCCGGGCCTGCGTCCTTGGACAGAAATGACTGGCAGCCCGATGCGGCGACCCGGCGTCGGATCCGCGCCGTGCGGCGGCAATTCGAAGCCTTGCGACCGCGCCGCCAAGTGTCTGCGGCGCAGCGCGATGGCGACGAACTGGATCTCGCCGCATTGGTACGCTCGGTCGCCGATCAACGCGCCGGCGGCCCAGGCTCGGATCGTATCTACCTGCAGGCACGGGCCGCCGAGCGAGACCTCGCTGTCGCAATTCTGATGGACGCCTCTCTGTCCACTGACGCCTGGGTCGAAAACCGCCGGGTGCTGGATGTAGAGAAAGAGAGCGTATTGGCCTTGTGTCATGGCTTGGCGGCATGTGGCGATGACCATGCCGTGTATGCATTCAGTTCCCGCAAACGGGAGCAGGTCAACGTAGCGGTCGTGAAGGAATTCGATGAGCCGCTGCGTGGGGTCTGTATGGACCGGCTGCAGGGCTTGCGTCCCGGTTATTACACGCGCATGGGCGCCGCGTTGCGGCATACGGCGGCGCAGCTTGCGCCACGCCCCAACCGTCATCGCTTGCTGTTGTTGTTGAGCGACGGCAAACCGAACGATTTCGACCACTACGAAGGACGCTACGGTGTGGAAGACACGCGCCGCGCGATTCGCGAAGCGCGGCGGCAGGGAATACGCGTGTTCGGCATCACGGTCGATCGTAAGGCGCGGGACTATTTCCCATACATGTTCGGCCGTGGTGGTTACGCAATCGTTCGGCGTCCCGACCGATTGCCCGCAGCTTTGCCGCGTATTTATCGTCAGCTTACCGGCTGATCTCACAGGGGCGACTCCCAGATGGCTGGTCTTCGTGTTCAATGCTTTAATTGAGCGTGTTGGCATAGGGGCGCCGGGCCGTTGCGCCCCCGCAGGATTCGCGCCGCGGGAGGGAGACGATCATGGCCATGTCCTATGAGTCGGTCTACGGACGTTCGCTTGCCGATCCCGAGGGGTTCTGGGCCGAAGCCGCGTCGGACATCCACTGGTTCAAGCGCTGGGATCGCGTCCTCGACGATCGGCACAAACCCTTCTATCGATGGTTCCCTGGCGGCGAACTGAACACGTGCTACAACGCGCTCGATCGCCACGTGGAAGCCGGTCGCGGTGAACAGCCCGCGCTGATCCACGACAGCGCCATGACCGGTGTAGTGCGCACCTATAGTTACGCGCGCCTGCGCGACGAAGTGGCTCGTTGTGCCGGCATGTTGGTTGCACAGGGCGTGCAGACCGGTGATCGGGTTTTGCTCTACATGCCTATGGTGCCCGAGGCGGCCATCGCCATGCTGGCCTGCGCGCGCATCGGCGCGATCCATGCGGTAGTGTTCGGCGGCTTCGCCGGCCGCGAACTGGCAGCGCGCATCGACGATGCCAAACCGCGGATCGTCATGAGCGCGTCCTGCGGTCTGGAGCCGAATCGCGCCGTGTCCTACAAACCAATGCTGGACGAAGCGATTGCCTTGTGCGCCCACAAACCCGAGCGCTGTATCGTCCTGCAACGACCCGAGCTCGAGGCCAAGCTGAGCCAGGATCGGGATCTGGATTGGAATGACGCGCTGGCGGTTGCGCCCGCGGTGGACTGCGTACCGGTGGCCGCCACCGATCCGCTGTATATCTTGCATACCTCCGGGACGACCGGGCGTCCCAAGGGCATTGTGCGCGACAACGGCGGACACGCCGTGGCACTGAACTGGTCCATGGGCAACGTGTACGGCGTCGACAGTGGCGAAGTGTACTGGGCCGCGTCGGACGTCGGCTGGGTGGTCGGGCATTCCTACATCGTCTATGCACCCTTGCTCAAGGGGTGCACCACCATCATGTATGAAGGCAAGCCGGTCGGCACCCCGGACCCGGGGGCGTTTTGGCGTGTAGTCAATCAGCACGGTGCGTCGGCGCTGTTCACTGCGCCTACTGCGATTCGCGCCATCAAGAAAGAGGACCCCAACGGCGAATACCGGCGCCAATACGATCTGTCGCGGTTACGCACCCTGTTTCTTGCCGGTGAGCGCTGCGATCCAGACACGCTGATGTGGGCCCAGAACCTGCTCGGCGTGCCTGTAATCGATCACTGGTGGCAAACCGAAACCGGTTGGGCAGTGGGCGCCAACTGCTTGGGCATCGAAGCGCTGCCGGTGAAGCCGGGTTCGTGCACCACGCCGGTCCCCGGTTACGATGTGCGCGTGCTCGATTCCCACGGCGACGAGGTCGGGCCCGGCACGACCGGCAACATCGCCATTCGTCTGCCCCTGCCGCCCGGAACGCTGCCGACGCTTTGGAACAACGACGAGCGCTACCGCGCGGGCTATCTTGAGTCCTACCCCGGGTACTATCGCAGCGGCGACGCAGGCTACCGCGACCGCGACGGCTATCTCTATGTGATGGGTCGCACCGACGACATCATCAACGTCGCCGGCCATCGGTTGTCCACCGGCGCGATGGAGGAGGTGCTCGCTGCGCATCCGCAGGTGGCCGAGTGCGCCGTGATCGGGGTGCAGGATCCGCTAAAGGGTCAGGTTCCGGTCGGTTTGGTGGTGCTCAAAGCCGGGTTCGAGGACAATATCGAGGAGATCGGACCCGACCTGGTCCGGCGCGTGCGCGAGGATATCGGGCCGGTCGCGGCCTTCAAGATCGTGGTCACGGTTGCACGGCTGCCGAAGACCCGTTCCGGGAAGATTCTGCGCAGGACCATGCGCCAGATTGCCGATGGCGAACCGTACCAGACCCCGGCCACAATCGACGACCCGGCTATTCTGGATGAGATCGCTGGTGCATTCGAGACCATCGGCTATCCGCGCACGACCTGATGGACACCACGGGGCGAAGAGGAACCCATGCGTACAAGTACCACTGACCAAGAACGCTCCGCAGGGGCCCGATTGCGCGCCGCGGTCGAGACGGAACGGCCATTGCAGGTAGCGGGTGCGATCAACGCCTATTGCGCCTTGCTTGCCGAGCGCGCCGGGTTCAAGGCGCTGTATCTGTCCGGTGCAGGCGTGGCCAATGCGTCCCTCGGTCTGCCGGATCTGGGCCTCACCACACTCAACGATGTCTGCGAGGACGTGCGCCGCATGGCCGGCGCCACGGACCTGCCCTTGCTGGTGGACGCCGACACCGGCTGGGGCCCGGCGCTGATGATTGCCCGCACGGTGCGCGAACTGACCCGCGCGGGGGCCGGCGGCATGCACATCGAGGACCAGGTCCAGGCCAAGCGCTGCGGCCACCGTCCGGGCAAGGCGCTGGTGAGCACGCAGGAGATGTGCGATCGCATCAAGGCGGCGACCGATGCCCGAAGCGATGCGCAGTTCGTGCTCATGGCCCGTACCGACGCACGGGCCGGCGAAGGTCCGCAAGCGGCGGTGGAGCGTGCCGTGGCATACGGGGAGGCCGGTGCCGACATGATTTTCGCCGAGGCCCTGCAAAGCCTCGACGAGTATCTGCAGTTCACCCAGGCGGTGCCGATACCGGTGCTGGCCAATATTACCGAGTTCGGCAAGACGCCGCTGTTCACGGTGCAGGAGCTGGACCGGGTCGGCGTACGGCTGATCCTCTATCCGTTGTCGGCATTCCGCGCCATGAGTGCCGCGGCCCAAAGTGTCTACGAGACACTGCGTCGCGACGGAACACAGACCGCAGCGCTCGATCGCATGCAATCCCGGGAGGAGCTCTACGAGGTGCTCGAATATTATGCCTACGAGCGCAAGCTCGACGCGTTGTTCGATGACGGGGGATCCCGGTGACTGAGCGGACCTCGGCAGGCCTGCGCGGCATCAACGCAGGGGAAACCGCCATCTGCACCGTGGGCGCGGAACACGCCGGATCTGCGCTACCGTGGGCTACGACATCCGCGATCTTGCGCAGCACGCCCGCTTCGAAGAGGTCGCCTACCTGTTACTGGACGGTGAACTGCCCACTGCCGACCAGCTGCAGCGCTACGGGCAGAGACTGGTCAGCCTGCGTGGTCTGCCGGTCGCGCTGCGGGAGGTGCTGGAGCGCATCCCAGCCAACGCCCATCCCATGGACGTCATGCGCACCGCCTGCTCCATGCTCGGCACCATTGAGCCGGAACACGATTTCAGCCACCAGCGAGACGTGGCCGACCGTCTGCTGGCCGTGTTCCCGTCGATGCTGCTGTATTGGTACCACTTCAGCCACAATGGCCGGCGCATCGATACGGTAACCGAGGACGATTCTGTCGCCGGGCATCTGTTGCATCTGCTGCACGGCAAGTCGCCCACCAGCACCCAGCAGCGGGCCTTGGACGTGTCGTTGATCCTCTATGCCGAACACGAGTTCAACGCGTCGACGTTCACGGCGCGCGTGTGTGCCGCGACCTTGTCGGATTTCTACTCGGCGGTAACCGCCGCCATCGGCGCCCTGCGGGGGCCGTTGCACGGCGGCGCGAACGAGGCCGCGATGGCGCTGATCGAGCGCTTCGCGAGCCCGGAGGAAGCGGTCGCGGGCGTGAGCGAAATGCTGGGCCGCAAGGAGAAGATCATGGGCTTCGGCCATGCGGTATATCGTGAGGCCGACCCGCGCAGTGCGCTGATCAAGGAGTGGTCCGGAAAACTGGCCGGCGAGAGCGGTGACCCCCAGCAGCACTTTGCCATCTCCGAAGCCATTCAGGCGCTGATGTGGAAGGAGAAGCGCCTGTTCGACAATCTCGATTTCTTCTGTGCTTCCACCTATCGCTTCCTTGGCATTCCGACACCTTTGTTCACGCCGCTGTTCGTCTGCTCCCGGATCAGCGGCTGGGCGGCGCACATCATGGAACAGCGCGCCAATAATCGGCTGATCCGGCCGAGCGCGGCGTACACCGGGCCGGAAGACCGCGCCTGGGTGCCGCTGGCGGCGCGCGGATGAGGGCGTCATTCGTGTTCCAAGGCAAGGAAACATACCCATGACGACGCCGGACCTGCGCTCGGCGCAACGACCGCTGCCCGACCCGCTGCTGACCGAAATCGCCGATTACGTATTGACGTTCGAGGTGCGTGACCGTCACGAGGCCTTGGAAACCGCACGTTATTGTTTGATGGATTCCATCGGGTGTGCGCTGTTGGCACTGGATTTTCCCGCGTGCTCCAAGTTGCTCGGACCCGTGGTCCCCGGCGCCGTGCTGCCGGGCGGGGCCCGCGTTCCCGGTACTGCCCACGAGCTCGAGCCGGTGCAGGCCGCGTTCAACATCGGCGCCATGGTTCGCTGGCTGGACTTCAACGATACCTGGCTCGCGGCGGAATGGGGCCATCCTTCCGACAATCTCGGCGCCATCCTGGCCATCGCGGACTACTTGGACCGCCGCGACACCGGCACCGGGCTCAATATGGGCGATGTGCTCGCCGCCATGATCAAGGCCCACGAGATCCAGGGCGTGCTGGCGTTGGACAACAGCTTCAACCGTGTTGGACTGGATCACGTGCTGCTGGTGCGAATTGCATCCACCGCAGTGGTCGCGGCGTTGTTGGGCGGCAGCCGGGAGCAGGTCATCAATGCACTGTCCAACGCCTTTATCGACGGCGGTGCGCTGCGCACCTATCGTCACGCGCCGAACACCGGTTCGCGAAAGAGCTGGGCGGCGGGAGACGCCTGCAGCCGGGCCGTACGTATGGCGCTGCTGGCCATGACCGGCGAGATGGGTTACCCGTCGGCCCTGACGGCGCCACGCTGGGGTTTTCAGGACGTGCTGTTTCGGGGTCAGCCGCTGGGTTTGTCGCAGCCACTGGGCAGCTACGTGATGGAGAACGTGCTGTTCAAGATCCTGGTGCCGGCGGAGTTCCACGCCCAGACTGCAGTGGCGGCAGCGCTGGAACTGCATGCGCAAGTGCGCGATCGGCTCGCTGAAATCGAATGCATCGTCATCGAAACTCAGGAAGCTGCAGTGCGCATCATCGATAAGACTGGGCCGCTGGACAATCCCGCCGACCGGGATCACTGCCTGCAATATATGGTGGCGGTGCCGCTGATCTTCGGCCGCCTCGAGGCGCAAGACTACGAAGACGCGACTGCCGCCGATCCGCGTATCGACGCGCTGCGGGATAAGATGATGGTGCAGGAAAATCCGCAGTTCAGCCAGGAGTACATGGACCCGGGGAAGCGGGCTATCGGCAACGCCGTACAGGTGTTTTTCCGGGACGGGACGGCAACGGAGCGGGTCGCGGTGGAGTATCCCGTGGGCCATCGCCGTCGACGGCGGGAAGGCATGCCGTTGCTGGTGAAGAAATTCGAAACCAACCTCTATGGGCGCTTTCCCCGGGCACAGGGCGAGGCCCTAGTGGACGCGCTTTCTGATCGACAAAACCTGGAATCAATGCGCGCGAGCGCATTCATGGACCTGCTCGCCGTAAAGACGGCTTGAGCGGCCATGGTCAAACCAACCTTCAGCTCAGCCCCGGGGCTCAGCTCAGCGGCGAGGTCGAGCGCTACTCGTCAGCGATGCGCACCACCGTGCGGCCGGTGGCCGGACGCCGAAGGTGATCCTCGAGTGCGGCAGGCAAGTCCTCGAAAGCGATGGTACGTGCGACGATACGGGACAGATGACGTGGCTTGAGGTCGCTGCCGAGACGCTCCCAAGCCCGCAGTCGATCCGCTGCCGGACACATCACCGAATGGATGCCCAGCAAGGACACTGCGCGCAGGATGAATGGCATCACCGTAGTGTGGAGTTCGTGACCGGCCGCCAATCCGATGGACGCGATGTTACCGAAAGGCTTCACCGTGCGCGTCAGCCAGGCCAACGGCTCCCCGCCGAGGTTGTCTACCGCGCCTCCCCATTGTGCTTTCTCCAACGGGCGCTTACCGAAATCGACCTGCTCGCGCAGCAAAACACGCGTCGCCCCCAATTCCTGCAGATAGTCCGCCGCCTCCGGTTTGCCGGAATAGGCGACCACCTCGTAGCCGGCGCCGGAAAACAGGTCGATGGCGATGCTGCCGACGCCGCCACTCGCGCCGGTCACCAGGATGGGCCCCAGTTCCGGATGCTGACCATTGCGCTCCATACGTTGCAGTGCCAGCGCCGCGGTGAAGCCCGCGGTGCCGATCGCCATGGCATCGTGCAAGGACAGCGTTTCGGGCAGAGGCACCACGCAGTCCCCGGGTACTCGGACATATTCTGCATAACCGCCGTCGCGGGATTCCGACAATTCGCAACCGCATACCAGCACCGGGTCGCCGGGCCGGAAGCGTGAATCGGTGGATTCGTGCACCGTGCCGCTGACGTCGATGCCGCCGACCAACGGGTAGTGGCGCAGAATCTTAGCCTTTCCGGTCGCGGCCAGTGCGTCCTTGTAATTGATGCCGGAATACGCCGCGCGGATCACCACGTCACCGCTGCTCAGCTCTTCCAGAGTCAAGGTTTCGATGCCGGCATGCACGCCGCCCGCATGCTCGTGAATCCGAAAACCGCGAAACTCGACCATCGCATTGCTCCCGTATGTTTGTGGCGGCCAAATTCCAGTAGTGGTCAAAGCCGCGGTTCGAGGGTAGCAGGGGGCTGGCACCCTGACAGTGCATTGCATGCCCGATCACCTGGCCCGTGACAGCCGGTGGCCACCAGTCATACGGCTGTGCCGCTTGCGTCTGCAAAAACGGGGCCGTCGAAGCGCGGTGTGCCTGAATTCGAAACTGCGGTGACCGCGTTCGACGCCTCCGGCTATCCTCCCGTGGGCGTAAGTGTGGCTGCTGGGCGCAGTTTCTCAACCATTGCCATGTTCTGGGGCAAGCGACTTCGAGCAAGCACGGTTCGACGCTCGGAGCGAGTCGTCTGCCGGCGGTGTGAACCGGCATAGACTGCGTTTATAGGAAGACCGGGCTGGTTTTGGCTATCTCAGCCCCGGTCTTGCTGGCGGGGAGACCGGCAGGGCGATGCGCCTGGCGCTTGCGGACTCCTCGCTCTATTCTGGGTACTTCGACACTACATCAACCGCGCGACTTCGTTACGGCCCGCCATGATGCGATTGTCCAAAGCGCTAAGCAGTTGGGAAACGCCCGGATTCGAACGGGCGTTGAAAGATGAAATCGAACGCCTGCCCATGGATTCGTTGCCTCTGCAACGCGGTTTGAAGTCCACCAGCTATGCCGTGGACACAGGGTTTGAAGCCATGATCATCCGCGTCGACGACGCCGGCCCGGTCATCAGGGTCAAGACGGGCATCTTCTTTGCGGGGATCGTTGCCGGTTGCAGCTGCGCCGACGATCCGACACCCGTCGAGGAGCAGAGCGAGTACTGCGTAGTGCAATTTGAAATCGAAAAGTCGAGTGGCGAAGCCCGCGTCGCGTTGCTCGACTGAACGCGTCCAGAGCAAGCACGCGCCGACGTATCCCTGAATCTAAACGGCCTTGTTCCGGGCCGCACGCCGACCGTTTTCCGGCCGGATGCCTGCACCGGGTCCTCCTTGCATTAACGCGATTTTCGGTAATGATTAAGGCTGACTCAGAACGTGGCCGGACGCGAGCGGCGAGTGGCCAACCAGACAAAAGGAGAGTGCCGTGAGGGCCGTCGGGCAATTGATTGCGGTAACGCTTCTGGTGGCGGGCTGCGCCTCGGTGCCACCGGAGGCGCCGCAACTGTCAACGGAATTGGGCAAGCGGATTTCGGCGATCGAAGAGGCCAATATCACCTTGCTGCATCGGTTCTTCGACCAAAAGCGCGCCCAAGTCGACCGCTTCATCGAACAAGAATGGGCGCCGTTGTTCGCTGACGAATTCTTCAATAATCCCACCATCTCCGACGCCTGGAATACAATCGTCCACGAGGACGATAAAAAGCAAAGGCTGACTTTCCTGGTCAAGTCCGGACCAAGGTTGCAAAAAGCGATCAACGCCAAACGACTTGAACTTATCCAGCCTTTGGATGATCTCGAAAGACGGATCGAGAAGAAAGTCCGCGACGACTACGTGCAGGCGCGGGCGCTCAACAATGCCATTACCAGTTTTCTGCTGTCTGCATCCAAAATCTCCGAGAACCGCAACCGATACCTGGAGTCGGTGGGTGTGAAAGATCAACAGGTGGGCAAATGGATTGACCAGACTGACGATGCGGTCGCCAACCTGTTGAGCACCACTCAGGCTGGTAAAGACAGGGTGGATCGGGGCAAGGCATTTATCGAAAAGATCCGCAATATCCGTGACGCCATCTGAACCGCGGGGGACAGGGAAATGCCGATAGATTGGGACCAGTTCGACAGCGAGGTCGACGACATCATTGCCGACAGTGCCGGCGCAACCGATGCTAGATTGGCATCGCGGATATCCTCCATTACGCGCATGACCGAGGAAGAAGTGCAGGCATTGTTCCCGCAGCCGGCGGATGCAAAAAAATTGACCGAGTTGATGAAGATTGTGAAATCGGCCGAAAGCCGCAATGTGAAGGTGAACCGAATCGTCTCCAATGCCGAGCAGTTCGGGGGTATTATGTTGACCCTGCTGGAAAAGTTTGCCTGATGACCATGGGCGAGCTATCGGATTCTCGAGCGGGCGGCGGACTGACAGCCGTGCGGCGCGTATTGCGCGCCCCGCTGGCGGCTGTCGCGGCGTACTTTGCGCTGGGTGGGGCGGTGATCGAAACCGCGCATAGCGCCGATCTGCATCGGCTGTGGGACGACCGCTGTATCGAGTGCCACGGGCACGCGGCGGAGTTCGCCCGACAGCGACTGTCCGTCGACGCCGATGGCAGGCTTCAAGGCGGCCATCCGGCACGTGACATGAAGCTGTTTCTGAGCAACCATTTTCTTCCGTTGCAGGACGTGGACGCGGTTTACGCGATGTTGTTGGCGCAGGCCCAAACCACCCCGAAGTTCAAACAGACCTGTGGCGGCTGTCATCAATCGGCGGCCCAATTTGCGCGCGATTCATTGTTTCTCCGAAGTGGCGTCTTGTATGGGCGCAGATCCGGGCAACCCGTGGAAGCGTTCCTGCAGGATCACCGAAACTTGAGTGGCGCGGACGCGGCGTTCTTTGCCGCGCTTCTGACCCGGGTTGCAAACGAAGTCGGCGTCGAATCGGAGTAGGATCCAGGTGGGCGCCAATGCTTTGGTAGGGTATGCGTTCTATACTGACGCCACCTAAAACGAATCAGGACAAACCATGCTGAACAAGAATCAAGCTGCTCCGGATTTCACCGTTCCGGACCAGGACGGAAAGGCCGTGCGATTGTCGGATTTCAAAGGGAAGCGAAACGTAGTGCTGTATTTCTACCCCAAAGACGACACCCCGGGTTGCACCATCGAGGCCAATCAATTCACTGCATTGGCGGACGAATTCGCCGCGGCCGATACCGTCATATTGGGTGTGAGCAAGGACTCCAGTGAAAGTCATCAAGCCTTCATCGCAAAGTTCGGTTTGACCGTCAAGCTCCTGGCGGATACGTCTGGCGAACTGTGCGAACGGTACGGCGTATGGCAGGAAAAGGAAAAGAACGGCGTCAAAAAGATGGGTATTGTTCGTGCGACATTCCTGATAGACAAGGATGGAAACCTCGCCGACGTACAGTACGGCGTAGACCCCGAAGGCCATGCTCAGGAGATGTTGGACAAAGCCAAGGCGCTATAGATTCGCGTCTTGCTGGTGGGATTAGCTGGAGCGGACTCCGCAATGTATCCCCCGGCTGTGGCCATAACGCCCGACAGCCTGGCCCTGTTCGTGGGCATATTCGAAGTGCATTCATACTCGAACGAACGATGCACGAAACGGGCTTAATCGCGGCCCAGCTCGGGCACTACAAACAATATCTGGAACTATTGTTTACTCCGCAAAACGGCGGTTCCGACGGCGGCGCGTAACGCGGCTTGTGAGAAGTCGCCGATCACGGTCGGCGGTAATAAATGCGGTAGAGCGCGCCGGCGTGGTCATCGGAAACCAGCAGCGAGCCGTCCGTCAGCACCAGCACATCCACCGGCCGGCCGCTCACCTTGCCGTCCTGCAGCCAACCGCTCGCGAACGGACGATAGCCGGTGGCGCGATTATCGTCGACGGTGACCAGGCTGACGCGATAGCCGACCTTCTTGGAACGGTTCCAGGAACCGTGTTCGGCGATGAAGATCTGCTTGCGGTACTGGGGTGGAAATTGATCGCCGGTATAGAAGCGCATGCCCAGTGCTGCGACGTGGGCGCCAAGCTTTTGCGCCGGCGGCACATAGTCGGCGCACGATTTGCCGCTGCCAAATTCCGGATCCAGGATGTCGCCGCCATGGCAATAGGGATAGCCGAAGTGCAGCCCCGCTTCAGGTGCGCGGTTCAGTTCGTCCGGCGGCGCGTCGTCGCCCAGCCAGTCGCGTCCGTTGTCGGTAAACCAGAGCACGCCGTTGTCCGGGTTCCAATCGAAGCCCACGGTGTTGCGCACCCCTTTGGCAAACACCTGCATGTCGCTGCCGTCGGGTTTGAGTCGACGGATTTGTGCATAGCCGTGTTCGTCGCAGATATTGCAGGGTGCACCGACGCCCACATAGAGCATGCCGTCGGGCCCCATGCGCAGATAGCGCCAGCCGTGGTGGTGCTCCGACGGCAGATCGGCGGTGATAACCTCGGCTTTCGGCGGATCTTGCAGATGCCCCGCGAGCTTGCGGTAGCGCAGGATGCGGCTGGTTTCGGCAACGTACAACGTGCCGTCGCGGTACGCGATGCCATTGGGGTTGTTCAGGTCGTCTGCGAGCACTTCCACGCGGTCGACTTTGTGATCGCCGTCATGGTCGATCACGGCGTAGATCCGGCCTTGCTGGCGTGTGCTGACGTAAACGACGCCGTCATCGCCGAGCGCGAGCGAGCGGGCTCCTGGAACCTGATCCGTATACAAAGCGATATGGAACCCGGGTGGCAGTTGGATATTGGCGACGTTGCCCGCCGCGGCGGAGTCGGTCCAGGGGCCGGCCAACAGCAAACCGACCCAAGCCAACGCCACGAAACACGACCGTGCGCCGGCCAATGTACTGACTTGTCGCACGGTTTCGAGCCGGCACGGCATCAGCAAATTTCCAATACCAGTTTGCCAGCCGAGCCGCCTTGCTCCAGCAGGCGGTGCGCTTCGGCTGCGGATTCGAGGGGAAGCGTGCGGTGTACCTCGATCCGCAAGGCTTGGCGGTCGAACAGTTCGGCGCAACGAGTCAATATTTCCGCGTGATGGATCCGAGCCTCGGTGAGACCGAACAACATCGGGCTCAACATCAGCTCCAGGCTGATGCGCAGGTTGCGCTGCCGTGCCGGGCCCCAGTCGGTGTCGGCGTCGGGTTGCAGCAGCGTGACGAGATCGCCGTAGAACGCTACGGCTTCGGCGCTGCGGGAAAACGTTTCGCCGCCTACGGTGTCCAGAGCGATGTCGACGCCGCGGCCTTCAGTCCAGTCCAGTGCCGCCTGGACGAAATCCTCGTCGCGATAGAGAATCGCCCGTTCCGCGCCCAGCGAGCCTACCAGTTCCGCCTTCTCCGGGGTGCTGACCGTGGTCGCGATCCTTGCGCCGGCTTCCCGCGCGAGTTGTATTGCGACATGGCCAACGCCCCCGGCGCCGGCGTGAATGAGCACGGTTTGCTCGCGCTGCAGGCGCGCTCGGTCATGTAAAGACTCCCAGGCCGTGATTGCGACCAGCGGCACCGCAGCGGCCTGAATGAAATCGAGGCTGCGCGGCTTGCGTGCCACGCAGCGTTCGTCAACCAGTGCGTACTCGGCATAGTTGCCGCGCGGACCGCCAATACCGCCGTCGCAGAAGTAGACTTCGTCGCCGGGCTGAAAATGACTGGCGTGGGGGCCGACTTGTTCGACGACACCCGCGCCGTCACAGCCTAGGACGTGGGGACCGTCTCCTTTGCGGAGCGGGCCGCGACCGCGGATTTTGGTATCCACGGGGTTGATGCCGGCCGCCTTGAGTTTGATCAGAAGGTCGCGATCGCCTTGCACCTGGGGCGGGTCAATATCCTGGGTCGCCAGCACTTCTGGTGCGCCCGCTTCGGTCATGACTACAGCTTTCATCTGAGTCCTCCTTGTGCCGCTTGGGTTCGCGCAGCTGAACCCGGTTCCATGGTGTGTCGGAGAGGCGTTCAAGCATACACAATCGCCGGTAGCTGGAATACCATAGCGGCAGTCCCAGAAAGGTGCCGGTATGTCGTTGGAGATCGAGAAAAAATTCCTTGTTTTGAACGATGCTTGGCGAGCCGATGCGGGCCGCGGGGTGCGATACAGGCAAGGTTATTTGTCGGAATCGGGGCCGGGATCGGTGCGCGTGCGCATCGGCGGCGATCGCGCCTATCTCAATATCAAGAGCGCGACCCTGGCGCAGCAACGGCTCGAATATGAGTATCCCATTCCGTTGGCCGATGCCGAGGAAATGCTGACGCGGGTCTGCGTGCAGCCATTGATCGAGAAAACCCGCTATGAAGCGGAGCACGCGGGACATACCTGGGAGGTGGATGTGTTCGAAGGGGAAAATGCCGGACTGGTGGTAGCGGAAATCGAACTCGATACCGTGGACGAACCGTTCGAGCGTCCGGCCTGGGCCGGAGATGAAGTCAGCGACGATCCACGCTACTACAACGTCTGCCTCGTCAAGCATCCCTATAAGAGCTGGTAGTGCTGCGCGGTCAACGGATTTTGGTTCGGCTGGCGTGCGTGCTGCTCGCCGCATCGCTGGGACTGACCGTTGCCGGTTGCGCCCAACCCGGTGACGATGCAATTCGCATGGGGCTGGCTTCCGCCCCCATTACCTTGGATCCGCGTTTCGCCACGGACGCAACTTCCGCGCGCATAGATCGCTTGTTGTACGCGCGACTGGTGGAGTTCGATAACGCCGCGCGGCCGGTACCGGGGTTGGCGGACTGGGAGTTGTTGTCTCCGACCCATTACCGTTTTCACCTCGGCGAGCGCGCTCGTATCTTCCATGATGGCAGCCGATTGGACGCCGGCGACGTCAAGGCGACCTACGACTCGGTCCTCGATCCGCAGACCGAGTCGCCGCACCGCAATTCTCTGCGCATGGTCGAACGCGTTGCAGAGGTCGATGACGACACGGTGGATTTCTATCTGAAGCACGCCGACCCTTTGTTTCCCGGCTATCTGGTGATCGGTATCCTTCCGGCGAAAGCGATTGCCAGCGGCCGGAATTTTGCCCGCCAGCCCCTGGGCAGTGGGCCGTTCCGTTTCCGCGGTTGGCCTGCGGAAGGACTGTTGCGCTTGGTGCGCGATGCCGACGGACAGGTGTTCTCGTTCGTCCAGGTCTCCGATTCGACGGTCCGCGTATTGAAGCTGCTTCGGGGCGAGATCGATTTGCTGCAGAACGAATTGCCGCGGGAATTGGTGCAATATCTGGAAAAACAGCCCGGCGTTCAGGTGCGGCATCGGGCCGGGTCGAATTTCAGCTATCTCGGTTTCAATTTCGAGGATCCCGCATTGCGCGACGTGCGCGTGCGACGCGCCATTGCCTACGGGCTAAACCGCAAGGCAGTGGTGCAGTATCTGTTCGGTGGAGAAACCCGGCTTGCCAACGCCCTGTTGCCGCCGGAGCACTGGGCCGGTAATCCGCAACTCAGGGGCTACGGCTTCGATCCCGAAAAGGCACGGGCGTTGCTGGCGCAAGCCGGTTATGGACCTGAGCATCCGCTGCATCTGGTCTACAAGACCACCAGCGATCCATTCCGAGTGCGTATCGCCACTATTCTGCAACAGCAACTGGCGGAAATCGGAATCGACGTGAGCTTGGTAAGTTTCGACTGGGCGACTTTCTATGCCGATATCAAGGCCGGGCGCTTTCAGCTATACAGCCTGTCCTGGGTGGGCATCAAATCGCCGGATATTTTCCGCTATGTATTTCACAGCAGCGCGATTCCGCCGGCGGGCGCCAACCGAGGACGCTACCGCGATGCCGAGGCGGATCGCCTGATCGAGCAGGCGGACCGGACCGGCGATCTGGAACAACGCGCCCGGTTGTACCGGCAGTTGCAAGCACATCTGCTGGAAACGCTGCCGTACGTTCCGTTATGGTACGAGGAACATTTTTTTGCGGCCCGTGCCGATATACGCGGCTATACGCTCAGTGCCGATGGCAATTTTGACGCGCTGGTCAATGTACATCGTGCGGAATCCAAATAGGGCTCTATGCTGCGTTTCCTCGTGTTTCGTCTGACCAGCGCCGCAGTGGTGGTGTTGGGCGTCGTTTGCCTGGTGTTTTTGCTCGTGCATCTGGTACCCGGCGATCCGGTGGAAATGATGCTGGGTGAAAACGCGCAGACTGCGGACCGGGAGGCACTGCGCGAAGCGCTGGGATTGGATAAACCCATCGCTCAGCAGCTCCGGACCTATCTCTACAATCTGGGCCACCTCGATCTCGGTACGTCGTTCAGTAGCCGCCGCCCGATAGCCGAGCTGATCGCGGAGCGCGCGCCGGCCACCGCGGAGCTCGCCGTCGCCGGACTGCTGGTAGCCGTGCTGATTTCGTTTCCGTTGGGCAGCATTGCCGCAGTGCGCAAGGACACGCCCTGGGATCAAGGCGCGATGGCGTTTTCCTTGTTGGGTGTGTCGGTGCCGAATTTCTGGATGGGTCCGGTTCTGATCTTGGTATTCTCGTTGTGGCTCGGCTGGTTTCCGGTCAGTGGCCGCGATGGCTTGGCGTCTCTGGTGCTGCCGGCGATCACCTTGGGAACGGCGTTGGCGGCTGTTCTGTCGCGCATGGTGCGCAGCACGTTGCTGGAAGTGTTGAGCGAGGATTACATCCGCACCGCGCGCGCAAAAGGTTTAAGCGAACGGCAAGTGGTGCTGCACCATGGTCTGCGCAACGCAATGTTGCCGATCATCACCTTGCTCGGACTGCAGTTGGGAACCCTGCTCGGCGGCGCGGTAATCACCGAAACCGTATTTTCCTGGCCCGGCCTGGGCAAGCTCACCATAGACGCCATCTTGCGCCGCGACTATCCCGTGGTGCAGGCCTGTGTGCTGCTGATCAGCCTCACGTACGTGGCCGTGAACATTCTCACCGATCTGGCGTATGCCTGGGTTGACCCGCGTATCCGCGAGGCGGGCCGCTCGTGAGCCGCGCCTCGGTACCTGCGGCCATCATCCTGGTCTGGGCGCTGATGGCAGTTCTGGGACCCTGGTTGCCGTTGCATCCCGACGCGATCGCATTGCCGCACATCCTCGATCTGCCGAGCTCACATTCCTGGCTGGGTTACGACGATCTCGGCCGGCGCATTTTCGACCGCCTGGTGATGGGAGCGTCGACTTCGTTCTACGTCGCGTTCTGGGTGGTGCTCGTTTCAGCAGCGGTAGGCAGCCTGATCGGCACGTTCACCGGCTATGTGGGCGGCTGGATGGACGCCATCATGGTCCGCATAATCGATATCTTTCTCGCTTTCCCCGGGATCCTGCTGGCCATCGCCTTGGCGGGTATCATGGGCCCGGGAATTGGCAATGTGGTAGTGGCGCTCTCCATCGTCGGCTGGGTGGGTTACGCGCGTCTGGCACGGGCCCAGGTGCTGTCGCTCAAGCATCGAGACCACGTCACAGCCGCGATCGCGCTGGGTACCCGGCGCAGCCGTATCGTTGTGCGCCATCTGCTGCCGCTGCTGAGCGCGCCGTTGATCGTCGAGGCGACGTTCGGGGTCGCGGGCGTGGTGATCGCCGAAGCCGGTCTGTCGTTTCTCGGCCTTGGCGTCCAGGCGCCGCAGGCGTCCTGGGGTAATATGATTCGTGACGGCACACGCTACATGTTGGTCGCGCCACATATGGTGCTGGCGCCCGGTATAGCGCTGATGCTGGTTGTGCTGGCAGTAAATCTGTTGGGTGACCGGTTGCGTGACTGGCTGGACGTGCGTACCCGGCTTCGCGATTGAAAAGGGAGGCGAGTATGTCGTTGGGACCGATCATGGTGGACGTCGCAGGATTGGAGTTGCGGCCCGAAGAGCGCGAACGCTTGTCGCATCCGCTGGTGGGCGGGGTGATCCTGTTCAGCCGCAATTTTGCGTCCGCGCAGCAGGTGCGGGCTTTGATCGACGACATTCACCGCGTGCGTGAACCTCGTCTGCTGATTGCCGTGGACCAGGAGGGCGGGCGGGTACAACGTTTCCGCGAAGGATTCACACGACTTCCCGCCGTACGGCGCCTGGGAGAAGTCTACGATCAGGACCGCCGCTTGGCGCGCAAATACGCTCAGGCCACCGGGTGGTTGATGGCTAGTGAGCTGCGCGCGGTGGGAGTCGACATCAGCTTTGCGCCGGTGTTGGATCTGGATCGCGGTGTCAGCGCGGTGATCGGCGATCGTGCGTTTCACACCGATCCGGAGGCGGTTGCCGACATCGCCCACGCCTACATGATCGGCATGCGCGACGCAGAAATGGAAGCGACCGGAAAACATTATCCCGGCCACGGGTCGGTGGAAGCGGACTCGCACACCGATCTTCCGATCGATGAGCGTCGCTACGATGACATTCGCGCCGAGGACTTGTTGCCTTTCGAACGCATGATGCGCTTCGGCATGGCCGCGGTGATGGCGGCCCATGTGGTGTATCCCGCGGTGGATTCGACGCCGGCCGGATTTTCACGCCGCTGGATCGCGGACGTTTTGCGCGGCGAATTGAATTTCCAGGGTGTTATTTTCAGTGACGACCTCAGCATGGCGGCCGCAGAAGGTGTCGGTGGCTACGTTGAACGCGCACAGCGGGCATTGGACGCCGGTTGCGATATGGTGCTCGTCTGCAACAACGAAGCCGGCTGCGCGCGGGTATTGGATTCATTGCAGCGCGAACCGGATCCGGTAAGTCAATTGCGGCTGGTTCGACTGCACGCACGCCACCGACAATCCTTCAACGCGCTTCGCCAGGACCCGCGTTGGCAGCAGGCGCGGGACCAGGTGCGGCGCTACGACCCGGAGCCGTTGCTCGATATGGATATGTGAGTGCGCTCCGCCCGCGCTCGCCCGAAGCGATCGCAGGCGCGCCGCATGGCATTGAATGCCGCCGGACGACACGAGTGCCCTGGCCAGGGCGGCGGTGGCGCGTCTATAATGGCGCCGCGTTCGGCTATGTGCCGAGCAGCATTGACGAATCGCTGCATGCCCGGGCGTGCGAGACCGGAAATCGCATTGGCCGCCCGGAAAGTCGATCCAACAGCTATCCCGAGCCCGCTATGACCGTGACTCCCGAACAGGCCCAGACCGTGTTGGCGCAAGCGGACTGTCTTTTCACAGAAGAACAAGTCGAACACGCGCTGGACACCATGGCCCGGCGAATTGGCGAACGTCTCGGTGATTTGAACCCGATCGTCATGTGCGTGCTCAATGGCGGCCTGGTGCCGACCGGTAAACTGGTTACGAGACTTTCGTTCTCGCTTCAGATCGACTATCTGCACGCCACACGATACCGCAACAGCACCAGCGGCGGTGACTTGACTTGGCTGGCGCGTCCACACATGGACATCCGCGGCCGCACGGTGCTGGTGGTGGATGACATACTCGACGAAGGTATTACGCTCGCTGCAATCATGGACTATTGCCGCGAGCAGGGCGCGGACGCCGTATACAGCGCAGTATTGGTTGAGAAGCGCCATGAGCGAAAATATGGCTTGAAGGATCCCGATTTCGTCGGCCTCGAAGTCGAAGACCGTTATGTTTTCGGCTACGGAATGGATTACAAGGGATTCTTGCGCAATGCCGCAGGTATCTATGCCGTGCAAGGCAGTTGAACCGCTGTCGCTGGCGACGATCACTTAAAGGAATGCATGTATGCCGGACGTAGCAATCATTGGCGGGACTGGACTCAATTCCCTCAAGAACCTCGAAATCACCCACCGCGAAATGGTGCAGACGCCGTATGGCGCGCCTTCGGGGCCGGCGGTGCATGGCACGGTCGCCGGACGCGAGGTGGTGTTCATGGCCCGTCATGGCAGCGGCCACACGATCCCACCTCATCGTGTGAATTACCGGGCGAACATCTGGGCGTTGCGCAGCCTGGGGGTCGAGCGGGTGATCGCGGTGGCGGCAGTCGGCGGCATCAGTGCCGAGATGAGCCCCGGCAGGATCGCCTTTCCCGATCAGATCATCGACTACACATGGTCGCGGGAAAACACCTATTTCGAGGATAATCTTGAAGAGGTGACCCATATCGATTTCACATTTCCCTATTGCGATGAAATGCGCACCCTGTTGATCCAGGCCGCTGCAGACGCCGGCGTTGAGCACACGCCTACCGGAACCTACGGCGCCACCCAGGGCCCGCGGCTCGAGACCGCGGCTGAAATTCGGCGCCTGGAGCGGGACGGCTGCGATATGGTCGGCATGACAGGCATGCCGGAGGCCGCGCTGGCGCGGGAACTGGGTCTTTGCTACGCGACCTGTGCGGTGTCTGCCAACTGGGCCGCCGGCAAGGGGGAGGGGGTGATCACCATGCAGGAAATCGACAAACATCTGAAGTCGGGCATGGAAGCGGTGCGCCGGCTCATGGAACGGGTGCTACAAGTGCTCTAGGAGCCTGTCCCGAGTAATCACGACGCTACTGCGGCGGTGTTCTTTCGGGCCAAAGTTCCGATCCTTCTCGTCACAGCGCGCCCACTATGTTCCTCGAACGATCGAAGATTTGGCCTCGAAACCCCACGCGCCTCGCGACGCGCAGATTACTCGGCTCCTAGCGCTATTGCCCGGTTTTGATCGGCGTGCACAGAATGAGCAAGCCGAACTTTGGATGATCGATGTAGTGCAGCTCGCCGCTACGCATGCGGCGATGGTCTTGCATACGGTAGGCGTTGCCTTGCCCGTCGCCGGGCGCGTACAACAGGTCCGCCCAGACATGAAGGAAGCGCGCCCGGGTCAACAGCAGCGTGCCCGAAATCTCCTCCACACTGCGCCCGTCGGGCAGATAGTGGCGCGGTCCACCATGGATCCAGACGGGTTGCGCCTTGCCCCGTTCCAATACCGGCTGGCGCCAGCCGAGGTGCAGGATCGGCGCGCGAGTCCCGGATCTACGCAATGCCGAGACTACGCCACCCAGTTGCAATTGATCTTCCGACAGCTGTGAATACGCGCCGCCGGTACCCGCGCCGGACAAATAGCGAGCGTTGTCGGCGCTGGGTTGCCCCGGGTCAGGTGGCCAAAACTCGGCATCGCCCGCATTCGCGGACGTATTTGCGAATACCACGACTTCGATCTTGTACCAATCCGGATCGGCGACCGCTGCGGTGGAGTACGCCAATGCGGCCAGACACAGGACTAAATAGCGCGAGACAAGGTTCAACATAGAAAAGCTACGGGTACGGGCCAGGCGCTACTATAGCGAAATGGCATGATCGACGACAGCGCCGGCGCCGCCCGCGTCATTGGACCGGAGTTCCCGTTTGCAGATTTCGCAGCAACTGTTCCACCGCTTCGAACCGCTGAGGCGCTTGCGGCAACTCGCGCTTGAAGCGGAGCTGATGTTGGCCGTCCAGCCGGTACACCTGTGGCTCGGTCTGCACCATGCGGATGATGTTGATTGGATCGACGTTGGCTTGATCGCGGAACACCAGTCGACCTCCGCTCGGGCCGGCATCCAGCTTGGTGACGCCAAGCGGGTTGGCCAGCAGTTTGAGCTCCGTGAGCCGGAATAGATTCTTGGCCGCATCGGGCAGCAAGCCGAAACGATCGATCATCTCGACTTGCAGCTCGCGCAATTGGTCCTTGTCTTCCGCACTGGCAATGCGCTTGTAGAGAATCAGGCGCGCGTGCACATCCGGCAGGTAGTCTTCGGGCAAAAGCGCCGGCACCTGCAAGTCGATTTCGGGGCCGTGTTCCAGGGGCCGGTTCAAGTCCGGCTGCTTACCCGCCCTGAGCGCTTTTACGGCCCGTTCCAGCAGCTCGCTATACAAGGTGAAACCGATTTCCTGGATTTGTCCGCTCTGGCCTTCGCCGAGCAACTCGCCGGCGCCGCGGATTTCCAGGTCGTGGGTGGCGAGCATGAATCCTGCGCCGAGGTCTTCGAGCGACTCGATCGCTTCGAGCCGTTTCAGTGCGTCGGCGGTAATGACGCGCCGCGGCGGAACGATGAGATAGGCATAGGCGCGGTGATGGGAACGGCCGACCCGGCCGCGCAACTGGTGCAGCTGCGCCAAGCCGAGTTTGTCGGCGCGGTTCATGATGATGGTATTGGCACTGGGAACGTCGATTCCACTTTCGATAATGGTGCTGCAGACGAGAACGTTGAACCGTTGGTGGTAAAAATCAAGCATCACCTGTTCGAGCTCCCGTTCCCGCATTTGGCCGTGCGCGACACGCACACTCGCGTCGGGCACTAAATCGCGCAATGCGTTGGCCATGCGTTCGATGCTGGCGACGTCGTTGTGGAGAAAATAAACCTGGCCGCCGCGCTTGAACTCGCGCTGGAACGCCTCTTGCAACAACGAGTCATTCCATTCATTGACGAAAGTCTTGATCGCCACGCGCGCCACGGGAGGCGTCGCAATAATGGACAGATCCCGCAGGCTCGCGAGCGACATGTTCAAAGTGCGCGGGATCGGAGTGGCGGTCATGGTCAGCACGTCGACCTGCGCCCGGAGTGCCTTGAGGCGCTCTTTCTGACGCACGCCGAACCGATGTTCCTCGTCGACGATCACCAGCCCCAGGTTTTTGAACTTGACGTCGTTTTGCAACAGCTTATGGGTGCCGATGAGTATATCGACGCGGCCATCTGCCAGTTCTTTGAGTACCTGCTCCTGTTGTTTCTTGGTGCGAAACCGGGAGAGTACTTCGGTTCTCACCGGCCAGTCGGCAAAGCGGTCGAGGAAGTTCTGATTGTGCTGTTGCGCCAGCAACGTGGTTGGCACCAGCACTGCCACTTGGCGCTGGCTCTGCACGGCAATGAACGCAGCGCGCATCGCAACTTCCGTTTTGCCGAAGCCAACGTCGCCGCACACGACGCGGTCCATGGGTTGCTCCGCGCGCATGTCTTCGACCACGGCATCGATAGCGGATTGTTGATCGGGTGTCTCTTCGAATGGAAACGCTGCCGCAAAGCGTGCGTAATCGTCGTGCTCGAACGTAAACGCGTGACCCTTGCTCGCGGCGCGGCGCGAGTAAATATCGAGGAGTTCAGCCGCCACGTCTCGAGCCCGCTCTGCAGCTTTGCGTTTCAGGCGTTGCCAGTGATCGCCACCGAGCTTGTGCAAGGGCGCGGTTTCGGGCGACGCGCCGCTATAGCGGCTCACCAGATGCAACGAGGAAACCGGTACGTACAATTTGTCGCCGTCGGCGTATTCGAGGGTCAGGAACTCTGCCTCCAGCGTGCCCACATTGAGCTTCTGCAATCCCAAGTACCGTCCTACACCATGTTCTTCGTGTACAACCGGCGCACCGATGCTCAGATCGGTGAGGTTGCGGACCACGTTTTCGGATTCCGTGCGGGGCGCACTCCGACGCCGGCGGGATTGGCTGGCGCGTTCGCCGAACAGCTGCGATTCGGCGATGACGGCAAGCGCCGGATCGCGGACGACCAGGCCCTGTTCCAACGACGCGACCGTGATGCCGAAAGCCGCGTCACTGGCGAGGAACGCTTCCCAGGAATCGAACACGTCGGGGCGCAACCCCAGCCCGCTCAATGTATCGAGAATCACCTCTCTGCGTCCGGTAGACTCGCCGGCGACCAGAACGCGACCTTCGAAGGTGAGCATGAACTGCTGCAGTGCAGCGGCCGGCTCCGGAGCCCGAGCCTGAAGCGTGAGCAGGGGCGGCGCGGCCGTGGCGAAATTGACGAAATTGCCTTCCGCGGCCGGTTCGATTTCGAACCGTTGCACCTTCACCTGGGGCAGCCCCTGAAACTGTGCGCGTACGGTGTCCAGATCCAGGTACAAGCTGTCCGGTTCGATCAGGGGGCGTTCGATATCGTGGCGGCGTTGTTCGTAACGGCTTTCCACCTGTTCGCGATAGGCGAGCAACGCCGGTTCGACGTCGTCCATGGTGATCAGTAACGCGTGTTCGGGGAGATAGTCGCGCAGTGTTTCGGTGGTTTCATGGAATAGGGGTAAATAATATTCGATGCCGCCGGGCGGATGCCCGTTGCTGACTTCGCGGTACACCGGGCTGCGCTGCGGGTCGCCCTCGAAGCGTTTGCGCCAAGCTTGGCGGAAGCGGCCGATGCCGTCTTCGTCGAGGGCGAACTCGGCGGCCGGCAACATGCGAATTTGCTGCACCTGGCCGCTGGATCGTTGGCTCTCGGGATCGAATACCCGGATGCTTTCGACTTCGTCGTCGAACAGATCGATCCGGTAGGGCAGGTCGCTGCCCATGGGATAAATATCCAGCAGCGATCCCCGCACTGCGTATTCGCCGTGCTCCATCACCTGGGAGACGCAGCGATAGCCGGCCTGCGTGAACCGCTCGCGCATGGCATCGGGCTCCAGATGATCGCCGACCTTGAGCAGCAAGCTGTAAGCCCGCAAATATGCGCGCGGCGCTAAGCGCTGGAGCAGGGTCGTAACCGGCACGATCAAGATGCCGGTTCGCATTTCCGGAAGTCGATACAGCGTTTCAAGCCGCTGGGAGATGATGTCCTGGTGAGGGGAGTACAGATCGTAGGGTAGTGTTTCCCAGTCTGGGAACTGCAGAATTTCGATGTCACCGCCGAAAAACTGCAGTTCCGATTCCAGGCGCGCAGCGGTCTGGTTGTCGCCTGTGACGACCAACACGGGGCCATCCGTGCGCCGCGCCGCAGCGGCCAGCGCGAGTCCGATGCTGTTGCCGTACAGCTTGCCCCACACCACGCGTTCGCCGGCGCGCTGGGGCAGGACGGGTTCGAACGGTGAGGCGAGCCCGGCTTGGGCGCTTGCGGTAACAGTGGACGATTTGGGCATCTGGCTGCGGACTGACGACAAGGGCCGGTATTTTCCCACAGGAAGGCGGTACTGCCTACCGGGCAAAGTGCAGGGGATAGGGGCGGTATCAGTGCAATAGGTCGACTTTGACTTCGATACGACCCTGCTGCTCGGTGCGCCCGCGCGTGCTGTAGACAATGCCGCCGCCGGCGTCGCTTCGCTGGTCGACAGTCCCGCCGATTTCGATCCATTCCCCCAGCCGGCCTTCGACTACCGTATCGGCACGCTGCGTATTGATGATGCCCCCACCGTCGCGGCTCAGGGTGTCGCGGTGTGGGCTGATCCGCAAGTGCACAAGGTTGCCGGCAATCTGTGGCAATACATAGAAGCCGCTGGTCACGTCTTGATAGCGGCTGCTGTCCTGGACCGCAGCGCCACCTGGGCCGATGATCACGGTGCGGTCGTTGGTCGGAACCGACTGACCGAACGAAATGAAGGCGGAATTGCCTTCCAGCACCTGGATCTGTTGCGTGCCCGCGCCTTGCTCGCGGTCGTTGGTGGCGTAGGCGCGGACCGATCCGCTACTGTGGCCCGGCCGGGCCGTCAACCTGGCTTCGGCGTCCCGCGCGGCGGTTCGTGCCGAATTCGATTGGCGAACACTGACCAGAAGCCGTTGCGGCGCGCGATCGAGACGTCGCACCAGTGCTCGCACCTGTTCGATCGTGCCCGGCGCCGCGCGCAAAATCAATTCGAACCCGTGCGCTTGTACAACTTCCCCGTCGTTCAACAAGGGCTGGACGATGGGTGCGATCTCGGCCGCAGGACGGTGCTTGAGGTCGAATACTTGCAATTTGTGGTCGACAGCGTATGCCACCTGGGCAAATAGGACCATTACTACCAAGGCGAGGATGCGCGTGCGCATCGTACACGGTGCAGTCACAAGTGCAGCCGCCGCAGTTCGGATTCGGGGACGCTCAGATCCCATAGGGCTTGGAATTGTTTGAGCAACTCCCGACTGCGCGGGCCGTCATGTAGAGATCCGTAGCCGTCGTAGCGGCTTGCGACCGGTTTGTACAGGTACGAGGTTTCATCCACCACGAGAAAGCCTTCGTTGAAACCGCGGTGTTGAGGTGCCGGTCGATGCATGTGTACCGTGCTGGTGAATCTGCGCGCGGTCTCAATCAAACGGTGTCCGTGTCGGATTGCATGACCGGCGTCTGCGACCAGGATACGCGCCTCGCAGAATCGGCCGCGGGTACCAAGCGTGCTGATGGCGTCAATCATTTCCGCGGTGTCATACACCGGTGCTTCCAAATCCGGGGTCAATATCGCGATGCTGCGGCGCGCTCGATAGACCAGTTGTCCGACCAACTCACGGTTCCCGGCCCGCGTTTCGAACCGCAATCGAACCGGGTCGGGATTTTGCGCTACGGGTTCACTCTCGGTATTCATGCTCCTCCCGCTTGGGGCTGCTTTCAGAATAGCTCAGACCTGTCGCACCGAACCACCCTCGAGGCGCATCAGCACATGGGGGATGCCGACTTCGACAAACGGATCACCATTCGGTTCAAAACCATGGCGGGCGTAGAATTCGGTGGCTTCGAGCTGGGCGTGGAGATGGGCCGGCGGCCAGCTGCGGACGCGGTGTTCGCAAAGTAGTGCCTCGAGCAACCGGCCACCGATGCCACGGCCTCGCCAGTGCGCCAGTACCGCCATGCGTCCGATTCGCCCGTCTGGCATCAGTCTGCCAGTGCCGATCACCCGGTCGGCGCCATCCTCGGCCAGCGCGTGTACGCACATGTGATCGAGCCCGTCCCATTCCATGGCAACGGGGACTCCTTGTTCTTCGATGAATACGGCGCTGCGAACTCCGCGTGCGAGCTCGGCGCCGCCATTGCCGAAAACCAAGCGTATGCTGACGATGTCGTCGCCGACCATTGTCCGGACGTCATGTTACAAAACCAGGTAAAAAAACCCGGACTGCACGGGATGGGGGTGATGCAGCCCGGGTTTCACGTCGGATGACCAAGACGACATCTTGGGGAAGCAAAGCGGGAGGGAAGCCGTCCCTGTCATCCGCTTTCGATTATGCTACTCCCGGGCCTGCATACTGAGTACTACGTCACATTTCGTACCTGACCCTCTGCGCCTCCGTGTCGCTTTTCGGCGTCGCTCAGATGTGCTGCGCTTGCTGACCTGCGTTGCCGGTGTAGCTGCCCGGTGTCAGCGCCTTGAGCTCAGCCTTCGCTTCAGCGGGCAGATCGAGACTGTCGATGAATGCTGCGAACGCGGCGCGGTCCACACGCCGGCCGCGGGTGAGTTCCTTGAGGCGTTCGTAGGGCTTGTCGATACCATAGCGGCGCATCACAGTCTGGACTGCTTCCGCCAGTACTTCCCAATTGGCTTCGAGGTCCGCAGCCAGGCGCTCGGCATCGGCTTCCAATTTGCTGATGCCGCGCAGCAGCGAATGGTACGCGACCATACAGTGGCCGATCCCGACGCCGAGATTACGCAGCACGGTGGAATCGGTCAGATCGCGCTGCCACCGGGAGATCGGCAGCTTGCCGGCCAGATGGTCGAACAGCGCATTGGCGAGGCCAAGATTGCCCTCGGCGTTCTCGAAATCGATCGGGTTGACCTTATGCGGCATTGTGGAGGATCCCACTTCCCCCGCCACCGTGCGTTGCTTGAAATAGCCGATGGAGATATAGCTCCATATGTCACGGCAAAAGTCGTTCAAAACGTTGTTGAACCGGGCGAGCGCGTCGAACAGCTCGGCGATGTAGTCGTGGGGTTCGATCTGGATGGTGTAGGGGTTCCAATCCAATCCCAAATCGGTGACAAAGCGTTGCGCGAAAGCCGGCCAGTCCTTGTTCGGGTATGCCGACAGGTGTGCGTTGTAATTGCCGACTGCGCCGTTGATTTTTCCCAGCAGCGGCACACTGGCGACCTGTTCCCATTGACGCTTGAGCCGGAACACCACGTTGGCCAGTTCTTTACCCAGTGTGGTCGGTGACGCGGCCTGTCCGTGGGTGCGCGAAAGCATGGGCAATTCGGCATGGGTGTGCGCCAGGCCGCGTAAGGAGGAGATGATTTCGTCCATCGCAGGCAGCAGTGCCTGGGTTCGCGCTTCCCGTAGCATCAAGCCATAGGCCAGGTTATTGATGTCCTCGGAAGTGCAGGCGAAATGCACGAACTCTGAAATCGCCGCCAATTCCGCGTTGCCGGCGATCTTTTCCTTGATGAAGTACTCCACCGCTTTGACATCGTGGTTGGTGGTGCGCTCGATGTTTTTGACTCGACGCGCATCTTCCTCGTCGAATCCCTCGACAATGCCGTCGAGCACGCCGTTGGCGTGCTTCGATAACGGCGGCACTTCAACGATATCGCCGTCGGCGGCCAAGGCCTGCAACCAGCGCACTTCCACCAGCACGCGGTGGCGGATCAAGCCGAACTCACTGAAGATCGGGCGCAATGCTTCGGTTTTGCTGCCGTAGCGACCGTCAATGGGAGAGATGGCGGTGAGCGATGTCAGTTCCATTCGTGCTCCGTTCGACTGATACTCGAAAACCGTGCGCATCATACACTATTCCGGTCTCGGCAGTCCGATTCCGTGCGCCCCATTGCGACTGGAAACGCATGGGAAGGCGCTTAAAAAAATATAATGCAATTATCTTGATATATGCCACATCGAATGTGATTTCGAGAGGAGTTCGAAATGAAAAATCAATATTGGTTGGGCTTCGCCATGGTGGCGCTCAACGCCACGGCCATCGCCGCTGCGCCCGCGCCTTATGTTCAGTACCGGGTGCTGAGTATGGAAACCGCTGCGCAACTCGCCCTGGAATCTGCGCGCGCATGCCAGGCCCAGGGCTACCAGGTTGCCGCCGCGGTGGTGGATCGGACCGGTCGACTCTTGGCGTTCAACCGCGACCCCTTGGCTGGCGCCCACACGATCGAGGTGGCCCGCCGCAAGGCCTATTCTGCAGCGAGCTTTCAGGCTTCGACATTGGAACTGCAACAGCGTGGCGGTATGCAGTCCCTGAATAACACCGCCGACGTGTTGATGGTCGGTGGCGGCGTGCCGGTGCAGGTGGGCGGTCGGTTCTACGGCGCGGTGGGTGTGTCCGGCGCACCTGCGAAGGACGCCATGGGCGATATGGACGACGCCTGCGCGCGCGCTGGCATCGATCATGTCCGTGAGGCGCTGGAATTCGCCGAGTAGCCCTAGTGACCGCCTGAATCGTCGATAAAAACTCGATGATTGAATAGGGTGTGAATCAATATTAACGTCAATTCTGCGTGGCGAGCTGACGCAGTACGTAATGCAAGATGCCACCATGGCGGTAGTATTCGACTTCCTGGGGGGTGTCGATTCGTACCCGCGCGGTAAACACCTTTTCGCCACCGCTGTCCTTGAGGGCGGTGACCTGAACGCGCTTGGCCGATCCGTCTCCGAGGCCTTCGATGGAAAAGGACTCGCTGCCGTCCAGGCCCAGACTGTGAGCGCTTTCTCCGTCCTGGAACTGGAGCGGCAGAATTCCCATCCCCACCAGGTTGGATCGGTGGATGCGCTCGTAGCTCTCCGCGATTACGCAGCGCACGCCGAGCAAACGTGGTCCTTTGGCGGCCCAGTCCCGCGATGAACCGGAGCCGTATTCCTTGCCCGCCAATACCATCAGCGGTACCTGTTGTTCGGCATAGCGCATGGCGGCATCGTAAATGCTCATCGCCTCGCCGCTCGGCTGGTGCACGGTCACCCCGCCTTCGGTGCCCGGTGCCAACAGGTTGCGCAGGCGGATATTGGCGAACGTACCTCGCATCATCACCTCGTGGTTGCCGCGCCGGGAACCGTAGGAATTGAAATCCGCGATCTCGACGCCGTGCTGCTTGAGGTATACCCCTGCCGGACTATCGGGTTTGATCGAACCTGCCGGTGAAATGTGGTCGGTGGTCACGGAGTCGCCCAACAGGGCCAATACCCGCGCGTTCTTGATATCGCTGACGCCGGCGGGTTTCCGGGACATGTCGGTGAAGTAGGGCGGGTTGCGCACATAGGTGGAATCGTCGGACCACTTGAAGCGTTGGCCGCCGGGAGAAGCCAACTCGCGCCAACGGGACTGTCCGGCGAACACGTCGGTATAGGCGCCTTTGAATTCCTCGGGACGCACGCTCGCCAGCACGGTGTCCTGGATCTCGCGTTGGCTGGGCCAGATATCTTTCAGGTAGATCGCCTGGCCCTGACTGTCGGTGCCCAGCGCTTCGTTTTGCAGGTCAATGTCCATGCGCCCGGCAATCGCGTACGCCACCACCAGCGGCGGTGAAGCCAAATAGTTCATGTGTACTTCGGAATGGATTCGGCCCTCGAAGTTACGGTTTCCCGACAGCACTGAACACACCACCAAGTCGTCGTTCTTGATCGCTTGGCTGATGGGCTGCGGCAACGGGCCGGAATTGCCGATGCAGGTCGTGCAGCCATAACCGACGACGTGAAAGCCCAGCTGCTCGAGATCGTCCAGCACACCCGCGTGTTGCAGATACTCCGTCACCACCTTCGACCCGGGTGCCAGGGAGGTTTTGACCCACGGTTTGACCCTTAAGCCACGCTCGATGGCTTTCTTCGCCACCAGGCCCGCGCCCAGCATTACATAGGGGTTCGAGGTGTTGGTGCACGAGGTGATGGCGGCGATCACCACCATGCCGTCGTTGAGAAAGAACTTCTTGCCGCCGTGATCGACTTGCATGCGGCCGCGGTGTTCACCCTGATGTTCGACGCCCACGGCGGTATGTCCGCCTTCGCCTTCGAAGCGCTCGGTCTCGCCGTCCTTGTCCGGGCCCAGGCCGCGTTCGGCCAGCATGTCTTGCAGCGAACCGCGGATGGTTTGCTTTGCGATCCGCAGCGGCACCCGGTCCTGGGGACGGCGGGGGCCGGCAAGACTGGGTTCGATGCTGGCGAGATCCAGTTCCAGAATGTCGCTGTAATCGGCTGCGCGCGCGCCATCCTCGCGGAACAATCCTTGCTCCTTGGCATACGCTTCGGCCAATGCCACCTGCTGTTCATCGCGCCCGGACAGGCGCAGATAGTCGAGGGTCTCGCGGTCGATGGGAAAGATGCCGCAGGTTGCGCCGTATTCGGGGGCCATGTTGGCGATGGTGGCGCGGTCCGCCAACGGTAAATGGGACAGGCCGTCGCCGAAGAATTCGACGAACTTGCCGACCACACCGTGCTTGCGCAGAGTTTCCACCACCGTGAGCACCAGGTCGGTAGCGGTCGCGCCTTCCGGCAGATGGCCGCTGAGCTTGAAGCCGACCACTTTGGGAATCAACATGCTGACCGGCTGACCGAGCATCGCCGCTTCGGCTTCGATGCCGCCCACGCCCCAACCCAGCACTCCAAGACCATTGATCATGGTGGTGTGGGAATCCGTGCCCACCAGGGTATCGGGATAGGCCTGCAGGACACCGTCGTTTTCCTTCGCGAATACGACGCGCGCCAGGTATTCCAGGTTCACCTGGTGGACGATGCCAGTTTCCGGAGGCACAACCTTGAAATTCGAAAACGCCTGCTGACCCCATTTGAGAAAACTGTATCGCTCGCGATTGCGGCTGTACTCCAAGGCGCTGTTGAGATCGCGGGCATTGCTGCTGCCGAAGTTGTCGACCTGCACCGAGTGGTCGATTACCAGCTCTGCCGGCTGCAGGGGGTTGATGCGTTCCGGGTCACCGCCCAGGGCGCTCATGGCATCACGCATGGCAGCCAAATCCACAATCGCCGGCACGCCGGTGAAATCCTGCATCAGAACGCGCGCTGGACGATAGGCGATTTCCTGGCTTGGCTCCGCCTTTGGATCCCAATTTGCCAAAGCCCGGACATCGTCTGCGGTGACCGTCACACCGTCTTCGTAGCGAAGCAGATTCTCAAGCAGGATCTTGAGCGAAAAGGGTAGCCGCTCGGCGCCGGGCACGGCATCCAGCCGGAAAATCTGATACTGCTGACCGTTCAGCTCGAGGTTGGACCGGGCGTGGAAGCTATCGCTCATGTGGACTCCTGCGGGACGGCAACATGTGTTTGCGGCGCGATATTGTCGCGAAACTTGGCGTCGGGCGGTAGAAGACGTGACCAGTGATGTCCGTGCAACGGCCCGACGCGGGAGGCTGCAAGTATATCGCAAAGGCGCCTGGCGCGGGCAGTTCAGACACCAAGCAGACGGCCCGCTGCTTCGGTGATGGCGCGCCGGCGCAATAGCACTTGCCATCGGCTGCCGCCGCACTGGCGCCACAGCACAGCGGAGCGAATGCCAGCCAACAGCAGCGCGCGGATCAGCGCCGCATTGTCCGGATCGCTTAGCAATGCGGGTTCGCCGTTGACCATGACCCGTGGCGTCAAGGTGCTGATGGTCTGTTGGTAGAGGTCGCCGAGACGGGCGATGACATTGGTATGGGTTTCGCTGCCGAAATAGGCGGCTTGGGTTTTGGCCGCTTCAAGCCCCTCGCGCAAGCGTGCCTGCATCTGAGGATCGCGGCGGAACTTGCGTTCCAAAAACAGTACCGACACGGCATAGCGCGCTACTTCCGTATCGCGGCTGCGCGCGCCCTTGGCGCCGAGCTGGCTGAGCAGAACTTGCAGTCCGGTGCGCAGCGGCTCCAGGCCACCGTACACATCGACCACATTTGGCGCATCGAGCATCAACAGGCTGTGGATGGCCGCTGTGGTCGCTGGCGTGAATTCTTTCCCTTTCCGTGCGGTTTGCTGGACTTCGGCCGCCGCCTGAAACAATCCAGCCAGCGCGATGGTGCGGTCAACAATGGTGTGGGCCATAAACGATTTCAGTCCGGCAATGCATCTGCGCCGGGCACTATATCGGATTCAACGCCCCGTGACACCGTGCGCATTTCAGCAACGGTCATTGAATGATGCCGCCGCCTAGACAATGTTCGCCCTGGTAGAACACCACCGACTGGCCTGGCGTGACGGCCCGTTGCGGCGAATCGAAACGCACTCGCAGCCGGTCCGCGCAGGCTTCTACGGAACAGGATTGCTCGGGCTGGCGGTAGCGAATCTTCGCCCTACACCGCAGCGGCAAGGATGGCGGACTGCTGTCGATCCAGTGGACTTGGTCGGCCTCCAACTCGGTGCGAAACAAGGCCGGGTGCCCGTGTCCCTGGGCGACGATCAAGACGTTGCGCTGCAGGTCCTTCGCCGCTACGTACCAGGGTTGCTCACCGTAGCCAGCAACCCCTCCAATCTGCAGACCCTGCCGCTGTCCGAGCGTGTAGTACATCAGGCCCTGATGTTGCCCCAATTGCGCGCCGCCGACCGTTTCGATGTTGCCCGGCTGCGCCGGCACATAGCGCGCCAGAAAGTCGCGAAACTTGCGCTCGCCGATAAAGCAGATGCCGGTACTGTCCTTTTTGCCGTGGTTGGCAAAGCCGGCTTCGCGGGCGAGCCTACGCACTTCGGCTTTTTCCATATCGCCAAGGGGAAACAAAGCATGATCGAGTTGCCGCTGGTCGAGCAGATAGAGGAAATAACTCTGATCCTTGTTGGCGTCGCGGCCTTTCAGCAATCGTACTTCGCCGTCGCGCGCGATGCGGGCGTAATGACCGGTGGCGATGCAGTCGGCGCCAAGCGCAAGCGCATGGTCGAGGAAGGCGCGGAATTTGATTTCCCGGTTGCACAGCACATCGGGATTGGGCGTGCGCCCGGCGCGATATTCGCGCAAAAAATGTTCGAACACACGTTCCCAGTATTCGCCCGAGAAGTTGACCGTGTTCAGCGGTATACCGACTCGGTCGGCAACCATTTGCGCGTCGCGCAAGTCTTCGGCGGCGGTACAATATTCCGCTGTGTCGTCCTCTTCCCAATTTTTCATGAACAAGCCTTCCACCGCGTAACCCTGCTGCTGCAGCAGCAGGGTTGCGACCGCGGAGTCGACGCCGCCGGACAAGCCAACCATTATGCGTTTCTTGGGCATCTGGATCGGAAAGCTGCGTGGTGTCGTGGTATGCCGCGGATCGTGGAATCGCTTCAGCCGGTGTCGGTCAAGCGATGCTCGGGTCCAACTCGCCGAGCAACTCCAGCGGGTAGCGGCGACCGGCCAGGTAATCGTGGATGCAACGCATCACCAGGGGGCTGCGCAGTTCGGCGCGCCGCGCGTCGAGGTCAGCCGGTGAGAGCCACAAGGTCCTGACAATGTCAGGATCGAGCCGGCGCCCGATCTCCGGATCCGAGGCTTCGCCGCAAAAACAAAAGCGCAGATAGGTAATGCCATTGCCGGGGCTCTGGTAACGGTATACACCGACGATTCCTTGCGGGTGAAACGGGCGTCCGGTTTCTTCGAGGGTTTCGCGCACCGCCGCGGCGACCAGGGATTCCCCGGGTTCCAGATGCCCGGCCGGTTGGTTGAGTACGAGCCGGTCTGCGTCGCGCTCCTGCACCAAAAGAAAGCGCCCGCCGGATTCGATCAACGCAGCCACTGTAACGTTGGGTTTCCAGGTCATTTGGTGGGTTGCAGTGCCGGATGGAACGGTCAATGTTACACTAAACGGCTCGTTTGATCCCGACCAGCTGGAGTTCGCATGGCCTACGACAAGATTGCAGTTCCCGCCACCGGCGACAAGATTACCGTCAATGACGATTTTTCGCTGACGGTACCCGACCGTCCGATTATCCCGTTCATCGAGGGCGACGGCATCGGTGTAGACATCACCCCTGTGATGCGCAAGGTGGTGGATGCGGCGGTGCAGAGAGCCTATGGCGATCGCCGCGCCATTCAGTGGATGGAAGTCTATGCCGGCGAGAAAGCGGTCAAGGCCTACGGCGGCGATATCTGGATGCCGGACGAAACGCTGGCGGCAGTGCGCGAATTCGTGGTGTCTATCAAAGGCCCGCTGACCACGCCCGTCGGAGGCGGCATTCGTTCCCTGAACGTGGCGCTGCGCCAGGAGCTGGATCTTTATGTGTGTCTGCGGCCCGTGCGCTATTTTCGGGGCGTGCCGAGTCCCCTGAAGTCGCCGGAAAATACCGACATGGTGATTTTCCGTGAGAATTCGGAGGATATTTACGCCGGCATCGAGTGGGCCGCAGGTACTGCGGAAGTGCGCAAGGTGATCGACTTCCTGCAGAACGAAATGGGTGTAACCAAGATCCGCTTCCCGCAGACCTCGGGTATCGGCATCAAGCCCGTCTCGGAAGAGGGCACCAAGCGTTTGGTACGCAAAGCCATTCAGTACGCGATCGACAACGACCGCGACTCGGTGACCCTGGTGCACAAGGGCAATATCATGAAGTTTACCGAAGGTGCTTTCAAAAGCTGGGGTTACGAATTGGCGAAGGATGAATTCGGTGCCGAGGAAATCGACGGCGGACCTTGGTGTGCTTTCGACAATCCCAAGACCGGCACTCGCATTACGATAAAGGACGTAATCGCCGACGCGTTTCTGCAGCAGATCCTACTGCGGCCGGGGGAGTACAGCGTGATTGCCACTTTGAACCTCAATGGCGATTATGTTTCCGATGCCCTGGCGGCGCAGGTTGGTGGGATCGGCATTGCTCCCGGCGCCAATATTTCCGACAGCACGGCAATGTTCGAGGCGACCCACGGGACCGCGCCCAAATATGCCGGCAAGGATCAGGTCAACCCCGGTTCATTGATTCTGTCAGCGGAAATGATGTTGCGGCACATGGGTTGGACCGAAGCCGCGGACCTGGTGATCAAAGGCATCGAGGGCGCGATTGCGGCCAAGACCGTGACCTACGATTTTGAGCGCCTGATGGAAGGCGCTACCAAAGTCGGCAGTTCCGGTTTCGGGGAGGCCATGATCGGCCACATGTGAGATCGATGCCGAACGGCTTATGCGCGGGCGGTCAGCGCCCGCCCGGGCAAGCCGGCTCGGCACAGTTCATTCCGATTCGCTGGATAACGCGCGGATGCTGGACGCCTGCAGGCCCTTGGGCCCCTGGTTGATCTCGAACTGGACTTTTTGGCCTTGTTTTAACGTTTTGTAGCCATCCATCTCGATGGCGGAGAAGTGTGCGAATACATCCTCTTCGCCCTCGTCTGGTAGGATAAATCCATATCCTTTGGCATTACTGAACCACTTCACCGTCCCAGATGCCATACCCTTTCACCCCTCTAAAACAGCTGTTTCTATCTCACTGCTTCGGCCGCTCCTATGATTGTTTCGGACCCCGCGAACGGCATCAAACATGCGATTCGCAGCGTACAGACATTCAACCGTAGATCATCGGCCCCGCGCAGCAACGCTATTTCCCCAGCGCTTTGGTGCGGTTGCTAGACACTTTCTGACAGCCCAGTAGAATAGTCAAGTATGTGCCTCTATCGGCCTTTTGGGCTATTGAATAATTCTTTGTATTTTCTAGAGTAATTGTGGGTGTCTGGCGTCCTGTCCCGGCTCCGGGCGGAGCGCTTGTAACCCAAAAACGGAACGCATTCGGTTAGAATTGGACTATGGCTGAGCAACGGAAGAAACGTGCCGACGACGAACTCGTCGTCGAGCAGGCGCGGCCGAAAACCAAGCAGCCGCCCCTGTTCAAGGTGGTCTTGCATAACGACGATTACACCCCCATGGAATTCGTAGTCGAGGTGCTTGAACAATTCTTCTCCATGAACCGCGAGAAAGCCACGCAGATCATGTTGCACGTGCACACCCGAGGGAAAGGCGTGTGTGGCATCTATACTAAGGACATCGCAGAAACGAAGGTCGCTCAGGTCAACGAATATTCGCGTCAGCACCAGCACCCGCTGTTGTGCGCGATGGAGGCAGCCTGAGCCATGACGAGGTAGCGTCCCCATGCTGAGCAAGGAACTGGAGTTCACTCTCAATCGCGCGTTCAGCGAGGCCCGAGAGAAGCGTCATGAATTCATGACTGTCGAGCATCTATTGCTCGCCTTGCTGGACAACCCGGCGGCGGCGGAGGTGTTGCGGGCGTGCGGGGCCAACATGGATGAGCTGAAGCGGGAACTGGAAGGATTCCTCGAAGAAACCACGCCGTTGCTGGCACCCAACGACACCCGTGAAACTCAGCCCACCTTGGGCTTTCAGCGTGTGCTGCAGCGAGCTGTGCTGCATGTGCAATCGTCGGGTAACAAGGAAGTCACCGGTGCCAATGTTCTGGTCGCCATTTTCAGCGAGCAGGAATCGCAGGCCGTTTATTTCCTCACCAAACAGGACATCACCCGGTTGGACGTGGTCAACTTCATTTCCCATGGCATCTCGAAGGTGCAAGGGGAGGAGGGCGACGACGAGATCGGTGATAGCGCCGAAGAAGAAGCGGCGGGCGAAACCACGGCGCGCAAGCCCTTGGAAAGCTTTGCCACCAACCTCAACGCGGTGGCCCGGCAGGGCAAAATCGACCCGTTGATCGGCCGGCGCAATGAAGTCGAACGTACCGTGCAGATACTGTGTCGCCGACGCAAGAACAACCCCATCCTGGTGGGCGAAGCGGGCGTTGGCAAAACCGCCATTGCGGAAGGCCTTGCGAAAATGATCGTCGATGGCGAAGTTCCCGACGTGTTGGCCAACGCGGTCATCTACGCTCTGGATCTTGGTGCCCTGGTGGCGGGTACGAAGTACCGCGGCGATTTCGAAAAGCGTCTGAAAGGCGTGTTGGCGCAGCTGAAGAAGACGCCGGGCGCGGTTTTGTTCATTGACGAAATTCACACCATTATCGGCGCCGGTTCCGCTTCCGGCGGTGTCATGGACGCGTCGAATCTGATCAAACCGATGTTGGCGTCGGGTGAACTGAAGTGCATCGGCTCGACGACCTACCAGGAATATCGGGGCATTTTTGAAAAGGACCGTGCTTTGGCCCGCCGTTTCCAGAAGATCGACGTGGTCGAACCGACAGTGGAAGAAACGGTGCAGATTCTTCGCGGCTTGAAAACGCGTTTCGAGGAGCATCACCACATCAAGTATTCCAACAAGGCGTTGCGCGTCGCCGCCGAGTTATCGGACCGCTACATCACTGACCGGCATCTGCCCGACAAGGCAATCGATGTGATCGACGAAGCAGGCGCCAACATGCAGTTGCAGCCTCCCTCGAAACGCAAGAAAACGGTCGGCGTCACGGACATCGAGGCCATCGTCGCCAAGATTGCACGGATTCCGCCGAAGAACGTGTCTGCATCGGACAAGGAAGCGCTGCGTAATCTGGATCGGGACCTCAAGCTGGTGGTATTCGGACAGGACGAGGCCATCGATACGTTGTCCGCAGCGATCAAGATGTCCCGTTCAGGCTTGGGGCATGAGGAAAAGCCAATTGGATCATTCCTGTTTGCCGGCCCCACCGGTGTCGGCAAGACGGAAGTAACGCGCCAGTTGGCGAAAATCATGGGCATCGAGCTGATCCGCTTCGACATGTCCGAATACATGGAGCGGCATACGGTATCGCGGTTGATCGGCGCGCCTCCGGGCTACGTCGGGTTCGATCAAGGCGGCCTTCTCACCGACGCCATCATCAAGCATCCCCACTCAGTGCTGCTGCTGGATGAGATCGAAAAGGCGCATCCAGACGTTTTCAACCTGTTGCTGCAGGTCATGGATCACGGCACGTTGACCGATAACAATGGACGTCGCGCAGACTTCCGCAACGTCGTCTTGGTCATGACCACCAATGCCGGCGCCGAAGAAATGAGCCGCCGGTCGATTGGATTCACGAATCAGGACCACTCCACTGATGGTATGGAGGCGATCCGTCGCATATTCACCCCGGAGTTCCGCAATCGTCTGGACGCGATTATTCAGTTCAAGGCCCTGCAGGCCGGCACGATCGGACATGTGGTGGATAAGTTCCTGATCGAACTCGAAGCGCAGTTGGACGAAAAGAAAGTGGTGCTGGAAGTGGAAGACGAGGCACGCGCATGGCTCGCGGAGCACGGTTACGACCCGAAGATGGGCGCACGACCGATGTCGCGGGTAATCCAGGAAAGCATCAAGCGTCCGCTTGCCGAAGAGCTGTTGTTCGGAAAGTTGGTCCACGGTGGCCGCGTCCACGTCAGTGTCGACAACGACAAATTGGCCCTGGAGATCGATGCCGAAGAGGCGGTTCACTAACAACCGCGGCGGTGCGTGCGCATTAGCGGGCGTGCGATTTCGATCAATGCATCTTACGATGGCCGCATAGGCTTGGGCCGGCGCACGAGTTCACGTGCGCCGGTTTCGTTCGCGCGAATGCAAAACCAATGTCGAATGATTGACCAGTTTTAGCGGGCGCGGTAGGTGATGCGGCCTTTGGTGAGGTCGTACGGTGTGAGTTGCACCGTGACAGTGTCGCCGGTGAGAATGCGGATGTAGTGTTTGCGCATCTTGCCGGAGATGTGAGCAGTCACGACGTGACCGTTCTCGAGCTCGACGCGGAACATGGTATTCGGCAAGGTTTCCACCACCTTGCCCTGCATTTCGATTGCTTCTTCCTTCGCCATTCAGTGACTGCTCTTCGTTTCGATCCGTTGGATTGAGGTGTGACCAAGCCGGCTGGTCGCTGTCGTAGCTGGGTCATTATCTAAAAATTCAGGCCCGCCGCAAGTGACCCGAATGGTTACAGGGGAATGGCGGCGAGTCAACTGGCGCGTCGGCACGCCGCGGGCCGCACCAGGGCAACGTGGGGGTGGAGAACGGTCGGGTCGATCAGTACTTCCATTCCGAGCATATCCATGATGGTTTCCAGATCGAAGCGCGGATCGAAATCCTACTGCAGATGACGCCCTTGATCCGGACTCAAATACACGAGCCTCGGTTTGGTGTGCCGTGTTCACGTTTTCCTTTGTCAGCGGGATTGCTCGGTTCCCGGTACTGAGCGAACCACCTGAATTTGGACTGACCAAGTCTGTCGGGCCCTGCACGGCGCTTGAATGCCTACCCCTTGAGCCGAAGCCAGGAGCCTTCCCGAAACTGCTCCAGCGGCCAGAATCCTGCTTTATACGCCATTTTCGGTGATTCTTGAATCCAGTAACCCAAGTATAGGCATTCCAGCTCTTGTCGCCGGCATTCTTCGATTTGGCACAGCACGGCGAACGTTCCGATGCTCCGTCGCGGTAGTTGCGGGTCGAAGTAGGTGTAGACCGCGGATAATCCGTGTTCAAGACGGTCGGTCACGGCCACTGCGACCAGCCTCTCCTGGAGACGGAACTCGTAAAAGATCGTATCGCTCCAGTCGCTGGTCAAGAATTCCAGATATTGCGCAGGATCGGCACTGTCCATACCGCCCCCTGGATGACGGGCGGCAACATAGCGGCGGTACAGATCGAATTGCGCCTGTCGAAACACAGGTTCGAGTGCCACTACTGTCATGTCTTGGTTGCGCGCCCACGCCCGGCGTTGGCTGCGGTTGGGCCGAAACTCCCGGACTGGGATACGAACTGGAACGCAGGAGTCACAGGCTGGGCACGATGGCCGGTAGATATGACGGCCGCTGCGGCGAAATCCATAGAGCGTCAGCCGACTGTAGATATGATTGTCGAGGCGCACGGATGGGTCCGCGAACAGGGTGCGTGCAGTGCGGGACGCCAGATAGCTGCACGGATGCTCCGGGGTCGCATAGAATGCAAGCCGCCGCAAATCGGTTCGACCGTGCGGGTTGTGGTTCATCGCGCCGGACCTGCAAAGTCGTCCGCAGATGCGCCTTCTCGCCATGCGGCAGCCGCCGGCGGTTGCTGGCACCAATGCTGCAATAGCTTCAGAAATTCAGCGCGCGCAATGTTTTGCGCACCGAGGCTATTCAAGTGTGCCGTTTCTACCTGGCAGTCGATCAGCGCAAAGTCCCAATGCCTGAGGTTGTTCACGAGAGACACAAACGCCGTCTTCGACGCATCGGTGGCCCGCGCAAACATCGATTCACCGAAAAACACTTTTCCGATGGCAATGCCGTAGAGTCCGCCCACAAGTTCTCCCGATTCCCAGGCTTCCACGGAATGGGCATGGCCAAGCCGATGCAGTCGCATATAAGCGCTCACCATATCATCGACGATCCAAGTGCCATTTTGGCCCGGGCGAGGCGCTGCCGCACAACTTTCGATTACTTGGTCGAATGCCCGGTCGAAGCTGAATCGGAAACGCTCCTGGCGCATGCTTTTACGCAGGCTGCGACTGACCCGCAGTTGCTCCGGGAAAAGCACGGAGCGCGGCTCCGGGCTCCACCACAGGATCGGTTGACCTTCAGAAAACCACGGGAAAATGCCGTTGCGATAGGCATTCAACAGGCGCTCTGGCTCCAGGTCGCCGCCGATTGCCAGGAGGCCGTTCGGGTCGCGCAGCGCTAGCTGTGCCGACGGAAACGGCATTTCGGACAGGACCGGGTCGAGCCAGTAGGGCGCAGTCATAAGCCAATGGTAAGGCGGGGCGGCGGCTTCGTCACCCGTCGGCGTGGCTTAGCAGCCCGCTCAAAAGTCGTGAGCCGCGTGGCGCCGACGTTGAAGTTCTGCCCGCAGGCGTTAGAGTACACAACTGGTGAGCTGAACCGCGGCAAACGCCGTAAGGGATCATGACCAATACGGTATTTCAAGACACGCGGGCGTGCGTGTTCGATGCCTATGGCACTTTGTTCGACGTGCATACGGCGGTAGCGGCCCACCAGGGGCGCATTGGAGCCCACGCGCAACAAGTATCGGCCGTTTGGCGAGCCAAGCAGCTCGAATATACTTGGTTGCGCAGCTTGATGGGCCGCTACAGCGACTTCTGGAACATCACCAAGGATGCGCTCGACTTCGCCTTGGAAACCTACGGAATCGTGGACGACAAGCTGCGCGCGGACCTGCTCGCGGCGTACGGTCATTTAGGTTGCTATCCAGAAGTGCGACAGGTATTGACAGCCATCAAAGCTGCGGGAATACCTTGTCTGGTGCTGAGCAACGGCACACCGCAGATGCTCGACGAGGCGATCGGCAATGCCGGATTGACAGGGCTGTTCGACGACGTGCTCACGGCAGACGTCGTGCAAATCTACAAACCCGATCCGCGGGTCTACCAACTCGCTGTCGCCAGTACTGCGCTCGAACCTGACAAGATCGCGTTCCAATCTTCCAATGCTTGGGACATTGCCGGGGCGGCGAGCTTTGGTTTCCGGACCGCTTGGCTCAACCGCTTCGAACAGAAGCGAGAACGGCTTCCGTTCGCCGCCGACGCCGAGCTGCGCGATTTGCGCGGCTTGCCGGCGCTTCTGGGCCTGCCCGGTGAATGAGTGCAGGTTCCGTTTCGGGACGTTAACATAACGCAATATTCCCGCGAGGATCGAACGGTGGCGCAATTGCAACCCGCGCAAGCAGCATTTATCAGACGCAGGCAAAAGTTGATCAGGGCATGGCCCTTTGTGGGTGGCGGCTTACTGGCGGCGCTGGCTTTGTTGAGCGGCTGGTTGTATGTGCAGAACCCGCTGTTGATCAATCCTTTCGAGATTGTACAGCGGCTCGAAGGCGGCGGCCTGGATCCTTCCACGCTGATGACCATGGCCGGATTGTTGCCACTGGTCTTTTTGGGCAGCATATTTCTGGTATTCCTTCTGATTTTGTTTACGTTTGCTAAATTTCGCACCGAGAGCAAATATCTCGCTCTGCTCACAGAGCTGGATTCCCCCCGATCCTGAGTTCGATCCCCGGCACTTGCATCGGCAATCGGTTGCGCCACACTGGGTGCAATCCACAAGCTCGCCAACGCAGTGATGTCGTATAGCGCCATTTCGTTGATGCCGGACTCTGTCGCCCGCGCCGTGAGACGGTTCGTGATCAGCAAACCGGAGGGCTTCGTCTTTGGTCCCGGTCAGAGCGTCAGACTGGCAATCGTCGAACCTAAGTGGCGGAACGACCCCCGGCCTTTCGCCCCGACCGCGTTGTGCGAACACCCCGGGTATTGGAATTCACCATCGAAGCCTACGCTGACCAGGGCGGCCGCACTCGGCGCCGGCATGGATTTGATCGGGGCGTGAAGTGCACCGCCCACGAACCGTCCGAAATCGTCCGCTATGCACGGGAGCGTATGCTCGTTGCCGCCGGCGCCGGCATCACGCCCTGCGTCGCCGCGCTCAGGCCGCGGGTCCGCAGGGGCCGGCTCGATGGACATGGATTGAAGTTTTCCCTCAAAACACCGGCGGATGTGATCTGCGAACGTGAGTTTCGTCGATATCCACGCGGGCGTTGTTTACTCGTATACACTCGCGAAAGGGCGCCGGGATACGACGTCAAGCATGTGGATCGGGAGTACCCGGGCAACAATATCGGTGATGTTCAGCAGCGTTTCTACGTCTGCGGCTCGCCGAATTTCGTGGTAGCCGTCACCCCCGCCCTCGAGGATCTGAGAGCGGCTCCCGAAGCGTAGGCATCCGAACGTTGAACGGCCCTTTAGCGCCAGAATCGGGTATAATCCCCGGCCGAATAGTTGCACTCCAAGGGTTCCGAGATGTCGATTCTGTCTGTGCTTTTCATTGCCGGGTTCGTATTGGTTCTGGTGGCGTTCGGTTCGATTTTTCTACTCACCGAATGCAATCGACAACGCGTGCCGAAACCATCGCCGTGGCAGTATGGAAGCGGTGCGTACCATGATCGTCAGAGCTTGCCACCCATCAGTCATGCCGTGACCAGCACGCCCACAGGCAGCTCGGATCTCAGTGCCTGGCCGAGCAGCAGATCGGTTCCGAATCGCCGTTCGCAGCATCCCTGACCCGGAATCCGCGGGCCGGACGTAACGTCGGCGCCGCGGCTTTCGAGCGGGTCAGCTCCTCGAGATCTTTCCTTGCTCCCGTTCCATATCGACAAGCCGTGAGGCAGGACGCCAGCACCGGGCCATGATTGCGACCGTTGTTTCTATTTATTCGTTGTTGCTGGCGACAGCCATCATGCTGTTGGGATCCGGCTTGCTGGGCACTTTGCTGGGTGTTCGTGCCGGAATCGAACACTTTTCCGCGGCCGTGACCGGCATCATCATGTCCGGCTATTTCGTCGGCTTCGTGATCGGCTCCTACCGCGGCCCCGGCATCGTGCGCAGAGTAGGGCACATACGCACCTTTACCGCATTCGCCGCGATCGCCGCCGCCTGCGTGATCGTTCACGGACTGCTTGTCAATCCGTACGTCTGGTGGGTTCTGCGCGTGATCACCGGCATCTGCATGGTAGGTCTGTACCTGGTCATCGAAAGCTGGTTGAGCGGTCAGGCCGAGAGCAGCCGGCGCGGCAAGATATTTGCCGCCTATATGGGCGTCAATCTGTTTGCCCTGGGGCTCGGCCAGTTTCTGTTCTTGATCTATGGCGCGCAGGACGTGGCCAGTTTTGCGTTGGTGGCGTTGTTCTTGTCGTTGGCGTTGGTGCCCGTTGCGCTGACCCGTATGCCCGAACCGCCGCCCGTGGAAATGCCGCACCTGCGGTTGCGGCGTCTGATCACGATTTCGCCCTTGGGCACTGCCGGTGCTCTGTGCACCGGGTTGGGCAATGGTGCGTTTTGGGGAATGGCGCCGTTGTTCGGCCACGATATCGGTCTTAGCGATGCCGGGGTCGCGACTTTCATGGCTGCCGTGATTCTCGGCGGTGCCGTGCTGCAATGGCCGATCGGTCATTTCTCCGATCGCCATGATCGACGCGCAATTTTGGCGCTCGTGGCGTTGTTCTCTGCTACAGCGGCCGGATTCGTGTTTCTTTCCGCGCGCGGTGTTTTCCCCGGACTCGGGGCGGGGGCGATTCTATTTGGTGGCTTTTCTTTTTCAGTGTATTCGCTGGCGGTCGCGCATACCAATGACCATATCAATCGCAGCGAAGTACTTGAGGCCACGCAGGGCTTGTTGCTGCTCAATGGTATCGGCGCCGCAATCGGTCCGTTGTTTGCCGGTCTGCTCGTCGAAAGCTTCGGTCCGCGTAGTCTGTTTGCGTATCTGACGATCCCCTATGGACTATTGGGTCTGTTCGCGCTCTACAGAATGAGGGTTTCTCCGCCGGTTCCATTGGACGATCAGTCGGAGTTCGTGATGATGGCACGCACCGCGACGGTTGCGGCCGAGCTGGACCCGCGCGCCGAATCGGTCGAGCCGGTTGCAAATTAGTCTTTGAGCTCTTTGTATGGCGTATGTTCCGCCAGTTCGTCCATGTAATGTCGCATCCCCACCTGTTCGCGGCGCAGAAAGTCACCGATGGCGGTGGCAAAGCCGCGGTCCGCGATCCAGTGTGCCGACCACGTCGGAGTCGGCTCGAACCCGCGACTGATTTTGTGTTCTCCTTGAGCCCCAGGCTCGAACAGCTGCAACTGCTCATCAATGCAGTAGTCGATGCCCTGGTAATAGCACAACTCGAAATGCAGACTGTGGTAGTCCGCGTTGCAGCCCCAATGTCGACCGTAAAGTGCGTCATCGCTGCGAAAACAAATGGCGGCTGCCACGTAGCGGGCACTATCCCGCGCCATGACCAGCAGCAGACGTTCACCCATTGACCGGGCGACCTCCTGAAAAAAACCGAGATTGAGAGTAGCCACCCCCCATTTTTTATCGAAAGTAGTGCGGTAAAATTCCGCCGCCACTTCCAGCTGATGCTCGGTTGCCTGGTGGCCGTGGACGCGTTCGATCTGCAGCCCCGATTCTTCGACCCGCCGGCGTTCGCGTTTCAGCTTCTTGCGCTTCTGGGCGCTGAACCGCTCCAGGAAGTGATCGAAATCGCGATAGCCGCGATTGTGCCAATGGAACTGGCAACCGGTGCGCCGCATCATGCCGGCACCTTCCATCAATTCGATCTCGGCTTCAGGCGGAAATAACCAATGCAGTGAGGACACCCGGAGGCGTCGAGCGAGCGCTATCGATGCGTCGAGCAAAGCCTGCTTGACTTCAGTCGCCTGTGCCAGCAGGCGCGGGCCGGTTGCAGGTGTGTACGGGATCGCGGCAACCAGCTTTGGATAATATTGGCCGCCGGCACGTCCGTAGGCGTCTGCCCAGGACCAGTCGAACACGAATTCGCCGTAGGAATTATCCTTTAAATACAGGGGCGCTGCGCCGACTAAAAAGTCGCGGTCGTCGTAGGCCGCGAGGTGCTGCGGCAGCCAGCCGAACTCCGTGCCCACGCATCCATTGTGTTCCAATGCAGCCAGAAACGCGTGTTGCAGGAACGGATTGCCGGTTCCGGCTACCCGGTTCCAGTCAGCAGCGGAGATCTGATCGATGGAATCGTGAACCGTGACGCGCATGGCCGTTGCAGAAGGGACGCTGTTGATTGTCGACCGCCGCGGGGAAAAGCGGCACGGGTTGCTCGAGCCGGCACCCAGAGCGGATGCCGGTCGATTCGACTCTATTTGCCGGTTTCGACGCTGTCCAAGAATTTTTCGGCGTCGAGCGCAGCCATGCAGCCGGTACCTGCCGAGGTGACCGCTTGCCGATAGACATGATCCATCACGTCGCCGGCAGCGAACACTCCCGGCACACTGGTTGCGGTGGCGTTGCCATCCAGTCCGGACTGCACGCGGATATAGCCGCCTCGCATGTCCAACTGGCCTTCGAAGATTGCAGTATTCGGCTTGTGACCGATGGCGATGAACAAGCCGTGGACCGGCAGTTCCTTCAATTCGCCGGACTTCACATTCTTGATCCGAATTCCTGTCACACCGGAATCGTCGCCGACCACTTCTTCCAACACGTGATCCCATTCGATGCTTACATTGCCCGATTCGGACTTCGCGATCAGTTTATCGGAGAGAATTTTTTCCGAGCGGAACTTGTCCCGGCGGTGCACGACGGTCACGTGATCGGCGATGTTCGCCAGGTAAAGCGCTTCCTCGACTGCCGTGTTCCCGCCACCGATCACCGCTACTTTTTGATTCTTGTAAAAGAACCCGTCGCAGGTGGCACAGGCGGAAACGCCGCGACCCTTGAACTTCTCTTCCGAGTCGATACCCAGGTACATGGCGCTGGCGCCGGTGGCAATGATCAAGGCGTCGCAAGTGTAGGTCGCTGCGTCTCCGGTCAACGTAAACGGACGGTCGCTGAAATCCACTTTGTTGATGTGGTCGAATATCACCTCGGTGTCGAAGCGTTCCGCGTGCTTGCGCATGCGCTCCATCAGTTCCGGTCCCATGACGCCACTGTCATCTCCCGGCCAGTTGTCCACATCCGTAGTGGTCATCAATTGGCCGCCTTGCTCCAGCCCGGTGACCAGAACCGGGTCGAGTCCGGCCCGCGCCGCGTACACCGCGGCGCTGTAGCCGGCGGGGCCGGAGCCCAGGATCAACAGTCGGCAATGCTTGGTTTCGCTCATGTATAATGCACTCCAGATTTACAGCCAGGGCCTCTGCTGCGAATTCAGACCGTTGCGACGCCACCGCCGCCGATAAGCATGCAGCCGGCAGAGTGCTGTGCGGACTTCGAGGAGGCGCGACGACAGATCCTGTGGACGGGCCGCAAGACCACATCTGTATAGGCGCAACGAAATCCGGCCGCGATTGCTGTGCGGCCCGGGTCGGCCTCGCATCCGCCAATGACTTTTCAACAGCCCGGTAATGGTACGGAAACCCGCCTGAACGGTAAAGTCGCACCCCAATGTTGAGAGGATCTCATGCACATCGGCATTCCCAAGGAAGTGAAAATTCGCGAAGGACGCGTCGGTCTGATTCCCGAAGCGTGTGCGGACCTGGTCCGCGCCGGTCATCGCGTGCTACTCGAAATGGGGGCAGGTGCCGAAAGCGGTTATTCCGATGCTCTCTACCGCAACGTCGGCGTGGAAATTATGGACGATGCCGAATCCCTGTATGGTTCGGCGCAGTTGATCGTCAAGGTTAAAGAACCACAAGCGCAGGACTTGGCGCTGCTCAACCCATCCCATACGTTGTTCTGTTACCTGCATCTGGCCGCGGAACCCGCCCTCGCACGACGCTTGCAGGAAATCGGAGTTACGGCAATTGCCTTCGAGACGGTGGAGCAGGGCGGCGCGTTGCCATTGTTGCGACCCATGAGCGAGATTGCGGGGCGCTTGTCGGTGCAAGCCGGCGCGCATCTTCTGCAGTTGCCGCAAGGCGGCCGGGGCGTGCTGCTCGGCAGCCTGCCAGCGGCACCGCGGGGCCGCGTGGTGGTGATTGGCGCCGGCAGCGCCGGTGGTGCGGCCGTGGCGCTGGCAGCGGCAATGGGTGCCAACGTCATCGTATTCGATCGGAAATGGGATCGCCTTGAGGCCATGCGGGCGCTCGGCGCCAACGTGACGGCGTTGTACCCATATGCCGATCGCGTCGCACAAGCAGTCGCGGAAGCCGATCTGCTGGTCGGCGCGGTCCTGGTTGCGGGAGACCGCGCGCCAAATGTGGTCGACGCGGCGACAGTGGCACGCATGGCGCCGGGGACAGTAATCGCGGACATCTCCGTCGACCAAGGCGGTTGTATCGAAACCACCCGGCCCACCAACTGGGACCAGCCCACGTACACCGAGCACGGAGTGGTCCATTTCGCCGTAACCAACATGCCGGGCGCAGTTCCGAGAACCGCTTCTCAAGCGCTGTCCGCCAACCTGATACCCTACGTCCACGCGTTGGCCGAGGAGACCTGGGAGGCGCACCCGGAGCTCCAGTCCGGACTCAATGTGCGGGCCGGGGAAATCGTCCATCCCGTCGTCCGCCGAGCCCTTGCTATGGACGCTAAAGTCGCGAATAATTAAAATCTTACAAATATATTCTACCAGATAGGATTATCTTCTTTTGGCCCAAGCCCGGCGTAAGAATTCTGTTGCCAAGCCACTCAGCATCCATGTCGCCCGTGGGTTGCGGGAAGGGGCGCTATTCGTACTTGGTGCGATCGCCATCTATTTCCTGATCGCGCTCGTCAGCTACCACCATCTCGATCCGGGTTGGTCCCACAGCGCGCGGCTGGACAAAGTCGCCAACGCCGGTGGCCGGGTCGGAGCCTGGTTTGCCGACGTACTGCTGCTGTTGGCTGGCTTCATGGCGTACCTGCTGCCAGTCATGATCGCTTATAGCGGATGGCTGATTTTCCGGGGGCGTACGCCCTCGGGTGGGTTCGATATGCGGATTTTCGCGCTGCGCTGGTTGGGGTTCCTGGTGACCCTGGCGGCTGGCGCGGGCCTGGCAAGCCTGCATTTCGACGTTCCCGCCGGCATGCTGCCGGAGCCCAGCGCCGGCGGCATCCTGGGCAATCTGGTGGGCGTGTCGTTGACACGGGCGTTCGGTCTGCTCGGGGCCACTCTGTTGCTGCTGGCATTGTTCCTGGCCGGAGTCACTCTGTTCACCGGGTTGTCCTGGCTCGCGCTCATGGACCAGGTGGGTCGGTTCAGTCTCAATGCCGTGAGTTACGCGCGCTACTCGATCAGCCGCCTGCGTGAATATCTCGCCGGCCGCCAGGCTCGCCAGGAGCGGGAGGTGGCGGCCAAAGTCGACCAGGAACGTAAACAACTGCGCCGACCACCGAAGATCGAACCGGTCATCAGAACCTTGGAGCCGAGCATCCGGGTCGAGAAAGAGCGCCAGGTGCCGCTGTTCGAATCCCCGACGGACACTGAGCGCCCCCCCTTGTCACTACTGGATCCGGCGCAGAAATCCGAGGGCGGTTATTCCAATGAAGCGTTGGAAGCAATGTCGCGCCTGGTCGAAATGAAACTGGAGGATTTCGGAATCGAAGTGCAGGTGGAGTCGGTTCATCCCGGTCCGGTGATCACACGCTTCGAACTGCAGCCGGCAGCGGGTGTGAAGGTCAGTCAGATCAGCAATCTCGCCAAAGACCTGGCGCGCGCACTGTCGGCCATCAGTGTACGGGTCGTGGAGGTCATCCCAGGCAAGTCGACGGTCGGGCTGGAAATTCCCAACGAACACCGGGAATTGGTGGCGCTATCGGAGATCATGCAATCGAACGAATATGACAAGGCGCCATCGCCCCTGTCCCTGGGGCTCGGCAAGGACATCGGCGGCCATCCGGTGGTGGTCGATTTGGCGAAAATGCCACACCTCCTGGTGGCCGGCACGACCGGTTCGGGTAAATCGGTCGCGATCAATGCCATGGTGCTGTCGTTGTTGTTCAAGGCCCCGCCAGCCGATGTGCGACTCATCATGATCGATCCGAAAATGCTGGAACTTTCGGTGTACGAAGGCATTCCGCATCTTCTGACGCCGGTGGTAACTGATATGAAGGACGCCGCCAATGCGCTGCGTTGGAGCGTAGGCGAGATGGAGCGCCGTTACCGGCTCATGGCCGCGCTTGGAGTGCGCAACATTGCCGGTTACAACCGTAAGGTGCGGGATGCGGAAGAGGCAGGCGAGCCGATCCCCGACCCGCTGTGGAACGCCGACGAACATCTGGGCGGTGAAGACGAGCGCCCGTTGCTGGGGCATTTGCCGTACATCGTCGTGATCATCGATGAGTTTGCCGACATGATGATGATCGTCGGCAAGAAGGTGGAGGAATTGATCGCGCGCTTGGCGCAGAAGGCGCGGGCCTCGGGTATCCATCTGTTGCTTGCGACCCAACGCCCGTCGGTCAACGTAATCACCGGTCTGATCAAAGCCAATATTCCCAGCCGGATCGCGTTTCAGGTCTCGTCCAAGGTGGATTCGCGCACTATTCTCGACCAGATGGGCGCCGAACAACTGCTGGGCCACGGCGATATGTTGTATCTGCCTCCGGGCAGCGGCATGCCGATGCGGGTGCACGGTGCATTCGTTTCCGACGCGGAAGTCCACCGGGTGGTCGAACAACTGCGCGGACGCGGTGAGCCCGATTACCTGGAAGACATCGTATCCGAGGAACAGGAAGCGATGGTGCAACTGCCGGGGGAAAGCCCACCGGATGCGGACGGTGAGACCGATCCGTTGTATGACGAAGCCGTGCGTGTGGTGACCGAATCTCGGCGGGCCTCGATATCGGCGGTACAGCGGCGACTCAAGATCGGCTACAACCGCGCCGCGCGCATGATCGAAACCATGGAAATGGCCGGCATCGTCAGCGAAATGCAGTCCAACGGCAGTCGCGAGGTGTTGGCGCCGCCGCCACCGAAGAATTAATGCGCTGGCCGTCACGCGCAGAACCGCTCCAGCGCGAAGGTCCCACAGACCGAACTGAGTAAAAGCGAGATCCTATGTCCAAGAACGTAGTACGAACGATCGTTGCGCTGGTACTATTTTGCTGCATGGGGGCGGCGAGTGCCGGCGCTCTGCAGCAGTTGCGCGATTTTCATCAGCAGGTCCGGAATTTCCATGCGCGTTTCGATCAGGACGTCATCGGCAGCGAAGGCTCGGTGTTGCAGGCGTCGAGCGGCGAGGTCTGGCTACAGCGGCCGGATCGTTTCCGCTGGGACTATGGCAAGCCGTATCCGCAGCTTATCGTCAGCGATGGCAGCAAGCTTTGGGTGTACGACAGCGAACTGGAGCAGGTTACGGTCAAGCGCCTCGATCAGGCGGTCGGGAATGCGCCGGCGCTGGTACTGAGCGGCAAGCACCCCCTGGAGCAGGATTTCGATATCCGCCAACTAGCGGACCGGGACGGGCTGAGCTGGGTGGAACTGACGCCCAAAAAGCCGGAGGCCGATTTCAAGAACGTCCAGCTCGGTTTCGGCGACGACTTGCAGCGCATGGTACTGCACGACAACTTCGGCCAAACTACCCATATCCGCTTCAGCGACGTGCGCCGTAATCAGCATCTTGATCCGTCCTTATTCCGCTTCGAGGTACCCGATGGGGTCGAAGTCGTCGGAGAGATCCGCTAGAAGGATGAACCGCCCGTCGTTACCCCGCATGTCTACCCGATCGCTTATGGCCACGTCGACGCAGACACAGGATTTTCGCCCTCTTGCCGACCGTATGCGGCCGCGCACGCTGGATGAATTCATCGGTCAGGAGCACATCCTGGGACCGGGCAAACCGCTGCGGCTCGCTCTGGAAGCGGGAAAATTACATTCGATGTTGTTGTGGGGGCCTCCCGGCACGGGCAAGACCACGTTGGCACGAATGATCGCGCAGCTGGGCAATGCCGAGTTTCTGAGCGTCTCCGCAGTGTTGTCCGGGGTCAAGGAAATCCGCGCTGCGATTGAGCGGGCGCGCGAGATTCGCGCCGTCGAACAACGTCGTACGTTGCTGTTTGTCGACGAAGTTCATCGCTTCAATAAGGCGCAACAGGATGCGTTCCTGCCCCACGTTGAAGACGGAACGGTAACGTTCATCGGTGCGACGACGGAAAATCCGTCCTTCGAGCTGAACAATGCGTTGCTGTCGCGCGCGCGCGTGTACGTGCTCCGACGTCTGCAGGACGCGCACACCCGTGCGATCATCGACCGTGCCTTGGCAGATGAGGATCGCGGCCTGGGTGAACGGGCGCTCGAGGTCGACGAGGCATGTCGCGACTTGTTGGCGCAAGCGGCGGACGGCGATGCCCGGCGCGCGCTCAATCTGCTGGAGGTCGCAGCCGATCTGGCGCAGACGGTGGATGGCCGCGAGATGGTCACCGAAGGTGTGGTGCAGGAAGTCGTCGCCGAAGGTGTGCGGCGTTTCGACAAAGGCGGAGACAGCTTCTACGATCAGATTTCGGCGTTGCACAAATCCGTGCGCGGTTCCGCGCCAGACGCGGCACTTTATTGGTTGGCGCGGATGCTGGACGGGGGTTGCGATCCGCTCTATATCGCCCGGCGCGTGGTGCGTATGGCGAGCGAGGACATCGGCAACGCCGATCCGCGGGCGCTGGGAATCGCCCTCGACGCGTGGCAGGTGCACGAACGGCTCGGCAGTCCCGAGGGCGATTTGGCAATCGCCCAGGCGGTCGTGTATCTGGCGTGCGCGGCGAAGAGCAATGCAGTGTACACCGCATTCGGCGCAGCGATGGATGACGTGCGCCGGCATGGTTCCGAGGAAGTGCCGGTGCACCTTCGCAATGCACCGACCCGATTGATGAAGGAACTCGGGTACGGCCACGCGTATCGGTACGCACACGATGAGCCGGAGGCATACGCAGCAGGCGAGCATTATTTTCCGGAGGCCATGGGTGAGCGGCGCTATTATCATCCGGTGCCCCGCGGGCTTGAAATCAAGATCGCGGAAAAACTGCAATATCTCCAGGCACTCGATAAAGCAAAGAAGGACGCGGCGTCGTGACGCGAACACTGGGGGGCGAGGCTTGATCATTCAACTATTGGCAATTGCCCTCGGCGGCGCAGCGGGGGCACTGCTGCGTTTCGGTGTCGTAACCGTTGTCGCCGTGTCCGACGGACGCACCTTTCCCTACGGCACCATGGCGGCGAACGTGTTCGGTTGCCTGACCATGGGCGTGCTATACGTATTGTTTTTCGAGCGCATGGCGGTGAGTCCGGAACTGCGCGCAGCGTTGCTGGTGGGCCTGCTCGGTGCGTTTACGACCTTTTCGTCATTTTCGATCGAGACGCTGCTGTTGGTGGAAAACGGTGAAAATGCGCGCGCACTGCTGAACGTCGCGCTGAGCGTTTTCCTGTGTCTCGGCGCCACCTGGTTGGGAATGGTAGCGGGACGACAATTATGAAGAACGTGGATGTGGTCATGGTACGCATATACCTAACCGAGGCAAAAGCGCATATGCGCACGCTGATGGCACAGTTGCACGACCAGGAAAAGGTGTGCGGCGTGACTGTGTTTCGGGGCATATCGGGCTTCGGCAAGAGCGGCAAGGTGCATTCGTCCACGCTGCTGGAGATGTCGCTCGACTTGCCCGTGGTGGTGGAGTTCTTCGATACCCCCGACAAGGTCGAAAAGATACTCGAACATCTGAATACTTTCATCGATCCGGGCCATATCGTAAGCTGGCCGGCCCGCGTCAACGTTGCAGACTGATCCGATATGCTCGACCCCAAGCTCCTTCGCGCCGATCCCGGTGAAATTGCCGCGCTGCTGAACAAGCGCGGTTTCGAATTCGATGTCGAACGTTTCCAGGCGCTCGAAACACGCCGCAAGCATTTGCAGGTCGAAACCCAGGACCTTCAAAACGAGCGCAATACCAGGTCCAAGTCCATTGGCAAGGCCAAAGCCAGCGGCGAAGATATCCAGCCGCTGCTGGATCAGGTGGCGCAGCTGGGTGATCGGCTGAAAGCGGCCGAAGCCGAACTGATCACGCTACAAGAGGAATTGCAGGCGCTGCAATTGGAGATCCCAAACCTGCCTCACCAATCGGTGCCCGACGGTGACAGTGAGGCCGACAATATCGAAGTGCGACGCTGGGGTGAACTGCCGGCGTTCGATTTCGAACCGCGCGACCATGTCGATCTTGGCGCGGGGTTGGGAATGCTGGACGGCGAGACAGCGGCCAAACTCACGGGCTCGCGATTCGTTGTTTTGCGCGGCCCCTTGGCCCGGCTGCAACGGGCGCTGACCCAGTTCATGCTCGACCTCCATACCGGCGACCACGGCTACGAAGAAGTGTACGTCCCCTACATGGTGAATGCCGAAAGCTTGCGCGGTACCGGGCAACTGCCGAAATTTGAACAGGATCTGTTCGCATTGCGGGGCGAATTTGATTATTACCTGATTCCGACCGCCGAAGTGCCGGTCACCAACATGGCGCGGGACGAAATCCTGGATGCCAAGCAGCTACCTTGCCGCCGCGTAGCCCACACGCCTTGTTTCAGATCAGAAGCCGGTTCATACGGCAAAGACACCCGGGGCATGATTCGGCAACATCAATTCGAAAAGGTCGAACTGGTGCAGTTGGTGCGACCGGAAGATTCTTACCGAGCGCTGGAAGCGCTGACCGGCCACGCCGAGGAAGTGCTCAAGCGCCTGGGACTGCCGTACCGTGTAGTCAGCCTCTGTGCCGGCGACATGGGGTTTTCCGCCGCCAAAACATACGATCTCGAAGTGTGGTTGCCGGGGCAATCCGCCTATCGGGAAATCTCGTCCTGCAGCAACTTCGGGGATTTTCAGGCTCGCCGCATGCAGGCCCGGTGGCGCAATCCCGAGACCGGCAAGCCGGAACTGTTGCACACCCTGAATGGCTCCGGACTCGCCGTGGGCCGCGCGCTGGTGGCAGTTATGGAGAACTACCAGCAGGCCGACGGCAGCATCCGCGTGCCAGAGGCGCTGGCGCCCTATATGGGCGGCCTCGCCACCATCGGCCGCTGACGGCTATCCCGAATAGAATATACAGCCGCCGTGGGAATTGTCGGATAATTCAACAATTAGCCCGTAAGGTGGTGGTGACGCCGTGGGCGCCCGAGGCAGCGTTATGGACTTTTTCCCGATCTTTCTGAACCTCAAGGACCGACGTTGTCTGGTGGTCGGTGGCGGCGAGGTGGCGGCCCGCAAGGCGGCCGCGTTGCGGGCCGCCGGCGCGCGGGTCACGCTGGTCGCCCCGAAAATTTCTGCAGAGGTCGCGCGCATGAGCGAGCGCGGCGAAATCGAACTGCGCCAAGGGCAATATCAGGAAGCCGATGCGGAAGACTGCACGTTGGTCATCGCCGCCACGGACGATGCCGAGGTCAACCGCCGAATTTCCGCCGCGTGCCAACGGCGCAACGTTCCGGTCAACGTGGTGGACGATCCCAAACTCTGCAGCTTCATTGTGCCGTCGATGATCGACCGTTCGCCAGTGCAGATCGCAGTTTCAACCGGCGGCGCTTCGCCGGTATTGGCGCGCACCCTGCGGTCGCGGCTCGAGACGATGATCCCATCTGCATACGGCATGTTGGGCCGATTGCTGGAAGAGTATCGAGACAGCGCCAAGCGCGTGCTGCCGTCCGTGGACGAACGCCGTCAGTTCTGGGAAGACGTACTACAAGGGCCCATTACGGAGATGGCGTTTTCCGGCCAGGATTCGGCGGCGCGGAAAGCGTTGGAAGAAGCGCTGGAACGCGCCGGACGCGGCGAAGGGCAAAGTTGCGGAGAAGTCTACCTGGTCGGCGGAGGTCCCGGTGACCCGGATTTGCTTACCTTCCGTGCACTGCGGCTCATGCAACAAGCAGAGGTAATCGTACACGACAGATTGGTATCGCAAGAGGTGTTGGATCTGTGTCGGCGCGACGCGCAACGGATCTACGTCGGCAAGGAACGCAACAACCACGCTGTACCGCAGGAAGGTATCAATCAGCTACTGGTACGTTTGGCGAAGGAGGGCAAGCGCGTATGCCGTCTCAAGGGCGGTGACCCGTTCATCTTTGGTCGCGGTGGGGAAGAGATCGACACGCTGGCGGACGAAGGCATACCGTTTCAAGTGGTTCCGGCGATCACGGCCGCCTCGGGCGTGGCGTCTTATTCAGGAATCCCGTTGACCCACCGTGATTATTCCCAGGCCGTGGTTTTTACCACCGGCCACTTGAAAGACGGCACCATGAATCTGAACTGGCAGATTCTGGCGCAGCCCAATCAGACGGTAGTATTTTACATGGGATTGCACGGCGTCGATATCATCTGCAAGGAACTCATTGCCCACGGCATGCCAACGAGTATGCCCATCGCACTGGTTCAGAAAGGCACCACGCGCGAACAACGAATCTTTACCGGAACCCTCGAGACCATGCCTTCGGTAGTGCATAACGCTGAGATCAAGCCGCCGACCCTGATTATTGTCGGCGAAGTGGTGAAGCTGCACGACAAACTCAAATGGTTCGATCCCGGTCACGAAGAACAGAAGGTATTCATGCACAACGGCTAAAACAGCGCTTGAGATCGACGGCAATCGGGTTGTCGATCACTGCGATTCGGGGCCGAGTTGCGCTTCAGTGACGTTGTCGGTAAAGAACACTTCTGCGTCGTCAGCGTCCACCGGCTTTCCTTGCTGATCCACCAACGGTTGTTCGTAATCGTTCCAACCGCGCAGACCCGTTTTCAGCGACACAACCGCGGTATAACCCATTTCCTGCAGTACTTTGGCAGCGAGTGCGCTTCGATTTCCCGACTTGCACATCAAGACCACTTCTTGATCGCGAGCCGAAACCAGTTCCGGGATCGTCTCCTGGTAACCCCAATCGCAGGCTGTTTCCAAAATACCGCGCGGCACGTTGATCGCGCCTTCGATGTGCATCGTGTCGAATTCGTAGGGTTCGCGGATGTCGACCATGATTGGTTTTTGTCGGTCCTTCAGTTTGTCTTCCAGGTCCCAAGGCAAGATTTCGGAAATTGCGGGCAGGACATCTTGTATAAGGTCACGGTAGCGTTTCATGGGTTGCTCTCAACTTTCGTGCGCCCGGAGTATGAGTGGAATTGCGTTTTGGATTCCAATTCGAAGTGCTGGGCAGGATTCTATGAGCCATCCTTCTGACAAAGCTCCTGCTCGACGGCAATGACCGCAGCCTCGACCCGCGAATGCACATCCAGCTTGCGCAGTATGGCTTTGACGTGGAGTTTGACAGTGCCGTCGGAGATGCCGAGCAGCTTGGCGATCACTTTGTTGCTGTGACCTTCGGCCAAATGGCAGAGTATCTCCCGTTCGCGTGGGGTCAGTTCCGAGAACGGCGTCGGGTGCAGAACCTGCGGATTGTTGCCCTGTTGGACGACCTTGGCTAAAACCGCGGCCAGTTCTGGAGCGACCACCGTTTTGCCATCGACGATATCCTTGAGCGCGTTGACCAGCTCATCCGGATCCATATCCTTGAGGAGATAGCCCTGTGCACCATTGCGCAAAGATTCGATGAGGTCTCGTTCCTCGTTGCTGGTAGTCAGCATGACAATCGGAATTTCCAGCCCTTCATCCCGAAGCTGCCGCAGAACCTGAATTCCGTTGACGTCCGGCATGCGCATGTCGAGTAATACCACGTCCGGTTGCAGTTTGCGGGCCAGTTCTATTCCTTCGCGGCCGTCCCCGACCGACGCTACCACTTCGATTTCGCGGCGCTCGAGCAGGCCCTCGAGTCCGATGCGAAACAGCGCGTGGTCGTCCACAAGAAGTATGCGCATGCGATACTCAGATCATTTCCAGCAAGTCGCGCTGTTCGTTTTCGTTGTAGCGGAACGTCAGCAACACCCGGGTGCCTTCGCCGGGTTCGCTTTCGATGCTCAGTTCACCCCCAAGCCGCCGAGCGCGCTCTTGCATGATCGACAGGCCTATGTGTTCTCCGGGTTTGCTTTCCAGAACGCGTTCACGCATGCCGATGCCATCGTCTTCAATGAGAACGGTGTTGGTACCGTCGCTGGCGGTGCGCAGCAATACCCTTACCGCATGTGCTTGGCTGTGTTTGCGCACATTGTTTAGAGATTCCTGCACGATGCGCAAAACCTGCATTTCGAGTACCGAGGGCAGGTTCTCAAGCTTCCATTGGTTTTGGAAAAATATCAGCATGCCGGCTTCCTTGCGGAAACGGTCGATAACCTTTTCCAATGCTGAAATCAGGCCCCGTTGATCGAATGGCGCACGGAAGTGACTGAGCAGTTCCCGCAGTTCCGTATAGGCCTCGTCGATCCCGTTTTTGATTTGCAGGACTTCCCGGCGCGCGTTGGCGTTGTCGCTGCTTTGCAATGTCTCGTCCAGCATGCGCACTTGAAAGCGCAAGCTGGCCAGCGTCTGAGCGAGGGAATCATGCAGTTCGTGCGATAACATGCTGCGCTCGCGGTGAATGGACAGGCGCTTGGATTCTTCATCGACCCGAGCTTTCTCGATGGCCATGCCCAGATGGCGTCCGATGCTGGTGAGGAGATCCTTGATGTCTTCTCGACCGACGATTCCGGGTCGCGGCACGAACAGGTTATAGACGCCCAGAGTCTTGCCCCGGTATTGGAGAGGCACCGCCAGCATTTCGATATTTTCTTCCTCGAAGAAGGGCCTGCCCGCGAAGCGCCCGCATTGCTGGATGTTGGTCTGACTGTGGATCTCGCCCAGTGTCGCCGCTTTGCCACACAGACAGCGCTGAGTGGATATCAATTCCTCTTCCCGAACGATCTCTTCGTCGAGCCCGAGACTGGCCACCAGACGCATCCGATCGTCGTCGGTAAGAAGCCGCACCGTCGCCGCCTTGGCATTGGTGACTCCGGACAGCGTCAGCAAAAAGCGCTTTAACAAGTCATTGAGATCCCGCGACGTATTGATGCTCGCGGCGACATCGTACAGGATCTCCAACGAGCGATTTTTGATTTCGGTACGGGCGGTCTGCTTACGTACCTCCGAGTCCATATCGCGAGACAAGCGCTTGAGTTCTTCGCCCAGACTGTTGATGTCTTTTGCAAGGGAGGCGAACTCACCGCTGCGGGGTACCGGAATACGGGCCGAAAGATTTCCGCCACGCATCCGTAGCGCCCAGCCGCGAAGGTTCGTGAGCGGCTCCATCAACCGTTGCTGGGCCCGTACCAAGATCAGCGCGACCAGGGCACTTCCCAAAGCGAGCAACGCCAGCTGCATGACCAGAACCAGCGTGGCAGCGGCGCCGTTTACTGCGCGTTGCGCGAAGCTGGTGAGACAGAGTAGGGCAAGCACCCCCAACAGACTCGCCAGCGGGCCGAACAGGCCGCTGGAACGCAGCGTGCGAGTCCTGATGCGCAAGGTCGATGTCGCGGAATAGATCCGGTTGCGCCAATTGGCGCGCCCGGAACCGCGCGTGCGCCGTGAGATGGGTTGGCGGTCGCTGGCAGTGGCCACGTACGTGCTGCTCCCGGTCCGAAGACCCGGTATTAGAAGAACCCTAGTTTATATCAACAAGATAGCGGACGCAGCCAGGGTCTGGGACCTGGGCGAGCGGATCACTGCTTCGGGCCGCCACAGGAGGATCAGCTTTTGCGCTTCTTACCGGATTTTGGCGGCACGTAGTGCGGGTCTGCGGGATTCATGAAAATGAATTCCTCCTTACCGGGCTCCATTTCAACAAAATCCATGATGCATTCGTCCAGGAGTTCAGCGCTGGCAGGGTCGATCAGCAACTCCACACCGTGCTGGTTTGAACTCAAATCGATATCTTTTTTCTGATCGAAGCCCATGCCGTACTCGATACTGCCGTCTTCCTTGTACTTGGCGGCGACGCGCAAGGGCATGCCTTCACAATTGGCCTGTTTCGCAGCTTCTGTCACTTGTGCGGCGGCGGATTCGGTCAAACTAAACATACGTCGTCCTCTCGATTGTGAACTGGTCAGGTCGCACTGGATTCGGCTGACCGCAGGTGCCCGCGCTCCGCGCGCACCTGGCGAACGAAATCCACGAAGCGCTGCGCCCAGTGATTACTCTCGACGTCGCGCAAATGCGCGTAATTCGCTTGCAGGTTTCGATACACGATGCCGTCGTAGCGGCCGTTGGCTCCCGTGCCGCGCTGCACTTCAAATGCGAACCGAAGATCCGGATCAAGATTTTCGATACTCGAATAGTGAAATTCGTGCCCGTACAGCACGCCGTCGCCGGTCGTCAGCGGCCAAAGACCGGTCCCGGTCTCTTTCAGGCGAATGTAGCCGCGTCCTTGTGGCTTTTCATGCATGACTATGTCCGCCGGCAGCACGCCGACCATTTCGCAGCTTTCGTCGCGCCAGCTGATGTTCCTGGCCAGGTACATCAGACCGCCGCATTCGGCGTATGCGGGCATACCGGATTCGATCGATGTCCGAATGTCATTGCGCAATGCGGTGTTTGATTCCAACTGGTGCATATGGGTTTCGGGAAAACCGCCACCGATGAACAATCCGTCTACCGAGGGCAGCTGTGTATCGCACAAAGTGTTGAATTCGACTAACTCCGCACCCGCGGCGCGAAGCGCCTCGAGATCACCCGGATAATAGAAGCCGAATGCCGAATCGCGGGCGATTCCGATGCGAACATCCGGGGTCCGTGGCGCGGGCGGTGTTGGCGCAGCGGAAAGTGTGCGCGTGGTGGCGGAAGCCGCGATTTGTTGAAGCAGGTCGAGGTCGACCTGCGCTGCAACTGCGTCCGCGATGTGGCGGATTCGTTCCGCCGCGCGTGAGGACTCGTTGCTTGGTATCAAACCCAGATGCCGCTCGTCGATTTCCAGGCCAGAGTCGGCGTGTACGGCACCGAGTACCGGTACATCGGTGTAATGATCGAGGATCGCGCGCAACTTGGATTCGTGGCGCCTGCCGCCGACCTTGTTGAGTATGATGCCTGCAATATTGAGATTGCGGTCGAATGCTTGATAGCCGAGTACCAGCGGCGCAATACCGCGTGTCATTCCTCGGGCATCCAGCACCAGAATGACGGGGGCGCCCAGAAGCGTCGCCAGGGCTGCATTGCTGTTGCTACCGTCCAGGTCGAGCCCGTCGTAAAGACCTTTATTGCCTTCGATAATTCCAATATCGGCGTCATGCATGCGCCGC